>DATNQM010000017.1:0-8722 GCA_036704045.1 Halomicronema sp. | reverse complement strand
TAAAGCGGCGATTAAGTTTCCACCTTGAAAACAGCCTATTTCGCAGTACACTTCGTTTTCTTCCAAACATTCTACAGCCCAGTTTAAAAGCTGCATAATATTCGGGTTTGTCAGCCCTTCAATTTCGTTTAATATTGTCTTAAATTTTTCATTTTTTGGGCTGACGGTAGGCTGACCCCAATTTTGATAAAGTTCTGGTAATTGCTGAATAAATTCTTTGTATTTCATGAGGATTAAAAAATTCCTTATATATCAAAAATTGGCAGATTTTTTAGCTTAAAATAAGCCTTGCTTTGGCTGTTTTCATTGGGTAAGGAAATGCGGGCATGAATGTGCGGCTTTAAGGCTTGCCATTGAGTGTTAGCTAGTTCTCCAATCAAGGAAATTTCTAGGCCGCTGTCCGCATCTATATTTTCCTCAATATTTTCCTCAATTAACAGGCTCATTACTACGCTAGAAACTATCATATCCGCTGTTTCTTCTAAAACGTGGCCGGTGTCGATTAATAAAGTTATTTTGCTTTTGTCTGGATGTTGGAAAAGCCTTTTAAAAACATTAGTTAATTGTTGAGATAAAACCTCTTCCATTTGTGTCCAATCGGGAAATAAAATCAGGTTGGTTTCGTTTAAGCGAAATTCTTTTTTGAGCGCATTATTTTGATAGTCATTAAGGTTCTTTTTGAACAACTCTTCTAGCTTTAATGCGTAGGAACGGCTATTTAAAAATGGTGAATCTTCTGCCATTTTTTGCAAAATTTCTGATTTTTTTTGTTTCCGTAGATTGGGGTTATTTGCTAAGGATACAGCTAACTCAATATAAGCATCTTCACTATTAGTAACTAATTCAGAAATGCCTAATTCTTCAAGAATTGCACCTCCCATTGCACTACGAAAATAGGTTCCTTTTTGGCAAATCATCGGCAAGCCAACTTCTAAAGGTTCGATGAGAGAAGTGCTACCGGCAAAGGGAAAAGAATCAAGATATATATCTGCTATTTTCATAAATTGTTTGATGTCTTTTCGATTCGGGATGGGCTGGGGATCTAATACCATAAGCCGGTCTGGAGAGACATCATATTTGGCAAATTTAGAATGCAGGTGATGAATAAAAGCTTGTTTGGGATAGTCTGCTGCCCAATGGGG
Source organism: Halomicronema sp. (assembly GCA_036704045.1). GTDB lineage: Bacteria > Cyanobacteriota > Cyanobacteriia > Cyanobacteriales > Oscillatoriaceae > Ancylothrix. Next base: position 7,580 of record DATNQM010000017.1, on the reverse strand, counting down.
GCCAAATGGCAAAAGCACTAAAATAGATTGGGGAACAGCATGGATAATTTTTGCCCACGTTTCTATTAGTTCCGGGATGATTTTAAAAAAGTTAGCACCGGAGATGAATACAATGCTTTCTTGAGAAATTGCTAATTGGTCTCGATTAACTTCAAAGGTTACGGTATCAGGCTTATCTCCATAACTAAAACATTGAGCGGAACCTGTTACTTTTAGGAGAGTTTCTCGGTAGTGTTCTTGGGCATTGGGGGAGGGGTCTGTTAATTCTCCTGAGATGAAATAATCAATGTGTGGCATTCCTGTAGTAACAACGGATGCGACGCTGGTAATTTGAATTCTAGCCAGCCGCTGGGCTGCTAAAATAGAGATGGGATTGGCAACAATGGTGATATTGGTAGCAATATATAAAATGTCGAGGTCATCGTTGCGAATAAAACTATAGGCTTCGCCTAAATTATGGGGGAGTATTTTAAAAGTGTTGGCGCAACTTTGACAGTATTGCTCGATGGTGTGGCCGGTTTTTCCAAAACAATACAAAATAACTTCAAAATCGCGGCTGAGATATTCGTAAACCGGCAAAGAAGCAAAGGTTTCTGCACTACTGCCAAAATTCGCTGCTAAAATTCCTAATCTAATTTTTTTGTGCGGAGATACTGCTGTAAATTCTGCCAAAGATTCGCCTATCTCTCCTGACATAAATTCATTAATTATCTCTGCCCGTTTTGTATAGATTTCTCTGAGATTTACTTCGTTAAAATATAGCCCTATAAAGTTGGCTGTTTCTAAAAAAGCCAGGGCTAGATTTTGCCCTGATTGAGATTTTTTATTATTGAAAATGCTGGTGTGCAAAGTGTCAATACATTGGTGCATATACCGGCAATAATTATCCGCCTCTCCTATGTGTTGAAAATACGCGGGAGGTTGTAGGATGAATCTTAAGTAGTCTTTAAAAAACCATTGAGGAATATCCGATAAGTTTACTAACACAGGAAACTCATGGGGATGCCGGTAGAGCATCAATGCTAAAAGATAGTTAAGGGTGTAAGATGCTTTTACTTGATTATTAACAAGTTTTGCTTCTAGTTCCTCAATAAATTTTTCCTCTTCCGGGTTGAGAGTTTCTATTTTTAGAACATGATTTACAAATAATTGATGTGCTTTACCCAACTCACCTAAATAATGTTCTTTGATTTGATTTGGCTCTATATTTAGGTATTGATAAGCAAGTTCTTTTCGAGTTTGACGGAGTTTTTCTACAATTAATGGATATTCTTCTATGGAGGCTTGCTTTAATTGCTCATTTTCCCTCAAACTCCTCGATAAAATATTCTCAACTTGTGATAAATTGTTTGCTTTTTCATTGCCCTGTAATTCTCCCTTAACAACTAGCAATTTAGCAACTACATGAATTACCATATTGCCAGAGTCTTGCTGTTCTAAAGTTAAAACTTTAAAAGCACCTTTAAATCCATATCTTTGACAAAGCTGATAGTATCCTGGAAAATCAATACAATAGTATAAAAATGAATTTATGTTCCAAAAACTTACATGAGTAGGATCTTGAAATGCGCCTCTACCGTCAGTAGAAGGCACAAGAATATCAACAGTTGCACCGCTCTTACAAACTCTCCATATTTCATTCATTGTCTGTAGCCGATCAGGCAAGTGTTCAATGACATCATGGGCTCGCAATTCATCAATGCTGTTATCAGGAAAAGGAAAACTCTGGGTTAAGTCGGCAACAATATCAACTCCTAAAGCTGGGTGAATATCTACCCCAATATAATTAGCAGGTTTGAAGGGCCCACATCCTAAATCAACTCTAACAGCATCTAAGTTGTATTTTTCTTTTAATTCTTTGAGCTTTTCAGCGTTTATTGATTGATCCATATTACTCTAAACTATCAATGATATTTTCTACGAAATTATTTAGTTTCACTTTTGCTTGGAGGCATCTGTGTATTTAATTGTTCTCGCAATGTTTTATAATCTTGCCTACTAGGATTAAGCTCAATTAGTTTTTCCAAGTATAACAAAGCTTTTTGAGGTTGATTCATTTTCAATAGAACATTCACTAATCCTTCTAGTGCAGCTTGATTATTTGGCTCTCTTTGTAAAACCAACTCATAACCCCGCGCCTCGGCTGTAAGCGGCGATTCTTCTGTTGCTGGTTTGACATTTGAACCGGCATTTTGTGTTTGTTCAACATTTGTGAAAAGTTGTGCCATTCCAAACACCATAGAACCACCAAAACCCACAAGTGATACCGCCGCAAAAAGCTTTTGTTTGCGTTCAATTTGCTTGCGGCGAGTGATTTCGTATTCTTTTTCTTTTCCGACAGAAGTCATAGTTAATTTTTGTTCTTTTTCTATTTGTTTAAAATAGCTTTACAGCTAAATCTTAACTAAGTATTCCCACCTTTATCCCAAAAACGATCACCCCCCATATACTATTTTAAATATTTGGATGTTCAATTTTACCTATTCTGATTTTGTTCTTACCCCAAACTTAATTTTTTAAGGCATTAACCAAGCCCGATTATGCTTTTTCCAATAACGAGCAAATCGGCGTGGGGAGGTGTTATCTTTAACAGGGTAAACCTCTGGATAAACCACCAAATTCACATACTTACTTACCTCATTTTGCCATTCTTTAATAATATGATTTGGCGTTTCTGTTGTCACAACTTCTGTTACTTTATCACCCTCAATTAACTCCCGCAAAATACCCACAGTCTCACCCTTATAAATCTCAATATTCTTAATTTCCAGCAGCGACTCATAAATAAACTGAACCCTATGTTTCCCAATTTTCCAATTTTCTAAATACCCCACATCAAAAACATAAACACAGCGACTATCCTCATAATCTTTGACCATTTGATGGTCATAATTTAAGCCATCTTCATTAAACCAAATTAACGCAGTCATCTTAAATAATTACCTCAAAAATCTTAATAGTTACCAGAACTTCGTCGAGGTTCGGGCTGAAATTCACCCCCAAACAAACGCTCAGCCAACTCCTCATAGGAAAAATTAAACGGATCATTTTTTCGGGGGTCACCAGGTAAAACCGGCCCCGCATAACGCTCTAAATTTTCCCGATTAAAATAATAAGGCTTATTAGAAAAAGTTGAAGCCACCCACTGCCAAGATAAATGATTACTCGCAAAATCTCCATCAATCAACAGCCCATACATCCAATCAGCACCGGCCCGCCAATAAACCTTACGAAAATGAACAACATAACTCGCCAAATACATCCGAGCATGATTATGTAAATACCCAGTTTCCTTCAACATTCTAATAAAAGTATCCATCGAAGGTAAACCAGTTTCTCCACGCACAATATCCTCTGGCATTACCCTTTCATGCTTATCCAAAGAAACTTTTGGCATTTCCAAATTATTTAAAACTCTCTCTCCCTCCTCATCATAAACCAAATGAAAAAAAGCCCGCCAAGCCAACTCAGAAACAAAACTTTCCACAGACTTAGAAAATGGATATTTCAAAGCCCACTGACGCAACTCTTCTAACTCCAAACAACCCCGACTTACATAGGGAGAAAGACAACTTACCTCCCCATTTAAAAAATTACGTTCCTTGCCATACTGCTGAATCTTAAACATTTCCAACCGCCTCAAACCAGCATTTCTTCCCCCACAAAAAGTAGAAAGAATACCAGGCTCTTCCAAAAAAGGAAACTCCGCTTGTAAATATTCTGAAATTTCCTCCCTATCTTTTAAATCTGTTCGTAAACGCTGCATAAAAACCCCAAATATTAATAAACCCTAAAATTATACCTCAAATCCCCCATATCATCATCCATAATAATTACCATTCATCTGTAACTTAAAAATCATGTATTGGTACACCGGCCAACTCTACACAACCCCAAACTTAGAAATTTCTATTAACGATCCAGCCCTACTTTATGGAGCAACAATTTTTACCACAATGCGAATATATCAAAACAACCTACACCACCCCCTCACTCACTGGAAAAACCACCAAAAACGTCTACAAACAAGCCTACAAAACCTAGACTGGCCCCAACCTGACTGGCAACAAATAGAAACAGGAATAAAAACCCTCATCCCCCACTGGCCAGTTTTAAGAATCACCATTTTTGGCGACGGAAGAGAACTGATCATCGGCCGGCAAATACCCCCAGACCTCCAAAACCTTGCCACAAAAGGCATCACCGCATGGTTAAGCCAAAACCCCAACCACAGCCGGCCCCTACCAAACCACAAAACCGGCAACTACCTTCCCGCCTGGTTAGCCTTACAAACAGCCAAAAAAAATCAAGCCAGTGAAGCCATCCTCACCGACACACAAGGTAACTGGCTAGAAACCAGCACCGGCAACCTGTGGGGATGGAAAAACGGCCAATGGTACACCCCACCAGACAGCGTTGGCATCCTCCCCGGAGTAGCCAAACAACAACTCCTCAATTGGCTAAAAATGCCCCCAAACACTCAACTCTGGACACCATCCCTTGTCGGCGAATTTGAAACACTTGCCTACACAAACAGCGTCATCGAACTTATTCCTATCCACACAGTCCTAACTCCCACCGGCATCCTTCAGTACAACCCTCAACATCCAGCGATCCTTGCCCTCAAACAATACTGGCTATTATCTTAAGTTTTTAAACCCCCATGAATTTATGACACCAAAAAACCAAAAACCATCCTCAAAAAATGCTTCCTTTCCTGGCGGATTTTTTCTACAAAATTTCAAAAAGCAATCCAAGTTTTAAAAAAATAGCTTTTATTCTATTGTCCCCCTCAAATAGAAGAGCTATAATGGTTTTATTCTCCCAATGCCTAGATATTACAAACCTATGAAAAAATTAATATTAAAGTGCTTCTAAAGATGGATTTAGATAATTTTCTTAGCCGTTAAGATAAATATTATTTTCTAATCGTAGTTTCATAGCCAGTCAAACAACTCTTAACTATTCTTTCTTCCTCCTCAAAAGAGTTTCGCTCAACTTCCTGTAAGCGGATATCCTAGACAGTAACAAAAAAAAGTTATATAAACATTGGAGCGCATCATGGCTGATCAAGTAAAATTTTTATATCCTCGCAGCCGGTATTACGGATCGGTTAAACCAGAAAACCTCGTCTTTAATGCCAACTTACAAGAATTTGCCCAGCGAGTCAGCTACCTCGCCAATTTAGAAACTAATGGTAAACTTTCTCCCGAAGAAGCTTATCTGGAAATTAAGGAACTCTGGAAACAACTAAAAAGAACTAAAAATCAATTGGGTATCGGTGACAACCCCTTTGGTACCCGCACAGACGAACCTTAGCAAATAGTGTCAACAAATCTATCCTTGGAGTGATGGCCCCACCGTTGATTACAGTTACATTTAATGGAGACAATAAAAAAACACAAATTACTTTAGTTAAAAATCACAACATTTATTACCCCCAAATACAAAATGGCCAGCTAACTAAATAAGCTGGCCCCTTAATATTTTTTCTTCTAATTACGTTGTCGTCGTCTTAACAGGAGAATAACCTAAACTGCGCGTTCCCAAGCGAGCAGCGGATTTTTCTGTTAATTCTTCACATAACTATATTGTAACCGAAGACACGAATATTTTGTTACAAAAGTTGATTATTTTTTTTCGGCAAATTGCGTCAGGTGCTGAAACCCTTGCTGAGGGCGGCCCCAAAGAATTCGCTCGTGTTTGTAAACCACCATACCTGGTTTAGCTCCTTTCGGTTTATACACAAATTTAGGTTCGGTATAGACCACCGGCACTTGTTCGCTTAACCGGCCCTTACTATAATAAGCAGTCATATCTGCGGCAAACTGCAAATCAACTTCGTCTGCAACAGCCCCCGGAGTCACACGCAGCAAGGTATGAGAACCGGCAATCTCTTGAGTATGAAACCACAAATCATAATCGCCGGCAAGACGAAAACTAAGTTGGTCATTTTGGCGATTATTTCGGCCAATAAGTAACTCAAAGCCCCCCGGACTTTGATAGCGATAAAAATCAGCCCCTTGAGCTTGAGTTGGCGAACGGTATTGAGTATCTTCAACATAACGCCCCGAAATTAACTCATCTTTTATTTCTTCAAGGGCTGTGAGATCCGCTGCTTCTCGGTAACTTTCAATCGCAGCCAAAGCCGAGTCAACTTGTTCGAGGTAATCTATTTCTGCTTGCACTTCTGCCAAAAGGGGCTCAACCGCTTTGCGGGCACGTTTGAGTTTTTGATGCCGGCGATACAATGCTTGGGCGTTTTGAATGGCATTTTTGTCAGGTTCGAGGGCAATTTTGACAGGAGTGCCGGTTTCAAAATCAGGCAAACTAATTTCTTTCATTCCTGGTTGCCAAGCTTGCAAATTTGCCATCAGCAAGTCTGCATCCTGCCGGTGTTTGTCCGCATCTTCGGCTTGTTCCAGGCGTTGTTTAAAGCCGGTGGCTTTGACAAGTAGTTTTTGCAATAAATTGCTCAATTTTTGACTTAACTGGTGGCGCAGTTGTTTGAATTCTTGAACGTTTAACTGGCCGGTGTAATATTCATTCAGTAATTCATTAACAGAGGCGAAAATTTTTCCCTCAACCCAACCCAACACCGAGTAACTTTGTTCGCTTAAAACCGGCTGAAACTCTTTTTTTTCTAAGCTTTGGAGCCATTTTTCCCAACCTAAAACTAATAGTTGCCATTTTTCCTCAGTTAACTGGTTGTTGGGGGTTTCTGGATCAACACCGGCGCTGCTGCACATTTCCCGCACCAAAGATGTGCTTAAACCGCGATAATTTTTGAGCAACTGCCGGCCTACCGGCCCCGGAATCAATGTAATGCGTTCTTTCCAACGTTCCACCGGCTCGTTTAAACTCGGTATGGCATCTGTCAGGGCTGGGGGCAGTTCGTAGGGCTGGCCGGTTAAAATTGGCCTTACACTTGATTGTTGTTCATTAACTTGATGAGCAGCCGTAACAATCAAATTTTCTTGATTACAAAGAATTACGTTACTGCGCTTGCCCATAATTTCTACATACAAATGCCATAAAATAGGGTCTCCGGGCCGACGGGCAAACTGTAAATCTATAACCCTCTCCCAAGGGGCAATGCTTTCCATTGCTACTAGGGCTAAACCGCCGAGTTGGTGACGTAGTTGTTGAGAAAATGTAAATGTATCCGGGGTACGGGGTGGTGGGTTGCCGGCGCAGAGGCGTGCTGCTTGGGGATGCCAGGAAATATCCAGCCAGCCACGTCCTTTGAGGGTGCGGAGGCTTATGGAGATGGTGTAGCGGTCTCGCTGATAAACTTGTTCTAAGCGGGCCGGTAGCCACAAAGAACGCAACTCAGAACACACCGCTGTTAGGGTCGTAAAATCAACAGGTTGCACGGCTTAATGTTTTTACTATTCCAAAATTGGACAACATCTATCATGCTGGCAGATTGAGAGCCAAAGTTGTTTGATTTGTCAATCCAAAAAGTTTAAAATTACCACCAAAGATGTGTTAAACCAGTCGGTCTGTACGTTATTAATGGGCATTTGTCAGTTTTTATAGCGGTTTTTAATCATATCAAGTACAGAAATAACCCCCCA
>DATNQM010000016.1:0-81981 GCA_036704045.1 Halomicronema sp. | reverse complement strand
CGATAGTCGGTATTTATTATTAATTGGTGCCTATAGAGATAACGAAGTTTTTCCGACCCATCCTACTATTCAAACAATAGAGAAAATTCAACAAGCCGGTGCAACAGTAAATAACATTGTACTGGGCCCCTTAAGAAAATTTCATGTAGAAGAATTAATTGCTGATACTTTAAATGAATCAATTTGCTCAAAAAGTTTAGCAGAGTTACTATTCAACAAAACTCAGGGTAATCCTTTTTTTCTAACACAAATACTGAAAACCCTTTACCAAGAAAACTTATTAATTTATGAGTTATATTCTAAGGCGTGGCATTGGGATTTCGAGCAAATTCAAGCCATTGGAATTACCGATTTAAATGTAGTAGAATTAATCGCTAGAAATATTCTTAAATTGTCTGAAGAAACGCAAAAAGTTTTAAAGCTAGCGGCTTGTATTGGCAACACATTTAACTTAGAAGTATTAAGCGTTGTCAATCAAGAATCTTCCTTAATTACCGCTACAGAATTGTGGTCAGCACTTCAGGCTGGGTTGATTTTGCCTTTAAGTAATGAGTATAAAATTCCACTGGCATTTGTTCAGGAACAATCGGGAGGTTTTACCTTAACAGATGTCAAAGTTGACTACAAGTTTTTACATGACCGAGTACAGCAAGCTGCCTATTCTTTGATTCCCGATGACCAGAAGAAACAGACGCATTTAAAAATCGGTCAATTGCTACTCCAAAAAACCACACCAGAAGAACGAAAAGAAAATATTTTTGCGTTAGTTAACCAACTCAATTATGGTACTGACTTACTGACCACTATTTCGGAGAAAGATGAACTTGCAACGCTCAATCTTATCGCCGGACAGAAAGCCAAAGCAGCAACGGCTTATGAAACTGCTGTTAAGTATTTAACCGTGGGGCTAGGACTCCTAGAAAAAAATAGCTGGGAAACCCAGTACGATTTGACTCTGAACTTGTATGTAGAAGCAGCGGCGGCGGAATACCTAAACATCAACATCGAGCGGGCAGAAACACTTTCTGAAATAGTGCTAGAACACGCAAAAACTGTTCTTGATCGCGTCAAAGTTCATGAACTGCAAATACTGTTTTGTTCCCTGCAAAGCAAGCTACAAGCCACAGTAGATATTGCCCTGCAAGTTTTAAATATGCTGGGCATACCCCTCGCTCAGGAACCGCCTGGAGAGACGGATATTGAGGAATTAGCAAATCTGCCAGAAATGACTGCTCCAGAGTTGCTGGCGGCGATGCGGATCTTAATGGTTGCCGGTCCGGCTGCTTATCTTGTAAATCCTAACTTGTTGCCGAAATTTTCATTTACAATGGTCACGCTCAGTAGCCAACACGGTAATTCTGCGATCGCCGCTGGCGGGTATGCGGTTTATGCTTTGATACTTTGTGGGACACCCGCAGGCGTTGAGACTGGATATCGATTTGGAAAACTAGCAGTGAAGCTGTTAGATCTATTTGACGCTCGATCAATGGTCGGTAAAGTTTACGTTTTATTCAATGCTCATGTCAGACACTGGAAAGAACACGCTAGGGAAAGCGTAGCCCCTATGTTGGAGGCGACTCAAGTCGGGCTGGAAAACGGAGATATAGAGTGGAGTGGCTATAACTCTTTATACTACTGTCACCACATATTTTTTATTGGGGAACCGCTGGACTTTGTAAATCAGAAGCAAGCGCAACACCTCGATTCAATGCTGAAATTGAAACAATATTTGCACATTCCTTACCTCAAGTCGTTGCGAATAATAACATTAAATTTACTCGACGCATCCCCGGAACAATACCGCCTCAGTAATGGCGAAATCCTGAATGAAGAAGAAATTTTGCAATGGTCGCTTGCCGCAAATAATCAGTTGTTTATTTTTTTAATTCATCTGGCCAAAGCGATGCGATTTTATTTGTTTAAAGATTACGAACGGTCTATTGTCAATGCCGCTTTAGCAGAAAAGTATGTAAATGGCGTGCGTGGTTTGATGCTAGATGTGGAACACAATTTCTACTATTCTCTTGCAGTTTTAGCTCAATATCCCAATGTTTCAGAGCGAGATCGAGAACAATACTTGAATATTGTGGATAAGAATCAAGAAAGAATGGATCAATGGGCTTTCCTTGCGCCGATGAATTACCAGCATAAGTATGACTTGGTTGTAGCAGAAAAAGCGCGGATTTTGGGGCAGAATGAAAAAGCAATTGATTATTACGAACGAGCAATTAAAGGAGCCGCAGAGCAGGGATATATTCAAGAAGAAGCTTTAGCGAATGAATTGGCGGCAGAGTTTCAGCTATTCCTTGGCAGAGAGAAGATTGCTAAGACTTATATGACGGATGCTTACTATGGCTATATTCGCTGGGGTGCGAAAGCTAAAGTTGACGATTTAGAAGAAAAATACCCGCAATTACTGGCGGCTGTTCTTAATCAAAAATTTAGCGAAAAAACAAATGAAACAATAGTCGATACTCTCCAGGGAACTATTACTTCTACAGGTTCAGGAATCTCTGATTTTCTGGACTTGGCAACAGTAATGAAAGCATCACAGACAATTTCTAGCGAAATTATTTTTGCTAACTTGCTCGATAAATTAATGAGGATTTTAATTGAAAATGCCGGGGCTGAAAAAGGCTCCCTAATTTTCGTAAAAGAAGGACAATTTATCATCGAAGCAGCAGGGAATAAAGACTCGGTTCGAGTGCTTGAATCTTTACCAGTCTCAACGAACCTAGATGTACCCCTATTAGTATTAAATTATGTTGCCAGAACTCAGAAAGATGTAATTTTAAACGATGCCAGTCAAGAGGAAATATTTAACAAAGACTCTTATATTATTCAAGAAAAACCACTGTCGATATTATGTACGCCGATCCTTTACCAAGGAAAACTGACAGCTATTCTTTACCTAGAAAATAACCTAACGATTGGTGCTTTTACACAGAAGCGAGTAGAAATATTACGGATGCTTTCAGCACAGGCTGCAATTGCCTTAGAAAATGCCAATCTTTATCACACTTTAGAAATCAAAGTAAAAGAAAGAACTGAAGAATTAGAAGCCAAAAATACCCGACTGGAAGTAGAAATTAAAGACCGGCAGAAAGCAGAACAAGCAGCCGAAGCAGCCAACCGCGCCAAGAGTCAATTTCTTGCCAACATGAGCCACGAACTTCGCACACCACTTAACGGTATTTTAGGTTATACCCAAATTCTTAAACGAGACCAAAATTTAACCCGCCAGCAAAATTCTGGTATTAATATCATTCACCAGTGTGGAGAACATCTTTTAACACTCATTAATGATATTTTAGACCTCTCTAAAATTGAAGCCGGGAAAATGGAACTCTACCTTAGCGAGTTTCACTTTTCTGACTTTCTCCAAGGTATATCGGAAATTTGTCAAGTTCGAGCCCAACAAAAGAAAATATCTTTAATTTACAAACCACTTAATAAACTTCCCACCTACGTCTGCGCCGACGAAAAAAGATTGCGGCAAATTCTTATAAATTTACTGGGAAATGCTGTGAAGTTTACGGAAACAGGAGGTGTAACTTTTAAGGTAAAAAAACTGGAAAATGAGCAATCTTTTTCATCGGAAATTGCAAACAATCAACCTCTGAAAGCTAAAATTTCTTTTCAAGTAGAAGATACAGGAATTGGTATTAAAAAAGAGGAATTAGAAAAAATATTTCTACCCTTTGAACAAGTCAATTCTTCAGTACGCCAGACAGAAGGAACAGGACTAGGGCTGCCAATTAGTTGCCAATTAGTTGAGATGATGGGTAGCAAATTGAAAGTAGAAAGTTCTCCTGGAAAAGGCAGTATTTTTTCTTTTGAATTAGAGTTAAATATTGTTGAAAATGGGGACGGAAATAAAAAAGAACCAGAAAAAATTATTAGAAGTTTTATCGGCGATAGACGAAGAATTTTAGTAGTCGATGACCGATGGGAAAATCGCTCTGTACTTGTTAATCTTTTAGCTCCTATTGGATTTGAAATAATGGAAGCAATCGATGGTCAAGACTGTGTAAATAAAGCGCTTTCTTTTCAACCAGATTGTATTATCATTGACTTAGTAATGCCGGTGATGGACGGCTTTGAAGCAGTCAGGCAGATCCGAAAGCTTCCTCTCTTAAAAAATCAGATTGTAATTGGAACTTCTGCTAGTATTTTATCTTGTGATCCTGAAAGCAGTTGCCAAGCCGGTTGTAACGATTTTCTTCTCAAACCAATTCGGGCAGAAGAGTTATTAAAATGCTTAGGTAATCATTTAGGTTTAGAATGGATTTATGAGGAGCGAACATCTTTTAGTTCAGAAAGTATTTCTACTTATTCTAATTCTCAAATTCAAAATCAAGAAATGATTCCTCCCTCCTCAGAAGAGGTTGCAATATTGTTCGATTTAGCGATGAAAGGTGAACTGCTAACTATTGAGCAGAGAGCTATTAAACTAGAAGCTATGGATAGCAACTATGGGCCTTTTGCTAATCAATTGCTTGAATTAGCTAAAAGTTTTGAAGAAGACAAATTAATAGAATTTGTTCAACAATTTAGATAAGAAGGTCAAAGGTATCAAAATGAATAAAGAATCTTTAGATAAAGGAACAATTTTAATTGTTGATGATACGCCGACTAATCTCGGTTCGGTATTAGATTTTTTGACTGCTTCTGGCTTTACTGTTTGGGTAGCCCGTAGTGGAGTTAGTGCTTTAAAAAAAGTTCAATATTCTCAGCCTGATTTAATTTTGCTTGATGTTTTGATGCCGGAAATGGACGGTTTTGAAACTTGCGAAAATTTAAAAGCTAATGATTTAACTAAAGATATTCCTGTCATTTTTATGACGGCTTTGGATGATACGGAAAGCAAGGTTAAAGGGTTTAGTGTTGGGGGAGTTGATTATATTACTAAACCACTTCAACATGAAGAAGTTTTAGCGCGGGCTATTACTCATTTAAATTTGCGAAATTTAACTAAAAAGCTTCAGGCGCAAGTGGTTGAACGGGAGCAAGCACAAGCTGCTTTACAACTTTTGGCAGAGGAGTTAGAGGCGCGGGTAGAAGCTCGAACTGCTGAACTTTCTCGCACTAATGAATGTTTAAAACAGGAGGTTGCGGAACGAAAGCTTGCGGAAGTGGCTTTGCAGGCTTCGGAAGCGCGCGAAAGGCAAAAAGCTGTACTACTGGAGAATTCTTTACGGGAACTTAACCAGCTACAAAGCCAGCTTATTCAAAGCGAAAAAATGTCTGCTTTAGGTCAGCTTGTGGCTGGTGTTGCCCATGAAATTAATAATCCTGTTAATTTTATTTATGGCAATCTTTCGTATGCAATACAATATTCAAAAAGTTTTATTAATATTCTTAACCTTTATCAAAAATACTATCCTAATCCTCCCCAAGAGATAGAAGAAGAAATTGAAGCGAGCGAGTTAGATTATATTAAAGATGATTTTGCTAAAATGTTTCAATCGATGCAGTTAGGGGCCGAACGTATTCGAGAAATTGTTTTATCTTTGCGTCATTTTGCACGGCAAGAAGGGTTTCAAATGAGTGTGGTAAATCTCCATGAGGGGATTGATAGCACATTAATGATTTTACATAGTAGATTGAAGTTTAAGCCAGACCGGCCGGCGATTGAAGTCGTACGAGAATATTCTCCAAGTTTACCAGAGGTAGAGTGTTATTCTGGAGAAATGAATCAAGTTTTTATGAATTTACTTGCTAATGCTATTGATGCTATTGATGAGTGGAATAGTCAGAGAACGGCTGAAGAAATTAAAATGAATCCTAGTGTGATTCGGATTTGTACAGAAGTGATAAGTTCTAATTGTGTAAATATCCGAATTAGTGATAATGGGCCAGGTATGACAGAAGAAGTTCATCGCTATATTTTTAATCCATTTTTTACTACTAAACCACCTGGTAAGGGTACTGGCATTGGGCTTTCTATTAGTTGGCAAATTGTTGTAGAAAAACATGGGGGAAGTTTGAGTTGTGTTTCTACGCCTGGTAGTGGAACTGAATTTAATATTAAAATTCCTATTCGCCATCAGTCGGATGTTTTGTCTATATCTGCTTGAACATAATTTTAGCCTTTAATTTAAAGACTATTTATACCAATTTAAAAAAAAATTCAATCCCCCCCACTTTCCCCTTGAAAACGGGGCTAGAGGGGTCGAAGAGTGTTGCATGATTTTGGATAAATGGTATTAGAAACAATAAAATAATAAATAGTGGATGTAGCAGACAAAGCAAAGGCAATCAGCCATATCAAAATTAGCTTTAATATCAAATGGTATTAAAGGCTATATGGTATGAAAAAAACACTCTTAAAACCTGTGGCCGGTGGTAATTTCAAAGCGAATATCTCCTTGATCGTTGATGCCTAAATCGCCGCGAATCAAACCAATAGGAGATTTGACTCTGACACCAATTCCATACCCGAAACCCGTTCCCGGTTTATTTCTCACCGGCCCAGGTTCTCCTAAAATACTATCTCCTGTATTAAAATCTGTACCAAAATCGGCAAATACTACCCCCGCCACCGGCCTAATAATTGGAAACCGATATTCCATACTTCCTAACAAAAAACTGCGCCCGCTGGCAAGTTCAGAACCTGCATATCCTCGCACCGAATTTAATCCACCCAGATTAAATGTTTCAGCAGGAATTACATCACCTATTATAGTGCCGGCTTGAACATTAAATGCCAAAACTTCCGCTAATTCTGGGTCTTTTTCTACATCAATTTTTCCGGCCCCAAGCCAATTTAAAGGCAAATATTGAATATAATTTGCCCTTAAACGGTTCATAAAAACTTCTCCTAACCCTACAGGAATCGATTGCTCGGTACTAAAACTCAGCAAGGAGCCTTGAAAAGCATTTGAAGGGCGATTACGTTGATCTAGCGCAATTCCAAAAGAAACCGTAAATAAGTCATCAATACCAGTATTACTAAGACTAATAGGATTGCCAAATTTATCAATATTTTGCACTCGCCAATCTTGATCACGAATACTAATTCGGGTGTAATTTAAAGCAAGTTGGCTATTCCAATCCCCAATATCATGCAATAACCCAACACTAACTCCAAATCTCCCTTCTCTCATGTCATCACCATTTGGTAAATCAATGTCATCGTTAAAAGTATCAGAAAAGTTTCGGTTACGAAATATTTGGGCAGTATAACCAAAACGGTTGGGTTGAAATCGGCGATAAGGGCTAATAAAACCGGCCCGATATTGAAAGTCTTTAGCGCTGATTTGAGTATTAAGTCGTAGTTGATCATTAAGCCCATTGAGGTTGGTGTGGCGATAGCCAATTCTGCCATATAAACCGATATCGCCGCTATTTCCACCCCCAAAGGAAAAATTACCATACTGGCGTTCTTCTAGGTTATAAATAATAGTTACACCGGCCGAATCTTCAGCATAAGAAACATAGACTTTGCTGAAAATATCAAGCCGCCGTAGTCGCCAAATATCTTGTTCAATTAACTCTGGGTTAAAAGTTTGACCGACTTTAACTTTTAATTCTGCTTCAATAAAATCTTTGCGGGTTTTTCCTTCAATAACTTTATTATTTTCGTCTATAGTTTCCCCTTCAGAGTTAACAAATTGAATCTGAATTTGTTTGATAGTTTTGCCGGTTAAATTTTGAGAAAAAATAGGGTTTTGGTTAGCAAAATTAGGAGAAATGCTTGGGTTAGTTTCTGCAATTTCTAGGGGGTACTGTTGTAAATCAGCCGCTTGGTGGGAAATTTCGCCGTTGAGTGGGGATAGAGTATTGGCGGTGGCGGTGGTTGTTAAATTGCCACTGGCGAGGGTGGTAAGGCTGAAAAGAATAGCCGGTTGAATGGAGTTAAGACGCATGGTTTGATTGATGGGGTTTTTCTGCTGCTTTCTCAGAAAAGCATAAAAAATCAGAGCAGAAAAGCTCTGACTTTAAAGCATATTTTAGGTTTTTTTGCAACCCTTTAACGTTGCAACCTATAGGGGGGTACGAGAAACAAATTTCTCAAAATCTGCCTGGGTTTGCTGTAAAAGCTGTTCTCGGCTGTCTGTTGCTTGGGTTAGTTTGGGAAGTAAATTCCGGGCTTGTAAAGTCATGTGTAGCTGAAGGTGGGCTACATACTCACCGATATTTTCACGATTTAAGTCTTTGGATTGTTGAAGCAGATGCGGATTCAAAGTGTTCTCCCTCTTTTGTTCTGCAACCTTTGCTTTCTCTGATAGAAGTTATCATAACCTGTTTGGTTTATTGCTCTTTTCGCAATGAACCTTAATGTTTTTTGGGGTACTTGTTGAGCTATGTAAAGTTTTGATTGCTTTTTGTTTCAAAAATTCTAATTAATTGAAAAAAATTTGCATTAAGCTGGCCCAAGTTCGGGAGGAAAGATGGTTACACAGAGGTGGGGAATTTCTCTAGTTAAAGTTGATACCGGCTGCTAAGAAAAACTTGCTTACCTGTAGCAAAAAAACTTTATTGGTTGATCAAATAGCTAGAGAAAATCTGAAACTTGGCCGGTTTCTTCCCTTTTTTCGGCTTGGCGATCAACAAAATTAGTTTTTGTGTAACTACTTGCTTGTGGGTGAAGAATAATCCTAAAATTATTGAGTTATGAGATGGTAACAATTTCTAACAACGTTGATTAGTGTTTAGATTTGATTAGGGATTTGTAATGGAAAAATTGCCAGAAAATTTACAACAGTTACAAGATAAAGTTGCCATCGTCACCGGCGCGAGTCGAGGTATTGGTCGCGCTATTGCTTTGGCCTTAGCAACACAAGGGGCAAAGGTTGCTATTAATTATGCTTCTTCAAGTGCGGCTGCGGATGAAATTGTTACAGAAATTATGGGCCAAGGTGGTGAGGCTTTGGCGTTGCAAGCAGATGTTTCAAAGCCTGAACAAGTAGAGTCTCTTTTTGATGCGGTGACAGAAAAATGGGGCAGAGTTGATGTGTTGGTAAATAATGCCGGTATTACCAGAGATACTTTGTTGTTAAGAATGAAGTTAGAAGATTGGCAATCGGTAATAGATTTGAATTTGTCGGGCGTGTTTTTATGCACAAAAGCTGTTAGTAAGTTGATGTTAAAACAGCGTTCGGGACGAATTATTAATATTGCTTCGGTGGCCGGTCAAATGGGCAACCCCGGCCAAGCAAATTACAGCGCTGCAAAGGCTGGGGTGATTGGCTTTACAAAGACGGTGGCTAAGGAATTTGCTTCTCGCGGTATTACGGTAAATGCTGTTGCGCCTGGGTTTATTTCTACGGATATGACGAGTAATTTGAAGTCTGATGAAATTTTAAAGTTTATTCCGCTGGGCCGGTATGGTCAGCCAGAAGAAGTTGCCGGTATGGTTCGCTTTTTGGCTGCTGATCCTGCGGCGGCTTATATAACTGGTCAAGTGTTTAATGTGGATGGAGGTATGGTGATGGCTTGAGGCTTTTTTGCTTTCTTGCCGGTGACATAGAAATAGGTCTTAGTTGTGTTTTTAAAAACCTGGTTTCTTTAGGAAACTAGGTTTTTTAGCATTTATTATCACGAAATTTTCTAACCAAGATTCCATAAATTTACATCCCTTGAGTTTATGAAACTTTGCTAACTGTCACATACTATCTATTTTCTCGGCAAAATTTATTCAAAATTAGAAGAACACACCTCAAGGGAAGTTCAAATGTATAATTTTACCGGTTTTAGCGTTATTTTTGGGATTTTAATTTTGTTAGTTTACGCCATTCTGCAATGGTTACAGATCCCTTCTGGAAACTTCTTAGATTGGGTAATAGGCGCTGCTACTTTTGAATGGTTATTTCTCATCGTTACAGTTCCTTGGAATATTCATTTTGAATCTAAATCAGTTTTAGCAGAAGCCGCAGAATCAAAAGCAAAAAATATTCCCGTTGATCAGAAGCAAATCAATTATGTTAAAACCTTAGCTAATCGCTCATTTTGGATAGCTATTGCGCTTCACCTTTTGTCAGCTATTGCGCTTTATACCCTAGCCGTAACAGGGATAAGCAAAGTTGGCTACATTAGTTCTGCTGCTGCTTTGCTATTAACAATTCTCCGCCCCGCAGTCCGCGCTTACAAATATTTAGCGATGCGTTTAACTATGATTCGCAGTCAATTTTTATATCCCCGCGAAGATATTATGGAACTCCGCAGCCGGTTTAGTGAATTGGAATTAAAAGTTAAGGAAATCTCAGAACAATTAAATCCAGAATATCCAACTTCTTTTGTAGCATCTCAACAGCGACAGTGGGAAGCAATGCAAACAGAATTAACTCGTTTAGCGGCTGCCTTAGAAAACCACCGATCCACAAACCAAGCCGAACATATCCAGTTAGCAAGAGACGCTCAAAATGCTATTGCTCAAATCAGTACAGACGGACAATTTTTAAACCATGCCCGCGAAATTATCCGTTTTTTTAAAGAAGCTTGAACGGTAAGTATTGGCAAATTAGATGTTTTTAATTAGCTACATTGTGCCATAAAAGCTTTTGCATAAGTTAAAAATGGTATATCTAAAATGCTCAATGCTTGTTTGGCGATTTATTCGTTTATTTCTCTATACAAAGCTTGAGCAATTTCTTTTTCCTAAAAATTTAGGCTTAGATACCAAGGATTAATACAGTTAGTTTTTTTGCTGTATAAAATAGAGCATCTATCAGTTTTTGACTTAAATTTCGTAATGCCAAAGGGGGGTTGGTTCAGGGACAACAATCACACTACGAGAACCCCGGCAAATTAATCCTTGTTTTTCAAAGTTATTCAGCATTCTTGTTACTGTAACTCGATTTGAACCTATCATTTCTGCTAATTCTTGATGAGTTAAACGTAAGTCAATTAATTGTCCTTCGGCAACGGCGCGACCAAATCTTTTAGACAACCATGTTAATAATTTGAGCAAGGCAATATCCATTGGTTTGCACTGCCGTAGTTCTAAAAATTCTTCTAAGCGCTGGTTATGCTCAATTAAGGCGGGAATAATTTTGTCCCATTGGGAAACGGGTAATAGTTTTGCTTCCACCGGCGTCATACATTCAATATTATAAGGATTTGCTTTTGATAGCGGTTTCCCGATGATATCTCCAGCCCCCCATAGTCCTAAGTGAATCACATTTCCGTCTTCACCCCAAGTAAAAGTACGCACCACTCCTGATTTAATTTGCCAGAGTTCATTTACTCTTAACGGTAATAAAGATCGCCGATTAAATTTATACTCTGTTTCTATTACAGGGGGGCTATTTAAAAGTGTGTACATTCCGTTATTTCTCCTTAATTTTTTAACTCTTTTTTATAGAAGCAAAAAATGCTTTGATAGGTCAAAAAAATGACTTTGCCAAATTAACTACGGTTTCTCGGTAAAGATACCGGATTAAATGCAATGACAAGAAGTATGTCACACCGAGACAGTCAACGTCAAGCAAAAACCTTAAAATCTATCGAAGAACCGTATTATCATAAAAAATAAGGTTGATTGCCGCCGGCCAGCCAATCGTGGGGCCAGAGCCTTACAAACGGCTATAGGTAACAAGATTTGTTTCAAAAGCGAAACGACCGCCTGCGTTTGACCACAATGTAATCAAAATGGTTGGTAGTGAATGACTACTAACCCAACCAAAACACAAAATAAATTCCCCAAAACTGTTATGCGGATAGCTCGTGATATTTCGGAATTAATTGGGCGCACGCCTTTGGTACAGCTTAATCGCATCCCTCAAGCCGAAGGATGTGTGGCGAGAATTGTTGTCAAACTTGAAGGAATGAACCCGGCGGCATCGGTGAAAGATCGTATTGGTGCAAGCATGATTTCTGCTGCTGAAGAAGCCGGTAAAATTGCCCCAGGCCAAACTATTTTAGTGGAACCCACATCAGGAAACACCGGCATTGCCCTAGCGATGGTAGCAGCGGCCAAAGGCTATCAACTTGTTTTAACCATGCCTGAAACGATGAGTTCGGAACGGCGGGCGATGCTCAAAGCCTATGGCGCCAGAGTTGAACTTACCCCTGGTACCGAGGGAATGCGTGGCGCTATTGCGCGTGCAGAGCAAATTGTGGCCACAACTCCCAATGCTTATATGTTGCAACAATTCCGTAATCCTGCTAATCCTCAAATTCACCGATTAACTACAGCTGAGGAGATTTGGGCAGATACAGATGGAGAAGTTGATATTTTAGTTGCAGGAGTTGGCACCGGCGGTACCATTACCGGCATTGGAGAAGTGATCAAGGCCAGAAAGCCAAGTTTTCAAGTGATTGCTGTTGAACCGCAAAAAAGTGCGGTGCTTTCTGGAGGTTATCCGGGGGCCCATAAAATTCAGGGAATTGGGGCCGGTTTTGTGCCGGAAGTCTTGCACGTTGATTTAATTGATGAAGTGATTGCCGTCAGTGATGAAGATTCAATGGCCTATGGCCGACGTTTGGCCCGCGAGGAAGGTTTGCTATCGGGCATTTCTTCTGGTGCTGCCCTTGCTGCGGCCATTAAAGTTGGCCAACGTCCCGAAAATAAAGGTCGTTTAATTGTGATGGTGCAGCCTAGTTTTGGCGAACGCTACCTCAGCACACCGATGTTTCAAGACTTAGAAGCCCTTGAGGCTGCTATTCATTAAATCGGCCCTTTCTATGGCTTTAAAAACCGGT
This sequence comes from Halomicronema sp., assembly GCA_036704045.1. Lineage (GTDB taxonomy): Bacteria > Cyanobacteriota > Cyanobacteriia > Cyanobacteriales > Oscillatoriaceae > Ancylothrix. The sequence continues at coordinate 69,333 of DATNQM010000016.1, read as the reverse complement.
TTTTTTGTGCCGACTACGGCTACAGAAGAAAGCCGGTTTTTTATAGAAAGGTTTTGTAAGGCAAGGAAAAAGATTCGTTTCTAAGCAAGTTTGCTGACTGTAGCACAATCAAAAAACACCAAAAAGGATGTTTCCTGGAAAGGACATTTTTTTTATTAAATGTTATATTAAGAAATGTAAAAGCACATCTCAAAAATTAGAGTTAGAAGAAATGGTGTTATTTGGATTTGGCAAAAAAGCAAGTATGCCTAAACCGGCAGAGGCGTTACCCGGACGTACTGAAGAAATGCCGGTGCCAGCAAAACATTTTGTTAATGGTAATTCCCTTAAACCGCCTTATCCTGATGGGTTAGAAATTGCAATGTTTGGTTTAGGTTGTTTTTGGGGTGCAGAGCGTAAATTTTGGCAACAAAAAGGTGTATTTTCTACCTCTGTGGGCTATGCTGCCGGTTATACTCCTAACCCAACTTATGAAGAAGTTTGTAGCGGTATGACTGGTCATAATGAGGTAGTTCGCGTGGTATTTGATCCAAAACTTATTAGTTACGAAGACTTACTAAAAGTTTTTTGGGAAAGTCACAATCCAACTCAAGGAATGCGCCAAGGAAATGATGTGGGGACGCAGTATCGTTCAGGAATATATGTTTATTCCGAAGCCCAAAAAACCTTAGCTGAAGCTTCAAAAAAAGCCTATGAAAAGGCTCTACAAAGTGCCGGTTATGGGTCAATTACAACTGAAATTATCGAGGCACCAGAATATTATTATGCGGAAGCTTACCATCAGCAATATTTGGCAAAAAATCCCAATGGATATTGTGGTTTAGGTGGCACAAAAGTTTGTTATCCCGCTACTGCTCAAGCTTAATTATGATTCGTACCTGGGCTTTTGCCTGGGTACGAGAGAAAACAAAAAGGATGTTAGCTATGTTTAAATGGAATCCAGAAGATTATGCCAAAAATTCAGCCGCTCAATTATCGTGGGCAAGAGAATTAATTGGCCGGTTAAATTTAACAGGAAACGAGAGAATTTTAGACGTTGGTTGCGGGGAGGGAAAAATTACGGCAGAAATTTCTCGCGCTCTTTCCACCGGCTATATTTTGGGCATAGATAGCTCAAAAGACATGATTAGTTATGCTCAATCTACCTTTACAAAAACAGAGTTTCCGCACCTTGAATTTTCCTGTATGGATGCTCGACAAATTGTTGTAGAAAAAGAATTTGACATTGTATTTTCTAATGCTGCTTTGCACTGGGTAGACAATCATTTTGCCTTTCTAAGAGGGGCAAATAAAGCTTTACGAAAAGGCGGAAGGTTATTTACATCCTGCGGCGGCAAAGGCAATATTGATTATATTCAGGCGGTTATTTTTGAAGTAATTAAAAAAGAACGTTGGCAGAATTATTTTAAAGATTTTGTTGAACCTTGGCATTTTTATGGTGTAGAAGAATATAAAAAATGGCTAGAAGAATGTGGTTTTGAAATAGTCAGTTTAAATTTAGTTCCAAAAAATGCTATCCATAGTGGTGCTGAGGGATTGGCCGGTTGGATACGCACTACCGGAATGCCCTATACACAACATCTTCCCCAAGAAAAACGTGAAGAATTTATCAATGAAATTGTTAATCTTTATTTAAGTTATTATCCCCTAGATCCAGAGGGGAACAGTAGCGTCAAAATGGTAAGATTAGAAATAGATGCCTTAAAAAAATAAACCGACACTTCATTGTATAAATTTAATATATTTATTTACCATGAGTAAGTTTGTTTACTCTTTAATTTTTTCGGATATAAAATGGTTTAAAGGCAGCAAAATATTAACAGTTGTTCCTTGATTTTCTTCACTGATAATTTTTAAAGTTCCGCCGTGATTTTCTATAACCCATTTTACAATAGATAAACCCAATCCAGACCCAGGACTTCCTGGTATTAAACTTGTATTACTAGCCCGATAAAAAATTTCAAAAACTTTATCTTGGTCAAATTTAGGTATGCCTATTCCCTCATCGGTTAAAGATAAAGTTACATAATTTTCACTACAACTTATTTCTAAAACAATAGTTCCGCCTTCCGGCGAATAACGAATAGAATTATTAACAAGATGCTCTAAGGCTTTTTTAAGTAAATTAGGATCAGCCCCAATTGTTTGTAGGGGAGCATTATCACCTATAAAAATTAACTTGTGATTCGGATGATTTCCCAGCTTATAGCTTTTTAATAACTTTTCGCACATCGCAGTTAAATTAAGCGATACAGGTTCAACATTCAAAGTTTTAGAATTAATTTTTACCAAAGTTAAAACATCTTCTAACATTTCTTCAAATCGAGAAATTCCTTCATTAATTTTCTCAAAGTAAGGGTCATATTCCATTGATTTAAATTGAGAAATTTTTCGTTTAAGTAATTCGCTAGTTGTGGAAATAACCATTAAAGGAGTACGGAACTGATGAGAAATAGTATTCAAAAGTTGTGACTTTATTTGACTCAAAGATTGTTCATTTTCTAGGGATTCTTTTAACTGAAATTGCAGATTTATTAACTGTTGATTTTGCTCTTGTAGTTCTGTCGTTCTTTCCTGCACAAGGACTTCTAATTGTTGGTTTAACGACTTTAACTTACTTTCGGCAGTTTCCCGATAAAAAATTTCTTTTTGTAATAACTGATTTTGTTGCTGTAGCTGTATTTGTAATCGGCTAATTTTTAATTGATTTTCTACACGAGCAAGCACTTCGGCTAGTTTCCAAGGTTTTGTAATATAATCCACTGCACCCACATCAAAAGCCCGGACTTTATCAAAAGTTTCATCACTTCCGCTTAAAAAAATAACAGGAATTTCCCTCGTTAACTCCTCAGCTTTGAGCCTCTGACAAACCTTATAGCCATCCATCCCCGGCATTATTAAATCTAGTAAAATTAAATCTAGTTTGTTGAGAAAAGCGATATCTAAAGCAGAATTGCCATCATTAGCCTGGTAAACTTTAAAGCCTTTTTCGACAAGTACCGTAGTTAAAAGCCAAACAATTTCTGGCTCGTCATCTACAATTAAAATATTTGCCAACTCACACTTTTTTTCAAACATATCTTTGTTTATCCTATTCTGTAGAGGGAGTTTTTTGTCAAAAAAAGTTAATTTATCAGCTACTTTATAAAATGGTTACTTAGTCTCTTTAATATCGAAGTTTAAAAGTAAGATTTTTCAATAGTTGTTTTTGATTTTTATCCTCCAGAGATATTAGCACTGTTGGCTGAAATCTCCGACAACAATTGTAGATTAGCTTTTGTTGAAAATCAATGTAAATTTAGGAGTTAAACTTAGCCTGCTTTCTAAACAACCAAACTTCTATATATTAATGTAGCAAGATAGAGTAAAAAAAGACAGATTTTTTATGAAATTTTAAAATTGGATACTTCCTGAAAAAAATCACCCGATCAGATGAGTCAACCTAATGAAGTTGAACAACCATAGCCGTCTTACAGTGATCAATGATACATCTTTTTACTGATTGGTTAAAGTCATGGTTGAGAATGCTTCGGACTTTGTGTTAAATCAAGCCATTAATAATTCCCAGAGTGATGCTGATAATAAACAGCTTTCCTCTAATTATTCTTTGGAATTTTCTTCGACAGATTTTGATTATAATGAGACAGTGAATTTTTCTAAAAATATTGAAAACTTTCCCTTGTCAGAAGTAGATTTGCAAAAAATACGTCATTTTTGTAAAGATGAAAAAGCCTTTCAAGAAGTCCAAGAAATTTTAACAAAAGCCTGGGGCGACAATCCAGAAAAAACCAGGTTAAAAGACGTAATTTTACATACCGTAGCCCATGATTTACGGACTTCTGTTTTAGGAACATTGATGCTTTTTCAACATTTAATGTCGCAACAAGATGAAATAATTTCCATTTCTCGCTCGGTAGTAGATCGGCTTGTACAAGGTAACAAACGTCACTTAGAAATGATCAATGCTCTTTTAGAAACTTATTTTTCTGAAGATAAAGCTATAGTTTTAGCGAACCCCTTGACATTTTCGACTTTGTTGGAAACGATTTTTAAAAATTTAGCACCTCTTTTAGAAAAATATCAACTTAATTTAATAAATTTTGTCTCAGTATCTTTACCGCCTGTGTTGGCTGAGCCGGTACAAGTACAGCGGGTTTTAGAAACTTTAATAACGCATATTGCTGAACGTAATCCCCCCGGATTAACGGTAACAATTAAAGCTGAAGTAGAAGAGAAAATGATACGTTGTTCAATTACTAACAATGGCTCTGAAATGAATCAATTTGAATGCAACCAGCTTTTTGATTTGTATATCCGTGAACCACAACACCGCTCAGGGACAAGCACCGGCTTAAAACTTTATCTTTGCCGGCAAATTATTCAGTCTTTAAAGGGAGAAATTGGTGTTGAACTTTCTGCTAATTTTGGCTTTACATTTTGGTTTACATTGCCTATAGTCATGCCGGGGTGATAAAAAGCTAATTTTCTATACCGGCCTACACCTTTTGATAGGTTAAGCTGCTTCTAACCAGTCAAAAATTCGCTCTAGCTGTTCAATAGATACTAAGCCATACTGCCACAAGACCATCGGTAGGAGGGTGGGCGGTTCTTGTGAACGCAGAGCAAGTTCGATGGAAGTATTAGAAATGCCCAAATCTTCTTGTAAGAACTCGATTAATTTTAAGCGTAAATTAAATTGCATAACTGTGGGGGGGATAACTTTTGAATTGAATAATAGTATGATGGATTTTCGTTAGCCCGCTTGTGATCCCGCACCCACTAGATTGTGATAGTGATCAATTTTGGTTGTGACCGGCTTCTTTTTAAGTATAAATACTGAGAACTGATCGAACTATCTCGTGAGTATCATGTTGGCCAAAACAAAATTAAGGTTAAATTTTAAAATTATTTGCCTTAAGTTCTAAAAATTTTAATTGAAGAGATATAGAATTAATAATTTTTGGTTAATTAATTGTTTTCTATAGCATTTTTCTATCTGGTGAGGTACAAAAATAACCCCCCAACCCCCCTTATTAAGGGGAGTTATTTTTGTACTTGATATGATTAAAAACCGCTATTTTAGACAAATATAGCCAGTGATAATAAAAAAAAGAAACCCAGTTTCTTAATAAACCAGGTTTTTTAGTTGATAGAAAACAGTTAAATTAATTCAGCCAACTTACAGTGATATCAACACCATTAAAGTTTACCTAGTTTGTATTTTTGGGAGGATTTTTTTCTGTTAATAATCCAATTACCCCTTCTAGTTGACTACTGACCAGGTTGGTTCCTTGGAGCTTAGTGCCGATGAATAGCGCGTTAAGTAAGTGAGCATCCGAGAGATCGGCATAACCCAAGTCTGCGTCGGTGAGGTCGGCACCTTTGAGGTCAGCACCGCTGAGGTCGGCACCTTTGAGGTCGGCACCTTTGAGGTCGGCACCGGCAAGAATTGCACCTCTGAGGTCGGCACCTTTGAGGTCAGCACCTTTGAGGTCGGCACCTTTGAGGTCGGCAGAGAATAAGTTAGCGCTTTTGAGGTCTGCGTTGCGTAGTTTTGACCCTCTCATATTGGCACCAGAGAGGACTACGTTGCTGAGGTTGGCTCTTTCAAGGGTACAACCTTGGCATTGTCGGGTAACGGTGAGGCGGCGGATATAAGCTTGTTGACTGCCGCAGCCGGTGTGGGTAGCAGCCAAGACAGTGCAGGTGGCCGCTAGTAGTAGCATACTTAATTTTTTGTGTGTGGGAGTCACAGTTTTTCACATTAAAGAAGCGTTTTCTGTCAAGAGGGGTGTTACCCCTTATTAAGGGGATTTTAGCATCCCGATAAAACTAATAGAGTTTAAGAATTTACCCTAGATAAAGTATTTTTTCTAGTTTTAAGTGAACTATTTTAAGGTTTTTATTTTTTAGGCTCAAAAAATAGTAGGCCCAGAGGCAGATTTTTTTCTTGGAAGGGCGCAAAAGCTTGGCTGGGGTTTTGAGATCGTGTCCCCCTGGGCAGCCTCAAAAAGATATTTAAAATCTATTGACAAAATTGCTTGATTGGTTATACATAAGTTTATATAAAGTCTTTAATAAGAAAAATGTAAACAAATATTAACTAAACTATGCTATTTTAGATAGCCTTGTTATATTAAATCTGGGCCATCAAAAAAGGCCCATATCATAGAACCTCGAAAACTAAATTACGCAATTATCCACCCATGACAACGACCTTAGAACGCCGTGAAGGCGGCAACGTCTGGGAGCGTTTTTGCAATTGGGTAACATCTACCGAAAACCGAATTTATGTCGGTTGGTTCGGTGTGTTGATGATACCTACCCTGCTGAGCGCGACCATTTGCTTCATCATTGCTTTTATTGCTGCGCCCCCTGTGGACATCGATGGTATCCGTGAGCCGGTTGCCGGTTCGTTACTGTATGGCAACAACATCATTACGGGTGCTGTGGTTCCCTCTTCCAACGCTATTGGCTTGCATTTCTACCCTATTTGGGGAGCAGCCAGTATGGATGAGTGGCTCTACAATGGTGGCCCCTACCAGTTGGTAGTGTTCCACTTTCTGATCGGCATTTTTGCCTATATGGGCCGGCAGTGGGAGTTGAGCTATCGTTTGGGGATGCGTCCTTGGATCTGCGTTGCTTACAGCGCTCCCTTGGCGTCGGCTACCGCTGTATTTTTGATCTATCCTTTAGGTCAAGGTAGCTTCTCGGACGGTATGCCTTTGGGTATTTCTGGTACTTTCAACTTTATGATCGTGTTCCAAGCAGAGCACAACATCTTGATGCACCCCTTCCATATGTTGGGAGTAGCCGGTGTATTCGGCGGTAGCTTGTTCTCAGCAATGCACGGTTCTTTGGTAACTTCTAGCTTGGTGCGGGAAACTACCGAAGTTGAATCTCAAAACTATGGTTATAAGTTCGGCCAAGAAGAAGAAACCTACAACATTGTGGCAGCACATGGCTACTTTGGTCGTTTAATCTTTCAATACGCTTCTTTTAACAACAGCCGTTCTTTGCACTTTTTCTTGGGTGCTTGGCCGGTGGTAGGCATCTGGTTTACCGCTTTGGGTATCTCCACGATGGCTTTCAACTTGAATGGTTTTAACTTCAACCAGTCTGTGATCGACTCTCAAGGTCGTGTTATCAATACCTGGGCTGATGTGATCAACCGCGCTAATTTGGGTATGGAAGTGATGCACGAGCGTAATGCTCACAACTTTCCGCTTGACTTGGCTGCTGTGGAAGCGCCTTTTCTTCGTGGTTAATTGATTTGATGGTGGAAACGTGATCATTTTTGCGTTTCTGCTGAATAAAAAAGCGCTCTCTTTGTGGGGGCGCTTTTTTGTTTTTGGGTGGTAAAAATAATTGATTTTAATAATTTTTTATAGGGTTTATAAAAATTATTTTAATAGTATAAATTTTGGGTTGCATTTTCATTTAACCCAACCTACAAACTAGGTAGCAAGTAAGTTTTTAGAATGGGGATAACCATAGGCTTAACTTTGACGAATGGGAATTTGGATACAAAACTCTGTGCCTTTTCCTTCTTCAGAAAAACACTGTAAAATTCCCTTGTGTTGACCCACAATAATTTGATAACAAATAGATAATCCTAAACCTGTTCCTTTGCCAACTGGCTTTGTGGTATAAAACGGATCAAAAATTCTTGACATTACCTCTACCGGCATTCCGGGGCCATTATCAATAATCCGAATTACTGCAAAAGAAGGAACTTCTGAAGACGAGATAATTTCGGTTTTTATTGTAATTAAACCGCGAACTGGTATTAATTCCAGAGCATCAATTGCATTGGAAAAAATGTTTAAAAATACTTGATTAAGTTGACCGGCATAACACTCAACTTTCGGTAAAGTGCCATACTCCTTAACAACATCAATACCGGGGTGTTTAGAAGGTTTAAAACGACTTTGCAAAATCAATAAAGTATTATCTATGCCCTCATGTAAATCAACAAACTTCATCGCGGCTTCATCCAGCCGTGAGAAATTTCTTAAAGAGAGAACAATTTGGCGTATTCTTTCTGCACCTACTTGCATAGAAGACAAAATCTTTTTTATATCTTCTCCCAAAAAATCAAAATCCATTGAAGTCAACTTTTCTTGAATGGTTTGGCTAGGATAGGCGACTTCATTTTGGTACATTTCTACCAAACTTAATAAATCTTTGGCGTAAATTTCCAGATAAGTAAGATTGGCATAAATAAAATTAATAGGATTATTAATTTCATGGGCAACTCCTGCTACTAATTGCCCTAAACTAGACATTTTTTCTGTTTGAATTAATTGGGCTTGAGTTGTTTTTAATTCCTGTAAAGCGGAAGCAAGTTGTTCTGCTTTTGCCTGAGCAACACTTGCAGCATTAAGCGATTGAGAATAAAGTTCTGCTTGATCAATAGCGATAGCTAATTGGGCTGTGACTGCTGTTAATAATTCTACTTCACTATCGTTCCAAGGACGCACCTCAGAATAGTGAACACAGCCAACAATGCCGATAGCAACGCTTGGACTCATTCCGCCAGAGGTAGCAAGGCGAGTTTGAATGGGCAAGGCTAACAAAGAAGTGCAACCTAATAGACGAGAAAAACGTCGCCAAACCGGATTATTTTCTATTTCATAATTATCTATACGGAGGATTTCTAAATTGGATAATTTTGGCAAAATTGAATGAGATAATTTGGCATCATAGGAACCTATTATACTTGGTAAACCATCATTTTTTGCCTCCATAACAATGTTAAAAGCTTTCTTTTTAGCGCTGGGAGAATACCAGATAAAAACACAGCGGTCAATGTTTAATAAACTGCGGATTTTATGAACTGCTGTTTCTAAAATAGTATTTAATTCTAAAGAGGTGCGAATTTGGCTAGCAAGTTGAAATAATAAGGCTTCTCTACCAGATAATAACTCTTGACGAACCCAGGCGCGGTCAATGGCGACAGCGATAGCATTTGCGACCCAACTGAGGGTACTACGGGCTGCTTCACTATAAGAAACTCTGCTTAAAATTGCCATTACTCCTACTAAACGATTTTCAACAATTAAAGGATATCCTGCCAAAAAACTAGCAGGAAAATCCCAAGAAGAATTTAGAGAATCGCTTAAAATTTTTGAGGGTTCTGGGGTAATATAAGGTTGACGATTTTGGGCAATAAACCCAATCATGGAAAAGCCTAAAGGAATGCGATCAGAAAATTCTGTGGTTGCCGGTTGTTCGCCGGTGAAAGATTGTAATTCTAATAAATTTGCAGTTTTATTAAAAGTCCAAATACCGGCAAAACTTAAATCTAAACATAACTCCATTACTTCTGTACAGCGGTGGAGAATTTCGGGCAAGGTACTGCTTTGTACTAAGGCGACACCAATTTCTGCGGCGAGGGTAGAAAGGCGGGATCTTTCTAATAATAAAGCGTTGGCACGTTTGCGTTCTGTGATATCATAAAAAGCACTTAATAAAGCCGGTTGACCATTAAATGTTAAAGCTTGTACTGATAAAGAAATCCAAAAACAAGTATTATCTACTTTACGGGCGCGAATTTCTTGACCGCGTACAAAGCCATCTTTTTTAAAATTTTCCATAACTGTTTCTTTGTCGGCATAATTTTCATAAAAATCTAAAGTTTTTTGTTCTTGCATTTCCTGCCAAGAGAAACCCAAGGCTTCAGCTAAAGCAGGGTTTGCATAAAGTAAGGAACCATCTTCAAGGAGGCTAATTAAAATAGGAATGGGGGTAACTTCGGCAATGGCGCGGAAACGTTCTTGACTTTCTCTTAAGGCTTCTTCGGCTTTCTGTCTGCGGCTAATATCGACAATTGCAGCAAGAAAATATTTAGGTTCTCCAGATTTTTCTCGTACCAAAGATAGGGTTAAATTTACCCAAACTAGAGTGCCATTTTTGCGGATATAACGTTTTTGAATGGAGTCTACAGGCATTTGTCCTAAACGCATCCGGTGCACTGCTTCTTTACATATTTGTATATCTTCGGGGTAGCTAATTTCAGAAAATTTCATTGTGAGGAGTTCTTCTTGGGAGTAACCAACAATCTCACAATATCGCTGGTTAGCGCGGAGAAATTGCCCTTCTAGGGCCACCAATGCTACTCCGACTGCTGCTTGCTCAAAAGTTGCCCGAAACCGGGCTTCACTTTCCCGTAACGCCTCTTCTGCTAGTTGGCGCTCGGTTATATCTTGTGCTAAGGAAGCAACTCCAATTAAATTGCCGTTTTCATCGACTAAGGGCGTATTGTACCACTCACAAATAATAATTCGTCCGTCTTTGGTAATGTTTTCGTTTGTACTACGAGTCCAGCCTTGATTTGTTAATACTTGTGACCAAATTTTATTAAGTTCTGGTTTAACAATTTCTGGGGCAATTAAGTCGGCGGCTGCTTGGCCGAGGGCTTCGTTTCTGCTATAACCAAAAATTCTCTCGGCGGCTGGGTTCCAGTCGGTCACTTCAAAGGCTAAACTCCATTCTATTACTGCTAGGGGAGTTTGCTGGAAATGCAAAGCTAATTTTTGCTCTTGTTTTGTTAAAGCTGTTTCGGCTTTTTTTTGGTCGGTGATGTCAATAAATAATCCATCCCAAGTTATTTCTGATGTTGAGGAAGGTTGGGGTTGACAAATAGCTTTAAACCATTTTAATTGCCCAGAAGAGGTAATTAGTCGGCCTTCCCATTTCCAAGCTTGCCTTGCTTTAGCGGCATTGTTGATGATTTCTTGCCAAGAATTACTGTCATCTGGATGTAATAATTCAAGAAAGTTGCGATTGTTTTCTATAATTTCTGGAGGATGTAATTCGCAAAAATCATAACTATCGCCACTTACAAATTTAAAATATAGAGATTGTTCATTTTGCCAAGAAAGCTGATAAATTACTGCTGGTAAATTAGCCGCTAGTTGTTGAAACTGAGATTGACTATTTTGAAGCGAATTAATTAGTCTTTGAAATATCTCGTTAGCGGTAGTTTCTAGGGTGTAGCATTTCTCTTGAGATTGTTGTAATTTTAGTTCAAATTGTTGCTGTTGGGTGATATCTTTTAATGTCCAAATAATTTGTTGAAGGTTGCCTTTGTGGTCTCGTTGAGGGGCAATGGTGATGTTCAAGAATTTGACGGCGGGAGTGCTAGGAATACTAACAATTATATTATTTAACACCTCCCTTTTTGTGATGGAATCTATTATAATTGTTGTCCAGTCAGCATAAAATGTGCTATCTTTTTGGAGAATTTGCCAATGTGAGTTAAATGCTGTTTGTCCGTATAACTGAGATGGGGCAATTTCTAGCAGTTGAGCAGCCGCAGCATTAGACCAAAAAATAATGCCGGTGGGATCTGTAAGCAAAATACCGGCATCAACGAGTTGAAGGACATTTTCTAGGGAGGGAGGTAGGAGATGGTTTTGGGATGAGGTTTTGCGCCACCGCCACCACACTATTGACCCTATCAAGGCGATAGCGGTAAGGAATAATTGCCATTGTTCTGCTACCGGCATTGTATGCAAAGCTGCTTGTGCAAAAATTGTCGAAAAATAAACAATGGGGAGAGAATAGGGAAACAAAACGGCGACCAAGTGCAGGTTTTCGGTTTGGATCATTGCCACCTCTATTGGGGGTGCCGGGTGATGAAAAAGCAGTATTCTTTTCTGTTGTACTTGTTATTTATACCGTTTGTGTTTTTTTGTTGTCTGTTTTGTGGATGACAGGATTATCTTTTATATATTTTTTACCTCAGATAATTGTAAATATTCTAGTATATTAGCATAATTTGAGGCTTTATATGGCACAAAATCTTGACCTTTGATTAAACGGAAAGCTGTATTTTTGAGCCATTTTGAGTTTTATAGACTTCTATTCTTGCTTGAAAAGCTTCTTTAAATTGGGGCATATGAGTAACAGTAAGAATGCAGGAAAAATCAGAAGCAATGGCATTGATAGCCGCTATTAATCGGTCGCATCCTTCACTATCTTGGGTGCCAAATCCTTCATCGACAATTAACATTTGTAATGCTGTTCCTGAACGGTTTGCTAACAAACGCGCTAGGGCAAGACGAATGGCAAAGTTAATGCGAAAAGCTTCTCCTCCTGAATAAGTTTCATAGGGTCTGGTTCCTCTGGCATCGGCAATTAAAATATCCAGAGTTTCGATTAATTTGCCGGCAACTTTAGCCGATTTAGATTTGGTTTTGCTGGCTTTTTGGGTAACAAATTGAATATGCAATTGGTTGGCACTCAAGCGAGATAAAATTTGATTTGTTTCGGCTTCCAGTTGGGGCAGTACATTTTCAATCATTAGGGCTTGAATGCCATTTTTACCAAAAGCTGAGGCAAGTTCAGAATAAATGCGTTGTTGTTTAATTCCATTTTGTAATAAGGAACGTTTTTCTTTCAGTTGAGTTTCTAAAGAAGTTCGATATTGTTGTTGTTGTTGTAAGCGTCCTTTGTTGGCAAAAAGTTGGTCAAGTTGTGTGCGTCGGCTAACAATAATTCGGTCAAGATTTTGTATTTGATCACTTGGATCGGGGGTTTCTAAAAGTTGGCGGTTAATAATTTCTAATTGATCGGCTATTTTTTGCTGCTGCTGCATTCTTTCTTCTAACCGCAGTTCTAATTCTTTTGACCGATTTACAAATTTTGGAAATTCTTCGCGGGCTGTCAGCAATTCTTGATACTTTGCTAAAGAAATTTGGGCTTGTTTTAAAGCAGTTCTTAGATTAATGTGGGCTTGCCGGTCATACTTAATTTCTGCCAATTGTTTGTCAATTTCTGCTATGGATTGTGAATATTCTGAAACGGTCTTTTGTTGTTCTAAATCTTCGCTTAATTTGGCAACTAAAGCTTGTAATTCTGGTTTTTTTGTCTGCAATTGTGTCCATCTTCGCATTGCCGATTTTATCTCAGCTTGTTTGATTTCTGCCCAGCGCCAACGTTCCACATTTCCCCTTGCAAGGGCGTGGTTTTTTTCATCATAATTTAATTCTTTAATTTGTTTTTCAAGTTGTTGCAATTCCTTTTGTAATTCAGGAGAATAAGTGCCGGTGGCAAGTAATTGTTCAAGGTGTTGTTTTTCTCCACTTAAATGTTGCAATTTTTCTCTATCATTCGTTGTTGCATCGAGTTGGGCAAGCAAATTTCCCCGTCGTTCTCTCAAGGTATCATAACCGGCTAATTCTTGACTAATTTGCTGATATTCTGTACGGAGAACTTGAATTTCTCTTTCCGATGTTGCCAATTGTTCCTTGACTAACCACAATTGATTGAAAATATCTTGTTGTTCTTGATTATGCTTTTCTAAAACTAAATTTCGGTGATGTTCATCAAGGGGCCGGTCGCACAAAGGACAAAGGGGAAAAGGCGATTCTAAATTAGAACTTTCGCCCCCCTCTTCTGCGGAATACTTTTGCATTAATTCCATTTTTTCTTGAATAGCAGTAAGACGACTTTCATATTCTCTCTGTTGCGTTTGCAAGCGTTCCAAAAAACTACGACGTTCTAGCCCTTTTTCTCTGACTCGTTGTTGATAAATGCGTTTTTTTTCTAACTCTTCAATTTGAATTCCAATCTCTATAACTGCTTGTTGTAATTGTGGATAACGTTGTTGTTGCAACTGCAATTGATAAGTTGTTGCCTGTATTTCTTCCAGACGAGCACCCACACGAGCACCGGCCCTTTCAAATTCCACTTGTAACTGATTTTTCCGATTAATTAAAGGCGTAATTTCTCCTTGCAAACAATCTAAATCACTTAGCTTAGTTTTCGCCAATTGCAGTTGAGCTAAACCAGCCTCAACTTCCGGTGCAGATTGCAAAAATTGCTGCAATTCTTCCTCTTGTTGTAAAAGAGAATCAAATTGAGCCTTAGCCGAAGAAAGTTGACCGCTTAATTGTGCCAGATGTTGAGAAAATTGTTGTTGTAAAATCGACCGTTTTTCCCCTAACTCTTGATATAATTGAAACTTACCATCTTCAACTTGCTCTAAACTTTGTAACTGTAAAAAATTCGCATAACCTGCACTAATTTCTTTTTCTTGGTGCAACAAAGCTTCAAGTTCTTGCTGACGGGCTTTCGTCATAGCCAAATCTTGTTTTATTCGCTCACTTTCTCCATTAACCGCTTCATATTGCTGCCGGTGCCAAGAAATTTGCTGCACCCAACTTTGACGTAAAACCGCCTGATCCTTTAAGCCCTGCAAACATAACTCATCAGCCCCCTGTTTTGCCTGCAACTCATTCAAATTAGTCTCCGTTTCAGCCAACTCTAAAAGCGTACCTTCACTCGCTTCTAACTGCGACTGCAAAGAATAAATATCTCCTTCCAATAATTCAACCTTAGCCTTAAACTTTTTGCCTCTTTCCTTAGCCTCTTCTGCCAACTTATCATAATGATTAAGCTTCAACAACTCCGCCAAAATTTCTTTTCTTTCCGTTGGACGTTTAAGCATAAATTCATCAGCACGCCCTTGACGTAAATAAGCCGAATTACTAAACGTCTCATAATCAAGTTTTAAATGTTCTAAAACCTTTTCCTGAGTTGCCCGTAAACCCCTTTCACTTAAAGACTTAAAATTAATCGGACAACCATCTTCATCAAAAGTTGTAGCCACTTGAAACTCTAAACTTGTTAACTGACTGCGAACCCGACACCGAATGACTCGGTAAACAAAATCATTAACCTGAAAAATATAATCAACCCGCGCTTCCTTCGCCCCAAAATGAATAATATCATCCTCAGAACCGGCCCGACTTTCACCCCAAAGACACCACGAGATCGCCTCTAACAAAGAAGACTTCCCAGCCCCATTGGGCCCACAAATACAAGCCGTATGCAAGCCCCGGAACTCCAGAGTAGCATTTTCATAGCTAAGGAAATTTTTTAAACTTAATTGATGAGGAATCATAAAACATCTCTAATAAACTTAAATGTAACTTTTAACTTAAAATTTTAATCACCGATTCATATCTTATCACTTCCATTCAAAAACCCGCCCCAATTCCAACTTTGCCTCTCTTTCAATAAAGAAAAATATTTTTCAACTCCCCACACACGAAAAAACCTATTTTTAGAGGCAATAGTTTGCCCCCTCTCGATAACAAAACTCCTCTCAATATTTCTCCTCAAGCCGTCCCCAAACCTACTCAACCAAACAAATTAACCAAATTGGCACTATTTATGGCAATCTGAAAAACAGAGAGGACAGCAATCTATAAAATAAACAACCTATGCAAACTCTGCAAAACCCCTCAACCACCGCCTACACTCAAAATGCCACAGACGGCACTATCCACCGGCGCAAAACCCGTCCCGTCAAAGTCGGTAACGTCACCATTGGCGGCGGACATCCGGTGGTGGTGCAGTCGATGATTAATGAAGATACACTTGATGTTGACGGTTCGGTGGCTGGTATTCGTCGTTTACATGAAATTGGCTGCGAAATTGTCCGCGTTACAGTACCAAGTATTGCTCATGCAAAAGCACTTGCAGAAATTAAGGAAAAGTTAATTAAAACCTATCAAGATGTCCCCTTGGTTGCTGATGTGCATCATAATGGCATGAAAATTGCCTTAGAAGTTGCAAAATATGTTGATAAAGTGCGAATTAATCCAGGTTTATATGTCTTTGAAAAACCCCGCACAGATCGCACAGAGTTTTCCGATTCGGAATTTGCAGAAATTGGTGATAAAATTCGGGAAACTTTAGAGCCTTTGGTGGTTTCTTTGCGTGAGCAAGGAAAGGCGATGCGAATTGGGGTAAATCATGGTTCGCTGGCGGAAAGAATGCTTTTTACCTATGGCGATACACCAGAGGGAATGGTTGAGTCGGCAGTTGAATTTTTGCGAATTTGTGAGTCTTTGGATTTTCGTAATTTGGTGATTTCGATGAAGGCATCACGGGTGCCGGTGATGTTAGCAGCTTACCGTTTGATGGCGAAAAGAATGGATGAGTTGGGTATGGATTATCCTCTGCATTTGGGAGTCACAGAAGCAGGGGATGGTGAGTATGGACGCATTAAGTCTACGGCTGGCATTGCTACTTTGTTGGCCGAGGGACTTGGTGATACAATAAGAGTATCTCTCACAGAAGCTCCAGAGAAAGAAATTCCAGTTTGTTACAGCATTTTGCAGGCTTTGGGGCTTCGCAAAACGATGGTAGAGTATGTGGCTTGTCCGTCTTGCGGTCGCACATTATTTAACCTAGAAGAAGTGCTGCACAAAGTGCGAGAAGCAACAAAGCATTTAACCGGCCTCGATATTGCAGTCATGGGTTGTATTGTGAATGGGCCCGGAGAAATGGCGGATGCAGACTATGGTTATGTGGGTCGCCAACCTGGTTTTATTTCCCTTTATCGGGGTCGTGATGAAATTAAAAAGGTACCGGAAGATCAAGGGGTTGAGGAGTTGATTGCTTTGATTAAGTCGGATGGCCGGTGGGTTGATCCGTAGGGGTTGATTTTGGTTGGTGCCGGTTTATCCTGACTCCAAAAAAATAGCACTGGATAAGGGTTTTTTGTTTTTAAACTCAGCTTTTAATGCTAGGAAAAAACCCTTTCCCCCATCTGGGGATCGCACATCTTCTATCTGACTGTGTTAGAGTAGGCTCAATGCCTTTGTTATGTTTTTTTGCCGGCTTAGAAAACTTATGGAAATTACAAAACGTGGTCTTGTTGTTGGTGCGACAGTTGTAGTTTTTAGTACAGTCGCCATCGCAGGAGCCAATATCCACCCAAAAGTTTTAGCGTCTTTTAATAATAGTCCTAAAGAATTGGTTGATGAAGTTTGGCAAATTGTTGACCGCAATTATGTTGATGCGACTTTTAATCAGGTGGATTGGGATAATGTTAGAAATCAATATTTAAACCGGCAATATACCAGCAAGGACGAGGCTTATAAGGCGATCCGCGAAATGTTGGAAAAGCTGAAAGATCCTTATACTCGTTTTATGGATCCCAAAGAGTTCCAAAATATGCAAATTGATACTCGCGGGGAACTTACTGGGGTGGGTTTACAATTGGCTCAGGATGAGGAAACTAAAAAGTTGGTAGTGGTGGCCCCAATTGAGGAAACTCCGGCTTTTAAAGCGGGAATTTTAGCAAAAGATGAAATTGTAAAAATTGATGGCAAAAGCACTGAGGGAATGGATGTTAATCAAGCAGTGCAGTTAATTCGGGGCGAGGCTAATACTAAAGTTATTTTAACGATTCAACGGGGTAAGCAGCAATTAGAGTTTCCTCTTACTCGTACTCGTATTGAAATTCATCCAGTCCGTCATTCTGTGAGACAAACTCCATCAGGAAAGATTGGATATATTCGGTTGATTCAGTTTAGTGAAAATGCTGCCGGTGAAATGCGTTCAGCAATTCAAGATTTGGAAAAACAAAAGGTTGATGGATATATTTTAGATTTGCGTTCTAACCCCGGTGGGTTGTTGCAAGCAAGTATTGAAATTGCCCGGATGTGGTTAGAGAAAGGTACTATTGTTTCGACAGTGAACCGGCAAGGAGTTACTGATAAACAAAGTGCTAATAATCGGGCTTTAACTAAGAAGCCAATGGTGATTTTGGTGGATGGTGGTTCGGCGAGTGCTAGTGAAATTTTATCTGGTGCTTTGCAAGATAATAATCGTGGGGTTTTGGTTGGTACAAAGACTTTTGGTAAGGGTTTGGTTCAGTCTGTACGCGGTTTAAATGATGGTTCTGGTTTGGCTGTAACTATTGCTAAATATCTGACTCCAAGTGGTCGAGATATTAATAAGCATGGTATTGACCCGGATGTGGTTTTTGATTTATCTGATGAGCAAAAGCTGGCTTTGCGTAAGGATAATACTAAGATTGGTACGCCAGATGACCCTCAATATGTGAAGGGTTTGGAGATTTTGCGTAAGGAAATTGTCGGTAAGCAAGGCAATCGGGCTGAGTCTGCTAAGCAGAAAAAGTGATTTCTGATGGGGCCCGCCTGCCTCACAGAGTGTGTTCTTGTTCATTGTGGTTGACATTTGCCGGCGCGTATTAGTCCAATTTTCCGGGCTATCGCTTCGTCGGTTGTGCTATAGGGCCCCCATTGTTCTTCAATGTCGGGGTCTTTTTGTTGTTGGATTTGTTGGGCGCTAAGTATATCACAATTGCCCTGGGGACGTTTCACGATATACCAAGTTTCTATGTTTTCCATTGTTTTGTTTGGTTGGGTTAATTTTTAAGTGGTTAAAATAGAAATGGTAGCATATTCAAGTTTTAATTTCTTGGTTTTATAGCGGGGAGTAATGGTTTTTATGACGCAAGAATTAAGGGATTTAAAAAATAGCATCCTTGAGGGCCGGTATGCGGATGCTTTGGAGATTGTTGAGGAGTTGGAGGCGATGAGTCGAAAGGATTACATCATTAAAATTGAGAGTTTTTTGGTGAGGTTTTTGGTACATTTAATTAAAAATCAAATTGAGGGCCGGTTGACTAATTCTTGGGCGGCTTCGATTAGCGATTCTGTGGTAAGAATAAAAAAATACAATGTTAAAGATAATAAAAATTCGCATTACATCAAGCAGGAAGAATGGGAACCTTTTTTAATGAATAATTGGAGGGAAGCAATTAAAGTAGCAAGTATAGAAGTAGGGGGAGGTGTTTATAAACCGGCTCAGCTTTTAGGAATGGTTGACCAAATCGAAGTTTTTAATGCAGCAAAGCGTTTTATTGATTTAACTTACTCGGTTTCTGATGAAGATTTAGGGGAGATTATTGATCAAGAATTAAGTCAGTTAGCCGGTGGGCAAGATTGGGCTTTTTAAGCTGCCGGTTGAAACCGGCATCTACAAGAAAAAAACCCCTCCGGGGTTATCAATATTTTCTCTCTAGTCCCGATAGCGACTTTATTCATGTAGGCACCGGTTTTAACCGGTGACATCTTTATTCGTGCACTTTATTCTGGTGGCGAACTCGGAACAACCCTAAAAAACAACCCTAAAACAAGATCACCAACCCCCCTTTTTCAGGGGGGGGCTATCAAAAACTAACTCTTACCATTCCCATTACCATTTCCATTCGTAGCCAAAACCCGCTTCGCCAAAGGCTCCGGCACCTCCTGTAAATGGTCAAACTCCCAATTAAAATAACCCACACCCATCGTCAGAGAACGCAACTCCACAATAAGATCCTGCATCTCAGCCACCGGCAAATAAGCAGAAACCTTATCCCAACCCTTCCACTCAGCCATCCCCTCATAACCCAAAATTTGACCCCGCCGGCCACTCACCAACTGCAACATCTTCGACGTAAACTCACTTGGCGCACAAATAGTAACCGAAGCAATAGGCTCCAACAAAGCCGGCTCACACTTCGCCATTCCCTCCTGCATAGCCAAACGAGCCGCCTGCTTAAACGCTTGCTCCGAACTATCCACACTGTGATAAGAACCATTCGTCAACGTCACAGCCACATCCACCACCGGGAAACCCAACGGGCCCTGAACCAAAAACTCACGCACCCCCATCTCCACACCAGGGATATACTGCTTCGGCACCACACCGCCCACAATTTTGTCCCCAAACGTAAAGCCCTCACCACGAGCCACCGGCTTAATATCCAGATAAACATCCCCAAACTGCCCATGACCGCCACTTTGGTGCTTATACCGGCCATGCACAGAAGAAACCGGCTTCCGAATCGTCTCCTTATATGGCACTTGAGGTAAATGCGTCACCATCGGCAAATTATACTTCCGACGCAGCCGATCCAAAGCCACCTTCAAATGTATCTCACCTTGTCCCCACAAAATAATCTCATGGGTATCACCATGTTGCTCCCAAGCCAAAGAGCAATCCTCCTCCATCAACTTCGCCAAAGCCCCCGTCAACTTCACCTCATCATTCCGTTTCTCAGGAGCAATCGCCAAAGCAAACACCGGCCGCATCACCTCCGCCTTTCGCAAAGCCACAGCAGCACCCCCAGGTGAAAGCGTATCCCCCGTCTTAATAGCCTCCATCCGACCAAGCGCCACAATGTCACCCGCAGACGCAGACTGCACCGGCACCGTTTGCTGGCCCATCAGCCGGTACATCCCACTAGGACGCACCCCATTTAAAACCATCCCATCCGTAAGCGTTCCCTGCCAAACACGCGCCAGAGACAACTTACCACCCTGCGGCGTATAAAAAGTCTTCAAAACCTGAGCCACCGGCTCACTAGCCTTACCCAAACCGCGACGCTCCGACGTCACCAGCGGCTCAGGAGCCTCACGCAAAAGCGCCTCCAGCAGCGGACGCACACCAAAATCCTGCTCCGCCACCCCAAAAAACACCGGCACAATCAAATCTGCGCCCAACTCCATCTTTAGATCCGCAATAATCTCCTCTTGCGGCGGATTAATCTCCTCCAGCAACTCCTCCAGCAAATGATCATCAAAATTCGCCAACTCCTCCAGCATCACCGCCCGCGCCGCGTGTTCTTGGTCGCGCAAATCCTCCGGCATCTCCACCGGATCAGCCGGAGCCCCCGGATGATAATGATAAGCCTGCTCACTCACCAAATCAATAAACCCAACAATCTTATCTCCCCCGCCAATAGGATACTGATGAGGCACAACCGGCCGACTCGAAACCGACTTAAGCGCATTCAGCACCTCCATAAAATTAGAACTACAACGAGCCTCATCCGTACAAGCTCGATCCATCTTATTAATAAAAACAACATGGGGAATTTCCCAATCATCCAAAAACTTAAACAAAGGAGCCAAAGTCAAAACCCGATTCGGATCAGGTTCACAAACCACCACAGCCAACCCAGCCCCAATCAAAGCATTATAAGTTTCTTGAGCAAACTCTACTGAACCCGGACAATCAAGAAACGTCAACCGCACCCCTTCATAAACTGCACTCGCCACAGAAACCTCAACACTCATTTGACGTTCCCGTGCTTCCGCCGAACTATCTCCCACCGTATTACGATCCTTTACATTACCCTTACGAGAAATCGTGCCTGTTACAGACAATAAACTTTCTAATAACGTCGTTTTACCACTTAAATACGGGCCAACCAGCGCCACATTACGCAAGCCCGAAATAACTTTATCGTTCATAAATCCTCCAGTACAGCAATTACAAACAAACGGTTTGATAAATTAATTTTTTTGGGCAAAAACTCCCTATAATCTGGTCATCCCCATTGAGATTAACCATTGTGAGCAACCTTTTTTTCTTTTGCTCTTTCTTTGACACTACCTTATTTTTAAGGTACTGAAACAAAAATTGCAGCTTATCTTAAGGTTAATTTAACTTAATTTAAACCTTTATCAACACCTGTAAATTTTTACTAAATTTTGTAATATTTTTGACGATTAAACTTATCAAACAGCCAAGCTAAAACCCAACTCAAAAACCTGGACAATATATTAGCTTTCACTTATCTGAAATACAGAAACAGTTGCTCCAAACCCGATTTTGAAAAGAAACCGGCTTTTTGGCTTACCATACTCCGAAAAACCCTATTCTACAAATCTTCACTGCCTTACAATTCACCAAAAAATACACTTTTGTGATACTTTCCCCACCATAAACCCCTTAACATTTGCACCAATAAGCGTTAAAAAAATTAATAAAAACTCACCCTCTAAAACCAATGTCACCCCAACCTAAAACCAACTGGCTACCTCTACTACTTCTCTGCGGACTCACCACCATTACACCAATCAAAACAAACGCCCAAACTCAACAAAATAGCCAAACAGCCATCAACCTAGTAAACCAAGGACTGCAACTTATCCAAAAAGGCAACCTCAACGAAGCCACAAATCTATTCCAAAAAGCCACAGAACTTGACCCTAGCCTCCCTGCTGCCCACTACAACCTCGGACTCGCCCTCCGCCAAAAAGGAGAACTCCAAGCCGCCGCCAGCGCCTTCTACAAAGCCACCCAAAGTGATCCGCGCTTTGCCCTCGCCTACGCCAACCTTGGTGCAGCCCTTCTCGAAGGTAACAACTTTGCCCTCGCTCAACAATATCTACAACGCGCTACAGAACTTGATCCCCAACTTGGCATCGCCCACTATAACCTAGGATTAGTTCTCTCCCAACAAGGCTTATACGACCAAGCTATCACAGCCCAAAAGCGAGCCATGCTCTACAGCCCCAAAGCCCCTGAACCCCCCTACCACCTGGGACTCGCCTATCTGCAAACTTCCCAACCAGACAAAGCCAAAGAAGCCTTCCGCAAAGCTATTGAAATCACACCAAATTACCCCGAAGCTCACTATAACCTGGGTTCTTTGCTTTTCAACGAAGGCAGCCTCGAACCGGCCCTAGAGTCTTTCCGCAAAGCTAGAGAACAAAACCCCAATTATGCTAACTCCTACTACGGTGCAGGATTAGTTTTTCTCAAACTCGGCCGATATCAAGAAGCCAAAAACGTTTTGGAGTATGCCAGAAACCTTTATACTCAGCAAAATAACCCTCTATGGGCAGCCAGCGCCGAAAAACAACTCCAAAACCTACAAAATTTTCTTACAACTAATCCTTAACTCTATTGCTGAAACTCCCCACCTGTAAATGTGCCGGCCTTCTTCTGCTATGATTCAACCTAAAAATTCTTGCAAGATTTTATGGATCGGACTATCTTATTTCTATAGAATTTCTGTAGAATGAAAAAAAAGGTAGTGATTCAGGTCACAAGTATGGGGACTCTCATCTGCCGTCAAAAAATACCGTGACCGCTCGCAAATAAGCCGATGATGGCCATCTTCCGAGAAAATGTTTGAACTCATTAAGCCTACTAAATCGGCTTTTTAAGGCAACAAAAGAAGGGTTTTTCTTTCCGCCCTTCTGGACTTCCCTACTCCTTAGCCTCACCGGCATTTAACAATTTTCTCTTTAACAGTTACCACATTTCAACTCAATCTAACTAGGCTGGTGAGCGCAAAGAGTTGGAGTAATTCACGGCAACAAGTGCAAAACAACCATTACTTTGCCATCAGGGTCATTGCACAGCAACCTTAAATTTATTCACGTCAAAGCTGCGGGGTTTTTCCAGTGATTGCTATTTCAAATCGCACCCAGGAACGTACCTTGGGAACTATTAGCTTTGCTTCTACGCTGTATCTTTGTCCAGTTTTAGATTTGCTGCTTGCAGAAATCCCTCAACAATGGCGAGCAGAATTACGACTGGGACTACAAGAAGCCTTAGTGAATGCCGCAAAACACGGTAATCAATTAGATCCTACTAAAACTGTTATGGTTCGCTTTTCGGTGATTGGGGATCAATATTGGTGGGAAATTGTAGACGAGGGATCAGGTTTTACACCGCCTTGCAGTTGCAACCCAGACTATAGCGAACATCTCCCCTGTGATGAAGGTGAGTGCGGCCGAGGTTTATTTATTCTTTATCAAATATTTGATCAAGTACACTGGAATTCTCAAGGCACAGAGTTGAAACTCTGCAAACAAGTGGGTAGTCGTTCCCGGCTACCCCTTGTTTATTAAATTTTACATTTTAATGAGCACTTTCAATTCAATAATTTTATGTCTCATAAGACATAAATATGATTTTCCACAACTTTGTCTTTCATGTTCGCCAAAAATAATTTTTGAGGGTTGATTACAAAGTTTTCCAAATTTAGCCCATCACATCAATTGATAAAGTTACTGCTGCCCATGAGTGGGACAAGGTGGTGCAGAAATTGAACGATCTAACCAACCAACAGCTTGTTGTAGCCTAGGTAAGGCTTCCTCTGGGCTGTCTTTTAGTAAAAAAACTAAAGCGGCTGCTGCTTGTTCACGGGCTCTGGCTTTACGGTTAGATTTGAGCCGGTGCCAGTCTTTTTCGGTGATGGCGAGTCTTTGGGCTAGGGCTTGTGCTAGTTCTAAGGTGGTGAAGTTTTGCAAGTTGCCGGCTTCTGGACTTTGGAGGCCGGTGGAAGTAGGAGCGCTATTTGGGGTAGGGTTAGGCATAAAGTGGTTTATATTTTCTTTTACTCTACAACGCCTTTATGTCCTTAGGCCAACCTAACCCTAACAATTCCGAAGATCCAAACTTTGAGCAACAACTCGCCGAAGTTGAGCAAAGTTTGCTGCAATTAAAAGAACGCTACACTCAAATTCAACAAGATAGAGAAAGACAAAGTGAACTTTTGCACCAGCAGGAACAACTAAAGAAACAATCTCGTCTTCAAAGAGATCATACTTTTAAAACCCAGCTAAAACAAATTCAAGAGCAACTCGAAAGCATTGAATTGAATTTAGAAAGCAGCCTTTTTTCGTGGGGAAGTTTGAAAGAACCATTTTGGCAAGCCGTGCGTTTTACTGGTGCCGGTATTGTGGTAGGCTGGATTTTAAAATCGTTGGTGGGTTAATTAATAATTATACGGAAATTGCATAATTATTATTGCCTATTTAATCAACTTTTACTTTACAAAAAGGCTAGAGGAGGGTTTAAATAATGTTGAGGAATTTGATGGATATAACAGTTCCAGTGAGAACTTTAGTTCGCCAAAATCCATTACTTTTTTATCCTATTTGTAGAGCTTATTTTCCTCCCCAAAATCTCACTATTGTCCAACAAAATACCCAAATAGTTATTGAAGGATTCCCTCGTTGTGCCAATACTTTTGCAGTAATTGCATTTTTTCAGTCTCAGCCTGAGCCTGTTAAGATTGCTCATCATTTACACGCACCGGCTCAAATTATTCGAGCAGCGGAATGGAAAATTCCTGCCCTAGTTTTACTACGAAATCCTAAAGATGCAGTGCTTTCTTGTATCACTGCCTTTCCAAAATATAGTATTTATAGATCTTTATCGTATTATATATCTTTTTATTCAGCAATTATCGACTATCAAAACAGTTACATAATCGGAGAATTTGAAGAAGTTACTCAAAACTATTCCCAAGTAATCAAACGAGTTAATGCAAAATTTAACACTAGTTTTGCTCTTTGGAAAAATACACCCGCTAACAAAGAAAAAGTGTACAAAATAATGGGTGGGAAATTGAATACCAGTTTCCCATCAAAACATTTAAACATTAAAAATGAGTCGGAAGAAGAAAGACGGAAAAAAATAATTGAAGAAATACAAAGTAAAAAATATGCCCCCATGTTGGAAGAAGCTAACCAAATTTATCAGATTTTTAAAACAACGGCTCTAAGTCAGAAGCTTATTGATACCTGATATCTTGTAAGAGGAACAAAATATCACAAATTCGCATAACCAAATGACAAAGCAACGAATCGCAGAACTTTTGCGAAATGGTCAACCAGACGAAACCTTAACTATCCAAGGTTGGGTGCGAACAAAACGAGAACTCAAAGACTTTTCCTTTGTTGAAGTCAATGATGGTTCATCAATGGCAAATCTGCAAGTTGTTCTCAACCCGGATATCCCTGACTATAGCAACCTCGTCAAACAATTAAACACCGGCACCTCCGTTGAGATCAGCGGTATTCTTGTTGCTTCTCCGGCCAAAGGCCAACGTATTGAACTCAAAGCTTCTACCCTCAAAGTTTATGGCGAAGCGAACCCCGAAACCTACCCCCTACAGAAAAAACGCCACTCCTTTGAGTTTCTGCGGGAAATAGGCCATTTACGAGCTCGCACCAATACTCTTGGGGCGGTGTTTCGGGTGCGAAATGCTTGTGCTACCGCCATTCACCAGTTTTTTCAAGAGCAAGGTTTTTTATGGGTGCATACTCCTATTATTACGTCGAGTGACTGCGAGGGCGCCGGTGAGATGTTTGCTGTTACCAGTTTGGATTTAACAAAAATGCCGGTGACAGAAAACAAAGAGATAGACTACAGTAAAGACTTTTTTGGCAAACCGGCCTTCCTTACAGTCAGCGGACAGCTAGAAGCAGAAGTAATGGCAATGGCTTTTAGCAATGTGTACACTTTTGGCCCAACTTTCCGCGCCGAAAACTCCAACACTTCCCGTCACCTCGCAGAATTTTGGATGGTTGAGCCAGAAATGGCCTTTTGTGATCTTCAAGGAGATATGGATCTTGCTGAGGCGTTTCTTAAACACACTTTTAAATATGTTTTAGAAAAATGCTCAGAAGATATGGAATTTTTCAACCAACGAATTGATAATACTGTATTGGCTACCGCAGACAATATTATTAATAATCAGTTTGAGCGCTTGCCCTACACCGAGGCGATTAAATTATTGGAAAAAGCGGATAAGCAGTTTGAATATCCGGTAAGCTGGGGCTTAGATTTACAATCGGAACATGAGCGTTATTTAGCCGAAGAATTGTTTAAAAAGCCGGTGATTGTTACCGATTACCCGGTAGGGATCAAGGCTTTCTATATGCGTTTGAATGATGACGAGAAGACTGTCGCCGCAATGGATATTCTCGCGCCGAAAATTGGCGAAATTATTGGTGGTTCCCAGCGTGAAGAACGTTTAGATGTGCTTGAACGCCGGCTCAAAGCCCAAGGTTTGGATGTCGAAAATTATTGGTGGTATTTGGATCTGCGCCGCTTTGGTACAGTACCTCATGCCGGTTTTGGTTTAGGGTTTGAGCGTTTGGTGCAGTTTATGACGGGTATGCAAAATATCCGTGATGTTATTCCTTTTCCGCGTGCACCATTAACTATTGAGTTTTAATTTCCCTTACTCAAAACCGCTATACATCAAGTAAAAAAAATTTAAAACCGGCCTCATCAAAATGCAACAGCAGCAGATGAGATCGGTTTTTACAACTTTATATCTTTGCCACAATTTAAAACAAACCTGTCACCACGCCTAAATTCTCCGTATTTTCCACAATTAAATACCCTAATATTTTTCCTTGCTTACTTGTCTTGGGCCTATTTTTTTACTTTTTCCTAAACATAACCAAGTAATTTTCGTAGAAACTACCTTGACTTTTATTCAGTTTTAATGCTTCCTAAGTTCTTTCAATTTACTCACTACTACTTTTTCTAATTTTATAAGTATAATTTGCAAGCTTTTTTATAAATAGGCAATAAAGTTTACAAAATCTTTGTAAACAAACACTTATAACTCAGTACAATTTACAGTCTATTATTTTCTTCATAAAAACACGACCGGCAGGATTTTTATTGAGGCTAACAAATCTCATTTCCAATGGCAATCTACCTCTTTTAGTCGTCTATTCCTTTAGGTAGACTATACCCTGACGGCAGGCTAGAAGAATCCCCTAAAAAAATCTATAACCCTTTGAAACACAACAACAGAGATGCTTAGCCTCTCCCCTAACTAAGCTGTTTTTAGGGCTTCAGTCTTTTTCCAACAATATTTACATAGAAGTTAAAAACTCCTATTTTGCATTCGTGAAAAATTTTTAAGAATACTGTTTGACAATTTTTTGAAAATTACCTATCTTGTAAATGAAAACCTTAGTTTTCTTGGTGTTAATTGTAAACTCAATATTAGATTTTTAGAGCTAATGAAATCCAGAGGCTCAACTGCAAAAAAAATCTAACCCAATTCCATTGATTCATGCTTCTAAAAGTTGCCGTCGCAATGACTCCTGCTCTTTTGTAAACCTGAGCGCTAAAGGCTAGGTTCCAAAATTTTAAGTTATTGCCTTTGCCACTCTATCTTTAGATAGATTTTACTTTTTGGAGTTTCCAAGTTAACAGCTTGTAAAGCCTTCTCTACCTTTAGATATAGTTCTTGCTAAAGTTCCTTTGTTCGGATTAGATGCCGTTTCCTTATCTATCTTTAGATAGATAAAGAATCAGCCATAGTTTGGCCCCCTGGCCTGAAACTACGATAAAAGCTGACATTAGTAGCTTTAGTTAATAACTACTCACCACTCCATTGAAAGTTTATTAGCCACCCCTAAAACCCAAAGTCTTAGGTTTGGTAGTTGAATCAGTCAAGCCATTTTTTTAAGGAAAAACAAATAAGTATGCTCATGCGAATTGAAGACATTTACCAATTTTTTCAAGTACCACCGCCGATTTATCTTAATAAAGAGCTAACTGTTTGTTATATCCTTTTCACTTTATTGGAAAGCGACTCCTACGGTACAGAACTTATCCAAAACCTCCAACAGAACTATCCCGCCTACCGCCTCTCAGATACCGTACTCTACAGCGCCCTCAAATTTCTTGAAGATGAACGCGCTATTAAAGGTTATTGGAAAAAAGTTGAAGGGCGCGGGCGTCCCCGCCGGATGTACGTTATTCGCCCTAAATGGAAATCACGCGCCCAAGAACTTGCCAGCCTCTGGGAAGAGTATATCGGTGGTCATACTTCAATGCGTTCTTTTCGCGCACTCGACTTGAGTTTTCATCAAAAATCTGACAGATCCTCCTCCTAAACAGTAAACTTATGTAAAGTCCGCGCCTGGAAAACTGCCTTTATGACACCTGCGATTCTTTCATCCACTTTCCTGCTGACGTTGCTGCTAGGAGTTGGATTATTTTTCTTTATTCGCGCTTCTGTTAAAGATAGAACCGAGGAAGTTAAGCTTATTTCTGACCAAGCTGTTGACTCAGTTTTGACTCAGCTTGAAGAATATTTTTCCCATCGCGCCTATCGTATGGCAGCGATTGATGGCTTAGATAACCAAGTCACTTTTGAAGGCTATGTCCGCCCTAGTTGGTTTTTAGCTGTATTTTTAAGTTTACTAGCAGGAGTAGGTATCCTTTGTTTGGCTTTGGTTTTGGCCATTTTACTGCCCCAAGTCGGTGTTGCTTGTCTGGGACTACTCCTGCTCGCACCGGCCGCCGGTTGGTTTTACTGGCAAAGGGCCGGTCGAAAAGAGCAAGTTTCCCTGAAAGTCGAAGCCCTTAGTCCTCCACTTCCTACAGGAGTAACTTCTATTTCTATCAAAGCTCACCGCGACGAAATTGCCGAACTCACCAAAAATTTTCCCTTTAAGTCTGGTGAGTCCACCTAAAACTTAAGATTTTAGATTGAATTTATTTGGCCATTTTTTCTTTATTACGCCCACCTGCATCTAAAATCTTCCCTACTCTTCTCAACTTACCCCCCTACCGGCAGTTTCAGCATTTTTCTAAAATGTAGCTTGTAACAAAAACTGCGCTTAAACCCACAATCAGGCTTAAGAGCAGCTTTTCTTTATCTAAAATTGGCAAGAGCAAAAACTCTGCTTCTAATAGGTTTATTTCCTAACAACCAACTAACAGCTATTTAGCTGCACGCTATCTACAAGCAGCACAGTTGACAAATGCACTCCTTTCAACAGAAACTCACACAGGTAGCCAAAACGCCACCATGTCTGGTTTATAGTTTAATAAGGGCCAAGCCTGAACCTTTACGGGGTGAGAATCCAGGCCAAAAACTTACTTCCCTAGAAAGATTTGCACAAATTGGCAACCTGTTTTAGTGTTAACGAGTGGTAAGTACGGTGTTAGAATTATTAACCGTGTTACCCTCTAACATTTTCAGGCTAGGGAACAAAAAGTGGTTTTCTTCCACATATTGCGCCCCAAACAACCCTTTTTCTGCCCAGAAATAGCGGTCTGTAGTATGTTCGTTACGTTTAACTAACAATAAGGCCGGTGGGAGAATGCCTTCGGCGTGTATAAATTTTCTAGCGGCTGTGACTGGTTTATCTTCGCCACTTTCGATACTATATTGAGGCACATGCTCCAGAATTCGGCGCCCTTCTTGGCGACGACGGCTTTTACGTTTACGTCTCCTGGCCAACCTCTTTACCTCCTCTTTCAGCCGACGGGGTGTAGTGATAGTTACAAAAACCGTCGCCAGTATATCCCTTTCTGTCCAAAAAATCAATCGTTTTTTAGTGAAAAATCAAAAGGCTGAAAACCCAATACCGGCAACCCTTAGAGCGCTTTTAAACTCCAGAGTTGCTCCTAAGCAAAACAAAAAGTGTAATAAAAATATAAAAGTCTTAATAAAACTAAAAAAAAGCCAACGCGAAATTGACACCGTATTGGTTGAAAGTAGTTAAAACAGCACTTTTTCTTGCTTCCGTTCTCCCCCCTGCTTACCCTTTAAAACACCCCCAACAGACTTGATGTTAATGCCCGTTAGTCCAGAATTTGTAGAGCTATGCCAGTCACAGGTTGCCGTGCTGGCTCAAGGACTGAGAGCGTCTTGGATTGTGGTTTACTTAACCACAGACCAACTGCACCAGGGTAACGAGGCAGAACTCGAAGCAGAAACCGAGGCCAAATTAATCCCCATCGTTGCCTATCCAGACACAGCAGCGTCATGGGAAGACCATAATACCCTAACGCTGAACCCTAGCGATACAAATTCCCAATTGCCCCGGTTGCCTTCCGACACCCTCACTTCAGGAAAGCCGGTGGAACTCGGAAACTGGCAAAGCCCTGCTTTTGACTTTCATTCCCCCGACTACTATACCGATCAAAAATCCCAAACCGGCATTTCAAAACGCCAAATTGTTTTGCCTCTCATCCACGAAGGCACCGTTATGGGATTTCTAGTCACCAGCCGAGAAGACCGGCCCTGGAACAAACGAGAACGCCTGCAAATCGAACGTATTGCCCATACCCTTGCACTTGCTTGCGTCCTCGACCGGCGCCAAGCTTACTGGGAAATTAGCTACCGTCAAGAACAATATTCCATTACCCAGCAATACGATATCCTCGACAACCTCCTTCACCAAATACGCAGTCCCCTCACCGCCCTCAAAACCTTTGGCAAACTGCTACTTAAACGCCTCAAACCCAACGATAGCAACCGCGACATCGCTCAAAACATCCTCCGAGAAAGCGACCGGTTACAAGAACTCCTGTCTCAAATGGATACCGTCACCGACCAGCCACACCATACCTCATCTCACATACTCCCCACAGAACCGAGTAGGCCGGTTTCTTCCCCCCTTCCATTGCTTCCTGCTTCCAGCCTTCAATCTTGTGCCGTTGCCGAAGTCCTAGAACCTTTAGTTATCTCCGCTACTGCTATGGCGGCTGAACGCCAGTTAGAAGTTTATAGTCATATCCCCTCGGACTTACCAGCGGTAACAGCCAACCCCCAAGCTGTACGGGAAGTTTTAAGTAATTTGATAGACAATGCCGTAAAGTACACATCTACCCCAGGGCAGATTTTTATCGAAGTCAGCGAAATCTTTCAGCCACCGGCCAGAAAAGAAACCAATAATTCCGACACCTCCTCAGATCACACCCCCGGCAAAGAAAATTCCCATTTGTTAAAAATCTCAATTACAGACACCGGCAAAGGCATTCCCCCTCAAGACTTAGAACACATTTTTGAAAGGCATTACCGAGGCATTCAAGCAGAAACCGATATTCCGGGCACAGGTTTAGGTTTAGCCATTGCCAAACAACTCATCGAACAAATGCAAGGCAAAATAGAAGTTTTCAGTCCAGCTTTGCGAGAACTACCTACCTCTGAACCTGGTACAACCTTTGTCGTTTGGTTGCCGGTGGTTAACAACTAATCCTCAATTCCCAATTACCAAATACTAATGACAGATAATTTTTCAACCGCCCTCCTGACAACCGCACTCAAAATAGCCCACAGCATCCAAGATAGTGAGGACAACATTGATGCCTTGAATGAAATTGCTCGTCAATATAACAATATAAACCAAAAGCAACGAACTTTAGAAGTGTTAGCAGAAGCAGTAGAAAAAGCAAAAACAATACAAGTAGCAGCTAGAAAATCTCAGGCATTAAATCATATCTCGTCTCCCTATATAGAAGCCGGTTTTAACAATCAAGCCTTAGAAATTTTATCGGAATCCCTAGAAATTGCTAAAACAATTCAAGAGGTTGATGACACTGACTTCTTGTTTGTGAATATCGCCGAAAATTATGGAGAACTTGGCTATTATGACGAAGCTTTAGAAATAGGATTCCTAATCAAAGATGAATATAGACGAATTCTTCATCTGTTTATTCCCCTAATTTGGAATTACGCAAAAAACGGCCAGCATGAGCAATTAATTCGAGTCATTCAAAGCGATGAAGATTACCAAAGCTGGCTATGGCAAGAAGCGATCACAAGTTATACAAGAAATGAAGAAATAAATCGCGCTTTTGAGATCATTTCAACAGTTCAAAACCCTTACACAAAAACCCTAGGATTATCGGAACTGGCCAGCGCCTATAGCAAAACCGGCAACCACAACAAAGCCTTAGAATTATTAGCGCAAGCTCAGCAAATATCAGAAACCATTGAAGATAAAACCGCAGCAGCGTGGGCGGGGGAAATAATTGCTCGAAAATATGCAGAAGCCGGTGAAAAAAATACAGCCAGTTTGGCGTTATCCCAAGCCTTACAAGCAGGAAATAGCATAGAGAATGCTCTTCACAAATCTATGGCTTTTAATCAACTTGCCTACAGCTATATACAAGCCGGAGAATATGACCAAGCTTTGAGCTTATTTGAGCAAATACAAGCGCCGGTACCGATGATTGAAAAAGTACGATTGCTGGCGGCAATTGGGGCAGAGTGTACCAAAGCCGGCCTGACGGAAAAAGCCGAAGAAGCCGTAAAAAAAGCCCTAGAAATGATACCAAATATGACTGACATACCAGCAGGATTAGACCCTCAGTTGTATCAGGGTTTTGCCTCAGCTGATTTAGTACAAAGTTTCGTAAAACTTGAGCAGTATGATCTAGCCCTTCAACTATTAAAGCTGCTTGGAGATGGCGAACATAAAGTGTATATTTTAGTTGATATTGCCAGAAAATATGTAGATTCTGGAGAAAGGGAAAAAGCATCGGAAATCTTAAATCAAGCCTTTGCCATTTCGGAAAAAATTGGGGATAGTCCGTATCTCCTTTCTCCCTTGATATCTGCTGCGGAGTTGTATGCAAAAATAGGAATTTATCCTCGCGCTTTTGAAACAGCTAAAGCAATTAAATTTCCTTTATATCAAGCTAAGCTGTTGGCTTTTATGGCCCGTGAATATTACGAATTGGGACACATTGCAGACGAACAAGCGTGGAATTGTTTGCGCGATTTTTTTGTAAATATCTAGTAGGCTGGGGAATGAACAGCCAATTTTAAAAAATAAACTATGAAAAAGCCGGTTTCTTGAAAAAAACCGGCCTTTTTATCAATCATTAACAAAGAACAATTAATTGCGGCGGAACACCAACTCTGAACCCAAAGTTAAATTCAAATCTGTATTTGGATCAACAGAAATCAAATCAACCTTATCGCGTCCTTGGAAAACACCAATCAACGTTAAAACTGTACTCAAACCGGCACCCAGTAACACCTCTTCCGTCGCAATAGCTCGGTCGCCAGTCACACCAGCAATAGCAGCAGCAGCAGCAGCACCCAAAGCCGCATTTTTCAGAACTTTAGCAATATTAATGCCCTTAGTAATTTCTTCTGTGCGCGTTACAACTCCAGAAGTCGCAGTCATAGGTACCCGCGAACCATTCGGCAAAATTAATTCTTTGGCAAAAAATTGAGCCCCATTTTGAGAGCTTCTCAACTCACCCACAACCTGACTTCCCGAAGGAATTACCACAGTATTTTGTGTTACCACATTTTGAGAAACTTTCAAAGTCAGCGGCACCGGCTTCGGTTCATTTTGCGCTAACAAAATTTTCTCAGATTTATCATAACCAACCAAAATCCGACTACCTGAAGATAAAACAATACGATTATCAACCGGCGGAGGAGTGGTTTTTCCAGCCACAATATAAGGAGAAGAAATCGCAGAAACTTGACCAGAACTTACCAAAGCTTGATAAATAAACGCCGCTACATCCGCTCTGGTAGCAACTTGATTAGGATTCAAAAATCGCACATCAGGATAATTAACAACAATGCTTTTTTCTGTGGCGGCTGAAATACTATTTACAGCATACTCAGGAATAGAAACACTATCATTGTAAGCTTGCAAAGCAGATGTCGTAGTTGCACTATAGCCTAAACCATTAGACAAAGCCACCAACACCTGTACACGAGGGATATTTTGCTCAGGGCTAAAAACATTACCAGGATAGCCCGTTAGAAATCCCATTTCATAGGTTTCGCTAATAGCACCCCTTGCCCAATAAGATGAAGAAACATCAACAAAATTCACAGCATTGCGAATTTTATTTTTTTGAAAAGCATTACGAACCATAGCTGCAAATTGGGCACGAGTCACCGGCTCATTAGGACGAAAAGTACCATCAGGAAAACCCTTAATAACATCTCTGGCTGCCAAAGATTCGATAAAAGGTTTTGCCCAATAAGTAGAAGAAACATCAGAAAAAGCAACTTGTGCAAAAGCCGGTGCTGGAGCAATAATTGGTGCAGTGACACCCCCGATCATTGTCAAAGCAATTAAAGCAGAAGTACCCGATTGCCAGCGATTCATAGTCATAAAATTGATTCTCCAAAATTTCTTTTTCTTGTAGAGGCACAGCCTGTTTTTTGCCTTTATCGCTGTGCTGATTAAATTGACCCTAGAACTGTCTACTTGTTCCTTGTTTTTGATAATTTTAATTTTAAATAATTTTCCTGAATATATTTTTAATAAGCTGAATAGTACGAATATTTTTGTCAAAAAATCAAAAGAGTTCGCCTGAGCAATTAGAGACAAAAACCATAGAGGGGCAACCAAACCCTGTGATTGCCCCCCATAATAGGAGTTTTTCATAAAGCCCGAAATCTCACCGGCAGACTTTAGGTTAAAGCCATTTCATCCAAACACTCCCAAACCTTCTGCATCAAAGCATCCAAGCCATTGCGCGCCACCGCAGAAATACAAAAAACCGGCCCTCCAGAAACCTCACCCAACTTTTGCGCCAGATCCTCAATCTCAGCTTCCGACAAATCAACCGCATCAATTTTATTAAGAGCAACAATTTGCGGGCGTTCGCTTAATCCCCGTCCATAGGCTTGTAACTCATCAAAAATCGTATGATAAGCTTCCAGAGGAGCCTCCCCAGTCGCATCAATTAAATGCAGCAAAACACGAGTGCGTTCAATATGTCGTAAAAACTCATGGCCCAAACCGGCCCCTAAATGAGCCCCAGAAATCAAACCAGGAATATCCGCAAACACCGTACCATCCCCGCTTGGTTTACGAACCACCCCTAAATTTGGCACCAAAGTAGTAAAAGGATAATCAGCAATTTTTGGTCTAGCAGCCGAAAGCACCGAAATTAAAGTAGACTTACCCGCATTAGGTAAGCCAATAATCCCCACCTCCGCTAAAAGCTTCAACTCTAAACGCAGCAAACGTTCTTCCCCATCCAAACCAGGCAAAGCATAATCAGGGGCACGGTTGCGGTTACTCAAAAAATGCTTATTTCCTAAACCTCCCTTACCACCCGCAGCCACACAAAGCGTTTGCTGAGGTTCAATTAGATCCCCCAACATTTCATCAGTATTCGCATCATAAACAACAGTGCCGGTGGGAACTTTAACAATCGTATCGCGACCATTGGCACCAGTGCGGTTATTCGGGCCACCACGACCGCCATTTTCCGCCTTAAAACAGTGGGCGTAGCGGAAGTCTAGCAAAGTTTGCAGACCTTCATCAGCCACAAAATAAATAGAACCACCCTTACCGCCATTACCACCGGCCGGCCCCCCCGCTGGCACATATTTTTCCCGGAGGAAAGCAACCAACCCGTCGCCTCCCTTACCGGCTTTCACTTCAACTTCTGCTTGGTCGATAAACTGCATAAAACTTAACTGCTAATCGCTAATAGGTC
Source organism: Halomicronema sp. (assembly GCA_036704045.1). Classification (GTDB taxonomy): domain Bacteria; phylum Cyanobacteriota; class Cyanobacteriia; order Cyanobacteriales; family Oscillatoriaceae; genus Ancylothrix. The sequence goes on along the minus strand of DATNQM010000016.1, from coordinate 33,729 downwards.
TTCCGCAACGCACTGCTAGGTGGGTGAAATCTCCACGTCAAACCATAAGGCTGAGAAACCCGGTTTTTTAAGAAAAACCGGGTTTTTGGCTAGTATGTTTATTTATGCCCACCTACAAATGCGTACGCAAGTTGTAGAAACCTTATTGTACTGCGTTCCCGTAGCCTTAAAAAACACAAAAGGCCAAAGACCCATAACATGACTGTTATATTATCAATTCTCAAAAAATACACATAAGCCATAGTGCAAGCAAAGTTTAAGAATGTTGGCACAATTTTTTGAAACCTCATAACGCCTGCGGCCAGTTAAGCCGATATATTTAGCAAAAAAATAGCTAGACTTTTTTAGTCTAGCCAAGAAATTAATCCATAGACATCGGCCCTAAGTTCTCTGGTTATGCCGCTTTGGCGGGCGGAGAGAGGCTTTTTAAAAGATGCCTAATGTAAATTCAATTGACCAAAATCTTGACCTAGGAAGCACCAAATTTCTATCAAAATATGGAAATATTCCTAGTTTTTTGTTATCTTTTTTCGCTAAATTAAACAAACCTAACTGCTTACTTTGTCAACGAAACGAGGGCCCGTTCCAAAGCTTGTAAAGCATAGTCAACTTCTGCCGCCGTTACAATCAAAGGCGGTACAAATCGGACAACTTTCGGGCCGGCCGGTACAAGCAAAAGCCCCTCATCCATAGCCGCCTTAACAACTTGCGAAGAAGTCAACTCAATATCAGCCTTTAACTCCATCCCATTAATCAAACCCCAGCCGCGCACCTCAGAAACCAAACCGGCAAACTTCTCTCCAAGGGCAGACAAACCGGCCCGCAATTGCTCACCCCGTGCGCGGACATTGCTTAAAATATCCTCTTTTTCCAAAGTTTGACATACTGCCAACGCCACCCCAGAAGCAAACGGGTTACCGCCAAACGTGCTTGCATGATCACCGGGTTGAAAAACATCACAGCCCGACTTGCATAACATGGCACCGATAGGAATTCCGCCGCCCAAACCCTTAGCCGAAGTAAAAATATCCGGTTCAATGCCCAGACTTTCATACCCCCAATAATGGCCGGTGCGACCCATTCCCGCCTGCACCTCATCTAAAATCAACAAAATCCCCTTTTCATCGCAAATTTCCCGAACTCGCTGGAAATAAGCCACATCCCCCGGACGTACACCGCCCTCACCTTGGAGAGGTTCCAGTAAAATAGCAGCCAACTGACGCTCACCGCTATCTACCGCTGCCACCATCTCCTCAAGGGCGGTAATATCGTTATACGGAACATAAACAAACCCAGGCATCAACGGGTCAAAATTCTTTTGATATTTTGGCTGGCCGGTGGCCGTAATCGTGGCCAAAGTCCGCCCATGAAAACTAGCCTGCGCCGTAATAATCACCGGCTGCTGAATATTCAAAACCGTATGAGCATACTTGCGGGCCAACTTAATAGCTCCTTCGTTAGCCTCAGCGCCAGAATTGCAGAAAAAGGCCCGATCCGCACAAGAATGCTCAACCAACCACTTAGCCAACTCGCCTTGCTCGCGCACATAATACAAATTAGAAACATGATGCAGCTTAGAGATTTGACGAGTTACCGCTTCCACCATCACCGGATGAGCGTAACCAAGCGTACAAGTGGCAATACCGGCAACAAAATCTAAATACTCACGATTCTCTGTATCCCAAACCCGACAACCGGCCCCCCGTTCTAAAGTAATGGGAAAACGACCATAAGTAGTCATTACATAGCCATCAAAGTCTTGCTGGCTGAACAAACTCGGTTCACCCAGCCCTGAAATTTTCTCAACAAGCGTTTCCAAACTCACAGACAACTCCTAATAAACTTTCAAACCTGCGATTTATTTAACATAAACCTCATCTTAAGATAGTAACCAAGTCATCAAACCTAAAATCCAATAGCCTCGACCACCTCTTATGCAGCAAACTCATCACAGACTTGCAAACGTCGCAACCATAGATTTTTGAACTATTTAGGCCAAGGCTTCAATATCTAAAAACTAAAACTGAAAAACTACAACCTAAAGTTGCGCCTGTCTTGATACAAAACCGAACCCCCAACCCCCCCCCAGTACCTTTCTCGACAACCCTCGAAGAAAAATATCAACGCATCCAAAAAGAACTCATCGCCGGTGCTGTAGGCTTCGCAGGCATCATGCTCTTTGGTACCCTGTGGTATCACTTCATCGAGGGATGGTCTTGGCTAGATGCTATTTATATGACTGTCATTACCCTTGCTACTGTTGGCTTTGGCGAAACTCGACCGTTGGGAAGTCGAGGACGACTTTTTACCATTGCCTTAATTTTGTTAGGGATAATTAATATTGGATATATGGTCAATCGGTTTACCGAAGCCCTCATTCAAGGTTACTTTCAAGAAGGAATTCGATTACAACAGCAAAAACGATTGATAGATATACTCTCTGACCATTACATTCTCTGTGGCTTTGGACGCACCGGCCGGCAAATTGCTGCGGAATTTAAAGCCGAAGGTATCCCCTTTATAATCGTAGACTCGGATCCTAACCAAATAAAAATCGGACAAGAACTCGGTTATATAGTTTTGCAAGGTGACGCAACCCTTGATGAAACATTACACCGAGTCAAAATTGAAACAGCCACTTGTCTAGTTGCGGCTTTACCCTCGGATGCGGAAAATCTTTACACGGTTCTTTCGGCCAAAACGCTCAACCCCAACGTTAGAGCCATTGCCCGCGCCTCTACAGAAGAAGCGTTGTTAAAACTGCAACGCGGTGGTGCTGATGCTGTTGTCTCCCCCTATATCACTGGTGGTAAACGGATGGCAGCCGCCGCTTTACGCCCTCAAGTTATGGATTTTGTTGATGGCATTATCACTGGGGCTGATCGTTCTTTTTATTTAGAAGAATTCCTCATCGATGCTCAAACTTGCCCCTGTGTTGGCCAAAGTTTGCGCGAAGCCAAATTAAGATCCCAGTCAGGGGCGTTGGTTTTGGCCATTCGCCGCGCTGATGGTACTTTGATTGGAGGGCCAATGGCTGAAACGCACATTATGCACGGAGATTTATTTATCTGCATGGGCACCGCTGAACAACTGCGAGAACTCAATCAAATTCTCGACCCTATTCAGTCTCCGAAATTGCGCTTACCAAAGAAAATGAAATAGAAATGTTTATAGGGTTTTTTGCTCAATTTGCTCAGCCAAAAACCCAGTTTATTAAGGAGAATAAGTTTTTAAAAACTCTTTTTTCCTTTTGTTAACTATTACCCAATCTTATTTTAAAAAGCATATATTTCCTTGGTGTTGATCAGGAAAAAAACACTCTATTTAAATCAAGAATGGTATGAAATCGGCTATATTTTGACGGATTGGGGTTACAATTCTGCGTCCCCTTTCCCTTAAACTTATGGCTAGGAAAGCTTTAAGGCACTAACCGGCACCTCATCCCAAGACTCAACAGTTCGCAGACGTGCTTGCCAACCTTTTTGTCTTTGATCGTCGGTTAAATTTCGCTCAAACGACTCATGGCACTCTTGAGCTTGAAGTTGATCTGAACAAGCAATGCAAGCATAAACAATTCCTACAGGATCGAGTTGTTCATTCACCCAAATAGTCATACATACCCCTTATAAAATAAATTCAACAAAAAAAATAACGGTGTACCTAAATTAATTTTAAGGCATCAAAAAAAGCGCTACCGGCACCAACAAAACAGGAACAGCAGTTATAATAGCCGCCTGACGCAGAGAGTTTTCACCCTTTAACAAAACCCAAGCCCGAACGGAACACAAAATAAACAAAACAGACCAACCAGCCATCACTTCTATACTACCTCCGAATTTTCCTAAATCTCCTCCTTGAACATTAGCTAAATTCGCCCCGTATCCAATAATTAAAACCATTGCTGCGAGAAAAATTGTAGCTATTGCTTGAGAAATAAAAAGCCAAAATCTCACTAAAACTACCATTTTTTTACCCAAATTTTAACTTAAATTTATCATAATATTAAAGGTATCTCTAGGCAAGAATTTAAAAAAAACCTTAAACATCCTTTCCTGCCAAGGACGATAAACCGTCACCCGTAACCCGACAAATTCGCCAATCAGGTAAGATATCAGCCCCTATTTTTTGATAAAAACCAATAGCTGGTTCATTCCAATCAAGCACACTCCATTCCAACCGGCCAAACCCGCCACTCACCGCTAAGCGAGCTAAATAACTTAAAAGTTTTTTTCCTATGCCCTTACCTCGATATTCGGGCAAAACAAACAAATCTTCTAAATAAATACCTGGAAGAGTTAAAAATGTAGAATAACTATAAAAAAACAAAGCAAAACCAACTATTTTTTCTTCAACTTCTGCGACAATTGCTTCAGCATAAGGGCGAGTTCCAAATAAATGTTCTTGCAAAGATTCGGGGGTGCCGGTGACGATATGAGATAATTTTTCATATTCGGCCAAAGCCAAAATTAGATGAAAAATTGCTTTAACATCTGCCGGTGTAGCTTGGCGTACAAGAAGAGGTGTAGGGGACACTTTAACTTTATCCATTTATAGCTGATAGCTGACTATTTTACCTCAACCAGGATTTCAATTTTTTCGCAACTTTTGGTAATCTTAATTTTCGCATAGCTCTGGCTTGAATTTGACGGACGCGTTCACAGGAGACATTAAACACCTCGCTGAGTTCATTTAAGGTACAGGGCTGGCCATTTGTTAAACCATAACGAAGTGTTAAAACATCTTGTTCTCGTTTTGAAAGCAATTCTCCTAACACTTCTAGTAATTCTTCTCGGCACATCATTTCGGTGAGATGCACTTCGGGTGAAACGTTGTGATTATCTTCTAACAACTCCATTAATTCGGCAGATTCATCATTGCCTACTCGTTGATTTAAGGATAAAGATTGCATTTTAGCTTGTTGAAGCTGCCGCACTTGTTTGCTGGAAATATTTAAGGCTTCGGCTATTTCTTCGTTGGAGGGAGCTCGTTGTAAACTATCTCGTAATTTTTGATGAATTTCTTTATACTTGTTAAGTTGTTCAATAACATGAATTGGTAAACGAATGGCGCGGGAATAGTTAGCAATGGTGCGTGTAATTCCCTGACGAATCCACCAATAAGCATAGGTAGAAAATTTATAACCTTTATCAGGATCAAACTTTTCTGTAGCGCGGTTTAATCCCAATGCTCCCTCTTGAATTAAATCTTGAAAAGGAACTCCCCTGTTTAAATATCGTTTTGCAATGGAAACCACTAAACGCATATTTGAACTGATCATTTTTTGTTTGGCGCACCGGCATTTTTGCCAACGTTGCACCAGTTGAGTTTCTGTTAAATTTAATATGTCGGCTAGTTCAAGTTTAGTTGGAGGGCGATTTAACTGTAGGGTTAATTTTTCTTGCAATGCTTCTAAAGCAACTAATTCTTGAACACACTTTCCTAGGGTAGATTCTTCTTCGGCTGTTAAAAGCGGGTATCGTGACATTTCTCGAAACAATGCTCTTAAAGAGTCATCTTTTGTGCCGGTATCAATTGGATAGGAATTTTGACGATCTGCGGTATTCTTCATCGGGAGAGCCTCCTTTTGTCAGCGCTAAAGCTGGGAAAGCGTTTTGCTTTACTACTTACCCAACCAATAAATTTCTATTACCAATTTTTGCGCCGCAAAAAATGACAACTATTAGAAATAAGACTTGTAGCATTCGGTTGTGGATTTTGGAAAAACCACAGATAAATACAGCTAAAGAGGATGGGTTTAGAAGTTTAGCAATATAGTTTATTTCTCTTGTTTGCCATCATATCACAGTTTGTAAAAATTCTGTCGGAATTATGTCTGCATTGAGTTTCAGCAACCAGACTACCAGTAAGGGCAATTTTAGGAATATTTTTTTGAAGATTAATAAGTTTTAAAAAATATCTATTTTTATTGAGTTTATTAGCAAAATAGTAATTTAAAAAGATTAAATATGAAAATATAAATACTTTTGTGACGTTGGTTGTAGAAAATGTATCATTTTTATTTATAAAACTGGAGAAGAATTACCAAAAAACATGAATAACCAGTCTGACAATCGGGGCCGGTGTTCAAAAGGTTCATAAAACAGGATAATACTTAAAAAGCTAATGCTATTACAAAAATCAAATGTCCTAAACCCGCCCCCACAAGATCCTTTGGCCTTTCCAATCTGGCCAACCCAATAAGATATACTAAACACGATTTACAAGGGTTGTCTTTTTTGGGCTACTTGGTTTAGCATATAATTTTGTTTTTTAATCGCAGATTAACGGAGATTAACACAGTACAGACTTCTGATTTTCTTTTGGGTTTATAGGATTTTTTTACAACAAATTTACCATTATGTATAACTTAAAAAAAAGTGATGAAAATATTAAGACCCAAACAGAAGCAGACGCGCTTTATTTTTCTCAGAAAACGGTTGTTGCGGAACCGGCCAGCTTTTATGGAATTCCTTCTGGGGAGACTCAACAAAAATGGGTTGAAGTATTAGTAAACTGCCCAAAATTTTCTTTTAAATCTCCTCAACAAGACGAAAATAATTATGATGAAGAGATAGAAGAAATTAACGAGATACAACAAAAATCCAACGAAGATTTACAAATTTATACCTATAGCATACCGGCCGGTTTAGAAGTCCAACCAGGTAACATTGTCATCGTTCCTTTTGGCACACAAAAACTTGGGGGAATTGCCCTTCGTTTTGCTAGTCATATTCCTCCAACCTTAACCATAGACCAAATTAGAGACATTTCAGAAGTTCTTACCGAAAATTTTTTATCCCCAAATTATTTACAACTTCTTCAACAAGTTGCCGACTATTATTGTACTCCATTAATTAAAGTTATTCGCGCTACAATGCCACCCGGATTATTACCAAGATCCCAGGAACGCATTCGTCTTGCTAACAATATCCCTACGGATGTTGGCTTATTTCTCCGTAGTAAAAGCGCTCAAGATATCCTGAAATTACTGCAAGCATCCCCCAGCAAAAATCTCAGTAAAAAAACCATAAAAGCACAGATTAAAGGTGCAGAATACGGTTTAAAAGACTTATTAAAACGCGGCTTGGTAGAAAGCTATCAAGAATCGCCAAAACCAATTCAAGCAAAACGACAATTAGCTGTAACTTTAATCAACGATGCCTTCACAACAGACCTCACAACTAAACAAAGAGATGTCTTAACTATACTGAGACATGGAAATGGCGAAATGTGGCTGACAGAATTGCTAACACAAAGCAACGTTACTAAAGTAGTTATTAATAACTTAGCAGAAAAAGGTTGCGTTGATATTAACGAAAAAGAAAAATTAAGAGCGCCGTTTTTTCCAACCCAAAACCCAGACGAACCCAAAACTCTAACCCCACACCAAAAACAAGCATTAGATATTATAAAAAGCATCACCGGCTACGCCAAAATTTTACTACACGGAGTCACCGGCTCTGGCAAAACAGAAATATATCTTCAAGCAATTTCTCCTATTTTAGAAAGCGGAAAATCTGCCCTTGTATTAGTACCAGAAATTGGTCTTACTCCTCAATTAACAGACCGATTTTGTGCAAGGTTTGGCGACAAAGTTTTTGTTTATCACAGTGCTTTATCGGCCGGTGAACGCTACGACACATGGCGACAAATGCTGCAAAGCGAAACGAAAATTGTCATCGGTACCCGTTCGGCCATATTTGCTCCCTTACCCAATCTTGGCATCATAATATTAGATGAAGAATACGACAGCAGTTTCAAACAAGACCAACCGGCCCCTACCTATCATGCTCGCACCGTTGCCCAATGGCGAGCAGAACTTACCAACTGTCCCTTAATATTAGGTTCGGCAACTCCTTCAATCGAAACTTGGGTAGAAATAACAGCTAAAAATTCACAATTTTCTCCATCTTCCTCTCACCAAAACTATTATATTTCTTTACCAGAACGAGTCCACGCTCGCCCCTTACCACCCATTTCAATTATTGATATGCGGCAACAATTACGCGATGGAAATCGCTCAATCTTTAGCCGCCCACTACAAGATGCTTTCCGCGAAATTCAAGCCACAAAACAACAAGGAATTTTATTCATACACCGGCGAGGACATAGCACTTTTGTCTCTTGTCGTAGTTGCGGATATGTCATCGAATGTCCTAACTGTGATGTATCCCTTGCTTATCATTTTGGAGGCGAAACAGAAACATCATCTCTCTCTACTTTTAACGGCATTCTTCGCTGTCATTACTGTGGTCATAACAGCCTACAACCCCAACGTTGTCCAGAATGTGAATCACCTTATTTTAAACATTTTGGCACCGGCACCCAGCGCATCGAACAAGAATTAATTAAGCAATTTCCTCAGTTGCGAACCATTCGTTTTGACAGCGACACAACCCGCACAAAAGACTCGCACCGGCAAATTCTTACCCGCTTTAGTAATGGCGAAGCTGATCTTTTAATTGGCACCCAAATGTTAACAAAAGGCTTAGACTTACCACAAGTAACCTTAGTCGGAGTCATCGCCGCTGATGGATTGCTAAATTTACCCGATTATCGCGCTTCCGAACGCGCTTTTCAAACCTTAACCCAAGTCGCAGGACGGGCCGGTAGAGGTAACGATCCGGGTAAAGTTATCATTCAAACTTATACACCAGACCATCCCGTTATTGAAGCCGTACAGCAACATGATTATATAAGCTTTATTCAAAGGGAGTTAAAAGAAAGAGCAGCCCTCGGATATCCACCCTACGGGCGTTTAGTTTTATTCAGACTAAGTGGAGTTTCTGAAAAAGACACCGAACAAACAGCAGAAAGGGTGGCCCAGTTATTACAAGCCACCCCCGATAGTGCTAATAATTGTGAGATATTGGGGCCCGCACCGGCCCCAGTCATGCGCGTTGCCAACCGCTATCGCTGGCATATCTTGCTAAAATATCCACCCCAGGTAAAGGTAGACTTCTCTACTTTCTCTCAATTGCGCTCAGTTTGCCGCGCCGCCTCAGTTAGCCTCACAATTGATATTGACCCCTTAAACTTAGGATAAAAAGCGGGCCGGTGACAACACCCACAAACTAACAACACATAACCTTTAATAGATTATTTCCACATCAGGAAAAGTGCGTTTAAAATCGTCTAACAAATCATCCATTTCTTCCAACGCTTGATTAACATCAATACGCAAAGTACCCAAATTGGGTTGTTCAAGAAGCCTCATCAAAACCTCCCGCTGAGTAGCAATTTTGAGAATGCGCTGCTTGAGAGTTTGCTCGTCCATTTGTTAATACCTTCAAAACGTTTATAGTGCTTTTATCAGCATAGCATTTAGCAAAAAACCTCTTTTATACCAATTCTTGAAAATCCTTAAAAATTGAGAAATTTCTTAGTATCTCGACATTGACTTTCTGGCCCTATCCTCTTTTCACCTAAACAATTTTAACCAAAAAAACCTTTTCCATTCGGCTTTATCTAGCCTTTTTTCGATTTCTATGGTAAGCCAAAAACTCATTTTTTACAAAAAATCTGGGTTTTAAAAACCGTTTTTCGACTTCCCATATATCAAACTCACTATATAAAAAACATCAAGCCTTGAGCAGCATCTACACTTTATCTATACTCACTTTTTCATCTATAATTACCCCTAAAAACACCTATAAAAAAGTGCTGTTTTTAAACCTAAACGCTAACATCCAAAAAATTAAAAAAGTAGAAACCAGCAACAAAAAAACTGAAAAAATTAACGTAAAAAAGGCGGACGTTTTGAATCAGAAGGTTTAGTTTTAATCATTTCTGCCAAGAAACTTTTTAACGCCTTTTCTCGATTTTTCATAAAAGCCGCCCAAAACCCAGGGTGATATTCATCCATAGTTTTAGCCAGCGCCCACACATCAACAGCCAAAATATTATACAACATCTCATCTTCGCGCTTGAGAGACTTAATTTCTTCCATCAAAGTATCTTTGGGAAGACTTTGCCCGTTGCGATCTTTAATCATGTTAGTTACTTGGTTAATTAATCAACAATTATAGAAATCAAAAGAAGCTACAACCAGACTGCACTACTTTACTTTGATAATACTGGTAGATTTGGGAATTGTCGTTAAAGATTTTTATAAGAAATATCCCTAAAATCCTACTTTTATAATAAAGATTACCAAAACCCATACCCAAAGCACCGATATCCCCCACCACTCCCAGCCCCTCAGCATTCAACAGACCACAACAAAGGATAATAAAAGCTAGAGAAAAATTAAAAAGGAACGCGCCAATATGTTATTACCCTCCTTGGGAACCTTGGGATTAAGCGTAGGCAGTATCTTAACCGTAGTTGGCTTTTATGCCTATTTCGCAAACAACCCTACCTTAAACCTAGCAGGATTTTTTTATGGCATACCGCTTTTACTGGGTGGTTTAGCCTTAAAAGCAGCCGAACTCAAACCGGTTCCTTTCAGCCAACCAACAACCCCAGAAATTATAGCCTTGCGAGAAAAACAAGCCACCGCCACCCAAGTACAAATTCGTAAAGACATCACCCGATACCGCTACGGACAAGAAGCGCATCTTGATGAAGCCCTCGCTCGCTTGGGACTAAGCCCCACCGATGAAGAAAGACCGGTATTGGAAAAATTACGAGAAACCGAGATAGATGGTGCCTACGCTTTGATTTTGGAGTTTAACTCACCGTTTATTTCCCTAGAAAGTTGGCAGCAAAAACAAGAAAAAATTGAAAAATTTTTTGGCCCCGCTGTCCAGGCAAAAATTCACCAGTCGGCAGAAAATCAAATTGAGTTAGCATTAATCAGCACCATTAGCGATTCTAAATCTTGACAGAAAGATTATTTTTCTAAACGAACCGCGTACCATTGCAAAAACTGACCCGGCCCCATATCGAGATCACAACTTGTATCTAACAAATATTGCACTTGGGTATCAACAACGGTAAATTTTTGTAAAGGATGGGGCAAATTATCTTGACGTGTAACCAAAATTGATTTCAGCTTTTCTCGCAGCTCATCGGCTGTGAGAAATTGCTCCGGTTGGTTGGCTTCTAAAACCACAAAGTGGTCTTCCCGATACATAAAAGAATCTGGCATTTTTGAGTAGGATTATTTTTGAGCAATCTTTACCTAATTTAGCTGTAATTGAAACAAATTTAAGCCTGAAGGGGTTATAACTTTGAACGCCCACAGGCCCAGGTCAACAAAACTCAACAGCGTAAATATCGAATCTTAAAGACAAAAACTTACGGCCTTAAATTTTAAAGTTAATTTGTTATTTTTAGATAACTATCTGTTTAGATTTATTTTTCATCTAGCCGATAAAGCAAGTTCATCAATTTTTCTTAACAATGATACAACCAATAAAATACTTTTTTACACCTAATTTGCTGACCCAACTGAACTCGCATTTGAGTGCTGCTTTTATGCCGCACGGAATGTGTTACCTCTGGCAGCCGGTTTTAGTGTGGCTTCATGTTTTATCGGACGCACTCATTGCCTTGTCGTATTACGCCATTCCTATCATGTTGGTAAGTTTGATACGCCGGCGCGAAGATTTACCCTTCGATTGGATATTTTTCTTATTCAGCAGCTTTATTATTTTTTGTGGCACAACTCACATAATGGAAGTGTGGACACTGTGGCATCCTGATTATTGGATATCTGGGATACTGAAAGCCATCACCGGCATAGTTTCTGTCCTCACAGCCGCTTTGTTATATCGTTTAATGCCTAAAGCCCTTTCCCTCCCCAGTCTTGCTGAAATTGAGGGCATCAACCAAAATTTGCAAACAGAAATCCAAGAACGCCGCCAAGCAGAAGAAATCATCCAAACTCTTAATGCTCAATTAGAAAAACGAGTTCAAGAACGCACCCAAGAATTAGAAACTACCAATCAAGAATTACGCAATCAAATTCAAGAACGCAAACGAGCCGAACGTGCATTGCAACAAGGTGAAGCGCGGTTGCGTACCGTCTTAACTAATTTGCCGGTGATTGTTTACGCCCTCGATAGCAACGGCGTAATTGCCCTCTGTGAAGGCAAAGGAGTTGAAGCCCTCCACCTTGATCCAGAGAAATTAATAGGCGAGTCAGTGTTTCAACTCTACAAAGAAAAACCAGACGTTTTAAGTAACCTACAAAGTGTTTTCCAAGGAGAAGAAACCGCCTGGTTTAGCGAAGTGCAAACCACTAAGGGAAAGATGTACTATGAAAACCGGGCCACACCCGTTCCTGGTATGGGACGCGGAGTGATTTGGGTGGCCACCGATATCACAGAACACAGACAAGCTCAAGAAGAACGGAACCGATTTTTTAGTTTGTCCCTAGATATGCTTTGCATTGCCGGTTGGGATGGGTATTTCCGACAAATAAACCCAGCCTGGAACAAAACTTTGGGATATACAAAAGAAGAGCTTACTAGTCAAAGTTTTTTAGAGTTTGTTCATCCCGATGACCACGAAGCGACTTTAAAAGCTATGGAAAATTTAGGGACAGGAGAAAGGGTTGTTGGTTTTAAAAATCGCTACCGCTGTAAAGATGGTTCTTACAGATGGATATTGTGGAATACGGTACCCTATCTCGAAGAACAATTACTTTATGCCGTTGCCCACGACATCACCGAGTTATACGAGCAAGAAGAGCAACTGAAAAACTCGCAAAAACTCCTTGAACAATCCAAGCTTGATTTAGAGAAAAGAGTACAAGAAAGAACTATTGAATTAACCCAAGCTATTCAACTTTTAGAAGCAGAAAATAATGAACGAAAACAAGCAGAAGCAGCCCTGAAAGAAAGCGAAAAACGCTATCAAAAACTTACTCAAATTTCGCCGGTGGGAATTTTTCACACTAATGCTGAAGGAGATTGTCTTTATGTTAATGAACGTTGGTGTGAAATTGCCGGTTTATCCCCTCAACAAGCAATGGGACAAGGATGGAAAAATGCTGTGCATCCAGAAGACCGGCAACGCATATTTAACGAATGGTTTAATCCCAATAAAACCTCAATACAATTTCAATCTGAATATCGATTTTTATCTCAAAACGGCCACCTCACCTGGGTGGTGGGTCAAGCGGTGATAGAAACCTATGACCAAAGCGTTATCGGCTACGTTGCCACCATCACCGACATTACCGACCGAGTTCAAGCCGAAGAAGAATTAAAAAAATATCAAGAAAAACTAGAAGAACTGGTTGGACAACGCACCCTAGAACTACAAAATACCAACCAACAACTATTAAAAGAAATTCAAGAACGGCAAGAAATAGAAGCCGAACTTCAAGAAATCTCCAGCTTGCAACAAGCCATCTTAGACAGTGCTAACTACACCATTATTTCTACTACCATCAACGGCTTAATTCGCAGCTTTAACAACACTGCCGAAAGACTCCTTGGTTACACTGCCGATGAAGTAATTGGAAAAACCACCCCAGGCATTTTTCATAAACCCAGCGAAATTGTCCAAAGAGCCCAAGAATTATCAATAGAAATGGGCCAGGTTATTGAGCCAGGATTTGAGGTATTTACAGCGAAAGCCAATAGCGGCCAAATTGATGAAACCGAGTGGACTTATATTCACAAAAATGGCAGTTCTTTTCCCATCCTACTATCTATAACATCCATTAAAGACCGGGAAGGAAATATTACAGGTTACATGGGCATTGGCAGCGATATTACCGACCGAAAACTATCAGAATTGCAACGTATTGAAAGCGAAAATAAATACCGTTCAGTAGTTGAAGAAGTTAAAGAAATTATCTTTACCAGAGATGCCACTGGAATTTGGACATTTTTAAATCCTGCGTGGAGTGAAATTACCGGCTTTTCTGTAGAAGAAACTCTTGGCACTAACTATATAGATTACATTTACCCCGAAGACCGGCCCGCCATCACCCAAAACATCCAAAAATTATTAAATAAAGAACAACAATATGCTCAATACGAAGTTCGATATTTAAAAAAAGACGGAGGATTTTGCTGGGTAGAAGTCTATGTTAAACCCACCGCCAATTCTAACGGTACCATTGTTGGCATCACCGGCACTCTCAACGACATTACCCACCGCAAACAAGCCGAACAATCCCTCCGACAACAATTACTCAAAGAACAATTAGTAGCTTCCATTGCCCAACGCATTCGGCAATCTTTAGACATCGCAGAAGTGCTCTCGACAGCCGTTCGAGAAGTACGACAATTTTTGCAAACTGATCGGACAATTATTTACCAATTTTTACCCGATGCCAGCGGCACAGTTGTCGTTGAATCTGTTGGCGAAGGCTGGGTAAAAACCTACGGAACCAACATTAAAGATAACTGCTTTGCGGAAAGGTATATTTCTTTATATCAAGAAGGCCGAATTGCCGCTACTGAAGATATTTTTAACGGCACACTCCAACAATGTCATGCCGATTTACTTAAACAATTTCAAGTCAGGGCAAACTTAGTTGTTCCGATTTTATTACCCGAAAATGATGGCTATCAAGTTCTCCACCGCCGCTTAGGAGAAACCTTAGAAAATGAAGCTTTTAGTTCGCCCTACCAACGTCAAGATTCTTTATGGGGTTTATTGATTGCCCACCATTGTCAAGAACCCCGCCGCTGGACTAGTGGCGAAGTAGAACTACTCAAACAACTTAGTGTGCAACTTGCCATTGCTATTCAGCAGTCTACATTATTTGAGCGGGTTCAAAACGAACTAGTAGATCGCAAACTTGCCGAAACAGAACTACTACAAAAAACTTCAGAGTTACAAGCCATTTTCCAAGCTTTTCCTGATTTATACTTCCGCTTAGATTCCGAGGGGAAAATTTTAGATTATACAGGTAATAATTTTTCTGAATTGTATGTACAACCAGAAGAATTTATTGGTAAATCTTTATTAGAAATTTTGCCAAACGAAGTATCACAAAAAATTATCAAAGCTATCCGCCATGCTTTAGAAATAAATGGATTGAGCACCGTAGAGTATGTATTAGAATTGCCCCAAACTCAACAGCAAAATTATGAAGCTCGATTTGTACCTTTTTTAGATGGGCAAGTGATTGGAATTGTCAGAAACATCACAGAAAATAAACGTTCAGAAAAAGCTTTAAAAGAAAGTGAAGAGCGTTATCGAGCCATAATTGAAGATCAAACAGAACTTATTAGCCGGTTTTTTCCTTCAGGAGAGTTAATCTTTGTTAATGATGCTTACTGCCGGTATTTTGCCAAAACCAGAGAAGAACTAATAGGTCATGTTTTTGTCCCCTTTATTCCCGAAGAAGATTGGCTAAACCTACAATCCCAACTAGCCCAAGTCAGCCCCTCCAATCCTGTCATCACCTGTGAACATCGTATGACGGTGGCAAACAGTATAGAAATGCGCTTTTTACAGTGGACTTATCGCGCCATGTTTGACGAAAAGGGCAGTGTATTAGTATTTCAAGCCGTAGGACGCGACATCACCGAACGCAAACAAGCAGAACAAGATTTGCGCCAAAGCGAAGCCGCCATTCGAGAATTATATGGAGTCACCGCCGCAACGGATCTAGACTTTGATGGACACCTGCAAAAAATGCTGGAAATGGGATGTCACCGCTTTGGTTTAGAAATTGGAATTGTTGGACGTATTGAAGATGAACGAATAGAAGTAATTGCTGCACAATTTCCTAAAATGTTTCCTTTTAAAATTGTTAAAGGAGATGCTTTTAGTCTATTTTCCGAAGTCCGAGAAACTTCCATAAATAAAGAACCCGTATGTTTTGAATCCGCATCTCGTATGGAAGAGTGCAATCATCCAGCCTACAAACTTCGCCAACTGGAAGCTTATATGGAAGCACCTTTACTTGTCAGTGGAGGAGTTTTTGGAATTTTAAGTTTTTCTAGCACTAAACCCCGACAAAATATAATCACCACCGTCGAAAAAGAACTACTTAAATTAATGGCGCAGTGGATAGGAGGAGAAATTGTCAGACATAACGCACAAAATGCCTTAGAAGCGCAACTACAACGAGCGCAATTGTTGGGTCAAATTACTCAAGAAATTCGCCAAAGTTTAGATGTACAGCAAATTTTTAAAACTGCTGTTACTCTCATCGGTCAATCTTTTGGCGTCAATCGTTGTTTGATTCATACCTATATTAAAGAACCGGTGCCAAAAATTCCTTTAATGGCAAGTTATTCCGAACCAGGATATGAATGGCTACCTTCTTTAGAAATTCCCATCACCGGCAACGCCCATGCCGAACAAGTAATTGCCAAAGATGCCGCTGTACCCTCTCCAGATGTTTATACAGACCCCTTATTAAGAGGTGGTTCTGAAATATGTAAGCTTCTCGGTCTAAAATCAATGATCAGTATTCGCACCTCCTATCAAGGTGAACCGAATGGAATTATCGGTTTGCACCAGTGTGATCGTTACCGACGATGGAAACCGGCAGAAATTGAACTACTAGAAGCTGTCGCCGCTAATGTCGGAATTGCCCTAGCACAAGCACAACTTTTGCAACAAGAACGAGCTAATAAAGAACAGTTATCTTCTCAAAATGCTGACCTGGAAAAAGCAAAACAAGCAGCCGATACCGCCAACAAAGCTAAAAGTGAATTTTTGGCAACCATGAGCCATGAAATTCGCACTCCGATGAATGCTGTTATTGGAATGACCGGCCTATTACTCGACACTCCCCTCACACCAGAACAACATGATTTTGTCGAAACCATTCGTAATTCTGGGGAATCTTTACTGACAATTATTAACGATATTCTTGATTTTTCCAAAATTGAATCAGGCCGGCTGGAATTAGAGTCTTATCCATTTAATTTACGTTCTTGCATCGAAGATTGCCTAGATTTAGTAGCAGCAAAAGCATCACAAAAAGGCTTAGAACTAATTTATTTAATTGAGCGTTCTGTGCCTTTGAATATTTTGGGAGATGTGACCCGTCTACGTCAAGTTTTAGTGAATTTACTTAGTAATGCAGTCAAGTTTACCTCGACTGGAGAAATTGTCGTATCTGTCACAGCTAACACCCACAATACTTGTGTGGTACCGCATAATAAACGAGAGATTGAGGAACAAGAATACCGCTGTTATCAAATTCAATTTGCTGTCAAAGATACAGGCATAGGTATTCCCGAAAACCGGCGATCACGTTTGTTTAAACCCTTCAGTCAAGTCGATGCTTCTACTACTCGTCAATATGGCGGTACCGGTCTTGGGTTAGCAATTAGTTTGCGTTTGAGTGAATTAATGGGCGGTACCATGTGGGTAGAAAGTGAAGCCGGAAATGGTTCAACATTTAATTTTTCGATAGCCGTGATGGCAAAAAATATCGATCACTTTTCTGAACCTCACGACAGCCTGAATGGTAAACGGCTACTAATTGTTGATGACAACGCTACTAACCGCCAAATATTAATTTTACAGGCTCAGTCTTGGGGGATGATTCCTTTGGCGGTGCCTTCCGGCGCTGAAGCCTTAAGCTGTTTGGAGGCAGGAGATAATTTTGATTTGGCAATTTTGGATATGCAAATGCCACAGATGGATGGCTTAACTTTGGCCACCGAAATCCGTAAATTGTCTACTCAACCAAAGTTTCCTTTGGTGCTGTTTACTTCTATTGGCAGTCCTTTAGAAAATCGCCATAAAATTGAGGTGGAGTTTGCGGCATTTTTAAATAAACCCATTAAACAATCTCAACTTTATAATGTTTTAAATAGCATTTTGAATGATAATTCTATTGTTGTTAAGCCGGAAAAATTTAAAAAGCAATCTCAAAAGTTAAATCAAAAACCTTTGCGAATTTTGCTGGCAGAAGATAACGCCGTCAATCAAAAAGTAGCTATGGGATTGTTGGGGCGCTTGGGATACCGGGCTGATATCGCTGCTAATGGATGGGAGGTGATTGAAGCCCTAGAGAGACAAACCTATGATGTGGTGTTAATGGATGTACAAATGCCAGAAATGGACGGCTTAGAAGCCACACGCCGGATTCTTTCTCGTTGGGAGAAAAAGGCCCGTCCTCGGATTGTGGCCATGACAGCCAATGCCATGCAAGGCGACAAAGAAATTTGTCTGAGGGCGGGGATGGATGACTATATCAGTAAACCCATTCGTTCAAGTGCTTTGATTGAAGCCCTCGAAAAATGTGAGCCTGTGGGTGTTGCTGACGATGAGATAATGCCAAGGGCGGAAACTACCGAGTCTAATACAGTTACAGAGTCTAACAACGTTGTTCTTAGTGAACGAAAACCGCCAATTGACAAAGCGGCTTTTGCCTCATTACGGGAAATGGTGGGTGACGATGATGACGGACTTTTAGCTATGGTGATTGATAGCTACTTAACTGACGCACCGAAATTGCTGGAAGCGTTGGGCCGCGCAATTGATGAGGGGGATGGGCCGGCGTTAAATTTCGCTGCTCACACTTTAAAATCAACTAGTGCCACTGTTGGCGCTTTGGATTTAGCGGCTCTCTGCAAGCGTCTTGAAGCAATTGGTCGTGGTACTGTTGATGCTGAGGCTGCGGAAATTTTTGCGCTTTTATCAGCAGAGTATGAATTTGTGAAAGTAGCGTTGGAAAATTTGTAATGTTTACAAGTTTTTTTCTGATTTGTGATTGTTTTCTCTCACTTTTTTTTCTGGTTTCGAGTCCCCATTTCCCATTATGGATACAAATGTTATTTACGGCCAAGAAACTCCTCTTATTTTAATTATTGAGGATGATCGGACAACGCGGATGTTGTTACGACGTGCAATGGAAAAAGAAGGTTATCGGGTTATTGAATCGGCCGATGGTGAGCAAGGAATTGCGGATTTTTTGCGCGAAAAACCTGATATTGTTTTGCTGGATGCTATGATGCCGGTGATGGATGGGTTTACTTGTTGTCAGCATTTTCAGCAATTGAGGGGGGGAGATACAACGCCGGTTTTAATGATTACGAGTTTGGATGATCCTGATTCGGTGGATAGGGCATTTAATGTGGGGGCAACGGATTATATTACAAAGCCTATTCATTGGCCGGTTTTAAGGCAGCGAGTCCGCCGTTTAATTGAGCAATATCATCTTTATCAAAAGTTGGAATTTGCTAATCAACAATTGCAGCGTTTAGCTATGATTGATGGTTTAACTCAGGTGGCAAACCGTCGTCGTTTTGATGAGTATTTAGAGCGAGAGTGGTTTAGGCAAGTACGGGAACGTTCTTGTTTGTCATTAATTTTGTGTGATGTGGATTTTTTTAAGGCTTATAATGATACTTATGGTCATCAAGCTGGTGATGAATGTTTGCGTTTAGTTGCTAATACAATTTCTCAGGAAGCGAAGCGTTCGGCAGATTTGGTGGCGCGTTATGGTGGTGAAGAATTTGCGGTCATTTTGCCAAATACAGATGCGGTAGGTGCTGTGTATGTGGCCGAAAATATCCGCATTAAAATTGAGGCTTTAGCTATTCCTCATGAAACTTCTACGGTTAGAGACAGAGTAACTTTAAGTTTAGGTGTGACTAGTCTTATTCCTGAAGCAGATACTCTACCATCTTTGATTCTTTCTTTGGCTGATAAAGCTCTTTACCAAGCAAAAGCATCTGGACGTAATCAGTTGATTTTGATTGGTAATGAGGAGATTTAAAGTTAGTATTGATGGATAATTTTTAAAGGTTTAGTGGCTGTTTTAGTAAGGTCAGGGTAGCTTTTTTCAATTGAGAAAACCCATGAAAATCAAGATAATTTGATTGGGTAAAAATAGGAAAATAATAAACCTTTAGCAAAGCAATTTTGCCTCACAAGACAGGGAGTTGGGAGGCAAATCACGCCAGCTTTCTTCTAAATTAAAAAAATTTTTCATTTCTAAAGGATGTGGTTTGGCAATAGCATATCCTTGAGCGTAATTAACTCCTAATTTTTTGAGAGCATGGAGGGTTGTTTCTTTTTCTACACATTCTGCTATGGTTTTAATACCCATAACATGACCGATACGGTTAATGGCTTCTACCATAGCAAAATCAATAGGATTTTCAGCAATATTTTTGACAAAACTTCCATCGATTTTTAAGTAATCTACGGGTAAATTTCTTAAATAAGCAAAGGATGACATTCCACTACCAAAATCATCTAATCCAAATCGACAACCAATTTCTCGCAAGGATTCTATAAAATTGGTTGTTTTAGTTAAGTTGGCTACAGCTAAAGTTTCGGTAATTTCAAAACAAATTATATGGGGGGAAATTTGATAATTTAAAAACTGTTCCTTGAGAAAACTTATAAAATTTTCATCATTAAGGCTATCTGCTGAAAGGTTTAGGGAAAATAAAATATTGGATTTTTGTTGATATTTCGGCGATTCATGTAGTTTAAAAAGAGAAATTTGAGCAAACAAAGTACGAATAACCCATCGGTCGATAGCGTACATGAGATGATAGCGTTCAGCGGCCGGTATAAAGGCCATTGGTGAGATAATTTTGCCGGTTTCAGGGTCTTGTAAACGTAGTAATATTTCCCAATGTAAGGCACTTTCAGGCGTTGCTTCACCATTGGTTTCCAGTTCTGGTTTAGTTAGGGAAATAATGGGTTGGGAAAATAAACAAAATGAGTTTTCTTCTAGGGCGCGAGTAATTCTGACTAGCCATTGAGTTTCGCCGCGTTGTTTTGCCAATTCTCGATCATTAGCTTCATAAATATGAACTCGGTTTCTGCCTTGATCTTTGGCTGCATAGCAGGCTGCATCTGCTTCGCTTAAAATTCGCTGGGCGTTTTGGCTGATGGGGTTAATACTTACTAAACCAATGCTGACACCAAGGCTAAAGCTTTTATCTTGCCAAACAAAGCGAAATGATTGTATGCTTTGTAAAAGTTTTTCGGCTATTTCTATACCTTGCTCATGGGAACATTGGTAGAGGATAACGGCAAATTCATCGCCTCCGAGACGGGCTAACATATCGGTTTTGCGAATTTTTGTTTTAAATTGTTCGGTTACTTGACGTAGTAGTTCGTCCCCGGCAATATGTCCGCAGGTATCATTAACAATTTTAAATCTGTCTAAGTCTAAAAATAGTAATATATGTTTTAAATTGTGTCTTTGGGCGTTAAATATAGCTTGTTCAAGTTGATATTCAAATTCACGACGGTTGACGAGGCCGGTAAGGGCATCGTGGGTGGCTTGCCAAGATAGTTGTCTTGCTTGGGTGCGAATTTGGGTGACATCTCTAAACACTAAAACAGCCCCTACTAGGGTGCCGGAAGATGAGTGAATTGGCGCTGCTGAGTGGTCGATAGCGAATTGATGGCCGTTGCGGGCAATTAAGAGGTTGTGGTTGACTAAATCGATGATTTGGCTGTTACAAAGGGCGGTGGAGAGGATGTTTTCGACGGGGATACCGTCTTGATCGTTGATGATTTGAAAGACTCGGTTAAGGGGTAAGCCTTTGGCTTCTTTTGTTGTCCAGCCGGTGAGTTTTTCGGCCACAGGATTGAGGGAAGAAATGTGTCCGTTGGCGTCGGTGGTGATGACTCCATCGCCGATAGATTGGAGGGTGACTTGGGCGAGTTCTTTTTCGGCAAACAGGGCTTGTTCCATCTGTTTGCGTTCGGTGATGTCTCGTTGCACAGAGATCCAGTGGGTGAGGTTGCCGGTGCTGTCGGTGACTGGAACGCTGTTGAGTTCTACCCAATATGGGGTGCCGTCTTTGCGGTAGTTGATGATTTCGACGCGAACGGGTTTTTGGGTTGAAAAGGCTTCTTGAATTTTGGCGATTTGGTTGGGGTCGCTGTTTGGGCCACGCAAAATGTTGGGGGTTTTGCCTGCTATTTCTGAAATTGTGTAGCCGGTGAGTTGGGTAAAGGCTTGGTTGACAAATAGTACGGTAGGTTCGGTGGTTTTGTTTTCTGAGGGGTGCATTATAACGATGGCGTCGTTGGCATTGAGGACGACGGATTCGAGCAAACGCAGCCTTTCTTCGGTATTTTTCCGGGTGACGATTTCGCTTTCGAGTTGGGTAACTACTTCGCCTAGCTGTAGGAGGGTTTTTTGGAGTTCGCCGGTGCGCTGTTCGATGGCTAGTTGTAGGCCATCAATGACGCCAGACATTTCCATAGGATCGAGGACGTGTAAGAGGTTGGTTTGGGTGATCAGTCCTAAGAGTTGGCCCTTTTCGTTGGCGACGGCGAGGCGGCGGACGAATCGCTGTTGCATTTCTTGATGGGCTTGCCAGAGTGAGTCTTGGGGGTGGAGGCAAAAGAGGGGGGTGCTCATTACGGTTTGAGCGTTTATTTTGCAGAGATCGAGTTCTAGGGCTTGGAATTGTACGATGTCGCGTTCGGTGACCATACCAACGGGGGTGGAGTTGTCTGGGGTGCCGGTGGTGATGACGATACAGCTAACGTTATGTTCTGTCATTTGCTGTGCAAGGCTGAGGACGGAGGAGTCGAGGGGGGCTTGAATGACTTCGGTGTTCATTACTTCTTCGACTTGTCTCATTTTTAGGAGGTTGGCCGGTTGTAGCATGGCTTGGCGGATGGTTTCGGGGGTGATGACTCCGAGTAGGATGCCGCTGCTGTTGATGATAGGGAGATGGCGGATCCTGTGTTGGCGTAGCAGGAGGAGTACGGTGAAGACGTCTTGTGCTTCGGTGTCTGTTACGGCAATGACTGGGGATGTCATTACTTCTGCAATGCTTGAGTTGTTGAGTCCTATTTTGCCTGATGCGATAAGGCGGACGAGATCGCGTTCGGTGAAGATTCCTTTTAGGTTTGATTTGGTATTTTCTGAGCTTGGTTTTTCGACAATTAGAACGCAGCTTGCTCTGGCTTCTTTAAGGAGGGTTGGTGTGCGTTCTGGTAGGGATTTGATTTTTGTTAATGGGCAACTACGGGAGTGCTGTCCCATCAGTGATATGACTTGAAGGAGGGGTATTTCTGGGGTAACGATGAGGGGTGAACGGTCGATAACGTCTGCTAATTCTGGTAGATATATAGGGGTTTTATTTCGTTGCATGATGTTTGTTTTTTTGATTGTTTATTTTCTATTTTAGATTTAGAATTTTTTTATGGTCTTACTTTTATTAAGGGTAGATAAACAAGGCTTTAGTTTTTTTGTTTTAGCTTCAATTTTATTAGGGGGTATTTTATTTTAATGGGGTCTTGTAGCAGACTTTATGTGTTTTGTGCCGGTTCTTGGAAGATAACTTGAATTTTTACTAATGTCGTGTATCCTCTCGGAAATTTTACAAAACATAAACCTATTGTGCTGGATTATCTCATATTCTAGGTTAGTGCGTTATTGTTGAGTTTGTTCGATAGTTTGGATGTTATTTGGATAGCTTTTTTGGGGGTAAAAGGTCTAGGGTTGGTAGAAAAAGTTTTAGCTGGGATTTATACTGAGGGTAATTGTCAAAATTTTATGAAGTAAAAATGAGCGCACAAGTATCTGATGTTTCTGTGAAGACTATCCAAGGTGAGGAAAGACTGCTGGGAAGTTATGCGGGTAAGGTTTTGCTGATTGTGAATGTCGCGTCTTATTGTGGTTACACCCGACAGTATGCTGGTTTGGAGGAGTTGTATCAAAAATATCAAAATCAGGGTTTACGGATTTTGGCGTTTCCTTGTAATGATTTTGGGGCACAGGAACCGGGAACTAATGACCAAATTGTTCAGTTTTGCGAAACTAATTATGGGGTTTCGTTTGAGTTATTTGATAAGGTTCATGCGCTGGGTTCTCAACAGCATCCTCTTTATGCTTTGTTGACTAATTCTGTTGAGCCTACGGGTGATGTTGCTTGGAATTTTGAGAAGTTTTTGGTTGGGAAAAATGGGGAGGTTGTGGGGCGTTTTAAGAGTGGTGTTGCACCTAATTCTCCTGAGTTGATTTCGGCGATTGAACGGGAGTTGAGTAAGTAAGTTAGGGGTTTTATTTGTCGCCGTTTAAAACCGGCGACGAATATTGATTATTTTATATTTTTAGTTTGTTTGTATTTGCTTTTGATAAATAAAATATTCTCTTATATAGCTTTTTAATATCAATTTAGTAATCTCAAAACAAGCCGAAAATCCGGGTTTTTTAAAACCTTTTTTTAGTTTGGATAACTGAAAAAAACTATTTCTTTTTTTTTATGTAGCTAATAAATCGGTAATTTAAAAACCGGTTTTTTGATCATATTTTATCTCTGAAACCAGCCTGTTAAGGCCAAGGCTAAGGCATCTGCTGCATCATCGGGTTTTGGTATCACTTCCAAACCCAACTCTTGCGCTACGGCTTCTTGAACTTCGTATTTTTCTGCATTTCCATAGCCTGTCAACGCCAGCTTAACTTGGGCCGGTGTAAACTCAACCACCGGCACCTCAAACTGCCCCAAAACTAACATAATCACGCCCCGCGCCTGCGCCACCAAAATTGTATTTGCCATGCGATAAAAAAAGAATTTTTCTATCACTACCAAATCGGGATTTATCTCTTCAATAACTGTATGTAAATCCTCATAAATTGTCCGCAAACGTCTGCCGACTTCTTCACCTTTTGGTGTTTGAATTACTCCAAAATCTATCACAGAAACTGAGGCAGGTTCTTCACAAGAAATGCCCCCAAAACCTAATTTAGCAAAACCTGGATCTATACCTAAAATACGCATTTTTTTATCAGGAGATAAACGCAGATGAACTACAAAATTTATCCGCGTTTATCTGCAATAGGATGCGGTTAAATAAGTTTTATCTCAACGTTTACCGGCCATTGCGGGAATTTTTTGCTCTGGTTCAGGTAAACCAAAAACTCGACAGAAAACCTTTTCTACTTTTGATCCAGAATCAATGGACTCTAGGGGATCTTTCCGCAACCGGTGACGCAAACAAAGTGTAACTACACGGCGAATATCATCCACTGTTACATTAGTACGCCCTTCAAATGCTGCAATGGCCTTGGCGGCACGATTTGTCACCAAATCTCCACGCAAACCATCCACATCTAATTCTGCACAAACCTGCGAAATTTGGACTCGCAAATCATAATCAATTTGAACAGATTTCAGCAAATTCTGAGCATCTACTAAGCTTTTTTGTACCGCATTTTGCTCTGCTTGACAAGCTTCTAAATATCCTTGGGGGTCAGCATCAAAAGCTGAACGTTCTTCAACAATTTTAACTCGCAAAATCGGCTCTTTTACGGTGCGAATTTCGGCGTGCATTCCGAACCGATCTAATAATTGTGGACGCAATTCTCCTTCTTCTGGGTTGCCAGATCCAACTAACACAAACCGGGCTGGATGTCGAATGGAAATTCCTTCACGTTCTACCGTATTCCAACCGGATGCTGCGGAATCTAAAAGCACATCCACTAAGTGATCATCTAACAAGTTAACTTCATCTACATAAAGAATGCCACGATTTGCTTTTGCCAACAAACCAGGTTCAAAAGCTTTGACGCCTTCCGATAATGCTTTTTCAATATCAATGGTGCCACAAACACGATCTTCGGTAGCACCCAAAGGCAAATCAACCATTTGCACTTTGCGCTTGACAACCGGCACATTTTCCCCATTAGCAATACGCTGACGCAATTCATCACTCATTAAGTCAGGATCGCTGGGATGACAATTAAACGGATCATCTGCTACCACATCAATTTCTGGCAGCAAATCAGCCAGCGCCCGAATTGTGGTAGACTTGCCGGTGCCGCGATCTCCCATGATCATTACACCGCCAATTTTGGGGTCAATTACATTTAACATCAACGCTAATTTCATCTCCTCTTGCCCCACAATGGCAGTAAAAGGATAAACAGCGCGACGGGTAGTTACAGTTGAGTTAGAGCTTGGCGGGAGAGTCACGAGAAATTCCTACTTTATAAGTCAATATTGTTGTGCGTATCTCATTCTATAACTCTTGGGTCATGCTTAACCTAAGTAACTTTAAACTGTATGCTTATGCTTTACTTGGGGCTATTAGCTGGTGGGCTAGGCGCAGCATCCTGCTAAAATTCGTTAAATGGTGATGACAAACATATTTAGCTACAAATTATGAGCAATTCCCCTATTCCTGTTATTGTTAACGGTGCCGGTGGCAAAATGGGCCGCGAAGTTGTTAAAGCTGTGGCCGGTGCGTCTGATATGACTTTGTTGGCTGCTATTGATCGTAATCCTGATCTTATCGGCAAAGATGTGGGGGAAGTGGCGGGTATTGGGGCTTTAGAAGTTCCTATTACAAATGAAATGGAGTCAATGTGTGCTTTTGCTGCTCAACAAAAAGAGTTGCCGGTGATGGTTGATTTCACTCATCCCGAAGGAGTTTATAATAATATTAGGTCGGCGATTGCTTATGGAATTAGGCCGGTTGTAGGCACCACCGGCATGAGTGCCCAGCAACTTAAAGACTTAGCAGAATTTGCAGAAAAAGCCAGCACCGGCTGTTTAATTATTCCTAATTTTTCTATAGGGATGGTGTTATTACAACAAGCGGCGATCCAAGCTTCAAAATATTTTGATCATGTTGAAATTATCGAACTTCACCATAATCAAAAAGCTGATGCGCCAAGCGGAACGGCGATACAAACTGCGGAGTTATTAGCAGAAATTGGCAAAACTTTTAACCCTCCCCAAGTGCAAGAAACGGAAAAGATAGCCGGTGCTAGGGGCAGCATAGCAGACGAAAATATCCGCATTCACAGCATCCGTTTACCTGGTTTAATAGCCCACCAAGAAGTAATATTTGGAGCAACCGGCCAAATTTATACTTTACGGCACGACACCAGTGATCGTTCCTGTTATATGCCAGGAGTGTTGCTTTCAATTCGCAAAGTTTTACAACTAAAGTCTCTCATTTACGGATTAGAAAAAATATTGTAAATCCGCTTTCTTAAAATGGTTCATAGCCCTTTTAAAAAGCTATGAATCATTTATATTTATCTGCGTTTATTTGCGCTGAATAAAAAAAATATGCTAATTCCTTTAACCAGAAAAAGCTTTGAAATGTTAATTCCGCCGGTCGCCACCGGAGCCCAATACGCCTATTATTGGGGAAATGCTCAAAACTTTTTAAAACGTCTTTTAATTTCAGTTATTGCCGTTGTAGTTATTTGGTTAATGACTCCAATTTTTGGCCAAGGCGGTGCCAATGTACAATTAATTATCGGAATTTTTGGCGCTTTATATTGGCTTTGGGGCCCCATTGCTTTAGCAAGTTATCGAAATTGGCAATGCCGAAAGTATCAATATTGTGGATTTTGGCAAGGCAAAGTTTCTGATGTTTATATAACAGAAGATTTAATTGGTCAAGAAGAAACTGTTAATAATCAAGGTGATTTGGTAATTGTTGAAAACCGAGAACGCCGCATTAACCTGGAAGTTGCAGACAAAACCGGCTTTAATAGTTTATTGCGAGTTCCCCTCAAAAAAGAACATAAAAAAATCAAACCAGGACAAGTTGCGTTGATGTTAGTAATGTCTAACCAACCAAATTTAAGCCGCATTGAAAAAGTTTCTGATATCTACATTCCTAGTCAAGATGTTTGGGTAAGTGACTATCCTTATTTGAGGCGAGACGAATTTATAGATATCAGTCAAGAGT
Organism: Halomicronema sp.; assembly: GCA_036704045.1. GTDB lineage: Bacteria > Cyanobacteriota > Cyanobacteriia > Cyanobacteriales > Oscillatoriaceae > Ancylothrix. The sequence goes on along the minus strand of DATNQM010000016.1, from coordinate 6,210 downwards.
TAAAACAATCGAGAAAGCAACCTAAAGAACGTACAAAACGCAAAAATTCTGATTACTAAAGAGAAACCCGATTGATTAAAAATATCGGGTTTCTTAACAAAAATTACTATTAAGGAAACCCCCGACGTGGTTGGTTATCGGAATAATAGGAACCCGATTGGGGCAAACTTAAATAAGGCATACCGGCTTGTTGAGAATTGGTATAAGTTTCCGGTGCCGTTCGTCTTAAATTTTGACTTTCTAACTCAATTCCAATCGCTCCATCAAGTTTGGCATTTGCCAAATTTGCCCCATTAAGATTGGCTCCTGAAAGATTGGCTCCGCTTAAATTTGCATTCAATAAATTGGCACTACTAAGATTAGCACCGCTGAGGTTTGCATCACTTAAATCTGCTTCTACTAAACGAGCATCACTAAGATTGGCATTGAGCAAATTTGCTGCCACCATATTTGCTTTACCCATATTAGTGCCGGCCAAATTTACCCCACTTAAATTTGCTCTTGTTAATTGTGTGCCAATTAAATTTGCGCCTCCTAAATCTGCACCCGAAAGATTACCATCACTGATATCGGCATTAACAAGATTAGAAACTCGTAAATCGGCTCCACTAAGGTTGGCATGATTAAGATGAGATTCAAATAAATTGATACCTTTGGCATCCAAACCACTTAAATCTGAACTTACTAAATCAGCAGCCACCACATTTGCAAAACTTAAATCAGCACCACTTAAATTTGCCTTGCTCAATTTAACATTATTGAGATTAGCAAACATTAATTTAGCACCACTTAAATCTGCTCCACTCAAATTAAATCTGCTCAAGTTGGCATCTCTAAGATCACCGCCTTGGCATTGTTTGGTTTCTAATAATCGTTTGACGTGTGCGGGATTTCCAGCCATATTTTTTGCCTTGAGGTATGCCCCTGGTTTTTGTTTTTGCAACCCTGGGATCGACAATGTAGAAACGGTTGCAACTGCTGAAGGTATTTGAGCCTTCTGCAACTGCCTTATGGAAATTTAGCTGTCAAACACAAAAGTTTGCAGCAATCTATCAGAAAAAATAGCAGATCCCTGCTAAAAAGCCTAGTCGTTAGCCACCAAGCTTTAAAAATTGTCTTTAAAAAAGTTGGCTTGGTGTCGGGAATCCAGCAATGAGAAGAGGTAGTCAAGGCAGATTAGCCTGTGTGATTGTTTCTAAAAGGCACAGGATGACTGTTTGGAGAATAATTTTATGACTCAATTCACCTCTTACTCTTATTGTTTGAATCCTAACTGTCAGCATTCTCAAAATATTCTCACTGCTGAAAATTGTAATGCTTGTGGTAAGCCTTTATTATTACACAACAAATATCGGGCAATTAAGTTGCTTGGATCTGGGGGGTTTGGAAGGACTTTTTTAGCAATTGATACCTCAAAAGATAGTCAAAACCGCTGTGTAATTAAACAATTTTTCCCTAAAAGTAATGCTAACCGGCAAAAAGCCTCTCAGTTATTTCGTCAAGAAGCAGAACAACTTAAAAAATTGGCAAGTTTGCCGCAAGTTCCTGATTTCTTAGATTACTTTGAGGAAGGCGAAGAACAATATTTATTGCAAGAATATATTGCTGGTAAAAATTTGGGAAAGGAGTTGGAAGAAGAAGGAACCTTTGATGAAATAAAAATTAGACAAGTTTTAAATGAGTTGCTGCCGGTGTTGAATAATATTCACAAAGAAAATTTAATTCACCGGGATATTAAACCAGAAAATATTATTCGTCAATCTTCGACTAAAAATCTGGTTTTAGTTGATTTTGGTGCGGCAAAATTTGCGACGGAAACTTCTTTGGCAAAAACCGGCACAATGATCGGTTCAGCGGCGTATATTGCCCCGGAACAAACACGAGGAAAAGCCACGTTTGCTAGTGATATTTATAGTTTAGGGGTAACTTGCATTCATTTAATGACAAATATCCCAACTTTTGATTTATTTGATGGAGTTGATGATCGTTGGATTTGGCGGCAATATTTAGCTAAACCGGTGAGTTCTCAGTTAGGTAATGTGTTGGATAAAATGCTAGAAAGCGCGCTCAAAAAACGTTACCAAACCGCTTTAGAAGCGTTCATAGATTTGAATGAAAATACATCACCTCTGGCGAAGTCAAAAACCAAAATAGTCGCAGGAAGTGCGGCATTATTGTTGTTTGGCTGGATGGGATTTAATGTGGTGGGTTCTTTCCTACAGCAAAACCAAGCGCCGGTTTCAAGTTTGGCAGAAAACACAAATAATCTGGAAAGCTTTTCAGAACCGTTGGGAGTCGGCGGTTTATTTGCCAATCAAAAAGGACAACAAAAATCTTTTCCTTTGTTGCGAACTGATGTAAAAACAAAGATTTCTGGAAATGTTTCACGGGTAGAGGTGAAACAAAGTTTTGCAAACCCTTATAAGACTCCTTTAGAGGCGGTTTATACATTTCCATTGCCCGATGAAGCGGCGGTGGATGATATGGAAATTCGCATCGGAGATCGGGTGATTAAGGGGGTGATTAAAAAACGCGAGGAAGCGAAACAAATTTTTGAGAAAGCAAAGCAAGAAGGTAAAACTGCGGGTTTACTAGAACAAGAACGGGATAATATTTTTACGCAGTCTTTGGCGAATATTAAACCTGGGGAAAAAATAGAGGTTGTGATTCGTTATACGGATAGTTTGAAGTTTGAGGGAGGTGATTATGAATTTGCTTTCCCGATGGTAGTTGGGCCCCGTTATATTCCGGGTTCAAAAATTAACCCACAAGGTGATACAAATCAGGTTGCTGATGCTTCTAAAATTACGCCGCCAATGCTTCCTGAAACAAGGTCAGGTCAAGATATTACTATGGCGGTAGAAATTGATGCCGGTGTGCCTATTGTGGAAGTTAAATCGCCTTCTCATAAGCTTTTAATTGATAAATCTGGTTCTTCGGAAGCGGAGATAAAGTTAGCCCAAGATAAGACGATTCCGAATAAGGATTTTATTTTACGTTATAAGGTGGCCGGTGCGGAAACTCAGGCAACAATTTTAACTCAAAAAGATGAAAAAGGCGGACATTTTGGTGTTTATTTAATTCCGGCACTGAAGTATAATCCTCAAGAAATTGTGCCGAAAGATGTGGTATTTTTGATGGATACTTCGGGGTCGCAAGCTGGCGCTGCAATTGAACAATCAAAGGAGTTGATGCGTCGGTTTATTAGTGGTTTGAATGCAAAAGATACGTTTACAATTATCGATTTTGCAAGTACATCAACGAAACTTTCTGCGGAACCTTTGAAGAATACACCGGCTAATCGTGCGAAGGCTTTAGCCTATGTTAATCGCCTTAGTGCCAATGGTGGTAGTGAGTTAATGGCAGGTATTAATGAAGTGTTGAATTTCCCGCCGGCACCGGATGGAAGATTGAGGAGTATTGTATTATTAACCGATGGTTTAATTGGCGATGATATGCAGATTATTGGGGAAGTTCAAAAACGTTTAAAACCAGGGAATCGGCTTTATACTTTTGGAGTTGGGCCTTCTTCAAATCGATTTATTCTTAATCGTTTGGCCGAACTTGGACGGGGTAAGTCAGTGATTTTGCCACCGGAAGAACCGGCACAAAAAGTTGCTGCAAATTTTTTCCGAGATTTAAATAATCCGGTGTTGACAAATATTGAGGTAAGCTGGGTAGGGGAAGGAAAAAAACCGATTGTTTATCCTTTGCAAGCAGCAGATTTATTTGCTAATCAACCGCTGGTTTTATTTGGTAAAAAAGAAGACCGAAAAAATGGTCAATTAAAAGTTACAGGTACGATGGCGGGCGGAAAACGCTATGAGAATGTTTTGAATGTAAATTTTGACCAAGTAAGCGGTAATTCAGGGATTGCTCAATTGTGGGGAAGGGCGAGAATTAAGGAGTTAATGAATCAACTTTATGGAGGTGAAAATGCGACGTTGGTTAAGATGGTAACGGATACGGCATTAGAATATCGTTTGATGTCAAATTATACGGCATTTGTAGCTGTTTCTGAAGAAGTTCGTGTTGATCCAAAAAATCCTAAACTCACTCAACAAGTGCCGGTTAATTTGCCCCAAGGAATGCAACTAATGCCTATCCATGCTCCAGGAAGTGCAGGTTCTGTTCCTGAAGGAAGTTCAATTTTGACCAATATTATAGTGGTTTTGATGTTGGGGGTTTATTGGTTTTATAAACGCCGGCTAGGTTCAAAAAATATCAACGATCAATTTCCACCTGTTTCTGGAGATAAATAGCTTAAGTTTTGGGATTTTATAAAACTTGTAATAGTTAGCTATAGGGTGTGTAAAAAACACCCTAATTTATTTTGTATAGGTTCATTTCATCTTTTATGTTTATAAAAACTTTTTGAGTTTGGGATTTTTGGTTTTGTAGTAATGATAGTAATTCGTCTGAAGGATTATATAGAAAAATATCGCTAAAAACTTTATAAGTAATTGAGGATTTTGGGTTATTAAAACTTTGGCTGTTAATGAGATTAAGCTTAACTTTCTCATCTAAAATATAGCTTAAAGATAGTAGGTTTCCTAACTGTTTAAAGTTAAGTAAATTTGATTCAGTTTCAGTGATTATCAGAGGTGCTTTTGTCTCATTTATAATTTTGGCTATATCATAATTATTATTGCTATTATATTTAACCCACCACATAGAAGATTGAAAACTCGTTAAACATGAAATAATTCCTAATGATAATACAAGTCCTAAAACCACATTCCACCATATTTTTTTTTGAGAAAAAATGATTCTATCTGCCAGAAAATAAGCTGTTGCTAATTGCAAGCCCACATAGCAGGGAATCATATAACGACTAACAGTTGAACGCATTCCGCCAAACAATAAATCTGGTACAGCTAAGAGAATAAATGTGAGACTACTCAATAGCAAAATAAACTTCCAGATGCGACGGGATGAATGCCGGTAGGTAAAATAAAGAGCGTAACTAATAAAACAAAACCCAACAACTAAAACTCCAATCCCGATAAAATCAGAGCGAAAGTCTCTGGAACTTGCAAAATTAAAATCTAAAAAAGGTAAATTAACATTTACTAACCAAATTTTAAATAAAGCATTGTAATAATCTACTATTCTTTGCGTTTGCCAGTTAGTTTTATTCTGGACTTGTTCCCAGTTAGAAATTACCGCCAAAAACCAAGGAATTAAACTCAAAACACCGGCACACCAAACCAGAGTAAAACCGGCCAGAGTTGGTGTCCATTTAAACTTTTTTTTCATTGTCAAATAAATTATATGAAAAAGCACAACAAATGCAAAAAATAAATGTGTGTAAAACCCTAATATTAACGACAAAAAATAATAAAAAAAACTTAAAGCACTTTTCCGGCGTATTGTATGGAGAAATGCCGCACTAGAAAGGATAATTGTTACTGTCCATAAACTATAGGGACGTGCTTCTTGCGCGTAAAGTACATGAATGGGAGAAACTGCCATTAGTGCAATAGAAACCCAGCTTACAAATGGGAACTCAAATAACTCTTGACACAGCCAATAAAGCGCCGGAAACGCCAGCAAACTTATGACAGCAGACAAACTACGAATTGCCAGCACAGAACTACCAAAAAACTCCGCCCAAAATCGAGCAATAATAAAATAAAGAGGGGTAAGTTGTGGTTCTTCTTTTGCTACCCCATTAATTGTATCTAAAACCGTTTTATTTGAATTAATTTGCTGATATTTTTGGAGAGTTTTGATGCCTATAATTTCTTTTTCTGAAACTTCTTTTACTAACTCTAATTCTGTATATCCTGAAATTCTAAGAGACGTGAAAGTTTCATCAATCCAGTAAATTTTATCCCCTAAATTTGCAAAACGAAAAAATAAACCTAAAACTAATACCGTAATAATTAAGTAGCGAAAAAACAAATTATTTTGTAGCCATTGCTCAACTATTTTTTTCATTTTAAGTTAATTAATTAAAATTCTCAAATTTTTTTGAGATGTAGAGTTTCTATTCCTCCGTTCAAATTGTACTACTTTCTTGCTTTAATCGGAGATGATTGCCTATTTCCTTGCCTACCGTTGTATTAGACCTCTTGCGAAAGTGTGTGTGAAAATAGAATGTTTAAACAATAAAATCAAAAAAATATGGGCTACGAAACTATCAAAAATTTGAAGCCAGAAGAGTTTAAACGCTTTTGTGGAGTAAGAGCAGAGACTTTTGAGCAA
>DATNQM010000015.1:0-34028 GCA_036704045.1 Halomicronema sp. | reverse complement strand
ATAGCTGCAATAGAACAGTGGTCGGATTTAGCCGAAGAATTAATGAGAAATAAACCTCATAAGATGCCTTTTTTTCAGAAGGGACTACGAGCTATAACCTTTATTCAGTCTGCCTTCTAGCTTCCTTGTCACCCCGTCAGGGAAAAATGTTTACTTAAAAATTCGGCTTTTAGTATTATTTATGTAAAGGATGGAGGTTAAAAAATTCAACAGGAAGAGTTATGTAAGGGAAAAATTGGGTACTATAGGATAATTATTAATAAAAAAACTATGAAAGCTGAACGTAATTTTCAGGAGAACAAAGCTAAAAATGTTTCCCCAAAAAAAGGGAAAAAATTATTTTTTAAATTGAAACAAGAACTGGCAGAATTAAAAAAAGAAAATGAGAAGTTAAAAGCGGCATTGAAAGAATCTCAAGAAAAAGAACAATTAGATAGTTTTTTTAAAGATACAATAGATTTGCTAGTAATTGTAGATCAAGATGGGTATTTGCAGAGAGTAAATGGAGCATTTCAAACAATTTTAGGATATTCGGTAGAGGAAATTAGAGGGCTTCTTTACAGCGATTTTATACATCCAGAAGATCGAGATAAAACTGTTGAGAAGGTAAAAAAACAAATCGTTGCCGGTAAACAAGTAGGAGAATATGTTAACCGTTACCGTTGTAAAGATGGGTCTTATAAGTGGATATCTTGGCATTCTACTCCTGTTTTAAATAACGGATTAATTTATGCTTCGGGGCGAGATGTAAGCAACATTAAACAAGTAGAACAAGCTTTAAGAGAAAGTCAAAAACAATATCAAACTTTAGCCGAATTTTTGCCGGTGGGTATATTTAGGACTGATTTAGAAGGCAACTGTTTATATGTAAATGACCGGTGGTGTGTGATTGCAGGAATGAGGGAAGAAAATGTTTTAGGTAAAGGTTGGGCAAATTGTTTCCACCCAGAAGATAAAGAGCAAGTTTTCAAAAAATGGAATCAATCAATAATAGAAAAAAGTAGTTATGAAAGTGAATTTAGGATGGTGCATTCAGATGGTAAAGTTGTTTGGGTGTTATCACAAGCTAGGCCAGAAATTGCTAGCGATGGGACATTGATAGGGTATGTAGGAAGTGTTACAAATATCACTGAACGGAAGCAAACAGAAGAAACCTTATTAAGGATTACAAAAGTGGTAGAAACTGCCAGTGATGCTATTGGTATTACTGATGCAAATAATGTTTCTATTTATCATAATCCTGCCTTTATTAATTTATTTGGTTACACACCTGAAGAACTAAATGAAATGGGGGGATATTTAAACCTTTTTACAAATAGAGAAAAGCTTGATGAAGTTTTAGGAGCTTTTAGTGCCGGAAATTCTTGGATGGGTGAAGTAGAGTTTTTCACCCGCCATCGAGGCTTACTAGAAGTTTTTATAAGAACGGGTACTGTTAAGGATAAAAATGGTCAAATTGTGGGTTTATATGCAATTATGACTGATATTACAGAACGCAAAGCTTTAGAAAAAGAACTACTACAGAACCAAACACTTTTAAATGGTTTAATTAAAATAGCACCGCTGGGAATTGCGATTTTAGATAGAGAGTTAAGATTTGTTCAAATTAATGCGTCTCTGGCTGAAATTAATGGGCCGACCATTAACGAGCATTTAGGAAAAAATGTTTGGGAAATATTGCCAGAACTTGAGCCAATTTTGTCGCCAACTTTTGAAAAAGTTATTGCTACGAAACAACCGATTATTAATAGAGAAGTTAATGGTCAAACTCCTAAAGAACCTGGGGTAGAGAGGACTTGGCTTACTTCCTATCTTCCTTTATGTTCTGAGGAAGGAGAGCCGATGGGAATTGGTTTGGTTGTGCTAGAAATAACAGATCGAAAAAATGCAGAAATTGCCTTGCAAAAATCTGAAGCCCGCTTTCAAAGGTTAGCGGAAAATATTCCAGGAGTGATTTATCAATATCAACAAAAAGAGGGGGAAAAACACCAATTTAATTATATCAGTCCAGGGTGTAGAAATTTATTTGAAATAGAACCAGAAGCGGTTTGGCAAGATGCAGATTTGATGTGGAGTATTATACACCCAGATGATTTAAAAGCTTTTAACGATTCAGTTGATAATGCTAGTAAAAATCACCAGCCTTGGAATTGGGCTTATCGAATTATTACTGCTTCTGGTAAACAGAAATGGATTCAAGTAATTGCGCGTCCCGATCTTCAAAGTGATGGTAGTTTAATCTGGGATGGTTTGCTACTTGATATTACGGAACGGAAAGTTTTAGAGCAAGAATTAGCCCAGAAACAGGCACAATTTAATGCCTTTTTTAGGTCGGCGCCAGTGGGGTTAGTGATTTACGATAAGAATTTTACAATTTTACAAATTAACACTAAGTTAGCTGAAATGGGAGGAGTGCCGGTAGAAAGACAACTCGGCAAAACTCTCCGGGAAGTTCAGCCACATTTGGCGATGGTTTTAGAACCCATGTTTCAAGAAGTTATTGATACTGGGATTCCTATTTTGAATCAAGAATTTAGTGGTTGTTTGGTGAATGAACCTGATATTATACGTCACTGGCTTTCTTCATATTTTCCTTTACCAGGTGTGGATGAAAATGCGATAGGTTTGGGTGGTGTTTTTATAGAAATAACTGAGCGCAAAGAAGCAGAAGCTGCTCTTATAGAAAGTGAAGAAAGATTTCGATTGATTTTACAAAATATGCCGGTGATGTTAAATGCAATTGATAGTAATGGTAATGTTATTTTATGGAATAAAGAATGTGAACGAGTAACGGGTTATTCTGCATTGGAAGTAGAAGGAAATCCCAAATCTTTTGAAATGATGTATCCTGATCCAAACTATCGGAATGCAATTTTTGAAGAATGGGAACAAAGAGGCCATGATTATCGAAATTGGGAACTAGAAATTGTCACAAAAAATGGAGAAACTAAAATAATTTCTTGGTCTAATATTTCTAAGTTTTTCCCGGTTCCCGGCTGGGAAACTTGGGGGATTGGAGTGGATATAACTGAGAGAAAAAATGTTGAAATTGCTTTGCAACAAAGCGAATCTCAGTATAGAGAATTAGCTCAAAGGCAAAAATTAATTAATTGTTTAGCAACGCAAATTCGTAATTCTTTAGAGTTAGATATCATTGTATCAACAGCAGTTCAAGAAATTTATACTTTACTAAATGTGGATCGCTGTCTGTTTTTATGGTTTTTGCCCAATGCAGAAGCGCCAATTTGGGATGTTGTCAATGAAGCAAAAAATGAGGATTTGTTTTCACTTTTAGGGCGCTTTCCAGCAGATGTTACAGGAAGTCTTCCTACTAAAGTTTCCAATCAAGAATTTTATCAAGTTGATGATGTTGTTAAAATTTCTGACACTGTAGAAAGAGAATTTTTAGCAGCTTTAGGTTGTAAATCAATTATTGATTTTCCAATAAAAACAATTTCCGAAAAGCTAGGAGTAATTAGTTGTATAAGTTGTACGCATATTCGTTGTTGGAAAAATGAAGAAATTCAACTTTTGCAAGCGCTTTGTGAACAGTTAGCTATTGCTATAAACCAAGCAGAACTTTATGAAAAAATGCGCCAAACTGCTGCCGAAGCCACAGCAAAAACTCAGGAAGTAGAACAAACAATACAGCAATTAACTCGGACTCAAACTCAACTTATCCAAGCGGAAAAAATGTCTTCTTTGGGTCAGATGGTGGCTGGAGTTGCCCATGAAATTAATAATCCTGTTAGCTTTATTTACGGTAATGTTACACCGGCTAAAGATTATACTGAAGAATTATTAAAATTAATTGAAATGTATCGTCAAGCTTACCCCAAAGCAACGTCAGAAATTGAAGCGCAAATTGAGGATATCGATTTAGAATTTATTGCAGAAGATTTACCTAAATTGCTTGATTCTATGAAAGTAGGTGCTCAGCGTATTTCAGAAATTGTTAAATCTTTACGGACTTTTTCACGTTTGGATGAAGCCATTGTCAAACAAGTTGATCTTCATGAGGGTATTGATAGCACTTTAACGATTCTGCAAAACCGGCTCAAAGCTAAACCAAATCATCCCGAAATTCAAATCATCAAAAATTATGGAAATTTGCCTTTAGTTGAATGCTATGCCGGCCAACTAAATCAAGTGTTTATGAACATAATTAGCAACGCCATTGATGCTTTAGAAGAACGGATATCTCACCTTACACCTAAACAAATTAACCTAAATCCTAGCACTATTAAAATTGTGACTTCTGTTGCTCAAAATAATGTCAAAATATCGATTTTTGACAATGGTGTGGGAATTCCTGATGCAGCAAAACCGAGACTTTTTGACCCATTTTTTACGACAAAGGCGGTGGGAAAAGGAACCGGTTTAGGATTGGCGATTAGCTATCAAATTGTTGTGGATAAGCATGGAGGTACTTTAGAGTGTTTTTCGGGAGCGGAAAATGGTACAGAGTTTATTATTTCTTTACCTATTTATCAATAAAATATTTAATGTTTTGTAGTATCTAATTCACATAGTTTTTTTAGATATCTAAATCTCCCCTGTAAAAGTTGATTGTTTTAACCTCTAGTAGACTCTCAGTTACTTAGCCAAATTGGAATTATAAAAATTTTCACCCCTTTCTAGGTTGCTAAAAAGTTGCTAAATATTAATAATAACCGGACAACTGTCGCCTTTATGTTGCATAGTCGAGCAATCTTGGTAAATAGGAATTTTGATAATAAATTCCGCCCCCTTTCCGGGGCTAGAGATACAATCTAAAATTCCTCCATGTTTTTCAACAACAATTTGATAGCTAATAGCCAATCCTAAACCGGTTCCTTTTCCCACCGCCTTTGTCGTAAAAAATGGGTCAAAAAGCCGGCGACGTACTTCTTCTGTCATTCCGCTTCCATTGTCATAAATTCGGATTTCTACTCGTTGATTATCTGAAGTGGAAGTATGGATATTAATTTGAGGGCATTGAGTAGAAACAATCGAAGAAAAATTACCGTTTTTTACCCTAGTCAATTCTCCATCGTCAAATGTCTTTTCTAGGGAATCAATAGCATTATTAAGAATATTCATAAACACTTGATTTAGCTGATTTGCATAACATTCTACTTTGGGTAAATTGCCATACTCTTTAACAATTTTAATAGCCGGTTTCCCCTCTTTTGCCTCTACACGGTGTTGCAGCAAAAGCAGTGTATTATCTAACCCCTCGTGAATATTAACCGGCTTCATTGTTGCCTCATCCAAGCGCGCAAAATTACGCAAAGACATAACAATTTGACGAATTCGATCTGCCCCGACTTTCATCGAAAACAAAAGCTTATTTAAATCTGTTTTTAAAAACTCTAAATCTAACTCTTCTAATAACTCTTCAATTGCAGCCACCGGCAGAGGATAATACTCCTGATAAAGTTGCAGCAAATTTAACAAATCTTGAATATATTCTTGGGCGGGCGTAATATTTCCATAAATAAAAGTCACCGGATTATTAATTTCATGGGCTACCCCCGCTACCATTTGCCCCAAACCAGACATTTTTTCAGACTGAATTAACTGCGCCTGAGTTTTTTGTAATTGCTTAATAGCAGTTTCTAGGGCTGAATTTTGCTCAGCTAATTCTTGACGATGTTGAGTTTCTTTTTCTAAAAGTTGTGCTTGCCAAAGCGCCACACTAACTTGATCGGCAAGTTGTTTTAACAAATCAATTTCAAACTGTGTCCACTCTCGTGTACTTTCACATTGATGAGCAATTAATAAACCCCATAATTGATTGCTTTTTCCACTTTTTTCGCTGCTAAGAATAGGGACAACTAAATTTGCTTTTACCTCAAATTGTTGGAGCAATTCCTTATGACAAGGCTGCACATCAGACGAGCTTAAATCGTCAATAGCTCTAACTCTTCCCTTTGCATATTGATCTAAATATTTATCTTTAAAACAAGGATCAATAATATTCTTTCCGACAACCGTCATATATCCTGGTACTACTGCTTCTGTAACTACAGTTCCCCCTCCATTTTCTTTAATTTGATAAATTAAAACCCGATCCGCTTGCAAAAGTTGCCGCACTTCTTCTACCGTTGTTTGCAAAATTTCTTCAATTTGCAAAGACTGCCTTATTTTTAAAGTTAACTCTGCCACCAACTGCGAACGTTTATGCTGTTTTAGTAGCTCATTTTGTGCTAATTTACCTTCAGTAATATCGCTAATAACTCCTGAAATTCTTACAGGAACTCCTTGTTGATTTCGCTGAGCCTTACCCCGGCAAGTACAATAACGATACTGACCTAATGTGTGGAGGATCCGAAACTCTACATTATATTCAACCCCCGTATTAAAATGGTCGGAAAATGACTTTTGAACGTGGGGCCGGTCATCGGGATGCAATTGTTCATAAAAAGCCTCTAAAGTCTCCTTAAACTCACCACGAGAGACACCAATAATTTCAAAAAATCGGTCATTCCAATAAATTTCATTTTTTTCTAAATCCCAATCCCAAATTCCATCATTAGAACCTTGTAAAACTAGCCTATAACGTTCTTCACTTTCCTTAAGTTTTTGAGTTGCTAATTCTGCCTCAACTTCTGCCCGATAAATACGAATAGCATTGCGAATACTGCGGCATAAACTTTCTGGGCCAACGCGAGATTTAGATAAATAATCGCTCACACCGGCCTTCATTAAATCCACAGCAATTTGCTCATCTCCTTGGCCGGTTAGAACAATCAAAGCCATTTTCATCCCAGCATCTCGAACTTTTTTTACCAAAGACAAACCATCGCCATCTGGCAAACAATAATCAACAATTGCACAATCAAAACTTTCTTTTTTCATCACCTCCAAAGCCTTCGCACAATCCTCAGCTTCATGAAGTTCTACAGGTATCTTGCCTGTTTTCAGCGCACGACGAACAGTCATCCTATCTACCTGATCATCATCCACCACCAAAACCTTAAAAAGTTCTTCCATAACCTCTACTATAAAAAAAGTTTTTGCCCATTTACGAGTTATAGATGCTTCAGCCCCAAATACCCCTAAAACTCAGTTTACCGTCCTCAATAGTAAACCGCATCTCCTTCAATGATTGTAATCACTCAAGACTGTTGCGTGATTTTATTTTAGCGACATTGCTTAGTTTAACACTTATAAAATGAGGGAGAGAAAAAAGTAATCCCTCCCTAGAAGTATTTTGACCTACTAAATTTGGATTCCCGATACAAATTTCAAGGAATTTCGCTCAACGTCCAATATTTGTTAAGTGTAGCAATTGCTTCTACAAAACTGGCAAAAGTTACCGGCTTAAGAATATAACCAGCCACATTTAAATTATACGCTTCCACCTTATCGCGGTCTTCATTCGATGTCGTCAAAACAATCACAGGAATCATGCGAAGGTCGTGATCAGAACGCAACGCTCGCAAAAACTCAATACCGTTCATTTTGGGCATATTAATATCCAGCAAAATCAACCGACGCTGAGGAGGAACAGCCTGGGAATTTTCATCGCCCCGCAACATAGCCAATGCTTCCAACCCATTGTTAGCAACATACAAAGGATTAGTGATGTTATTTTTTTTAAAAGCCCTTCGGACATTCATAACATCAACTTCATCATCCTCTACCAATAACAAATGAATCATTTTTTCTTCCATATTTTAAGAATGTATTATGATCTTTTTGGGCCAACTAAAGCGGAAAATTGAACCTTGACCCTCTTGTGATTCCAGAGTGATAGTTCCTCCTTGAGTTTCAACAATTTTCTTAACCAAAGATAAACCAATGCCGGTGTTTTCCACCTTATCGCGCGCCTCCAAAGTTGAAAAAATTACAAAAATTTTTTCGTGATACTCAGGAGCAATTCCGGGGCCATCATCGGCCACAGAAAACTGATAAAATTCACCTTGGTCTGCTACCGAGATTTTCACATAGCCTGCTTTTTTGCGGTTATGCTTAATAGCATTACTTATCAAATTAGAAAAAACTTGCTCTAAAGGCAAGCGCTGAGTCTTAAAATTTGGCATCGGCGTTTCCACTTCTACCTGATAACTAGATGCCGGTGCCAGCGAATCAATAATATCCATAAGCAATTTACCCACATTCACCATCTCCACCGATGTATTAATGCGTCCTACACGCGAATATTCCAATAATCCATTAATCAAAGCCTCCATGCGGTGAACTCGTCCCCTAAGCAAATTCATTTGATGTTGGGTGTCCTCCGTCAGCACGTCATGCAAATCTTCTTCTATCCAACTACTAAGATTTGCAATAGCTCGTAAAGGAGCTTTTAAATCATGGGAAACTACATAAGCAAATTGGTCAAGTTCTTGATTACGTTTTTTCAAATTTGTAGTAGTTTGAGCCAAAATCTTTGTCATTTTTGCTAATTCATCGGCTCTAGCTAACAAAGCTTCTTGTGTTTGTTTACGCTCCCGAATATCTTCCACTACTCCAAACAGAGATTGATAACCATTGGAATGTTCTAAAACGGAAACCATCAAATTTGCCCAAACAATCTCCCCATTAGGTTTTAAAAAGCGTTTTTCGATGGTATAACTATTAATTTCACCGGCTAACAATTGATCTAAATATTTTAATTCTTCGGCTAAATCATCAGGATGAGTAATTTCCTGAAAATGAATATGGTGCAGTTGTTCTGAAGTTTGGCCCAACAAATCGCATAACTTTTGATTAACCAGTAATAATTTCCCATCAAAAGAAGCTTGTGCCATCCCTACCGCTGCTTGCTCAAAAGTTGCTCGAAAAAGCTGTTCACTTTCTGCCAAAGTAGCCGCAGCCTGTAGGCGTTCTGTAATATCATCAAAGGTACATAAAATTCCCACTACTTCGCCTCTGGCATTAGTGAGCGGGATTTTATTAATATCTATCCAAATTTCTTTACCATTTGTAGGGACATATATCTTTTCAATTTTATGATAAATAGGAGTATTTGTTTGTATTATCCACTGGTCTTCTTCTTGGTAATACTTAGCTTTTTCCGGGTCAATTTGTAAATCATAATCGGTTTTACCAACTATTTCTGTGTAAGAATTTAAACCAGACATAACTGCAATGTTTTGATTACTACCCAAGTAAACAGAATTACAATCTTTCCAGAAAATATATTGAGGAATATTATTAATTACCAACTGTAACATCTGTTGGGAATCACGCAAAGCATTCTGAATTTTTTTCTGTTCAGTAATATCGTTATTAATTTGTAAAATCGCTATAGGTTCTCCTTCTTCATCGCGTTGCAAAGTCCAGCGCGTTGCTATCGTAACTTTTATGCCATCTTGTTTTATTTGGTTAAGTTCACCTTCCCAATAACCTTCTTGTAAAATAATTTTTTTAATTTCTTCCAGAGGTTGAGGGAATTCTGTTTGTAATAAAGTGTGGATATTTTGACCGATGGTTTCTTTTTTGCGCCACCCATAAAGTCTTCTTGAACCTTGATTCCAATAGTTAACAATGTCATTAAAATCGCAAACTAAAATACTATCATTGGCAAGATCCAGAAGTTGGGCTTGGTTTCTTAGGGTTTCATCAGCTTTTCTTTGTTCAGTAATATCGCGGCAAATAGCAATAAAAAGATGCTGGTCAGGAACGCGCATTTCACTAATAGCCAAATCCATAAAAAATCGACTATTATTTTTGTGCCGGCCAATGCTATCTCGACGACAACAAGAAATTTTTGCCGTATTATTAACAATAAAAAAGCTCAAGGGATCACTTGTAGTTTCGTAAGTGGCAGTTTCTCCCAAAAGTTGGCGAAAATTCTGGCCTATTATTTCAATATTTTTGTAGCCAAAAATCACCTCAGCAGCGAGATTAAAAGATTTAATTTGTCCTTGTTCATCTAGCGTGATAATAGCATCAGCGGCGTTATCTACCACAGATTGAATATGGACTTTACTTTGTTCTAAACTGCTTTCTCGTGCTTCAAGTTGGTTCTGTAAGCGATCAAATAAATACCAGGATGTGACCCCTCCCAGAGAACCAAAAATTAAAGTAAAAACTTGAGCAATATTTGTCCAGTTTACCCACAAATTAATTTGATTATTTAATTGTTGTTGTTTTTGGTTTTCTCTAGCAATCAAAGAAGAGACAATATCTTCTAAGGCATCCATTTTATTTCTGCCTTCTATAAATTGCCTATTTAAGTTTTGAGTCTGGTTTAATGTTGCTAGTTGACGATTAACGGTGTTAAAAGAGTTATCTAAAAGCTTTAGTTTTTGTTGAACATTAACTTCAAAGCTTTGAAAAATGGGCATTTGAGAAGAATTGGTTAAAAGTTGTTTTTTAAGTTGTTTTAACTCTTGGGGCAAAATAGTTTTTGCTTTTAAATAAGGTTCAACAAATTCATTACTTTTAGTGAGACTATAACCGCGAATAGCGCTTTCGGCATCTCCTAAAATTTTATATATATAGTTCGTTTTTTCAATAATCTCGTCGCTTTTTTCTTTTTGGTTGCGTAGTTGTAGAGTATTGTCGCGTAGCCAAGCTATGGCTAAGATAGAAGCGATGAGACAAGCAACTGGAATAGCGATAATTATGGCTCCTTGTCGGCGCACCGGCAAGCCCATCAATTGAAACTGTTGCTCTTGGGTTTTTAGGACTTTCATTAATAAATCTCCTTGTTAAATTCGCTATTTTGTCACAGCCTTGAAAAGTATTAATTTTAAACCTTTTATGCTGTGGGCGACTATTTAAGGCAAAATCCGACGCTACTGAAGGGTATATTTAGCTTAGTTTGGGAACAAATACAGATAAAATTTCCGGCAAAATCCGAAATTCTACAGGTGTCATACTAGCAATTTCACCATCAACATCAACCACATGAGGACGGCGGGTATAAATGTTGATAGTTTCCCCTTGTAAAGTTTGAATACCTCTAGCGGATGTACCTTGTAAAATAGCAGGAAGTAGCCCAAAAATTTCCCACCAATGCCGTATTTCAATGCAGTATAAATCGAGTCTGCGGTCATCAATGGTAGCATCAGGAGCAACGCTGAGGCCGGTGCCATAATATCGTCCATTACAGACAGTAATTTGCACAGTTTTTACACGAAAATGGTGATTATTACTACTAATTTCTGCCCAAAAAGGTCGGCTTTTCCACAACACCGGCATAGCAGTAGCAATATAAGCAAACATTCCCCAGCGTCGTTTAAATTCTTTTTTAACAGTTTTATTAATTTCTGCACTTAATCCGATACCAGCAACATTTAAAAATGGTTTTCCATTGACCCAGCCTAAATCAATTCGTCGCTGGTTGCCAGAGGCAATAATTTGACAAGCACTAGCCAAAGAAGGGGGAATTTGCAAATTACGGGCGAGGTTATTAGCAGTTCCTAATGGTAAAATACCAAGAGGTAATTGGGTTTCTATCAATCCGTCGAGGGCAGCATTAATAGTGCCATCACCGCTGCCAATAATTACGCAGTCTACTTTATCTTTGTATTGACGAATCAAGTCAGAAAGAATTTTTGGATTTTCTGCTGATTCTTCTATTAATTCTAGTCCCAGGGATTGCAATTGTTGTATAGCTTGCAATCGACCTTCTTGCCCCAGGCGGGCGTGGGGGTTGACTAGTAAAAGTGCACGACGGCTCATTTGGATTTTAGATTTTAGATTTTAGATTTTAGATTATGTTTTAAAAATAACAGTTTTTTGTATTTGGTTACGAGTTTTTTTTCTGTATTAACAAGCCAGAGGGTGAACCCCGGAACGCAGTAGGCATTTGCGGTGCGTTCCGAGGTTTATTATTGCAAAGGAATTCGGATTACAAATTGGGTTCCTTTGTGGGGCGATGACTGACAGATAAGTTGTCCATTGTGTTTTTCTTCGATAATTTGATGGCTAATAGACAAGCCGAGTCCGGTTCCTTTTCCTAAAGGTTTTGTAGTATAGAATGGTTCAAAAATATGAGCTTTTGCTTTTTCATCGATCCCCTTTCCGTTGTCAGTGATTTTTATTTCTAGTTCTGAATTATTGATGCCGGTTTTAATAAAGATTTGGCCTTTATCCTTAGTTCGCACATCATAATCTTTTCGAGATTTTTCAAGCGAAGTAAAGTTTTCTTCAATAGCATCAATAGCATTACTGATCAAGTTCATAAAAACTTGATTAAGTTGACCAGCATAGCACGGTATTAAAGGCAGGTCTCCATATTGTTTGATAACTTCAATACCAGGCCGGCCTGCTTTAGCTTTGAGTCGATTTTGTAAAATTAATAAAGTGCTATCTATTCCTGAATGGATATCAACTGGTTTTTTCTGGGCTTCATCAATTCTGGAAAAATTACGCAAAGATAACACAACTTCCCTAATTCTATCTGCACCAACTTGCATTGAACCTAAAAGTTTAAGAAAATCTTTTCTTAAAAATTCTAGTCCCATTCCTTCGCTGTAATCACAAATGTCTGGGTGAGGATTAGGATAATGAGTAGCATAAAGATCCAGAAGATGCAGTAATTCTTGAGTGTATTGACGAGCATAAGTAAGGTTGCCATAAATGAAGCTAACAGGATTATTAATTTCATGGGCGACCCCTGCAACTAACTGCCCCAAACTTGACATTTTTTCAGTTTGAATTAGTTGAGTTTGGGTAGCTTTTAGTTCTTGCACAGTTAATTCAAGTTCTTTTGCTTGTTGTCGAAATCTTTCTTCACTTTTACGGAGAGCTTCTTCAGCTTGTTTGGCAATAGTAATGTTTTGAGTCATCACCATACCGGCCAATATTTCTCCTTGTTCATTCTTCACTGGTAAAGTGTGGGTAAGATAAATTTGATTGCCATAGGGAACTTCTACAACTCGGCTTTCACCGGCCAATGCACTGCGATAAAGCGGTTCAATAATTAAACAATGTTCAGGACTAAAAACTTCCCAAAGAGTTTTGCCTTGCATTAATTGTTTAGACAATCCAATTTTTGCTAATTCTGTGCCTTCTGCTAAGGTAAACCGCAACTGAAAATCAAACAAACATACAGCACCATTAGGAAAGTTTCTTGCCAAAGTACGATAGAGGTTTTTAGTCCGCCTCATTTCCGCTTCTATTTGTTTGCGTTCGCTAATATCTAACCCAACAAAAACAGCTTTACTACCTTGATGATATTTTTGGGCAACCATTAAATAACTGCGCCGTTTATCTTCCACTCCTAAATTAACTTCTTGAGAGATTTTTTCTTCTGGAGTAGCAAAAAATTTGCGGGCCAGTTCTGCAAATCCTGGTTTACTTTCCATAAACCCTACTTCCCTACCTCCAAAAGTTTCTTGAGGTAGTTTAAAGTGACTCGCAAGATGGCGGTTAACTCCAAGATATTTTAAGTCAGAATCAACCCAAGAAATTAACCCTGGAACAGCATCTAAAACAGCTTGCAATTGGTCTTTTGCATTTTGAAGTTGTTTTTCAGCTTGTTTGCGTTTGGTGATATCTACGCCCACAAAAACAGCACGAGTGTCTCTATAATATTTCTGTCCAACAATTAAATAACTGCGTTCTCCTTCTTCTAAAGAAACAGTCATTTCATGGGCAATGGTTTGATCTGAACTGGCAAAAAAATCGCGGATCCAATTAGCAAGTTTAGGGCTGGCTTCAAGAAAGCCTACATCTTGTCCGATAAAAGTTTCTGCGGGTAAATCAAAAGCGTTAGCAAGATGCCGGTTAACACCAATATATCGCAAGTCTGAACTCACCCAAGAAATTAACCCCGGAACTGCATCTAATACCGCTTTTAATTGTTCGGTTGGAGTCTCAAAAGCAGGAGAATTTTGCTTACCAATTAATAATAATCCTCCCATTTCTCCTTGACCATTAAACCAAGGTTGAATTTCCCATAGTTTGCTTTGGGTTTGGCCGTTTATTAAGCAATCTTCTTTGATTTGTTGCCAATTTTCTTGACAATTAGAAAAAATTTCTGTGTGAAACTTCCCAATTAGTTCTTCTATTTCTAGTTGGTATTCTATCTGCCAGCTAGGGCTTACGGCAATGTAGCGCATTTGGTGATCAACCATTGCCACCGGCGCGGGAATGTGTTTTATAAACCGACAAAATTGTGCTTGGGGATCGTGGGGTGGAGTGTTGGTTTTTGGGCAGTTGGTGGCTGTTTTGGCGTTGCAGCTTGTTGCTGGTTGGAAAGCAAGTGTTTTTTGGAGATGCGGGTTCGGCACTTTAGGGAACCTCCTGCGTGGTTCTGTAGGTGGATATTTTTTGATAGTGCGGATGCGGATGCGAACCCTGATAGGTTTATTTGGTCTACTTTTTAGACTTTGCGGCATATTGTTTGCCCAAAGTCTGCTTCTGATCTAGGTAAAATGACCGGCTTGCACTAACTTAACTTTTCTTTGCCTTAAGCGTCCATTTTTCCGGTTGCCTTTGGTAAAGATTCGTTATATTTTATTTAAATATTTTACAATATTTTTTGATTTGTGACAGCTATTTGATGTCCATAGTCAAAATGACAATTTTTTTAATAACTTATAAATCGGATTTTGGATAAGAGTATATTTTTTTAGCTTGTTTTAATGTTTTTTAATCAGTTTTAAGGATAAAAATTTTAGATATATTTTTAATTTTTTAGTATAAAAAATACCAAGTTTTTTAAAAACTAGATTCAAAAAATTACCCAAATAAAAATAAAAAGTTTTTTAAATTAAATTAATAGTCAATTTTTAAAAACCTTATGTTACTAACTTGAACAAGTCATAAACTAATATCTTTCTGCATTTTGTTTCGTATAAGAAGACCGATTTAAGGAAGTGGGGAAAATTCCTATAAATAGCTGAGATTAAGGCTATTTAGACTTATCTATATTCTTGATGTTCTGCTATATAATACTCTGATACCCAAAACCAATTAGCACTCATTACAATAGCTGTGGGCATAAAAATATCAAGACTTTTATCAAAATTATCCATATCTTTAGATGCCATTAAGCCAAAACATTGTTCTTCATAAAAAACATCTTTCAGAATTGTCTCAAAACTTTCAAGGAAATCATCCCAGTACACACCATGAATACAAATATCATCGTCATGGCAATCTTCTTCATAGGGTAAATATTGAGAAGGTTTAATATCATCAATAATATCTTGAAATTTTTCAAACTCACCACAACTGATAACAGCTGCGATATCTTTTTCGTCTTTTTGGACAAGAAAACGCATTTTTTCAAGACTTACCAACATCATAATGCCGGTCAAATTATTTTTAAATTCTTCAGTTGTAATACGGATAAACCCTTCTCCTTCAACGGGTAGATTTTGATCATTCACTGCGAATACCTCCTTTTTTGCTAAAAATATTTATTTGTTGCCAGTTTTGCAAATAAAACCTATTGTAAGTTAATAATCGGTTTAGGCGTTATTTTACTTAAAAAAATGAGGTCATTTTTAATTGACGAGACTGAGTAATGTTGGGATGGCTATCTTAATCATTTTTCTCAATTTTTCTACTAAGTATAGACCATTTGGGATGGCACTGGTTAAAGTTTAGGTTAAAAAAACAATGAAATAAATATGAAGCTACTCAACTGGATGATAATCTTTATTGGATAAAAACCATATTTTAAAAACATTTTATCCATACTTTAGACTAATAAAACGATAAGTTTTGATGGCTATCAAAAAAAATTTGCATTTCCTAGCTAAAACTCCAAACCAGAAATTTTTATTTTTTGCCAAACTACATAAGGTAATATCGGCCCTCATTCCAATTATATTATCGGATAAATCTCTCTCTGGGCATTTTTCCACCCATCCTCTAATCATCCAAAAAAGGTTATCTGTCACCCGTAATATTGCACAATAGATTAAATTATAAATCTACATCTGTTTTCCAAAACTAAGCGACTATGAAAAGTGCTTTTCTGCAACGCCTACATCATCCCGACCGGCCGGTTATAGTATTTGACGGTGCAATGGGTACAAACTTGCAAGTCCAAGACTTGACAGAAGACGACTTTGGTGGTAGGGAATACGAAGGTTGTAACGAATATCTTGTTTTCACAAAACCGGAAGCGGTGGCGAAAGTGCATAGGGACTTTTTGGCTGCCGGTGCCGACGTAATCGAAACCGATACCTTTGGGGCTTCTACATTTGTTCTCGCAGAATATAACCTAGGTGACCAAGCCTATAGCCTCAACAAAACCGCCGCCGAACTTGCCAAAAGCGTCGCAGCAGAATTCTCTACCCCCGAAAAACCCCGCTTTGTGGCCGGTTCCATTGGCCCCGGCACCAAACTACCAACCTTGGGTCATATTACCTTTGATGAGCTTGTTGAAGCCTTCACCGTCCAAGCAGAGGGCCTATACGACGGCGGAATTGACCTATACATAGTAGAAACGTGCCAAGATGTGCTACAAATCAAAGCAGCCCTCAATGCTATTGAAGAAGTTTTGAAGAAAAAAGGGGAACGCCGGCCGATCATGGTATCGGTGACAATGGAACAACAAGGCACAATGTTAGTAGGTTCCGACATCAGCGCCGTGTTAACTATTTTGCAACCTTATCCAATTGATATTTTAGGCTTAAATTGTGCCACCGGCCCGGATTTGATGAAAGAGCATATCCGCTATCTCTCACAACATTCGCCCTTTGTTGTCTCTTGTATCCCCAACGCCGGTTTACCCGAAAACGTCGGCGGGCAAGCCCATTACCGCCTCACTCCCATGGAATTGCGGATGTCGTTGATGCACTTTATAGAAGACTTAGGGGTACAAATTATAGGAGGTTGTTGTGGCACAAGACCGGCCCACATTGAACAACTAGCACAAATTGGCAGTAGTTTAAAACCCAAACAACGTGAGTTTAACTTTGAACCTTCCGCCGCATCTATATATAGCGCCCAACCCTACGATCAAGACAATTCATTTTTAATTGTTGGCGAAAGATTAAACGCCAGCGGTTCAAAAAAATGCCGTGATTTATTGAATGCAGAAGACTGGGATGGCTTAGTTTCAATGGCGCGAGAACAAGTGCGAGAAGGCGCACATTTTCTTGATATTAACGTTGATTATGTCGGGCGCGATGGTGTGCGCGACATGAAAGAATTAGTCTCTCGCGTTATTACAAATTCCACCCTTCCTTTAATGCTAGACTCCACAGAATGGGAGAAAATGGAGGCCGGTTTAAAAGTAGCAGGTGGCAAATGTTTGCTAAATTCAACTAACTTTGAAGACGGCGAACCTAGGTTTTATAAAGTCTTAGAATTAGCCAAAAAATACGGGGCTGGTGTTGTAGTTGGAACCATTGATGAAGATGGCATGGCGAGAACCGCAGATAAAAAATTTGCCATTGCTAAACGCGCCTATGATGCAGCAATAGCCTATGGAATACCACCTTATGAAATATTCTTTGACCCCTTAGCATTACCCATTTCTACCGGCATAGAAGAAGACCGCGAAAATGGCAAAGCTACCATTGAATCAATTCGTCGCATTCGTCAAGAATTGCCTGGTTGCCATATTATTTTAGGCGTTTCTAATATCTCCTTTGGCTTGAACCTAGCGGCGCGACAAGTTTTAAACTCCATGTTTTTACACGAGGCAATTCAAGCCGGTATGGACTCGGCAATTATCAGCGCCAACAAAATTTTACCTATGGTAAAAATTGATCCTCAACATCAAGAAGTTTGTCGTAAACTTATTTATGATGAGCGGAAATTTGATGGAAATGTTTGCGTTTATGACCCCTTGGGAGAATTAACAAATCTGTTTCAAGGTAAAACAACTAAACGCGAACGGGTACAAGATGAAAATATGCCGATAGAAGAACGTCTTAAACGGCATATTATTGATGGGGAACGCATTGGTTTAGAAGATGCACTTGCTAAAGCCTTAGAAACTCATCCTCCTTTAGAAATTATCAATACTTTCTTGTTAGATGGCATGAAAGTTGTAGGAGAATTATTTGGATCGGGTCAAATGCAATTGCCCTTTGTTTTACAATCTGCGGAAACTATGAAGGCGGCTGTAGCCTACTTAGAACCCTACATGGAAAAAGACGCATCCGGCGATAATTTTAAGGGGACTTTTATCATTGCAACTGTCAAAGGTGATGTGCATGATATTGGCAAAAATTTGGTAGATATTATTCTCTCCAATAATGGTTATCGGGTGATTAATTTGGGAATTAAGCAGCCTGTAGAAAACATTATTGAAGCCTACGAAAAGCACAAGGCTGATTGTATTGCTATGAGTGGTTTGTTGGTTAAATCTACGGCTTTTATGAAAGAAAATTTAGCCGTTTTTAATGAACGGGGAATTACTGTGCCGGTAATTTTGGGAGGCGCTGCTTTAACTCCTAAGTTTGTTAATGAAGACTGCCAAAATACTTACAAAGGTAAGGTAATTTATGGTAAAGATGCCTTTGCTGATTTGCATTTTATGGATAAGTTGATGCCGGCAAAAGTATCAAAAAAATGGGATGATTTTCTGGGATTTTTAGATGAAGTAAATGGCAATAAGGAACAAGCAGTTAAAGTTGTTGAAACTTCTAAAATAGAGGTGAAAGATACCCAGGAACCTGTGGTTATTGATACGCGCCGGTCTGAAGCTGTCGATGTTAATATTTCCCGCCCAACTCCGCCTTTTTGGGGAACTAAAATTTTGCAACCGGCCGATATTTCTTTGGAAGAAGTTTTTGGTTATTTAGATTTGCAAGCATTGATAGCCGGTCAATGGCAATTCCGCAAACCAAAGGAACAATCCCGTGAGGAATATGATGCGTTTTTGGATGAAAAAGTCTACCCAATTTTAGAGGAATGGAAGCAACGAGTTAAAGACGAAAACTTGCTACATCCAACGGTAGTTTATGGCTATTTTCCCGTTCAATCAGAAGGTAATTCCCTAGAAATTTACGATGCAGAATTACTGAAAAATGGTCATGATATTTACGAAACTAATCCAGTAGCAACCTTGGATTTTCCTCGTCAAAAATCAATGCGTCGGCTTTGTATTGCAGACTTTTTTGCACCCAAAGAATCGGGCTTAATTGATGTGTTTCCAATGCAGGCGGTAACGGTGGGAAATGTGGCTACAGAGTTTGCCCAAAAGTTATTTGCAGATAATCAATATACAGATTATTTGTATTTTCATGGTTTGGCAGTTCAAACCGCTGAGGCTTTGGCAGAATGGACTCATGCACGCATTCGCAAAGAGTTGGGTTTTGCTAATGAAGAACCGGATAATATTCGGGATATTTTAGCACAACGTTATCGTGGTTCTCGGTACAGTTTTGGCTATCCTGCTTGCCCCAATATTGCCGATCAATATAAGCAATTAGATTTGCTGGGTGCAGATCGAATTGGCTTGTTTATGGATGAAAGTGAACAAATTTATCCAGAACAATCTACCACAGCCATTATTACTTATCACCCCGCTGCTAAATATTTCTCGGCTTAGATTAGGTCTATTTTTTGCCTAATTTCTACTAAGCTGGGCTATGGCTAGCCTACAAATTAAACCGGCCTCATCCTCCCAAAAATAAACCCCTCCAAAAAACAGGAGGGGCTAAAAAATTATCTTCTCGATTAGCTTTTATTTCCCAGCGTAGAAATCTTTAAAAGAAACGTAATTGTTAACGGGATCATACAAATGACACTCGTCAGTAATCTCTTTCATCAATTCCCAAGAAAAACGAGACTCATGGATATATTCCCCCCACTTTTCTTTAATAATTTGGTGGGCTTTCCGTAAATTATAAAAAGGAATAGCCGTTGAAAGATGGTGAGGAATATGAACGTTAATATCATGGCAGAGAACCTCAACCCACCGAGGATAATCACAGTGGACAGTACCGGCCAATTGTGCTAAAGCTTCATTCCATTCTTTA
Source organism: Halomicronema sp. (assembly GCA_036704045.1). Lineage (GTDB taxonomy): Bacteria > Cyanobacteriota > Cyanobacteriia > Cyanobacteriales > Oscillatoriaceae > Ancylothrix. The sequence goes on along the minus strand of DATNQM010000015.1, from coordinate 14,187 downwards.
GGCGCTTTAAAAGGAATACTTGGTGTAGTGTGGTGAACCAAAGTAAACGTACTCATCCAAAAATGGTAAACTAACCAAGGAACAAACCAAAATTTAACAAATCCCCAAACGCCGGTTGTAGCAATTAAAACAGGGAAAGCTACCGCTGCACCAACAATCACAAACAAAGCAGAAAAACGAACTTGTTCCCGTTGTTTGCCTTGAAACTTCATCCAGTTAAAATGCAACATAAACCAGTGGATAATTGAAGACAACCACCACAACCGGCCTCGCATTACTCGGTAAACAATTTGTAAAGGCGTTCCGGCATTTTCAAAAGCCTCTTGTTTCCAAGGTTGCCAAGCATTATCTTCTTCAAGTTTATTTGTATGTTTGTGGTGGTGGTTATGCAACAGCCGCCAACCATGAAAAGGATAAATTAAAGGCAAAAACATTAAATGTCCCACCAAATCATTCACCCATTTGCGGTTCGCAAAAGAGCGATGTCCGCAATCATGGCCCAAAACAAAAAAACCAGTTAATGCAGTGCCCGTAAAGATCCAAACCACCGGCAACAAATACCAAGGTGCCACAGACAAACCAACATAACCAAGGGCTACGAAAAAAATATTAATCGCTACAGCATTCCAAGCTTTCCGCTGATTTTTTTTAAAGCACTCTCGCGGCAGAGTCTTCAAAATATGTTTTAATTTCAATTCTGAGTCGGTGCGGGTTTGAGCGAGCGTCTCAGGTTTTAAAGTCGTGCCAGTCATCAACGGATTAACAGTCTCCTGGGTAATGGTACGAGTCAATCAGTTGTCTTGAGTAAAACCCCTGCAATTTATTATTTACAGCAGACAAGGCAACTGAACCAAATTTTTTACGTTTTAGCCAGTTTTGAATTTAGCAGGCCCAAAATCGTCTGCTAGTTACAAAACTTCAACATTTATACCACACTCTGGCAATTGCCGATGGCAGATTTGCAAATCAGAGATATTTACAAAAAGAACCTCTAGGCTTACAACCTTTTGCTGACTATGTTAGCCCGTTGTGATTGCCCCCTAAAAAATACTCGTAAATAGGACAAAAACATCTAAATTTTCCCCATTAGTCTCAAAACAAACAACAAACCACCTCTATCCCTAAGCAATCTAAAATAGAGTACCTAAAATTGCATAATTTCTAATCTCCCACCCGCCGCCAGTAAATCACTAGCTTGTTGGCTAGGAACCGGCCTAGACAACAAATAACCCTGCACAGATTCACAACCCATAGATTGCAATTGCTCAAGTTGAATGAGCGTTTCTACACCTTCAGCAATTACATCCATTCCTAAACTGTGGGCTAGGGTCATAATAGTACGGACAATTTCGCAATTTTCGCCGGTCACAGAAAGCCTGCTTACAAAAGACTTATCTATTTTTAGCGTATTAATTGGCAACTCATGTAAGCGAGATAAACAAGAATAACCCGTGCCAAAATCATCTATAGAAAGCTTCACGCCTAAAGCCTTTAACTGCTCTAACATCACACTGTGAGCAGCATTTGGGTCAACAATTGTGCTTTCTGTAATTTCCAACTTCAAACTTTTTGGCAAAACACCCGTAGCATCCAAAATTCGCTCAATTCGCTCCACCATCCCCAACTGTCCTAACTCTTTGGCAGACATATTCACACTCATTGTCAAACCTTCAATATGGGGAAATTGACTTTGCCAAACCCGCAACTGTTTACAAGCTTCTTGCAATACCCAACGATCAATCAAACTAATTAAACCCGTTTCTTCTGCCAAAGAAATAAACTCTAGCGGCGGAATTATTCCTCGTGTTGGATGACACCAACGCACCAACGCCTCAAAACCGATAATATTAAAAGCCTGTAGCGAGACAATGGGCTGATAATAAACCTGGAACTGTTCTCCCTCAATGGCTCTCCGCAGTTCGGTTTCTAGCAACAACCGCCTAAGCACTCCCGTGTGCATACTTTGATTAAAAACCACATAAGGTTCTGTCGGCTGCTGTTTAGCCCAGTGTGTTGCTGTATCTGCATCCCGCAATAAATCTTCAGCGTGGTTATAAGCAATTTTAGATTTAGGATTTTCCAAATTTGGATTTACAGAAGCTCCTCCTTTGCTGCTAGTTTGAAACCAACTCAAAGCAATTCCAATACTCGCATTAGAAAACACTTCATGACCGTTTAAATCAAACGGAAGCGAAAGACAAGAGCGGATTTTTTCAGCTACAGAAGTGGCATCTTTAAGTAAATCTGTATTAGCCAGCAAAATCCCAAATTCATCTTCCCCTACCCGCGCCACAAAATCCTGCCGACCTACACAACTTTCTAAACGACTTCCCACCGCTACTAACAGCCGGTCGGCTACCAAATGACCTAAGCTATACTTCACCATTTCAAATCGGCTTAAATCTAAAAACAACACCGTAAACAAACCGGCTTGACCAAGTTTTGCTTTTTCAAGAGCTTCGCCTACCCGCTCTACAAATAAGGCTCTGTTTGGTAACTGGGTAAGAGAGTCATAAAAAGCAAAACGCCGCAAAATTTCCTGGTTTTGGACACGCTCCGTAACATCTACACCAATACTCCAAGTTGTCCAACCGGCAATAGGAAACCGCTGTGATAAATTTGACCAGGCAACAGTTTTAATAGTCCCATCTTTACTTGTCATATTCCATTCCCAGTTCCGGTAATCTTCCGGCCGATTTTGCCATTCCGAGAGCATTTTTCGGCGGTATTTTGGGTCAGGATAAAGCATTTCTATAGCATAAGGATTTCCGACAATTTCTGCTGCTTTATACCCAGTTACCCGTTCACATTCTTGATTCCAAACCTGAATATTTCCTTCTTCATCCAAGGCATTCATCATCACCGGCATACTTTCTAAAACTCTCCGCAACCGAAGCTCACTTTGTTTTAGTTGCGCTTGCATTTCTTCGCGTTTTGTTACATCTTCTACCATTGCCAGATAGCCAATAATTTTACCGTCTGATTGCTTTATAGGAGTATTAGACCACTCACAAATAATGATATGTCCATCTTTGGTAATATTTTCATTTAAACTATGAGCACTCATATCTCCTTGAGATAGTCTTTCCCAAATTTTCTTAACTTGGGATGCTGCTGTTGAAGGCACAATCACTTCAGAAGGATGTAATCCAAGAACTTCTTCTTTTTTAAAACCAAAAATTTTTTCTGCCCCAGGATTCCAATCAACAAAACAAAAATTTATATCTTGAAGAATACATCCCATTGGCATCCGATCTATTTGCAATTTTGCGTGTTCTTGTAATTGTTTTGTTTCTTCAAAAAGTTGAGCATTAATAATTGCCATTGCACAACGTTCAGCAGTAATTTCTAACAAATGTAATTGTCTTTTTTCGCACGGGTGTTCGTTAAACCAACCCACATAAAGAACCCCAATTAAATTTTTATTGCGTTTAAGTGGAACTCCCAAAATAGACCGAATTCCTTTTTGTTTTATTAATTCGCTGCTGATCCTAGGATCTGTTTGGGCGTTGGCTATGTATAAAGGGGTCATCGTGGAAGCAATCAGACCAGCAAAAGTTTCACCAATTATTGAACAAAAACTAGGATCACTAATGCAGGTATTAGATGAAATCTCATCTCCCAAACCAATAGCTTGAACTAACAAAAATTCCTGGCTATTTTTGCTTGAATCTTCTGGATAAAAAAGGGTTTCTTGAGGAATTGTTGATTTTGTTTCTTTAAAAATTGATAACTTATTTTCAACATATTTTAAAAGAATGACTCCTATATCTGCGTGCATCACAGAGACAATACGTTTTAGCAAAACGTCTAGCAATTCATCTAATTCTAGGGTACTAATGGCATTGGCAGTAACGGCAGTTAAGGCAGCCAAATCTTCCCTATCTTTTATTAATTCAGCCAGTAATAATTCTTGATCTTTTTCAAAAGATTTTTGCTCTGGATTTAAAGATACTTTTCCTATGGGGTTGGTTTTGATTTGCCTCTGGCCCTCAGAGTTATTATTAACGCCCATAAATCCTTCCCTCTCCTCTTAACCAAAATTTTATATAAATACCTTTTGGACAATAGTTTGGCTGTTTCTGAGATCAGCCCTGAATAAGTTGCGTTTTGTAGTAATCATGGTGTTTTGCTTATAGTATAAAAGAATGTTCTCAAAAATAGTATAATCATTAAAATTTTTAAAATAAACCCAACTTTCAAAAAAATTAAACCTTATCTTTTTTTTCGGAAATAACGTTGGCAAACCACAATATTAATCATTTTTAAAAACCTTGTTTTTACTTTTTTTGCTTAAAATTGTTTTCTTGAAAATAAAAATTAATCTATTTATTATTTAGTTTTACAGTTTACTTATATCGTCTATTCTTCAAAGTGTGGGGTAGGATGTTGACAAGTTTTAGTCAACACATCTGACTATTGGCAGTGCTCTTTTTAAGATACACTTTCTAGGTTTAGTTTAGTTTAAGAATCATTGTGATTAGATTGTTTTAAGGTTAAAATTTTTTGAAAAAAAGATAGTAGGAATAACCTTAAAAAAATCTAAAAATCATGAGTTTTATTTCTGAAAAGCATTGTTTAAGCATTCGACCTTTCACAGCATTTATATATAAACTCAGAAACTCCTAAAAATTTTAGGTAAGCAAACCAATTCAACATTACCTCTTTTCTTTATAAAGTAGATTGTAGTGTTATTTTATAGCTATAAGTGAAAATTTTATTTTATTTGACAAATTAAACACATAAAAAAGAAGCAAAAAAACCTTTTATTGCTTCTTTCAAAGGGCAACTTTTACTCAAAACGGCGACGATCAGCCACCCAACGTTTTAGAGCATAAGCCTTAGAAGAATCGACCACCAAAGCCACCGGCCCGCCGTCTTCCATGTCTGCAAAACCGGTCAAAGACTCTCCAGCATTAGAAGTAAATTCGCTATAAATTAATTGTCCATTGTCATCAAAAATCAATGTTTTGGGACGAGAAGAAGACCCACCACTTTGTGACAAAGAACCACTAGAACTTCCAAAAAAAGCACCCATATCAGATTGCAAAGTTAAAATCGCATCAGGTAACTGATTACCATTCAAATCAACAAGCTGCACTTGCCAAGAACCACTTTGTTGTAGCATTTGATCTAAACTTGGCAAAGCCCCCGCCGATAAACGACCGGCCCGCTGTAATTCCTTCCATAAATTCGTCAAAATTCCCATCACCAACACCGGCTGAGAACGATTTAACTCATCCAAATTCATCAAAGCCGGTTCCAACCACCGAAACTTATCAGCAGTAAAAGCAACAGGACGGGGAAACTGAGTTTTTTCTGGCAAAGACTCACCGGCAGCCAATAACTCTAAAACACCTTTGCGAAAAGCAACAGCCTTCACCTTAGCAACGGCTGTTTTTTGACTACCATCCGGCAACCAAACAGAAATTTGAAGATTAGGATCAAGATTTAACCCCAAAAGCTTCCACAAACGCCGGCCCCTTTCAATATTAGGCAATTGCAAATTTAAAAACGGTGTCCGCAGCCATTGTTGACCATCGTGAAAACCGGCCAGACGCACTTGATACCAAACTTCACTCTGAGCTTTTTCTAAACGCTCATTATTTTTCGGTAACATCCAATCTTGGGCCTGAATATCCGCCACCGGCACAGCCAAGCCCATCAATTTACCAGGATGATTAACCAAAAGCGACTCTGCCATTGCCACATCCAACCGTTCCAACCCCTGACTAACTCGCGCCGCCGTTTCAAAACTCGCAGATCCACCTTTATTCTGCGATTGATACCAAGCCATTGCTTTTGCTTTGCTCTCTTGAGCAGAACGCAATACAGCCCCCCAAGTCAGCAAAGAAGACTGGCTAGGATTTTGTCTCAAAGACGTTTCCAGGCGTTTTGAAATTATCCCCTTATCCGATTTCAGCAAAAGCGAAATCTTGTAAGTATTATCCAAATCTTCCTCAAAAATTTTTAAAGCCTCTTCCCACCGGCCATCAATCATCAGGGACAAAGCTTTTTGAGCAGGATCAGACCAAGCAGCATCGGCTTGGGCTTTGGTGACTTTGGCGTGGAGGGCAATCATATCCAGTTGAGCTTGGGCGCTGTCGGGCCACTCTTGATTATTTTTAATTTTTTGCTCTTTTAAGGATTCTAATAATTGCAGGGCCGGTGACCACAAACCACTTTTAGCCAACATTAAAGCATCACGGTAGAGCGAATCCTGTAATAAAGGCTGATTAAGGGCAACTTCCATTAATTCAATCGGATTAGGAACGAAATTACGCGGTTGAATTTGATAAACCTCAAATTTTGGTTCTAAACCAATAGATTGATCCACAACTAATTCAGGCTTACCACCACCAGTCACTTCCTGCCAACTGGGAACCCGACCGGCCAGAGAAACCCATTGTGTCATTAATCCCAAATGAGCGCGGTCAGGATTATAGTGAAAAACCTGCCCATAGGCAATTGTAGAATCACCTTGACGACGGTAGCCGGTGAGATTTAACCAAATGCCGGTTGCCGGCCCTTCACCTTGTAAAGGTTCAATATTTGTTAAAGCTTGGGGCCGATTAGTAGCTTGATTTTTGGCTGCACCAAGATCCAAACCAGACAAAACTAAGGTTTCTGCCGGCCCTTCGATTTGAGTTTGACTGACCAAGCGAACATACTTATCCGAGTTAGTGCTATCTCCCACCGGCTGATAAATTCTCAATTCCGAAAGCTGCTGACAAGGAGACATACACATCAAATGTTTCGGAGGCGCAGACTCTATCACCACCGGCAACAACAAATCCGGTTCCATATTAGGATTTTTAGGACTGTTGAGCAGTTTAATTGTCCCCGGAATCAATCCTTCTTCGCGCATTTCGGCAGTGATCGCAGCCATTGTCTGAGGAGGGTTGCCTTCGCTGTCACCGGCTATCCGTTCGCGTTCAGGTAAAAACTGATTTAAACCCATCACAGCATCAGGGTTCATAATCATTTGAATGCTCATCCAAGCACCACCGGCTAAAAAGCTAAGACCGCCAGCAAAAGCCGCGACTGCTACGACTCCAGGGGGAACTTGCCACCGCTGTATGGGCTTGGCATTCTTGGCCGGTAAAATCGGGGTGCGTCGTTTAGCAGGCAATTTTGTTTTATTTTGAATTTGTAATCTCTGTTGCAGGTTATTACCAAAGTCGCGTAGCTTGTTGTTCATAGCAAGTCTGGAGTCGGCAGTCTTAGATCATTAAAACTTGTTCGTAGCATTTTCCAACACTTTCCCAAGTGTAAGCGCTTTCAATCAAGCTGCAAGCATTTTCCGAGATTTGTTGTCTAAGTTGAGGGTTTTCAAACAACCGCACGATTGCTTCAATATACTCGCTGGTGTTGTTTGCTGTGAGGGCGAACTTCTGTGTCGGTGTTTGCCGGTTGATGCCTTCTAAGCCTCGTTCGCTTGCTACCACCGGCACACCGGTTGCCATTGCTTCAAGGGTTTTATTTTTAATGCCAAAACCAACTCGCATCGGAATAACGCAAACTGTTGCTTGATGCAGGTATTTTGCCACAGATTCAACGCTTCCTGTGACGGTGATAGCGGGATTTTTTTGGAGTTCTGTGATGGCCGGTTTTGGGTTTGCTCCCACTAAAGTTAAATTAGTTTGAGGATAGTATTCTTGAACTTTGGGGAAAATTTCTAGGGCTAAATATCGAGCCGCATCTATGTTAGCTAAGTTATCCATTGCACCGGCAAAAATGATATTATAACCGCCCGGATCGCATGGTCTTTTGGGAAAGTTTTCCAACATCACACCATTGGGAATAATACTAATGGGAATTGTGGGGTTAAGAGGTTCAATAAATTGTTTATCTTGTTCGGTTGTAACGACAAGATGAGAAAATTTTGATGTTAATTTTTTTTCATATTTTTGTAATAAAGGTAATTGCAGCCGGTCTCTCAAAAAATTTTCTGTTATGCCGGTTTGCAGTTGGGCTTTGACTGTTGCATAAATAGAACTGTGGATATTTAATATTTTTCTATTTTTCCATTCAGGACGAACATATATTTCGTTGATACTGTGTTCGCAAGTAATAATTTCATCGGGGTTTTCTGCAATGTGTTGATCAATCCATTTTTGCATCGCAACTGAGTAATAATAGCGGACGTTTGGGGGAATGCCGGTGGTCAAAAACTGCCCAAAACGTTGTATTTTTCCGCTTATTCCTTGGGTATTAATATTTGATTGCCTGGGAAATATTTGGATATTATTGATGTGATTTTTTAGATTTTCTATGTATTCATTGTCTGTTTTTTCCGTTTGGGTAACAAGAGTAATTTGATGATGCTGACTTAGGTATTTTAAAAGGTTATAAGTTCTAATTCGGGTTCCGCCGGTGGGGGGATAGGGAAAGTTTGTAGAAATAATTAGTATTTTCATGTTTTGATTTTGTCGGTTTTTAAAACTAAATTTTATAGCTAAAAAGCTTAAAGAGTTTTGGGTGAGATGTTATAGTTTTTTATAATATCAAGTGGAATTTTGGGAGGATTTTATGCCAAAAGTTAGTGTGTGTATTCCAACTTTTAATCGGGTGGGTTTATTAAAGTTGGCGGTTGAGAGTGTTTTGAATCAAAGTTATGGAGATTGGGAGTTGATTGTTTGCGATGATGGTTCTACGGATGAAACAGCAGATTTTATGTATGGTTTGAGAGATTCTCGTATTCATTATATCCGTCATTTGTCGAATATTGGTAAGAGTAATAATATGCGGGCCGGTTTTGATTTCGCTAAAGGTGATTATTTTGTTAAGTTTGATGATGATGATCGTTTGAATGTTGATTTTTTAACTCATACTTGTGAGATTTTAGATAATTATTGCGATGTAGATTTTGTTGGCTGCGATCATTGGATTATTGATATTAATAATATTAGGCAAGAAAAGCAAACAGAGTTAAATTCCCAGCGATGGGGACGTGCTTTTTTAAAAGCTGGTATTGTTGAGAATTTATTGGATGTTGTTTTTAGACAGCAAAGTTTTCAAATTGGGGCTACTTTGTTTCGTAGACAAGCTTTAAAAGAGGTTGATTTTATGTTGCCAAACTTGCAAAATTGCGAAGATAATGATTTATTGGTGAGGTTGGCTTTAGCCGGGAAAAAAGGTTATTATTTACCGCAAAGATTAATGGAATATAGAGTGCACTCCGAACAACAAGGTATTAATCGTGCCATTCCTTATTTACAAGATAAATGTCTATATTTACAGCGTTATTGTTTTGAGTCTTCTGATTTAGAATTAATCAGAAAGTCGCGGTTAGCTGAAACTCAATTAGTTTTGGGTTTGCGGTTAATTGAAAAGGGAGAAATGCAAGCAGGAAGACAGTTAATTTGGCAAGGAAAAAGCGTTTCTATTCCAAAAGCTTTTTTAGGTTTAATGCTTTCTTTTTTGCCTTTATTTTGGCGTAAAAAAGCTTTTGAAAAATTGCGAAGTTCGTCAAAATAATACTATTAATTTTTTGGATAATAAATAATATTATTAAGGCTGACCAATTAAAGTTAATCCCGCCCAATCTTTTAAATGCGGATATTTTTGCATAGTATCTAACATAGCATTTCGTAAAGACAATGCTTTATCGCCGGTTTCCAGCCAATTTCGATAAAAACTTGTCATTAAATAAGGAGAATTATTAACATTATTTGACCACAAAGATAACATTAAACTTAAAGCCCCATTGCCAAGAAATCCGCTGGAAAGCATCAAGACTCCATCACCCCACAACTTACCATGAGTCGTATCATATCCACTTAAAACTACTAATTCAGCATTAATTTTTTGTTGCAGAATTTCAAAAAATCTTAAAAAACCATCATTACCACTGGGAGTAAGGGCAATGGCACAAGCTAAACCGGTCGTTTCGTCGCCTAAAATATGAGTAGCAAAGTGAATAAGTCGGCTTGTATTAAAGTTTTTCAAAACCGATGATTTAGTAGCATCCAATCCTATTAAAGCATCTGTTCCTAATATCTCAGCAATTTGTTGGGCTTCTATTTCCGCATTTGGAAGTTCTACTAATGTCACTTCCACCTCATCTAAGGGCTGATAAATACTAGGCATAATAGGATTTCCGACAATCAAGAAATCGTTGCTAGACAGAGATTGTTTTGATTTTATGCCCTGATTTTCTAAAGTCAATTCCAGAGAAAAAATTGAAGGGGCAATCAGAATAGTATGTTTTTGAATTAAGTAATCACCAAACCTATCTTGTAATGCACAAAAAGGCACTAAAAACAAACAATCTTGAGGAATAAAAATAACTTTATCTTCGGGATTTGTGGGTAATAAATCGGCCACCGGCTCAATGAGAAACTTATATAAATTGTGAAGAGTTGAGTCAGAAATATCCGCCTTAATATTAGTATTTGTATTGATTATTTCTCGCAAACTGCGAACTAAAGTAGACAGAAAAAGATTATTGGGCTGTCGCTTGAGGTTAACTTGGCGAAAAGTAACATTACCAGTTGGTTGAATTACCCAAATAAATAAAGCTTCTGCATAGGCAAAAGGGTCATCAAAAGTAAGTCGATAACCGGCTAACTGATTAATTTGACTATCATTATAAATAATAGAATATTCTATTAAAGTAGAATTAAAATTTTTAGCAACTTTTTGAATACGGGAAATATCGGGCGGAATATTGCCTGGTGGTAATTTTGGTTCAATTCCTAAGCGAGTAATAAACAAGTTTTTCAAAGCCCTATAACGCCCTTGTTCCGAGACTTCGAGAGCATTTTCAATGCGGTTTTGAGCAATTAAAACTTTTTGGAATCCCCGATAAATATCAGGCGGCTGTTGTTGAGCATATAAATTCATAGTAAAAGACAACCATAGAGATTAAATTTTGAAAATAACTAGACAAAAATTTACTAGGGGGTGAAAATCTTACTTTCTATAGGTTTTGGAAAACAATGTCAACTTTTCCCTATCCCAAAACAAGTTAAAAATAAATACGGTTTTTCTGTAAAGAGAAAGTAACAAAAATTTATTATTTTTAGAAAAACCGTAATTTTGGCAGAAAATCTTTCAGGCAAAAGCTTAAAACAACAATTGCAATAAAACACTACCTAAAACATTAATAATATTGCCACCACCACCGCTTTCACCAGAAGCTTTTGCTTTATAGGCTTCAATTTCTTTAACTAACCGTTCTGAAGTTTGAGTACCACTAGGATTATTTTGAGCAGTGTAGAGAGTGCCTGCATATTGGGCATCTTGAAGAGCACCAGTATATTCCCCCATTTCCGCACGAGAAGCCGCACGACCAAGGTAGGCGGGGGCAAAATCAGGTTTGAGCGTCAGGGCTTCATTAAAATAGGCAATAGCACCGGGGTAATTTTTGCGTTTACCTTCTTCCATACCCCATTGGTAAAGGTTTTCCAGTCTGCCTTGATATTCACCGAGGCCGGTTGTACCCCGAACACTGGCACCGGCCAAAATAACATTAGTGATATCTGCACCAACTAAAATAGCATCCCTGAGATCCGCACCAGTGAGGTTTGCACCCCGTAAATTAGCCCCAGACAAGTTAGCACCATAAAAACTAGCATTTCGCAAGTCTGCCCCAGAAAGATCGGCTCCACTGAGGTCAGCACGGCCAAGATTAGCACGATTAAGGTTTGCACCGGCCAAATTGGCACCAGCCAAATTGGCGAGAACCAAGCCAGCGCCGCTGAGCTCACATTTTTGACACTGTTTTGTTGCAAGTAACTGCCGAGTGTGGTCGAGGTTTTCAGCGCTGGCAACAGAGGCAAAAAAGGAGCCAGAGAGCAGCACTAAAGGGACTAGGATTCTCGCGTAAATCATGGGTTTAAAAATTACAGAATGCGAGGTTATTTTCTAGCTATCTTAAGTGATTTTTCAAGTCTGGCGCTAGCACTTAAGGAGTTTTTGGCTTTTGGGGATCCAATTCTGTGATCCGGTTCATTGCATCCTGGTAATCTTCAGTTTTGCCTTCTTTTTTATAAATATCGGCAGCTTTTTGAAAATCGGCTATGGCTTCGGTAGATTTTTCTAGGGCTGCGTGGGCTAGTCCCCGGTTGTAATAGGCATTGGCATTTTCAGCATCAAGTTGTAAAGCTTGGTTATAATCTTCGATGGCCTTTGGATAATTTTTCAGTTCTGCATAAACGGTACCGCGATTATTGTAGGCAGAACTATTCTCTGGAGAAATACGAATGGCGGATGAATAGTCTTCAATGGCTTTGTCGTTTTCTTCGAGGAGATCAAAAGCTAGTCCTCTAAAGTAATACGTTTCGGCGTTATTTGGTTCTATTTTGAGGCTTTCGTTAAAGTCGGTAATGGCACCTTGAAAATCTTGGCGTTCCATTTTTCGCAAGCCTTGATTAAATAAATCAATTGCTTTCGGTGTCGTTTGGCCTGCGGGGGTGTTTTGGGCAAGACTTAGTGGGGCGTTTTGGGCGAAGGCTGGAATAGCTGGCCCCCCTAAGATAGTGGCAAGGCTTAAGATGGCAAGGCTTTTGTGAATTTGGTTCATTGGTTTATTTGAAATGTGACAATTCAGCACAAAGGGTGCTTCCAAAACTATCTACTAGGATCGCCTTCCTCACCGGCCCTGTTCCTGAATTTATTTATTGGCTTTGGACAGATAGGAGTGGCTGTTATTTAGGCTAACATTTTTGCCTGATGAACCTGTTGCCTGCTATTCCTCGCTGAGGGCTTGGTGATCACAAGATTGTTTTGTCACCCAGCCCTCAAGCAAATAGGGCTTGAATAAGCATTTCTGTTGCTGAGGAAGGTTTGGGGAAATGGTGTTTTAGATCCGAGCACTCGGTTGGGGCTGGGGTTGGGGTAAGGCCGGTCTTGGTTGATAGGGCATCGGCAGATATTGAACGCTTGGCCGGCCCCCTTGAGGTTGTGGATATAAATCCATCAGTTTATAAATGGAAGCTGGCAAGCCTACTGTTATCGGTAAGCCGAGTTCTTTTGCTTCTTCGACGGTAATAGGACAGTCGTGGGTAATTTGGCCGGTGGTGAGGGTTTCGATAATATGGTCTATGTTTTCGGTTTTGATTTTTTGTTTGGGAAAGTTATCTTCTAACAAGGTGCGAACAAATCTTTGGACTTGTTTAATTGCTTTGCGAGATAAGTCGGCCATGATTAAAGTTTGGTCGTCTATTTCGCCGATGGGTTTTTGTTCAACTACTTTAAGAATACTGGCGGCTGCAAAGTTACCAAGTTGCGGATCTACCGGCCCCAAAACAGCGTTTTCATCCATAACAATTTCATCGGCTGCTAGGGCAAGCATAGTACCTCCACTCATGGCATAGTGAGGTACATAAACCGTGACTTTTGCTTTATGACGGATAAGGGCGCGTGCAATTTGTTCGGTAGCAAGAACTAAACCGCCTGGGGTGTGCAATATTAAATCTATGGGTACATCTGGTGGTGTCAGACGAATTGCTCGCAAAACTTCTTCAGAGTCTTCGATACTGATATAGCGAGAAAGAGGTATGCCTAATAGATTGATTGATTCTTGGCGGTGAATTAATAAAATGACTCGGCTGTTTCTCTGCTGTTCAAATTCTTTGAGAGATTGAATGCGGCGCATTTCAACTCTACGTTTTTGCCATGCCGGTTGAAGAGATGCAAAGGCAATAAATACCCAGAAAAGGTCAAAAAGGCTAAAGGTCATAAAAAGATTTTTTGCTCGTTAATTTTTTTTTATTTTGCCTTTTTTTTAAAGCCTAAACCATCCACCTTTAGGACGATCCAAAGTGGAGTTTTTGTTAAAGGGTTGAGAGACTACTGGCTTCTTATCAAGTAAGTTTTTAGGGAGGATGCAGCCAGAGATAGCTGCATTTTTTCTATACTTTAGGAGTAGCTTTTTTACTTTTTTTAGACTTAGGACGTTTGAGGTTATATTTAAGCCGATAGCGGACAGCTTCGTGAACGACTTTATAGGAAGCATCTATACCGCATTCTTGCTCTAGCCATATTTTAACCTCGCCGTAACTTTCAAAAGGTGGAGATTCTTGGAGGCGTTGTTGCAAACGTTCCATGATGTCTTTGGGGATGGCCGGTTTTCTACCTTGACTTTTTTTGACTTCTAGTAAACCGTCCAGGCCGTCGATGCGGTATTTCTGTAACCAGCGTTGCAAAGTGACGCGATTTCTGCCAAGGGCCACTGCTAAT
>DATNQM010000014.1:0-173304 GCA_036704045.1 Halomicronema sp. | reverse complement strand
ATAGCTGCAATAGAACAGTGGTCGGATTTAGCCGAAGAATTAATGAGAAATAAACCTCATAAGATGCCTTTTTTTCAGAAGGGACTACGAGCTATAACCTTTATTCAGTCTGCCTTCTAGCTTCCTTGTCACCCCGTCAGGTCCAAGACTTTATTGATGGAGAAGATTTAAGCAAAGAACTTACTCCTGGGATAAGATTAAGTGAGCGAAAAGTTCAAGAAATTTTGCAAGGTATTTTAGAAGTTTTAGAAATTGCTCATCAAAATAACGTCATTCATCGGGATATAAAACCGGCCAATTTAATGCGCCGCAAAGATGGTCAAATAGTCTTGATAGATTTTGGTGCTGTTAAAGAAATTGGCACTTTAATAGTCAATTCTCAAGGACAAACTACGCTATCAGTTGTTGTTGGTACTCCTGGTTATATGCCTAGTGAACAGGCAAATGGTAGACCAAAATTGTGCAGTGATATTTATGCTGTGGGGATGATTGGTATTCAAGGTTTAACAGGAATAACGCCGGATCAATTACTAGAAAATCCACAAACCGGCGAGATTATTTGGCGAGATAAAGCCCAGGTTAGTTCGGAGTTTGCTGCTGTTTTAGATAAGATGGTATGCGACCATTTTAGCCAACGCTATCAAAACGCTACCGAAGTTTTACAAGCATTAAATTCTTTACGGGTAAAAATTTCCCCAACTCTAGCATTTTTATTTGAGATGTAAACAATAACAAAGAAGAAGATGATATAATTAGATATTGAATTAGAGAAGGAAATAGTAGATGGAAAGCCAAGCTAAAGAAAAACAGATTCAAGAGTTGGATGACTGGATTAACAACTGTTCAGACGACCGACAGCTAAAAAGAGCGGTGGCAGTAAAATTATACTTACAAGGCAGGACCTATAGATCAATAGCCGAAGCATTAAATGTATCACCACGTTCTATTAGTAACTGGAAGAAACGTTATGAATCAAAAGGAATATCAGAATTAAAATTCTCTGGTCAAGGGGCAGCAAGTTATTCACCCTCCCAGCCAAGACAAGAAGTAATCGAGTGGCTAAAGTCGCAAGCACACTGGGATTTATCAAAAATCGAACTTGCCAGTGCAGACATTGAAACACTGCAAAAATTCTACACATTTAAAGAGCCGGCAGAAATCATCAAATTTCTGCAAAAAAATCCCTTTCTTATTCCCCTAATCCTAGAAGCACATCCACATATCCGTAAACACTTTCCTGAGAGCCGATTATACTTGCAAGTCCGCATCGATCCAGAAATTCCTTCCTGGAAAATGCTGCGGCTCAGCATTGATACAAATATTAGCGATCCAGAAATAGCAATTGATACCCTTGAAAAAATAGATGATGAATGGTGGCTTGATGCTCAACCCCGCTCTCAAAATAAAATGTTCTTGAATTTAAACTAACCATGAGTTTTGATTGGTCACAATATCTCAATCTGGCCTATAAACTGGCGGGGACACCACACAATCCAGCCAATGAAGCCGAATTACGCTCTGCTATAAGTAGAGCCTATTATGCTGCTTTTATCAAGGCGCGTAACTTCTTGCGAGATGTGGATAATTTAACAATTCCCCGCAGGGATGGTCACAAATATGTTATTAACCACTTTGAGAATAACAGCGATAAAAGGCGTCGAGAAATAGGAAATAATTTACATCGTTTGCGAGACTTTCGTAACGATGCTGATTATGCAGATACAGTCCTAATATTAGCCTACACAACCCAAAGATCATTAACCTTTTCCACACGCATTATCTCGACACTATCCACCCTTTAACACACAAAAACCCGCTGATCCCCTCCCAAAAACGCAATCCAGTATTATACTCAAAGAAAAAATTACGCCTAAATTTAATCTAAATAAATGTTACAAGGCTCGATTGTCCAGCAGCTACAAGCCGCCCACCAGAACAGTAACCGGCCTGTCAGATTTGGGGTGTATTACAAAAATACTCTAGTATCCCTTTGTCACGCCCTCGAAGACTGCATCCTTGCCTCCACTACCTCCCCCATTCTTATTACCGCCTTTCAACAAGGTAAATGGTATTTACAAGAAGCTGAACGATACCGGGACTTAGCAGCAAAATCTCGCCAAGTTGTGATTATGGCAGCCCCACACTCCGGCTGGCAAGAACACCCCACCAGCCAACTACCAAATGTTGATTTAGTCAGCCTCGACAAAACAGACCCGGTTGCTGAAGAATGGCATTTAATCATATTATCGCCAACCTACACAGCAATGGTACTTTGTCAAGAGTTATCCGAAGCTGATTATGGAATTGCTGGCATTCCAAAAGAAGACCGCGACCGTAAGTTTTATGGTTTATGGACCTTTGAACCGGCTTTAGTAAAAGAAACAATTGAATTAGCAATTTCTCACATCGGAAACTATAACCCCGAATTAGAACAAAAACTTACTCAACAATTAGAAAATTTAACTCAAGAATCCATCGGGCAAAAAGATGATTTATCCGAAGTTGTTGCCCGCGTTATTGATTACTTACAAGAAGGACAACATCAACTAGAAACACCAAATTACTCCAACCAAACAGCCTTAGATCGCAACTTAATATCAAACGAAATACAAGCCTTTTTAAGAATGGCGCAGATCATGGATTTGGCAGATGCCACAAACCCAATGGCTGCAACAGAAGTTACCGCTATTACCGAAACCCTCGGTCAATTACTCGACTTGCCTGCATGGCAAATGAAACGCCTGCGACTGGCTGCTTTACTACACCGGCTCGACTCAGCCCAACGCATAGATAACATAATATCCGAAAATACAAACCGCTATCAAGAAGACGGCCCTTGTTGCCCCTTAGTAGCTGGAGCTCAAGTGCTGCGACGGATGCCACAATTGCAAGCTGTGGCGCAAATAATAACTCATCAAACGGAAAACTGGAACGGCACCGGCAAACCGGCCGGACTCAGTGGCGAAGAAATTCCCCTCGAATCAAGAATCATTGGACTAGCCGCAGAATTTCAACAAAAAATAGCCAAATATCGAAACACCGGCAACCCCGAAAATTCAGCTAATTACGCCCTACAAGCCTTAGCAGAATGCCAAGCACAAAAAGGCGAAAAATGGGAACCAAAACTAATAGATACCCTCGCCTTATTAGTGATGGGAATGCAGCAAGGATTAACCCTACCCATCACCCAAACAAAAATTACCGCTGGGATGTGGTTATTAGATTACCCTATTGATAGAGAAACAAAAACCAACAAAACCCCCATTCAACAACCCTAAACATCTCCTAAAATCTGCGGTAAAAAAAACATGGAAATCGAAACAATCAAAACCGGCAAACAAAAAAATCTCCCAGGAATCAACTTAGAAGACGAAGACTTATCAGGAATTAACCTTAAAGGAATTAACCTCGCCGGTGCCAATTTAACCGGCACAAACTTAAGTCGATCTATCCTAGAAAGAGCACGCTTAGACGGGGCTAATTTGCTTGGTGCAAACTGCATGGAAGCAGACTTGCGGGCAAACTTATTAGGTGCAAATTTAATGCAGGCCGACTTAACCAACGCTGACTTACGAGGAGCCAACCTGCGCGGTGCAAACTTCATGGCAGCAAAGGTTACAGAAGCATCTTTTGCCGGTGCTTTTTTAAGTGGGGCAAATTTAATGAATGTTAATTTGCAAGGTGTAGACTTGCGAGGTGCAGATTTACGCGGGGCAAATTTAACCGGTGCAAATTTAATTGGCGCTGATTTAAGTCGGGCAGATTTGCAAGGGGCATTATTAAATGATGCCAATTTGGAAGAGGCAGATTTACGTTATGCTAATTTGGCCGGTTCCAGTTTGACAGGGGCAAATTTGCTTTGTGCAGAGTTAGAAGGGGCAAATTTGGAGGGGGTAAGTATGGCCGGTGCTTGTTTGGTGGGGACTATTTTAACTCCAGATAAAGGCAAATAAATTAATAGGGTTTATGGGTGGGTTTCTGAGTTTTTAATTTTCGTTTGTTGGCTTACCCAAAGGGCTATTGTTCCTAAAAATAATAGTCCTAAAACTCCCGCAAGGGGGTTTTGATTTACACCAGTAATGATTTCAGGAACCTTACCAGAATATTTGATTAAATTTCCCACTCTGACAATGTAGTATCCCCAAACCAAGCCCCCATGAAATCCCATTGAAAATCCTAATTTTCCTTTAGTAGAACGTTTACCCCAAACTAAGGTTAATCCTAAGAGAAATAACCCGATAATTTGCGGCCAAGTGGTAAGAATTACATCAAGGGGCCTGATATAGTGGGAGATGGCAAAAATTAAGCCATTTAATAATAGGGAAATTTGCAAACTGTAGTCGCGCTGAAGTTCATCTAGTAACCAACCACGAAAGAGCAACTCTTCTGCAAAACCTACCGCCAGCGACATTATTAAGCCTTCTAGGATGGTGAAAGCCAGGGTAGATGCCGGTTTTTGCCAAATCACCCAACCAAGCAATCCTTGGGTGATAAATAAAGCAAATAAACTGATAACACCAAGGGCTAAACCATTAAGTAAATCTCTGCCGTTTCTGCGGGTGAATTCTAAGCCATAATCTTGCAAAATTTCCGGTTGTTTATAAACTTTTTTTCCCCACCATCTCGCCAAAAAAATAAATTCAGCATACAAAATCACCATTGTGATGATGCTGACAAGATTGGCATCTTTTACAAAAGCGTAAATGGGAATGGCAAATGGGGCCCATAAACAAACTAAAATTAATAAAAATATTATTAGGCGTGCCGGTGCTGGATAGTGGGCAAATTTAGCGACTTCTATTTTCAATCTTTTTTATCCAATTTTATGTGGTTTTTATAAAGCAAGCTATAACCTCTTAAACATTGTTCCCAGGCGGAACCTGGGAACGAAAATAAAGGGTTTATTCATCCGGCTCAATGGTGCTTGTTAGACCGTGATTTTTGAGGGTTTCGCAGTAGAATTCTGCGTGTTCTAGGGCACAGGTTATCACCAAAGCAAGACCGTTGGTGTGTGCTTCCATCATAATACTGACGGCCTGTGGTTGAGTCAGGCTGGGAACGGTTTGCATTAAGGTTTGCACAACGTGCTCCATCGAGTTGAAATCGTCATTGTGGAGTAGAACTCGATAACGTGGTGCGAGTTTGCGAACCGTTGAACTTTTCGCAATAGTCTCGACTGACACAGCTTTTATCCTCTTTCGTAAATTTTTAAGATTGCTTTTGTCTATTTTAATAAGATCCGGCTCTCAATCTCTCGTCGTCAACTGTTTTATTTTACGGATAACCGAACTTCCATATTTCGGTTTACTTGTCAAGCAGGCTGATAGTTTTTATTAACAGTTTTGTAGTTGTAGATTCAGATTTACGGTGGTTTTTTTCTGGATTTCTTAAGAAGGTTTATTTTTTCCGTGTAGATGTAGGTGTGCAATTGCGTCTCTTAGTCGGTTGGGGTACGGCTAAAAAGATGGGTGCATTTACAGATGTAGAAATGGCTTTTTATTTAGGATTTGGCTGGAGAAAGGGTGCTAAACCGAACCTAAAAATAGTAGGAGCCGAACTATTACAAATACGGGGCAAATACACCTTAAAAATTACGGTTTGCCTCAACGCCAAACCTCAGAGGTATCCCTATGATAGAAACATCAAGGCAAAAGCCATCAAACAATCAATATATAAAAGAGAGGCAACGTAAAAATGTACCCTATTTACTTACAACCCTGGCGCGAAATTGAGAACTTCCGTAACCAACTGGATCAACTGTTTTATCAAGTTCCTACTACCAAAAAATCACCGGTAAAAGTTCAACAAAACCGGCCCGTTTATACACCGGCAATTGAACTGGAAAATACAGAAAATGCCCTGATTTTGCGGGTAGAAGTACCGGGGATTGAAGGTAAAGATTTAGACATTCAAGTGACCCGGCAAGCAGTACAAATCATTGGTAATTATCCTCAACCAGCCACTCTCGTCCGCAGTGAATTTCGTTATGGAGAAATTCGGCGATTAATTGAACTGCCCTTGCCAGTGATGCAAGATCAAGTAAAAGCCGACCTCAAAAACGGTATTCTCACTCTAACGCTGCCAAAACTCTCTACAGTACGCCCTAGCGTTGTGAAAATTAATCTTGCAGAAGCAACAGAAACACAAACCGAAGGGCCAACGGAAAACCAAACCACATCCGTAGAAAACAGCGCCTTAGAAGGCGAAATAACAGGAGATTTGTGGGACAAATCAGCTAGTGTATAAAGGCTTTTTAGCCATTGATAAGGGTATTTGCTAAGAGTATGGCGCAAAACCGCCACATCAAAAGTACGGTAAATACCCCTTCATCATCCAACCCCAGAACCGCAGTATATAAATACGAGATTTATTTTAAATACTGAGGCTGGATTGGCGCGTTACTAAACCATCAAAGGTTTAAATTGCACGCTATAAAGTATGCCTAAAAACAGGCCGATACAGACCAAAGTTTTTGTAGTGATTGGAGCTAAAGCACCCTTATGGGAAAAGTTGTTGGAATTGATTTAGGAACGACTAACTCTTGCGTCGCCGTTATGGAAGGTGGTAAACCCACTGTTATTGCTAATGCTGAAGGTTTTCGCACTACGCCTTCTGTTGTTGCTTTTACTAAAACCGGCGACCGTTTAGTGGGCCAAATTGCTAAGCGTCAAGCGGTGATGAACCCGGAAAATACTTTCTATTCTGTAAAGCGTTTTATCGGACGCCGGTTTGATGAAGTTACCCACGAATCTACTGAAGTTTCTTACAGAGTTGTGCGGGAAGGAAATGGGAATGTAAAAATTGATTGCCCGATTGCTGGCAAACAATTTGCACCGGAAGAAATTTCTGCCCAAGTTCTTCGTAAGTTAGTTGATGATGCTAGTAAATATTTAGGCGAAAAAGTAACGCAAGCAGTTATTACAGTTCCGGCTTACTTTAATGATTCCCAGCGTCAAGCAACGAAAGATGCGGGTAAAATTGCCGGTCTGGAAGTGCTGCGGATTATTAACGAACCGACTGCTGCTTCTTTGGCTTATGGTTTAGATAAAAAGAGCAATGAAACTATCTTAGTTTTTGACTTGGGTGGTGGTACGTTTGACGTTTCGATCCTTGAAGTTGGCGATGGCGTTTTTGAAGTGTTGGCAACTTCTGGGGATACTCACTTAGGTGGGGATGATTTTGATAAGAAAATTGTGGATTTCTTGGCTGCTCAATTCCAAAAAGATGAGGGCATTGATTTACGGAAAGATCGTCAAGCTTTGCAACGTTTAACTGAGGCTGCTGAAAAGGCAAAAATTGAACTTTCTAGTGTGACTCAAGCGGAAATTAACTTGCCTTTTATTACGGCTACTCAAGACGGCCCGAAACATTTGGATACGACTTTAACACGGGCGAAGTTTGAAGAGTTATGTTCGGATTTGATCGACCGTTGTCGTGTGCCGGTGGAAGCTGCTATCCGCGATTCTAAGCTGGATAAAAGCGCCATTGATGAAGTGGTGATGGTGGGTGGTTCAACTCGTATTCCTGCGGTTTTGGAATTGGTTAAACGGGTTTTGGGCAAAGATCCGAACCAAACGGTTAACCCTGATGAGGTGGTGGCTGTTGGTGCTGCTATTCAAGCGGGTGTGTTGGCCGGTGAAGTTAAGGATATTCTGCTTTTAGACGTTACTCCGCTGTCTTTGGGTGTGGAAACTTTGGGCGGTGTGATGACGAAGATTATTCCTCGTAACACTACTATTCCTACTAAGAAATCGGAAGTGTTTTCGACGGCTGTTGATGGTCAAACTAATGTGGAAATTCACGTTCTGCAAGGTGAACGGGAAATGTCTTCGGACAACAAAAGTTTGGGTCAATTCCGTTTAGATGGTATTCCGCCGGCCCCTCGTGGTGTTCCTCAAATTGAGGTGACGTTTGATATCGATGCTAACGGTATTTTAAACGTGATGGCTAAGGATAAGGGTACTGGTAAGGAGCAATCTATCAGCATCACCGGCGCTTCTACGCTTGATAAGAGCGAAGTTGAGAAGATGGTGAAGGAAGCTGAAAAGAATGCTACTGCTGATAAGGAACGCCGCGAAAGAATTGATGTGAAAAACCAAGCGGACTCGCTTTCTTATCAAGCTGAGAAGCAAATGAAGGATTTGGAGGATAAGGTTTCTCCAAGTGATAAAGCGAAGGTTGAAGGGTTAGTTAAAGATTTGCGCGAAGCAATTGCTCAAGATGATTTTGAGCGGATTAAGTCGCAGATGACTGAGTTGCAACAAACGCTTTATACGATTGGTAGTAATATCTATCAACAGGCTGGTGGTGGCACTCCGGGTGCCGGCCCAACTGATGGTGATGGTGGTGCTGGTGGTGCCGGTGGTGGTGCTAAAAAGCCTGGCGATGATGATGTGATTGATGCTGAATTTACCCAAAGTTAATTTGTCATTTGTTAAGGGCCGGCACAGAGGCACAGCCCCTACAGTCAAATGTCATTTGTCCGATGATTAATAGATAAAAAATGCTGGGCATAACCCAGCTTTTTTTGTTAGTTTTTTATAAAGGTTGGAGGTTTTTAAAATGGTTTATCCTAATGCTCCTTGGACTCTTAAAGGTTATGGTGTTCAAACTGTACAAATGCTTGATATTAAGAAGGTACGGCCTTTAATTCCGGCGGAATTAGAGATAGTTTCAGTTTGGCCTGGTAAGACTTTGGGAGGGGTTTATGTGGCTTCTTATGGGGCCGGTTCTGTATTGCAATATAATGAGTTAATTGTGGTTTCTGGTTTGGTGAGTTATGCCGGTCATTGGGGTGCTTGGATTTCGCATATTTATGTTGATAATGCGGATTCTATGGCGGGGGGTCGTGATATTTGGGGTTTACCAAAACAGTTGGCTGAGTTTCGTTGGGAGGAGAATTCTGTGAGGGTTGAAAAGGGAAATAAGCAGCTTTTTTCTCTGGTTTGGAAGAATTCTTTATTGCCGGTGCCGGTGGGTCTACAATTGCCTTTTAATGGGCCGGTGATTTCTTCTTGGGATAATAATTTTTTGCTGTTTAAAGGAGATTTTGGTACTCGTTTGGGTTTGGTTGATGCTAAGGTGGAAATTCCAGCGGAAAGTGAGTTTTTTGATTTGGGTTTAAATGCGCCAACTTTGACGGTTTATTGTGATGAGTTGCGGTTGGTTGCTGGGGTTCCTGAGATGATCGGGGAAAAGAAGGTTGCCTATGGTTATTAAAGTTATTAAAAACCCGGTTTTTTGGATAAACCGGGTTTTTTTATTGTAGGGCTAAATTAAATTTTTGAACCTGATGCGGGTTCTGCCCCCATTGGCAAGACGGAACCGCGTAAAAAGTCTATTTGTTGTTGAAAATCCATTGTTTCAATTTGCCCTAATATTGTTTGGGCTTGTTGAGGCAATTTGTAATCTTCTGGCATGGGAATAATGGTTCCGTTTTCCATGCCTTGGGCGAGAAAATACCAGAATGCAAGTTTGGTTTCTGGACTCATTGAACCATACATTCTGCTATGTTCTGTGCTTTTTTTACCGGCAATATCGCGCATTACTTGCAGTTGTTTTTCGTGCGACAAGTCTTTAACTTGATTAAATAAACCTTGGGCAATTTCTGAACCCGAAGCGCCTGGGGCTGCCGGTGTGATTGATTGTCCTAATTTTGTGTAAACAAACCACAATAAACCAAGTTGATCGTCTACATTTAAACCGCTGAAGGCTTGTTTGCCACGATCATAAGCGCTGGTGGGGGTTGGTGTAACTGTCATGTATTTCTCCAATTATTGATGAATAGCTGTCTCGTTTCCTCGCTTAGGAGAAACGTGAGTTTTTTTGCTTATAAGCAAGGTAACGAATTATTAATGATTGGTGTATCTTGCTACAGATAGAAATAATCTCTGCTGTAAACCAAGCAAATTAGGTGAGAAATTTTTAGGGTAGTTTCTAACTTTAGGAAGACGTAAAAAATAATTTTTTAAGTTTTATAAAAACAGCAGAGTTTGGATGAAATTGAGAGTTATAATTGCTAGAAATCGGCACAAAGGTTGTGATTATGACACTGGCTACTGTTAAACGTTTTACCATTGCAGAATACCACCGGCTGACTGAGTTGGGCTTTTTTGCGGAGGATGAGAAAGTTGAGTTAATTCGGGGAGAAATTGTAAAAATGGCAGCAAAAGGAACACGGCACACAACAGTTAACAAACGACTATTAAGAGAACTATTCAACTTGATAGGTAACAAAGCAACTTTACAAAATCAAGATCCGGTGATGATGCCAACAGAAGATAGCGAACCTGAACCAGATATAGTAATTTTGCGAAACCGCGAAGATGATTATTTAGAAAGACACCCTTTACCGGAAGATATTTTGTTGTTGATTGAGGTGGCTGGTTCTTCGTTAAATTATGATCAACAAGTCAAGTTAGAACTCTATGCCGAAAATTCAATTTCTGATTATTGGATTTTTAATTTAAATGAGAATTGCTTGGAATATTATAGTGAACCTTATCAAACTGCTGCCGGCAAATTTGGGTATCGCAAAAAGGTAATTTTTTTGCAAAATGAGGCTGTTAATTTGCCTTATTTTCCAGACTTATTGCTTGATTTATCAAAAGTTTTTCCTGGGCCGGTGTAGAGAGGTTGAATAAATCGGCAAGGGTGATATACTATTGAAAGCCGACATGGTTGCGGCTGATGTTGTTTGTCTTTTCATACTATGCGAATTATACACACAGCGGATTGGCATTTAGGGCGACGTTTGCGAGGCATTGATCGCACCCCAGAAATTGCCGCAGCCTTGCAACAATTATTAAAACAAGCCATAGCAGAAGATGTGGATGCGGTACTAATTGCCGGGGATATTTTTGATGTAGCCAACCCGCCGGCGTATGCAGAAAAACACGCCTATCAATTTTTTTGTGGGTTACAAGAAGCTGGTATTCCTGCTATTGCTATTGCCGGCAACCATGATAGTTATGCGAGAATTGATAGCCTCGCACAATTATTATCTTTAGCTGGAGTTAGAGCATTAGGAAAACCGCGTACATCTGCGGATGGTGGCACAATTATTTTAAATACAAAAAGTGGGAAGCTTTGTGTAGGTGCAATGCCTTTTGCTTCCGAACAAAGGCTTTTAGATGCAGATGCTTTGTGGCATCAAGATGAAACAGAAAGACGCTCAAATTATAGGGAAGTAGTTGGGTTTTTATTTGAAGATTTAAGCAGCGAATTTAAAGATAATACTGTAAATATTTTAATGGCACACTGTAGCCTAGATGGAGCAAGAGCAGCGAAATCAGAAGCTAGTTATTATACGAGAGATAAATATTTAGTTGGTGGAGAAAGTTTGCCTGAAGCCGCTCAATATATAGCCCTGGGGCATATTCATATTCATCAGCAAATTGGTAAGAAATATCCTGCTTATTATTCGGGTTCTTTGATACAGTTAGATTTTGGAGAAGCTGAACAACAAAAAGGCTATTGTTTGATTACAGCCGAACCCGGAGAAAAGGCAAAAGTTGAGTTTAAAACTTTGATGGCACAAAAATCTTTAAAAGTATTGAAATGTAAAAAAGAAAAATTAGATACAATTTTAGAAGCAAATAAATATCACCCTGGTTTTTTGAAAGTAATTGTTGAAATGGAAAGCCCGGAAATGGGATTAGCAGATCGGGTGCGAGAAATTTGTCCTCAAACGTTGGTTGTTGAACCTCTTTATACAGAATTACAAACAGAAGACAAACCAACCAAACCAACTATAAACCCTAACAATTTTGAGCCGGTTGAAGAATTTAAAAATTATTACCAAAATTGTTTAGGTACTTCCCCTAACCCGGCAGTTTTGGCAGAATTTGAAAACCTCTATAACCAGCAAAAAGAAACCTCAAATTCCTAATTAATAGATTCTCCTTTTATTTAAACTTAAAAAATCCTAAAATTATGCGCCCAATAGAATTAAACTTAGAAGGATTTACCAGTTTCCGCCGCGAAGTTAAAATCAACTTTTCAGACTTAGACTTATTTGCCATCACCGGCGCCACTGGTGCAGGAAAATCGTCTATTTTAGATGCGATGACGTATGCACTTTATGGCACCACTTCCCGCACCGGCAAACAAATATCAGACTTCGTTAGTCAAGGCGCAAATCATTTAAAAGTACAACTACATTTTTCCGTTGGAAACTCTCAATATCGCATTACACGGCGGTGTCGTCTCCGCACCGGCACACCCGAAAATAAAGTCTTATTAGAGAGTAGAGAAAACAGCCAATGGGAAAACTTAGGAACCAGTATTACAACCGTTCAAAAAACCCTTGAACAAATCATAGGAATGGATTTTGATACCTTCACGCGAGTAATAGTTTTACCCCAAGGAAAATTTGACGAATTCCTGAAAGGAGATACAGCAAAAAGACGAGAAATTTTGAGACAATTGGCAGGATTTGAGATTTTTGAAAAAATGCGAAAACAAGCCGGAGAAATGACGAAACTCTTTAAACAAGAGCGAGAAATGATAGAACGTCAATTAATGGAATTAGAAACACCAACAACGGGAGAAATTGAAGAAAAAAATACAAAAATATCTATATTTCAGCAACAATTACCAACTTTAAATGAAGCTGTAGTCACCGCCCAAAAAGCTTTAGACGAAGAAGAAACCCTTTTTAAACAAACTTCTAAACTAATACAATTAAAACAAGACTTAGAAAATCATAGAGCTAACTCCTCAGAAATAACCGTACTACAAACACGATTAGAAAAATTGATTGCAGCTAATAACCTTCAAGTAGATTGGGCGATGGTAAGGGAAGCTAGAAGTAGTTTAGAAACATCTGAAATAGGCACTAAAAACGCCACAATTTCTCTGAATATAGCCAGAGCAAATGTTAACTCAGAGCAGCAACAATTAGCAAAAATTAAAACTGAAACTGAACTGCTTTTACCGCAACTAAAAGCGAGGGAAGATGCCCTTGCTTCTGCAAAAATTTATGAAGAGCAACGCGCACAATATGGTAAAGAAGTTAGCAATGCAGAGAAAATAGTTAGGGAAAAAAGTCAACAACTAAAAGCCGCCCAAACCGAGTTAACCAATGCTGAAAATAAGTTAAAAGTAGCACACCGGCAAGTCACCGAAGCAAACGCCAGTGTTGAGCAACACAAAGCTGGGGGGGAACGTTTACAAAAATTAGAAAAAATTGCTTCATTTATAGTTAAATTTCAAGAAATTGAAAACCAGCTAAAAAATGAAGAACAACAACTTATCAAAAATAATAACGAGCAAGAAAAGGCTGAAAAAACTTATCAGCAATTACAGTTAAAATTGCGGGATTTAGAATTTTCATTGCAGCAAGCCGAAGCAACGTTAAAAGCCGGTGAAAAAGCCAATGTAGAAGCCACAAAACTGAATCATGCAGCCGCATTGCGAATGCAGTTACAAGCAGGGGATCTTTGCCCAGTCTGCGGTGGAATACATCCAGAAAACGAGCTTTTGCCAGAGTTGCCAGCATTAAGTGTGCTAGATTTAGGGCCAGTGCTAAAACAATTAGATGTAGCACAAAAAGCTTTTCAAATCGGCCAAATTGAAACGACAAAAGCAGAAAGCACACTTCAAGCACAAAAAAGCATTCATAAACAATTAAGCGAAAATATAACAGCAACTAAACAAAGATTAAATACAGTCCAAATAGAAATTAGCACCATTTTAGGAACCGAAAATTGGCACGCACCGGCACTCCAGCAAGAATTAGAAACCTTGCGAATAAATGATAAAGCCTATCGTCAAGCACAGCAAGAATTACAAACAGCCTCAACCCAATTACAAGTTACCCAACAAGCCTTAGAATTTACTCAACAAAACCTTGCAACCTTACAAGTAGAATACCAAACCGTCATAGCAGAATTAGAGCACCGGCAAGAACAATTAAAAACTTGTGAAGCCAAACTTTTTGAATTAACCGATAATCAACCTTATGAAATTTTAGTCCAAAATTTACAACGAGATAAACACAAATTAGACACCCAACTAAAACAAGCCGAAAATTCCTATCAAACTGCCTATAACCAGGCAATTTTAATGGAAGAAAGAAGCCAACAAGCAACAGCTAACCTCCAACAAGCCACCGCTAAAAACCAACAACTTCAAATGAATTGGCAAGCAAAACTAGAAGCTAATAATTTTACAGAAGAAAGCTTTTTATTCGCATCAGAAGATATTAAAAAACAAGCTGAATGGGAACGTTTGATTTTAGAACACAGAGAAATTACAATTAAATTAGAAACTAAAATAGCAGACTTAACAGAAATTATCGGAGAAGAAAAAGCAAACCAGACAAACCTGAGCGAACTAAACCAACGCATTCAGCAACACAAAACCGCCAAAACAACCGCCGAAATACAAGTTCAAGAAACCCAAAAGCAAATAACAGAACTAGCAACTTTCTTGCAAATTGCTCAACAAAAAATCCAGCAAACAGAAAAACTTTTAGAACAGCAAACCAACCTCCAAGAAAGAGAACAAACCTATCATACTTTGGCACAAAACCTAAAATCAAATGAATTTCAAGCCTACATTTTAGAACACTTAGAAAACGAGTTAGTAAAACGCGCAACTATCTTACTACAAAACTTAACCGAAGAACGCTATGTCTTAAAAACCCAAGACGGAGAATATTGGGTGCAAGATAACTGGAATGGCGGAGAAATGAGAAGAGTGCGGACACTTTCAGGCGGAGAAACCTTTGCAACCTCCCTATCAATGGCACTCGCCCTCTCGGAAAAACTAGCCCAAGGAGCACAATTAGGAAGCCTATTTTTAGATGAAGGATTTGGTACTTTAGATACAGAAACTTTAGAAAACGTAACCCAAATATTAGAATCTTTAAAACAGCAATCTCGCTTAATTGGAATCATAACCCACATCAGCCCTTTAGCAGAAAGATTGCCCGCACAAATTAAAATTTCCAAAGCCCCCCAAGGATCTAACATCAAAGTAGAACTCCAGTAAAAAGTTCACCTAAATCCTAAATGAGAATCAAAACTCTTCCCCAAAAAAACCTCAAAAAACCACAGCCACCCCCCTTAAACCTTAAAAAACCCTCTGTGTACCTCTGTGCCACCTCTGAGACCTCTGTGTGAAAAAAACCCCTTAGCTTCCATCAAAAAAAACACAGAGGAAACCAGCCCCTGTGTTCTTTATAAACCCTAACTTACCCCCGTAATTCTCCGCATAGCCTCTTCCACATTTTCCCGACTATTAAAAGCAGAAATCCGAAAATAACCCTCACCGGCAGCACCAAAACCAGAACCCGGAGTACCTACAACATTTGAATTTTGCAACAACTTATCAAAGAAATCCCAACTAGACAAACCATCAGGAGTTTTCACCCAAACATAAGGAGCATTAACACCCCCATAAACCGCCAAACCAGCAGCAGTTAACTTTTCTCGAATAATCTTAGCATTCTCCAAATAAAAACTAATCAACTTCTTAACCTGCCCTTTTCCCTCCTCAGAATAAACCGCCTCAGCACCCCGTTGAACAATATAAGAAACCCCATTAAACTTAGTAGACTGACGGCGATTCCACAACTTCCAAATCTCCACATCCGAACCATCCGCCGCCTTAGCAGTTAAATTTTTTGGCACCACTGTAAAAGCACAACGAGTACCAGTAAATCCCGCCGTTTTTGAAAAAGAACGAAACTCAATTGCACAATCTTTTGCCCCTTCAATTTCATAAATAGAATGGGGAATATCAGCCTCCGTAATATAAGCTTCATACGCCGCATCAAACAAAATAATTGACCCGTTAGCCTTTGCGTAATTCACCCAAGCCGTCAAGCTTTCCTTAGTAGCCACAGCCCCCGTAGGATTATTAGGAAAACACAAATAAATCAAATCAACTTTCTCGTTAGGAATTTGCGCCGTAAAATTATTTTCCGCAGTCACCGGCAAATAAACAAAACCCTCAAATTCCCCCTTTTCATTAGCAGGGCCGGTATGTCCCGCCATCACATTTGTATCCACATAAACCGGGTAAACCGGATCAGTTACAGCAATTTTATTATCATCACCAAAAATATCTAAAATATTCCCAGTATCACACTTTGAACCATCAGAAATAAAAATTTCATCCGCATCAATATCACAACCACGAGACTGAAAATCATTCACCGCAATTGCTTCTCTCAACCAACCATAACCCTGTTCCGGGCCATACCCTTTAAAACTACTTCTTTCCCCCATATCTTCTACCGCCTTTATCATCGCCTTGCGACAAGCTTCTGGTAGCGGTTCCGTCACATCACCAATGCCAAGACGAATAATTTTTGCATCAGGATTTGCCGCCGCAAACGCATTAACCCGACGTGCAATTTCAGGAAAAAGATAACCAGCTTTTAGCTTTAGATAATTATTGTTAATGGTTGCCATGATTAACTAATTGAAACAACATAAAATAGCTTACCTCAAATTGTTGCCCACAAAAGACATAAATTTTTACACAAATCCAAAAAAGCCCTATCAATCTCAGACAAAGGCAATTTTGTCAAGCACTTTCTCCCATAACTTTATTTGAAAAACTAAGGTACAAATAAAAAAGATACCAACATCTAAAAAACCCTATGTCTCAACCTCAAAAACTCCGTCAAATTCTCCAAAAACCCGATATCCTTGTTGTTCCCGGCATCTACGATTGCATCAGCGCCCAACTCGCAGAAAAAGCAGGCTTTGAAGCCCTATTTACCAGCGGATTTGGCATCTCAGCCTCCACCCTAGGACGCCCCGACTACGGGCTTCTCACCGCCACAGAAAACCTCTATACCATTGGCAGAATCGTTCAATCTATAAACATCCCCCTAGTAGCCGATCTCGACACCGGCTACGGCAACCCCCTCAATGTTATTCGCACCGTCACCGATGCAATTCAAGCCGGCATTTCTGGCATCATTTTAGAAGACCAAGAATGGCCAAAAAAATGCGGACACATGGAAAATAAACGCGTCATTTCTGCTGCCGAACATATTCAAAAAATCAAAGCAGCAGTTCACGCCAAAGCTGATAGTAACCTTGTAATTATTGCCCGCACAGATGCCCGCGCCCCCCTAGGATTAGACGAAGCAATTCAACGCGGACGGGCTTATTATGAGGCCGGTGCAGACATCCTTTTTATCGAAGCCCCCCAAACTCTTGAAGAACTCAAAATAATCGCCCAATCTCTTCCTAATATTCCCCTATTTGCTAACATGATTGAAGGCGGAAAAACCCCCATGCTAACCCCCGCAGAACTTCAAACACTAGGTTACAAAATCGTCGTTTTCCCCCTCGCCGGCCTCTTCGCTGCCACCAAAGCCATGCAAACTTGCTTCCACCACCTCAAACAAAATGGCACCACCACCGGCTTTAAAGATTTAGTCAACTTTCAAGAATTTGAGGAAATTATCAACCTCCCCAAATATCGCCAAATTGAACAACAATTTAAACCAGAAAATACCCATCTTTAAACCATTTACTCCTCAAAAATCTCGCCTAAAAAAACAATGACAACCCCCATTTGTATCACCCTCCGAACCCAAATCCAAAAACTCAAAACCCCCATCATCATTGGAGTAGCCGGTGACAGCGGCAGCGGGAAAACCACCTACAGCGACGGCATACGTCGCCTCATTGGTAGCGACATTGTAGACACAATAGCAATGGATGGCTATCACAAAGAAAACCGCGAACAACGCAAAATTAGCAATCGTCTCCCCCTCGATCCCGACACCAACCACCTCGACTTACTCCACCAACATCTAACCCAACTTAAACAAGGCAAAACCGTCGAAATTCCCATTTATAACCACGCCACCGGCAACTTTGATCCACCCCTACCATTTGCCCCCAAACCTATCATCATCGTTGAAGGATTACACGCCCTTTATCCCCAATTTTTACCCCTTTTAGATTTCAGCATTTATGTAGACCCAGACCATGATGTAAAATGGCAATGGAAATTTGAGCGAGATGTCAAAAAACGCGGCCATCGCGCCGAAAACCTCAAACAAGAAATGCTCCAACGAGAAGCAGCCTTTAAACGCTGGTTAGACTTTCAAAAAACCGGTGCCGATGTTGTCATCAAAATATCTCAAACTCAACTAAAAGAATACTCCCGCCACGAATTTACTGCCCAAATTCCCGAAGGCTATTACAAAGTAGAATTAATCGTTATCCCCGCCGCCGTTCCCCTACCCACTCTACCCCTACCTTTCAATCTAGCTGCAATGCTAGAATCTCATCAACCACCCTTTATGTTAGCCGCCGTTCCTTGCACCTATTGGGGTAGAAACGTAATGATTTTACACATCGACGGCATCCTTTCTCAAGAAACAATTTTTGAACTAGAAAAACACATAGTAGACTACACCGGCATCCCCATCGAACAAGCCATAACTAAACGTGAAAAAACCCAAGTTTCAGCCACAGAATTTGCCCAACTTTTAATCACTTGGCGATTCCTAGAACAAGTCAATCATATATTAGAAAAAACAAGCAACTAAAAAATATCTAGTTTCTCATTTATAATCACCTCCTCCACCGGTTTTTGCCTAGACTCAAGCCGGTTATTAATAATTATCAAATTCACAAAAGCAACCAACAATAAAAACACCCCAAGCCCCAACACCACCCTCTCCAGCAAACTTTCATCCCCACAAGAATTGCATGGCGGCTGTATCCTTAAACGCCGCTTAGCAGAAGATGAATTTAACAGTTTATTAGTTAACAGAGACTTTAATTCAACAAACAATTTAACCACAATAAACTCAACTTCATAGAATTATCAGATATCAGCAAAACAAGCCCATCATTATTTATCCCTAAAACCCATTACTTGAACCCAAAAGAAAAACCCAATTACACTTTATTGTATTTTTTCAGATTCAAAAAAGCTTTTCCTGATACAGAAGCATATTTTTTTGACCTAAACAGCAGAAATTTCAATTTCCCACGAAAGATAACACCGGCCTCCTAAAGCAAGCAGACAAACTCAAAAATTTTTACTTCTTATAAATTCTTGAGTCTTTAACCGTTGTCCGCAACCTTTAATTATTCATAAAAAAATACCACTAGTTACTATTGAGCATTTCAATGAACTCAAAAAATCATCTCATCGCCCAACAAATAACCCTTTCCTCAAAAGCCAAAACCCTTATAGCGTAAAGGACTTGAATCAATAAACCCCTCTGCCCAGATATAAAATCCTCTGAGCCCCGACTATTTATAAGTAAAAATTACAATATTCATCGTGTAATTTTTTAGATCCGTAACGCAAATTTTAAGCCGTTTCCGGTAATCTATAGAGACAAGCATAGAACAATATTAATCATCCATAGAAAAGCACCTAGGAAACCCTAGAGGCTTGGTTTCTGCTTGCTTGTCAACAAAAAAAACTTCTCAAAATGAGGAACTGCCAATGGCACAATACTTGTTACAAACTATTTGGCTTGTACCCTGCTACGCCTTAATCGGCGCAGTATTAGGCGGTACTTGGTCACCCGGAATCGTCCAACGAACCGGCCCAAGACCGGCAGGGTATCTCAACGCCATAATGACGTTCCTAAGTTTTACCCATAGCATAATCGCCCTTACAGCCATCTGGAACCAACCAGCCCAACAACTTTCTTATACATGGCTTAGCGCCGCCGGCCTCAACCTCAACATCGACATAGAAATCTCCGCCGTCAACATAGGCGCGATGATCCTAATCACCGGCCTCAACCTTCTCGCCCAAATTTACGCCATCGGATACATGGAAACCGACTGGGGATGGGCCAGATTCTACGCCTTTGTAGGACTATTTGAAGCCGGGATGACCAGTTTAGTCCTCTGTAACTCCCTATTTTTCAGCTATGTAATCCTAGAAATCCTCACCCTCTGCACCTATCTATTAATAGGCTTGTGGTTTAACCAATCCCTCGTAGTCACCGGCGCCCGCGATGCCTTCCTTACCAAGCGAGTTGGAGACCTCTTCTTGTTAATGGGAGTAGTCGCCCTTCTACCCATCACCGGCACCTGGAACTACAACGAACTAGCAGAATGGGCCATTAGAGCCAAAATCGACCCCAGCGTAGCCACCTTATTAAGTTTGGCCCTCATCGCCGGCCCAATGGGTAAATGCGCCCAATTTCCCCTCCACCTTTGGCTAGACGAAGCAATGGAAGGGCCCTTACCCGCAACAATTCTCCGCAACACCGTTGTAGTCTCCACCGGCGCTTGGGTACTCATCAAACTACAACCAGTTTTAGCCCTATCCCCCGTCGCCTCCGCCTTCACAATTTTTATCGGAGCCCTTACCGCCATCGGCGCTTCCTTAATTGCTATCGCCCAAATAGACATCAAACGAGCACTTTCATACTCCGTCAGTGCCTACATGGGAATAGTATTTATCGCCGTTGGAACAGGACAAGATAGCACAGCCCTTGTACTACTGTTCACCTACGCCGTCTCAATGGCTACTCTAGTCATGGCCACCGGCGGCATCGTTTGGAACAACATTACCCAAGACTTAACCCAACTGGGCGGACTGTGGACACGGCGCCCCATTACTGGACTATGTTTTATAGTCGGTGCCCTGGGGATGATTGCCGCCCCACCCTTTGGCAGTTTTTGGGTCTTATTACAGCTAATCGATCAACTCTCAAAAAACCAACCTTGGTTAGTCGGTGTCTTATTAATTGTTAACGGCTTAACCACCTTTAGTCTCACCCGTGTTTTTGGCTTAATTTTTGCCGGTTCCACAAAAACAATGACTGTGCGTTCACCAGAACTAAACTGGCCTTTTGTCTTACCCATGACAGTTTTAGCCGGTTTTGTTCTCCACGTTCCCCTCTTATTAGTCACCTGGAATTTACTACCAAATTGGTCAAATATCAATCTTACAACTTCCAGTTTATTAATCACCTCCACCGCAGTCGGTTATTATCTGGGAAGGCGCATTTATTTAAGCGACCGCTGGCCTAAACCGGTGCAATTTAACAAGCCCCTTCAAGACTTTTTTGCCTACGATCTTTATACCGCCCAAGTTTATAAAGTTACTGTCATTTTTGCTGTAGGTTTAGTCTCTCAAGTTGTTTACTGGATAGACCGCTATATAGTAGATGGGGCAGTTAATTTTATAGGCATTTTTACTCTATTTAGTGGTCAAAGTCTGAAATACAATGTCTCAGGGCAAACTCAATTTTACGCCCTCACAATTTTAGTAGGTGTCGCTTTGTTAGGAATTGTTGTTAGCTGGCCTTTTTTGTTGAATTTATCTAACATCCTAGGTGGGTAACACAACTTCTTAAATTCAGAACATGGACTATTTTATTACAGATTTTTTACTCGGTAAAAATTCGGTAATAATCTGATCTATACTTTCCCCACACCCTCCTTTGTTTGTTTATCCTATTACCTTTAAAGAGGAAAAAAAATGACCTTCTCTCAAAACCAATTATCAAGACGTAACTTAATCAAATTAAGTGCCGGTGTTGTATCGGGAGCCTTAGTAACATCAGCAATTGGCTCAAACTTAACAACTCCAAAACCTGCTATTGCTCAAAATAATTCCGATCTCACACCCGATGAAGCCCTCAAAAACTTACTAGATGGCAATCAACGTTTTGTACAAAGCAAACGCCAAAATCCCCATCAAGACTTTGGCCGTCTTCAAGAAGTTGCCAAAGGTCAAAAACCCTTCGCAGCAATTCTTGGTTGTGCTGATTCTCGGTTTCCCTCAGAAATTGTTTTTGACCAAGGATTAGGCGATTTATTCGTTTGTCGAGTTGCAGGAAATGTAGCTACCCCAGAAGAAATTGGCAGTCTTGAATTTGGTACTTTAGTATTAGGAGCAAAAGTGCTAATGGTAATTGGTCACGAACGCTGTGGTGCAGTGGAAGCAACCATCAAAGGCGCTCAAGTTCCTGGTCAAATTGCCAGTCTCATAGATGCCATTAAACCGGCCGTTAGTCGTGCCAAAGATTTACCAGGCGATGCCCTCGAAAATACCTGCAAAGCAAATATTGCTCTTCAAGTTGAGCGATTAAAAACATCCCCAGTTATTTCCGAATTAATCACCGCCGGAAAATTAAAAGTAGTAGGAGGCTACTACGATTTAGACACTGGAACAGTTACTATGGTTAGCTAACACCTAAACTCCCGGCTTTATCCCTATTTTTAGTCTCAAAGATAAAGCCTTAAAAAACAATACAAAAACAGTCAAATACAAAGGACAATTCTATGCTCAGTATTTTAATATGGTTGCCGGTTTTAGCGGCTATTACAATAGGATTCTTGCCAGGGAAAATTTCCGGTTCCCTTTTACGTTTAATTGCATTAGGATTTTCCACCGGCATTCTTGGCATCACATTTTGGATAGCCACCCAATTTGACCTCAACGCCACCGGCCTACAATATCAAGAATATCTCCCTTGGATTCCTCAACTCGGTTTAAGCTATAAACTCGGCATTGATGGTTTATCTTTTCCCCTTTTAGCCCTCAGTGCTTTTCTTACCTGGATTGCTATTTATGGCACAGGAGAAGCCGTAGAACGTCCCCGTCTTTACTATCCCTTAATTCTCCTCGTAAATTCTGCCCTTGCCGGCGCTTTTATGGCTCAGAATTTACTTTTGTTTGTCTTATTTTATGAACTTGAACTCATCCCCATTTACCTTTTAATTGCCATTTGGGGAGGACAAAAACGCGCCTACGCAGCAATGAAGTTTCTCATCTATACGGCAGTATCAGGGCTACTAATTTTAGTCGGTTTCTTGGGGCTAACTTGGTTAAGTGGTTCTACAAACTTTGATTATGAATTCCTCAATACTTCCAACTTATCCCAAACCACCCAACTGATTTTACTAACCTTTTTACTCTTGGGCTTTGGCATAAAAATTCCTCTTATTCCTCTCCATACTTGGTTACCAGATGCCTATGTAGAAGCATCCCCAGAAATAGCAATTTTGTTAGGAGGAATTCTGGCTAAACTCGGTACCTATGGAATTGTTCGTTTTGGTTTACAATTATTCCCCGAAACTTGGGCTTTAATTGGCCCCGGACTTTCAATAGTTGGTGTAGTAACTGTTCTTTATGGTGCCTTAACTGCCATTGCCCAAAAAGATATTAAACGCATGGTAGCTTACAGTTCTATTGGGCACATGGGCTACATTTTAGTCTCGGCTGCTGCGGGCAATTCTTTAAGTGTTTTAGCAGCCGTTGCTCAAATGGTTAGTCATGGTTTAATTTTGGCAATTCTCTTTTACCTGGTTGGTATTATCGAAAAGAAAGTCGGCACCCGCGAACTCGATGTTTTAAATGGTTTAATGAACCCAATTCGCGGTTTACCCCTCGTCAGTTCCTTACTAATTTTAGGAGGAATGGCCAGCGCCGGCATTCCAGGTTTAGTAGGATTCATTGCTGAATTCATGGTATTTCAAGGCTCTTTTTCTGCCTTCCCTGTGCCCACTCTTCTTTGTATTATTGCCAGCGGTTTAACAGCAGTTTATTTCGTAATTTTGCTCAACCGTACCTGCTTTGGCAAACTCGATAATAATTTGGCATACTATCCAAAAGTCAACCTAGCAGAAAAAACTCCAGCCCTACTTTTAGCCCTCCTAATAATGTTTTTAGGAATTCAACCTACCTGGTTAATTCGCTGGACAGAACCGACAACAACTGCAATGGTGGCAAGCATTCCTGCCATCACCAACCAACAACAAATAGCCACAAAACCCTAAATATATCTCATTTCCATCATCTGCGCTTAAATAAAAATTCTCTCAACAACCAACAACTAAAATGGTACAAACACCCCTCAAACCCAACACACAAATTCCTCCCTCTCAGCACGAATTTGCCGATATCATCCATCGCTTAGAAGCTGGTGGATCTATGTTAGGAGATACTCC
This sequence comes from Halomicronema sp., assembly GCA_036704045.1. GTDB lineage: Bacteria > Cyanobacteriota > Cyanobacteriia > Cyanobacteriales > Oscillatoriaceae > Ancylothrix. Next base: position 149,389 of record DATNQM010000014.1, on the reverse strand, counting down.
AGAAAATTTAATGCAAATTATCGGCATATATAAAGCCTATGCTGTACCAATGGATTTTTATTGGCGGGATTTACTTTATATTGCTGAACGGGTTTTTTTAGACCCCTTACCATTTTTTAAATACTTCTTACCCCAAGAATATTTAGACCTCCATAACCACTATGCCGGTGATGATGCAGACTTGAGAATTTGGCGGGGACCGGCTACTGCTCACCCCGAACTTTTGGCATTTATGGAAAAGGGAGAAACCATGAAAATGCCGCGAATTTTTCACCATTGGTTCCATGACCGCATTAATATGGAATTTGCCGAAATATGTATGCGGGCAATGTTATGGCATCAGGGTATGGGTGGCCGGTTTAATGATTTCTTGCAAACGGAAGAATATAAGCAAAATTGTGACCGGGCAATTAAGGCTTATTTTAAAAAAAATCCTTTGATGTTGGGGTTATATAAGGCGTTTCCTGAAATGTTTTATGAACAGTGTCGTCAGTTGTCATATTATGCGAATCTGGGACTGTTCTGGGAAGTTATGGCTCCGGTGTTTTTTGAAATGTCGGATATTTATGATGAGGGAGGTTTTAAGGGTGTACCAGATGCGATGAATTTTCTGGTAAATGGAATTTTTGCTATTGCCGGTCGCCCTATTTATCATCATGTTTATATTGATGGTGAGTGTTTTGAATTAATTCCTAAATCAAAGGCTTTTATGTGGCTTTATGAAGCTGCATTGCCTTATGTGGAAGCGGTTTTTTATCGGACTTCTCCTTTCCGAGGTACTAAGTCTTATAATGCTCAAGCAAAGCAAGTACCTGATGAGCAAAAAGATTTTCATTATGGTATTTTGTATGCGGATGTTTTTCCAGTGGGCACTGCCGGTATTCCGCCGACATTGTTAATGCAGGATATGTTACATTTCTTGCCGCCTTATTTGTTGGATTATTACAAGGATAAGTGCCGGGGTGAGGATGATATGCTGATTCAGTTGGGGATTACTTTTCAGCGGTCTATGTATAATGTGACTTCGGCGGTTATTCAGGCTTTGCGGACAGCTTTGTTATATCCTTTGGATGATCCTAACCCTAAACATTTGATGGCAAACAGGCGTTTTTTTGAGGCGCAAATGGATCGTTTTAAGCGTCCTGAAGCGCGTTTGCGAGATATCCAAAATCAGGAATATCGCTAAGATATCTTGACAATTGATTTTAGCTAAGGGGGCCGGTGTTGACGGCCTCCTTTTTTTGGCTGCCAAATTCCTCAAAAAAAGCTGATTTCCATAAAATTAGGCTTTTATTGGATATTTTGAGCTTTTATTACAGTGTTTTTGTGGAAAATCTATTCTGACCTAAACCTTTAATGATTTAATATTAAATTTCCTTAAAAGAAAAAATCTATAAGCATCCATCTGCTGAAGTATCCGCTTAGAAAATCCTATCTGATGGAGAAGTGTAGAATATCTCAATAAAGACTGTATTGGTATAAAATCTAAATTCTATTGCTAGTTATATCTAATTTTTAAAATTTCACGTTGTTTTATCCTGTAGGTTGGTTATGCTTAACAGTAAACTATGCTTGAAAAGTCAAGTTTTTAACTTGTAATTTTTAAGGGCTAAGCATCATAACATTTTTTGGTAGTTTTGTCAAAAAACATCTAACTTTGTTAAATTGACAATCGGAGGCACAGACGAAATTTTCCTAATCACTTATTATTCTTGGCCGAACATTGTTAGTACATGATATATAAAATAAGCTATCAATATGAATAAAAAAAATCCCTTTTTTCGATTTCCCCGATCAGGAATTTGGGGATATTTAATTAAAGTTGCTTTGATAACCATTGCCTATGTTATTGGGGGTAAAATTGCTACTGCTATTCCTGGGGTAAAACTTTTAGGTTCATCTGTATGGCCACCTGCGGGGATTTCACAAGGATTCTTGATTTTGTTTGGTTCTAGGTTCTGGCCTGGAGTTTCTTTGGGGGCATTTTTATATGATGTAATTGACCTTAAACCGTCCTTATTTTTTGGTGTTGGGGCGGCATTGGGGGCCGGTTTGCAAGCTTTTGTGGCGGTAAAATTACTAAAATATTTCCAATTTCGTCCTGGCTTTGAAAGGATGATGGATGTTGTCAAATTTGTACTTTTTGGCGCTTTAATTTCTACGCAAATTAGTTGTACATTAGGAGCGATGCGTCTTGCTGTCAGCGAATTAATTCCCTGGTCTCAATATTGGCAGGTGCGATGGAATTGGTTTTTGGGAGATGCAATGGGTATTATTATTTTTACTCCCTTAATTTTAATTTTTTCCCAACAATCTAGCAAATTAGAAAGTCAACCTACCTTAACACAAAAACAAACTATTTATAACCAAATTAAAATTTGGATTTGGCTATTTTCACTTATCAGTATAAGTTGGTTAGTATTTGGTTCAAAAAGTGAAGGTAATCTCTCTCATTATCCTTTAGAATATCTACCGTTTCCTCTAATTATTTGGTCAGCAATTCAATTTGGACAACGAGGAACGGTTTTAGGTGCTTTTATCGTTTCTAGTATTGCCATTTGGGGGGCTTCCCAAGGCGGCGGCCCGTTTATTACCAAAACTCAAAATAACACTGAAGCTATCTTGTTTTTACAAGCTTTTATGGGAGTTATTACTATTACTTCCTTGTTGCTTGCAGCCACTGTAGCGGAACGCGCCTCAGCGGAAGATTCTTTGCGGCAAAGTGAAATTAAATATCGAGAATTAGTAGAGAAAGCCGGCAGCATTATTTTAAAACTTGACAATCAAGGAAATATTACTTTTTTAAATGAATATGCTCAAACTTTTTTTGGTTATAAGGAAAGTGAAATTTTAGGTAAAAATGTCATAAATGTTTTACTTCCTGAAATAGATATGGCCGGAAAAAATTTAAGAGAAATGTTAGATAGTATTTTTAAAAACCCTGAAATGTATAGGCAAAACGAAAATGAGAATATGCGTAAAAATGGGGAAAGAGTATGGGTTTCTTGGGCAAATCAACCTTTTTTTGACGTAAATGGAAATCTGACAGAGTTACTTTGTATTGGCACTGATATTACCGACCGCCGGCGCGCAGAAATCGCTCTTCAACAATTAAATGAACAATTAGAAAGCAGAGTCAAGGAACGCACCCAGGCGCTAAGCCAAGCCTTAGAATCCCTACAAGTTGAACAAGAACAATCTGAAAAATTACTCTTAAATATTTTACCAGAACCGATTGCCGACCGGCTAAAACAAGGCTCTACTAGCATCGCTGATATTTTTGCCAACGTCACTGTATTATTTTCTGATATTGTTGGTTTTACAGAGCTCAGTTCTCAAAGGAGTCCTTCAGAAATTGTCGGCTTACTAAATCAAATTTTTTCTCGGTTTGATGAATTAGCAGAAAAACATAAACTTGAAAAAATTAAAACCATTGGTGATGCTTATATGGTAGTAGGCGGTTTACCTCATCACCGCAGCGATCATGCCGAGGCTATAGTTGAAATGGCTCTTGATATGCTCGATGCAGTTTCGGAATTTAAAACTCTTGATGGTAAACCTTTATCTATCCGAATAGGGATTAATAGTGGGCCGGTGGTTGCCGGTGTAATTGGCATTAAAAAGTTTATTTATGATTTGTGGGGAGATACTGTTAATACAGCCTCCAGAATGGAATCTCAAGGTATCCCAGGCTGTATTCAACTAACGCCAGCTACCTATGAATTACTGCATGATAAATATGTTTTTAAAAAACGAGGCACACTTCAAGTGAAAGGCAAGGGAGAAATGACAACTTATTATTTAACTCGCCGACATTTGTTAAATTGAATAGCCCAAACTAAAATAAAATGTCGCCCCCATATCTACCTCGCTATAGGCCCAAATTCTGCCCCCATGCCGATGAATAATTCGCTGTACAGTTGCTAAACCAATGCCGGTGCCTTCAAACTCGGTTTGAGGATGTAACCGGCAAAAGGGAGTAAACAAATTATCAGAAGCAGACATTAAAAATCCCGCTCCATTATCTCGAATAAAATACACTTTTTGATTTTCATTTACATCATAATCAGCAAATTTTTGACATTCTAAAGTAGAACAAACCCCAAATTCAATAAAAGCAATTGGTTTTTTTGACGTATATTTCAAAGCATTACCTAGCAAATTTTCTACCACAATTTGCAGCAAACGTGCATCCCCAAAAACTTCGATTCCCGGAGCAATTATTAACTTAACTTGTCGCTCTGAATTAACTTGTAATAACTGAAAAGCAACTTTTTCGACTATTTCACTAAGGGCAACTTTTGTCGGCTGCATTTCGCTACGCGTCACCCGCGACAAATGCAGTAAATCTTCAATTAATTGCTCCATCCTTTTCGAGGCGGCTCTTACCCTAGATAAATAATGTAGCCCTTGCTCATCTAATACCTGATTATATTTTTGCTGCAATACCCACGTCATACCATCAATAATTACTAAAGGATTTCGTAAATCGTGAGATACTGAATAATTAAAGGCTTCTAATTCTTTATTCGTAACTTCCAATTCTACGGCTCGCCGTTTCAAATCTTCATGCAGTTTGCGAATTTCTTTTTCTGCCCTTTCCCTCTCAGTTAAGTCTCTTGTGACTTGGGCAAAACCTCGTAATTGTCCGTTTTCATCTCGCAATGCCGAGATTACCACCGCCGCCCAAAACTGGGTACCATCTTTTTTAACTCGCCATCCTTCATCCTCAAATCTGTTTTGAGTTATGGCTTGTTGCAAATCTGTGTCTGGTTTACAAATTGCTATTTCTTCTAAAGTATAGAAACAGCGAAAATGTACTCCCATAATTTCTTCGCTATTATATCCTAAAATTCTGTCAATTCCGCTATTCCAACTTACTACTCGTCCATCAATTGCTAAAGTAAAAACTCCATAATCCTTACCAGAAGCTACCAATAATTCATAACGGGCTTCACTTTCTCTTAGGGCTTCTAGGGTATGTTTGCGCTCAATTGCATAGCGCATTGCTCTTACTAAAAACTCTGCATTTATTTGATTTTTTAATAAATAATCTTGGGCTCCTAAAGCAACGGCTTCTACTGCTAATTCTTCATCATCTAAACCAGTCATTATCACAATAGGAACCGCTGGTGCTTCTTCTTGCATTTTTAGCAGCGTTTCCATGCCTTGACTATCTGGTAGCGACAAATCAAGCAATATGACATCAAAGTGACTTTTTTTTAGTTCATTTATTGCTTGTGCCAACCGGCTCACCCCAACAAGAAAACACTTCACTGTTTTTGCACCAGAAAGTAGCTCTTGAATCAGAGCCATATCGGCGCGGTTATCTTCTACTAAAAGAATGTCAATTGTTTTAAAGTCCATTGGTAGCCTCTCGATCCAAAGCGGCGAAGTTAATCTGGCTGGTAGCTGCTTAAAGTCCTTGTTCTTTAGGTTCTCCCAAGTTAAGAAAAAATAAATTGTTTCCTGATCAGCGTGATCACTTGGATTATACCTCTTTACTAAGACCGTCGCTGTCCTCTTATATCCCTAATTATTCCTTTGTTCTTTTAGTAACAAATGTTTACCTATTAATGTTTGACCGGTTGTTGGTTTTTATTTTTAACCTAAATTAAAATAACTTAAAAGTTCTCTAAGCTTTTTTAAGAGGGCTAAGCTATATTGGAGTTATGGTCTAATTTTTTCTAGTTTCTACTAGATCTAATTTACATGATTTTTTTGAGGTTTTTGGCTTTGTTTTAGAACGGTTTATTTTTGAACTCACATATCGATAAAGCCGATATGGGCATTAGTAGAATCAGGGAAAGCTACAGGTTCCTTATTTTTTAGGTTTGCTGAGTAATCGCTTTTGTGGTTTGCCTGTGGGCACAATTTTAGCGTTTATTAGGAATTGTAAAATAAAAAGTTGACCCTAAGCCAAAACTAGATTCAACCCAAATTTTTCCTCCATGACGTTCTACAATTTTTTTGCAAACTGCCAAACCAATGCCGGTACCGGGATATTCTTCGCGGGTATGTAAGCGCTGAAAAACTAAAAAAACCCGATCCCGATATTTAGCATCAAAACCAATGCCATTATCTCGTACTAAAAATAACCACTCGTTTTCTTGTAATTGAACTTGAATTTCAATAACCGGAGGTTCTGAACTGCGGTACTTAATGGAATTGCCAATTAAATTTTGAAACAGTTGTACAAGTTGGGTACTATCTGCTAAAAGAGTAGGCAATTCTTGGCTAATAATTGTGCTTTTACTTTCATTTATAGCCATTTGAAGATTTGCTAAAGCCGTATTTAGGACAGTATTACAATCCACCGGCACTAGTGCTTTTCCCTTTGTTCCTACCCGCGAATAAGCCAACAAATCTTGAATTAAAACTTGCATTCTTGTTGCGCCATCAACAACAAAATCAATATATTCATTAGCTTTATCATCTATTTGATTGTGATAGCGTCGAGATAATAATTGAGTGTAACTAATAACGGCGCGCAGAGGTTCTTGCAAGTCGTGGGAAGTAATATAAGCAAATTGTTCTAACTCTGCATTAGAACGCGCTAACTCAGCGGCGTGTTGCTGCAAAGCCTGTTCAAAACGGCGTCTTTCAAGGGCACTAACAATAATCTCGCCGACTATTTTTAATAGGGTAATATCTTGTTCAGTTAATTTTTTAGAATGACGAATAATATCGGAACCAATACTTCCTATCACTTCCCCACCGGCAGAAAGTGGGACTCGCAATAAAGCTTGATAACCTCCTTGTTTAAATTGCTCTTTTTCTAAGATAGCATTTTCAGGAAAATCCCCAACAGAGGAAATTTGAACTGGTTCATTTTTTTTCAAAATTTCCCAGGTAAAGGTTAAGTTATCTAGGGATAGATTTTGGGATTTATTAAGGGTATATTCTAGTTCAGGGGCGCACCATTCATAGTTATTTATCATATTTTGACCGTCTTCTGTAAAGAAAAAGACCATTGTACGGTCTGCGCCTATAAACTCTGCTAAAGCTTCGAGAGTTTGTTGAATACCGGTATCAATTTCATTAGCAGACAAATTCAGAAAATGGGTAGAAATATCACTAATTAGTTGTTGAAAAACAGCGCGATATTCAAGAGATTTTTGGGCTATTTTCCGGTCTGTAATATCAAAAGCAGCAGACAAAACAGCGATGTTTCCATCATATTCCATTAAAGCCATAGAAAACTCAGCCCATTGTTTTTTGCCGGTTTTTGTGGTGAGTTGAAATTCATGGGAGTTGGCAAATTTTTTGCCTTCTTCATGCAAAAAAGGATTTTTGATGCCGGCGATCAAACGGCGACGAATGAATTTTTCAAACTTTGGATGTATTAAGCTGGTGCCCCTACTTAGTAGTTCTTCACGAGTGTAGCCGGTGAGGGTGGCAGCTGCCGAGTTGACATAACGTATTTGGGTACCCTGGCTAATAAAAATTGCGGCGGAGACAGTTTCAGCAAGGGTGCGAAAACGGACTTCTCTTTCTTGCAAAGCGGCAATGGCTTGTTTACGTTCGCTGATGTCGGTGTGAATACAGACTAAACCCATCGGTTTGCCGGTAGTATTTTTGATGGCATAGGCGCGCAGCAAAGTATCTAAAGTTTTGCCATCAGCTTTGCGCATTTGCACTTCTCCTATCCAGCTATCTCCTCGCATCAAGGTTTTAAATACTTCTTCTCCAACGCTTGGAGAGGCAAAAATAGTTTTAGAACCACCGACATTATTTAGCTGCGAATAACTGTAGCCAAACATTTCTAAAAAAGCTGGGTTATTATAGATACATTGAGTATTTAGATCGTTAATACTAATGGCATCAGATGCACTTTCAACCGCTTTAGAAAGCCAAATAAGTTGCTCTTCTGCTTCTTTTCGTTCGGTGATATCTACCCAAGAACCAACGGCTTCAATGGGGTTGCCTAGGCTGTCATAAACAAGCTGCATTTTATCATAAATCCACCGATAATTACCTTTTTTGTGACGAAAACGATATTCTAAAAATAAATAGCCTTGATCAAAAAGACGGGGAAGTTTTTTAAATATTCTCTCCTGATCTTCTGGGTGGAGATTATCTATCCAAAATTGAGAATTTTTTTGTAATTCCTGGGGTTCATATCCAATCAAAGCAGATATATTATTAGTAATAAAGTTAGCCCCTACATCATCAGATAAAGGTGCAGAATAAATGACGGCGGGACTAGCATTAACCAAGTGTTCTAAACGGGCTTGGGCCATTTGTAAAGAATGCTGAGTTTCTTTGAGTAGGGTAATGTCGCGGCTAATGGCTAAAATTGAAACTACTTTACGGTTTTTATTGGTTTTAAATTCAGGGACGATATGAGATTGATAATGACGGGTACCAGTGGGGGAAGTAAGACTAAATTCGATGATGGTTTCTATACCTGTTTCAAAGACTTTATTACTGGCTTCTTCCCAAATTTTTATTAAGTCTTGGGGCACCCCTACGTCGTCACTTTTGGTTTGGCCTAGGAAAGTTTCGGGTAATAAGCCTGTGGCTTTTTCTATGGCTGGGTTTATATAAAGATAACGCATTTGCCGGTTCAGTCGGCTGATAATATCGGGTGTATTTTCTGCTAGGGTACGGAATTTTTGCTCTTGATGGCGTACTGCTTCTTGTGCTTGTTTGCGTTGACTAATATCTTCAAAAATAGACAGCCAACCTATATATTTTTCGTTTTCATCACACACGAAGCTGCAAATTCGTCTGATTGTTCTTCCGTCATTTAGAAAAAATTCGTCTTCTAGTAAGTGCTTATCTTCTAATTTTTTAAAATCCCATGTTTTGTTTTTAAATAGTTTTTTGTTTTTTACTTTTTGCTTACAAATATATATAATTATTTTATTTGTTATTTCGCCTTTTTTCATGCGTTCTTCTAAATGAAGAAGTCCCCAAATTTCACAAAACCGGCGATTAAAATACAAAATTTTATCATTAAGAGGGTCTACAACATAAAATGCCAAGGGAGATGCGCTTGCCATTGCTCTCAATAACGCTTCTTGCCATTGTAATTTTTCTTCAGAACGCACTCTTTCTGTGATGTCGCTGGCGCAGCCGAGTATTTGTTTTGGCTTTCCTTCTGGGGTACGGTTAAATAGGGTTTCGTTGGATTGAAAATAGCGCCATTCTCCATTTTTATTTTTCATGCGAAATTCTAAATATAAAATGTCTCCTTCTTTGGCTTTTTCCCAAGCTTGATAACGGTTATGTTGTTGGGCAAAATCATCGGGATGTAATAAGATTTTGAGAACATTTTTATCCATTGCTTGAATTTCTTGGGGAGAATAACCAAGCGATTCTATGACAAATAAGTTAAGATAAATATTGATTTCTTCTAAAAGATCATAAACGTATAAAAGGGAGGGATTTGTTTCGGTAACTTTTTCGATAAAATGTTGACTGGTTTTTAAGGCAATTTCTGCTATTTTTCTCTCATGAATTTCTTGATGTAATTGCTGATTTGTAGCTTCTAAAGTTGCAGTTCTTTCTTTGACTAATTGCTGAAGATGATGTTGATAAAGATGTAGTTCTTCTTCAACTTTTTTGCGGCGGCTAATATCCATAGCCGTACCTAGAATTTGTTCGGGTTTACCTTCAAAATTGCGCGTAAAAATTGTATCTCGACTATATAACCAACACCACTCGCCATTTTTTGTTCTTAGTCGATATTCTGTTTCGATAATTTCTCCATCTTTTGCAGAGTCAAATAGCTGCATATTGTCATAAATTTTCTCCTTATCTTCGGGATGAAGCAACAAAGGGAAAAAGTTATTTCCCATGTTTTTTATTTCTTGGGGTGAGTAGCCTAAAATATTACTAATTTGACTATTGGCGTAAATGTTTCGCTGTTCTTTTATGTCATAAAGATATAGAATTGTTGGTGTTGCTTCGGCTATTTGTTGAATTAATCTCTGATTTTCCCAAAAGGCATTTTCTACTAATCTGTGTTCAGTTACGTCTTGATTTATAGAAATTGCCCCTATCATTTCACTTTGTTCGTTTTGCAAGGGAACTGCGGAAATAATTAGGGTTTTTTTCTGACCTTTAAAGTTTTGAATGTTTACTAATTCATTGATAATTATTTCGCCGGTTTTAAATGCTTTAACTAAGGGCCATTCTTCGGTTTTTACCGGTTCATTGGTTTCTAACCACCACCCCACCAACGGGCAATCTTGTCTAGGATTTATTTGACCAATTGATGATTTTAAATTTTGCTCATTTGGCACAAAATGTACTTCGGATACTGGGAAATATTCTGGAAATTCCCAAATGTCTTGAACGGCTGAATTTATTTGTACATAGCCTTGTTGATCAGCTATCCAAACTCCTATAGGAAGGCTACTTAAAACGTTATGTAATAAGGCTTGATTTTGCTTGAGAGCGGTTTCTGCTTGTTTGTTTGAGGTGATATCTCGGCAGGTATAAAGCAGGGTTCCTTGTCTAATATTTACCCGCTTTATAGTGATTAAAAAGGTATGTAAATTGCCGTATTTATCGTTAATTGTATGTTCAATATTTCTAACTTCTTCAATATCTTTTTGTCTAACAAATGGTTCGATAAAATTTTCAAAAAAATCGATTCCTAAAAAGTTAGATACTTCAGTAAGTGGTAATTCTTCTTGGGAAGAGTAGTTAAAGTTTGTCTCAAAATTGGGAGAAATAAATGTAAAAAATCCGTTATTATCTGTCATGAAAATTGTATCGGAAATTTGGCTAAGAACTAGTCTATGAAGGGCAACAGATTCTTGTAAAGTAATTCCGGTTTGTTTGGGGGCTGTGATATCTTCGCAAACCATAGAAATTATCGGCGAGTCTGGTTGACCGGTGTTTTCTGCTAAGACATTAATCCAGATAAAATTACCACTTTTAGTTTGCAGTTGAGCTTCCCAGGGAAAAATGGGTAGTTCACACCGGCTGCTCAGACTAAAGTTGTGTTGAAAATTTTGTCGCCAGTTGGGATGAATTAGGTTAAAAATTGAGCGTTTAACCAATTGTTGAGGTGTGTATCCTAAACGTTGAGCTCCTTTGGGGTTAATGGCAAGAATAATGCCTCTGGAATCGAGGGTGAAGTAAATACTACTGAGGTTTTCATAAAGCTTTCTGTAGTGGTGCAGTTGTCCCTGTAATTCTTGGTAAGTATTTAAGCTTGGGGTAAAGTGATTTTTGGCAGTTTTTCCTGTTTCGTCTGAGTTTTTCATAGGAGAAGTTTTTTATATTAGTTTGGGTTAAAAGCGTTAATTCTCGATTGTAGGGCTTTCTATTTTATGTTTTTTATAGCTTATCTAGCTATAGTTTAATACAATTTTTTTATCCCTATACTAAGGGCTGTCTAAAGTTTTAAAAAAAGTAGTCTAAAAGGGTTAAAAAGCTGTAGTAGGAAGAGTTTTTTATTTTTGACACTTCAGCGAAATATTTTTAACAAAAATTAAATAGGCTAATTATCCTTTTTTGGAGATAATTAGCCTAAATTTACTAAAAAATATAAATGTCCAAGAGTTTTTGGGCTTAACAATTCTTGGCTAGTTAAGGGCTGACAGCCTAGGATGGTTGCTCAGTATTGAGATGGGCATTAGCAAATAGACCTTATGGAGAAATCGAGAACTTTAAACAATCTCAGTAGCAACCAATGGTTAGTTAGATACTTCTGACATTTCGATCACTCGTCCATCAAGGTCTTTAACTAAAAAGTTGAGGGGTTTTTCACGGCGTATTTTATACTTTACTCCGCGTGATTGAACTCGCAAAAGTAGCCGTTCTAAACATTCGTTATCAAAGCAAACATGACGCTGACGGTCTTTTTGACCTAAACTTGCGCCGGAGATAATATGCAATTGTGTGTTTTTTTGCAGTTGATACCACAAGCCATCGGGGGTAGTGGTTTTGGTTGCGGGGCTAACATTGGCCGCTGACATATAAAATGGATCAAGGCCGGTGGTGCTGAGGCTTTGTTCGTAGTTGTAGTAGTAATGCAAGGGAACTTCAGCCACCGGCAGATCCAGCAAGCCTTCATAAAACTGACGAGCAAGTTCAAGGTCTGACACCATAACGGTGTAAACTTTTGGGGCGCTTGTCAAAAACATCCACATTGCTCCTGCATAGGCAGCAAGGAGCATGACCATAATCCCCTGGGTGGAAAAGAGCGTGTCTAGGGGAAACGATGCCAAAATGGGACTGAAAACAGGAGCAAAGAAAACTGTTAGAACCATGTAGCAAGGGGGGATGAAGTATTTAACCGGCTGCCGGTGTGTGGGTTGGCAAAGGTTATTCGGACATAACCATATCACTTATGACGATTCTATCAAGTGGGTAGGTTACGATGGGGGATGAATTTATTTTTTAAAGGGTCTGGGGTTTTTCCTTCTATCCAATCTCCCACCTCTTGGAGCAATGAGCAAATTTTTCTGCTCAAAACTCGCTTGCTTTGTTTGTTTCTGCTCAGCTTTCACGACTACCGGATAGAAGACATCGCTTTTTAGGTATCCCTCAAATCGCTATTTTTGGGACAAAATAAAAGTTATAGTTACTTTAAATTTAAAGTCTAGGAGTGGGGTTGTATTGTGCGAACACCGAATTTACCAGAAAGCAACCACCCGATCATTAAATCGCTTTTTCATTTCAGTGATACGGATTTGCTGACTTTATTTCAGCGTCACCCGGATGAAGGAAAGTATTTTACGGCGATTTTTTGTCGGTACAGTCCAATTGTTTATATGTTAATTACTCAAGCTTGTAAGTCGCCGGTGCAAGCAGAATATCTCTACGCTAAGACTTGGCGGCATATTTTTTATGAATTTGGCTCTTTAGATTTACGGGGTTCTGATGAGTCGGAAGGTTCGGTTTTGACTTTGCAAAATTGGTTAATTAATATGACTGCTGTCTGCGTTAATGGTATGGATTTACCGCCGGTGGAGTCTATTCAATATAACCTCGAAATTGCTTCTCCTCCATTGTGGTGTTATTTACAGCAATCTCTTGATTTGCTTCCTCCTCTTCAAAGAATTATTGTTTTGATGTCTCAAACTTTTGGCTGGAGTGAATCTCGCATTGCTGCTTATCTCCAAGCTGAAGGAGAAGAAATTTCTCCGGCTGAAGTACGTCAATTGTTGGAAGACGGTTGTAAGCGTCTCCAAGATCGCTTACCGGCAGATATTCATACAATATATTTGGATCAGCCGGTGAGTGTTGTTTAAGTAAGACTAGAAAGGTGGAAGTTTTTTCTCTTCCTCCTTTTTTAAGTTATTCAATTTTAGCTAACTACTTGCCTATTTGAATTTTCTAAAAGTTGGCTTGTTTTAAAATAAACTTTTAATTTTTCTATGGTTTTTAATTATTATGATTTCTAAAAAAATCAGGTCGTAAATTGAAATTATTTTAAATGTCAGATTATGCAAAAATTGCGAAAAATATTAATAGGAAGTGCATTAATTAGTTTATCTGTTTTTGTTCTGGGGGTTTACTATCCCCTAGCTAATAAAAACAGTGAAGTCGAAAAAGATTACTCCCTCGAAAGCCTTACCCTCACTACTAATTCCAAAGTTCCGAAAAAGTTTTCTGAGTCAGCTTGGGGTAATGTGGGTAGCGGTGGTTACCAAGCAGCCGCACAGTGGATGGCAGCCAATAATACTAAAAGCAGAAAACTTGATGATTGGCAAAAATACTATCTACGTCCGCATTTTGATGATTTAGTAGATCAGGTTGAAGTGATTTATAATGCAACTCTTCCCGATGAATGGGTGGCTGCCAGTTTTCGTGTCGATGTCAGCAAGTCTAATGCTCAAGTTTATGGTAACAAAATTTATATTAGTGGCCCCTATAAACCCCGCGACGACCGACAGCTTATTTTACTCGCCCACGAATTGGTTCATGTTCGTCAGTATCAAGAGTTGGGTAGTTTAGATAAGTTTGGTTATCAGTATTTTAAAGAGTATGAACGGGCCGGTCAAGTTTATAAAAATAATCGCATGGAACAAGAAGCTTTTAAGTTTGAAAGAATCTTTGCTCTCTGGTTAATTGAGCAAAGGAGTCGTTACCCCCAGGAGTAGCATTTGGCGATATAATATTACCTAATAATAGTCTGGGGTCTTGCGGGAACTATCATTAAGAATTTTCTTTCTATTTTGGTATTACCCTGTTGTTTTTTTTGGTTTATTAATTATGAAACGTTCATTTTTTTCTTGGCTGGTTGCTTTGGTTTTTTCTCTGTTGGTGGCTGGTATCGCTTCACCGGCTTTTGCGGTAACACCGGCATCTCCTCTTCGTCTTGATGTTTCTGTTAAAAAAGTTCCCGTTCTCAAGAGTCTGAGTCTGGTTCGGGGTAATGTACTCAGCGTTTGGGTTGGTGCTCGTCATTCCGGTGATAATTTGGGATGCCGGTGTGTTAGTTGTTTGGGGTTGACTGGAAGTTATAACTTGCCGGTGTAATTAATTTTTTAACCAAGATATCCAGAAAATTTTATTTGCTCAAAACCTTGAAAACCAGAGTTTTTAAAAACCCTGGTTTTTGTTTTTTATGATAATTAAAAATTTGAAAACCTTTGCTGTGATTTAGATTCAAGACTCACCAAAAAATCAAATTAGACAAAGTTCCTAATAGTTAGAGATTTAACCACGTTTCATCAAATTTAGTACCAGGCAGAATAACAGTAACAGTCGTACCTTTTTTGAGTTGGCTTTCGATGCGAATTTGTCCTTGATGATTTTCGACAATTGCACCGGCTATCGCTAATCCTAACCCAGAACCGGCTGTGCTACTACTGCGGGCAGGATCGGCTCGGTAAAAACGATTGAATAAATGGGGAAGGGCGGCTTGGGCAATGCCGGCTCCGGTGTCTATAATTTTTATATGCAGGTACAAATTATTACTATTTCTGGCGGGGATACTTTCCAATTCAATCAAGATTTTTCCACCGCCAGGAGTATGCTGCAAAGCATTATTTACTAAATTCGTAAAAAGTCTGGCGAGTTGATCCCAATCTCCTTGGACAGTGAAAACATTTCCAGGTAAATTAGCCGTTTCTAGTTTATATAATATCGGTGTTGGCGGGTCTTTAATTTCCAAAGATAAATTGATATTTTTTTCCTTGGCGCTGAGCATTTGTTCTTCTATCACTTCCATCAACAGCGCATCCAGAGGAACTTCTGTCCGCGTTTGATTAATATTTCCGCTATCTTGTCTGGCTAAAAATAATAAGTCGTCTACTAGTCTACCTAATCTTCGTGTCAGCCTTTCAATGATTTGCCATTGTTGCCGGTTTTGGCTGTCTATTTCTGGATCAGATAAGGCAACTTGAACGTTAGTTTGAATAATCGCAATTGGGTTTCTTAGTTCATGGGAAGCATCGGCAGTAAATTGTTTTAGTCTTTGGTACGATTCTCTCACCGGCTCCATCGCTAAACCAGATAATAACCATCCAATAAAAGCTACCGAAATCACCATTAAACTAATCCCAATACTGAGGTCTGCAATTAATTGCCGACTAGGTTTTGTGACTTCAAACCAAGGATGACTCACTCTTAAATATCCTAATACTTGCCGGTTAATTTCTATTCTTTCTGTGACTTGTCTCAACAGTTGTCCGTTGGGAAGTTCTACGGTTTTTCCTGCCCGATTTGGATATAGTTCGCTGATACCGGCAACCGCTAAAGTTGTCCACAATAAATCGCCGGTGGGGCTAAACCATTCTAAGTCTATGTGATCATCTTCTAACGTTTGGGTATTGTCTCGAAAACTTGCTTCTATATTTATTCTCAGTTTTGCTTCTTCTCCCTTTCCCCCATTTACCGGTTCAATAACCAGGGAACGTTCTACCACTTCTACAACATGGTTTAAGGTGTCGTCTACCCTTTCAATCAAAGTGCTTCGGACATATAAATATACGCCGGTGGCAAATAATAAAAGTAGTACAGCCGTGACGATTGTGTACCAAAGAGCTAAACGTCTGCGTGTTGTTTGAAACATAAAAACCTTTTTATTTTTCGCTTTTCAATGTTATCAACCAAAACTCAAAAAACTCTCCTTTTTTTCTTTTTCTCTCTCGTTTCATCCCCCCCAAACCTCTCGATCTTTATTTTTCTCTACAAAGCAGACAAACCCTAGTTTAAAAGTAGATTTGATAAGTTTAACTTTTAAGTTAGGCTAACTTTTATCTAATTTTTCTATGAAAGCACTCAAAATTTTCTCAGTTTATTAAAAATAATTCTCAATTACTCCAACGAGAGAATAAGGTATTGACAAATTATGTGCTTCATAGTTACATAATTTGTAATGGTAAACTTCTATATTTTTTGTCTAAAAAAAGGAAAAAGTCCATTTCAGACTTTTTAACGCCCAAAACCCTTAAAAATACGTTAGCCCTTCAATCGAAATTAGTTCGCTTAAGCCTTTGTCTCTCACGAGTTTAAAATCTAAGTAAAAATACTCATATTGACAAAAAAGCATAAATATAGTAAAGGCAAACAAAAGTAAATTTTAAAAATTAAATTTACAGAAAATTTTTTATTCTAATTTTTTAGAAGTTTAACTTTTAAGCAGAGATTAACGCAGATTAGTAATCTGGTTGTTTGGATGGAAAATTTTGGGCAGTCAAAGTAACGAAACAAGCGAGATCAGCAAACCTCAGAAAGCCAAACTCTCCGAGAAAGTGAACCGAAGTGACAGAATAGAAGAACGCTTATAATTTTAACCTTTGTACACCTGCCAGATGAGCATCATTTACTTAGGGCTAGTCAGCTTTGTGGCTTGGTCAATCAGTGCGGTAGCCGGTGGTGGCAGCCCGATAATTTTAATTCCGCTGACAAGTTTTCTGTTGGGAACGAAATCCGTTGCACCAACAATTACCATCGGAATGTTAATCGGTAACTGTCAGCGAATTTTGATGTTTTGGAAATATATCAACTGGTCGGTCAGTAGGTGGTATTTTCCTGGGGCTTTAGTTGGCGCAGTTTTAGGTGCTTATAGCTTGAGTCTTCTGTATCTCGAATGGCTGCAACTTTTGATTGGAATTTTTTTGATTGTGACGGTTTTTAGCTTTTGGCTGAGTAAAAAAGAACGAACTTTTACGGTAAAAGCGTGGCAATTTTTGCCGATTGGTTTTTTGTATGCCTTTGTTTCAGGGTTGATTGGTAGCAGCGGACCGGTAATGAATCCACTTTATCTTAACTATGGCTTGCTCAAAGAAGAAATGATTGCTACAAAATCAACTCATGTTGTCGTTGTTCACATCGCCAAACTTATCGCCTACTCAGCTTTGGGTGTGTTGTCTCCAGAAGCTTTAGGTTACGGTTTAGTGATTGGTTTAGCAGCTTTTCCTGCGAATTTATTAGGTAAATTTGTTTTGAATAAAATCAGTGAACATCAGTTTCGCCAAGTCGTGTTAGCGATGATGGCTCTGGCCGGTGTTTTAATGGTATGGTCGCAGCGAGAATTGTTTGCTTTTTGGTAAGACTGAATAAAGTAGCTAACGTGATCTGTATCACCCTATCCTTTAAAAAGAATCACGTTTTGCTACGTCTTTCATCACTAAAAAGACACAAAATCAGGTTTATGATATAACTAGCCGAATTCATCTCTAATAATTACGAGTTGACGGAGGTGGTCAAAAAAGTTTGCAATCTGCATCTGTGGTTAAACAAAAAAAATCAATATACTTGATGCAGAAGGATATTAAATTTTTTACCCACCAGCAGGAGGGTCAAAGATAACTCGCTTCTCAACTCTATATCAGGCTTGAGAAAGTGTCTTTTACCAGACTTACCCAATGACCGGCAAGGCAAGAAGAACAGTATTCATAAAGTTTACTGATTCAAGCAAAGCATTTACGGGGGAGAATCTACCAATGGCAAGACCTCGGGGATACACCACTCTCCAGACAGACACAGTGGTACAAGTAGAAGAGCGAAAAAAAACCATCTCTAAAGCCCAAGAAAAAATCTTTCGCTTTTGGTTAGAGATTGTCAAACAAGACAATCCCGAAGATGTTTTATTGGAATTTAAAAAATTATTTATTCATCATGTTACCACCGGCAATCCTGAGATTATTCAGGCTTTGTATGATATTATTATTACCAATGAGCAAGAAGAATTTATTAATACTTTAAAACGTTCCTGTTATATTTTAGTCAATAACTGGGCCGGTGCAAGAAAGCACCAAGCTATTCAAAAATTAGTCCAAGAAGTCTTGGTTGATCCAGCCATTGAAACTTATACCGCCTCCCAAACCTTAAACCAACTCAGAGAATGGGTTTTAAACTTTAGTAAAAGCCAAGATTATGAAGATTTAAAGCTTTTTATTTCTCGGTATGATAGTCCAGAAGATGCCCACTGGAGTGAAAGATATACTTCTTATTTATTAATTCAGCAATATACCAATTTCAAAAACTCTCCAGAACACCGAGAAGCCGCAAAAATTAGAGCCCAGCAAATTAAAGAAAGATTTAAATTTGATTTGGCCATGTACACTGCACGCTCTAACTCACCTATTTATCCTAAAATGCTTAGTGTAGGTTCTTCAGAACCTACAGACGTCCCTAAAAATCCTTCCAGTTTAGGCGATGAAGTTTTGCAGTTAATTAAACTTATTGTGGCTAAACGGGGACAGTTTAGCTATACTAACTTGGCGAATATTTTTATCCAGCAAACCCTAGAATTGAGATATCAAGATTTCAAACAAAGTTTGCAGAAATATTTAATTTATTCAGTAGAAACAAAAGAGTGTATTGAAGCGCTAAAAATTAAATTATCTAAAAAACTTAAGCCTCTGTATGAAGATTACCACGATGAAAGTCTTACAGATGCTTTAATGCTGCGAACTTGTAAGCGAGTGGTGGAGTTTTTAACAACAGAAAACCAAAATAGTCCCTCGTCTTTATTTGTCTTACTTTTGTCCCAAGGACACCCGTTAACTTTAGTGATTATTTTACTCAAAGTAACGATGATTTGTAAGCCGGTTAGACCTCATTTAGAAGCTTGTCTGGCAGCTTTAATTCAGTATTATATGGATTATCCTGAAGCCGAATGTCAGTGGGTGATAAACTTTCTGGAAATCTTAAAAATCACCTTTGTTATTTATGATGATAATGTTCGCTATAACTTACTAAAAATGGAAGACAAAAATGGCACCCAAACCCCTTTAAACTTAGATAGTTATCGAATTTTTTCCCAATTAACAATTAAAGAAGAAGAAGAGGAAAAAATAGAAGCTACTAACAATCAAGATATCACCATCCCAGAGGATTCATTTAACCCCAACTCAAACCATACATCAGAAGACTTATCCACCGACACAAACAGCGATAGCAACAACTTAACACCCGAAGAAATAGAAATGATGAATAGAATTGAAGCAGAATCAGAAATATCCAACCCCTTTGGAGAAATTGATATCCCAGCGAGGCAAATTTGATAATTTCAAAGACAAGCAAAAAAATCAAAGCAGAAAAATAGCCAATCCCCAACCCAAAGTTTCCGCTAAAACACTAATTAACCGATAAAAAGCCACCGCACTTAAAATTGTCCCGCTACCAAAAAAGCCGCTTAATAAAACTACCGCTGTAGCCTCAAAAATTCCAATCCCCCCCGGTGCACCTGGCACCACCAAACCCAATAACCAAGCCAAACTAAACCCTCCCAACAGCATTGGAACTTTAGAAATATCCAGATCGGGAAAAATTGCCCAAACCGCCAAAACAAAACCCAAACCCCGCAATAACACAAACCCCATTTCTCCCATTAATAAACCCAGCGGATAAGCTTTTACCTCAAAAATACCCCCATCCCCTTGAGTTTTCCCCAAACTTTTTTGCTTTAACCGGCCTAACAACCTCAGAAAACCATTTAAAAATATCGGGTGTAAACCAACCAAAATACCAAAAACCCCTAAACCAAAAATAACCTTACCCAAACCCCAAAAACCTAACTTAGAAACCTCCACAAACATTAAGCCCATGAAACTAACAAAAAAAGCCGCCGCCGCCATCAAAACCGGTTCTATCAACACACTCAAAACAGCCACACCCGCAGAAACTCCCGTTTCCCTCATCGCCAGAATTCGCCCATAAAAATGCCAAATATTCCCAGGCAAATACTTAGCAACATTTGTTTTTAAATAAACACCCATTCCCCATTTTGCCGACACCGGCTGCTGGAAAGAAACCAAAATTCTCACCCAAACCCAAGCAGACCAAAAATGCGCCATCAGCGTCACCAACAACGCCAAACCAAACACTCCCCAGCCCATCCCAGTAATGCGAATTTGCCCTACTTCTTGCCAATTATCCTTAACCGCCTTCCCCAAAAAAAATAACGTTCCCCCTAAAAAAAACCACCGCAAATAAGGCTTAACCCGTGACAAAATCAACTGAATTTCGGATAAAAACTGACGCAAATTTACCTCTGTATGCTACAAAATTAATCATAAAAATTTTTTAGATAACTCTGGTTAAGCCAAACTACCTGTAGATAACATAATTCAGCAAAAAACCAGACCCTAAAAAAATTAGGATATCAGAAAATCTACCTTTAGACAGATGCTAGAAATAAACTCTTTATTTAGTCAAAAATTTTACCTAAACACAAACCCCAGATGTTGCTAACCCCCTTCTTTAGCACAGCCCTACAGCATTTTGTCACACCCGGACAAATCAATTTACAGTAACCGGCACTGAAGACAACGATTTTTCTGACCGGCCTGTATTATTGCCCCTAATTTCCCTTAATTCTTCTAATTTAGGCTTTTTAACCGATACCGGCTATATTGATGGCAAACGTTCTCTGGAGATTACCCGGAATTATACAGCGGCGTTTTTTGGACGTTATCTTAAAAATATTCCTTCGACTTTGCTGGGGGCTAATAACTCTGCTTGTCCTAAAGTCGCCGACGAAACTCGCAATATCTAGCCTGACGTTTTTTAGCCCCAAAAAGTAATAAGTAATGAGTTAGAGCCGATCCCTGACCTTTAACTCATTACCGCATTTTTTTATAATCCCCTTTTCCGCACGAACCAAAAATTTTTTGGTAACTCGCACTTGATAAAGTTATATGTCTCTTGAGGCATCTGCTACATCTATCTTTAGGTAGAGATGTTTCTGTGGGTCTACAAATTTCTATTCCCTACCACTGTCCATTTTTAGGAAGGGCGTAAACCTAACCGATAGTAGGCTGAGTATGACACCTTGTTGAAAAATTTTAGCTGTCTGTCGAACTGGTCATCAAAAAAATGGTTACGGCCCCTATTTATTTAAAACTTTTATCTTGATAAACTCAATTTTTGTTTAACTAATTTTAGCCTAATTTGGATTTGCGACCGGATATAAAGGTACTTAAAAGCTATAAAAAAAAGCATTTTTAAAATTAAATAAAGCGCAAAATAACTCTACACAAAAAAGGATAAATTAAGGTAAAAACAAAGGAATCGAGCGGCCAAGATGACCACTAGCAATAGCTCAGCAGCCAAAAGCGACTTTTTATCTATTGACAAATACTATACTCAAATTTCCAAATAGTTGCCGCCCGTCTCCTAAACAAAAATCGAATAAAAAAAATTACATTTTGGCAACAAACCAATCACTCTAAAGTTAGATAAATTTACCTAAAAAAAAGAACAAAAGATAACACTACAGTGAGAGTAAAATAGCCCATTCATCTCTTTAAACTTAACTTATTGTTACTCAAAAAAGGAAAAAACCCCTGTGAAACAAATCACTACATTTTTTAAAAAACTGGGCCTCAGTAAAGTAATAAGTCTTCTGTTTGCCGGCCTGTTGTTATTTACTACTACAGCTTGCAACCCCGGTACAACGACAGGTGCACGACCAGAAAATCCCCCCGTACAAGCCGGTGGAATGAATAACCCTCACAAAGGAGGTGGTGATGGTTATACCGATCAAAGAATGAAAAACGATATCCGCGTCAACACTCAAGGCAAATCAGCAAAAGAACGTGCTCAAGCATCCACAAACAACAGCATTGCTTCTAACCTCAATCGTAACAACGACGAACTGTTGTATCCTGGTTCTGGCCCCCTAGAAACAGATAAATATCCCAAAGATTTAGGCGGCGACCAAAGCCTGCTAGAAGTTCCTGGGCAAAGTCAAGCCACAGGCCAGCCGGTATTTAATCGTAACGATGGAGATGCCAAACTGTTAGAACGAACCGGCGCTGTGTTTAAAGATGCCTCTAAATTTATCAAAGATGGCATTGAAACTGAATCTTACAACCCTGCCAAACAACCGCCGGTTAATGCAGACATGAACCTCAACAACACTCCCCGCGCCAAGCAAGGAATGTCTCCGGCCAAGTAAATTATTTTCCTTTATAAATTTAACAAACCCGTTTTATATCAAAGCGGGTTTGTAGCTATTAATTAATTATCATCGTCTTTTGCTTATACAGTTGTTTAGTAAAGAAATACACTGTTAAAACAGCATTTATCCTAGATAAGTAAGTCAACTCAATTAAATTCTAGGTAATGTAGTAATGTAGGTTGGGTTAAGGAACGAAACCCAACACAATAGAGGCTTTGATGGGTTGCGCTTACGCTCGAAGCATCCTACCAGTAGTTAGATGCTTCTACTTACTAGTTGGTTTCATTGGCCCAACAATCCAAAAAAGCTGTTTAATTTTTCTTGGCACTTTTCGACTTTTTTAACCTCAGCCTTAAAGCACAAATTTAAAATTTAAAATAATTAGACTTTGGATAGAGACAAGGTTGATTTGTTCCCTTTTATTGTAATAGATGTAAGTTAATTTTTTCGATTCAGAAACCTTTAGCTGACAAATATTTTATAACCGCCCCAGCCAAATTTTAAGGCGGTAACATACAAAACAACGGAGTAAGACTATGAAACAAGTTTTTGCATTTCTACACAGCCTGGTAACAAAAGTAGCCATCATCTTTGTGGCTGGCTTATTTTTCTTTGTTCAAATTCCAGCCGCTAATGCAGGGTTTTTTGACTTTGGCAAAACCTCTAACGAAGTTCGCCCTGAAGTGCCCAAAGAAGTGATGGGCAACAAATATGAAGGGGGAATGAATGACTATGCAGACACAGATCCTCGACGCAATACAAGCCGTGCAGAAGCAAAAGCTAAAGGTTTAGTTGATAACGCCGAAAGTAATCTCCGCAACCGCACCGGCAACCCAGCCGAAGCTGTAAAGCGCGTTGCCAAAGATGCACCTGATGCTGTTAGCAATATCCCCGATAAAGCCCAGGAAGTAGGTTCTACTGTCAAGCGTAATGCTTCTAACTTTGCAGACCGCGCCGCTAAAGGTGCTGATAATTTGAAAGATAATGCTAAAGCCACTGCGGAAGGCAGCAAAGAAGTAGTTAAAGATGCCACAGGTAATGCAAAATCAACTGTTGATCGCGGTGTAAAAAATGCTAAAGAAACCGCTAACGAATTAGGCGACAATGCTAAGTCTGCTGCTCGTCAAGCTGGTAGTGGTGTAAAATCGAAAGTCAACAACGATATCAATACCACAAAAAGCGCCATTGATGATGCTGCCGGTGCAGTGAAATCGAAAGTTAACAGCGATATCAACACCACCAAACGTAATTTGGACAAAGTAGGTAACTCCATCGACTAATTAACTAAGATTGAGTTTAAAAAAAATCTATCTCTGTTTTTTCAGGGATAGATTTTTAGTTTGATATAGGTTGGTTTTCATTCCAACCTTAACGCGCCAACACTAATCAATATTTTTGCTGTAGGTGGAGATAGGGTTTCTTTTATTAGTAGCAAAAAAAACTAATTAATGCCAGTGTTCTAAAACCAAACGGTGAACTTCTCGCCAAGGTAAATTATGCTTTTTAGCAATAGCTGCACAGTCTTCATATTCTGGTTGAGGTTTTAGCATTTGGTCGGCAGTTTTTGCTACCTTAACTCGCACCGGCCCAAAGGGTGTCATAACTTGAACAATTTCCCGTGATAAAATTACTCTTTCTTGGGAAAGTCGGCGAATGCCTAAAGTAGTTGTTTCTCGAAAAATTACTGCTTCGCAAGCCGCTTGTTTTTGAGGATGACAAACTACAGTTAATAATATTCCAGGCCGGGATTTTTTCATGCCTATGGGTTGAGTAAAAACATCCAGGGCTCCTGCTTCAAATAGCCGGTCAAAAATGTAACCAATGGCTTGAGGATTAAGGTCATCAATTTGAGTTTCAAGGACGGAAATTGTTTCTATTTGCGAAGAGATATCGGTGGGTAAAATCGCGGCTTCTCCTACCCACAAACGTAAGATATTCGGTATTGCTAAATTCCGAGAACCGGCCCCTAAACCGACTTGATGCAAAGTCATGGCCGGTGGAGAGCCAAAAGATGCAGCTAAAGTGCAAACAATTGACGCGCCGGTGGGGGTAACTAATTCGCGGTTAATGCCATTACTATAAACAGGCATCTTACCCATCTCAAATAACTTTAAAACGGCCGGTGTAGGTACCGGCATTCGACCATGCGCTGCTCGTATTGTACCGCCTCCTGTTGGTAGAGGTGAACAATAAAGCGCATCAATTCCCAACCAATCCAAACCTAGACAAGTCCCGACAATATCCACTATAGCATCAGTTGCGCCCACTTCGTGAAAGTGTACTTTTTCTGGAGAAATTCCGTGTACAAATCCTTCAGCATCAGCTAATTTGCGAAATACTCCCAAACTCCAAGCTTCAGCACGAGGAGGTAATTTTGCCGAAACAATTAGGTTGTCAATTTCTGGCAGGTGACGAGTGTGGGAGTGTTCGTGGTGGCTATGTTCGGAATGACAATCTTCGTGGTGATGGTGACTATGGGAAAGTTCATCAAAAGTTGGTGCTTCAACCGGCTCATCAATTTCTGCCACCCCTACAAACTCAGCCTTTAAATCCACATAAACTTTTGTAGCTTCTTGGCCATTACGCAAGACCTTTTCAGCGCGCAGTTGATATTCATCGGAAATACCGAGACACTGAAGTTGTTGAGTAATATATTCTAATGGCACACCGGCATCTACAAGCGCACCCAAAAACATATCACCTGCAATGCCGGTAGGACAATCTAAATAAGCAATTTTAGCCATAATTCACCTGAGACACTTCGGGGCTTATAGCCACCAATAAACTTAGTTTAGATCACCCTTAGCTTTGGGTCAAAAACTCGTCTACTTATTAACCAAATAGAAACATAATTTCAAAATTTGCCAGAGAAAGCCTCTAAGCATAATATAAAAAGTTAAAAATAAAAAATCGCCCATTCTATTCAAAAAATGAGCGATTTAGCTTAGATATAATGCCTATAATTCCCCACCTTAATTCGTCTTGAAATACTCTTTAACAATCTCAAAGTTAGATGGAAATTGCTTTTATTTTTTTTACGAATAAAGGCGAAGGCTATACTTAAAATTCACGGCGTTTTCGCAAGTCTTTTTCAGTTATTTTCGGTTCAATTTTATGCTCAGGAACAACCACATCATCTAACTTAGACATTGAATCTAACGAAGGAGTAGAAGGCGTAGCTGCTTTAGGAGTATAAATTTCTGCCGAAGTAGAAGATGTGCTAAAAGGAGGAGTTGCAATCAGTCTATTTTCTGTAGGGCGCTTCGTTGTATTTGTCATCGCATCTTTGGCATCTTTAATACTGCCTTTGACAGAATCAGTTACGCCACGCACATCCGCTTCATCAACTTTGTTCCTAACAGAATCAGTTACACCACGCACATTAGCTTCATCAACTTTGTGCTTAACAGAATCAGTTATGCCACGCACATTAGCTTCATCAATTTTGTTTTTAAGCGAATTAGTGACACCGCCAACATTAGCTTCATCAATTTTATTTTGCACAGACTGAGTGACACCGCGAACATCCGCCTCATCAATTTTATGCTGCACAGAATCAGTTACACCACGCACATTAGCCTCATCAATTTTATGCTTAACAGACTCAGTTACACCACGCACATCCGCTTCATCAATTTTTTGTTTTGCAGAGCTTACTACAGATTGTAGGTCAGCTTGCTCAACTTTTTCTTTGACAGTACCAACCACGCCTTCAACTTGATGAGTTACTCCCTTAACAGCATCTTTCATCGTATCAACAGCGCTATCAACTTTCTTGTCAATTCCTTCGGCTGCTTGATCTCCAATTGCTGCACCGGCAATAGCGCCACCAACAGCACCAATAGCCGCACCTAAACGCCCACCAACTAATTTACCAATTGTTGCTCCTGCTATGCTTCCGCCAGCCGCCCCGATAGCTTCAGCGACGATATGATTATTATGAGTTTGATCGGCAGCATTTTCTTTCTTTTCGATGTTTCCTGAAGTCTCTATGATTTCAGCACTGGTAGAGTGTAGATTGCTCTCTTGGTTGTTTAATGATTTGGAGTTGTCGTTAAGGCTTGTCATACTAAATTTTCCTTTTCTTACATAACTTTCTCTGACTTGTTTTAAGCTTATCAACTGCTAAATAATTTTACATCCTCTCTCGGAAGAGATTAAAAAGGTAGAAAATCTTCTGATAGAGGTAGATTTATATTTAATCTGCTAAAAGTTTGAATATTTTACTGAAAAGAAGAAGAATTTTTAAGGAAAGTAAAAACTACTACTGCCGAGGTTCACCGTTTATTACCATTAAACTTTCCGAGAAATGAAATAAAAAAAAATAGGGTGATCACAAGCCACCCTAGAGATATTTAAAAAAGTGCGTCAACAAAAATTAATGCTTAGCTACTTTCTTGGTTTGGGTTTTGAAGTTTGTCGCTTGTTTGGTCTTGATAGATGTTTTGGTTGACACTTTAGGCGTTGTTTCTGGATAAAGAACAAAGTCACTAAAAGGATTGTCTTCTGAGGATGTTACATTTGCCGCTAAGTCATCTGTCGCTTTTTTCTTGAGTTCGGCCATCATGCCGCGCCATGTCAAAATCTTGGCCTGATAAAGGTATGCAGCGGAAACAAACCAAGCAATCGCGCCAATAGTTGCTGCACCTTCTTGACCATAAAAATTGTAGTTGGAATAGAAATAAAGGCCATGTCTTGCATTAAGGCGAATGAAAAGCAGGCTAACCCCCACACCAATAGATGATGAAATGGTTAGCGCTGATAAGCCAAACAGCGCCTCTGCTAAACTTCTAGGACTGGGGAGATTTTTAGGCCATCCAGAAGGGGAGTCTCCCAAAAAAAATGAGTAGGCGTAGGCGTAGGGAACAAAAGCAAGGATTGCCCCAAATGTGGAGAATAAAATGATTATTCCTAGTTGAAATGGCGTTCTGAATACTTCCAATCGCCAATCAATAATCTCAAGAATTAGGGCCATTGGGCCTATAGCAACGAGCATCATTAAGACCGCTTGCAACCAGGCGCTGGGGTACGGGAACCACCCCGGCCACAAAGTTTGCAAAGATTTTATAGTTTTCATTTAGAGAAAGACCCTAGAAGTTTAAGCAGCCAACCCGTAATGTCGGCTGCTTTTAAGATGCCCAAAATCTGGACTTAAGTGTTAGTAATCGTCGGTAGCCTTTCCTTCCTGCTTAGCAGCTAAAACACTTGTCGGGGAGTTTTGTTTTACTTCCCAAGAATGGGTTGGTTGGAAATAGGCCAAATTTAAGCCCACAATTAGGTAGAAAAAGTCAATCAAAAAAGAAGGTTTTATAATGCTTTTATGCCAAACTTAAGTCAAGCTACTGTAAAAATTTTTGGATGGTTTATTTATAGCTTTTAAACTAATGGAGAATAGGGAACTCGAATCCCTGGCCTCTGCGGTGCGATCGCAGCACTCTACCAACTGAGCTAATTCCCCGCGACTGCCAAACTCTGCAACAAGCAAATTTTGGTCACATCCTTACAACCTACAACAAAAAGCCTCACTTGTCAATACCTCATGAAAAAATTCCATCATTTAGGAGTTCCTAAATTTTAGAGCCAAAAATTTGTAATTTAAGATTTCAAAGACTGAGTTCCCTCAGCATAAAACTCCAAAACCCGGTTTAACTCAAGATCCGCAAAACGATCAACAACCCAAGTCGCCTGTCGGTGAATCATGTGAAAAGGATAACTATTTGCCACTCCCACCACCGGCATTCCAGCTTGGTATCCCGCCTGAATTCCTGTCGGCGTATCCTCAATCACCAAACATTCTTTTGGAGACAAATTCAAACCAGGGTAACACTCATTTAAACACTTAACCGCCATCAAATAACCGTCCGGTGCCGGCTTACTTTTCGTAATATCCTCCGCAGTTACAATAGCCGAAAAATACTTTGTCAAACCTGCACGACTTAAAACCGTCTCCACCTCCCGACGCAAAGCCCCCGTCACCACAGCCAACTTTAAATTAGCCCCTTGCAAGCTTAAAATAAAATCTTCCAACCCCTCATAAATTGGCAAAACTTCCAAACTCTGCAACTTCTCCAAATAAGCAGCACTCTTGCGAGCAATCAACTGATCCAAATACGCCTCAGTCACCACCCGATATCGGCTATTTAGCAACTCAGCAATACAAGAGCGATCACTCCTTCCCAAACAAACTTGCCGAAACTCATCACGCCTGGGACGTAAATTTTCAGAAATCAGCAACTCCTCAATCAGCTGCTCATGAATCTTCTCATCATTGATAATCACACCATTAAAATCAAACAAAACCGCCTTAATACTCATATCAATTTAATTATCCTGGGGCTATTGAACCTTGCACCATCACCACCCCACAACTTTACAAAAATTTGTCAATTTTAGCAACATTTACCAGCCCCAATACTTCTCTAACCCCATCAACTCACTGCAACCCATAAAAATGAACACAAAAAAAATCAAAATTCTCTCCCTATTTTTGTTAATTTTTAGCTATCCTTTACCGGCTTTATCTCAAACTTATATCAAATTAGGTGGTAAAGAATATCCCATCGTCAAAGAACTTCAAATTACTGTTAGTCGCAATCAATTAAATCTACCGATCAACCGCTATACAGACAAAAGCCTAGAGCAAAGATATCAATTTTTAAAATTTTTACCAATTCTCACCCAAGAAATAGAAATTGCCCCTCCACCGGCGGGCAGACAACTTTACCGCCTCGTAGAAATTTACGATTACCAAACCCAACAAACTCTACAAGTTGCCATTCCCCTAAAAAGTGAATAACCTAATTTACCTTTAAGTTACTCCTCTTTATTTTCCATAGAATTTAAAGACTTTTTAGCAATTACCGTACCATAAATAGTTACTCCAACCGTTGCCAAAAAACCAACAAATCTTAAAACCCATTCCACCGTAGTAGTTGGTTGTTTTTGCAGACCAATTGAAGTAAAATCCTTAACTAAAGACCCCAAATAAACATACATAACAGTCGCCGGCAACATCCCCACCAAAGAAGCCCAAAAATAATCACTCAAAGAAACTTTGGTAACTCCAAAAGCATAATTTAATAAATTAAAAGGAAACAAAGGAGACAACCGGCACAGCCCTACAAATTTCCAACCTTCCGCAGCCACAGCCCCATCAATAGCCTTAAATTTTTCATTGTTAGAAATTTGTTTTTCCACCCAATTTCTAGCGAAATACCTACCTACCAAAAACGCCGCCGTTGCGCCCAAATTTGACCCCAAACACACATAAACCGAACCCCAAACTACCCCAAATAAAAACCCAGCCCCCAGAGTCAATAACAACCCCGGAAGAAATAAAAGGGTAGCTAGAATATAAACGATAATAAAAAAAACCGGCCCCCAAATTCCCAAATTACCAATCCATTCTATTACCCTAGGAAAAAGATCAGGATAATGTAAACACTTCAAAGCAAAAATTATAACTGGCAAAATAACACCGCCCCAAAGTACAATCCCAATTACCGGCATTTTTTTAGACTTGAAATTTTTATTTAAGCTCATAAGTATAGTTGGCATTCTCCCACTTTTTACAAAATTAAATAATATCCCTATCCCAAATTTTTTACACCAAAGCCCCCCCACAACTCGAACCACAACCGGCAGTACAACCATAGCAAAAATCAGCGGTTTGCACCTCTTCAATTAAATCTAAATTTCCTGCCTCTAACAACATTCCCAAAGTTATATTTTCTCCAGCCTTATTGCGCGCCGGCAAGTTCTCCATTTGATTAAAATCGCAATCATAAATATTTCCCAAAAAATCTACAGACAAATGATTACGACACATCAAATTTTCAACTGTATTGACATTGAAATTGTTTTCTAAAAAAAACAAGTAATTCTCCATAATTCCGCGATGATTTAAGTGAAATTTACTGCGTCCAATAGGAAGATTAGTAATAGTGAAAAGCTGATTAAAATTAAGTCCAAAATGCTCATTTAAATAAGCTTTATAAGCCTTTTCTAACTTCCCTTGTTCTGGGGGAAGAGTAAACATATTGGCATCAAAAGGAACCGGAGGATTATAAACCAAATCAAGAATTAAATTTTCATCAGAACCATAACCAACGCGGTTTAACCATTGCAAAGCACGAATTGAAGCATTAAAAACACCAACGCCGCGCATTTTATCAACATTATCCGCCAAATAACAAGGTAAACTAGCTACAATCCTTAACTTATTTGCTGCAAAATATGCCGGTAAATCGTCAAAACCAGGTTCAAAATAAATCGTTAAATTTGAGCGCACAATCACTTCTTTACCCGCCTTTCGCGCCGCTTCTACAATTGGTTTAAAACCATAATTCATTTCTGGGGCACCGCCGGTCAAATCAACAGTTTTAATTTGCTCAAAACGCTGGATAATTTCAATTAATTGGTCACAAACAAGCGGGGAGAGTTCTTCAGTACGTTTTGGGCCGGCTTCTACATGACAATGACTGCAAGACAAATTACAACGCCGGCCTAAATTTACCTGCAAAACAGAAATCAACCTCTTCTTTAGCTGGGTACCAACTTTAACATCAAACGGTGTTATAGAACCAACAGATACCGACTCAATCATATCTCATTCCTAAAACTAATATTCAAGATAAACTTATTTTGCGGATATGGCAATCTCAGTTTAATAAAATGGCTGCAATTCTGTAAAAATGTCGGTAATTGTAGGTTTTTGGAGGATTAACGCCAATCTCCTTGAACAGTAAAAGCAGCCCAGTAGTAAGGAGACTTCCATTGTTCAGATTTCCACATTTCCAATTTTGCCTCTCTTAATGCTGTTACCGGATTTTGCTTTTCTTGCAGGATCTTCTGGTAAAACTTCGCCATCAATTCCGAAGTTGCCACATCATTTACACTCCATAAACTAACAACTACGCGCTTTGCACCGGCATACATAAAACCTCTTGTCAAACCTATTAAACCTTCACCTTTGATATTTTCACCCAGGCCGGTTTCACAAGCACTTAATACTACTAATTCTGCCGGCAAATTTAAGTTAAAAATATCGTGCAGCCGTAAAAAACCATCTTGAGATTTGCCCTGGGAGTCATATAAAGACAAGACAATACCTGATAATTCAGGATTCACAGGATCTAGTAAGCCATGAGTAGCTAAATGGATAATTTGATATTGTTCTAAATTCGGATCTGTAGCTAGTTGACGAGATGCTTTAAAATCTAAAGCTTGTAAACTTTGATTTTTAGGAACCAAAGCGAGGATTTTTTCCGCTTCAGTGCGAGTGAATTGTAGCCGGTCAAATATTACGCCTCCTTCCCCTAACCCTAAGTTCCGACTCACACGATTTAAGGCAGAATTTACTTCGGTTTCTGGCTTTTCTGGTTGCCTATTTGCCACACGAGAATCATTTAAGTTAAATACAGGATCGGCAATTACTGCCAAAGTTTTAGCAGCAGGAGTGCGGTTTGTTAATTGCCGTCTTTGGATAGCAACACTAGAAGCAGAAGGAAGAGTAACTATTTCATTTTGAACTAATAGCGGATTCGCGGGATTAGATGGTATTGGTAGGGCTGCAAACGGGACATATTGTAATGCGCCATCTCCGACAATTATTAAGCGTTTATTTGTTAATTGATTAGCGACGGGGGATAAAAGTATTTTGCTTAGAGGTAGGCCGGTTTCCAGATTTGAGCCACTATTTTGAGTTACAGATTTTCGGAAAGTTTGAACAGCCGTTTCTATTTCACTTTGTTTAGGGAGGACATAACTGGTGATACTATTTTTGGTGACAGCCCAGAGGTAACTGCGTTCTTCGCCGAGGGAATATTGTAAAAGCAAGCTATTTTCATCCAGTACCTCTTCTTGAATTTCTTTTAAAGTCAAAGGTTGAGGATATTTGAGAGCAGCATAGCGGGGGCTGGTGAGGCGAATTTGGGTTTTTAGTTGGTCAATTTGACCTAGTAGAGAGTTAGATTGTTGTTCGATATCATTGAGTTGTTGTTGGGTATATTGGCTGCTTAAAAGTTCATACTTGCGACGTTCATTCGTGCTAAGTTGCTGCTGTAAATTGCTTTCTTGTTCTAGCAGTTTAGGGTCTACACCTTGGCGAATATTTGCCCCTGCTTCTGTGAGGAGTTCCAAAAGACTGCGGGCGCGGGCACGTTCGCTAATATGTAATGCTTTTGCATCGTAGCCTTGGGTGGGGTTTTGTTGATGCAATTGCATTAGTAAATCGATGTACAACTGATAATAATCTTGAACAGTTGCAAAGTAGGAAGCTCGAAGTTCTTGGCTACCTATTTTGGTGCGGAGGTCTTCAATAATAGTGATAGCAGATTCAATGTGGGAAAGTGCCGTATCGAGATTGCCTCTATCTTGTTCTAAATAAGCCATACTGGCAAGAGTTGTCGCTTCTCCACCTCTATCCCCCACCGCCTTTCTTAGAGGTAAAGCTTGGTTATAAAACTCCAATGCCTTCTCTTTTTCTCCCAGAGAGTTGTAAACAAAGCCAATGTTATTGAGAGTCGTGGCTTCTCCACGTTTATTTTTCACTGCCCTTGTTAAAGGCAAAGCTTGGTTATAGAACTGCAATGCCTTCTGCTTTTCGCCCAGCGAGTCGTAAATACGGCCAATATTGTTGAGAGTCTGGGCTTCTCCACCTCTATTTTTCACCGCCCTTGTTAGAGGTAAAGCTTGGTTATAGAACTCCAATGCCTTCTCTTTTTCTCCTAGAGAATTGTAGACAATGCCAATGCTGTTGAGAGTCGTGGCTTCTCCACGTTTATCTCTCACTGCCCTTCTTAGAGGCAAAGCTTGGTTGTAGAACTCCAACGCCTTCTGTTTTTCTCCCAGAGAGTTG
Organism: Halomicronema sp.; assembly: GCA_036704045.1. GTDB lineage: Bacteria > Cyanobacteriota > Cyanobacteriia > Cyanobacteriales > Oscillatoriaceae > Ancylothrix. Next base: position 116,204 of record DATNQM010000014.1, on the reverse strand, counting down.
TAGACAGCACCAATGTTGTGGAGAGTCGTGGCTTCCATACGCCTATTTCCCATCATCCTTAATAGAGGCAAAGCTTGGTTATAAAACTCCAATGCCTTCTGTTTTTCTCCTAGAGAATTGTAGACAGCCCCAATGTTGTTGAGAGTCGTGGCTTTCACACGCCTATCTCGCGCCCCCCTTAATAGAGGCAAAGCTTGGTTGTAAAATTCCAAGGCTTTCTGCTTTTCTCCGAGCTCATTGTAAACATTAGCAATATTGTTGAGGGTACTGGCTTCTCCCCGTTCATCCCCTGCCGCCCTCCTTAGAGGCAAAGCTTGGTTGTAGAACTCCAATGCCTTTTGTTGTTCTCCGAGGTCGTTGTAAACATTACCAATATTGTTTAGAGTTACTGCTTCTCCACGTTCATCTCCTACCCCCCTTCTTAGAGGCAAAGCTTGGTTGTAGAACTCCAATGCCTTCTGTTGTTCTCCGAGGTGGTTGTAGACAAGGCCAATGTTGTTGAGAGTCACTGCTTCTCCACGTTTATCTTCCACAGCCCTGAATAGAGGCAAAGCTTGGTTGTAGAACTCCAATGCCTTCTGTTTGTCGTCGAGATCATCGTAAACTTTGCCAATGCTCAAAAGAGATACGGCTTCTAATAGTTGATCACCGCCCTGCTTAGAGAGTCGAGCAGCTTCTTCAAATTTAGGAATTGCCTGTTTCAGCGATTCTGGTTTTCCCTGTTCATACAGTTTCATTGCTTCTTGCAAAACTTGTTCAGCAGCATTAGAATTAACCGGCCCTTCAGCAATCAAAACCCCAGCCAAACTATCTTTAAAAACCGGCGAGAATAATCTAGGTGTTGCCATCCCAGACTCCGACAGAAACGCCAAAATCATCGTCCCTGACAGTGAAACTTTCTTAACTAACCCCAAAATTATTTTTTTAGCAACTTTTGTTCTACCCATAACAGCACCTCAACTTAACTTGTGCAACCACAAACTACCTTTAAATCATCAAAAGTAACGGCGTTCCTTCCGTAATCGACTTCTCAATTTTTGCCTGCGCTACTAACCCTTTCCGTGCCAAAACTTTTACCTCTCCTGTACCATTAATCGCCGTAAAAATTGTTCCCGTTGTCACCTTCCTTAAATCAACTCCTCCTAACCACAAAACAGCATTTTCCCCACTCACTTTTGTAACAATTGCCTGGGCTGGAGACTTCGGAGAATTAATAAAATATGGCGGTTGTACTTGATAGTCTCTCCCCACTTTAACTTCATAGATAGGCTCTTGATTAAATCTTTCAGGAATTTCTGAGAGAACCTTTGGAAAAATCCGCTCAATATTACTATCCTCTTGCCACAGATAATGAGTAAGTAAATAAGTAAATAACCCGCATTTAAAACCATTAACATTCATTTCTCGCGCCAGTTGAGTAGGCGAAGTTGCCGCTAAAACCGTTCCTTTTGCCACCCCTTGCCGGTAGCCTTTAATAAAATCTTCCGGCGACATATTTAAGCGAGATAACCACTCTTCTTGATAAGCTTTTTCCTGATTAGAAACGAGAATTTTTTTACCACCCTGGCGGTAACGAACTCTCCAATCTCTTGTAGCCCCACCGGCAAAACAACTATCCAAAACAACCGTCACATTTTCCGTTTTCAGCGCCGACATTAACAAAAATAAAGTATGCCCCATAATATCTGGCACAGCCCCACCCACTTCAGGAAAACCCACCGGCAAACTCCCATCCACCGGCACAAAAGTTCCATTTAAACCTTCTTTTCCAGGTTCAACTATAATCGGGTTAGGGTCAAAAATTTGCGAACCATGCCCCGAATAATGATAAACCACCACATCCCCCGGTTTCGCTTGTTTAATTAAAACTTCCTCAAACGCCGTTAAAATTCCTGCCCTTGTCGCATTTTTATCAGAGACAACATAAATATCTTTCGGGTTAAACCCAAACCGATAAATTAATAAATTTCTCTGCAATTCAATATCATTAAGGCATCCTTCTAATGGTTGTGTTTCATATTGATTAATGCCAACCAGTAATGCTAGTTTGCGCGGTGTGTTTTGGGCTAAAACTTGACCAAACTTTTCCGCTTGTTTTTGAAAGAAAAGCTCGTTAATTCCAACCGCAGCTAACGCAGAACCGGCACTTTGCAAGAAATGACGACGAGTGAAATTAGTCATAGTTATGGTTTTTGAAATTGGGATAAAGGTTAAATTTTAATTTTAACAATCAATTTTAGATAGTTTAACAGCTAAACGTCCAGCAAATTCTACCAATTTCCATAATTATTACTACAGTTCAAGGAAGCCGCACCCCCTTAAATTCCCCCTTCATAAGGGGGTGGGTAATTTAGGGGGTATATGTAGCAACATTTTATTAATTTAGTATGAATAAAATGTAAGTCAATCAGTTATTTAAGTATGTCAAAATATAGAAAATATTATTTTTATAATTATTGAATTTTATAAAAAATATACTTAAAATACCCCATTTAAGATGGTTTTAATAGACATCAAACTAACCTCAAATAATACATAAATGCTTTACTCGGAAATAGCAAGCTTTCTGTTTGGATAATTTTAGTGCAAGCATAGCCAAAAGCCAAAACATAGCTTATAATCTGATATTTTTAGTTTGAAAAAGTTATCCCTTCTCAGCAATCCCTAAAAACTTCTTATAATTTTTGGGTAATTTATATAAAACAACAACCATAAACCGGCCATTACATTAACCGAGGTGCTATAAACCGTTCAACTAAACCAAACGAAAGTTTTACAATAACCTCTTAGCACACACTCCCCACCATCCAAACCATACCCGATGATTCAACTAGCCCCCCTCTACCCAATCATCCACCAAATTCTCAAACCAACCTTTCCCAGCTGCCTATGGAGTGGCACCGGCACCAGCCCCACCATCGCCCTCACCTTCGATGATGGCCCACACCCCCAACACACACCAAAACTCCTAAAAATCCTAGACAAATACAACATAACCGCCAGTTTTTTCTCCCTAGGAACCTGCATACAGCACTCACCGAGTATAGCGAAACAAGTGTACCAAAGCGGACACTGGCTAGGACTGCACGGATGGACACATCAAAACTTCCCCAGCCTTAGCCCCTACCAACTTAAACAAAGCCTAGAACAAACCCAAACTGCCATAGCCAAAGCCTGCGACCTTGATATACAATATGTAAAAAACAACATCCGAGACGTCCGGCCGCCCAATGGAATATTCACCCCCCAAACCCTACAATACCTACAACAATGGGACTACCGGCCGGTTATGTGGAGTATAGTCCCCGAAGACTGGGTAAGACCAGGAGTATCTATAGTTATAGAAAGAGTCATGCAGCAAGTCAAACCAGGCTCACTCATCGTTTTGCATGACGGATACTGCGGTGGAGAAGACGTCACAGAAACCGCTGCTCTCCTCATTCCCCGCCTACTAGATCAAGGCTATCAATTTGTCACAATCGAACAACTATGGTCATGCCAAAAAACCCCTAATATAAACCCATAAACTATCAGCATCTATCTAAATTAATCTACTTTTAAAAATTAGTCATGGGTCTTTCCATCTGGCATAATAGCGCCCGTTAGATCCGCATCCCGCAAATTAACCCGCACCAAATTTGTATCAATCAAAATCGCATCCCGCAAAATAGCGCCCGTCAAATTTGACCAACTTAACTTAGCTCTATACAAAGTAGCCCCCGTCAAATTCACTTCTCGCAACGTAGACCAACTCACATTAGTCCCCCGTAACTGAGCCTTGGTCAAATTAGCCCCCGCCAAATTAGAACCACTTAACTTAGCACGACTTAAATTAGCCCGATTCAAATTAGCCCCAATTAAAGTCGCCCCATTTAGAACTGCATTAGTTAAATTTGCTCCTTCCAAATTCGAGTTAGAAAGAATTGTAATTGTTAGATTTGCACCTTCCAAAATAGCCCTACTTAAATCGGCATCAGTAATAATTGAACGGCTCAAATTTGCATCAGTTAAATTAGCGGACTTTAAATTAATTTTATTCAATTTTGCCTCAGAAATAATAGCACTAGTTAAATCGCAGCCTTGTAAATTCGCCTCACTTAAATTTGCCCGACTTAGATTTGTTTCACGCAGATCCGCTTTTTCTAAAGTAGCCACACTTAAATCGGCGCCGATCAAATTCATTTCACTTAAAATTGCACCACTGAGATCCGCCGTATGAAGATTAGCTTCTCGTAAATTTGAACGTTGTAATTTTGCGCCTCGCAAATTTGCCCCACTTAAATTAGCATCCCGAAAATTTGCCCCACTTAAATCTACGCCTTCAAGATTTGCACCAATTAATCTTAGACTGCGAAAATCTCGTTCACCGGCGGCATAGTTTTGTATAACTTCGCTGACACTCATATATTTTTAGCACCTTCTATAAAGTTATTAGTTCAAGTGTTGGAGAGTTTGTGTCTTAAGAAAAAAACAGAAAAGAGGTTTTCCTGTCGTAGGTAGCAAAATAGCCTTCAGCAGACAAACGAAGACTGTAGTTTGTCTAATTTGTAAGCTGTCCCCACTTCTTGAGACTTTTGTCTAACCAAACCATTACAATCACCGAGATAACACAAAAATTGGCGCAAACGATCCAACCTTCTGAGACAATTAGAAATAGCAGTCAGCGGTCAAAGAGTTAGCAATTACCCGCTCAACAGTCCTTCGACTAATTCACAAGGTTAACTTTTAACCGAGATTAGACCCCTGATTTGCCCCATCGCTTAGAGACAAAGGAAGCACCGATGCCAGACAATCTGAGAAGCCAAGTTGTAACCCAAGGAGTCCAACGCAGTCCCAACCGGGCCATGCTGCGGGCCGTTGGTTTTGGAGATAACGATTTCACCAAACCGATTATCGGGATCGCCAATGGTTACAGTACCATCACTCCCTGTAACATGGGAATCAATACTCTCGCTCTGCGAGCCGAAAAGGCCACAAAATCAGCCGGTGCGATGCCGCAACTGTTTGGTACTATCACCATCAGTGACGGGATTTCAATGGGTACTGAAGGTATGAAATATTCCCTCGTCTCCCGCGAAGTTATTGCAGACAGTATTGAAACGGTTTGCAATGGTCAAAGTATGGATGCGGTTCTTGCTATTGGTGGCTGTGACAAAAATATGCCTGGGGCTATGATTGCTATGGCACGCCTCAATATTCCCTCGATTTTTGTCTATGGCGGTACGATTAAACCAGGACACCATGATGGTCGTGATTTAACTGTTGTTAGTTCTTTTGAAGCTGTTGGTGAGTATAGCGCCGGCAAGATTGATGATGCTGAGTTAACTGCTGTTGAACGTAATGCTTGTCCAGGGGCTGGTTCTTGTGGTGGAATGTACACGGCTAATACCATGTCTAGCGCTTTTGAAGCTATGGGTATGAGTTTGATGTATTCTTCGACTATGGCGGCTGAAGATGAAGAAAAGGCGGAAAGTGCCGAAAAGTCTGCTTATGTTTTGGTAGATGCTGTTAAAAATCAAATCCTCCCCCGTGATATTTTGACGCGCAAGGCGTTTGAAAATGCTATTGCTGTGATTATGGCGGTGGGTGGTAGTACGAATGCTGTTTTGCATTTGTTGGCTATTTCTCGCGCTATTGGTGTGCCCCTGAGTCTTGATGATTTTGAAGCTATCCGTGCTAAGGTGCCGGTTTTATGTGACCTTAAACCTAGTGGCCGGTATGTGGCAACTGATTTGCACAAGGCTGGTGGTATTCCTCAAGTTATGAAGATGTTGTTGACGCATGGTTTGCTTCATGGTGATGCGCTGACAATTACCGGCCAAACTATTGCTGAGGTTTTGGCAGATGTTCCTTCAGAACCTTCGCCAAATCAAGATGTTATTCGTCCTTGGGATAATCCTGTCTATGCTCAAGGTCATTTGGCAATTTTACGCGGGAATTTGGCGACTGAAGGGGCTGTGGCTAAAATTACTGGCATTAAGGCTGCTTCAATTACCGGCCCGGCTCGTGTGTTTGATTCTGAGGAAGAGTGTTTAGCCGCTATTCTCGATGGCAAAATTGTTGCCGGTGATGTGGTTGTGGTGCGCTATGAAGGGCCGAAGGGTGGCCCTGGTATGCGGGAGATGTTGGCTCCTACTTCGGCTATTATTGGGGCCGGTTTGGGTGATAAGGTTGGTTTGATTACTGATGGCCGGTTCTCTGGTGGTACCTACGGTATGGTTGTAGGTCACGTTGCGCCGGAGGCTGCTGTGGGCGGTACTATTGCTTTGGTACAAGAAGGGGATACGATTACGATTGATGCCTCTGCGCGTTCTCTTAATTTGCATATTTCTGACGAGGAGTTAAGTCAACGTCGCGAGAAGTGGCAACCTCGTCCTCCTCGTTATACGAAGGGGATTTTGGGTAAGTATGCTAAGTTGGTTTCTTCTAGCAGTTTGGGGGCTGTGACTGATTTAGATTTGTTTAATTAGGCCGGTTGATATGTATTTTTTTTGGCCGGTAGGTTGATGACAGAAACCGGGTTTCTAAGCCCGGTTTTTTTGTGATTATTCAAGTATTTAACCGATATCTTTTTGCGTTATTTCTCTTAGCCTTTGGGGCAACCATCGAAGTATTTTAGTTTGGGGTTTGGAATGCCGGTTTTGGGTAATGAATATTCCTAAGCCAAGGATGATGAAACCCAAAATACTTAAAGCAAGGGGAAAGAAAATTGTGTTTTTAAAAAAGCTATAGGCAAGTTGATAAAAATAGGCTAATACTCCGACTCCTCCAAATAAGAGAAAAACTCTGCGTTTTAATAAGGCGGCGAGGGCTATTAAACCAAGGTTTATTAAGCAATAAAGAAACCGCTGAAGTTGATCTTCTCCTCCCATTAAGGTAATGCCGGCCCAAAAGGAAAGTAAGCCAAAAAAATAAAACCAAAAAGCATAGTCTGGTTCATTTTTTTTCTCGCGCAAATCAATTCCATAGGCAACTACTAAACAAGTTAGTCCAAACCATAAACAAACTAAAAGTTGCTGTTCCCAAGTTAAATCTATTTGACCTAAAAGCAATGGTGTTAAGTCAATTGCCATTATCCATAAGCATAAAATTATCGGGACAGTGAGTAAGGGTAAGGGGGTGATTTTTAAGCTGCAAAATGCTATTAAAATTGTTGTTAATTCAATGACTAACCAACTGTTTTTGACCCATAAATAATATTCTTGATAGTTTCCTGCCTGGTTGTGTGGCCATACACCGGCCCACATTTGCAACCCATAAAGAGTTATCGGTGTTAGGCAAACTGCCAGCATCACCAATAGTCCTCCTAATATTCGTCGGTTTTGTTTATGCCATAACCAACTACCGGCCACAAGAAAACCAGTTGTGTAAAATATTCCAGTGGTAAAAATGCCGGCGCCGCCAAAAGCATACCAGACGGTTCTCATTAACCAACTCATGCTGGCAATGACGATACCGATACCAATTGCATAGGCGATGCCTGCTAGGTCATATTTAGGGCGATTTTTCACGCGGTTATGAAGTGCTTGCCAAAGCTCTTCAGCCTGTTCGGATGTTAGTAATCCTTCCGAAACACAAGCGTGAAAATCTTCTTTAGAAATTTTCATGCAGAATCATTGATATAAAGATCGCTAAGCTGTATTTTAGATTTTAAATTTTAGCGTTTATATTATATTTTGGTTAAAGGATTTTATTCGGTTTTGCTCAAAGATGGGGTTTTTTTTCACGCAGAGGTCACAGAGGAAGGCACAGAGGTCACAGAGGGTTTTTTGAGAAGTTATGGGATAAATTGTAAAGTTTTAAGGTTTTTTGAAAAATTATTTGTAGTAGGTTTTTAAGAATTTTGAGGTACAAAAAAAGGGCGCATATTTGCACCCTTCAAAAAGATAGATATTTGTAATTTAAGGTTTTAAGAGGCTGTGGCGGCAGTAGTGGTTTTGGAATTATTTAAAGCTACATAAAGCCGGTTAAGGGCGTTTACGTAGGCATGAGCCGATGCAACAATAATGTCTGTATTGGCTGCACGACCAGAATACACTTGTCCATTGTGACGTAATCGTATTGTTACTTCTCCCAAGGCGTCTATGCCGGCTGTGACGGATTGTACTGAAAATTCTATTAGTTCGTTGGGTACGTTTACTACGCGGTTGATAGCTCGGTAAACTGCATCCACTGGCCCTGTCCCTATGGCAGCATCTGTTAATTCTTCTCCTGCTGGTGTTCTCAAGGTTACAGTAGCGGTCGGACGAGCACGGTCGCCGCAAGATACTTGAACAAGTTCGAGACGGAACATTTCGGGTGGTTGTTGAATTTCATCGTTGACGATGGACTCAAGATCCCAATCAGTTATTTCTTTTTTCTTGTCCGCAAAGGTTTTGAATTTTAAGAAGGCATTATTGAGTTCTGTATCTAATAATTCATAGCCCAATTCTTTGAGGCGGGTTTGGAAGGCGTGACGGCCTGAATGCTTGCCCAAAACTATTTGGTTATCGGTTAATCCGATTAGTTGGGCATCCATAATTTCATAAGTTAATTTATTTTTTAATACGCCGTCTTGGTGGATGCCTGATTCGTGGGCAAAGGCGTTTGCGCCAACAATTGCTTTGTTTGGTTGCACTAACATTCCTGTTAAGTTGGAAACCAAACGGGAGGTTTTATAAATTTGTTTGGTGTCTATATTGGTGAGGGGTTCTTCGCTGTCTGCCGGCCGGCCGAAGAAAGGATTAAAGTATTGCCGGCGGACGTGCAATGCCATGACTAATTCTTCTAAGGCGGCGTTGCCGGCCCGTTCGCCAATGCCGTTGATAGTACATTCTAGTTGCCGCGCACCGTTTTTTACGGCTTCGAGGAAGTTGGCAACGGCTAAGCCTAAGTCGTTGTGTCCATGTACGGAAATAATAGCAGAATCTATGTTGCGGACGTTTTCTTTGATGCCGCGAATTAAGTCGCCGAATTCTGAGGGGGTGAGGTAGCCAACGGTGTCGGGGATATTGATGGTTTTGGCACCGGCAGCAATGGCTTTTTCTAATACTTCATACAAAAATTTTGGGTCGCTGCGACCGGCATCTTCGGGAGAAAATTCCACATCATCGACAAAGGTTTTAGCATAACCAACCATTTCTTCGGCGATGGCAATGACTTCGTTTCTGTTTTTTCTGAGTTTGTGTTCAAGGTGAATATCGGAGGTAGCGATAAAGGTATGAATTCGGGGTTTAGCGGCCGATTTAACAGCGTTGGCGCAGGTTTCGATGTCTTTGAAGGTAGCGCGTGCTAAACCGCAAATAATGGGGCCGGTTTCTGTGCCGACGGTGGCGGCAATTTTTTGGACTGCTTCAAAGTCTCCTGGGCTGGCGAAGGGAAAGCCGGCTTCTATGACATCAACACCGAGTTTTGCAAGTTGGCGTGCGATGGTGAGTTTTTCTTCAACGTTTAAGGTGGCGCCGGGTGACTGTTCCCCATCGCGGAGGGTGGTGTCAAAGAAGATGATCCGGTCTTGGTTTTGGCTCATTTTTGAGTTCCTTAGTTGTGGTAGCTAGGATTGTTAGTTGTCAATTGACTTTAGACTAATGAGAAATGTAGGGGCTGGTTTAGTAATATTTTATCTTCTTTTTAATTATAAATATTGGTTGACCCTGCCGCTACGGATAAATGACTAATGAGTTAATGAGTAAGCAGTAATAGGTAATAGCCTCTTTAATAGTCTAATTTTTCTATATTTTCTCGAATTTCGTTGAGGTCTATGTAGCGGTCTGTGGCGTTTCGTAGTTCTCTGGCAATCATGCCTTCTGTGGAGACGACGGTGATGTGTGTATTTTTGGAGCGTAGTAGCTCTATTGCTCTTTCAAAGTCTCCGTCGCCGCTGAATAATACTACTCTGTCATATTGATCGACGGTGTTAAACATATCTACGACAATTTCTATATCAAGATTAGCTTTTTGGGAGTAGCGGCCAGAGGAGTCATCATAATATTCTTTAAGTATTTTTGTGCGGACTGTATAGCCAAGACTAATGAGAGCATCTCGAAAGCCTCGCTGATCTTGAGGGTCTTTTAGGCCGGTGTACCAGAAGGCATTTATTAACATTACTTCTTTGTCTTTTGTGAAGTGTTCTAACACTCTTCTTGGATCAAAAAACCAGCCGTTTTTTTGTTGGGCGTAGAACATATTATTTCCGTCTACAAAAATTGAAAGACGGTTCATTAAATTACCCATAGAAATTTACTTCTAAATATTTGTAGTAGAGATTTTAAGCTGAATAAATTTTTTTAGCAATTTCCGATTAAAAACTATATATACTATTATTTTTTTAGGAAAGTGCTTCTTATTGACAAATACCACAAACTCTGAATCGCTGCTAAGGCAGTTTGGTTGTGGCTCGGTTGTTTAGCCACAGACTAAGGGATGTAGAGTAATTGTGATGCTGGAGTGTGGCAGATATTACTCTACCGAGGAACTCATAGACTTTGCGACTTATATAAGGTTTTTGTGTGTTTTTTTAGGGTACAAAGCGTAATTTTCATATTTTTTCCAATTTTAACTGAATGTAACAAATGTATCAGTTTTGGGGTTGACGACAATTAGGAGAACCAATAGGCAACAAAGACCTTTTGGAGTGAGACCCATTAAGTCAACCCCCATCTTTAAACTTTACCTCTATTTGATGATCTGTATTATGCGAGTTGTTTATTTTGGTAGTTAGATACCTGAATCAAGATACCACAAATGCTTATGGGCAAAGAATGCCTAATAGTGTCAGGCATTTTTGATGCTGTCCCTGATGTGGTTGTTATTGCAGGGTTGTGTTGGAGAAGGCATTGATTGGCCATAACCGGCCAGTGCAAACGGAATATTTTAGGCCCGGTTGCTTTCAATTGCCCAACGAGCTAGCTCAGTACGGTTATTAAGGCTAGTTTTGCCTAGCATATTAGAGACGTGGCTTTCGATAGTACGTTGACTTACGTTCATTATTTCTGCTATTTGGCGGTTGGCTTTACCTTGAGCAAGTAATTGTACGACTTTTAACTCTGTTGGTGTTAAATCTACTTCTGCTGACACTATTATTTTGTTTGGAGTGTCGCTGTTTTTATTTGGATGTTTGATCATCAGCCGGTTAGCTTGTTTAAGAGAAGATTCTACTTGGGCAACTAATTCTTCTGGTTCAAAAGGTTTGACCATATAAACATCTGCGCCGGTGTTTAAGCCTTTTACTCTATCTTGACTTTGACCTTTTGCTGAGAGAAATAAAACTGGTATCCAACTTGTGCGAGGGTCTTCACGGACGCATCTGACAAATGAATAGCCATCCATTTCTGGCATCATTACGTCACAGATGATCATGTCTGGCTGTTCTTGATCAAGAAGTTCTAGTGCTTCTCGACCATTTTCTGCGGTAATGACTTCATAGCCACGAAATTCTAAGTAATCTTTGACGAGTAAAATAAGGTTTGGGTCGTCGTCAATTAGCAGAAGTCGCTTTTGCTCTCTGGGACTAGTTTCTTTCATGGGTTGCTATTTACCATTTGTATATTGAGGGAATTTGAAGACTGTTTTCTGATGGCAAATATCTTTTTTTGCTTTTAGTCAAGTCATTTTTCTGCGGCCCGCAGATAGACTTGAGAAAACAGTATTATTCGGTGGTATTTATTTTAACTATTCTGGTATTGTAGTCTTCACTGCTGTTGTTTGGCTAGATAGTGCCTCTGGGGGGTGGTATTTTTTAGATTTTTAAGCTTTTGGGTTGGCTTTTTGCTTAGGTATTTAGATTAGTAGCTTTTAGATTGTTGATTAATTTCAAGACAAGCCCAAATTATTTTTGATTTTTTCATTTTATCCAAGGTCATTAGATGGGCTGCTAAGGGGGTTTGTTTTGGTCTGTTGGTTGTTGGAGTTATTATCGGCTTTTTCTATGGTTGTTGAGGGTACTGAAGGCGGCAAAGGATGGGTTAAAAATGCGTATTCTTGGACAATTCGGTTGCCTATTAAATGTTCGGTGATAATTCGCTCAATGACTTCGGGGGTGAGGCTGTGATACCATACTCCATCTGGATAAACTACCATGATTGGCCCAGAGGAGCAGACGCGTAAACAGTTGGCTTTGGTGCGAAATATGCAGGTTTTTTGGGTTGGGCTGGGGGTATCGAGTTTGAGTTGTTTGAGGCGTTTTTTTAGGTATTCCCAAGATTCTATGCTGGCTTGTTTGTCACAACATTTGGGGACGGTTTGATCGGCGCAGATAAATATATGTCTTTGTATTTGTGCCAGTCCTAGACTTTGTACGCACGTCTCCAAGGATGTGCAGGTGGTTTCGTTTTGTTGGGGTTGGGATGTTGTTTCACTCATTTGGTAAAGATTGTGGATTTTTTGATTCTCCTCTAACTACTTACCACAACTGGCCGACCATCGTAGGAGTTTAGTTTTTTGAGGGGGTGATTTTTATTTACCCTTGCTATGGAGGTTGGTGATTTTTTGAGGTTTTCGTTTTTATATAAAAATTAATTTTGTAGCTAAGTCTTTCTAAATCAACGCTGACTTAATTTTATTTGTTGCTATATTTTCGTTATTTTTTTGATAATGAGGTCTAGTTTTTTGGGTTTTTGGCCCCTTTAGTTCGGGAACCCGTACAGAAAAATCTGTTGCATTGAGCGATCACTGTCCGCTAAATTAGCACTCAGGAGTTGAGAGTGCTAAGTCACTCAACCGGCAACCCTACTAAAAACTCAAGTTGAGTTAGTCGTAGGCAAAAATGCCGGGTTAGTTGCTCAATATTGATCAAAATAACTTGTAGTTTGGAGAATTTTTTATGGCTGCTGTATCTCTGAGTGTTTCTACCGTCAAACCTCTAGGAGATCGGGTGTTCGTGAAGGTAAGCGCCGCTGAAGAAAAGACGGCAGGTGGCATTTTACTGCCGGATGCGGCTAAAGAAAAGCCCCAAATTGGAGAAGTGGTTCAAGTGGGCCCTGGGAAGCGGAATGAGGATGGTTCTCGCCAAGAAATGGAAGTGAAGATTGGCGATAAAGTTCTCTATTCTAAGTATGCTGGCACTGATATTAAGCTGGGTACAGAAGAATACGTTTTACTGTCTGAAAAAGATATTTTGGCTGTCGTCAACTAATCAGAAATATCTAAAGAGTTAGGGTCTGATTTACCCTGGCTCTATTGTGCAAATTAAACCAAAATCAAAATTCCAAACACAACTCAACTAAACAGGCAGAAAGTATATATGGCTAAGCGCATCATTTACAACGAAAATGCTCGTCGCGCCCTCGAACGCGGTATGGATATTTTGGCCGAGGCTGTGGCCGTAACTTTGGGGCCCAAAGGTCGCAATGTGGTGCTTGAAAAGAAATTCGGTGCACCTCAAATTGTGAATGATGGTGTAACTATTGCTAAGGAAATTGAACTCGAAGATCATGTCGAAAATACCGGCGTGGCTTTGATTCGTCAAGCAGCTTCTAAAACCAATGATGCGGCTGGTGATGGCACCACAACTGCGACGGTTTTGGCTCACGCAATGGTTAAAGAAGGTCTGCGTAATGTGGCGGCCGGTGCTAATGCTATTATCTTGAAGCGTGGGATTGATAAAGCTGCTGGTTTCTTGGTAGAGCAAATTGCTAAGCATTCTCGCTCTGTTGAAGATTCTAAAGCTATTGCTCAAGTGGGTTCAATTTCTGCCGGCAACGATGAAGAAGTTGGCAAAATGATCGCTGAGGCGATGGATAAGGTGGGTAAAGAAGGTGTGATTTCCTTGGAAGAAGGAAAATCTATGACCACCGAGTTAGAAATTACTGAAGGTATGCGTTTCGATAAGGGTTATATTTCTCCTTATTTTGTGACGGATACTGAGCGGATGGAGGCGGTTTTTGAGGAGCCTTTCTTGTTGTTAACTGATAAGAAAATTGCTCTGGTTCAAGATTTGGTGCCGGTGCTTGAACAAGTTGCCCGCGCCGGTCGTCCTCTGGTGATTGTGGCTGAGGATATTGAGAAGGAAGCTTTGGCTACTTTGGTGGTAAACCGTTTGCGCGGTGTGCTGAATGTGGCTGCTGTTAAGGCTCCTGGTTTTGGTGATCGTCGTAAGTCAATGTTGGAAGATATTGCTGTGTTGACTGGCGGTCAAGTGATTACTGAAGATGCCGGTTTGAAGTTGGAAACGACTAAGATTGATATGCTTGGTCATGCTCGTCGGATTACTTTAACTAAGGATAATACGACGATTGTTGCTGAGGGTAATGAGGCGGCTGTTAAGACTCGTTGTGAGCAAATTCGCCGTCAAATGGAAGATACCGAATCTTCCTATGATAAGGAGAAATTGCAAGAGCGTTTGGCTAAGCTTGCCGGTGGTGTTGCTGTTATCAAGGTTGGTGCTGCAACGGAAACCGAAATGAAGGATCGCAAGCTGCGTTTGGAAGATGCTATTAACGCAACAAAGGCTGCGGTTGAGGAAGGTATTGTGCCCGGTGGTGGTACGACTTTGGCTCACTTGGCTCCTGAGTTGGAAGAGTGGGCGAATGCTAATTTGTCTGCTGAAGAATTGACTGGTGCTTTGATTGTTGCTCGTGCAATTTCTGCTCCTCTGAAACGGATTGCTGAGAATGCCGGTCAGAATGGCGCTGTGATTGCTGAGCGTGTGAAAGAGAAGCCGTTTAATGTTGGTTACAATGCTGCTTCTAACGAGTTTATTGATATGTTCGAGGCTGGTATTGTTGACCCGGCTAAAGTGACTCGTTCTGCTCTACAAAATGCTGCGTCTATTGCCGGTATGGTGTTGACGACTGAGTGCATTGTGGTTGATAAGCCTGAGCCTAAAGAAGGTGCCGGTGCTGGTGCTGGTGCCGGTATGGGTGGCGGCGATTTCGATTACTAAGTTTGATTTTGGGGTGGCTTTTGTCCACCCTACAAAAACCCCGGTTTTTAATAGAAACCGGGGTTTTTATTAGGTATATTTTTTTATTTAATATTTTGACATTTGTTCTAAATATTGCCGCGATTTTTCGAGGCGCTTCATTTTTTGTTCGCGGATATGTTTGTCTAAACCGGCCTCTATTTCATCTAGTTTTAAGCCAAATTCTTCTAAGTCTAGGCGAGCTTTACGCAGGTTCATTGAAAGACGTTTTCGAGTTTCTTCATCGGGGATGCGGGGTTCGTTATTCATGGCAGGTTCCACTCCGTCTTAATTTCTTGAATGCTGCGCTCTAGTGCCGGAATCCTGAGTTGATTCTGGGTGATGGCTGTGTCCACCAATCGTAACATATCGTTTGGGGCGGTTGGATTGGCTTCGGCTATGCGGAGGCGGATTTTGAAGTTGGGAGTAGGGTTATTTTGCCATAAAAACTCAGCTTGAATGCTTCTTTAAATTTCGCTTATTTTTTGTTGGTTTAAGTTTGATAATCTTTGTTTGGCAATATTTACATACTTTTCTTCTTGCTCAATTCCTATAAAACACCGGCCTAAATTTTGACACGCAATAGCTGTAGAACCGGCACCCAAAAACGGGTCTAAAACTACCATTCCCTGATTACTACTAGCTGTAATTATCCGTTCTATAAGTTTCACCGGCTTTTGGGTTGGATGATATCTTTTTTCTTCGTAAAAATCGATATCAGTCCACACATCAGTTATCCCCATTTCGATGTTAAATACCGGCGATATCTCTTGGTATGGATACTCAAATTGCAAAATTTGTTGTAATTTTTCCCACATTTCTTGGGTGGGAATTTGGGCGAGAATATTTTGGCCGGTGTATAATGACCACATTCCGCCGCCGTTTTCTTTGACTCCCAGTTGCCGGTTAATTTCTTGGGCTGTTAATTTTAATTCTTTTTGTCTTTTTTTTAGAAGTTGTTTAATAAATGGTTTGCTGTCGGCGACAAAAAACAACAAAGATTCGGTGACATTTGGAAACATTTTGTAGCCTTTTGTTGCTCTTCCCCCAAGGGCGCGTATGCCTTTATCAATGATGATTTGTTGACGAAAAAGAAAGCCAGAATTCAGTAAATGGTTATGAAGTGGAATCAGGTTTCTCAGATAGCCAAATAAATATAAACTCCCAGAAAGTTTTATGACTCTGGCAATTTCTGTAATCCATTTTTGACACCAGTTTGCATAGTCTTCTTGGGTGCGCCAGTTGTAGTCCCATTTTTCACTAACTACTTTCCAATAGGGGGGGTCAAGAATTACTAAATCAATGCTTTTATCAGGAATTTGTGGCAGAATATCAAGGCAATTTCCGTGCAGAAGACGATTTAATTCAAGCATAAAAGCTTAGTAATTGTTTTGCTTAAAAGGATATCACTTTTGTTTTTGCTTTTCTAATTTGACCATAGTCTTTAATTCCTCAAATAACAAATCTTGCTCTTTTTTTAGATTTTCCAACCGGCCTAAAATCTTTTTCATCTGTGCTTCTTTATCATTTCCTCTTAAAATCTCTTCAAGTTTTTTATCTCTTCCCTGAGAAGATTTAAAAATTAAACCTAACCCAGAAGAAACAAATTTAAAAGGTGCAGTGAAAAGCCATATCCAAAATTTTTCTGTAAAGCTAGAAACCGCTTTTAGTAATCCTGAAAATAGAAATAGTGCTAACAGCAATAATCCTAAAGTTTGCAAAGGATGATTAACTAACCAAACAAGCTTAGGATGATTTCCAATCCAGGCATTCAAAGATGAATTAATAGAGGCTTGTATGCCCTCCGAAAGTGTCCGATTTAAAGTTTCTGCTTGATGAATCGTTTCTTGCAGAGATGCTTTTGCGGCATCTGTAGCGGTGGTTACAGAATTAATTGCTTGATTAGTTTTATTGGTAACATTATTAATAGCATTGGTTGTAGTATCTGTTAAAGTTGTTTTAGCATTTTCTGTAAATTGATTCAAGGTTTGCATAGCTTGAGTAACACTTTGAGATAATGATGTTTTAGCTTCTTCCGTTGCTTGATTTACAGAATTAGTAGTTTCATTGAAAAAATCTTTAGTTTTTTGAAAATTTTGGGTCATTTCTTCTGGTAAGGAAATTTGCATTGCCGGAGTATATTTGATAATTGCTTGTATTTAATCATATCCCATTGTGCAACCACAGAAAAACAAAAGGTTGGGCTATAAAACCCAACCTACTCAAACAAAACCAAGTCTAATTAACTTTTACTTGCACATAATCAAACTATTAGCAGAAACAAACCCCGCAGTCGGTGCAGAAATTTCTACCCAGTTGCGAGGCGCACCACTTTTATCGCGCACTAACTTATAACCAGAAACCAGCGTCAGTCTGCCACCCGTCGGTAGACTTCCGCGCAATGCAGAGGCCGGTGTAGCATCCGCACGAATGAGTAAGCCTTGGGGTGCAGCACGACGATCTACCTGACGGCATAAATTAGTAGTTGTACCGGCCGGTTGAGCAGCAGTTGCAGCTGGTTGTGCCGGCATATTATTGCTAGCAGAAGAACCATTACAGCTACCCAAATTATTCAAACTGTTGGGATATCCCGCCGACACAAAACCACGCACCGGCCCAGAAATTTCTACCCAAACCCGACCATCGGGCCCAGCAATATTTTTAAAGCCTTCAACAAGCAACACTTGTCGGTTGAACTCCACACCACCAACTACAGCAGAGTTCGGATTTGCTGCTGTTCGCACTGCTAAACCTTGCTTAACATTAACACGTCGGCACAGGCTAGCTTGTGCAATTTCTTCGGTATTGGAGGAAGGTTTTTCGACTCCAGCAAACGCTGGTAAACTCAGACTCCCAGCAGCCACAACTACTGAGCTTAGTAGTGCCACGCCTTGGCCCCACTGACCTTTGGTTTTCATGTTTATTGACTCCTCACCTTAGTTCAATGCTGTAGTTATAACAAAAAAAACCCTTAGTTCGAGTCACCCAAAGGTTAAAAATAATGAAAACTTACCCATTTTGCATTCAAGCTACCCAGGTTTAAACCCAACTTTCCCCTTTTTTATGGATTTTAGACTTTGCTTGGGGGATTACTTTTACTCTACCAACAACCTTTTTTTTATTCCTAACTTCCTATTTTATTTGGCGATTTTTAGGATAAATTTATCTCTTTTATTTGGCATTTTTAAAACATTAAATATATGATTTTCACTCTTTGATGCTGATAAAACTTGCTTTAATTCACGAAAAAATCAAAGAGTTCGTGACAATTTTATTCACCCCTAAATTTTGTAATTTTTGCAAATCCTCTACACTATCCACTGTCCAAGCAACAATTTCCACGCCTAAAATTTGGCTTTCTTGGATCAAATATGGCTTGTCTAACAACAAATGATACTCACTCACCATAACTGTATTTTTTCGTCTCGCCGCTTTAGGTAGTTGCATTTTATAATCACTTTCGTTCACAACAATATATCCTAATTTTATTTGGTTGGAATACCGGCCAACTTGATCCACAAAACTTTCATTAAACGACGTCACCACACACTTTTCTTGTAAGCCGCTATCTACAATGATTTTTAACAAATTTTCAATATCTCCTTCCTGCCAATTGCAATACCGCTTAACCTCCAAATAAATAAATTTCTTAATTTCTTTTAACTCTGCTAACAGTTCTTTTAATGTTGGGATTTTTTGACCGGCAAACTGTTCCCCTTTCCACGCCCCCGCATCTAAATTTTTTAACTGTTCTAAACTTCTTTCACTTAACTTTCCTACCTTCCCCGTTGTCCTTTCTAAACTTTCATCATGGAATACCACCGCTACCCTATCCGCCGATAACTGTAGGTCGCATTCTATAGAATCTGCCCCCGATTCTATAGCCATCTTAAACCCTGCTAAAGTGTTCTCAGGAGCAATAGCCGAAAATCCTCGGTGCGCGATTATTTCTAATTGGGTACTTGACATTTTTTTAAAGTCGTTTTATGCTTATATTACAATGGGAATAGTGACAAAATTTTTAAGAAAGTCACTATTCCCATTGTAATATAAATTTTATCAGAACTAAAAACATTTTGCAACCCCCTACCCCTCTTTTCAAAAAAATTTTTTGACAACTTTTTTTATGAAAGAAAAGGGAAAAATTAAGAGATGTGTAAGCCAGAAACGTGTTAGCGCCTATAGATAGAAACTGGCTCAACTCCGATAAAAAAGAGGTAAAACAATGAATAATCCTCCGGTCAATCCTAAATTACAGACATCCTCTTTCTCTTCCAAAACCACCCCTAACATATCAAAGAATAAAGCTAAAGAGGAGTTAACCCATTTTCAATCCCCAATTCCAGATTATATTCTCAGCAGCTTTCAAAAAATTTGGGGTTACAGCGAATTTAGACCACCCCAAGGCGAAATTGTCCGTACGATACTTGAGAAAAAAGATGCCTTAATAGTCATGCCCACCGGCGGCGGAAAATCAATTTGTTTTCAACTACCGGCCATCATCCAAACCGGCCTAACCCTAGTCTTATCTCCATTGGTTGCCCTCATGGAAAACCAAATTCAAGAACTACAGCAAAAAAATCTCCCAGCAGCCTCTTTGCACAGCGAACTAAGCACCGAAAAAAGACGAAAAACACTGCAACAATTACAAAATAATCAACTAAAATTACTATATCTTTCTCCCGAAACACTGCTCAGCAAGCCGGTGTGGTCAATTTTAATACAACCGCAAATACAAATAACATCTTTAATCATTGATGAAGCCCATTGTATAGTTCAATGGGGAGACACATTTCGTCCTGCCTATCGGCGACTAGGAGTAGTAAGAAAAGCCCTATTAAAAAGCAAACCCCCAGGCACAAAAATTAGCCTAGCCGCCTTCACAGCCACCGCCGATCCAAGCGCCCAAAAAACCATAAAAAAAGTCTTGCAACTACAAAATCCTCAACCTTATTTAATCAATCCTTATCGGCCAAACTTACATTTAAAAATTAAAACAATTTGGACACCAAGGAGTCGCAAACAAAACCTATTAAAATTCATTAAAAACTTTCCAAACCAGTCTGGTTTAGTTTATGTGCGTACCCGCAAAGACAGCGAAATATTAAGCGAATGGCTAGAAGAACAAGGATATAATACTAGCGCCTATCATGCCGGCCTTTCAGCCCAAGAAAGACGAATCATAGAAACAGAATGGCTAGAAGGAGAAATACAATTTGTGGTTTGTACTTCCGCCTTTGGAATGGGAGTTAATAAACCTAATGTACGCTGGGTGATACACTATCAACCACCGGCCCAACTCTCAGAATATTTACAAGAAATAGGGCGCGCCGGTAGAGATGGAAAACCCGCCACCGCCCTAACCTTAATTAGTGAACCCACCGGCTGGTTTGATCCGCAAGACAAACAACAGAAACAATATTTTCAAAACCAAAGACAAAAACAATACCAAAAAGCCAAAGAAACCCTAAAAAAACTTCCCCTCCAAGGTGACATCACTACCATCACAAAACAATATCCCAACGCCGATATAGCCCTATCGCTTTTGGACAGCACCGGCAGCCTAACTTGGAACGATCCATTTAATTACAGCATAAAAAAACCGGCAACCCTCACAGAACCCCCAAACCTCAACCCCAACCTTACCGAATACCTGCAAACTAAACAATGCCGGTGGAGATTTTTACTCATTTCCTTTGGGTTTCCAAGCGATAACAATTGCGGACATTGTGATAATTGCCTTCGAGGTAAAGGTCAGTATAAAATCGAACATCTGCCCAAACAAAAAAAAATTATTAATATTCTTTGAGTAGAGAAAAGTTTTGTCAAGAGACGTAAAAAATTTTATATAAAAAACCCCTTAAAAACAATATTTTCAGCATTTTTTACAAATCTCGAAAAATTTCTGTGTAAATGGCTGCGGAATTCCAATAAATTCCACATTAATATTAAGGATGGGTTAAAACATTATTTTCACCAACCAGCGCAAAAATGTCCCACAGGAACAAGGCGGGGCAAAGTGTGGGCCAACACAACACAGAAACCAATATTTGCGGGAAATATCTCGATCCCTTACCAGTCGTCCTAGATAGCACACCTGACGATGGTTTATTGATCGTTGATGTTAAACCCGACCAAATAGCAGACAGTAGTGGGGTCGCCCTCTTTGAATTTCACCTACTCAGCGCAAACTCAGCCGATCAAAAAATACAGGATCTCCCAAACCCTCAACCTTTGGAATTTCCCTTACAAGAAGGCTGGCCGACATCCCTTGCTCAAATTATTGTTTCGCAACTAAAACACTGCGGCGAACAAGAAAAGCTGATTCGTAGCACTCTGGTAGATAACAACTGCAAAAACCTACAAATGCACTTGATGCCGGTTAATCCCTATCCAGGCAACATTGAGCGTATCATCGCTTTGTGTAAAAATCTTCACCCCTTGAGTGAAAAAGAAACCGACAAAAATAAAGAAGCAAAAAAAATATCTGATTTAATTAACTGCCTTCCGGGGATTGTTTTTAGCTGCACTAACCCCCCAGATTGGGAAATGAACTATCTTAGCGAAGGGTGTTATAAACTAACCGGTTATACCAGCCAAGAACTCACTGGAAAAAATAGAAGCACTACCTACGACGACCTCACCCACCCAGAAGACCTAGCGAAAGTTCTCCAAGCAATAAAAGAAGCCATCACCCACAAACAACCCTATGTGATAGAATATCGAATCTTCACCAAAAATGGGCAAGAAAAATGGCTTTGGGAAAAAGGAAACGGCGTTTTTGACCAATATGGAAACATTCTCGCCCTCGAAGGCTTTATTAGTGACATTAGCGAACGAAAACTTGCAGAAGAATCTAAAAAAGCTAGTGACCGCGTTTTAGAAAGTATGGTAGAAGGCGTGAGTATTTGGGACAAAGACGGATTTTTAACCTACACAAACCCTGCGTTTAATGTAATGTTTGGATACGAAACTGACGAATTAGTTGAAGAGCACATTTCTATTTTAACTGCCTATCCCATGCCAGACAATCAGAAAATTATCACCCAAATTCATCAAAAATTAAATGATGAAGGAATGTGGGTAGGGGAATTTAGCAATCGCAAAAAAGATGGTACTCCCTTTACTACCTACGCCCACATCAGCGCCCTGGAAATGGCCGGAAAAAAACATATTTGCTGCGTTTGTGAAGATATCAGCGAAAGAAAAAGGGCTGAAAATGCCTTGCGTGAAGCCGAAGAAAAATATCGGGGTATCTTTGAAAACGCTGTTGAAGGTATTTTTCAAACAACTCCTGATGGTTCTTATTTAACAGCTAATCCTATGCTGGCACGCATCTATGGCTATGACTCTCCTGGAGAACTAATTAGTACGATCCGTAATATTGAAAAACAGCTATATGTTGACCCAAAACGGCGACCAGAATTTAGGCGTATTTTGCAAGAAAATGATGCGGTTTGGGAATTTGAGTCTGAAGTTTATCGCAAAGATAAAACCAAAATTTGGATTAGTGAAAATGCCCGTGCTATACGAGGCCCAAATGGACAACTGCTCGGTTATGAAGGTACGGTTATTGATATTACACGTCGCAAACAAGCCGAAGCCGAATTGCTCAAACGCGATAGCCTGCTAGAAGCTGTGGCGGCGGCCATGACACATTTACTTACTGAAACTAATCATCGCTCAGCAGTAATAAGTGCTTTGGCAACTTTGGGAAAAGCTGCTCTTGTAGATCGTGTTTATATCTGCGAAAATCACCCGCATCCAGACACCGGCCAAGCTGCTATGAGCATCCGCTTTGAATGGTGTGGGCCTAATGTTTCATCTAGTCTTAATCAACCAAGTTGGCAAAATTTAGTCTACAGCACTACCGGCCTCCAAGAGTGGTATGACATCCTCAAAACTGGTCAGCCGGTTGCTGGCACCATCACTGATTTTTCTGTGCAAGTTCAACCACTATTAGAAGCTAATCAAATTACTTCGCTTTTGATGGTGCCGGTGTTACTAAATAACGAATTTTGGGGCTGTATCGGCTTTGATGATTGTCGGACTATCCGCTCTTGGTCAAAAAGCGAACTATCAATCTTAGTTGCTATCGGTGCCAGTATTGGAGGGGCTGTGCAGCGTCACCGCACTCTAGCCAGCATCCACCATCAAGCTTACCATGACCGGCTCACCGGCCTACCAAACCGCCAACTACTAGACTCTCAATTGCCGATCACCTTGGAAAGCGCCAATGCTAATGGGCATAACCTTGCGGTGATGTTTCTTGATCTCGACCGTTTTAAAATTATCAACGATACCTTGGGTCATGCTGTTGGCGACCAAGTTTTGCAATGCGCTGCTCAACGTCTGCGAAATTGTCTGCGAGAACAAGATATTATTGTCCGCTGGGGTGGTGATGAATTTATTTTGCTCTTGCCTAACCTTAGCAGTGCTGAGGATGCCTATAATATTGCTCAACGTATTTTGGAAGCTCTCCGCCCGGCGTTTGATATTGAAGAAAATCAACTACATATCACTAGTAGTATTGGAATTGCTCTTTATCCCCACGATGGAGAAGATGCTGAAACTTTAATCAAAAATGCTGATATTGCTTTATATCGGGCAAAAGAAGAAGGTCGTAATAATTATCAAGTTTATACTCTCGATATGAATTCTTCTGCTTGTGATATTCTGCAAATTGGTAATAATTTGTATGAGGCTCTTGATCGGGGAGAATTTTTATTACATTACCAACCTCAATTTAATACAGACACCGGCAATATTAGTTGTATGGAAGCTTTGGTGTGCTGGCAACATCCCCAACGCGGTTTAATTTTTCCCGAAACTTTTATGTCTCTGGCAGAAGAAAATGGCACAATTTTGCAATTAGGTCGGTGGGTATTGCAAAGTGCGGCTATGCAAGCTAAAACTTGGATGGATCTTGGTTTGCTTGGGGTTCGCGTGGCTGTTAATATTTCTCACCGTCAATTCACTCAACCTAATTTTGTTACAGTTGTCGAAAATATTTTACATTCAATTAATCTTCCGCCGGCTTATTTGCAATTAGAAATTTCTGAAACTACTGCTACTCAAAATATTGTCTATACCAGTAAAGTTTTTCAAGAACTTAACCGTTTGGGTGTTCAAATTTGTATTGATAATTTTGGGGCCGGTTATGCTTCTCTCAAAAGTTTAAAAACTTTGGATTTTCAAAGTCTCAAAATTGATCGTTCTTTTATTGCAGACTTGAAGGATAACCCTCAAGATGCTGCTATTCTTAAAGCCCTTTTAAATTTAGCTGATGCTCTTAATATTAAAGTCGTTGCTGAAGGTATAGAAACTGAACAAACTCGTCATTTGCTACAAAAACTTGGCTGTCAAGAAATGCAGGGTTATTTGTTGCAACGGCCCCTAACCATTGCAGAAGCAACTAAGTTTTTAGAAAATTTTTATTAGTTTATCTCCTATTGTTTGGGTGCATTTTTATAGGTTTTGATATTTATTTAAAGTTTTTAAAAACTAATTAAACTAAGAATTTTCACAGATTTTATCTTTGAGAAAAATGATTTTTTTATAGCATTTTTCTATCTGCTGACCGCCCTTGCCCTGCTTAATAAGGGGGGTTGGGGGGTATCATTGAAAACCGCCATAGTAAAAAATTATCGACGATTAGCAATTTGTTAAACCGGCATCTTTCCTAATTTTTCAGTTTTGTTATTGACAAAAATCAATATTTATGTTAAGGAATACGCCAAACTTTCACAGTACGGTCACGGCTGCCAGCTAGAAGAGTTTGGCCATCAGGGCTAATGGCAATCGTAGAGACAGCCTCATCTGGAGCCACTAGAGTATGGGCTAGTTTGGCGGTGGCGAGATTCCAAAGTTTAATATTATCTCCCGCAGAAGCCAAAATTTTACCATCTGGGGTCATCGCTAGAGAGACAATCGGACTACTGTGACCTTCGAGAACATTTCGCAGTTTGCCGGTCGCCATATCCCAAAGGCGGATCGTGCCGTCCGCACTACCAGAGGCAAGAATTTTGCCGTTGGGGCTGATAGCTAGAGACAATACAGCACCCTTGTGTCCTTTGAGAGTGCGTAGGGACTTGCCGGTGTCTAAATTCCAGAGTTTGACCGTTCTATCATCACTAGCCGAAGCCAAAATTTTGCCATTGGGAGTAATAACTAAAGCATTAACCGGCCCGTTGTGAGCAGAAATTGTCAAAAACCGATTAACCGAAGGCAACCGCCAAAGACGAATAGTTTTATCTCGGCTGCCACTGACCAAGGTGTCGCCCTTGGGAGTAATAGCCAAAGCTGTCACTGCATCGGAATGAGTATTAGCCACACTCCGCATCCGAAAGCGTTTTTCGATATCCCAGAGGCGAATGGTGCGGTCATCGCCACCACTGGCCATAAGTTTACCATTGGAGCTAATGGTTAAGGCCCTGATCCAGCTATTATGACCAATAAAGTTATGCAGTCGTTGGCCTCCGGGCAACTCCCAAAGACGAATATCTCGAAAAGTTCCCGATGCAAAAATAATAAGTTCTGATTTTTGTTTTTCATTCAAGCGAGTGGGGTTAATAGCCACAGTTGTTACTGCACCGACTTCTGAACCTCGAATGGTTTTTTGTAAAAACTGAGTGCTGGGGATACTCGCTAAAGTGCGGATGGGGTTAGCAGGAAAATCTCCATAGCGGAAATAGGCAAACAATTGAGTTACACCCAGTCCGCACAAAAGCGCCAGGAGGATATTAAAAGCTAATTTTTTGACATTTTTTTTACTTGAAGCCGGTTTAGGGCGGTTTTTTGAGAAACTGTTAACTGGTTTGCCGACAGTATTTTTTGGAGAGCCGGCCGTACGACCTGAAGAAAGACTTGAATTGCTACTCAGACGAGGTTTAGTGAAGCCTGAATGGGGGCCACCGCTGGTTTTATTATTAGGGTCAATTTCCGCAAGACACTGGATGAGCATCTGGGCATTTTGGGGACGGTTCCCCGGAAATGGTGCCATCAGGTAATCGATAATATCCCCTAATTCTGGACTTATTTGCGGAGCTTTGTCTCGCCAAATTAACTTGCCGGTGCGGGGGTTTTCGGGAAATGCCGTCGGTGCTAAAGCAGTAATTAGATAGATAAACGTGCGGCCCAAAGCATAAAAATCTGATTGGGGGACAGCTTTGCCGTTGACTTGTTCGGGGGGAGTATAGCCGGGGGAAACGATGCCGGTGACATTTTGCCCTTGTCCAACTTTGGCTAAATAGGTGCCGGTGACTTCTCTGGCGGCACCAAAATCAATTAGCACTAGCTGACCATTGGGCCGGCGCATAATATTCAGTGGTTTTATATCCCGGTGGAAAAATTGCTGTTGATGAACTTTGTCTAAAATTTCTGTAACTTTTTTAAGACAGTCCACCGCTTCTTCTTGAGAAAGTGGTTTATTGTTGCGCTGTTTCATCCACTCTTCTAAATTCAATCCCTGGATTTTTTCCATCACCAGGCAATGGAGTGGCTCTTTAAAATTATTCGGTAAATAAGTAAAATATCCATCGGCCTCTACCTTGGGAATCCCTGGGTGAGACAACCGACTCAGTATAGTTGCTTCGTGCTTAAAAAGTTCTACAGCCTTGGGGTGGTTTTTGTAAAGAATTTTTAAGACTTTTAGATTGCCTTGATCGTCCACCTCAAAAGTTTTGCCAAAACCACCACCACCAAGGGGGCGGACAACTCTATAGCGCCCACGAACGAGCAACTCAGAGCCACAGTGGCGGCAAATGTCTCGGTTATTGTTGGACAGATCCGAAGGATTTGGGCATTTGGGATTAAGGCAATAACTCACGGTGATCTCGCTCACCCGTATTCAGACGACAGGCTCAACATCAATATAACTTGCAGCGCGTCCACGATCACTGTAGGGTCACGCCACGCAATCGTTTTTTAGGAGTTTAAGCTCCCCGGCTTGCCTATTAAAACATAATTGTATTGATAGCTCTAGGGGCGTGCATCCTAATTTTTTTACTTGGAGGGCAAATTTACTTTCTATAGGGATTTTTTAGTTAAGTTCGCCAGTTATTTTTTGTAGGCGTCCTATGTTTACACTTTACATTATTTTGTCGCTGATCATGGTTTTTCATTTCTAGTAGAGATTGGTTTGAGTCTACCGGTCTTGAAAGCGCTACTATAAAAGTTTATTGCCTCTCCATCGGCCGTTTCACTCAGGCTGGTTTTGTAAATTGGGCGGTTGGTTTTGTGGTTTTGGGGACTGTTGCCAAATTTTAACTGACTTATCCGCACTTCCACTGATGAGCGTTGTATTATCTCGACTAAAAATGAGGGAAAATACGGGCCCTGTATGACCTTTTAGGCTATCTATTAATTGACCGTTAGAGCTATTCCAAATTTTAATATTATTATCAAAACTTCCACTAGCAATTTTTTGGCTGTCTTTGCTTAGGGCTAAGGAAACGATGGGTGACGCATCAGCTTTAATTGTTAATCTAAGTTCGCCTTTTTCTAGGTTCCAAATTTTTATTGTTCCGTCATTACTGCTACTAACTAATTCTTTGCCATCGGGAGTAAAAGCTAGGGCTAAAACCGAGCCTTTATGAGCTTTTAAAGAGGCAAGAATTGAGCCTTTGGCTGGGTTCCAAATATTGATAGTAGTATCATCGCTGGCGGTGGCAAGAAGGCTGCCATCGGGGCTAAAAGCCACTGCATTTACCCAGCTAGAATGACCGATGAGGGTGCGAATTTCTAAACCAGTGGTGGGGTTCCAAAGTTTAACGGTGTTGTCATCGTTGCCAGAGGCTAAAACTTTGCCGTCGGGACTAAAAGCTAAAGAAATTGCGCCCACTGGAGGGCTGTTAAACGTGCGAATTAAATTGCCGGTTTGCCAATTCCAAAGTTTAATTGTGTTGTCTTCAGAAGCCGATGCAAGGGTGATACCATCTGGGCTAGTTGCAATGGCATTAACTCGTTTTTTGTGGTCGCTGAGGCTGAGAATTTCTTCTTTTGTTTGGAGGTTCCAAATTTTAATGGTACTATCATTGCTTGCTGAAGCAATCATTTTGCCATTGGTAGAAATTGCTACAGAATTAATACTGCCGTTGTGGCCGGTGAGGGTGGGGTTTGTGGATGTTTTTTCGGTGGGTTCAGCGGTGACTTTTTGGGTAGAAAGCGGCTGTGACAAAGTGTTTTTGTTGGTTTTAGAATATAGGAAATAACCGCCGGCCCCTAAGATGGTGAGGGTAGCGAGAGAGAGGATAACAACCCTGAGAGATTTTTTTTTATTAAAAAATACCATACAGATAAGCTGAAAGGACTTTATACTTTTTGAGTTTGGGGTATTTTTGCCAGACTTAAAAAAGTTTGGCAAAAATTGTTACCCCAACTCTAGGTTATTTAACCATTTCCGTAATGACGGGATGGAAATAAAAGGCAAGCCCTAAAACCACATAGGCGGCTAATAACAAGGTTCCTTCTAACCAGTCTGACCGGCCATCCGAACTGACAGAATTGGCAATAAATACGGCGACGGTGACGGCGACTAATTCAAAGGGGTTAAAGTCGAGGGTCATTGGTTGCCCAAAGATCCAACCGGCTAAAACAAGTACCGGCGCAACAAATAAGGCTATTTGTAAACTTGAACCCACTGCGACGGAAACGGAAAGATCCATTTTGTTTTTCATCGCTACTGTGACGGCGGTGGCGTGTTCTGCTGCGTTTCCAATGACGGGTACTAAAATTACGCCGGTGAATAGGGTGCTTAGTCCCAGACTAGCAGTTGCGACTTCTAAAGTGTCTACTAATAATTCTGATTCAATGGCCACTAGGAGGGTGGCGCCTAGTAAGACTCCCACCCACAGGGGCAGGTTTACTTTGTCTTCTTTGGTGTCTGGGGCTAAGTTGACTTCACTTAGATCCGATGGATCCATCTCTGCTAAACCCACATCATACAGATAGGTGTGGGTTTTCATTGAAAACAACAACGTTAAGGCGTAGACGAGAATTAATACGACGGCCACAGCAATTGAAAGCTTCTGAAGGGTTGCTTCATCAATGCCTGGTGAGGTTACGTCCATTGCTGTTGGCAGTAACATGGCAATGACTGCTAAGTTCATTGAGGAGGCGTTGGTACGGGCGACAATGGGTTGAAAGGTTTGTTCTTTATAGCGCAAGCCTCCTAGTAGCATGGCTAAGCCCATGACTAATAGTAAGTTTCCCATGATTGAGCCGGTGATGCTGGCTTTGACTACATCTAGGAGGCCGGCTTTGAGGGCTACTATTCCAATTATTAGTTCTGTTGCGTTGCCAAAGGTGGCGTTTAGTAGTCCTCCCAAGGATGGGCCAAGTACAACGGCTATTTCTTCGGTGGCAGTTCCCATCCAAGCTGCTAGGGGTATTATGGCTATGGCTGAGGTGACAAAGATGGCCGTCGATCCCCAATGCAGAAAGTGGGCTGCAATGGATATGGGGATGAATACTAGGAGAAGTGATAGTAAGTTGTTTCTGTTCAGCATTTATTTTTCAAAGGCTATGGGTTGTGGCGGGATATCCTAATTTCCACTTCCGACTCTAGGATAGTTCATGGTTTATGGTTGATTGTTGATTTTGTTTGGTTTATTGACAAAAATATATGTTTGTGATATTGAGATTTGGTTTAGCAGTCGATAATTAATTGGTTTGGGGCTATCGGTGTTGTTTATTACAGTTTGGTGGGAAATTTCGGTGCAGTTGGGGGCAATCTCTTGCTATGGGTAGAATTATTGTGGCCGGTGTTGGGCAAAAATAGCATTCTTTGGGTTGATTTTTTGCTTAAGGGTAGGATTATAAAGTTTTAAATTTTATGGTTTCGGTGTTAGGTATTTTCTTGTCTATTTCTTTTTTGTCAATGGTGGTAAGGAATATACAGGGTTTGGGCTTTTTTTAGACCGATAATTTAAAAAAATATGCTAGGCAAACACCAACGTCAAAAATTTATTGTTTTTTAACAAAAGCAAGTTTTAATTTTAGGGTGGTAAAATTGAATCGTGCAGCATTAAACAAACGTTGGTTAACAAGGCAATAACCTAAAAACAAGCTGCAATTGACAAATTTTATGTAAAGACTTGTTTCGTTTCATTACAGGTAAAAACGAATGACATCTATTTATGAAGTTTCGTCTAATGGACGGACGGCAATGGCTTCGGAATTGCTAACAGATAAAGAAGAAAAAAATGAAAATGGCAGCGCAACAAATGCCAAACTAGAAGAACTTATAACAGCCGAAGAAGCAAAAACCGAATCTCGTCCGGTGGCAAATGGTGTCTATGTTACGATTCACGGACATTTTTACCAACCACCCCGCGAAAATCCTTACCTAGATGCAATTGAACGCCAACCAAGTGCAACTCCTTTTCATGATTGGAATGAAAGAATTCTCCATGAATGTTATCGTCCAAATGCTTTTGCTAGGATTTTAAATGATGAGGGGGAAGTGGTAGGAATTGTAAATAATTATGAGTATTTAAGTTTTAATATTGGCCCTACTTTGATGACGTGGTTGGAACGCCACGATCCAGAAGTTTATGGCCGCATTTTAGAGGCAGATCGCAAAAGTGCAGAGCGTTTAAATGGTCATGGAAATGCTATTGCACAGGTGTATAATCACATTATTATGCCCTTAGCAAATACGCGGGATAAATATACGCAAATTCGCTGGGGAAAAGAGGATTTTCGCGCTAGATTTGGCCGCGATCCAGAGGGAATGTGGCTTGCAGAAACGGCGGTGGATTATCCTACTTTGGAAGTTTTGGTAGAGGAAGGAATTAAGTTTATTGTGTTAGCGCCGTCGCAAGCGCAGCGTTGCCGGTTGATCCCATCCCCACAAGTTGTTGATCCCGAATGGTATGAGGTGGGAGGGGCGCAAATTGATCCAACTCGTCCTTATCGTTGTTATTTGAAAAAAACTGAGGCAAATGTTGAGGAAAAAGTAGATTGTTCTGAACAGGAAGAAGAGCGTTATATTGATATCTTTTTCTATGATGGGCCGATTTCGCGGGATATGGGTTTTAATGATGTGTTGAGTTCTGCGGGTCATTTTTCGGGCCGGTTGGGTTTGGCAATTCATGGAGACCACCGGCCTAGTCAATTAATTTCTGTGGCGACGGATGGAGAAACTTTTGGTCATCACAAATATGGTACAGAAAAATGTCTTGCTTATGTGTTTACGGAAGAGTTTCCCAAGCGTGATTGGCAAGTAACAAATTTTGCTCATTATTTGAGTTTAAATCCGCCCACTTGGGAAGTAGAATTAAAGCCGGTGACGGCTTGGAGTTGCTCTCATGGGGTGGATCGTTGGCAAGATGATTGCGGTTGCGGTGGTGGTGGTGGTTGGCATCAAAAATGGCGCCGGCCTTTGCGGGATGCTTTGAATTGGTTGCGGGATGAATTAATCGAGGTTTATGAGGAACAAGGACATCGCTTTTTCCGCGATGTTTGGGCGGCGAGAGATGGTTATATTGGCGTAATTCAAGATAGAAATCCAGAAAATATTGCCCGCTTTTTTGCAAATCATGGTTGTCGAGAATTGACGCAGGCTGAAACTACAGATGCGCTCAGGTTGTTGGAAATGCAGCGTTTAGCGCTGTTGATGTTTACAAGTTGCGGTTGGTTTTTTGAGGAGTTGTCTCGGCCGGAAGGTGTGCAAATTTTGCGGTATGCGGCGCGGGCTATTGAATTAGCGGCGGATGTGGCCGGTGTGCAATTGGAAAATCATTTTGTGGAGTTGCTAGGAAAGGCTCCTAGTAATGTTGAATTTTTCAAAGAGGGGGCTCAGGTTTACCGGCATCAGGTTTTAACTTCTCAAATTTCTTTGCAACAAGTGGCGGCGCATTATGCCATTAGTGGCTTGTTTACAACTTACCCTCAACATGAGCGGGTTTATTGCTATTCGGCAGATTTAAAAGATTACCATTTGCAGCGAATGGGCCCCCTAACTTTGGCTGTGGGTCAGTTGCAATTGTGTTCAGAAATTACGCTAGAAACTGCGGAGTTTGTGTTTGCAGTTCTGCATTTAGGCGGTTGGGATTTTCATTGCTGTATTCAACCGTTCACCGGCCGGCGTTCCTATGTGCAGACAAAAGAGCATCTTTTTGATACTGTCAAACAGGCATCTGCGGCTGGTGCGATTTTGGCGATGAATGAGCATTTTGATGGCAAGTATTTTAGTTTACGCGATTTGTTTGCCGAAGAACGCCACCGGATTATGTGTTTGTTGAGTCAGGAGACGCTGCTGCGTTTGGATCAGCTTTATTCGCAGGTTTACCGGGATAATTATGGGGTGATGATGGGTTTCCACCGCGATGAGTTGGCGGTTCCCCAAGAGTTGCAGGTAGCAGCAGAGATTGCTTTGGCTCATCGTTGTTTGACGGAGGCTAAGGAGCTTTATCACGAATTGTGTGATTTGTCAAGTGATAGTGCTTATTTGGGTTTGGGTCATTTGACGGAGTTGGAGGCGATAGCTAAAGAGGCAAATCATTTGCGATGCCGGTTGAATATTCCTGAAGTAAAGCAAACTTTGGAACAGTTAATTTTGCGTTCTTTGTGGCATTTGTTGCAGGGGGTTGATCCGCAGACGGCTGCTGTGCAAATTGAGCGTATTGAGCGGATGGTTAAGTTGGGGGATTTGTTGCATTTAGATGTTTCTCTTGAGCGGGCACAAGAGGTTTTCTATTTCTGGTTGCACAGTCATTTGCGTGATTCTGTGGTTCCAGAAGGGGCTTTTTGTCCGGCTTGGGATGGTCATCAGTTACGCCGGCTTTTTCAGTTGGGTGAGCTTTTAAAAGTTGATGTTGGTTAGGTTTTTTCCCCCTTTCGCTTTTTGCGGAGGGGGTTTTTTTCACACAGAGGTCGCGGAGGGATCCACAGAGGGCACTGAGGGTACTGGGGGGTTTTTAGTTGGGATTTGGTAGGTTTAGGTTTAGACGGGTTTGGGCGGTTTCTAGGGCTTGTTTGGGGTTTTCTCCTAATAAGGTTGCTTCTATTGCTCTGCCTAAACTATCGGAAATTCGGGCATAACCACTACGAATGGGTCGAGAACGGGCGTATTTCATTTGGTCAAGAAATATTTTTAAGCTGGGTTGTTTGTTGATGAATTCTTGATAGTTTTGGCTTTGTCTGGCTTGCAAGTTTATGGGGAGGTAGCCGGTGCCTAGGGCAAATTGGGTTTGAAAGTCTTTTCCTATTACATATTTTAAGAATTTTAAGGCGGCTTCTTCGCGTTCGGGGCTAGTTTTCATTACAAATAAGTTTTCGCCGCCGATAACTGTTGCCGGTTTTTTGGCTACGGGTAAAGGTAAGACATTAAAGTCTATTTTTGTTTGGGCTAAATATCCTAATGTCCAAGGGCCGGTGAATTGCATGGCAATTTTTCCATTGATAAAGTTATCTTGTTCATAGCCTCGTTCTGGGGCTGATAATATGGCTGAACCATCTTTTAATAAATCTGCCCAAAGTTTTAAGGCATCTAGGGCTCCATTATTGTTTAAATTAATTTTTTTTCCTTCTATTAATTCTCCTCCGGCACTGTACATAAATGGCAGCCAACTAAAAACAGTCCATTCTCCTTTGCCCAAGGATAATAAGATGCCGTGTTGATCGGGCCGGCCATCTCCATTTTTGTCTTTTGTGAGTTGTTTGGCTATTTGTCTAAGTTCTTCCCAGGTTTGCGGTAATGTGGTGATGCCGGCTTCTTTAAATAAACTAGGCCGGTAAAATAAAGCTAAGTTATTTGTTGCCATTGGTACTGACCAAATATGACCATTTAAAGTCATACTTTCAAATAATGCTGGGTCAATTTCTGCTTTTTCTGGCAAAGCATTTAACCAATTTTCTAAAGGTTTTATGGCTCCTAGTTCTGCAAGTTGGCCGGTGAAAAAAGGTGAAAACCACAGAATATCTGGTGGGGAGTTGCCAACAACTGCTGTTAAAATTTTGGGTAATTGTTGGTCAGATTGTCCTACATAAAGTGATTGTATTTGAATATTGGGATGAGTTTCGTTAAAAGAATCCACCAGGTTATCAAAAATATCTCGGTTGGGTGGGGGGTTTATTCCATGCCATAAAGTTAGCTGAAGGACTTTCTGCGAGTTGAGTGTGGATGTTTGACATCCTCCTAAACCTAATAAAAATATCCCCAGAAAAATTGCCCACAACCACTTCTGCAACCTTCCCACCATTGCTTTTACCAAAAAACTGTCTTTGTATTTTAACTGATTGTTTTTTTTGATATTGTATAAACAAGCCAGGGTTGGTTTCAAATGCCTTAAAAAATTTACACAAATTTATGAAACAAAAATTCAAATGGGCCTTAAATTTTATCGGTTTTGTGACAGCCACCGCTATCACCGGCCTTACCAACATCACAAACAATGCTGAAGCTGCCCAAACTTTGGTTGTCCACAAAGGTATCTTTTACGAATCTATTGATGTTGCGGATTTGCGAAAAATCGCTGAAACCGGCACTGTCCCTTCTAATTTGGAGGGCTATGCTAAGCGTCTATCTACCGAACAACGTACCGCAATTTTAGGCGCTTTGAGAGCGAAAGTTCCTTTGGGAGTGGTTGCTGTTAGCAAACTTTTAAATACTCGTATTGGTAGTACAATTTTAGCCGATATTGCCAGTGTTACCGACCGGCCCGAAGCAAGTGCGGGGGTTCAAGCTTTGCGGGCGGCGATGGTATTGGGTGCCAATGCGCCGGGGGGGCTTTCGATAGTTAGTTTTATCGAAAATTATCCGTCTCAGCGTTTAGTAATTGACTTGGATCGTACTTTTGAAGTCATGGGAAGCCTTAACACCGGCTTTTGGCAAACCCAACAATTTATGAGTGCTATTTCTCCTCAACTTACGCCGCAACAAGTGTCTTTAAATTTACCTTTTAATGCGGCGGAACCTGGCAGCAATAGTGTTCAAATTCTCAATACAAATTTTAATGATACGCAAAGAAACCGCGCTATTCCTGTTGATATTTATTGGTCGCAAGGGGCTTCTGCTAATCGGCCGGTGATTGTATTTTCTCATGGCATGGGTTCGGTGAGAACCGATATGAAATATCTGGCAGAACATTTAGCTTCTCATGGTTTTATTGTGGCTGCTTTGGAACATCCAGGTAGTAATGAAAATCATGTGAATACGGCTCTGGCCGGTGGGCCTTTGATTGACCCCCAGGAATTTTTAAACCGGCCTAAAGATGTCAGTTTTGTTTTAGATGAATTAACGAAGCTTAACCAAACTAGCGGCCCACTCCAAGGAAAGTTAGCAACAGATAATAGTTTGATAGTTGGCTATTCTATGGGGGGTAGCACTGCTTTAGCGGTGGCCGGTGCTGAATTTCAATTTGAGGGTTTAAGAAAAAAATGTTTAGGCAATTTAGTTGCTTTTAGCTTTGGCGAAACTTTGCAATGTATCGCTTCGGGTTTGCCAGAAAACACCTATCAACTCCGTGAGCCACGCATTAAAAGAGCAATAGTATTTAATCCTACAGCTTCTTTATTATTTGGCGAAACAGGGGTAAGTAAAGTGGAAGTTCCTATTTTATTGTTGGCCGGTTCCGCTGATAAAACAACGCCGGCATTTCGAGAGCAAATTGTACCTTTTTCTAAAATGCCAGACCCGAAATTATTGGTGGGAATTGTGGGGGGAACTCATTTGAGTGTGAAAGATCCTAGTAAAACTCTGGATCAGGCCGGTCAGCCCAGTACGCTTTTTACTGGCGATGAAGTGGTGGGAGACCAAGCAGTGGATATTCGCAATTATACAAAGGCAATTGTTTTAGCTTATGCCAGCCAAATGACAGCAGATGCTGAAAAATATAAAGTGTTTTTGACTTCCGAATATGCTCAGTCTGTTTCTACTCCAAATTTTCCAATTCGGTTAATAGATGAAATTCCGCCGCAAGCTATGCCGGTGGTGGAAAGTTTTATAAAAACTCCTTAAATTTCATTTTTTTAGGGAATTTTTATTAAAATAACTCTGGCAATTGAATGGAGTTTAGTTGAAAATGGGAAAAATTTTGATGGCTTGGTTGTTGAAGTTTTGGAAGTTGCTTTTGCTATCGTTGCTGACGTTTATGGGGGTTGTGGGGTTGAGTCTAGCGGTGAATTCTCAAACCCCTGGTCTTTATCAGTTACAGGCTACTCGCAATTGTCCGGGCTGTGATTTACGGGGGACTAATCTTTCGGTTGTATATCTAGCCGGTGCGAATTTGGCCGGTGCTGATTTGAGAGGGGCCGACCTAAGCCGTTCAGATTTGCGTCAGCTTGTGTTGGCGAATGCGGATCTGCGGAGTGCTACCCTTTCTAACAGTGATTTGACTGCTGCTAATTTGGTTAATGCTAATTTTGGTAGTGCTGATCTTAGTGGTGTGAATTTAAAAGAAGCTGATTTGACTCGTGCTAATCTTTTGGGTGCTAATTTGTTGTTGATTCAGTTGGCTGGTGCGTCTTTGGTGGAAACTAATCTTAGTGGTGCAGATTTACGAGATATTTATTTGGAAAATACTAATTTACGAGGTGTTTTTCTTGCGAATTCTAATTTGACTAATGCTGATATGGTTAATGCTAATTTACGAAGTGCGGATCTTAGTAGTGCAAATTTATTGAGTGCGAATTTGAAAAATTCTAATCTGCGCGACAGTAATTTGCGGGGGGCTAACTTGAGTCGAACTAGCCTCAGAGGGGTTGATCTTAGCTTTGCTAATTTGCAGGGGGCGGATCTTGGGCAAGCGGACTTACAAGCTGCGGCTTTGGAAGGGGCTAATCTTAAAGGGGTAAATTTGGAAAGGGCAAATTTAACTGGGGCGCGGTTTGTGAAGGCAAATTTGGAAGGGGCTAATCTTAAGGATGCTATTTTGGTGGATACGGATTTTTGCGAGGCAATTTTGCCAGATGGTAAGGAAAAAGATTGTTAAACTAATTTGCTGATAGTTGAAAAAAAGATTGTTAGAATTTGGGGATAATTTAATTGTTAAATACTGCTATGAAGCGGACTAATAGAAGCATCTGCATTTCAATTGCTGCGTTGAGTTTGTTTGTTGGGGGGCCGGTTTTTTCTCAGACTGAGACTCCTACTCCAATGCCGGAGCAACCGGCCCCAACTTCTTCTCCAGAACCGTCTCCAGCCCCTTCTCCAGCCCCTTCTGCGGCTGAAAATCAAGATGTAACATTTTGGCTGAACCGAGCTCAATATTTTGTGGGTCAAAAACAATATCAAGATGCTTTAATTGCCTACGACCAAGCACTCAATCTTAAGCAGGATTCGGTTGAAGCTTTGACTGGCAAAGGGATGGTGTTGGGAGCCCTAGGCCGGCATGAGGATGCTTTAAGTGTGCTTCAAACGGCGATTGAACTTAAACAAAATTATTCGGCTGCTTGGTTTCATCAAGCTATGGTTTTGAGGGCTTTGTCGCGCAATGAAGAAGCCAATAAAGCTTTTGATAAGGCAATTGAATTAAATAGCGATTGGGGCGGCCAAAGTATTGATGTAGCTTGGAGTTATAAGGGTTCTAATTTGTGGCAACTGGGCAGAAAAGAAGAGGCAATTGCTGCTTTTGATAAAGCGGTTAGTATTAATGCTGATTATGCTTTGGCTTGGTACAATCGCGGTACGGCTTTGTTGCAATTAGGTCAGTATCAAAATGCGATAGATTCCTATGATAAAGCGCTGCAAAGTAAGGGAATGTGGGGTGCAGAAACCGGCCCGGCTAGTGCTTGGTATAATCGCGGTTTGGCTTTGGAACAATTAGGCCGGTTGGATGAGGCAATTCAGTCTTATGACCGGGCTTTACGCATTACTCCAAATCATTTAAAAGCACGTCAACAATTAGCAAATTTACGCCGCAAAATTGAACAGCGTTAGGGTTTTTGAGGGGCTTGGATGGGCCGGTGTGGGTATGGTTGGTACAGATTTTCTACTAACTACATACCGGTTCTTTTTTGGGTAATAGAATTGGGGGACGATGGGGTTTGAAGTTGGGGTGATTTTTCTAAAATAATGGATTGCAGAATTAAACCAAGTATTGCTGCCAATATAAAGAATATTGGTGTAGGGATATTAAAATTATCAATGTTTCTTTGTCGCTGACATTTAAGACAAACGTAGCGGTTAGGGTTTTCTGTATCCTGCACCCAAGGACAGAAAAGGCAATTTTTATTCATAAAAAAACCTCCCATTTTAAACTAGCTGATATCTTTTTTTTAGGGCTTTAGTTTTTTATTGGGGAGGCTTTGATGGTTTTATGCAGTTGTGCTCAAAAAATGCTTTTTATGGCAACCAACGGGGACGCAACCCAGCAAAGGGTAATTCTTCGGGTTTTATTGATTTTTGTGCTTCGGCATTTTCGGGTACTAAGGGTAACAACATTAAGTTACTAGTAACAATTGTTTCACCAGAATTTGTACGGGGGCCGGTGGCTGTTTGATTTTGCCTGTCGGTGACAAGTAAATCAAATAATAGTGCTAAACCATCGGGGGATAAATTTACTTCCACTTCGCGCTGTTTTGGTAGCCTGACTAAGGCTTGCGGAATGGCGTTGCTTTTCAGTTCTACTCTGGCAAGATAGGGTTCTTCTCGGTAGTCTTGACCGTTGGTTAATAGCTGAGTTAATAAACCATAAAGGTTTTTGTTGTTGGGGTCAAATTGAGCGCTGATAATTGAGCCGGTGGTGCGAAAAATTTCGGTTTGGGTTCCTTGATTTGTGACCCAAAATAATGTGCGTGTGTAATCTTGATTAAACTGTACCATTGCGGCGGAGGCACCGTCATGGGAAAAGCTTAATAAGCGGCCAAATTTGGGTAGAAAATCGAGGGGTTTTGTATCAGATTTTGCGGCATCTAGGGGTAAAATTGCTACGCCTTGACCTTGGGTAATGGCAATAGATTGATTGTCTGGGTGTATTACAAATTCTCCACCTTGGATGTTCATTTGTTTAGGTTTTGCCGGTGGTTGAATCATCCATAAACCAAAATCACGCCCCGGACTGTTTTTGTTGACTCGCATTACTACAATGGTTTTACCATCTGATGATAAGTCAAATTTGAGGTTTTGGTAGTCTTTATTATCTAAAATTAAATCAAGTTTTCCTGGGGGTTCAATTTTGGTTTCTGCTTGTCCTGGGGAGGTGGGATGAATGCCGGTGGTGACTGTATAAATTTTCGCATCTAAGGCGCTTTGTTCTCCTGCGGATACATCTCTGGCTGAAAATAAAATTTTAGAGTCATCGGGAAAAGGAATAAAGTCAAGAACGGCTAAATCGGGAGGGGTTAAAATGATAGGTTCTTGTTGTTTTGTTAGATTAACTAACATTAATTTTTCTGCTTCTTTGCCTTCGATTCCTAAATAAATAAATGCTCTATCTCGACTGTTAAAAGTAGCGGAAAAAGGGGCTATTATTCCTTGGTTTTTGGCATTTTTATGGAGCTTATCTTTAGCGTTTTCTAATTTTACTTGATAGGTGGTTCCGTAGGGGGCTGGTTGTTCTAAGGTGTAGGCCATTTTGCGACCGGCCCAACTAATTTTTCCGAGTAAAGGTGGCTCAATTTTCAAGTTTTGCTTGACGCTTTCTTGATCCATTGGCCGCGTAAATGTGAGGGTAAATGACCTTTCTTGTCCTCCAATTTGTTTATTTTCCCAGCTAAAATCCCTGACTCTGGGAACCGTTTGGTCGCCTTGTAATAATAAGAGTGCTATTAAAATTGTCAACACGAACATTACTGCAAGGGCTACGCGGTCGAGGGGCTGTTGGAATGCTTTTAATTTGATGGGTGAACTAGACATTGGCTTCAAGAGTTTTTAGGGTTTAATAATCGTAAGGATTTTTGGGTTTGGGAATGTTTGTTATTGTCTGCGCTTCAATGGTTAACTGACGCTTATTTCCCAAATCTGTTGTTATCATTTGTCCTTCAATTTCTAACCAAGTATCGGGAGGATAGGCACTGCGATTTTGGGATAGTTTCACCGGCAAACCTACAGGATAAGCATCCGCTGCACAACAAGTTAAAATAAACCGAGAAATAATAATATATTCCTCGCTATAATTTGGCGGATGAATCACAAACCCCTGCACTTTTACTTTTTGGCCGGTATAGGCATCTGGTTCGGGATAAACATTTAAAGTCCTCACCCAATCGATTATAGAACGGTCTTCAGGACGGGAATTTGACCGAAAAGATTGGGGTTGGGAACGAGTTAAACTTACAAAATCTGTGATACCTCGATCTAAAGCTGTTTGGCTGGAAAAAACTTGTGGTTCAATGGCTAATCCTAGCAAGGCGGTAATTAATAATAAACTACTGCCAATTCCTGGGGGAAATACGCTTAAATGTTGAACGTTTGGTGCTATGTTGTCTGTTTTTTTTCTTAATTGGCTGAGGAGTTCCACTGCTTTAAAAAAACAGAGAATAAGTAAACCAAATCCCCCAGAAATGACTAACCAAAAAAAATCGGGGTGTATGAGGAGATAAAGTTTGCTTGTGAGCCAATACTTTATCATTAAAATTCCCCAACTTCCTAGGGCTAAAACATCAAGCCAAGGAAATAAAAAGCTAGGAATTTTTGGGGGAGAGTTTTTCTTGGCAAAATTAGAAGTCATGGGAAAGATTTTAACTAAAATGCAGGTTGATTAAGAGGGTGAAAAGAAAGGTAAGTTGGGCGGCGAGGGCAAACAGGTAAATGATGGCTTTTTTCTTGAAGAGAAAAAGCATTAAACCGATGCCTTTTAGGTCAATCATGGGCCCAAAAACTAAGAAGGCGAGGAGGGAACCGCTGGTGAAAACGGAGGCAAAGGAAAGGGCAAAAAATGAGTCTACTGTAGAACAAATCGAGACGACGGCGGCAAGTACCATCATGGCTAAAATTGATGTCACCGGCCCCTGTCCTAAACTAAGAATTAAATCGCGCGGTGCTGCAACTTGAATGATGGCGGCAATGGCGCTACCTATAACAAGAACAGCTCCTAATTCTCGCAGTTCTTGGATGGTATTATCGGCGAGTAAACGTAATTTGTCGCTGAGGGGTTTTTTGGCGGTGCCGGCGGCAATTAAATTTGATTGGAGGATACTTGAATCAAGGCGTAGGGGGGCTCCGGGTTGACCTAGTAAATAGGTGCCAGATTGTAATAATATTGAAGGAGTTTCTGTGGTTTCAATGGCTTTTTTTTCGGGGGTAATGTAGCGCGGCATGGAACGAGCAAGGGCCGGTTGTAAGACAGGGCGGAGGTCGGCTTGGGAACTAAAAACACAGCCTATTATGGTGGCAATGGTTAAGGAAAGTACGACGCGCAAAACAACAATTTCTGGCTGTTCTCTAAAGGCTGTCCAGGTTGCCCAAATGACGATGGGGTTGATGGTAGGGGCTGCGAGTAAAAAGCCAATTGCCACCGGTGTCGGCACTCCTTGCATTAAAAGTCTTCTTGCCACCGGCACATTTCCGCACTCGCATACGGGAAACAAAAACCCGATTGAACTGCCTACTAAGGCTCCTAAGAAGGGGTTGCGAGGCATCATTTTGACTAATTTGCCTTCATCGACAAATAGCAGCAGTAAACCGGAAAATAATACCCCCAGCAGCAAGAAGGGGATCGCTTCTACTAGTAAGCTTAAAAAGATTGTAAAAGCCTGGTTGACTTGA
Source organism: Halomicronema sp. (assembly GCA_036704045.1). GTDB lineage: Bacteria > Cyanobacteriota > Cyanobacteriia > Cyanobacteriales > Oscillatoriaceae > Ancylothrix. The sequence continues at coordinate 74,676 of DATNQM010000014.1, read as the reverse complement.
TTCATGTAATGTGTGAGGGGAACGCGAAAGTGGCATAACCTACAACATCCTATCAAAGACGCAGTGGCACACGGAACGATGCAGCAAAAAACCCGGCAGTTATGGAAGGCTGCCAGGGAGTGTTTGATTATTGTTTAAAATTGCCCTTATGATGCCGATAATGCAATGGATTGAGAGGTAAGTTTGGGCGTGCTAGTGGCGGGGGGACTTGTAGGTTTAGCTATTAAGAAACCTTGGGCGAAGGTGGCACCACGTTCTTGTAGCCAGTTTAGTTCTTCTTCGGTTTCAATGCCTTCGGCAATGGTTTTTATGTCTAACTGCTGGGCAATTTCTAGGAGTTTTTCAGTAATTAATGCTTTGTAAGAATCTTGGTGAACATTCCGAATTAAGTTCATATCTAATTTGACAAAATTCGGCCGTAGTTGGTGAATTAAATTTAAGTTTGAATAGCCACTACCAAAATCATCAAGGGCTATTAAAAAACCGGCATCTTGATAAAATTTCAAAATTTTAATGAGGTGAGAAATATCCGGGGGTTGTTCGGATTCTGCAACTTCAAAAACAATGCTTTCGTGAGAAAAATTTGCTTCGTCAATAGCTCTGACTGTCATTCTTAGACAGGTGGTGGGGTCATATACAGAAGTGGGAGAAAAGTTGATAAATAAATGTTCTTGGATGCCATGCAAGCTTGCTTGTCGAATGGCAGTGGATCTGGCGATGGCATCTAGTTGAAACATTAAACCGGCTGATTCTGCTTGAGAAAAAATCCGCTGCGGAGGAATAATATTATTTTGTTCATCAATTCCTCTTAGTAGAGCTTCGTAAGCGAAAATTTTAGAGGTGTCTGTTGTATAAACAATCGGTTGAAAATAGCTGGTTATTCGCTCGTTAGCTAACATATCTATTAACCAGTCCGATTGCCCTAAACTGAGGAAATTTTGCAGGGAAATTACCCTTGCAAAGTCTTTAAATTTAGCTTCTTCGAGGCTTGGCATCCACAACGCTTGACTTTCTTTTAGTTCTTTGCCTGTAAGTTTAGTCGGCACAACGGTTGTAAACCATTCTTTAGTTTCTTTATCTAAAATAATATTTAAGCATTCTTCATCTTGAAGATGAAAAGTTATGTTTTTAGTTGCTAGAATTGACAATATTTTATGAAGGGTGTGTTTGACGGGAAACCACAGATATAATCGGCCACTGCCTTCTATTTTGCTGGGAATAATTCCACATCGGTCACACTGTTGTCCAATTCCGTTTAGTGGAGTCATTTTATATATTCCTGTCGAATATTAGATTAGTCTTGGAGGGCTGGATATCCAGGCGTGTTTTTAATATTTGTAAGCAGGCGGATTCAAACTAAAAACACTGTTTTTATTATACCTTACCTTAACAACTATGTTTAAGCTACTCACCTAAATAAAACTTCTGTAGCTCTGCATCTATCTTAAGGTAGACATAAAAATTCATTTTTTGCAATAAAACTTAAAAAAAGCCAAACCCTCTCTTCAACAACAAAAAAGCAAAATTGTAATTATTTTTGGTTTAAGCCAAGCAGGTCTTTTTTGCCGCTTTGTAACTTCCGATACATTTTAAGGATAAACCTCCAGGCAGATGTATGGAGAGTGTTTTTATATTAAAAATAAAAAATAACTAAAGTATTTAGTAATTCAACAGAGTGCTAAGACGAATAAGTAAACAAAAAAATAAAGAAGAAATAGGAATAGTAAAATATTCCGGTCACTTTATTGAATTTTACTTATATAACAGGCTGAAAAATTTTATTAAGTTTTGAAATTTTTTCGATTTTTAAAATTATTAGTAACTTCCCTTTGTTTTGCTTCGCCTTTTAAAACCTGTGTTTGTTCCCATAAACTTTAGTTTCTTAGGAAACCCACTAACTCCATGATTTCTCCAATCAGCGGAAATCCACTATTATCTGGCCGACAAAATGCAGGAATAGCAGCTTTAACAACGGCCAACTTAGAAACTGTTGCTTACCAGGCTATTAAAGGTTCTAGCCTTTCCCCGGCAAGTATCCCTGGATTGATGTTTCAATTTTTACTGAGAAAAGATAACTCGCTGAGTTTTTTATTTCTAAATCCCAATTTTGGAAATTTTTTTGAGATAGAAGCGGGTGTAATGGATGTGGATACAGAAACTTTAGTATCAATGATTCATCCCGATGACCGCGATTATTTCTATGATTCTATTAGCAACTCAGCAGAGGCTTTAGAATCTTGGAATTGGCTGGGCCGGTTTATTTTACCTTCAGGAAAAATTAAATGGGTACAATGGGATGCTCAACCGTCTCGGCAAGCGAACGGTAATATTTTTTGGAATGGTTTATTAGTAGATGTAACCTGTCAGCAAAAATTAAATGAAGAAGTAGAAAAGCTTTCTTTTTTGTTGAATTTAACTGAGCGTTTACAAAGTTCTAGTGATCTTTATGAAATTGCTAGTTTTACTTTAAATTATTTAATTCAAGCTACTAATGCCTCTTTTGGAGATGTCAAAGTTATTCAGCGCTATGATCAAAACTGGGAACCCTTTTGTTTGATTAATTATGTTTCTGCCCAACTAATTGCCGGTTGTAGTGAACAGGTTGTGGAACAAATTATAGCAGCTTTGCAAAAAAGTGCTAATCATGATAGAGAATTACTACAAAAAGTAGTTGAAAATGCCACAATTTTAGTTATAGAAGATGATAGCAGTCACCTGAAGTGTGCCATTGATAGATGCGAGTTGCCTTGGGGACAAATTATCATGTTTCCTATTCCTGCTACCGATGGAACTGTGCTAGGAGTTCTCACTTTACATTTTGATCATTATTCTGAAGGAATTCAAAACAGCCGACTCAAAGAAATGGTTTTAGCAGCCTGCCGCATTTTAGGTGCAAGAATGGAACAGGCAAAAGCTAGAGAAGAACTGCAACAAGCGAATATTCAGCTAGAGTCTGCCTATGAACAATTAAGTCAACAAACGCAAAGTTTAGAAAAAACTTTATCTGAACTGCAACAAACTCAAGCGCAATTAATTCAAAGTGAAAAAATGTCTAGCTTGGGGAATTTAGTGGCTGGAATTGCTCACGAAATTAATAATCCTGTAGGTTTCATTCATGGGAATTTACCCTTTGCTGCTAAGTATTTTCAAGATTTATTACTTTTGCTAGAAAGTTATCATAAATACTGTCCTGAGTCTAGGCCAGAAATTGAGCAACTAATTGAAGAAATAGATTTAAGCTATTTGCGAGAAGACTTGCCGCGCATTTTGGCTTCTATTCAAACAGGTTCGGAGAGAATTAGGGATATTGTCCGTTGTTTGCGAAACTTTTCTCGTTTGGATGAGTCGGAACTTAAACAAGTTAATATCCATGATGGTATTGAAAATACATTGTTGCTTTTAAATAATCGTTTAAAGGCACAACATTGCCGTCCAGAAATTGAAGTTATTAAACATTATGGAAATTTACCGAAAATAGAGTGTTATCCTGGCTCTCTCAATCAAGTTTTTATGAATATTATTAGTAATGCTATTGATGCCCTAGAAGAGTCTTTTGCTACCGGCTACTTAAATTCCAAAAAAAATAAAGGACAAATTTGTATTCGTACCGAAGTTATATCTGGTGAAATTTCAATTGCCATTTGTGATAATGGTTTTGGTATTCCTGCTTCTTTGCAGGATCGTTTGTTTGATCCTTTTTTTACTACCAAACCTGTTGGCAAAGGTACCGGTTTAGGGCTTTCGATTAGTTATCGAATTGTTACAGAAAAACATGGCGGTCAATTAAAATGTATTTCTGCCCCTGGACAAAACACTGAATTTGTGATCAAAATTCCGGTCAAACAAATTAATATTTGCCCCAAATGGCCACATGGTGAAGAAATCCCGGCTTAAGTTTTTTGATGATTTAATATGGTGTGAATATCTAGGAATAACCGAATTTTAGAATAGCAAGTTTGTTCTTTGTAGAGCTCTAGGCTATCAAAACTATGGAAGCACACCAAAACAAGTATACATAAATAAGTTAAAAATGTATTAAAAATAGGTAAAAAATCTTTAAAACTTTACGGAAGTAGGAATTTTTTACAAAAAATTTACAAGAGAGTTAAAAAATATAATCAAATAATATATCATAAATCATAAAAGGCTTGTAAAATTATCTAATCTAGCCATTCCAATTAAGTACAAAATGATACCGATAATATTAAAAAATCATTAAGGTTGTCTGCTGCAACGACTGTCTGATTCCAAACTAAGGAAACTATAAATAACTATATGCTAAGCGCCACCCGCTTTGACATAATCCCATCGTCCCTACTGGCTAATTCTTGCCAAAAGCTGCGTTTAGATTCCAATCTTGAAGATTTAAAGCTTTGGGAATGTCAGGTAGAATCGCATTATCTAGGTAAAGAAATCGCCGAAAAATTTAATCAAAATGCTCTGTTACCCGGAGTAATTATGACCGAAGAAGGTAATTTTGCTGGGATGATTTCACGGCGGCGGTTTTTGGAACATCTCAGCCGGCCCTACGGTGTGGATTTGTTTTTGCCTCGACCACTGAAATTTTTATATCGCTTTGCTCATAGCCATGATTTAATTTTTCCGAGCAAAACATTAATTGTAGAAGCAGCACATCAATCTTTGCACCGGCCCCCAGAATTACTGTATGAACCAGTGGTGGTGCAGGTTGCTCATCAAGAGCATCGTTTGCTTGGTTTGCATGAATTATTAATTGCTCAATCCCAAATTCATCAACTTGCCACCGAGTTATTAGAAGAAACTCGTCAAAAGTTAGAAACGGCAAATGAACAGCTAAAAAGTCAAGTTAGCATTGATGGTTTAACCGGCATTGCCAACCGCCGCCGTTTTGATGAATATTTAGCAATAGAATGGCATCGTTTGAGTCGGGAAAATTTGTTTTTATGTTTAATTTTGTGTGATGTTGATTTTTTTAAAAATTATAACGACACCTACGGACACCAAGCAGGCGATATATGTTTGCAATCTTGTGCCAGAGTGCTGAGTAATTCAGTGCACCGGCCTGCGGATCTGGTGGCTCGTTATGGTGGAGAAGAATTTGCCGTTATTTTGCCTAATACCGATGCGGCCGATGGTGTTTATGTGGCTGAAGCGATCCGGGCCGGTTTACATTCTTTAAAACTGCCTCATATTCGCTCTGAAAACGGTTTTGTTTCTCTTAGTTGTGGAGTTGCTTGCATGATTCCTAGCTCCAAGACAGAACCCGCCGACCTCATTTATTTAGCAGATCAAGCGCTTTATGAAGCTAAAGAAAAAGGTCGAAATGCTGTAGTTTTGAAAACATCATTATAAAAAAATTAGGGTAATTATTAAAGTAAAGTTTTGGTGAAAATTATTCTTTAAGTATCCTAAACTTAGGCCTAAATAGTTTAAATTTTAAAAAATTTTTTTGAAAAAACCGCATAGGTTAACCATAGTTTAAGCAAAAATTATTTAAATATTAAACGAAAATATGAACCCAAAAATAAAATTATTTTACTCATTAAATGGCCTAAAATAAAAGAGGGTTCAACAAAAAAAATTCATCAAGGATAACCGGGTAAAAAATATGTTGGCTAGAAATCAAGTTTGTGCAGAAGTAAAACCAGTCGCCGTATCTACAACGTACACCGGCCACCTAAAAATAGACTCAACCCTCAAAGATTTAACACTCCATGACTTTATTGCCAACGCCAGTTGTTTAGGCAAAGAATTGGCAAAAGCCTTTACCGAAAATCCCTTACTTCCCGGTGCCATTCTGATAGCCCCAGGCGGACAACTAGCAGGAATGATTTCGCGGCGACGGTTTTTAGAACACCTAAGCCGGCCCTATGGAGTAGAACTATTTTCTCGACGGCCGGTAGAAGCACTCTACCGCTTTGCCCAAACAGATGTTTTAGTAGTACCAGCAAACACCACCATTGTTAATGCAGCCCATCAATCTTTGAAGCGAGCACCCGAATTACTTTATGAACCAATAGTAGTAGAATTAGCCCCACAAATTTACCGGCTTTTAGATGTTCACCAGCTATTAATTGCTCAATCTCATATCCATCAACTCACTGCCCAACTACTCCACGAACAAACTCAAGCCCAAATGATTCAAACCGAAAAAATGTCAAGTTTGGGCAGAATGGTAGCAGGTATAGCCCACGAAATTCGCAACCCAGTTAACTGCATTTCTGGGAACATGGTTTTTTTAGATAATTACTTTCAAGATTTACTTTATTTGCAAGACACCTACGACGAATTAGACATAAAAGACCAAAACAAAATAGAACAAACAAAAGAAGAAATAGACATAGAATTTTTGCGAGAAGATATGCCCAAAATGATTGAAAGTGTCAAAATAGCTGCCGACCGGCTGACAAAAATTGTTAGCAGTTTACAAAACTTTTCCCATCTCGACGAAAAAAAACCACAACCGGCTGACATTCACGAATGTATTGACAGTACCCTTTTAATTTTAAATAACCGCCTCAAATATGATATAAACCTCATTAAAAATTACGAAGACTTGCCAAAAATTCCCTGCTATTCAGGACAACTAAGCCAAGTATTTATGAACTTACTCAGCAATGCCATTGATGCTTTAATGGAAAAATTACCAACCCAAAAACCAGACTGGAAACCAGAAATTACTATTACAACCGGCCTCAAAGAAATTGAACAAGAAGAATGGATATTTATAAAAATAGCTGATAACGGCCCCGGTATTCCCCCAGAAATTCAAGGTAGAATATTTGAAACATTTTTTACAACAAAACCCCTAGGAAAAGGCACCGGCTTAGGGTTAGCCATTAGCCATCAAATAGTTACAGAAAAGCATACAGGCAAACTGAACTTATCAAGTAGATGGGCTAACAAAGAAGAAAACCAAATAGAAACCGGCACAGAGTTTGAAATTTTGTTGCCGGTTGCATAAACTGCGTCGTTGAGCAGCAGATAATGTTAGGCTATGGTCTGAAGCTAAAACCACAGCTTCCTGTTTGCTGAAATTTATACGTCCGGGTTGGCCGGCGACTCATCTCTTTGAAGTGCCAGAAGAATTTACTTCTCAAATAAAAGCGCCTATTTTATCGGATGGTGCTAATCAAGACCTCCGCATCGAGTCTACATTGCAAGAATTACCACTGTATAATTTTGACGTTGAAATTAATTGCAAAGGTAGCGCTATTGCCGCAATTTTTGAAAAACACCCCTTACTTCCCGGAGCAATTTTACGTTCTGAAGGCAAATTTACTGGCATGATATCTCGCCAGCGCTTGCTAGAATACTTACTGAGACCGCAGGGAATAGAGTTATTTTTGCAGCAACCTCTAAGCGTACTTTATAGTTATGCACGCAATCAGGTTTTAGTATTACCTGGAAAAATGTTAGTTGTCGAAGCAGCGAGGCAAGCCTTGCGACGACCTCCAGAATTACAAGGAGAACCTGTAGTCGTTCAAACTGAAGCTAATATTTATCAATTATTAAACGCCCAAGAATTAAATATTGCGTACTGGCAAATTCGGGGTATTGAAACCCAAATGCGTTTTGAAATAATGCAAGCCCAAATTATTCAAAGTGAAAAAATGGCATCTTTAGGCCGGTTAGTTGATGGAGTAGCCCATGAAATTTTAGACCCTGTAGGCTTTATTTGGGGAAATTTAAGTTATGTATCAAGCTATGTTCAACAATTAATGAAAGTCGTTAACTCGTACGAAAAATTAATTCCTGTATTACCAACAGAAATTGTCAAACTCAAAGAAGAAATAGAATTTGATTTTTTGCAAGAAGATTTACAGCGAACCCTCAGCAGCATCAGCACCGGCGCAGAACGCTTAAAAAAACTAGCCTTGGGATTGCAAAATTTTTGTCATATAGACCAAGTATATGCCAAACCAGCAGATTTGCACGCCTCTATTGATGCAGTATTATTGTTATTAAAAAGCAGGCTTACCGTAGAAATTGAAGTTATAAAAAATTACGGACACTTGCCACCAGTATCTTGTTATGGCGGTCAACTCAGCCAAGTATTTATGAATATTCTTAGTAACGCCCTTGACGCACTCATTAACCAATCTTTAACCCAAAAATTTGCCGCAGAGTTTAGGGATGCCGCCTTAACCTATCTGCCGGCCAAACAAACCTATAAACCCCGCATTGAAATTACAACATCTGTATGTGCTTGGGATCCAAACAACAGCGAGACACACCACTCGCGGGGTGTTATCATTAAAATAGCCGATAACGGCCCCGGAATGTCTCCCCAAAAACAACGGCAAATTTTAGACTCTTTTTCTGCTGAAAAACGAGTAGAAAAAGAAACAAGTTTAGCCGTAAGTTATTGGATTGTTACTGCCAAACATGGCGGACAATTTCACTTTAAATCTCGCTGGCGTGGGGCAGAAAATGAAAACGATTTACCCGATTCCACCGGCACAGAATTTGAAATTATTTTGCCCTTGATTTAATTGTCTGCTATTAGTTTTGCTTATCATTACGGTTGGAAAAAACTTTTTAAATGTCCAGTAAGAACTTTTTTTATTCCCAAAGATAGGTTATTTTTTAAAGAGGCTCCTAATTTGGAAAAAATTAGGTATAGATGGCAACCAATAGCCAAACTCAAAAACTTGTTAAAGCATCTTCTGCATAGCTAATTTTCATTCCTAGGCAATGAATGAAAGCTTTTAAAATTTTTGTGGCTTAACCACAAATTGCCGTTACCTTTTCTAATTAATCAAAGTAATTGAGTGTGGGGATAAAGTGATGCCTTTAGATATGGGAGTAAAATTGGCAGGTAAATTGCATCAATACATGAGCTTACCACAACCTATCAGCGAACAATTACCCCTTAATAACCCTTTAGCCGTAAAAATCTGGAAAAAACTGCAACAACCCAAAGAAAAATATCGGCAGATGTTTGAACATTCTGCCGTTGGAATGTTTCAAGCCACAAAAAAGGGAGATTTTTTAATAGCTAATGCTGCATTGGCGACAATTTATGGTTATGAAAATCCTCAACATCTGCTCAAAACTTTAAATCATTTAAAAGCTAAGCTTTATGTTGATCCCCATCGGCACCAAATGTTAATTGAATTGTTGAAAGAGCAAGAAGTTGTCAGGGGTTTTGAATCACAAATTGCCAAGTTAGATGGCACTATAATTTGGATATCAGAAACTGTAAAATTAATTTATAACGATTATGGAATAGCCGTAGGATATGAGGGAACCATAGAAGAAATTACCGAACGCAAACAAGCAGAATTACGCTTAAAAGAAGCCCTAGAAAAAGAAAAACAAACGAGCCAAATTAAAGCCCAGTTTGCCTCGACAATTTCCCATGAACTGAAAAACTCTCTCACCATCATTGCTACTTCCTCCGACTTGTTGAAGTTGCATAGTCAAAAAATGACACCCCAACAAAAACAAAGCCGGTTTGAGAAAATTAGCACCACCATTAAAAATATGAGTGGGATGATCGATGGAGTTCTTGCCATTGGCAAAGCAGAAGCCGGTAAATTAAATTTTGAGCCGGTTCAGCTAGAAATTGAGCCATTTTTAAAAGATATTTGGCAAGATGTACAAATAATGACAAAAGCAACCCATAGTCTAAAAATAACTAGTCGAGATAGCAAGTTTATCATCCTACAAACCGACCTAAGAATTTTACGGCAAATTTTCATCAATTTACTGTTAAATGCCGTCAAATATTCTCCCGATGCTAGGAAAGTTCAGTGCGAAGTAACTTGTGAACAAAACCAAGCAATTTTTCGCATCAAAGATCGGGGAATAGGAATTTCTGAAGACGATCAAAAACACTTATGTGAAGAATTCCATCGTGGCAAAAACACCGATAATTTTGAAGGCACCGGCCTGGGTTTATCTATTGTCAAAAAAGCCCTAGAATTACACGGCGGTACTCTCAGCTTTGAAAGCAAAATAGGTGTAGGGAGTATCTTTACGATCTACCTTCCTCAAGCCTATGTGCCTACTTCAATTCCCTTTAACGACAATAAATAGAAACATCTTCTTTGCATACATCTGAAAGAAAACATAACGAGCGAAAACGCAACCCTACAAACTCTTCATACAAGGGATTAAGTTTACACAAAGGCGGAATATGAAACAAACTTTTGCCAAAAACTTTAATTTCTCGCTCAAAGGGACATTGAGAAGGTATCAATAAACAAATCAGTTTAGCCTGTTGGCGGTTATAAATTTTGACTGCATCCAACCAATGACGAACCGGTTGCAAAAAGCGAGAAATAATCGTCAGACGGAGAGATTTTTGGAGGGAATAAGAAATGCTTGAAACTGTCATAAAGTCTCGCCTAGTTAAATCAAAGTTGAGAGAAGTTTTCGGCTACTTTTAAAGCCACTTTTGCCCTTTCGCACTCAACTTTGTGACCCTCTTAATTTAAAAAAATTTTCTCCTAGTATTCGTATATTTAACTACATAATCTTCAGTAAAATGTCATTTTTGGATAAAAAATATTCGATTTTGGAATTAGTGGGCAGAGCCCACCAGACAAACAGAAAAACTACACTTCCAACAAACCGGGAGGAGGATTAATTTCCAACCGGCCCGCCTCAAGATCCACCACCGGCACAATTTCATTCACAAACGGAATTAAAACCTGCGGCTGACGAACCTTAGAAACTTTACGTTTTCGGCCACCGCGACGAGCAGAAGGGTGCACTGGTTGAGGTTCTTCAGGGGGAGTTTCTGACGCCATGCCAAACAATTCTACAGCTAGTAAATCATTACCGGCCGGAATCACATCAACCACCTTACCAATGGTTTCATTAGTATGTAAATTTAACACCTCCAAACCAATCAAATCCATCACATGATACTCGCCTTCTTCCAAAACAGGCCGGTCAGTATCAGGCACCAACAATTCAAAACCTCGCAACGCCTCCGCATCCTCACGATTTTTAATACCGGCCAATTCCACCACATAAATTCCCCGACCAGGAACCTCCCGACCACCTAACAATTCAATCGGTTTTGCTTCCTCACTGTCATTGCGTCTCATCCACCGCTGTCCCGGTTCTAAAAACCTTTGAGGAAAATCCGAATTTGGATAAATTCGCATTTGCCCATCCAAACCTTGAGCAGCAACAATTGTCCCAATTACTAACCAATTTTCATTTGTCATTTTTTAGTTATAAATCCCTACAAAACAAAGAGTCTATTTTTGAAAATCAGGCAGCAAGCGGCACTTTTCAACCAAACGAATAAACTCCCCACGATAACCTTCTGGATCATCACCTTTTGCCTCAGTTGCCAGTTGCAAAACTTGCTCAAAATTTGCCGAACCTTTATACTCCGACTCTCTTAAAATCATACCAAAACCTGCGACCGCCGCAGAAAATTTAAAATTTGATGATGCCCAAGTTAAACTACTATCCTCATCCATCACCGGCTGCGAAATCAACTGGGAAATTGTCTCATTTGGTGCCTTATAGCGTAACTTAACCTGCATCAACTCATTACCTTGAGATGTCGGTTCCACATTACTTTGTTGATAGCGCAAAGGGTCAACATCGGGCAACTTCACACTACTTTCGACCCCCACCGGAATTATCTCATAAATAGCAGTTACCGAATGTCCAGCCCCCAACTCCCCGGCATCTTTTTTATCATCATTAAAATCTTCAGCTTGCAACACCCGATTTTCATAACCAATCAAACGATAAGCTTGCACTTTTGCCGGATTAAACTCTACTTGAATTTTCACATCCTTAGCAATTGTCAGCAAAGTTGCCCCAATTTCTTTGACCAAAACTTTTTTCGCTTCTAGCACACTATCAAGATAGGCATAATTTCCATTACCTTTATTTGCCAACTGTTCCATTTTGGCATCTTGATAATTGCCGGTGCCAAAGCCCAAAACCGACAGAAAAACCCCACTATTTCGCTTATCTTCAATCAAACGCACCAATTCTGCATCACTCGAAACCCCCACATTAAAATCCCCATCCGTTGCCAAAATAACCCGGTTATTTCCCGACTCAATAAAATTTTCTTCCGCCAGCTTATAAGCAAGTTTAATGCCCTCTCCACCGGCCGTCGAACCCCCCGCTTGCAATTTGTCAATCGCCGCCAGAATCTTCTCTTTTTGATTGCCAGAAGTGGGATTTAAAACCACACCGGCAGCCCCCGCATACACCACAATTGTTACCCGGTCTTCTTCCCTTAATTCATTGACTAATAAACGCAAAGAAGACTTCACCAAAGGCAGTTTATTCGGCTCATCCATCGACCCCGAAACATCTAGCAAAAACACCAAATTACTAGGCGGTAAATTTTCCGTAGAAATGTCTTTTCCCTGCAAGCCAATTTTTACTAACTTATGCTTAATATTCCAAGGGGCAGGAGCCATTTCTGTTGTTATAGCAAAAGGTTTATCATCCTCCGGTTGGGGATAATTATAACTAAAATAATTAATCAATTCTTCAATTCTAACCGCATCTTTTGGCGGTCTTTGACTATTATTAATAAATCGGCGGATATTACTATAGGAAGCCGTATCAACATCAATAGAAAAAGTTGACAAAGGGTTATTAATAGGTCTTTGAAAAGCATTTTCGTTAATAATACTATACCCCTCCCGATTAAAATCAGGATCCGTAGAAACACCAGGATTAATTAATATTTGTTCGGGTGAATCTTCCCTTGTCACAAAATTGTAAGGATCCCCTCCGCTGCTTTCAGAAAGAGGAGAAACACTGCCCACCGGCGGAGAAATTGGTCTAGGAGTAGCTTGTACAGGAGGAGAAGGGGGAGGCGGAGCAATATTATTATTTCCTAAATCCTGATTTTGTCTAATTTGTGCTAACTCAACGGCAAATTCTTGTTCTAATTTTTGCCAATTTATTCTCTCTTCTTCTCTAACGCTAGGGTCAGGATATGGCATTGTAAATATTTTAATTGCTGTTTGACAATTATTCATTGCAACGGCAAATTCATAACGAGTCAAAACCTTGTTAGGTAAAGGAATACAACTATAGCGTGAAAAAAGACTTTGTAAAGTTTGAAATGCCCAATCCGTCGGCTTTACTCCAGGCGGTGCTAACTGCGAATTAGACTGAGTTAATTTCATTAAAATTTGCGGATTTTGAACAGAGGCAGCTGCATTACCGGCCAGCAGTAGTACCCCAGCAAAAACTCCTCCAGTCCGATGTAAAGCCAACCAAAAACTGTTTGACATTCTTTTTTCCTCGCGTTCAATTTATAGCTAATTGGTGGGCAAAAGCCCACCTAAAAAATTAAGCCATCACCGCTACTTTTCCAGCTTGATAAACCTTTTTTACCACCTCAGCTAAACGACGCATTCCTGTTTCAATTTCCTCATCTTTTGCGGTTAAACTAATGCGGAAACATTGATGTTTGTGTTCCCATTCTTCATTCAAGCCAGGGAAAAATGTACTTCCTGGCACCACAATCACCCGAACCTTTTTCAACTCTTGATAAAATTCCCAATCAGAAATCGGCAAATCTTTTAACCACAACCAAGCAAAAATTGCTCCTTCACCGCGATGTAAAAACCAAGGTAAATCAGCCGGCATTGTCTCATCTAGCGTCTTTTCAACCACAGTAAATTTCTGTTGATAATAAGGGCGAATTACCTTCTCAGAAATATCTGCCAAAGCGCCACTTTCAATAGCCCGTGCCGCAATTGCTTGACCATAACGCGGGGAATGAATACAGCTATTAGTTTGGAAACTTTCTAAAACTTGAATTACATCAGGATCACCAATAGCAATCCCAATTCGTTCCCCAGGCAAACCGGCCTTTGATAAACTCATTCCATGAATAATATTACCGCCAAAAATCGGCTGCATTTCTGTAAAATTCAGCGCTGGAAACGGAGGCCCATAGGCAGAATCCACCATCACCGGCACATCATAAGGCGCCGCCAAATCAGCAATTTTTTGCACTTCTTCATTGCTGATCACATTGCCGGTGGGATTGCAAGGACGGGAGAATAAAACACAGCCGGTATTTTCATTAATTTGTAACTGACTAAAATCAGGCCGATATTTAAAACTATGGCCGGCTTCATTAATATCTAAAGTTGGTTTATAAGCCACCAAAGCTTCTGGTACAAAACCAATTCCACCATAACCAGTATAATCAGGACTCAAAGGCAAAACAATTTGTTTAAGCTGACCCGATTTTGAGTAACCACCAAAAGCATTTGCCCCATAAAAATAAAGCGCCTGAGAACCTGGTGTGATCAAAATATTGCGGCTGGTTAAATTTAACCCATAACGTCCATTAAAATCCTTCACCACCGCATCAATTAAAGGCTGGTATCCTTGCGAAGAACCATACCGGCACACAACCTCCCCATATTCAGGACTCGCCATCAAATCTGCCGTACAGTCGCGCCATAATTGCTCAACCTCTGGCAAAATCACCGGATTACCGGCACTTAAATTAATGAATTCCTGCCCTTTTCCAGCTTGCAGGGTTTCAATAATATCTTTCATAATTGCCCGCACCCCTGTGAGATTGGACATTTTTTCACCGAATTGAGACAGGGCAGGATTCATAAGCACACTTAGTTGAAACAACGATATAGGGTTTGCTAATTTACCAAATTTTAGCTAATCCACGCGCTTTTTATACCAGCCAGCCGGCGCTTAATCTCGTTTTAGCTGTAAACTTCTCTCTTCTTGTCTTTCTAGCGAGGCAACCACCACCACCATTTTCTTTTGCGTGGGGGGAGTTTTTATCTTTATTAGCCAAGGGTAGAGAGAACCCAAAACTTAATAAACCCGCTTCTAAAAAGCTACAATTTTTTCTTTTAATTTATTTACGCTAAACTTAGTTTTACTAATTTTGATATTTTTGGTATTACTTACACAAAGCATCAAAATAATAACCTCTTCCTGCCGCCACTGTTGTATAATCGCTTTCATCTCCGGTCAGTTTCACCCAATCTTTTTGATTAGGAATAGAACCCACCTCTACTGAGGCTAATTCTCGCTTCTGACAATCAGCAAAAAATTGTCGCTGACTAGTTGTTTTTAACTTCCCATTAATAAACTGTTGCTGGAGAAACTTTGCAGTCTTCACTTCTTTACCAGAAGGTAAACGAACATTTTTTACATCGCTAATTCTTTTCACCTTTACCCCACAACTCGTCCCACAACCATGACCAAATTCAGTTGGGCTGGCATCCACACCACCGGCCATCCCCACAACTACCATCACCCCTAAACTCATCAAAAAAAATCTCTTCATTTTCCACCTCTTCTCTTCAAAAAATTAAATTATAACCATTTTATTTTAGTTATGATAACATCTCTCTCCTTGGTTTATCATAGTTTTAAGCAATCCTTTGGCTACAGATAAAATGAAAATTTGGCAAATAGATTTTTCTAAACGCCCCTACAAAAATCAAAGGGGACAAACTCTCTGGGAATTGTGTGTCTGTGACTCGTCAGATGCCGGTTTTAGATATAGTTCTATTTGTCCTCAATCAGAAGTTAACGCCCATTGGCTTACGGAAAGTCTCAAAAAAATTCAAAATGGAACTTTACCAGATCGCTTTGATGTGTTTCGTCCCCAGTGTTTAGGCTTAATAGAAACCAGTGGAAAAATATTAGGAGTGCCGGTGCAACCAAACCGCCATTGTCTTCACCTAAAAACCTGGTTATCAGAGCAAGAATATAAAAACAATGAATATTACACCGGCGAATCTTTTGAACCCCTTGCCTTTGAAAAATTGCCTCCCATTCCTGCACCAATTCAAGGGAAAGAATGGCGCTTTGGAACCCTCAATGCCGGGGATTTAATAGAAGTATTTGCCGACTTGCCAATTCCAATTTTAAGTATGCCAAAATCTCTTTATCCCGTTAACTTAGGCTTAGCCTCCACCGTACCCATACCGGGGATTATTATAGATGGAGGCAGACAATCTATTCGGTTAGCCAAATGGTTACAAGAAACACAACCAGCTGCCTTAAATTATATTGCCGGTGCACCCGATGGATTAATTTTAGATGCCGGTTTAGCCGATAGGTGGGTACTCGCAACCTTTGAAGATGTCGATGTTGCAAAAGCCGGTTTAATGTATCAACAACGCAAACAACAATCACACCAATTACACTTTATTTTAATACGCCCCGATGACTCAGGTATGACCTATAGTGGTTTTTGGTTATTGCAAGATACCTAAGCCTAAATTCAGCCTAAAACAACATGATTCCTGGTTTTAACCGCAGATTAGAGACCGGCTGGTTTTTTGGGTAATTGGTAATTTTTGGTGAGGAGATTTGGTAGGATAAGTTCAAGGAGTAAGAAAGCCGGATCAAGAATAAAATAACTGTAACTTTTAGCAGTCAAAATTTATTCTATTCCAAAAAATTGATCAATTCAATCAAGTGTTTACCTCTGATACCTATGAAAAAAATCAACATTTACTTACTGCTAGTGCTGAGTAGTTTGGGAATAATTAATAGGCCGGTTTTCGCCGAATATTCTCCTGTTACATCCTTTCGCGGAGAGATTAATTTTAATTTATCAGAACCCAATTTTTTTGATGAAAATAAACCAGAAAACACCCAAATTTCTACAAATATAGACCCCGCATCTCACCCAAGTTTTGATAGTGAATTTCTCGACCGGCAACTCGCAAAATATCTCAAATTCACCGCCCTTTCTGGCCCCCCTGATATACTAATTGTTGGCAGTTCCAGAGGTGTTCAAGGCATCGATCCAGCCGTATTACAGCAAGCATTAGCAGCCAGAGGAAATAGCAATTTAAAGATATTTAATTTTGGCATAAATGGAGCAACAGCCCAAGTCGTAGAAATATTATTGAGGCAAATTTTAACCCCCGAACAATTACCGCGCATGATTGTTTGGGCTGATGGTGCCAGAGCATTTAATAGCGGTCGAGTTGATCGCACCTACAATGCCATCATAGCTTCAGAAGGATATAAACGTTTAAGCAACAGCACCCGTCCAACCCCAAATAAACCCGCGAATACACCACCAGCGTCACGCCCTAATACTCCCTCAACACCCAGCACTCCCCCGCCCTTCCGTCAAAAAATCATCCCCCCCGGAGGATTAAATAGCGATCCCATTAATTTTCTCCCTTCCAGTCCGATAGCCGGGGCAGAACCGAGCCAACACATCAACGAAATTAGCTCTTTTACCGGCAAAACATCGCAAAAAATAGCACAAAACCAAACAAACCCCACTAAAGACCCTGCTCTCAATGGCTTTAACCCCCTTTCTCAGCGATTTGACCCCAACACCTATTACCAACGCTTTCCCCGCGTTGCCGGTCAATATGACGGAGACTATGCCAATTTCAGCTTACAAGGAGAACAAACAACTGCTTTGCAATTTATAGTCAGCTTTACTAAATCTCGCCGCATACCTTTACTTGTAGTGAACTTGCCATTAACGCGAGATTATTTAGATCCAGTCAGGCTAAAATTTGAAAAAGAATATGTGCAGTTTATGTGGAAAACTGCCGGACAAGAAGGATTTATGTTTCGGGATTTATCGAGCCGGTGGCTTACACAATATAATTATTTTGCAGACCCCAGTCACCTAAACCGATTTGGTGCAGAAGTCGTTTCCCAGCAACTGGCACAAGATAAAACTATACCCTGGCCGGTAAAAAGTCGCTAACTCAGCAAAAATTTAATCAGCAACTTTAATTAAACCTTGCTGGAGGGCATCAAAAACTTTATTAATATTTTTGTAATCGGTTTCCGTTAAAGAATCTTTAGACAAAAGCGCAGTCATTAGCAAACGCTGGTCAATTCGGGTAATTTGGCGCATTCTAAAGATGCGTTCGACTACTTGTTCAATAGAAATAGTGGATAGATGCAGTGATAGAGGCATAGGGATCAAGATAAAGAGAAAGTATCAACATTAGTAATTTTTTTTAATGTAAAGGATTTCACGAACCACTGACTGCCTAAAAATCGTGAGAATTTAGTTAACTTTAAGTGATAGTTATCATTGACAAAAAAACAAAATTGTAAACCAATGCAACTTTCCCGGTAAAATAGCTTGGCAGAACAAAAAGGCAAAAAATTCTCATGGCTAAGGCAAAAATTGGCATCATCGGCGGTAGCGGACTTTACAAAATGGAAGCCCTAAAAGATGTAGAAGAAATAACAATAGACACACCTTTTGGCTCACCCTCCGATGCAATCATTTTAGGAACTCTTGATAACACACGGGTAGCATTTTTAGCCCGACACGGACGAAACCACACCCTACTACCTACAGAATTACCATTTCGGGCAAATATTTACGCTATGAAAAGTTTGGGAGTAGAGTATTTAATCTCAGCTTCCGCCGTTGGTTCACTAAAAGAAAATGTTAAACCGCTTGATATGGTAGTGCCAGATCAATTTATTGACCGTACAAAAAACCGCATTTCAACATTTTTTGGTGAAGGAATTGTAGCACATATTACTTTTGGTGAGCCGGTTTGCACCAAATTAGCAGGAATTTTAGCAGATGCAGTAGAAAGCCTACAATTACCAGAAGTCAGCTTGCATCGAGGTGGTACCTATGTATGTATGGAAGGACCGGCTTTTTCTACTAAAGCTGAATCTCACCTCTATCGTAGTTGGGGAGCAACAATTATTGGCATGACGAATTTACCAGAAGCAAAATTAGCCCGTGAAGCCGAAATTGCCTATGCAACTTTAGCCCTCGCCACAGATTATGATTGCTGGCATCCCGATCACGATAGCGTAACTGTTGAAATGGTGGTTGCCAACTTACACCGCAACGCCACAAACGCCCAAAAAGTAATTCAAGAAACTGTAAGGCGACTAACAGAAAACCCACCAGAAAGTAGCGCCCATTCTGCCTTAAAGTATGCAATTTTAACGCCTTTAGATAAAGTTTCCGCAGCGACAAAACAAAAGCTAGAATTGTTGCTAAAAAAATACTTGTAAGAGCTAATTCTTCCTTTGTCTTTTGTCCGTTGAGTTTTGAGAAATTTAGGGCAGTAAACCGGCCCACCCTAAATACCACAACCAATGACAAATGACAAAGGAATCTTAACAAATTTATCCAGCCGCCACCATTTCCTCAAACCCGATACTTTGGCGAATAGCATTAAAAAACGCATCACTTTTTGCCATTTGTCGCTTACTCGGATTTAAATGAATTGAACGTCTTAAATTTTCCAAAGCCGAATCAGTTTTGCCTTGCAAAGCATAACAACGAGCCTTTTCATACCAGGCATCTGCAAACTCAGAATTAAACTGCAAAGACTTATTTAAAGCCCCCAGTGCCTCTTCAAAACGTCCCAATTGAGAAAGCGCAACTCCTTTCGCACACCAAGCTTCAAAATCCTCATAATTGCCTTGAATTGCGCGCTCACAATGAGCAATAACCTCTTGAGGATTTACCTCACCGTTACTTGAATATTGAGGAGTAACATCAAGCAATCGATCATCAAAATCATCTTCTTCTAAACGCACTTGCTGGGTATTTTCATAACGCTGATAAACATCATTATTCGAGTGATTGGTTTGTTGAACATAAGGCTCATAAACCACCTCCGTCACCGCCTCTTCCACCGGCTCAGGAGTCGCCTCTTCATAGCCATGAAAATTATCTTCTACCGGCTCTTGGGGAGGCTGATAATCCTGATGATTTAAACGTTCTTGCTCATGCTTTTTTGGCGGTTCATACCCCTCATTTAAACGATCAGAAGGAGGCTGTTGTGAACGCTCAAAAACATCCCTTAAAAGCTGCTCAGCCTTAGCTTGAGAATTTGCAGAATCTTCTATAGTATGGCGAGTTTCCGTAATCAAATTTTGTGTAGCCATCGCCATAGAAATCATCTCTTTTAACTGTCCCACATTTTCCCCATTATTTGGAGCAACATCAGACCCTACAGAGTTTGACTCTAATTCTGCATGAATTGACCTCACTAATTCGGCTTTCACCTCTTGACCTAATTCTTGCTTAACTTCTGTCTTAATTTGAGAAGCTAAATTACGCCGTAAAAGCCACAAAGCAATAATTCCGGCAATCGGAAACAAAATTAAAAGACCCAACAAAAGATTTAACAAAGAAGTCGTAAAACCAAAACTCCGACTTACCTCAGATTGAACTTGATTCCGAAGTTCCGAACTATTTTTAACACTATTATCAACAGCTTTCTGAATACGTTCTTGTTCGCGCCGTTGTTGCAATTCCTGGCGTTCTTTTTGAGACAAAGGAGTTTCTTTTGGTGCAACAGCAGGTTTAGGCGCAGTTGGCGCAGCCGTTTGTGCAAACACCGGCATTCCAACGCCACCCAAAAGCAAACTAGAAATCACAAAAACTAGAGAATGTTTGATTTTCATAAAAAAAGGCCCTATACATCAACTAACTGCTTGAAAATTTCCTGTTCTCGAATTCCATCAAAATCTGGATCAGTTTTCGCTAATCGCTTATATTCTGAAGGATTAAGTGCGAGTGCTTTTTGCAAATTTTCCAGGGCTTCCGACCCATGACCCGCCGATGCGTAACAACAAGCCTTGTTATACCAAATGCCGGCATCATCAGGATTGAGTTT
Source organism: Halomicronema sp. (assembly GCA_036704045.1). Classification (GTDB taxonomy): domain Bacteria; phylum Cyanobacteriota; class Cyanobacteriia; order Cyanobacteriales; family Oscillatoriaceae; genus Ancylothrix. The sequence goes on along the minus strand of DATNQM010000014.1, from coordinate 54,103 downwards.
TGCAGCCACATTATAGGACGCAATAGCATCCTCATAGCGATACCATTTTGCATAGGCACTGCCCCGGTTACTCCACGCTTGATAGTAGTCTGGTTTAAGTTGCACCGCATGGTCATAGCAAACAATCGCCTCTGGATACCGGCCCAATTGGGTTAGCAGATTGCCCCGCTGATGCCAAATATCGGGATCATTTGGTTTAAATTGTGCCGCTTTTTCATAGGAATTGTTTGCCTCTTCATATTGCTTTAACTGTTGCAAAATTTTCGCTTGCTGGTACCAAGCATCGCCATATTCCGATTTAACCTCAATAGCTTTATTAAATGACTCTAGCGCCTCAGCGGGCCGGTTCATTTCAAAAAAAGCTTGTCCTCGGTGATACCAAGCTTCGGCATAGTCTGGTTTCACCTTCAGCGCTTGGTTATAAGATGCTATGGCTTCTTCATACCGGCGCAGACGAGTTAAAGCACTTCCTCTATTATTCCAAGCTTCCAAATAATCAGGTTTAATTTGTAAAGCACGGTCATAGGACTCCAAGGCTTCTTGATGCCGGTTTAAATTAAACAGGGCACTGCCTCGGTTACTCCAAGCTTGATGATAGTCTGGCATAAGTTTTAGCGCCTGAGAGTAAGCGACAATCGCCTCTTCGTAACGCCTCTCAAAAAATAGCCCATTGCCTTGTTTGACATAATCAACAGCGCTTAAAGTTTCGTTTTCAGGAATTTCTGGCGGCGGGTTATGGCTCGTATTTGCCCATAAGTCGGCTGTTTCCCCAGGATTTTTAAGATTTTTTAGCTCTTCTGTAGTGCTTTCGGGTGTTGGTGCAGGCACACTCATCGGTTCGTTGGCGGTAGCCTGAAATGTGGCTAGGGTTTCTTGGGCAACACCATTTTGGTGTTTGAGTTTTTCGACCATCGGCTCAATGGATGAAATAATTGTCTTTAATTGGCCAATAGCATCGTTTTTAAGGCTTTCTACCTCGCTGCGTTGCGAACTCGTCTGCTGTTGAAATTCTTTGAGCAAGTACCATATTCCAAAAGCAGCCAAAGTGGGCAACAATGCTAAAACGACTAGTAAGGCGTTGAGCAGGCCGGTAGCTCTGCCAAAGGCGCGGTCTACTTCTTGTTGTACTTTTTGGTCTACTAATTGTTGTATCCGTTGCTCATCGCTGGGGACTGGAGGGGCTGGTGTTGGTGTCGGTTGTGCCGGTAACTGGGCAAATATTGTTTGTTTGGCAACGGATGATATGGCGGGTTTGTTGTTTACTAGGCCCATTGTCAGTAATAAGCTAGTAATTGCTACCCCAGCTTGAATTTTTGATTTAAAATCTAAACTTTTTGTTTTATTCACAAATTTACTCCTAGAAAAGCGCCGGCACCTCAACGCTGACCTTGAAATTACAAATTACTTTAGCCTAGGGGCGAGTGTGTTTGTGTCGTTTGATGATTCTCAAAAGCAATTTGTCTTGCTACCCTCCTGTATCTAGTGCTGATTATTTTGCTTTTGTAGATATTTTTCTTTACCCTTTGGGGTTTCAATTCTTGATGGTTAAGACTTTTTCACCATTCCAACTTTAACCGTTATCGCTGTTGTTATTTTTTAAGTCTTAGACGGCCAAGGCAGAGTTATTATTTATGATTTGATAGCAAGTTTTAATGTAGATAATTTTTGGGATTTTTTTAGCAAAAATTAAGGTAGGTTGGGCCGGTTTTGGAGTAGGTAAATTTTATTCTAAATCTGCCCTATTCTCAACACCTATAACCTAGCCAATGCAATGATTTTTGCCAGTAAACCTCCTCCACCGGCAGAATTAATCGCCATTCGTGTATCACTTTCGAGATTAATTACTGCCGCTGGCAAAAGTTAACAGTTAATAGGCCGGTCGCTAAAATAACGGCCTACAAAACTTTATGAGTATATTCGTGTTGTTTTACATTATCTTCTGTACGAATAATGCGCTGAGAATTTAATACCCGCTTGCGCTCAATGGAAAACTTAAAATCATCGCGAGTTGTGCCCAAAGCGATATGAGATTGAGCAGAAGGCCGGCTTTTATAAGTACGCGCCGCCGAAATTGCCCGAAAAGAAAAGTCATCACAAAACTGAGAATTTGGTGGAAAATCTGTCGGTAATTTCAAAGAATCTCCCTCTAAAACTGTCCCTAAATTTGTTGCTAAAGCCACTTGATAAGACGTAGGAATTCCCTTAACAATTGCTTCCAAAGCAGCCGAAGGAATTGGCTCAACAACTTTTACCTCATGCACTTCGCCATCTTCTTTTATAAAACAAGTCGCCAAACCAAGCACCACATAATCATCACTGCTGACATCGGGCGCATTCGGATAACTAATCACAGTTGTCATAACAATCTTTTAAGGAAACCATTAAATACAGTTCCTATCCTACCATTTCGCTTCCGACTCTCAAGAAATAACAAAACATTAACTTTAAATTCAACTAACAACAAAAAATGATAGGAGTGGAAATCGTCACTCCCCAGAGAAATATTAAGTTTTGATAAACTGCACCCAAAAATATCCTTTAAAAATCTTTTAGCCCCAGAACCGGCTTTTCCCAAAATAGGTGAGACTCACAGCCCGGCAAATTATTACCAGAAGTTGATTATTTAAAATTTATAAGGGTGCAGCATACGAATAAATAGGCACAGTAGCATCAAAAATCCAACAAACCTGTCCCCGTCCTTCACGTTCAATCCGACCGGCTGCTAAAGCAGTGCAGAGTTTAGCAAGTGCCTCCAAATCGTCTGATCCATAGCCTTTCATAGTAACGACTTGACGGATCAAACCTTCAGATTCAACACTGAGGCAACCGGTTTTAAAAGCAGATTCAACAAGTGTGCGAATCATAAGAAGCCCGATCTCCCCTAAATAAAGGTCTACTTTAAATATGCAAAATTTTTTGCTCAGCCTAACCGATCCCGATCCTAGCCAAACGTGATCTTAAATTCTCTGTAAATGTGATTTGTATCACTGACACCCGTTCTAAGTCTTTGCACTGTGGGATGGGGATTATATAAAAACTTGCCTTTTCTAGGGCCCACAACTCTAATCTTTAACAGTACCGATGTCTGGGCAGGGTCAAAACAAGGCACAATTATTGACAGTTACTAACGTTTAACTATCGCACGGTTCAATCGGTGATAGCGTTGTACACTACAATCTAAGTCCCCCATAAAAACCAATTATTATGGTGTTTTGGCCATTGGGGTGCTACTCTTTTAGCCGTTTCGCGTGTGTTGAGGACTGAATTGGAATGACGACATTTGATAGTGTTGTTGGACAACCTTCTGTATTAGATATGGCTAGGGCCGGCAATTTCCGCGCCCTCAGTTATTGGATAAATACTTTTCTACTACCCCAAGGCATTCATGCGCGTGTTGAAGATGCCAAAGCAGGCTGTGTACAAATCTTAATTGAGTCCCAACACTCCGCAGAACGAGATAAAATTGTCCAGTCAATTTGCCATCAAATTTGGCAACTTAATTCTGATGTTATCCAAGGCGTTCGTATCATAGCCAAAGCTGCGGGCAAGTCTGAGATCCTCTGGAAACAATCTGTCCGCATTGTTACCCCAGCAAACCAACGTCGGACTACTCAATCTTGGCGGGGACACCGCGAGGGCGACGCAAAGCAAATTAGTTTTAAAACTCTGCGGGCGTTGTTAATGGCTGGAACAGCTATAGTGTCTTTTGTTCTCAGCGCAAGTCTGACTTATCATTCTATTTTGCCGTCTTCGCGTGTTGCGAGTAGGGTGTCTTCGGTGTCGCAGGTGCCAGAAGTTCGTCCCCTTTCTGTGCGAACCGGCAAGGAAACTCTACCTGTTATTTCCCACAATCAAGTCCTAAACCCAAGCGACCCCATCGTTACGTTGATGTTTGGTAAGGATCTGACAACTCAAACTATGGGCCCCCATTTACCGTCTTTAGCCCCGGACTTTGACATCTACCGCGAGGCTGATTTTTCTACGGTTAGTTTGGACTCTCCTTTGACAAGTGGGGAATTGAGTTTTACTTTCAACCGTCTCTCTTCTGAAGGTGTCGATCAGGTGACTGTGGCGGCTGATGGGGATTCTCAAACGGAAAATGCCTCTAAACAAGCCGCTGTTCATTATTTTGGGGCCGGTGAGAATACTTCCCCATCACGGCGACCTTCGATTATTGATGTTAAAGGTCAACGTATTGCTTATTTGGCTTATGATCAGGCTAATGCTGAAAATACAGCTTTGCTGAAGTCTCAAATCCAAGAAGATATTAAAGCTATCCGCACTCAAGTTGATTGGGTTGTTATTAATTATCACACTCGTGCAGAATTAGATGAAGTTCCTAGCGAGTGGCAAGTAGAATTATCTCATTTTGCTATTGATGAGGGGGCAGATTTGGTGGTGGGCTACCACCCAGAACGCTTACAGGGTGCGGAAATTTATAAGGGCCGGCCAATTGCTTATGGTTTGGGAAGTTTTATTTTTGGCGACCAAACTGAAAGCGATTTTGATACGGCTGTGTTGAAGGTTTCGCTTAAAGATAGAAAAATGAAGGTAGAGTTTTTGCCGGTGCAGGTGCGCTCTTTTCAACCCCAGGTTGTGGAAGGAGAACAAGGCGAGGCAATTCTTAACAGAATTGAGGAAATGTCTTTGAGTTTTAACCGGCCTATGACTTCCCCGATGATTATCTATGCTCCTAAAACTGAGCCGAAACAGACCACCACAGTGCCAACTGGGAAAAGTTTTGTGCAACCTTCAGGAAGCTCAAAACGTTTGATTGAGATGCCGGTTTTTCCTGGTAATATCATTCAAAGAAATTACCTCGATCAGCAACTTTGGCCGGAAATTGAATTGCCCGTAGAACCGACAGAAGATTCTCTGGAGTCTGAGCCTGAAGAAAATATTGATGCTGAACCTTTTATTAGACAGCCTTTTATTGATGAACCGGTTTCTGGTTCTCAAGAGCGTCATTCAAAAGTTCCAGCTGTGCCGGTTTCTTCGTTTAATTTGCCTTATTATTCCAAACCCAAGGATTTACAGGCGCTTAATTTGGCGGCTGTCACTCAGATATCTAATCACAAAAGTATTGAACTACCGGTGTTTCTGTAAACGTTTTGAATTATTATCGATCTGCCGGTCGGTCAAAACCCTCCTCTCGCTACCACTGACACCAAACTAAGGACAATTGTGTTTGCCATCGCCGTTAATAAGGATCAGTATGAAACCTACACGCTCACAGATGACTCCGCTGAGTCTAAACTTGTAGTCGTCCCTGAACGGGGTGGGATAATCACCGGCTGGCAGGTTAAAGGCAAAGAGATTCTTTATCTGGATGCTGAACGCTTTGCCAACCCTGCTCTTAGTGTTCGGGGCGGAATCCCGATTTTGTTTCCGATTTGCGGGAATTTGCCCAATAATACTTACACTTATCAAAACCAGGCTTATACGCTAAAGCAACACGGCTTTGCACGCGATGCGGTTTGGGTTGTGAGTGACCAGGTAACGGAAGATAAGGCTTGTCTGACTTTGAATTTTGAGAGCAATGAGGAAACTCGCGCTGTTTATCCGTTTGATTTTAAGCTGGCTTTTAGTTACACAATTAAAGGCAATTCTTTAGAGATTTTTCAGCGCTATACGAATTTATCCCAGGAGACGATGCCGTTTTGCACCGGCCTACATCCTTATTTTTTGACTCCCGATAAAAGTCAGTTGCGCTTTGAAATTCCGGCGCTGCAATATATTGACCAAATTCAGCAAACCAAACATTCCTATCATGGTCATTTTGATTTGAACCCGGATGAGTTGGATTTGGTGTTTCCTCAAATTACTGGTCTGGCGGCGAATTTTACTGATAATAGCCGCAAATTACGGGTGACGGTGAGTTATAGCAGTGCTTATTCCACCCTGGTTTTTTGGACTATTAAGGGCAAAGATTATTGTTGTATTGAACCTTGGTCTGCTCCGCGAAATGCTTTAAATGTTGGTAAACCTTTGATTAGGCTGGCTCCAGGGGCTAGTTGTGAAACTATAGTCCGGTTGAGTGTGACATTTTTTTAGAAAAACCTCTTGCATTTTTCAAAGGATGTGTTATGGTATTAAAGGTGTGAGCGAAAAGCACACAAGGGTCGCTAACTCAACGGTAGAGTACTCGGCTTTTAACCGATTAGTTCCGGGTTCGAATCCCGGGCGTCCCATCTTAAACAATTTAATAGGTCTGTGAAAATAAGGCAGAAGAGAAAAGAGAAGGTTTTGCTTATTTCTCTTTTTTGGAAATTTGAAGAAGGGACAAAGGTAGGGCGTTGGGTAGATGCTGACGCTAAAAAAAATTTGGGGCTGGCTGGGGTGCCGGTCTTAGTCTCGTGAAGATTCGAGAATTTTTAGAGATAATTTCGCAGAAGTGTCAAAGTATCTTAAGATTGTCGTAAGAATTAGGCTGTTATAAAACCAACTCGCTGACAACACAGAATTAGGAGGATCATCTATGGCGCTAGTACCTATGCGGTTGCTGCTCGATCACGCGGCTGAAAACGGTTACGGCTTGCCGGCTTTCAACGTCAACAATATGGAGCAAATCCAATCGATCATGCGGGCAGCAGAAGAAACCGATAGCCCGGTGATTTTGCAAGCTTCTCGTGGCGCTCGTTCCTATGCCGGTGAAAACTTTTTGCGCCATTTGATTTTGGCTGCGGTGGAAACTTACCCGCATATTCCCATTTCGATGCACCAAGATCACGGGAATGAACCGGCCACCTGCTATTCTGCGATGAAGAATGGTTTCACTAGCGTGATGATGGATGGCTCTTTGGAAGCGGATGCTAAAACTCCCGCCAGCTATGAGTACAACGTCGCTGTTACCCGCGAAGTGGTGAAAGTTGCTCATGCTATTGGTGTGAGTGTTGAAGGTGAACTCGGTTGCTTGGGTTCTTTGGAAACCGGCATGGGTGAAGCTGAAGATGGACACGGTTTTGAAGGTAAGCTGGATCATTCTCAATTGTTGACTGATCCGGATCAAGCTGTTGATTTCGTTGAGCAAACCGGTGTGGATGCGCTGGCGGTTGCAATTGGTACCTCTCACGGTGCTTATAAGTTTACTCGTAAGCCTACTGGTGAAATTTTGGCGATTAGCCGCATTGAAGAAATTCACCGCCGTTTGCCGAATACTCACTTGGTGATGCACGGTTCTTCTTCTGTGCCGGAAGATTTGCTGGCTTTGATTAACCAGTATGGTGGTACAATCCCTGAAACCTATGGGGTGCCGGTGGAAGAAATCCAAAAAGGCATTAAGTGCGGTGTGCGTAAGGTGAATATTGACACCGACAACCGTTTGGCTATTACTGCTGCGGTGCGCGAAGCTTTGGCTGCAAACCCGAAAGAATTTGATCCTCGTCACTTCTTGAAGCCTTCTATTAAGTATATGCAGAAGGTTTGTGCGGATCGTTATCAGCAGTTTGGTGCTGCCGGTAATGCCAGCAAAATTAAGCAAGTTTCTCAGGAAGAGTTTGCGCGCAAGTATGCCAAAGGTGAATTGAGCAGCGCTCCTAAGAAGGCTGTGACTGTGTAATCAGTTTTTGCTGACAAAGGGCTCAATAGGAAATTGGCAAGATTAAGGTTTAAGTTGCCAATTTTAAGATAACCGGGTTGCTATGAGCATACCCGGTTTTTGCTTTTGGGAAAGATAAATTGGGGAGGGGTGTTTTTGGGATGGTAAAGGAATATGGAGGTGATGGTTGAAGAAAACAAGAAAGGCGGTTTCTGGGGTTAAAATGGCTGTGAAGGAGATTAGGTTGGATTGGATAAGAAAATGTATGAAGAATTTGGATGGGTAATTGAGAAGAGGAATTTGTTGAGTTATTTAGGTTAATAATGCTCTTTAAATTTGCTTTAGTACCCCTATGAAGAAACAAGTAATTATTTGTGTAGATGATGAAATTAGTCTTCTCAAAAGTTTAAAATTAGAGCTAAAAAATGCTTTTTCTCAAGATTATACTATTGAAATTGCCGAAGGGGGAGAAGAGGCTTTAGAGTTAATTGAAGAATTACAGGCTGAGGGGATAGAAATTCCTTTGATTATTTCTGATTATGTGATGCCAAAAATGAAAGGAGATGAACTTTTAAAGAAGGTTCAAGAAGTTTCTCCTCATACTTTGAAGGTTATGTTAACAGGGCAGGCAAGTTTAGAGGGGATTGGAAATGCTATTAATTATGCTAAGCTTTATCGCTATATGACAAAACCTTGGCAATCGGAAGATTTGATTTTGACGGTAAAGGAAGCGTTAAATAGTTACAATCAAGAACAAAAACTTGCTAAACAAAATGCTCAACTTTTGGAGCTAAATAAGACTTTGCAAGAGTTAACTTGTGAGCAAGCTTTGTTAATTTCTAAACTGCATGATGAAGAGCAACATTTAAAAAGTTTTTTAGATGCGATGCCGATAGGGGTGTTTGTGACAGATATAGAAGGTAAGCCTTTTTATATTAATTCTCGTGCTCAGGAGTTGTTGGGAAAGGGAAGGGTGGAAATAACAAATCTTGAGGAATTGCGAGAAGCTTATCAACTTTATCGAGCCGAAACTAATTTAATTTATCCTTTAGAGGAAGATGCAATTTTTTGTGCTCTTCGAGGTAGGAGTGTGTATCTTGATGATTTACAAATTCGTTTACCTAATAAGAGGATTCCCATTGAAGTTTGGGGAACTCCGATTTATGATGAAGATGGTAATATTATTTATGCAATTGCAGCTTTTACAGATATTACTGAACGAAAAAAGGTAGAAGCAGAGCGCAGTGAGTGGACAAGACAATTGGCTGAGCTTAATTGTAATTTAGAGAAGGCTTTAGAAACGGAAGTTCAATTGACAGAAGCTGCGAGCCGGTTTGTGCCAAATCAGTTTTTATCTTTTTTGGGTTATGAAAGTCTTGTGGATGTGAAGTTGGGGGATGCAGTTGAGCAAGAAATGTCGATTTTGTTTTGTGATATTCGGGATTTTACGATGCTTTCTGAAAAGTTAAGTCCTCAAGATAATTTTAAGTTTATTAATTCGTATTTGTCGCGGATGGAACCAGCAATTATTAAAAATAATGGTTTTATTGATAAATATATTGGTGATGCTATTATGGCGCTGTTTGGTGACAGTCCAGATGATGCGGTTAAAGCGGGTATTTCTATGCTAAAAAGGCTTACTGAATATAATTTTCATCGGAGTAAGTCTGGTTATCCAGCGATTAAAATTGGGGTGGGAATTAATACGGGTTCTTTAATGTTGGGAACTGTGGGTGGTGTGAACCGAATGGATAGCACGGTGATTAGTGATGCAGTAAATTTAGCCGCAAGGGTAGAAAGTTTAACTAAACATTATGGGGTGTCGATGTTGATTACTCATCAGACTTTTTTGGGGTTAAAAAATTCTAGTATTTATGCAATTCGTAAGGTGGATGAGGTTAAGGTTAAGGGAAAATCTGAGTCGGTTTTAATTTATGAGGTTTTTGATGGAGATCCGCCGGAGGAAAAACAAGCAAAACTTAAAAATATGGAAACTTTTAATGAAGGTTTAGGCTTGTATAATTGTCAAAAATTTGATGAGGGTGCGGCTTTATTTGCAGAATGTTTGCGCGAATATCCCCAGGATAGACTGTCGTTAATTTATTTGCAACGTTGTCAAAATCAAAATAGAGATTATCCGAGTTTTCCTTTGTTTTAATAGCTTTTATTTTTTTGGTTTTAGTTAAGAAAAGATTAACTTTAGATAAAGTTAATTAAAGAGTTATTAAAGATTAAGAAATCAACCAGAGAATCTAGTAAAAAGCTTTATATTTTGGATTTTTATGTTTATCAAATATGCTTCTAATTTAGCTACAAAAATGACTGGTAAGTTGCCGTTGCGGGCAATTTTGATTGTTCCTTTTGTTTTGCAAATTGTTGGTACTGTGGGAATTGTGGGATATTTTTCTTTTAAAAATGGACAACTGGCGGTGAATGATCTTGCTAACCAGTTAATGAGCGAAGTGAGTGAGCGCATTGAGCAAAATTTGGAAAATTTGCTAACAACTCCTTACGAAATTAATCAAAGTAATTATGATGCGGTTCAGTTAGGGCTTTTAAACTTAGAAAATTTGCAAAGTTGGGAGAAGTATTTATGGCGACAAGTTCAAGTTTATCCTTATATTAATTTTATTGCAGTTGCGAATAAAAAAGGAGATTATACGGCCGGTCAAAAACTGTCAAATGGGATTTTAAGGATTAATGTTGTGAAAGGAGATGGTAATGCTAATCCTTTTATTTTTAGTTCTTATAATACGGATGAAAAAGGAGACCGTACTACCCTAGAATTGACTAGAAAAAATTCCGATCCTCGTAAGAATATTTGGTTTAAGGATGGAGTGGCTGCGGGTAAAGAAACTTGGAGTTCTGTTCATGTTTCATTTATTGAACCAACTTTATTGGTGAGTGCTGTGAAGCCGGTTTATGGCAATGCAAAAGAGATTGAAGGAATGTTAGTTACAACGTTACGTCTGGATCATTTGGGCAAGTTTATAAATAGCCTAAAAATTGGCAAAACTGGCCAAGCTTTTATTATTGAAAGAAGCGGGATAATGGTAGCAACTTCTACATCGGAAAAACCGTTTCGATTTTTAAATAACAAGGGAAAACTAATTAAATTTCAAGATAGCACTAATCCGCTGACAAAAGCAACATCAAATTATTTAATGGAGAAGTTTCAAGATTTAAAAACTATCCAAAAAGATGAGAAAATTGAGTTTGATTTTCAAGGAAAGAGGCATTTTATTAGAGTGATGCCAATTCGGGAACGAAACGATTTAAATTGGTTGATTGTGACGGTGGTTCCTGAAGATGATTTTATGGAAAAAATTCATGCTAATAACCGCACAACGGTTTTATTGTGTGTGGTGGCTTTTGTTGGGGCTACAATGATTGGAATTTTAACAGCATCTTGGGTAACAAATCCAATTTTAAGATTAAATGAAGCAGCTAAAAATATTGCTAAGGGCGAGTGGGGAAAAACGGCTGTTGAAATTGATCGTTATGATGAATTGGGAGAGTTGGCAAAGTCTTTTAATTCAATGGCAAGTCAGTTAAAAGAGTCTTTTGAAACTTTAGAGCAAAAAGTAGATGAAAGGACGACGGAATTGATGTTAGCAAAAGAAAAGGCGGAAGTTGCTAACTCTGCAAAAAGTACGTTTCTTGCCAATATGAGCCATGAGTTAAGAACTCCTTTAAATGCCATTATTGGGTTTTCTCAGTTAATGCTTCGCAGTAAATCTTTACCACAAGAGTATTTAGAAAATATTAATATTATTAGCCGCAGTGGAGAGCATTTATTAGGGTTAATTAATAATGTTTTAGATTTGGCAAAAATTGAGGCCGGTCGAACGACAATTACTGAAAAGAATTTTGATTTATATCGGCTGTTGGATGACTTAGAAGATATGTTTCATTTCAAGGCTGAGGAGAAAAGTTTACAGTTAATTTTTGAGCGGATGTTGGATGTTCCCCAATATGTGCGAACCGATGAAGTTAAGTTAAGGCAAGTTTTAATTAATTTGCTTAATAATGCTTTAAAATTTACGCAAGAGGGGGGAGTGACTTTGTATGTAAGTTGTTTGGGTTTGCAAAAAGAATTAGAAACTAAGGCTGAATTAAATTTTGAAATTCAAGATACCGGCCCAGGAATTCCGTTGGATGAAATTGATAATATTTTTGAAGCTTTTGGGCAAACTCAAGTAGGTAAAGAATCCCAGGAAGGGACTGGTTTAGGGTTGCCAATTAGCCGACAATTTGTACATTTAATGGGCGGGGAAATGCAGGTTATTTCGGAGGTGCAGAAAGGTAGTATTTTTAAGTTTCAAATTCTGGCTAAAGTTGTGGATGCAACGGTAGTAGAAAATCAAAAGCCGGTGCGCCATGTGATTGCATTGGAAGCCAACCAGCCCCATTATCGAATTTTAATTGTGGATGATAAACCGGTGAACCGGCTGTTATTATTTAAAATGCTTAATCCTTTGGGTTTTGAGGTAAAGGAAGCAAAAAACGGTCAAGAAGCTATTGAAATTTGGGATAAGTGGGAACCCCATTTAATATGGATGGATATGCGAATGCCGGTGATGGATGGGTACGAAGCAACTAAACATATTAAATCTACAACTAAAGGTCAGGCGACAGCAATTATTGCTTTGACAGCGAGTGTTTTGGAGGAAGAAAAAGCTATTTTCATTTCTGCTGGCTGTGATGATTTTATGCGGAAACCGTTTCGGGAAGCGGATATTTTTAAGACTATGCATAAACATATTGGTGTGCGTTATATTTATTCAGAATCGGCTGCTAGTCCGGTTGGAATGGGGACAAAAAAAGTTATGGAAAATGATCTTAAACCAGAAGATTTAGAGCTTTTACCGGCTTCTTTATTAGCAAATTTGGAATATGCGGCGAGTTTGGCGGATATGGCCGGTGTTGAAAGTTATATTAAAGAAATTAGCAGCTATAATGCTTCTGTTGCTGAGGCTTTAATGAGTTTGGCCGATGATTTTGAATATGGCAAAATTGTTTCTTTTATTCAAGCTGTAAACCCTACAGAAAAAGGATAATTTCAAACAAAATAAACTTGTATCAAAACTAACAAAGCTAATTAATAATCACAAAAATAAATCCATGAATAATGAACAAAGAACCGCCCCAAAATATACTATTTTAGTTGTGGATGATACGCCGGCAAATTTACGACTTTTAGTAGGAATTTTAGCAGAGCGTGGCTACGATGTTCGACCGGCAAGAGAGGGAAACCAAGCCCTTTCTATAGCTGAGGGAATGAATTTAGATTTAATTTTGCTGGATATTAATATGCCCGGAATGGATGGTTATGAAGTTTGCGAAAAACTCAAAGCTAACCCGCAAACTTGTGAAACCCCAGTAATTTTTATTAGTGCTTTAACCGAGGCATTTAATAAAGTTAAAGCTTTTTCTGTTGGGGGAGTAGACTACATTACAAAACCTTTTGAAATAGAAGAAGTTATTGCACGGGTGCAAACGCATATATCTTTGCGAGCTTTACAAAAAAATTTGGCGGATAAAAACAATAAACTTGAGCAAAAAAATCAGGATTTAAAAAACACCTTAGAAGAGCTAAAAGCAGCCCAATTTCAGTTAATACAATCAGAAAAAATGGCCGCACTGGGACAATTGATTGCAGGGGTGGCACACGAACTAAATACGCCTCTGGCTGCTATTCAATCAACGGCAGGAAATTTGACTAAATTTTTATGGGAAACTCTTACCGAGTTGCCGAAAGTTTGTCAACTATTGTCAGAAGAAGAAACCTCTTATTTTTGGAGTTTATTGCAAAAATCTCTGGAAGAAAAACCGAACTTAACTGCCAGAGAAAAGCGCTCAGTAAAGCGAAATTTAATTGCTATTTTAGAAGAGCAAGGGGTGGTAGATGCAGACATGGTAGCAGATACATTGGTGGATATGGGAATTTATGATCAGGTTGACGATGTGTTGCCACTTTTGAAAAAAAGTATGGACACTTATATAATTGATGTTGCTTACAAATTGTCAGAATTATATCGAGGAACACAACGCATTAATACTGCAACAGAAAGAGCCGCAAAAGTTGTATTTGCGCTAAAAAGTTATGCTCATTATGAATTATCAGGAGCCATGACACCGGCCAATATTATTGATGGAATTGAAACGATTTTAACTCTTTATGATAATTTGTTAAAACAAGGAGTGGAAGTAATTCGTAATTATGAAAATTTGGAGCCGGTGTGGTGTTACCCTGACGAATTAAATCAGGTATGGACAAATTTAATGCACAATGCTTTGCAAGCAATGGAATATCAAGGGACATTAACTATTGATGTAAGTCAAAATAATGAATGGGTTAAAGTTGCTCTGACAGACAATGGTAAAGGAATTCCATCAGAAATTCTCCCAAAAATATTTGACCCATTTTATACTACAAAACCGGCCGGTGAGGGTAGTGGTTTAGGATTACATATTGTCCAAAAAATTATTAACAAACATTCGGGAAAAATTAGCGTAGAAAGCCAACCAGGAAAGACTACTTTTTATGTGTTGCTGCCGGTGGGCAAAGAAGAAACAGAAAGGTAATTTTGCGTTACTTCCACATAAATATGTTCTAAACGCACCGGCATTCGCGAAATTGAATCTAAAGAAATGCCATCAAATTTATTAATAATCTCTTTTAATTCCAAAACTTCTGAAACCCAAAAAGCTAAATCACTACCATAGCGACGCACAGTAAACCCCGATTCAATTCCCCGCTGGATCGCTGCTTCTTCATCACTTGTTTGTACGACAACAATTTCTTTAGCAGAAATGCAAGAACGCAGTTCTTCCAAACTCCCCTCAGCGACAATTTTTCCGGTTTTTAAAATGCCAATACGTTGACAAAGCCGTTCCGCTTCGTCTAACAAATGAGTAGTTAATAAAGTGGTAATTCCCAGAGATTTTAACTTACGAATTAACTCCCAAACTTCATACCTCGCCTCAATATCTAAACCTGTGGTTGGTTCATCTAAAATCACTAATTTAGGAGAATGAACCAAAGCTACAGCAATATTAAGTCGGCGCTGCATACCCCCACTCAAACTTTCGACAGAACTTTTTGCCCGATCTGCCAAACCAACAGCCTCTAAACAAGCCATAATTTGTTGATTTCGCTCTTGTTTATTTAACCCATAAATTGTGGCAAAAAAATCAAGATTTTCTTGACAAGAAAGAGTTTTATAAAGTAAATTTTCTTGAGGAGCAACTCCTATGAGGGATTTTGTTTGTTCAGAAATTGGCAGATTATTAACTTTAACTTCTCCCCTATCTGCCGCAAGCAAATTACAAATAATATTAATAGTAGTAGTTTTTCCCGCCCCATTGGGCCCCAACAACCCATAAATTTCACCGGGCAAAATCTCCAAAGTCAAATTATTTAAAACTTGACGATTTCCATAATTCTTACAAAGCTTATCAATTTTCAACATCACTATATCCTTACATCTTCTTATCTGCTACTAAATGTAGTCTAAAAACCCTTACTTACAACCTTCTTTCACTCTCTAACATTCGCCGATAAGAAAACCAACCGGCAACAACCATCAACAAAGAAAAAGCCAACAAAAACCAAAAATGCTCGCCCATTTCTTCCAAACCATCGCCATTTGCCGAAACTTGTAAAAGAGCTTCATTCATGTGGAAAATTGGATTATATTGAGCAATATTTAAAAGCGATTCAGGAAACAAAGAAGCCGGTAAAAAAGCCCCTCCCAAAATTAATAAAGGAACCCCAAAAGCAGCCACTAAAGCATTAACATCCTCCGTGCGCCTTGCAAATTGTGTACCCAAAACAAATCCAACACCGACATAGGAAATTATACTAAGTAAAATAATCAACGCGCCCAACAGGATTGAACCCTGAAATTGGGCTTGCCAAAAAGCAGCAATTGTGTATATCAGGAGGGCTTGACCTATGCCGATGAAACTGTGGGCCAAAAAAATACCTAAAAAATAGGATGTGCCGCTTAGAGGAGATATAAATAGGCGTTTGAGGGTTTGCTGTTCGCGCTCTGCGACGACGGTGGCGACGCTTCCGCCCAAACAACTAAAAAATAAGGCTGCGCCGACTAAAGTCGAGGGGGCGGCGTTTTCAAAAGCTTTGTCCATTGACAGTTTGGCCCGTTCTGCCAAAATAAAACCGTTGAGTAATAATACGGAGACGGGAAAAATACCCCAAAAAATTAGGCTGCGTCGCCGGCGCAACAATTCTATTAGGATACGTTTTGCTACTGCTAAAGTTTCGCGCCAATATTTCATCGTGAGGAGTTTGCTAAAAAGTCTATGACTGAATTATCAAAATACACGGTTTCGGCATCAATTTCTCGCCGTACAATGTTAAAGTTTTTGGGTGTCGGCAGTATCGCGGGTTTGTTGGGATACTCGCGTTTTAGCAAACCCGAACCGACAGTTTATAAGCAAGATACTTTAAATTTGCCCCGCTTTTTAAGCCAGCAAAAAAGTGTAGTGGTGGTTGGGGCTGGTTTGGCTGGTTTGGCTTGTGCTTATGAACTCAGCCAGAGAGGTTTTAAAGTCACACTGTTGGAAAAGTCGCCGCAATTGGGAGGAAAAATTGCGAGTTGGCCGATTGAAGTTGGGGGAGAAAAGTTTAGGATGGAGCATGGTTTTCATGGTTTTTTCCCTCAATATTATAACCTGAAAAACATTGTTGAAGATTTGGCAATTAAAGATAATTTTGTTGATTTAAAATTTTACTCTGTTGTCTTTAAGGATAACGAGTATTTGCCGGAAGTTTTTCGTCCTAGCCATTCGGCTTTTCCTTGGAATATTGTTGATTTGGCAATTTCTTCTCCTAATAGGTTGCGGTGGGGAATTAATCTTACAAAACCGGCTCATTGGGAAGTTTTTCGGGCGATAACTGGTTTCCATCCCCAAAAAAGTTATGCGCGTCTTGATGATTTATCTGTCACAGAATGGGTGGCAAATGAGTTTCCAAGGGGGCTTTATGATTTGTATTTTCTGCCCTTTGCAAAGTCTAGTCTCAATGCGCCAGATGTGTTGAGTGCTGGGGAGTTAATGCAGTTTTTCCACTTTTATTTTTTTGGCAACCCAGAAGGTTTGGCGTTTAATGGAACGCGGGATGATATGGGTACTTCTTTGGTGCAGCCAATGGCGGATTCTATTGTTAGTAAAGGTGGTCAAATTATTACCGGCGCTACGGTTGATAATTTTGTTTGGGAAGATGGCAAAATTGAGTCTTTGAGTTATTACACTGGCAATGGAGGTAATAACGTTCCCTTTTGGGTAAAACGAAACGATTTGTTAGTAGATGAAAAGTTAGATTATTATGGAGCAGGAGATAAAGTTTTTGCGGTTAATTTTGAGAAAAAACAAGCAATTTCCATGACTTGTACCCATCAAGGCTGTACGGTAAAAAAAGCGGAAGATGGTCAGTTTCATTGTCCTTGTCATGGTGCTATTTTTGATAAAAATGGTAAGGTAGTTAGGGGGCCGGCCGAAATAGATTTACCTCGTTTTAATGTCGTGGATACCGAAGAAAATCAGGTTCAATTAGCGGCGGTTAGTTCTTCAAAACTGGCGGCCGGTAACACAGAAAAATCTGCAAAAATGCTAGAGGCAGATTATTATGTGATTGCGACAGATGTACCGGGGGTACAACACTTATTTACTAGAATGACAGGAGATGTGAATGAGGCTGTAAAACAAAAAATTGAAAAGCTGGCAATTGCCGATCCTTTTGCAGTGGGCCGGTTTTGGTTTGACCGTGATTTTGAGTGGGATCAAAGCTGGTTTACATCGTTATCTGGTTATAAATTAACCGATAGTATTACCCTTTACCACAAAATTCAAACTCAGTTTATTGAGTGGAATCAAAAAACTGGGGGAAGTGTCGTAGAATTACACGCTTATTGTTATAAAGAAAAAGATTTTCCGACACAGGAAGCTTTGTTAAAAACTTTTGAAGAAGAATTGTATGATGTAGTACCGGCGTTGAAAAATGCCACAGTTTTACACCGAGAATTAGTCAATCAAAAAAACTTCTCTGGTTATCCACCAGGAAGTTATCCAGACCGGCCAGAAACCGATAGCGGTGTCACTAATTTAATGTTTGCCGGTGATTGGGTCAAAATGCCTTTTCCCTGTGGTTTAATGGAAAGGGCTGTTAGTAGTGGATTGCTCGCTGCTAATGAAATTTTACACCGGGAAAGTTTACAGCGCCGAACCTTATTTACAGTAAATCCTCAAGGGGTATTACAAATCTAAATACCTAACGCAGATAAACCCAACACCATCAGCATTTATCTGCGTTTATCTGCCTTTTAAAAAGTACCTTCAAAACAACTAAAAATCCTATGCTTACCTCCACATCAATCAATCAAAACTCTGATGTTAGACGGCTTGCAATTAACCTCAACCAATGGTATGTGGTAGCCCTCAGCAGCGAAGTAAAAAACCAACCCTTTCCCCTAACTTTATGGCATCAACCTATCGTCATTTATCGAGATAATATCGGTACAATTCATGCCTTAGAAGATCGCTGTCCCCATCGCCAAGTCAAACTTAGTCACGGGCAAGTTATTGGTAATTATTTAGAATGCGCTTATCACGGATGGAAAATCAAATCAAATGGCGATTGTGCAGAAGTTCCCTATTTAGAAGAAAATCAAAAATTACCAAATTGTAAAATTCGTTCTTATCCCATTAAAGAACAAGATGGTTTTATTTGGTTATTTCCTGGGAATCCAGAAAAAGCCAACTGCACAGAATTAATGGGAGTACCAGAATGGGAACATTTAAATTATATTGCAACAGTTTCGGTGATTAATTGTCAAGCCCATTACTCCTATTTGATTGAAAACTTGATGGATATGTATCATGGGCATTTACATCAAAGTTGGCAAGCTTGGGCTGACCCTATTTTACAAGATATCGATGAAGATGATCAGCAAGTTGCCGCCCATTATCAGGCACAAAGTTATTACAAAATTGATAAAATTTGGTCAATTTCTCAGTTATTTTTTCCAGCCTTAAGAAAACTACATCCAGAAGCTTTGGATGTCCACTATATTTACCCTCATTGGATGTCTACTTTGGGTAAAGATTTTAAGATTTATTGTTTACTTTGTCCGGTGAATGAAACCCAAACTCGTGCTTATTTGATTCATTTTACGTCCTTAAATGCTTTTTGGAGATTACATAAATTGCCGGTTTGGTTTCGTAAGTTTATTAAAGATAGTTTATTTGGGGCAGCGCAAAAATTACTAGATGGGTTAGTATTGCAAGATGTGGTGATGATTGAAGAAGAACAACAAGCCTATTTAAAGAATCCTGAACGGCGGAATTATGAACTAAATCGTGCTTTAGGGAGTGTGCAACGTTTAATGAGAAAACAAGCAGAAAAATAGATTTTATAAGATTGATAGGATAAAAAATTACGGCACATCTCAAGAAATAAAGCCGAATATCTGTTAACTAAAAGCATCGGTTTTCTCTAATTTTTCAGCGCGAGCAGCACGACGTTCTGCTAACAGTTTCGGCTTCAAATATAAATTTTCTACCAAAGCCGAAACTCCTGCAAACCAAGGAGGTACAATTAACGCCCCAATAATTCCTAAAACCTGGACTCCACCTAACACAGAAAGCAATTGAAATAAAGGATGAACTCCCACCGAAGAACCTACCAAAAATGGATCCAGTACATAAGTTTCTAAATTTTGAATAATTACAAACAAAATCAAAACCCATAAAAATAACCAACCTCCCTGAGAAATTGCCACAACTAATGCCGGTATCGTCCCCAAAACCGGCCCCAAAAACGGAATTAAATTAGTTACCCCCGCAATGGCACCTAAACCCAAAGCAAAATCGGATAAACCCAAAATACTTAATCCCACCGTCGTCAACCCTCCTAAAATTGCAGAAACCAAAAATCGACCGCGTAAATAGCCCCCCATTCTTTCTCCCACCGGCCCAACTTGCATCTGTAAACGCTCATCCCAAGGTTTAGGAAAAAGCCTCACCAAACTATTAATTAAAGTCCGGCTATCGGACACCATATATCCCGAAATAAACAAACACAAAATAAAACTAACAACTCCCCCCAAAATTCCCCTTGTAATGCCATAGGAACGTAACAATAACTGCTGGGAAGAACGTATCACCCAACTTGTCAGCGCCTCTGGATTAAAAAACTGCCGCACCACTTCAGGACTATTATCACTTAAACGCATCGCTAAATTTTCTGCAATAACTCGCAATGCTTCCAAATAAAGAGGTAATTGCCGAATTAAACTATCAATTTGATCAATAATTGTAGGGCCAATTAATAACCCGATTCCCACAAATCCACCAATTAAACTTAAATAAACTAAAATTGTAGCTATCCAACGGGGAAAACCAGATTTTTCTGCCCAATTTACCACCGGCACAATTGACGCAGCCAGCACCACCGAAATCATCAGCGTTACTACCAAACTTCTTAACTGCCAAAACACAATTAACAACAGGCCAGTTAGTAAAACTACGAGCAAATTCGACAGAGAAATTGTAATACGTTGTTCATTCATAAATGGAATTAGTGATGATTATTATAATCCTACAATTAGTAATGTTTAAACGACATTATACCAAGGGCTGAGAATTATTGCCAAAATCTTTAGATTGAGTTTTTATTATTCCCCCTATGTTTTAAATTATCATAATCTAAATTTCTTAATAAAATTACCTCTTATTTTTATTAGTGTTAACAAATTAAGCTGTATTAAATTTATATAATAACTTTGTTGTTAAAAAGCGCTAAGGCCATTTATATTAAGAAATAATACAGCCACCACCATCCCCATCATCAAAACACTTGCTTTTAAACCCTGTTTATTTTTCAGGAAAATTGGGTATTATAAATGTAGTTTCAATGAAAGCAATTTATTTATCAACACAAAAATATGGGGCCTTTAATTTTTCTTGTCGTCATAGTTTTAACCGTTGGTGTCATAATTATTGACTCTTACAACAAACTCGTTACATATAACAATCGCTACAAAAATGCCTACAAACAAATCGACGTACAACTGCAAAGACGTTATGATTTAATTCCCAACCTTGTCGAAACTGCCAAAGGTTACATGAAGCATGAACGCGAAACTTTAGAAGCAGTTATCGCCGCCAGAAATTCCGCCATCAAAGCCAGTAATCAAGCTTCTCAAAACCCCGGCGAACCGCAAACTATGCAGCAATTAGAAAACGCAGAAGCCACTCTAACAGCAGCATTAAGCCGACTTTTAGTATTATCAGAAGCCTATCCAGACCTCAAAGCCGACAGCACAATGACACAATTAATGGAAGAATTAACTTCCACAGAAAATCGCATTGCTTTTGCTCGTCAAGCCTTTAATGATGCCGTCACCATTTATAACACCAAACGAGAAGTATTTCCTAGCAACTTAATTGCCACTAGCTTTAATTTTAAAGAAGCTAATTTATTAGAAGAAGTGGCACCTGAAGTTAAAAAAGCCCCTCGTGTATCGTTTTAATACAACCAACTAAAAACCCGGCAATTATGTGAACATAGGTTTAATTTTTCGCCTAAAAACCGGGTTTTTAACATTAATAGTGCAATCTTCTTATTTAAATAAGATCGCAAAATTATGACTTTTTTTGAATACCAAGACCGCGCACACCAAAACACTCAAAAACTCATTGGTCTTTTTATCCTTTCTTTATTGGCTATAATCCTTAGCCTTTACGGTGCAACTCTCCTCGCATTATCAATTAGTTCCAACGGAAAAACGACATTAGTATTATGGGATGCTCATCTTTTTTTCTTAGTAGCAATTCCCACCATTTTAATAATATGCACCGGCAGTGGATATAAACTTTTCCAATTAAGACAAGGTGGCAAAACAATTGCTCTTGATTTAGGCGGCAGGCGCATTTATTCAGACACAAAAAATCCTGCCGAAAAACAACTTTTAAATGTCGTTCAAGAAATGGCAATTGCATCGGGAATATCCACACCGGCCGTTTATATTTTAGACAGAGAAAATGGCATTAACGCCTTTGCGGCCGGTTTTACTCCCAAAGATGCCGTAATAGGCGTAACTCGTGGCTGTCTTGAACACTTTAACCGAGAAGAACTCCAAGGCGTAATAGGTCACGAATTTAGCCATATTTTGAATGGCGATATGCGCTTAAATTTGCGAGTTGTTGGAGTTTTACACGGCATTTTATTAATTTACATTACCGGCCGACTTCTTTTAGAATGGAGTGGAGATTGGCATGACAGAAAAAAATTTGATGCAGCCTTATTTTTCGCCTTTTCTGTTATGGCTATTGGCAGTATAGGATTATTTTGTGGCAGGTTAATTAAAAGTGCAATTTCTCGTCAACGCGAGTTTTTAGCCGATGCCTCAGCAGTCCAATTTACCAGAAATCCCAGTGGAATTGCTAGTGCCCTAGAAAAAATAAAAAATCATAGCTATCAATCTTTACTACAATCTCCTTATGCCGAATCAAACAGTCATTTATTTTTTGGCAGCGCCCTTAGTTTTGACTTTTTAAATAATTGGTATGCCACCCATCCACCCTTAGAACAACGCATCCGCCGTCTCGAAGCTTTCCGGGGTAAATATAGCGACTCTAAATCAACATTAAAAACAGCGTCATCATTAAAAACAGCAAATTCCCCCACCACTTCTACAAATTCTCTCTTCCTAGGATTTGCCAATAATTCATCAGAAAAACCACCATTAAATCAAGCTTTATTATCCAAGTTTTCGCCAGAAATTCAGGCCGGTGTATCCGAACTTAACAGCGCCATTACTATTATTTACAGTTTGTTTTTAGACAGGGAAAATTCTCAACTTCAAGAAAAACAAATTTCCTGGTTACAGCAAACCTTAAACATCAGCGAAAACAGCATAAAAATAACTCAAGAAATCATCAAAATCAACCCCAACTTACGAATTCCTTTACTAGACTTGTTAACCCCCTCCCTACATCAAATTTCTGCCACTTCATGCCAGCAACTTTTTAACAACATCATTAATTTATCCAAAATTAAAAAACAGTGGACACCCGCAGATTTTGCAGTTTATGCAGTTTTGTGGCACCGGCTGCAATTTTGCCTAAATTCTAAAACAGAAAAAACCATTAAATACACTACATTAAAAGAAATTTGGGACGATTGTCTAATAATATTTGCTGCGGTGGCAAATGCCGGTCAAAAAACACCAGAAACAGCCCATTATGCCTTTCGCGCCAGCCTTGACAGATTGCCTGGAAATGCCCAACAAACCATCCCAGAAACCATGCCAATCTTCAAACTAAACGACTTACACAATAGCTTAAAACGAATCAGTTTTGCATCACCAAAACTAAAACAAACTATCCTTGATAGCAGCGCTTATACTGTCTTAATAGATAACAAAATCACCATAGAAGAAGCAGATTTATTGCGAGTAATAGCAATAAATTTTGACTGTCCCTTACCGGCTTTTTTAGAATCTGGCCGGTTTTCTTAAAATTTCTGCGTTTATTTCAGGTATTTTAAAAACCCCCAATAAACGCAGATTTATAAACTTCTAAAAGTCAAACTTTTACCCGTTAGAACTTTTTTGAAGCATAGCTTTTCTAGTAGCAATAAACTTCGCAACTTCCACCGGACTTACCTCCGTTTTTTTCCAGCTAGGAAGTTTTTGTAAACGCTTACACCACCCACTCAACTTTTCATAACCATCCAGAGAAACATCAAACATTGGCAAGCGATAAACAATCGTCCCCGCCACAATATCTGCCCGATTTATTGTCTCTCCACCAAAATATAAACCTTCTCCTAAACAACTTTCAAAAAACTGCAACACAGTGTTAACTTGTTGCTTTTGTTTTTCCGCTTTTTCAGCATTACTCTCCTCCATCCCAATTGTTTCCATAAACAACTGCATAAAAACCGGCGCCAACTCATTCACCGTTACCATTTCCACCATTCGTACCTTTGCCAAAGCTTGCGGATCACTTGGTAACAAAGCCAGTTGCGGATACTTCGCCTCCAAATAATCCAAAATCGCCAAAGATTCAAACACCTTAAAATCTCCATCCACCAAAACCGGGATATGGTGAAAAGGATTTAACTCCAAAAACTCAGGCTTAAATTGATCTCCATCTAACTTAACCTCAACCAACTCAAACTCAAGATTTTTTTCGATCAACGCCATCCAAACACGCCGAGAATTAAACGAAAGCGGAGTATGATAAAGTTTCAACATTTCCAAACCTCAAAAAACTTCTATTTAACAAAAAAAACTGCTTCTAAACTATCAACCCCGATGCCAACGAGTCACACCCCCCGCAGCATCAATCAACGTAATTCCTTTAGCCTGCAACTCATTCCGAATACGATCAGACTCCGCAAAATTTTTCGCCTTACGCGCCTCCTTTCTTTGCTCAATTAAACTCTCAATTTCCGCATCCGTCAAACCATCCCTATTCTCCTCATTTTCAGCTTCAAAACTCGCCTCCAAACCCAAAATTTTCGCCAACGAAACCAACGTAACCCACTTCTCCTCCAACTCAGAAACCGGCGTTTTTATTGCCCCCTCATGCACAAAAATATGCCCCTCCTTTTGCAACTCCTTCGCCAACTCAAAAATCACCGCCAACCCGCCACTAAAATTAAAATCATCATCCACCACCTCTTGAAACCGCTGGATATATTCATTATTTACCGGCCGTTTTTCCTTTGGTTCCTCCTTTGAAAACCCTAATTTATCCCCATATTTAAAACCAAAATCTAACCCCTCCCTAAGCGTATTCCAGCCATTTTGAGCAGCCACCATCGCCTCCCCAGTAAAATCAACCGGCTTCCGATAATGACCCTGCAAAACAAACATCCTCACCGCCATAGGTTCCGGTGCATTTTCCGCATCCAAAAGACCTCGAATAGTCGTAAAATTACCCAATGACTTCGACATCTTTTCCCCATCCACATTTACCATTCCATTGTGCATCCAATAACGCGCCAAAGCCTGACCCGTAACAGCCTCCGATTGTGCAATTTCATTTTCATGGTGAGGAAACATCAAATCCCCCCCACCGCAATGAATATCAATACTCTCACCCAAACAATCCCGCACCATCGCTGAACATTCAATATGCCACCCAGGCCGGCCCTTACCCCACACAGAATCCCACGAAGGTTCACCCTCTTTTGCCGTCTTCCATAAAGCAAAATCAAACGGATCTTGCTTCTTCATACCCTCCCCATCTTCCACCTCAACCCGACCACTTTTACCGGCCTGCATATCCTCCAATTTTCGACCCGAAAGTTTGCCATAACCATCAAACTTTCGCACCGAATAATAAACATCACCCTCCGCCCGATAAGCAAACCCCTTACTTTCTAATTCATGAATCAACTTTTTAATTCCATCCAGCGTATGAGTCGCCTTTGGATACTCATCCGCCTCCAAAATATTTAACCGTTTCATATCCTCAAAATAAGTTTTCGTATAACGTTCAGCCACCTCCTCCATCGAAGAATTTTCCTGTCTGGCGCGATTCAAAATTTTGTCATCAATATCCGTAAAATTCTGCACATAGCGCACCTCATACCCCCGCCACAGCAAATACCGGCGCACCGTATCCCAAACAATATAAGCACGAGCATGGCCCAAATGGCAAAAATCATACACCGTGACCCCACAGCAATACATCCGCACCTTGCCAGGTTCAAGCGTCTCAAAATCTTCTTCGCAACGGGTCAAAGTGTTATAAACTCTCAGGGCCATAATAAAATAACTGTAAAATTTACAAAAATTCGCGCTCACCGGCAATAACTCGATTTCCATAACACCGGCCATAATTAAGTTTAGCTGGGAACGCACCCAACATTCTCCTAATTAATTTTTATCTCCTTACCATGCAAACAGCCGTCAATCCCAACAACACACCGGCCCTCGACGCCCCCAATTTGGGCCTCCCTGTCACCATCATTACTGGTTTTCTTGGTAGCGGCAAAACAACCCTCCTCAACCATATCCTCAGCAACCAACAAGGGCTTAAAACCGCTGTCTTAGTCAACGAATTTGGCGAAATTGGCATCGATAACGAATTAATTGTTTCTAGCACCGACAACATGGTAGAACTCAGCAACGGCTGCATTTGTTGTACCATCAACAACGATTTACTTGATGCTGTTTACAAAGTTTTAGCCCGCGAAGATAAAATCGATTATCTCGTTGTGGAAACAACAGGTTTAGCCGACCCCTTACCAGTCGCACTAACATTTTTGGGAACAGAATTAAGGGATCTAACTCGCTTAGATTCGATTATTACAGTTGTAGATTCTGCTAACTATAGTCTCGATTTATTTAACTCCCAAGCTGCCTACAGTCAAATTGCCTACGGTGACATTATCCTCCTCAACAAAATTGATTTGGTTGATGAAGCAGATGTCGATTTACTAGAATGCAAAATTCGAGATATCAAAGTCGGTGCCCGCATTATTAGAACCAAAAACTCTCAAATTTCTCTACCTCTCATTTTAAGTGTAGGTTTGTTTGAATCCGACAAATATTTGCAAACAGAAACCCACACCCACGACCATGATCACGACCACTCAGAATGCAACCACGATCACGGTCATTGTACCCACGACCACGATCACCACGATCACCACGACCACCATCATCACTCAAATCACTTAGAAAATGACGGCTTTACCTCCGTATCTTTCCTAAGCAATAAACCTTTTTCTATTAGAAAATTTCAACATTTTCTTGACAATTTATTGCCAGAAAACGTATTTCGTGCTAAAGGAATACTCTGGTTTGATGAAAGTACCGAACGCCATATTTTTCACCTTTGCGGCAAACGGTTTTCCATAGATAGTGACCAATGGAAAGGCGAACCCAAAACTCAAGTAGTTTTTATCGGCCAAAACCTCGATAACCAAACTATTCTTTCCCAATTACAAAACTGTGTTCTTACTGATTAATTTCTTTGGGTAGTTTATTTTAAAATTCATCCCAGACGATTGAAAAATGCGTATTCTTATTCAGCGAGTAAAATCTTCTCAAGTCACAGTTGCCGGTGAAATTGTCGGTAAAATTGGCAGAGGTTTAAATTTATTAGTAGGAATCTCTGACACCGACACCGAAGCCGAACTTGACTGGATGGTTCGCAAATGTTTAGAAATGCGTTTATTTCCTTCCAATGAAGATGGGAGCGGTCGCTGGGAAAAATCCATCCAAGAAATTGCCGGCGAGATACTTGTAGTCAGCCAATTTACCCTTTATGGCGACTGTCGCAAAGGACGCCGGCCTTCTTTTGACCGTTCTGCCACCTCCGATTACGCAGAGCAACTGTATGATTTATTTGTAGCCAAATTGCGGCAAAGCAATTTACGAATCCAAACCGGCCTCTTTGGTAAAATGATGCAAGTCAGCATCGAAAACGACGGCCCCGTGACCCTACTCCTAGAAAAAGAAGCCGATAAATAGCATCCCATTTCCCTTAGACTCTAAAGGCACGCCTTAATATAGCTTTTCTTTATATAACTTCCTAGAAAACCCGAAGTAAAACTTATCTACTTTTTGCTATTGTGAAGAAGTGTATCAAGGCAAAAACATAGGTAAAGTTTTGTGGCGAAGATGAGCCAAATTAACTCAAAAATTATCCCCTATACCAGCACCGAAAGCAAAAACGCTTTTTCCCGCCAAAAAATGACGGTATTTTGCGACTTTGACGGCCCGATTGTTGATGTATCCGAACGTTATTACAGCACCTACCGACAAGCCCTAGCAGAGACGAAACAAGCCTATCAAGCCAAAGACATTGAATTGCCGGTGACAGAACTCAATCAAGCCAGTTTTTGGTGCATGAAACAAAATCGAGTCCCCGATGAAGAAATTGCCATGAGATCAGGATTACAAGGCTCAGAAATACAAGCCTTCCTAACACGAGTTCAAGAAATAGTCAACCAGCCAGACTTACTTCACAAAGACCGGCTACAACCCGGAGTAGAATGGGCCCTAGGCTTGCTGCACTCCCAAGGATTTCGCTTAGTATTAGTTACCCTACGCCGGCAAACTCAAGCCCAACAAATATTACAAAACTACGGACTACTTAGGTTATTTACTAGCATTTGGGGAACCCAAGACGACCATAGTGCCTATCAAAACTATACAGAAATCAAACAACAATTACTCAGCGCCGCCATTGCCAAAGAAAATATCCCCACAGACACAGCATGGATGATTGGTGATACAGAAGCCGATATATTAGCAGGAAAAGCTTGTGCAATTACCACAATAGCTTTAACCTGTGGGCTCCGTAGTCGCACTTATCTTACAAAATATAATCCTCATAACATTATGAGCGATTTACTTTCTGCCACTAATTTTTTAATTGCCCAAAAGCAGCGAATTCCAGCCTAAAAAAATTTATACCGTTTTTTCAATAGATAAAGCCCAAAAAATATCCCGCTAAGCCCAATTTTTAAAGCCCCCCTCTTAAAGGGGCAGGGTATCAATCTTATACCAAATCTATAAAACACTGCACATAAACGACCCCTTAATCCCCCGATTCTTGGGAGACTTTAAAGGGGTGCGGCTTCCTTGAACTGTAGTAATAATTATAGAAATTGGTATTACCTGCTCCATAAATAAGCTATTATTAAATACTTAAAAACCCAGTTCTTGATAGAAACCGGGTTTTTCAGAGAAAGTAACATTAAAACTTAAATTTAATCAATTGAAGGTAATTTTTTCTTACCTAAAAACCCTCAACTTTCCCAAATCAAGACGACTCCAATAACTTCATCCGACCCCACCAAACATTGAGAGGAAAATAAACAACCGGAGCCCAAAGACTACTGAGAATAGCACTAGAAAGACCAACAAGCTGCTGATCATCCCAAATTTCCGTCAAAGAACGCTGACCCAGAAAACTATACTGAACAGCAGTGATCCCCTCAGCAACCAAACTCATGCCAAACACAATCAACGCCACCGAGATAAAATCTTCCTGAATATAGCGATGCTTTTGTAGGCGAGCCGTTAAAATCCCCACTATACCCAAACTAATCGCATGAGAAGGGACAGCAGAAGTCATACCATCTTGAATCAACCCCAGAGCAATACCGGCAGCAGCCCCCAGAAATTGACTACGCTTAACACTCCAACTAACAACCCAAATTAACAGCCAATTGGGGCCAATACCCAACAAAGTCATACCAGGAAGGCGACTCGGCAAAATTAACAGACATAACAACAACGAAGCAAGCGTTACCAGCGTATTAAGCAAGCGACGGGTTTGGGGGTGCATTTGCGTCACCCGACTCCAATAGTCCCGTTTTCTAGCAGATTTAGGGTTGATCCTGCTCTTGTGGCGGCGGCGTTTCAGTAGAAGCATCTATGGGGTCGTTTGGTTGAGGTTCAGAAGGCTTGTCGGCTTCAGGAGATTGAGAGCCATCGGGATAAATTTGTGGCTCTTCAGTAGAACGAGTATCTTGAACAGCAGGAGGAGCAGATAATTGCTTATCGGGAAGAATTTTACTCGGCTTAACTTCCACCCACTCTAAAACATTAATAGGTACCGATAGCTCAATAATCGCTTCAGGAGCGGGACTTTTGCTGAGGTTAACCGACTCAACACGCCCAACAGGAATCCCCGCAGGGAACAATTCACTAACCGGCGAAGTTGAGACCATATCACCAGGACGAACATCAGGAACCTTATCAAAAAACTCCATCACCGCCCGGTTAGCACCCTGACCACGCATAAAGCCCATATTGCGACTGCGACTAATAGTAACACCCACACGAGCGCTGGGATCGCTAATCAAAAGCACACGGCTAGTATTAGCAGAAACACTTTGTACCCTGCCAACTAAACCCCCGGCACCGGTAACAATATCATCTTTTTTAATACCATCACTACTGCCACGCCCTAGAGTGACTTGCTGCCACCAGTGGTCGCTTGACCGGCCAATCAGAGGAGCAATAATGCCTTGACTTTTGGTCTTAGTCACATAACCCAAAAGCTCCTTAAGCTTTAGATTTTGATTTTCTAGTTCCACAAGGCGCTCTGACTGTGCCATCATCCGAGCTTTTTCGATTTGATCTTGTGCAGACGGACTTGACTGGAAAGGACGAGTGATTGTGCTAAAAATCTCAAAAATCAAGGCTCCTTGAGTTTGCTGCACACCCCAAGCTCCAGCAATGGCGATAGCCACCAACCCCACTTGCAATCCGTGCCTATCCCACCAGCGACGCAATGAATACATTTAACTTCTGTTATGGTTCACTATCAAATTATTCGCAGTCTACAGTTCATTGTTCACAGCATCAAACCAATCGCTGCCATAAACTTTAAACCCTCAACTTTAGATCCTACATATTGCGAGAACGACCGCTAAACACCCGCTCAAGTTGTTTAAAATTCTCTAACACACGGCCCGTTCCCAACACCACACAGGAAAGCGGATCAGCAGCTACATGAGTAACAATGCCGGTTTCGTGGCTAATAAGAGTATCCAAGCCTTTTAACAAAGCTCCACCCCCAGCCAACATAATCCCTCGGTCAATGATATCCGAAGCCAATTCTGGCGGTGTGCGCTCCAGTGTCCGTTTAACAGCTTCAACAATTACCAGTAAAGGTTCTGCCATACTATCGCGGATTTCGGGCCCTTTGATAGTAACTGTTCGCGGTAGACCAGACAACAAATGCAAACCCCGCACATCCATCATGGCATCATCATCTTCGACGGTAGGATAGGCCGAACCAAGCTTAATTTTAATTTCTTCTGCGGTTCGCTCTCCAATCACCAGGTTATGAACCTTTTTCATATACTGGGTAATGGCTTCGGTAATTTCATCCCCAGCCACCCGTACAGATTCACTTAGTACAGTTCCTTGCAGACTTAGAACAGCAACTTCTGTGGTGCCACCGCCGATATCAATAATCATGTTCCCCGTTGGTTCAGCCACCGGCAATCCTGCCCCAATGGCTGCCGCTATGGGCTCATCAATTAAATAAACATCTCTTGCCCCTGCTTGGGAAGCTGCTTCCATTACTGCTCGCCGTTCTACACCTGTAACCCCAGAAGGAATGCCAATTACTATCCGAGGTGATACAAGGGTTCTGCCTTCATGTACGCGGCGGATAAAGTGCTTTAACATTAATTCTGCGGTCTCAAAGTCGGCGATAACACCATCTCTGAGGGGGCGCAGGGCAATCACGTTTCCGGGGGTGCGGCCCAGCATTTTTTTAGCGTCTTCTCCGACGGCTAGCGGTACTTTTAGGTTTTGGTCAATAGCCACCACCGAGGGTTCTTGCAGGACAATTCCTTTTCCAGATACATAAACAAGGGTGTTTGCGGTACCCAAGTCTATTCCCATGTCCCGCGATAAAGATAACCGATTGAAAAGACCCACAAGTTTCTACGCCCCCAAAATCAAATGCTTTTTTTTGTGTAACTACTGATGTAGCCGTGCTGGATTTTATTACGTTTTTTCCCCTGAGTCTAGTCTGGGCCGATATTTTTTTTTGGCCAAGAAACTCAGAAGTTGTAAATATTATCCATCCTTTAGGCTACCCAATCCGGGTAACAATCTGGCCAATAGTCTCTCTGGCCGCTATTGTAGAGAAGCGAGTTTTTTTTTTCAAGGGGTGCTGATCTGGTTTTTTTTAGTTTGGTTTGCTTTTTTAAGCGGCTGTCAAAATTGGCAAGGATAACTAAGAAAGAACTCTCATGGTCAATCCTTAGCTAAGATCAGTGCAGCACATCAAGAGATACAAGCAAAGCAATATGAGTCTTAATATCGTCCATTTGGTAGGCCGTGCTGGCCAAGACCCTGACATGAAATATTTTGAGTCTGGTACTGTTAAGTGCAATTTAACGTTAGCGGTTGACAGAAGAACTCGTAATAAAGAGGAGCCAGATTGGTTTAATTTGGAAATTTGGGGGAAACCGGCAGAGATTGCTGGTAGCTATGTCCGCAAGGGTAGTTTGATTGGTGTTACTGGGTCTCTAAAATTTGAATATTGGCAAGATCGCAACACCGGCGCCGAACGTTCTAAGCCTGTAATACGCGTTGAACGTCTCGATTTACTGGGTTCTAAACGCGATAATGAGGCGGCTATGATGAACGGTGGCGCCGGTTATGTGGGGGGCGAAATTTAATCGCTATTTTCCCTTAATAGCGAATTTGGAGGGTGACGCTTGCTTCGACTTGCTGCTCACCTCCTTCTATTGGTGTTGAGGCTGCCATTTCTGCTCTTGCATCGGCAAATTTTGGCATGGGCACCGGCACCGGCGGCGGGGCATAGGCTCCATTAATTTGTATGCCAATAACTTCTCCTGCCCTTAAATTCAAGGCGCTCAAAACGGCATCTGCTTGTTTTTGTGCGTCTTGTGTTGCTTCTTTTAAGGCTTGTTGTTGTGCTGTGGAAATGGCGCTGTCGGCGGCGATAAAACTTACGCCATCTATGCGTGTTGCACCGGCTTTTACGGCTTCGTCTAATAGGGTTCCTGCGTTGCCGGTG
Organism: Halomicronema sp.; assembly: GCA_036704045.1. Classification (GTDB taxonomy): domain Bacteria; phylum Cyanobacteriota; class Cyanobacteriia; order Cyanobacteriales; family Oscillatoriaceae; genus Ancylothrix. Next base: position 21,999 of record DATNQM010000014.1, on the reverse strand, counting down.
GGAATACGAAAACTAACGGTATTTGTGGCACTATAGCCGGTGAGTTTTTGGGTGTTATTTTCGTAGCTATAAATTGGGTTTAAATTTATGCCGGTGGTTTCCAATTTTTCGACATTTCGTGATTTTAATAATGCTACGACGGATGTTGACCGTTTGGCTGCTTCTTGTTGGGCTTCTTGGGCTGTTTTTGCCTGAATTTCTACTCCCAAACGTACTTGGGTGATGGTTGTGGGTATTAATTCTACGCCTCTGCCGGTGACGGTTAAGGTGCGAACCGGCATTCCTTGGACAATTTGGTTTCGCTCTTGGGCTAAAACAGGTGGTATTGTTAAACCCAAACTAAGGAAACTCAAGGCTATGGGCAAGATTTGTAAGACGGTTTGAGTGGTTATTTTGTTTAGTTTTGCAATATTTACAGACATGGATAATTTTCTCCTCACGGAATAATTTTAGGGGCAATGTAGGGCCGATTGGCTCGCTCACCCTTTATTTGGGCAACCACAGCCACCGTTTGCCCCTACAGAAGGAAGGCAACCCTTGTTTTGTTGTATGTTTCTACTGTGGCACTGGTTAATCCTGTAGATTCCAGAGGTTACAGTTTTAGTAACTGGTGTTGAGTTTTTATATTATTTTTGTGTTTTTGACTATGAATTATTGGTTATTAAAAAGCGAACCTGATGAGTATTCTTATGCAGATTTGGAACGGGAAGGTAAGGCGGTTTGGAATGGGGTTAATAATGGTTTAGCTCTCAAAAATATGCGTTTAATGAGTCCAGGGGATTTGGTTTTATTTTACCATACGGGCAAAGAGCGCAGTGTTGTGGGAATTGCTGAAATAGTTAGTGAAGCTTACCCAGATCCGGCGTTAAATGATCCTAAGCGTGTTGTGGTGGATGTGTGTGCTGTAAGGCGAGTGAAAAACTTTGTTACTTTGGCTGAAATTAAGGCTAATTTTGCTTTTGAGGGATTTGATTTAATTCGGTTATCGCGTCTTTCTGTGGTGCCGGTTTCTGTGACTCATTGGCAGCTAATTATTCAGCTTGCTGGAATTGAGGAAATGGAAAAATAGCTATAAAGTTTTAATTTTTTTGTTGGAAATTATCAAAATTTTTGGTTAGGCTGAAACTGAAAGTAAGAAAATAAAAGTCCACTTTTTAAAAGGGGTAAATTATGGCTTATCAGTTATCAGCCACGAAGTTGCAGTCTTATCAACAATGTCCGCAAGCCTATTATTTTAGGTATGAAAGAGGAATGAAGCCTAAGAGTTTTGGGGGTGCGGATGTTTTGGGAACTGCTTTGCATAAAAGTTTAGCTGATTTTTATTGGAAATGGTCTTATTTAGAACCGAAACCGCCGAGAAGTTGGATTGAGTTTTGTTGGAGTCAACATTGTTCGGAATTAAAGCCGGTTCAAGTTCAAGAAGGTGAAGAAATTCTCGGTTTTTATTATGATTCTTTTATTAATACCGAAACTGTGATGAGAAAACCTCTGGCGGTTGAAGGACAAATTAAGGCAAATTTGGCCATAGGAAATATTGAGTTTACGCTTATAGGACGTTATGATCGGATTGATTGGTTAGGGGATAATTTAGAGGTAATTGATTATAAATCAAATAAAAAAATCAAGGGTTTTTTGTTAGATGAAGTTGATTTGCAGTTGGGTTTATATTATTTGGCTTTAGAACAAAAATATCACAAAAGTTTGAAGTGTTTTAGTTTGCTTTATCTGCGGATGGGTGAGAAAATTAGTTTTGATTGTGATAAGTATCATAAGGTATTGGTGGAAGAAACAATTAGTGAACTTGCTTTGCGATTGCGCGAAGATTGTGTGTGGGAACCGGCACCAGGTGAGCATTGTTCAAAGTGTAGTTATTCTAGGTATTGTCCGGCGGTGCAAGAGTCACCAGAACCTTTGCCAGAAAATGTTAAAAAGCCAAGAAGTTTACAATTAGTTTTAGATTTCTAGTTGTTTGTTATAATAAATTTGTTGATTAAAAAATTGAGAATTCAAACATGAAAAATAATTTCAGTTTTGGAAGTTTATTTGCACTTGGTTTAATGGTTGGTTTAAGTGGTTTTCCGGTACAGGCACAACTTTTTGATGGGCCGGTTGATCGGTTGCCGGTGGAAGAAAGAGTGGCTTTAAGAGAAGGGAAAACTGTTGTCACCGGCGCTGAGGGAAAGTTTGTCGGAAAGGTGTTAATTGAGGCGACTTCGGAGGCAGTTTGGAATGTTTTAACAGATTATGATAATTTGTACACTTTTTTGCCTAATGTGATTTCTTCTAAGGTTTTAGAAACCAATGGAAATCGTAAAATTGTTGAGCAAGTTAGTAAGCGGAAAATTGTTTTGGTGGATGTGCAGTCTCGCATTCGTACAGAAAATACTGAGATTGATAAGAAGCAAATTGATTTTCGGTTAGTTGAAGGAGATTTAGGTAAACTTCAAGGTTCATGGAAAATTGAGCCGGTTTCTGACTATCCTGGGGGCGAAATAACGAAGGTTTTAATTACTCAAGAGGTGGAAGTTTTACCTAAAAGTGGCACGCCTGAAGGTATATTTTATGATATTTTTAAAGGGGCTATGGGGGATAATTTAGAGGCAATTCGTAAGGAAGTTTTGAAGCGTTCTACTAAGTAAATTCGACCTTTTTTTCATGGTTTTTATACCAATTTTACTGCCATCTCTCTCCCCCACCGCCCAGCGCTTCTAACCCTCCTTGATACCCCCTTATTAAGGGGGGTTAGAAGTGGTTTTATTTTTTTGTGGCGAGAGAAAAAATAAACCCGTATTTTCTTCTGGAAAAATACCGATTTGGCTTGTAGCGAATGTGAGATAATCGGTCAATAAGCTTGCCGGTTTAAGGAAAAAGCCGGCGGTTGTTCGCTTCTTATTCAGGAACTACCAAACATGACATCACAACTCTCGCCATCCTGTCAAAATTTGGAAACTACAGTTAATTCTATTCTGCAATTATTGAAACAAGAACCGGCTTTAAAAGGACAAAATGTTACGGCGGTTCAAGCTTCGTTGAAAAAGGCAATTTCTCCGAAATTTGAAATAGTGTTTGCGGGTGCATTTAGTGCCGGTAAATCAATGCTGATTAACGCATTGTTGGGGCGAGAATTGCTTTATAGTGCAGAAGGACACGCCACAGGAACAGAATGTTATATTGAGTATTCTGAACCGGATAAAGAAAGAGTTGTTTTGACTTTTTTAAGTTTAGCAGAAATTCAAGAGCAAGCGACAGCTTTGTGTCAGCGGTTGCAAATTAGTGGGAGTCCGAAAATAGATGATCCTGAAGTGATTAAAGTTTTGGGGCAAATAGCGGAAAAAATTATTCAAAAAGAAGGCGGCGAAGCGAAATCAGAACGAGCAAAACAAGCCAAAGCTTTAATGTTATTGGTGGAAGGGTTAGAGGCAAACAAAGATAGAATTCACCCAACAAATAATAACACATTTTCGATGGAACAGTTTAACTTTTCCAACTTAAAAGAAGCGGCGGGGTATGCGAGACGGGGAAGTAATAGCGCAGTGTTAAAGCGAATTGAATATTATTGCAATCATCCGCTTTTAAAAGATGGAAATGTTTTGATTGATATGCCCGGAATTGATGCGCCGGTGAAAAAAGATGCGGAATTAACTTATCGAAAAATAGAAGATCCTGAAACATCAGCGGTAGTGTGTGTGCTCAAACCGGCATCCGAAGGAGATATGACAACCGAAGAAACAGAATTACTTGAAAAAATCCGCCAAAACCCCGGCATTCGAGATCGAGTTTTTTATGTTTTTAATCGCATTGATGAAACTTGGTATAATGGACAACTGCGCCAGCGTTTAGATGACTTAATTAACACCCAATTTCGAGATAGCAACCGAGTCTATAAAACCAGCGGTTTGTTAGGTTTTTGGGGCAGTCAAGTTCAACGCACAAATGGCATTATGGATCGCTTTGGTTTAGATACAATTTTTGCATCCAGTGTCAAGGGTTTAGATGGAAAAGAAGAAACGCCACAATTTGTTTATGAGTTTAATCAATATTGTGTAAGTTCGGGGAAACTACCGAGTAATTTTCGTATTTCACTTCATAGCTACGAAAGCCGCAATGACAATTATGTTCGTATTTTGAGCGAATGGGGTTCACCATTATTAGAACAGTTAATTAAAGATAGCGGAATTGAGGAATTTCGCTCAGCAATTACCACTTATTTAACCCAAGAAAAACGTCCCCAATTGTTTGAAGCGCTGGCAAATGATTTACAGCCAATTTGTGTAGCTTTAAGTCGCTATTATGTCGAACAATACCGCAATTTAGAAAGTCAACCGCAGGAAGTGGAAGGAATTAAAAATCAGCGGTTGGAACAATTAAATCAAGAATTGCGAAGAATTGGGGCCGGTTTACATGAGCATATCAATCAAGAAATTAATCAGGTAATTACAAATCAATGTCCGATTTTTGATGAAGATTTTCGCAAATTAAAAGTTAAAATGGTATCGCGGACAGATGAACTTTTAAATAGCTTTTCAGTTGAGGAAGCATACCGCCGTGCAACTCTTGCCCATCCCCGAAATTCGACTGCGCCACTATTAGCAATTTTGGTGGAAGCCTTTTATTTTCTCTCGAATGAATTAGAGGAAGTTTTGGCAACAGAATCGCAAAAAACTATTGGTAATTGGTTTGTTTATTTGCGGGAACAAATACGCCGATCTGAGTATTATCGGGAGTTGTGCCGGTTGATGGGAAGTGATGCAGGAGTTGAGAAAGCTTTTAAAGATTTAGAGGAGAAAGTACACCTGGCAATTCTTGCTGCTGCGAGTACAGAATGTGACCGATATGTGCGAGAAAGTCCCCGTTTTTATGATGACGGTACTTTTTCAATTTATCAGTTTCGTCAAGTGTTGCAACAAACCTCGCAGGGGTATGATTGTGCGAGTATGGTAGATGCAGAACCAGGAATCCGACAATTGATGAAAATGGATTTTGAACCGAAGGTTAAACACACAATTCAAAGTACATTTCCCCAAGCAATTTATCAAACTTTGAAAATTCATGTTTTGCCTTTGGTTAAAGAGTTGGAAAATTCGATTTTGCAACAGTATGATCGGGCTCGTTCGCATTTAGAAACCACGTTAGAAAAAGAGGCATTGGAGTTGTTGCAGCAAAATGAGGAACGTTTGGCAAATGTGGGAGGTGTAATTGCGGTTTATAATGAGTCAGTTGGTGATTTTAATGGCTGTTTGCAAGGTATGGGTTTAGATCGTTTTCAGTTGCCGGTGGTTGTTTTAAAAGCGCCTATTGTTTAATTTTAGGGTGGGCTTTGCCCACCTTTTTTTAATGATTGGGATAGGCGAATGTGGTAGACTATAAAAACTATTGTGTTGATTGTTGATGGTTTAGAAAATGGATAAGGAATTTAGGCCGGTGGAATTGAACGATGATGATGTAATATCTTTTGATAAAAGCACCTTTAAAAACGGAGACTTAAAAGAGTTTATCCGCTCACATTTTTGGAGTTGGTATAATTCTAATGCTCGATCTATGACTTTTAACTTAGGAGGTATTAACAAGTCTATTCCGATTTGTACACAATTTTATCTGTTCCCTCAAGGAATTAATTCAGAAATTCTCCGTTTAGGTTCGGCAAAATGGGAAAAAGGTTTACTAAGAATTTATGTTGATCTTGTTGATCTATCTGATCCTCAGAGATTTCAATCAAGTTATATTAATGTAAATTTAGAGTTTTGTTCAGAAGAAATACCGGCACCTCCCGAACACGAATCACCCTTAGACGACATCCGCCGGCTAATTTAAATAAGAATAAAAAAATCCCTCGAAAATATGAAAAAAACACCCCGAATCCCCATCCCCCCAGAAGTCAGAAAATACGTCTATCAACGCAATAACTATCAATGTCAAAGTTGCGGCAAAACCTACCAAGAAACCCAACTCAGCATCGACCACATAATCCCCCTCGCCAAAGGCGGATCAAACGACGTCAGCAACCTGCAAACACTTTGCCTTAGCTGTAACCAAAAGAAAACCCATAAAATAGACCCACGCTTTAACCGGCACTTCGATATTTAAAAATGCAAAAACCCTCTAACCTCCTCCTCAAACTCAGCCGGCAACTCTTCACCGACACCGCTGATCAACAAAGCTTTATTGATGCACTTATTCAACCAAAAAAATTTAATCCCTGCATCCTTTGGACTCAAGAAAAACCCGAAATATTACCCTTTGAAATAGAAACGGCCATATCCTGGCAACCCCAATTTATAGACCGTCTTTCTCCTACAGAAAAACCAGGCAAACACCCCCTCCATCAACAAGGCTATTACTATTGCCTAGACTTCTCCTCAGTCTTTGCCGCATCCCCCTTATTAACCATCAAAAATTCAGTTAATACAATATTCGATATGTGTGCAGCCCCAGGCGGAAAAAGCATCTTTGCCTGGAAAACCCTTCAACCTGAAATATTATTATGTAACGAATTTATCAGCAAACGTATTGCCATGCTGATTTCTAATATTAAAAGATGTCAAATTCAACCCTGCGGTGTATTTAACCGGCCCCCAGAATTTTTTGAAAGTATTATATCACAAAAAGCAGAAATCGTCTTAGTTGATGCACCTTGTAGCGGACAATCTTTAATCGCCAAAGGAGACAAAGCCGAGGGATGTTTTCACCCCATAAATATTAACAAAAATGCCAACCGACAAAAAAGAATTATCGCCAACTCCGCCGAAATTGTTGCCCCCCAAGGCTATCTTGCCTACTCAACTTGCACCTATTCCCCCGAAGAAAACGAAAAAATTTGTGACTGGTTTCTCGCCAAATTCCCCCACTTTCAACCCCAAACCATCCCCCATCTAACTTCTCACCAATCTCATCTCACAGACTTACCTTGTTACCGAATATGGCCTCAAATGGGACAAGGTGCCGGTGCATTTACCGTCCTCTTCAAAAATACCAACGATGGGCCGGTGGAACAATTATCCCCCAACTTTTGGGAGCAAAATTCCTTTAGATTTGTTAATAAAAAACCAGAATAAACCCAAAAGCCCCAGAAAAATCCTCCTTAATTGCTAAAAAAAATAACCAAAACCTAAATAAACTTGAAACAACAGAGAAAAATGTTAATATACAAAGCGCCATCAAAATTTACCCAATGGCATTTGAGAGAAACAGCGGCCATAGGTTTAAATCCAGACGCAGCCGCTTGTCAGCGATGCGCCCTTGGACAATAAAAGCCAAAAAATAGTTCTGTACACTCTCAAAGCTTTTAAAATAGTTGCAGTAAATTAAAACTTAATTGATCTGGTGAGTCGGCTTACCCAACCACCAGACGGCGGAAAACAGCGCCATCGCCATTGATTCGCTCAAAAAAGCGTTTTTTTTGGTGCCCCAATTTCTGGCCCTTAAAATGCTCACTCCCTGCAATCCGGGAATGTACAAAAAAGTTACAGAAAATTGGGTTAAACTCCAGACATAAAATTTCGGGCCTGCTGCCAAGTGTGTCAAAAACATTGACCAATGGTATAAGAATCGATAATTATTTAAAATGCTGGATAAAAGACTGTGCTGGGAGTTTTTGCTTTGTCGCACCTCTCCCCCGCCTGCTAACATAAAAAACGCACTGCACTATCGGTCTGTTGCTATCCTTCTTGCCCAATTTGTAGAGCCAGGTTGTAGACATGGCCCCTGCCAAGATACTTGTCGTTGATGACGATCCTGCAATCCGTAATTTAATTTTGCGTTATCTCAAACAGCAGACCTATGAAATGCAATCTGCTGACTGCGGTAAAACAGCCCTGGATGTGTTCGAGGACTTCAATCCGGATCTAGTGGTTTTGGACGTGAACCTGCCAGACACAACCGGTTTTCAGCTTTGCCAAGAAATGCAAAAGCGCACCGGCGTTTTTGTACTCTTTTTAACAAGCCGGACAGACCAAGCTGATATGCTGAGAGCCTACGGTCTCGGTGCAGATGACTACATCACAAAACCCTTTCACCTAGACGTTTTAGCCGCCAAAGTCGCCGCTATCTTAAAACGCCAAAGAACCATCATCCCCGCCGAAAAGCAAACCCTCAGCTTTGGGCAGCTATTCATAGATCCGGTAAGGCGAGAAGTCACTCTTAACAACGAGGTTGTAGCCCTAACTGCCTTGGAATTTGACCTGCTATATTTTTTGGCCAGCAACCCCAATAAAGTATGGCGACGCGCCGAACTCCTCCAACAAGTGTGGGACTATGACCGCAGCGATGTCGGAGATATGCGCGTTGTAGATGTCCATATCGGCCAAATTCGCCGCAAAATCGAACTAGACACCAGTGAACCGTCCCTGATCCAAACAGTCCGAGGAGTAGGCTATAAATTTGAAACCCCCTCCCCAACCCAAGCAAAATCTGTTGAATAAAAAGCTTCTATAAAAAAAACCAACCCCAGATAAACCCAGATAACCGATCTGCGTTTATCCACGTTTATCTGCGGTTTAACTACAACCCACTCAAATAGCTTTTAACCTCATCAGCACAATCATTACCACGCCGCACACAATCGCCCAGGGCTACACCATCGGTATAATTCCCACACAAAAACAACCCAGGTAACTGCTGCAAACCTCGCTGAATTGTCTCTAAACGTTGCTGATGTCCCTTTGTGTATTGAGGGATAGCCCGTTTCCATAAATTCACCGCCAACACCTTCGGCGGTACATCTTTATTCAATAAAGTTCTGCACAAATCTTGATGAACCGCACGGACAATCTCATCCTTATCTAAATTGCCTACTTCCTTATCCGTCGCCCCACCAATAAAATTAATTAACAAATTCCAGCCCGGAGGAGTTCGCCCGGCAAACAAGGTAGAGGCCCATATTGTCCCCAGCGTCCGCACGCCTTGACCTCTGGGAATCAAATTACCAAATCCCTGCAACTTCACTTTAAAAGCATCCGCTGGATAGCCCAAAACTACACAAGCTACAGGCGGATACTCAATCTCACTTAAAGTCTTACTTATGTCAACCTGCAAGTTTTGCATCAACTCAGCCGTCACATAGGTAGGCGTAGTTAAGACCACCGTCTTTGCCTCAATGCAGCGAGAACCTTGGGGCGTGGCATATTCAGCTAAATAGGTGTTTCTTTCCGTGCGAGTTAAACGCAATAAATGCCATTTTAACTTCACCGCATCACCTAACTCCTTTGCTATAGCTTCCGGTAGCATTTGCAAACCGTTGCGAAAAGAACCCAACTCGCCGGGTTTAGTTTGCGGAATACTTGCATCAATTGCTGGTTTCTTTTTGCCCTTGGGACGCGATAATAGGGCACCGGCTACCAAACCACCCCCAGACTCGGCGAGTTTTGCCACCCGTCCAAAAGCCGACTGGGCACTAAGCTGGGTTGGGTCGCCGGCATAGACCCCAGAGACAAAAGGCTGAACCATTCTTTCGAGGACTTCTGACCCTAAATGCCGGCGGAAAAATTGGGCTACGCTTTCCTCGCCCCCCATCGCCGGGGGAACAAAACCCAAAGCCCCAAATACAGCCCGTAACTTGCCGCGCCAACTCAGCAATTTTGTCGTAACCGCAGCCGGTGGACTCATCGGTACTGGTAATAACTGGTTTTTCCAATAGACAAAACGTGGTAACTTACGGTCGGCAAAAACCAATTCTTCCTTTAAGCCTACCTCTACTGCCAGTTTTAAGAGTGCCGGTGTTGGGGCGAAACTATTGGGCCCTTCTTCCCAAATAAAACCATCGCCGGAGGAAGTTACGATGCGTCCCCCTACTCGTTCTTGGGTTTCTGTGACCCAAAATTGACCTTGATGAGGAGATGGGTTTTTTTTGAGGGCGTGGGCCAAAGAAAGGCCGGTAATTCCAGCCCCGACTATCAGCGTATCTATGACATTGGATGGATGCAGCGGTTCAGTTACTTGCATTTTTCTCAAAAATTATTTTAATTACGCGGTGTGGCGAAACAGCGATTCTAGGTAAACTCTGGCTGCTTGCCGGTAGCAGCGCGAGGCATCTGGTGTCGCACTGTTACCATTTTGCAGCAAAAACAGTGACAAAGCTGAGGTAAAAACGCGATCTTGATCCCAGTCTGGATGACTGTCTAAGTAGGTTTTGAGTGATTCGTGCAATTCTTCGGGTATTTCCGCCAGGATGCTGATATTAGTCTTCATAATTACTCCGTTCGGGGCCAAATGTGTCTTGTCTTTTTTTGTGATCTTGGATTTTAGATGCTTTAAATTTCCCTAACCTCCTCACCCACAGCTAGTTTCAGGAAGCATCGCTGTTAATATTCCCTTGCAAATGTAACGCAAAATAGCAGTTTTTTAGATGCAGTTTGCTTGTGCCATCGCTCTGCTTACGGAGGGAAAATTTTTAGCGTGGCTGCAACATTGTCCGCTATGAGGGGGGTGGGTTGTCAATGCTGCGAAATGTTACAGACTTAGGTAAAGACGGCCGGCCTCTCACGAAATAATAAATGTTTTAAGACTATTTTTGTTACAAAAATTCATATAAATCTGTCCACCGGCCTCCTCAATATTTCCTTTGTCAGATATCCCCAACCCAACACTCGCACTTGCGGCTTACGGTTTTTGCCTGTGGAAAACTCTGTCTAAATTGTGGAAAACTAGTGAGTCTCCTGTGGAATGTTTGTGGAATAGTTGGGGAAAATTTAGCCAAAAAATAAGAATTGCAACAGTCTAGGGGTTGTGTTTCTCTGTTTGCTTTTAAGCGTTTCTCTGGCCAAACCGGCCTCTGTGGGAACGTCCTCCGGCTTTACCATTTTTGATGCCAGTTTTCGGCATTTTTGCGAATACTTTGCATTTCTTCATTTGTCATGCGTTCAAGATTTTTCAGAATAAAACTCATCCGCCCTTGAGATTTTAGTTTGTCGTAATGCCGGTCTAAAAAATCCCAATAAAAAAAGTTAAAAGGACAAGCATTTTCAGTAATTTTTTCTTTGTGGTTATAACTACAGTTTTTGCAGTAATCGCTCATATTATTAATATAATTAGCGCTGGCTGCATAGGGTTTTGATGCAAGTATTCCTCCATCAGCAAATAACCCCATTCCAATTACATTAGTTTGCATTACCCAATCATAAGCGTCAATAAAAACACTATGAAACCAGTTTTCAAATTCTTGGGGATTTAAACCAGAAATTAAGGCAAAGTTACTCAAAATCATTAAGCGTTGGATGTGGTGGGCATAGCCGGTGCGTTCTATTTGGCTAAGAGTTTGTTTTAAACAGTTCATTTCGGTTTTTTTTGCATCCCAAAAAAAAGCCGGTAGGGGTTGATTATGCTTAAAATGGTTGAGTTTTGGGTAATTTTTATCTACAAAAATATACATTCCTCGCATATATTCCCGCCAGCCTAAGATTTGCCTAATAAAGCCTTCTATGCTGTTTAAATCTAAGTTGTTTTGGTAATAGGCTTGTTCGGCTTTTTCGATGATTTCTAGGGGGTGCAATAATCCTAGGTTAAGGTAGGGAGAAATTAGGGAATGCCACATTGTTTCTTCTCCTGTTACCATTGCGTCTTGATAGGGGCCAAAAGCTGGGAGACGATGGGTTATAAAGTAATCCAGAACTTGAAGGGCTTGGGGTCTTGTGACTCCCCAGTGGAAGGGTTCTATTTTGCCGTAGGTTGGGATGTCTGTTTGCTGTTTCCAATAGTTGATGACTTCTTGGGTAATGTCATCGGGTTGAAACCATTTTGCGGCTGGGGTGTTGAGTTTTCCTTTGGGGGGTTTGCGGTTTTCTTTGTCAAAATTCCATTGTCCGCCAATGGGTAGTTTTCCTTGCATTAATATTGCAAATTTTTGCCTACCTTCTCGATAAAAGTCTTCCATGATTAGTCGTTTGCGGGGTTTGGCCCAGTTTAGGAATTCTTCTTCTGTCCATAAAAATTGATTGTTGGGAACTAGGATAATTTTGCATTGTATTTGCAAATTATTAAGGATTTCCAGAAATGGCTTATCATTGGGCTGCATGACAAGCATTTCTTTAATATTGTTGGTTTTTACCCAGTTTTGGAGGGGTTTTTCAAAGGTTTCAGCTGCTTTGATGTAGGTGACTGGGTAGCCTAAATTTTGCAATTCTATTGCAAAATGCCGCATTGCTGACCACACTAGGACAAGTTTTTGCCGGTGATAGGGTCTTTGGCGGATGTGGGCCAAGGATTCGATGAGGATGATGGGTGTGTTGGCTGGCTGGTGGGGAGTTTGTAGTGCAGCTTGGCCGGTTGAGAGTTGGTCGCCTAAGATCCAGATGCCGGTAGTCATGGAATTGTGGGGGTTTGGAGGGAATTTTACTCAACGTACTATGGGCTTGTGAAGTTCTGCAACAATTCCTTGCGGAGGGGTGAGTTTTTTTTGTATCTTTAATTACAGAAATTATTTAATTTTTCCCCTCTGGGTAGGTAAGCTTGAGAAAAAAGCCAAGGCAAGCCCCCAGTCACTATGGTTTTTTAAAGGAGAAAACTATGAAACTTGATGTCAAGCCTGCTTTGAATAGCGTGTCAGCTTTTTATCCTCTGAGTGAAATTAAAGAGATTTGGCAAGAAGAATTTCAGCCCAATACTTGGGTTAAGTTGTTGGATGTTCCGAGTGCGTATAGTTTTGATGAAGCCCTTTTGTTATGTGACCTTGAGGATGACCGGTGGGTAGTGTGGATACCGGATCATGGTGAAACTGTTTTACACAGCCGTCAGTTTTTAAGTGTTGTAGATTAAGGGACTGATGAGGTATTTGAGTTTACTGAGGCCGGTGGGCTACTTAATTCGGGCTAAACACAACATAGATTTCCACAGGTAGGGAAGTCTACCGGCAAATTTGAACTCAATTTCTGTATAGCCTTCTGCTTTTAATAAAGCTGTGAGGGTTGGTACTGAGAAAAATTTTACATGACCCATATCCCAAAGAACTGTAAAATGCTCATCCATTTTGCCGGTGAGGGCCATAAGCAGGTTTTTTAGGTATCCGTGATAGGGGGTGGTGAGAATAAGAGAACCACCGGGTTTAAGACATTGTTGGGCGTAGCGGGCAAGTTCTTTTGGAAAGAGTAAATGTTCGATGACTTCTACGCTAATGACAATATCAAAACTATGGAGTAAATCTGAGGGAGGCTGGTCATAAATATCGGCTTCAATGAATTTACATTCAGGAAAACTTTGTTTAGCAATAGTAATTCCTTGTTCGGAAGCGTCTAAACCTACAACATCATAACCTTGTTGAGCAATAAGGTGGGTGAGACTACCGTTTCCGCAGCCTACATCAAGAACTTTTACGGTGGAAGAACTTTTTGATTTCGTTTCCGAGAGCATTGCTAGGAGGGGATTCATCAAATAGGGATGATGATATCTGGGGTTGCTGTCTTGGTAGCGATATTCATATTTATTACAGCTATTTTCCACCGGTTGAGACTCTCCTGGTAATCACTGTTAAAAGTTAAATTATGTGCATTATAAGGGTGGTTGTACTTTTTAGGTTTGAGAGTTTGGTGGAGTGGTTGGCTGTTTTGTGAGTTGTTGGATAAGAATTTGTACGCCTAATGCCATTAATCCTAAAGCAGCGATGCCAAAAAGCGCAGAACCTAAAGCGCACATTCCGACAACTAGGGTACGCACTGCAACGGTAATATTCGCCACAGCTATATTAGCAGTATGTATGGGTTTGTTGGCAAAGTTTTGGGCGATGGAAGATGTGAGGAAATAGCACCCGCTTGCCATTGCACCGGCCACTAAGGATCCACCTACACAAGAGAATACACTGGGTTGTGGTTTCTCATTGGTTTTTTCTTTGTCATTTGTTGTCATATTATTTGTTTTTTGTTGTGAATGACCGGTGACTAGCTACAATTATTCAGGAATCAGCGGTTATAGTAATGCCTGACGAAATAAACTTTGCTACCCATAATTTTAAATCGGGATTGGGTAAAGTTGTTTTAATTTTTTCTTTGAGTTTTTCGGCTTGGGTGAGGGTGTTTGTTATGGCAAAGACTGTGGGGCCAGAACCAGACATCATTGCACCTAAAATTTCTTCAGGGTTGTTATTTTTTTCGTTTAAAAAAGCTTGCCTTAATTCTTCTACTTGGGGATAGGCTGGTAATACTACTTTTTCTAGGTCGTTGTGGAGTAATTCCCCTATTTTGGGGTTATCTTGATGAGCAATGGCGCTAACTATTGGCCCGGAATGAACTCGTTTACACCTGCTTTCTAGGGTTGCTGTATCGGTTATATAGGTGTGACTAAATTGATCTTTATAGGTTTTGTATGCCCAAGGAGTCGGTACTGATAGGTTTTCATATTTAGCTAATACAACATATAAATTGTTTAGAAGGGGGAGTGTATCAAGTTCATTTCCCCGGCCGGTGGCGAGGGCTGTACCACCACTGATACAAAAAGGGACATCGGAACCAAGCTGACCGGCTAGTTCTTCTAATTCTGAGTGAGTTAAACCCAATTGCCAAATTAAATTTAATCCTACAAGAACGGCGGCGCCATTGCTGGAACCACCGGCCAATCCAGCGGCGACGGGAATGTTTTTATGAATGTGGATATCTGCGCCGCCATAATTGGCAAAACTTTTTGGAAATTCCCTAACCATTAATTGGGCGGCTTTGGAGGCAAGATTTGTGTGATCTGTTGGTACTTCTGGATGATCGCAACTGAGGCGGAATGTTTCGTTTCCATTAGGGCGCAAAACAATTTTATCTGCGAGATCGACGGTTTGCATTACCATCGCTAATTCGTGATAACCATCGCTGCGAAGGCCAATTATCTCTAGGTATAAATTAATTTTTGCCGGTGCAAGAAGTGTATAAGATTGCATGGTTAGGGAGGAGAAATGAGGGAGGCTAAGACAGGCGATTGTTTTGTTTCATTAATAATATTAGATAATGTCACCCAGTCGGTAACACTGAGGTCTTCGGCGCGAAATTGAGGGTTTAAGTTTAACTGTTCGAGTATTTTATTAAAGTCGTCTCGTTCTATGACACCGGCTAGGTTATTTCGTAACATTTTTCGTTTGCTAGAGAACCCCATTTTCAATAAATTGTCAAGGAGTTTGGGATTTTGTGCCGGAAGTTTTGGAGTTTGGGGGCGCAGACGGACAATGGCAGAGTCTACTTTTGGGGGTGGTTGAAATGCGCTGGCGGGTACATGAGCAATCAGTTCGCAGCTTGCCAGATATTGTACCTTTACTGAAAGCGCACCAAAGGCTTTTGAGCCTGGTTTGGCATACAGTCTTTCGGCAACTTCTTTTTGTACTAATAAGACAATTAAATCATAGGGATTGGGGGCTGGTTCGCTGATGGTGCCTAGGAGTTTTTCTAAAATTGGGCCGGTGATATTATAGGGAATGTTGGCTACAACTTTTTTGGGGTTTTGAAAAGCAGGAAAGGGGGCAATTTGTGTTTCTAGGTCTAAGGATAAAAAATCGCCTTGTACTAATAAAAAGTTATCTTTTTGACCAAGTTTTTTAACTAGGTATTCACATAAATCTCGATCCAGTTCAACGGCTAATAGTGATTGAACTAAGGGGAGAAGTTGACGGGTTAGGTTGCCGGTGCCGGGGCCAATTTCTAAAATTCGATCTGTTGCAGAAAGTGAGGCTGCTGTAACAATTTGACTCAGGGCTTTTTCACTTTTTAGCCAGTGTTGGGCAAATCTTTTACGAGGTTGAGGCATTTTTAAGTAGTTTAGGGTTTAATTTTTAGTAGGGCTTTAAAGCCTACAAAATAAATTAGGCAATGTTCAAAAAAAATTGGATTTTTTAAGCTTGGTTAGTGTTATCTTCCTCCTCATTTTCTATTATTTCTGTCTGTAGAGTTTCTGTTTTTTCTTCGCTTATATTTAGGGGCATTACTAAGAGAGTAATTCCCGAAATACCAATCACGCTGACAGGGTTATTCGGTGCTACAGTTGCTTGGCACTCTGGATCATAAAAACGAGCCGGCCAATAACTTCCATCATATTTTACTCGTCCGCGTTGTTGAGTAGTAATTTCTTGCTCAACAATTCCCTCTTTAGGTTCAGGGAACACCGTCACAGAAGGAGCTGTTACACTGCTCATTGGATAAAAAACCTTTTTATAAAGGCTAAAAATCGGATCTTTATTTTAGCTTAGTTTGTCGATAGTTAGGGTATTTTATAGAAAAAAACACATTTTTGATTATTTTTTTCTCCCTGACTCTTGAGTTTGGAGATAACGAATAAAATCACTCTATAATTCCTGAAAAAATGGCTATACTTTTTTCAAAAATGACCAAGAAAGAATGACTATTTAGACATTTGTGCCAAATGCTCTTGTAATAATTTATGTTGAAAACGGTAGTGCCTACCCACTCTTTGTATTAAGGATTGTTGAGATAGATAATTTAATAATTTGCCATAATTCCAGGGAATATATCCATTTTGCCATAGGATTATTCGCAAAAATAATTTTTTGAGCGCAGGAAAAGTAATTAAGTTAATTTTATTTTGGGTTGCTGGAGACAGCCAACTGGCAGGAATATTGTCTAAAGAAAACTGGGGTTGATGATTTATTTCTAATTGTTTTGCCAGCCAAATTACCCATAAACGAACTTTATCGGGGGTTGGCTGTTTTCGGGCATTTATGGGTTTAGAAAGTTGACGACGAATATAGGCATTAAATAAATATTGGCGTAATTCTTCTTTTTCTGTGAGACGTTTCCAAGAATGAATTAAAATTTCTTCATAGGCTAAAGTCATCATACTCAGCAGTAAAGGAGTTTTGGCTAATTCTAACAAATTCGGCTCGGTTTCTATGTTATGCCAAAGTTCTCGACTTCTGGCATTTATTAAATATTCACGAATTTTTGTTTCGTTGAGAGGGCGTAATAAAATTGCTGCTTTTAAACGCAGTCTTCCTTTGCAAGCTTTATATTCATTAAAACGGGTGGATATAGCTAAATGTATTGGATAGCTGCAATTAGCTACAAATTGATTTATCGCTAAAATACATTGTTCTTGCCTATTTTTTAGCTCGTTTAATCCATCCAATAACAATAGTAATTTTCCACTTTTTAATAAAAAATCTGCTTCATTGCTTGGAATATTATATTTAGTATTTAGTTCTAAAGTCAACCAATTAGCCAGGGTTTGCTCTTCCTTCCAACCCATCAAGTCAAATAATACTGGTATCGCCGCCGAATCATCATTAAATGCCCGTTGACATAAGGCATTTGCTAAGTCTAAAAGCAATGTAGTTTTGCCACTTCCAGGTGCTCCTAAAATCAACATTTTGCCTTCGGCTTGGTCAAAAACTGTGATGATATTAGCATCTGATGGAAGTTCGTATCGAGGCTGTTTAGCAATTTTAACGTCTATATCAGGGCGTAGAGTTTGTTTTGGCGGTTCTTCGTGCAGAAGAGTTTTAAGAACGGCATTGTGTAAGGTTTGTTGTAATCTTAGAGTAATTTCTTTATCAACTGCTGTTAATAAATCGATTCTATTAAATTTTTTGTAGCCTTTAGATAAAATCCCATTTACCCTTGGCAAAGCACACCCTATGCCACCGGCTATAGCAAACAAAAAAAGTGAAATAGAGGCAAAAGAGAAACTGTGTAATACTTTAGGAGCAAGCGATGCCAGCATAAAAAAGAGAGGGAAGTTAACGGTGAACATGAGACGAAAATTAATAATATATTGATTTTTTCTAAAGAACTGCTGGCGGACGTAAAAGTGCTGGCAGACTTGTAGTTATTTACATCAGCTTACTGTAGGAGACGCATCTGTGAAACACGAAATCCGATATAAACCTTCCTTTGCTGTTATTTTTGTAACTTTGGAACCCGGAGAAAGCATCACAGCAGAAGCGGGGGCGATGACGAGTATGGATGCTCGCATTTCCATGAAGACTCATTTCTCTGGGGGATTTTTCTCTGGGTTACTAAAAAAATTTTTGGGTGGTGAATCACTTTTTGTCAATACCTTTAGTAACCCGACTCAACAAAGCTTACAAATTGTATTGACACAATCAACTATAGGCGATATTGCTTGTATTGATTTAAGAGGGAATGGAATTTGTTTTCAACCAGGTGCCTATATTGCTCATACTCCTGGGGTAAATATGGGTTTAAAATGGGCTGGTTTTTCGAGTTATTTTGCCGGTGAAGGTTTATTTAAATTGCAATTAAGTGGCACCGGTCAAGTATTTTTTGGTGCCTATGGCGGCTTAACTCAAAAACGCATTAATGGGGAGTTTATTGTTGACAGTGGTCATTTAGTAGCCTATGAACCTAATATTAAAATGAGTTTGGGTTTAGCCGGTGGTTTAATTGGTTCTGTCACTTCTGGGGAGGGTATAATTAACCGCCTTTCTGGTTCTGGGGTTATCTATTTACAATCTCGCAGTATTGATGGATTAGTTCGGTTTTTACGTCCCAAATTTTTCTAGTTTTTTCTGATTAGTTAACTCAATTACCCAAAAAAACAACTCATTCAATGAATATTGAAATTTTACAACAACCCGACAGCGCCATTGCTAAAATCACCCTTAATAGCGGTGAAGAATTAATCGCAGAAGCCGGTTCAATGATTGCCATGAGTGGTTATATTAATGCCAGTACAACCCTCAGAAAAGGCAAAGGGGGTGGAATTATGGGGGGTTTAAAAAGAATGTTAACAGGAGAATCTTTGTTTTTAAGTGTATTTCGTTCTCCTAATAGCGGTGGTGAAGTTTTTTTAGCCCCAAAAATGTTAGGTGATTTGCTTCATTACCAAGTTTCTGAACCGGGTATAATTGTCCAAGCTACATCTTATTTAGCCAGTGAATCTAATGTTGATATAGGCTTAGGTTGGCAAGGATTTAAATCAATTTTTTCGGGGGAAAGTATTTTTTGGCTAGATATTTCTGGGCAAGGTTCAGTATTATTAAGTTCCTTTGGAGCAATTTATGAAATTCCAGTCAACGGTGAATATATTGTAGACACCGGTCATATAGTTGCCTTTGAAAAAAGTCTTTCTTTTGAAGTTACAAAAGCCGGTTCAAGTTGGGTAGGTTCTTTATTAGGCGTTGGCGGTGAAGGATTAGTCTGCCGGTTCAAAGGTAAAGGTCGAATTTTTTGCCAAACTCACAACGCAAATGCCTTTGGTTTATTAATAGGAAGTCAACTACCAGCCAAGTAAAACTACTAAATAATAACCCAATCTCCCAAAAGTCAACAATCAAAACCTGAAAAAATCATCAATTTTTCTACCTTTATTTCTGACAAAAACCAACAAATAACCTAACAAAAATGAACACAAAAATAGCCTACCAAATTGAACACTCTCCTTCCTATGCTTCTTTAATATTAGACTTAGAAACCAACCAAAGCGTACTTGTAGAATCTGGTGCAATGGCAGCAATGGATTCAGCAATAAAAATGAAATCAAAAATGAAAGGCGGCATAATGAAAGGCATAGGCCGTATGGTGAGTGGAGAATCGCTTTTTCTAAGTGAATTTACTGCCCAAAATCAACCAGGACAACTTTATATTTCTCCTGGTACACCCGGAGATATTCGACATTATAATCTCACCGGCACTAACAGTTTAATCATTCAATCTTCCGGTTTTATTGCGTGCAGTCCTACAGTAGAAATCAACACCAAATTTCAAGGATTTAAAGGTTTTTTTAGCGGAGAATCTTTATTTTTAGTCAAAGCAAGCGGTCAAGGAGATATTTGGTTTAGTTCCTATGGCGCAATTTTAGAAATTCCCGTCAACGGTTCCTATGTTGTCGATACCAGCTATGTAGTTGCCTTTGAAGATACCCTTAATTATAACGTTGAAATGATGGGTGGTTTATCCTTTAAAGGACTAAAAACCGGCATCCTTGGCGGAGAAGGATTTGTGTGTCGATTTCAAGGGGAAGGCCGGTTATGGATACAATCAAGAAATCTCTTTCCCTTACTCAATTTTTTAGACCCTTTTCGTCCCGTAAAAAGCAATAATTAAAATCCTTGAATTCACCCAAATTCTCATTTTCAATTCCCCATTTTCAATTACCTCACCAGTTTTTAACTATGCCATGACAAGCGATAGAAATGCACCCCCAAGTAACCGAGAACTGCTAATTTTGTTAGGAATTTTGGGCGGATTTATCATATTAGTAATTTGGTTAATTTGGTTAGCTGTTGATAATATTGTTTGGTTTATTCCGCCACAAGTCGAACAGCAACTAGGGGTAATTGTCGCCCCAGCTTATGAAAAACTAGCTCAACCTTCCCCAGCCCAAGATACTCTTAATCAAATGCTAGACCGGCTAGAAAATAACCTACCTCCAGCCAACCGCCAAAACCGAAATTACAAAGTTTTATATCTTCCCGATCAAACAATCAACGCCCTTGCTTTACCCGGAGATCGAATTATTATTTATGCCGGTTTAGTAGCCCAAGCAAAATCAGAAAATGAGTTAATGATGGTAATGGGTCACGAACTGGGACACTTTGCAAACCGCGACCATTTACGCGGCTTAGGAAGAGGAATTTTAATGCAAATCGCACTTTCTAGTATCTTTGGAGATAGCGGCATTTTAGGCAGTACAATTTCATCAGTAATTGAATCAGTCTCCACCGCTCAATATTCCCAAAACCAAGAACGTCAAGCCGATGATTTTGGCCTAATTTTATTAGAAAAAACTTACGGACAAGTAGCAGGAGCCACAGATTTTTTTGCAAGAATGGCTGCAAAAGCTGGGGGAGAAATAGCATTTTTGGCAAGTCATCCCTCCCCAAAAAATCGCGTAGTTCGCTTACAAAGTTTTATAGAAAAACGCAATTTAAAAATAGGGGAGCTTACACCCTTACCGGCAAGCTTAGTTGAAGATAAAAAATAAACAATCAGTTCGATTTATCAAAACCCGGCCGATTAAAAAAACCGGGTTTTTAAACTACAAAATCAAAACCCTAAAACTTCCTTACTTCCCCTTTGGAACAGCCCCAAAAGAAACATCCAAAAGCGAAAAACCTTCCCACCCTTTCACATCAAAATGCCACCACTCAGTAGGAAGCGAAACAAACCCATATTTAACCATCACATCTTCCAAAATTTTGCTATTTTTTCGAGCGTTTTCACTCACCTTATTACCGCTGTAAGTCCTCCAAGCTTTCTCCGTAAAATCATCAAAACCTGTTGGCATTTCTAACTCCTTCCCCTTACTATCTACCAACGTCAAATCAACCGCCGCCCCTCGGTTATGACGAGAACCACGAACCGGGTTAGCAACATAACGTCCATCAGGTAAAACAGCCCACATTTGCTTAGTTACAGACAAAGGCCGGTAACAATCATAAACTTTTAAACCCAGCCCTCTTTTTTGCAAATCTTCTTGAACTTGAGCCAACTTTTGAGCCACACCGGCCCGCAAAATACAACGCGCATCTTTATAAAGTTTTCGCTTTAAAAAATTATTCGTTGTTGCATAACGAATATCTAACTTAATATTGCGATTTACAGAACCAATATCAACCAAACGTGCCCAATCTGGTACAGTATAAGACGTACTTGGCTTAGCTGCTTTTTGGCTCACAGGTACACGCGCAGCCGACAAAGCCGGTGACATCATAAAATTTCGCCCAGCCACACAAAAAAACACAGCCAGAAAAACAATGAAAAACTTTATCCAACGAGGTGCTTTCATAAAATTATACCCAACAATTAATCTATTTATTCTCACCAATTTTCTCCGGATCAGGTATCATTCTCAATGCAAGCATTTTTATGCCCACCAGAGTTTTAAACTCTAGCAGATAAAAACATATTAACCAGCCCTAAAATAAATATCCCACTCGTTCCCAATACCCGCCACTCTTGCTTGAAATATCCATTAAAAACAAAACCCGAATAATTCTGCCATGAAAACTTATCAAAAGCCCAAAAATTCACTTAAATTAACTTTGATCACTCTCTACACCGGCTTAATAGCCATTGGCTGTACACCCTCTCAGCCCCCCGCCACTGAAGCACCGCCTCAGCCCCCCGC
>DATNQM010000013.1:0-12502 GCA_036704045.1 Halomicronema sp. | reverse complement strand
GTTACCCAGCTACAAAACCGTTCCCAGACGTTGGCGCTTTCGCGCTGTTGTAACGTTGTAGTCATGTGTTTATGAGTGCTATTGATTTGTTTAGGTTCGGATGATGTTTTTATCTTAGGGGTATTTTTAAGTTTTGTAAAGGGTTGTTAATAACTTTTATTCTGATGACTCTCATAAGTTGGGCTTATGCGACAGGCAAGAGTAGCCAGCCGATCTGGCCTTCTGCCACAATGTCCAATGAAATTTGTTGTTTTGTTAACGATAAAAAAACAACCAGCAATAACAAAACTAAGTAAAATTTATCTCCAGATCAAACTTTTAATAATAGATAATATTACTTATTAGAACTCTATTTTTTTAGTCTGCTCAGTTTCTGCCCCAGATGTGTTATTTGCTTATCAAAGCTAACTATAATAAATGAGGCAAATAGCTAAAAATTGCCCCCAAAAAATATGCTAAGGTAAATTACTAGGCTTTTTGAAGAAAGGCCCCTGATTGCAGGAGTAAATATGTTAAAAAAACCTGTCCAAACTAACACAAGACTCAGTAGAATCTTGCCGTTTGCTTTTGGATCGCTCTTCTTATTAATGCTTGTCAACGCTTTAATTTCTCAGTCTAGCACTAAAACATTAGTTCAGTCGGTAGGTTGGGTAACCCACAGTTATCAGGTCAAAGGGAAATTGAAACAATTAGAAAAGCTTTTAGTTGATAGTGAAACAGGACAGCGCGGTTATATCTTCACAGGAAAAGATAATTTCCTCGAACCCTACACTAATGCCCATCAAGAATTAAAAGTTAATTTTGCCGAATTACAGACACTTCTAAAAGACAACCGAGAGCAAACAGAAAGGCTCACAGAAGTGAAAAAATTGGCCTCCGAAAAAATAGAGGAGATGGCAGAAACGATAGCCCTTAAAAGAGCCGGCAAGAATAAACAGTTAATGGATTTAGTTGTTTCTGGTCAAGGAAAGAAAATTATGGATGACATCAGAAACAAACTCGCCGAAATGAATGAAGTAGAAACCATACTTTTAAGCGACAGACAAAAAGCAGCAACTCAAGCAGAGCAATGGATGAACATTACTTCTGTAGCAGTTCCCCTAGCCGCCATAGTATTCGGTTTAGTAATTTTATTTTTTATAGGCAGAAAAGTCGTTTATCCCATCAATGAAGTAGCAAGACTGATCGCCATTTCTTCTCAAGAGATCGCAGCAACAGTAGAGCAACACGAACGCACCGCCATGATGCAAGCCTCCTCCGTCAATCAAACCAGCACCACAATGATTGAGCTAGGAGCATCCTCGCGGCACTCAGCAGAACAAGCAGAATCAGCCGCAGAAAACGCACGTCAAGTTTTAAGCCTAGCCGAATCATCAACCAAGGGTGCACGTCAAGTTTTAAGCCTAGCCGAATCATCAGCAGAGGGTGCACGTCAGGTCTTAAACCTAGCCGAGGAGGGAAGCAAGAGAGTCAGACAAACTGTCGAAGAGATGTCTATTTTAAAAGAAAAAGTCAGCGCCATCACCGACCAGATGATCCGCTTGAACGAGCAGACAGGCAGAATCGGCAGCATCACCAACATCGTCACTGATTTAGCGGCTCAGACCAATATGTTAGCCCTTAACGCCGCAGTAGAAGCAGCCCGTGCGGGAGCCAATGGTAAAGGCTTTGCCATCATTGCTTCAGAGATCCGCCAACTGGCTAACGAAAGCAAAAAATCAGCCCAGACTATTACCAGCCTAGTTACTGCTATCCAGTCAGCCATGAATTCGACGGTATTGGCGACAGAAGAGGGAAGAAAAACTACAGAGTCAGGTATCAAACTTTCTCAGGAAACAGCAGAAGCTTTTAGCAGTGTGACTGAGGCAATTGACGAGATCGTTTTGGCGGCTTCTACGAGTGTAACTAAAGCTATTAATGAAGTAATTTTGAGCAATCAAGAAAACTCCCTCAAAACCACTAATGAGATCGTTATCAACTCGCAACAAATCTCACTCACAGCTAAACAACAAGCCGTAGCCATCCAGCAGGTTATCGACGTAATGACCACCCTCAACCAAGGTGCCGCAGAAACAGCTAGTGGCATTTCTCAAACAAAAATTGGCATTCAAAGCCTCAATGAAGCCGCCCAAAATCTCAACTCTGTAGTTTAGGGATTTGAAACTTTAGGTTGGGTAATCAAAAAATAGTGATGGAGAAATTATGTCCCTAACCCGGTGGCCACTGCATATGCCGGCCCCCCAGAATATGCAAATGTAAGTGATAAACCGTTTGACCCCCATCCTCGCCACTATTAATGACCAAACGATAACCATTAGTTAAACCGGCCTCTTCAGCCACCCGTTTCGCCGTCAACAACAAATGACCCATCAACTTGTGATCCTCCGCCACCGCATCCGCCAACTTAGCAATCGGTTTTTTAGGAATCACCAATAAATGCACCGGCGCTTGAGGGAAAATATCCTTAAAAGCCAAACACAAATCATCCTCATAAACAATATCCGCTGGAATTTCGCGGCGAATAATTTTGCCAAAAATTGTATCAGTCGGTTCACTCATATCTGGTTATTCCTTAAAGCAAACTATAACAAGCATCCTAAAACAACTAGGAGGCAGCCAGAAATCGCCGTTGAAAAACTTTATGCAGAAATATTACAATCCAAAAAATTATCTAAAAATTTGACCAGTCGCCAAAAACCCTTGATAAATTGTGGGACAACGATGTTGTACATCGTTAAAATGAGTGCTTAATAGTTCCCCAACTGGCGATCAAAGTAGGGGAGCTTTTTTAATAGCTCACCAGCAATGATACTAGTAGAGAGAGAAAAATCAACGTGCTTGCAAGAGTTTGGAGTGCATCCTTAATTGGAATAGACGCCGTAAAAGTTGGAGTAGAAGTAGATGTATCCGGTGGGTTGCCCGGAATAGTTGTCGTCGGACTGCCAGACACCGCCGTGCAAGAATCAAAAGAACGTGTCAAAGCAGCCCTTAAAAATGCAGGTTTTGCCTTCCCGATGCGTAAAATCGTCATAAACCTCACCCCCGCAGACTTACGCAAAGAAGGGCCCAGTTTTGATTTAGCCATTAGTATTGGCATCCTCGCTGCCTCCGAACAACTTTCCCCAGAATTACTCGGTGATTTCTTATTTTTAGGGGAAGTTTCCCTAGATAGCAGCTTGCGTCCCGTTGCCGGTGTTTTACCCGTCGCCGCCGCAGCCCAAAAACTCGGCATCACCGGCCTGATTGTTCCTGAAGCCAATGCACAAGAAGCTTCCCTTGTCAAGGGTTTAGATGTCTATGGATGTAAACATTTAGCCGAAGTCGCCGACTTACTCAACAACCCCGACAGATATAAACCCACTCCAACCAACAACTTTACAGAATTAAACACAACTCAATACACCGGCCTCGATCTCAAAGACGTAAAAGGTCAAATACACGCCCGTCGCGCTCTCGAAATAGCTGCGGCCGGTGGACATAACCTAATCTTTGTCGGCCCACCGGGAAGCGGTAAAACCATGTTAGCCCGCCGTTTACCTAGCATTTTACCCCCCTTAACCTTTGAAGAAGCCCTTGAAGTAACGCAAATTTATTCCGTAGCCGGTTTACTAAAAAATCGCGGTTCCCTTGTCACCGAAAGACCCTTTCGCACTCCCCACCATTCCGCATCTGGCCCTTCCCTGGTGGGCGGCGGCAGTTTTCCCAAACCTGGAGAAATATCTTTAGCCCATCGGGCTGTGCTTTTCATGGATGAATTAACAGAATTTAAACGCGATGTTTTAGAATTTTTAAGACAACCTTTAGAAGATGGCTTTGTCACTATTTCTCGTACCAAACAATCCGTAACTTTTCCTGCAAATTTTACCTTAGTTGCCAGTACAAATCCTTGTGCTTGTGGCTATTATGGCGACCCAATTCAACCTTGCACTTGTTCACCGGCCAAACGCGAACAATACTGGGCAAAATTATCTGGGCCGTTAATGGATCGCATAGACTTACAAGTAGCAGTTAACAGGCTTAAACCCGAAGAAATAACCAGACAAACCACCGGCGAAGAATCCCTACCAGTAAGGCAAAGAGTTCAAAAAGCCCGTCAAATTGCCACAGAAAGATTTAGCAAAGAAACTGATTTACGCTGTAATGCTGAAATGCGTTCTGAACATCTACGCCGGTGGTGTCAACTAAACGAAACTTGCCAAAACTTATTAGAAAATGCAATTCGTAAACTAGGATTATCTGCACGGGCAACAGACCGAATTTTAAAAGTATCAAGAACCATTGCTGATTTAGCAGGAGAAACAGATATTTTGCCGGCTCATGTTGCTGAATCTATACAATATCGTACTATTGATCGAATGCAATAAAATAGTGTATCTTTCAAAAGATTTATATCATTGTTAAAAAGGATTTTTTTTATAACTTTTCACTTTTCTGGATTTTTAGGTCTTTCTTTTTTTGGAAGTGTAACCTCGTCCAAGCTTTCCTCTGAAGCATTTAAACCAAAACCCATTTGTTGCAAATAATCCCATCCTCGCTGCATTGCCACCGGCCGGTTAATTTGCGTCGAGATCCACTCAGCAACCTTGCGACTATTCCACAAACCCCCATCAGGTGCCGGCCCTTGTAAGGCTTCCGATAACTGCACTTGTTGTGCTTGCGACAACAACGGCTCACCGCCTGGGTTATGATGCCGGCCGTCTCCCAAACCCTCAATTCCTTTCTGGTTGTAGCGGCGGACAATTTTACGAATCCAATCTAAACTATAGCCGGTAACTTGGGCCACTTCCTGAGTGGTTTTGCCCGAAGTCAATAACCACACAATTTGATAATGAGTGCGTTCAACCGGATCTTTTGCTTGCCGATACCGGCTTTCTAGTTCTGATGAACTTAGGTGAGGTAGAACAGTAACTCGTTTAGGCATAGTTGCGACTTCTAGCAGAAGACCTTAAGTTTATATTTCAGCATCTAAACACGCCCCAGCAAACCAGCAATAGCTTTAACCAACTTCATTGGCTCAACAGGTTTAGCAATGTGCTCTTGGAAACCGGCAGCTTTGGCAAGCCTTTGGTCTTCTAATCGGGCGTAGGCAGTTAAAGCAATCGCAGGTACGGTGTGCGAAAATTCTGAGCGAATTTGGCGAATTAATTGATAACCATTCATTGCCGGCATTTCAATATCACTCACCAAAATATCGGGGATTTGTTTTTGGAACTCCTCTAAAGCCGCAGCGGCCGAGGCTGCAAGTATAACAGAAGCACCGGAGTCCGCCAAAATCATCTCCATAAGTTCCCTTGTATCTGCTTCATCATCCACCACCAATACCCGTAAACCACCCAGAGGCTGATGGATAAATTGCTTATCTATCGATTGTGGGCCGGTTGGAGGCGAGGCAAAAAGAGCATTTGTTGGTGAAAATAGTTTTTCTTTTGATGTGGGCAACAAAAGTGGCAATTTTATAGTGAAAGTTGCTCCTTTATCTAGGCCATCACTGCTGGCAGAAACCGAACCGCCGTGTAATTCTACCAAATGACGAACGATGGCTAAGCCTAAACCTAAACCCCCGTGTTGACGAGTAGAGGAGCTATCAGCTTGGCGGAAACGCTCGAACACAAACGGCAAAAAGTCTGGGTTAATGCCGATGCCGGTATCACTTACAACAATTTCTAGCAGGTCTGCATTTTGCTGCATTTTAACTAAAACTCGGCCACCTTTGGGGGTAAATTTAATAGCATTAGAAACCAAATTCCAGATTACTTGTTGTAGCCGGTTTTGGTCGCCAGAAAACGCTCCAAGAGTAGGTTCAATATATGTTTCTATGGAGATAGACTTGGCAGTGGCCGCACTGTGGACAGCATCAAGGGCGTTTTCGAGGGCTGCTTTTAAATTAACAGGGGCGATATTAAGACCTAACTTGCCGGTGATAATTCGAGAAACATCAAGCAAATCTTCAATAAGTTGTGCTTGGGATTTAGCATTGCGTTCAATGGCTTCTAAACCTTTTTCCAGGGTAGTTTGATTAAAGCTACGACTTTGCAAAAGAGTAGCCCAGCCCAAAATAGAAGTTAGGGGGGTGCGGAGTTCGTGAGAAAGAGTAGCTAAAAATTCATCTTTGATGCGATTTAGTGTTTCTGCTTCTGCTTTGGCGCGGTGGGCGTTTTGATATAATTTTGCGTTTTCTATGGCTAGGGCTGCTCTGTAGGCCAAATCTTCAGCAAAACCAAGGTCAATTTCATCGTAACACCGGCCGCCTTCAGCGCTAATAAAGCTTAGGACTCCTAAAACCCGCGAAGGTACTTTAATCGCCACTATCATTACAGAACAAAAGCCTACCTCTCTTAAAATTTTGAGGTGTTCTGCATCTAGGGCGGAGGCGACGAGCATTTCATCTGTAATTTCGGGATACAGTTCTGAGATACCGCTTCGCCATACTTTGCCTGCACCGGTTGGCTCGTCTGATCTGAAGGGATAGCGTACAGATAGCTCCTGGGCCCACTTTACTTTGTCTGGGTTAATATGGGCTAATACTAGCTTTTCAACGGATTTGTCTTCGCCGATTAAATGAATCGTACACCAGTCTGCCATCTGAGGAACTGCTAGTTGGGCGACTTGTTCGAGGGTGGTGGAATAGTCTAGGGAAGATGCTAAAACGTTGCTGGCGTGAGCCAAAAATCGCTCTTGCTCTTCGCCTCGGACTCGCTGGCTGATATCAAATTGAATGCTTAAATATTGAATTGGGTTTGCTTGTGCATCCAAAAAAGGAACTATTGTGGTCTCTACCCAATAATTTATGCCATTTTTTGCTTGATTTTGAATTTGTCCTTGCCAAACTTTTCCTTGAGAGAGATTTTTTTGCCAAATGTCGATAAAAAATTGTTTGGGTTGGCTTTTTGACAAAAGAAAATCATAGGTTTTTCCTATTAGTTCTTCTTGGGAATATTGATAAATTTCACAAAATTTGTCGTTGACATAAATGAGTTTTTTGTTGGCATCTATAACTGAAACTATGGCTACTTGATCTAAGGCAAATTTTAGATCGGAGAGTTCTTTGAGTAAGTTTTGTCGGGCTGTTTCACTGCGTTTGCGTTCGGTGATGTCTAATAAGGTGGCTACGCAGCCTCTAGTTTGATTTTTTTCGTCAAATAAAGGGGCTGCTGATAAGAATAAGTTTTTGATTTTTCCATCGGCATATACTATGTCATATTCAGCATCCAAAACTTCTACGCCATTAGCTGCACAATATTGCAGGGGCATTTCTTCTGGTAACATTTCTTTACCGTTTTTATAGGCTTTTATATGGGTTGGTTTTTCTGATTCTATGGCGGTTAGTGATGCGTTTTCTTTTATGTCAATTTCTAATCCTTTGGCAAAGTAGGGGTTTGCTTGAATGCGCCGGCATTGGGGATCTAATGCGACGGCAATTCCTATGGGTATGACTTGGAGTAAGGTTTCAAATTCGGCTATGGTTCTTTGGAGTTTGGTGTTGAGATTTATAATTTTTTCTTGGGTTTCTCTGCGTTCAGTGATATCGTGAATAAATCCTACAAATCCTTGGACTTGTCCTTGTTCGTCCAAATGGGGTAGATAGGTAGCTTCGATGTATTTGGGTAAGCCTTCTTTGGAAGGTAGAATTTGTTCTCTTTTTACTTTTTCTCCAAGTAATGCTCTTTTCACATAAGGTTCTATGTGCGGATAAATTTCGTTTCCTACTACTTCTTTTAGGGGTTTATTAAGAATTTGGGAACGGTTTTTATTAAACCATATTTCGTAGGCTTGATTGATAAAAACGTAGCGTTCTTCTTTGTTTATATAACAAATAAGTGAAGGCAAACTATCTGTTACTAATTTGATGATTTCATCGCTGGCTTTTAAGTTAAGTTCGGCTTTTTTTCGTTCAGTGATATCTACGCAAGAACCAATATAACCGACAAAGGTGCCATCGGGGGTAAATCGGGGTATGCCGGTGTCTAATAACCAGCGATATTTTCCATCATGGCGTCTAAGCCGATATTCCATTTGAAAGCTTTCTCGCTTGTCAAAGGAGGTAGTATAAGTATGTAAACAAGTTTGATAATCGTCGGGATGTAAGTTTTCTGTCCAGCGGTTTCCGCTTTCTTGTTCAAATGTTCTGCCGGTGAATTCTAGCCAAACTTTATTAAAGTAATTACAAAGTTTATTGGTGTCTGACATCCATATTAAAACCGGCGCTGTGTCTGCGAGAATATGAAATCTTTTTTCGCTTTCTTCTAAAGATTCTTGCAATTTTTTAGAAATAGTGATGTCTCTTTGGGTTCCCCATGCTCTGAGTATATAGCCATTTTCAATAATACCTATTAAGGTATTTAAAAAATATTTGGAGTTTCCTTGTTTATCAGTTTCGTGGGATTCTCCATTGTTCAGACGGTACCCGGATCTGATAAAATTTTGTAAATATTCGATATTGTTTGGATCCGAGGCAATGAGAAAATCTTTGAGTTTGGTTCCAATAAGTTCACTAGCTTTTGTGTATCCATACATTTGTGCCATTGCGTCGTTACATTCGGAGAGATAGGCATATTCATAAAATTGTTTAATTTGCTGTTCTTCTGAGATTTCTATTGACAGGGGTTTTTCTAGTTCAAAACACCAAATTCCTTCGGAACTTTGTTCAATAAAAGTCCGGTAACGTTTTTCTGTTTCTTGGCTTCTTTTTTGTAATTGGTTTATTTTGTTTATGTCTTGAGAGGTTGTTTGTTGTTTTTTTATGTAAGTTTTACTGACTTGGTTTGTTAGGAGGGCTATGGTAGTAAATAAAACCCAATCTATGATGCTATCGCCTGCGATTTTAAGGCTATATTCTGGGGAGATAAAAAAGTAGTTGATGGCTAGGGTAGAGAGGAGGGTTGTAAAGATGGCCGGTTTGAGTTGGTTTAGCGATCCAATATAGCCTACTGCAAAGATAAAAGGTATGGTGAGGCTGTGTTGGCTTATTGTTATTCCCAACTGCGCTACGATTGTCGCTATCATGACGCTGAGAAAAGCTATAGCGTAGGGTTTAAAAAGCCGGAAGGGCGATCTTATCTTTTTTAAAATTTGATGAGTACGGTGTGGTTTTGACATTTAATTGTTTTTCTACCTCCATCTCTCTCTATTTGATTATGCCTCTTGACAAGGGGTGTTGCAATAAGTTATGGGTTTCGCGTCTTTCTGTTGAATCTGTTTTCTTCCTGGGATTTGTGGAAATTGGATTTTTTATTTTTTTTGATTTTTTGCATAACGGGTTTGTTACTATTTTTTTTGTTTTTTAATGAAAATAGGTAAAATAAAGTTATAGGTTTAAATATGGTTTTACTGTTGTCTCTAAGTTTTGGAAAAATTGCATTTTGAGTTTATTTTTTACTTCGTTTGTACTACTTTTTGCAAATATCAATATCAGGCCGATTTTATGTTTCTAGGGAGTTGCAGTGTCCTATAATATTTTATCAGCATCTATTTGTGACAGCGGGTGGCGAAGGTTGAAGCAGTAAAGGTGTTGGTGAAATAAATCAGTTGTTTAATAATTACTAAACTGATTTATTTTCCCCTAAAAAAAGTTGTTAAAAGTTGCAAGTGATGTAACCACCCCAGATCCATCCTTCTATTTCTCCTGGGCTGATGATATGGGCCCATTGGCCTGTGTTGTCCCAGCCTCTAAATTCAATAATGGTACCGTCTTCTATGGTTCCAACAATTTCGGCGTTTTGATTGAAGGTTCTTAATACTTTGACGGTTTCGCCTCTGGGTTGGATGACTAGTCGGTATTTCGAGTTACATCTTTGGGCGATAAGGTTTTGGGTTGGGTTTGGTGTTTTGGCTGTATGGCCAAGGGTGGTTAGGGGGCCAAATATGAGGGCGAGGCTTAGGCCGGTGATGGTGGTGATATTTTTGGGGTGAATTTTGATAGTTTTGTCCATAGCAAGTTTTTTACTCTGTCAGGGTTTTATTTATTTTTATACAAGAAAAGTGTGGCAAGAGTTTTAAAACTTGAAGTTTTTATTAAGAATGTTTAATAATAGTCATTAAAATACTGGTTAGATGGGTATATTTTTGCATTTTAAGTCATTTAAATTAATTGAATAGAAAATTTACTAGGCTGGTTATCTCGTTGTTTTTTGTAAGCAATTAAATTTTCAAAACAAATGTGTCGATGGGTTCCGATTTTAATGATAAGAGTTTTATTATTTTTTTAGTAATTTAATAAGAAAGAGGCGAGATAGTCTAAGAATATCAGCGGTTTAATGCTTGAGTTGGTTTGATGCGCTATCAAACTAGCTCAACAATTGTTTTTAGTGAAATGTGTGTAGAGGGGGCCGGTCAAAGGTTTATCAAGCTTGTGGGTAGGTTAGTTTCAGGATTTGGTTTGGTGTGGTTTTACAGGTACATAGCATTTTTATCGAATTATCCAAAATATCCGAAATAAACGAAAAACTGTAGACGATTGCAAAGGCCAGTGATGTTGTAGAATAGGAAGGTTGTACTCTGTGCCGGACAGTGATCGAGCGCTATACTTTGCCTGAAATGGGCGATTTGTGGACTGAAACTTATAAGTTGAAAACGTGGCTTGATGTAGAAATAGCCGTTTGTGAAGCGCAGGCTGAATTGGGCTATATTCCAAAAGAAGCGGTTGAAGAAATTAAGGCAAAAGCGAATTTTGATCTTGATCGGGTTCTCGAAATTGAGGCCGAAGTCCGCCATGATATGATTGCATTTTTAACGAATGTCAATGAATATGTGGGGGATGCAGGGAGATATATTCATTTAGGCTTAACCAGTTCTGATGTTTTAGATACGGCACTGGCGCTGCAATTAGTGGCAAGTTTGGATGTGTTACTCGCACGAGTTGAAGATTTAATTCAAGCGATTCGTTACCAAGCGCAAAAACACCGTTATACAGTGATGATTGGCCGGTCTCATGGCATTCATGCGGAACCAATTACTTTTGGTTTTAAATTGGCCGGTTGGTTAGCAGAAATGTTGAGAAACCGCGAACGTTTGTGTAGTTTGCGGAAGCAAATTTCGGTGGGTAAAGTTTCGGGGGCGGTGGGAACTTATGCGAATATTGACCCGAAAATTGAGGCGATTTCTTGTCAGAAATTAGGCTTAGAACCGGATACGGCTTCTACTCAGGTAATTTCTCGTGATCGACACGCTGAATATTTGCAAGTTTTGGCGCTTGTGACGGCTTCAATTGAACGTTTTGCGGTGGAAATTCGCAATCTTCAAAGAACTGATGTTTTGGAGGTTGAGGAGTTTTTCTCGAAGGGGCAAAAAGGTTCGTCTGCTATGCCTCATAAACGTAATCCTATTCGCTCTGAACGTTTAACCGGCATGGCAAGAGTTGTGCGGGGTCATGCAATTGCGGCGCTGGAAAATGTGGCGCTTTGGCATGAGCGGGATATTTCTCACAGTTCAGTTGAACGTGTGGTTTTTCCTGATGCTTGCATTTTAACGCATTTCATGCTTGTAGAAATTACTGATTTGGTGAAACACCTGTTAGTTTATCCGCAAAACATGGAACGCAATATGAATGTTTATGGCGGGGTGGTGTTCAGTCAGCGGGTGATGTTGGCGTTGGTGCAAAAGGGTATGAAGCGAGAAGATGCTTATCGGGTTGTTCAAGGTTGTGCTCATCAAGCTTGGAATAAATCTGAGGGTAATTTCCGTGATTTAATTTGCAAAGATGAAGAGGTAAAAAATTATTTATCTCCGCAAGAGTTGGAGGATTGTTTTGATGCAAAACACCATCTGCGGAATTTAGAGGAAATTTACCAAAGGTTAGGAATTTAAGTTTTTAAAAACCCGGTTTATCCAAAAAGCCGGGTTTTTTTTGAGCTTATTGCAGTTGAACAGTGGTGTTATAGTTGTAGCCTTTGAAATTTGATTCAAATTGAATTTTATACTCGCCGGATGCAGGGATTTTTCCTGTCCATGATTTTTTGCCGGTGTAGTCGCCACCGCCGGTTAGTTCTTTTTGATCGGGGGAAATGACGAATGGTAAGGCGCCTTCTTTGACGGTAATGGTGAGGGTTTGACCTTCTTTTGCGGTTAATAAATAGGTGTGGCTGCCGGTGCCTATAAAGCGTCCGTTAATGGTGGTTGAATTGTTGTTAGGATTGACGGAAATTGTTTCGGTTTTTTGGCTACATTCGGTTTCGGTGATGGTTTTAGAAATCCATCCTTGGGGTTCGCTAATTTGAAGCCAGTTATTTTGTTCTGCTAAGACTCCGACTATTCTACCGTTTTCAATTTTCCCAACAATATTATCGGGTTTGATTTCGGGGCTGGATCGCACGTTGGCGGGGGGGTTGGGGTCGGCTATTTTGGCGTTGGTAATTTTACATTCTTTGGGTTTTGGGGTTTGTGATATTGGGGAGGTTGGGGCTTGTTTTAGAGGGGTAGTGGTGGGGGTAGCGGTGGGGGTAGCGGGGGTAGTGGTGGGGGTAGCGGTGGGAGTGGGTGGGGTAGTGGTAGTGTTTGAGGTTTGAGT
>DATNQM010000012.1:0-112915 GCA_036704045.1 Halomicronema sp. | reverse complement strand
GCCGTTGAACGTTTGCGGGATGCCGGTTATATTGCCAATCATGTTATTTCCCTAATTGATAGGCAACAAGGCGGGGCAGAATTTTATCAATCTGTTGGCTTAAAATTTGAGGCTATTTTCACAATTACTGACCTTCAAAATTACCTCAAAACTTTAGTGGGATAGGAGTCCCGCCTGTCATAAGTTTACTTTTTTAAAGGCCGGTTTATTTAAAACACCGGCTTTCTCAATTAACCTAACTGAGCTTTAATATTTTTAGCTTCCCGCAAACCCGATAAAAAAGCGCCATGAACCGTTGCCGGGTAATCGCGGGAAGTTGCCTCTCCAGCAAAAAATAAGCGCTTATTCACCGGCTTTGCCAACGTATCCCTATCTTTCATAGTAGCCCCCACTGGTACATACGAATAAGCCCCAAAAGAAAACAAATCTTTACTCCATTGCGTTCTTAAAATCTTCTCAGGATTGGGAATATTATTTCCATAACTTTTCCGTAACAACTTCATCACTTGTTGAGCAATTTCTTTCTCAGATAAACTTTCTAAACTCCGCGCAAAACTCCCTCCTGTTAGTCCTACCAGAATCGGTGCCGAATTGTACTTATAAAGATTCACAAATTCCGAAAAATCTTTTTCTGCCGAATTTATCACCCCAATCATATCATATTCAGTTTGCCAAAACGGTTTAGGAAACTTTAAAATTACCTTGTTTAAAACTCCCATAGCCAAACGTTGAATGGCCGTAGTTTTTTGGCTAGGGAGGGCCGGCAAAAACTTTACCTGCTCAGCTTTTAAAACTCCCAAGGGCAAAGTAATAACTACTGCATCCGCGCTGAAACTTCCTTGATTTGTTTTTACCGTTACACCTGTGCCGGTATAATTCACTTCTTGCACATTTTGTTGTAGTTTAATATTAAGATTCTTAGCTAAAATTTGGCTAATTTGATCATACCCATTGGGAAATAGAAAATCATCACCACCAAACGCCTCATCTTCATCCCATTGCTGGATAGAAAGGCTTTCCATATCGGCTCCGGTTTCTACCACAACATTAGAAGTTAATTGCCATTGCACTAATTTCTCTTGATTAGCAGTTAACTGTTTTTTCTTAATAACTCGCTTTACAGCTTCTGCCAAAGAAATATCTTTATCTAACCGTTCCCCCAAAGTTTTAGCTTGTTCAATGATATCTTCGTATAAAGATTCAGCTTGAGACAGTTGATTTTCATTCCCCGGCCTACCATTTGTACCATAAAATTCACCATCATAATTTGTTCGCAAAATTTTAATATTGGAATCTTTAGCTAGTTTGCCAATAGGATTATTTTGGATACCGTGAATCCAAGATGCCCCTAAATCAATAGCATAACCGAGACTACGATCTGTATAAATTCTCCCGCCAATGCGGTCACGTCCTTCGAGGATTGTAACTTTAAATCCATTATTTTGCAATTCTCGTGCTGCCGCCAAACCGGCAATACCGGCCCCTATAACGAGGATATTTGCTTTACCTGAATTTGCTTTATTAGAAGCGGATAAATTTGCTGTTTCTTTTTGCTTACAAGACGAAGAAACTGCCAATACTGCGGCAAAAAGACCGAGTTGGATAAATTGCCGCCGGTTGCGAGGCCATCCTTTGATTTTCGCCATTTTCTAAAACCTTCCTTTTGAAAATTTTATTTATTTCCTCATTCTTTAAACTTCTTATCAAATTTCCTCAACCTTAATACCACGTTAATACCAAGTTGTTTGAATTTGAGGTTTTTTAAATAATTTTGATTTTATTAAGAATTATGGATACAAATCCAGTTTTTAAGGTGGGCAAAGCCCACCCTATCTATCTAACCTAAAACCGGCTCTTTAGCCAAAAACTTCTCTAACTCTACCAAAGCATCAGCATCAACTTTTGTTTGCATCGGGCAGAATTTTGGCCCACACATCGAACAAAACTCTGCCGTTTTATAAATATCAGCCGGCAGCGTTTCGTCGTGATATTCGCGGGCGCGATCTGGGTCTAAAGACAATTCAAACTGACGATTCCAATCAAAATTATAGCGAGCGTGAGACAACTCATCATCGCGGTCTCTTGCCCCTGGCCGATGGCGAGCAATATCAGCAGCATGAGCAGCAATTTTATAGGCAATTAAGCCATTTCGCACATCTTCAGCATTGGGTAAACCGAGGTGTTCTTTCGGTGTTACATAGCAAAGCATAGCAGTACCATACCAGCCGGCCATTGCGGCACCAATAGCAGATGTAATATGGTCATAACCAGGAGCAATATCTGTTACCAATGGCCCCAAAACATAGAAAGGTGCCTCAGAGCATTCTTCCATTTGTTTTTTAACATTAAACTCAATTTGATCCATCGGTACATGACCCGGCCCTTCTACCATAACTTGCACGTTATGTTCCCAAGCTTTGCGAGTTAATTTACCGAGAGTTTTCAATTCGGCAAGTTGAGCTTCATCGGAAGCATCATGGGTACAACCGGGCCGCAAAGAATCCCCTAAACTAAAAGAAACATCATATTTTTTAAAAATTTCGATGATGTCGTCAAAGTGAGTATAGAGAGGATTTTGCTTGTGGTGGTGCAACATCCATCTTGCAATAATTCCGCCACCGCGAGACACAATACCTGTGATCCGACTTTTTACCAAAGGCAAGTATTCAATTAAAATACCGGCATGAATAGTCATATAATCCACACCTTGTTGGGCGTGTTTTTCTATGACGTGTAAAAAGTCATCAGGAGTCAAATTTTCCATGCGCCCATGAACACTTTCCAAAGCTTGATAAAT
Organism: Halomicronema sp.; assembly: GCA_036704045.1. Classification (GTDB taxonomy): domain Bacteria; phylum Cyanobacteriota; class Cyanobacteriia; order Cyanobacteriales; family Oscillatoriaceae; genus Ancylothrix. Next base: position 110,118 of record DATNQM010000012.1, on the reverse strand, counting down.
TGGAACAGTACCAATGGGAACCGGGGAAGCATTGATAATAGCGGTGCGAATTTCATCCAGATTACCGCCGCCGGTGGACAAATCCATAACGGTATCTGCACCATATTTTACAGACTGGCGAAGTTTTGCCAATTCTTCATCAATACCAGAAGAATTAGGAGAAGCGCCGATATTTGCATTAACCTTGCACTTCGATGCAATACCAATGCACATTGGTTCTAAGTTTGTGTGATTAATGTTGGCGGGGATAATCATTCTTCCCCGTGCAACTTCGTCTCTAATTAACTCCACCGGCAGGTTTTCCCGCTTTGCAACGTAGTGCATTTCTTCGGTGATAACGCCTGTTCGGGCATAGTGCATTTGTGAAACATTGCTTTCACCACGCCGTTTGGCAACCCATTCTGAACGCATATTTTTTTAACCTCAATAAACAGCTTCCCTCCGCCGGTATTACCCGGACTCAGGTTTTAAGGGTTTGTTCTCAGCCCGCTATGATCGGACACCCCTAGCTCTGATTGAGGATTTTATCACCTTTTTTTCCTAAAATTGACGAGACTTCAGCAAATCTTAATTGAGCAAATTCTATATGTCGGGCCGGTTGTCTGGCTATTTTAAAATAGTTAAGTTTTTATAAGCTAAATTGACACAATTATTCATTTATTTTAAGAATTTAGCCCAAACCATTAAAAGAACTTTTGTGAACTCAGAAATTTTAGCCAAACAAGAATTTAGTTTGCTCTGCCATCAAAACAACACTTTAATATTTATTGTGAGCCGGTTAAAAAAATATATTGCCCACCACAGAATTGCCCTAAACTATTAAACATCGAGAAATAGGGCCACAAAAAAGGGATGGAGATGGGGAAGGGATAGCGGTTCGGGATAAAGAAAATATCTTGATGGTGATTGAAATATCTAAATAATTTGGCTCAAATTTAACCCAACAGATGTATATTTACAATCACCGGCTTTTTGACCACTATCATCGGTTTAGTGATAAGTTTTGTAATTTTGCCAAACTTGGAATTCAACTAACGACGCGCATAACATGGCTATAGCCGGTGGTCAAAATAATTTCCCACCGTGAAACTGCGAGAATATTACCAGCAGTGGAGCCAAAGCAAAGTGACAAAAGGCATGGCGATCTATATTGTGAGTTGTTATGGCCCAATCACCCGACCAACAAAACTATTATTTTCGCACTGAAGCCGTCCGCACCGGCATTCACAAACCCATCTTAGCTGCACTCTACAAAGCACATAACCAACCCGCCCTCAAAGACGGAGAAACTGGCCTCGGCATCTCACCTGCCAACCGAATACGCCTAGAGCAGCTTAACACCCTCAGCGAACAAATCCAATACGCAGCCAATACCCTCCGCAGCCTCAGCGAACACCTATTGCAAACCGGATGGACAGCCTCAGATTTATGGTTAGCAGAAAAAGGACAATATACAGATAAATTTATCAAAACTGTAGCCGCTGGCTATGCGCCCGAACCCAACGATACCAAAGCTGCTAGGCTGGAAAGCTGCGATGAAAAAATCTTATGGCAAGCTTACCTTAACGACTATAAAAATGATTGCCAAATTGAAAATTATCCAGACTCCCTCGCCTATCTCGACTCGGCATTGCTAACATGGGTAGATAGCATTTCCAGGTATTATATTGGCATCCCCAATCAGCGAAATTCTTTATTAGAAATTGTGCGTATTTGGAGCAAATTAGATTCACGAGCCGAAGCTGTAACAAAGCTCCCTGAAGTAACAGCATCATTTAATTTGCCTAAAGAAGATACAAAACAAGCCACATTAGATGAATCGCACCTAGACCGGCCCCTCTTACATTTTGCCAGCAAAGTCAGAAATAACTTCATCGCCTATCCCCACCAACGAGAAGCCCTATTGCGAGGTGTGCAACTTTGGCGACAACTCAATTCGCGTCAAGAAGCCATCATTTCCCTTAAAACAGACACCTCTGCCGAAGCCGAACTCAAAAACCTAGACCCCGCCTTAATTGCATTTGTGGGGCGAATTAGGCAATTTTATTCAGGACAAACCCAGCAACGCAACGCCATCACGGAAGCCGTAAGAATTTGGCGTCAACTTGATTCGCGCAAAGACGCCTTACTAAGTTTAGGCATTAATCCAGAAATTTTAGAAAGCGGAAAATCAGACCGCACAACTTTAATTGCCGCAGCGGCACAGCTTGACCGAGAATTGCTTGATTTTGTGCGACGGGTAGGCATTTCCTATAGCGAGGAAGAACATCAACGAGAAGCCTTAATTAACTTAGTAAAAATCTGGCGACAACTACCGGGGAAAGAACAAGCAATTTCATCCTTATTTGAAGACCTAAAACAAATGAACGTAGCGCGGCGTGGTGTAGCAGAAGGGCCGCCGGTGCCAATGGTGATTTTACCGAAAAAACCCGAACGCTGGACACCAGAAACGCTGCAAATGCACGCCCCAATTATTCCCGAAGGTTCCTTTACTTGGGCTGCTGCCACAGCAGGAGGAACTCAAATGCCCACAGATCAAGGCACTATTGATGCCATTATGCGTATTGCCAAACAGGCGCAATTTGCAAGAGATCGTATCGGTCGAAGCTTTCAGATTATAAATTGGTATCGTTCGGATGAATATCATCGCCCTGCCGTTGGGGAAAACTATAATCGGCATCGCCTTGGAGATGCCATTGAGTTTTATTGCGATGGACTCACCGGCAACCAAATTTACTGGTTTTTAGACCCCTGGTGGTCGGGAGGCTTGGGCCGGTATCGCAAATATCCCTATCTTATTTATATCGATGCTCGTAACTATCGAGCACGATGGTTGCATTAGGATAGGAAATTAGACATCCTCTAAACACTTAAAATCCTGCTTTGTTGTTTTGAGTTTAAGTTTAGATGGAATCCATCAATTTTAATGGTGATAACCTATGTCTGGCCGAATTATTCTCGTTGACCCAGTGTTAGCAAAAGCCCCGGTTAAACCGCCGGTTAAACCACAAAATAATCAAAATGGTGCAACCCTTTGGATGGGAGCGTCTGGTGTGTTACTTTTAGCGGTAATTGGTTTAGCAGTTTTTAGCCAAATTAAACTTAATCAAATGGCAAAAAAACTGCGGATGGAAGATTTTAAAAACCGCGAACTTCAAAAGAAATATAAGCTGGCAGTTGGCACTATTACCAAAATGGAAAAAAACCCAGATTTGGTACACTCGCGCGAGTTTAACTTAGACTATCTTAGAATGCGGATGGCTGAGGAAACGTTTCATTTTTCGATAGTTAATCAAATTCGGGTTAAAGTTAAGGATAAAATTTCTTTGGCTTTGCGACCAACTCAAGAAACTCGCGGTGTGGCGCGTCAAGTTGATGAGGTTTTTGATGTGGAATATGAAACCGGCGAGGGTGCTGAATTAAAAAAACGGGTGTTGTTTCGTATTCAAATTAGGTTAACTAAAATTCCTACTCAACCGACTTCTGTTACCATTGGTCAAATTATAGATTGCATTGAAACTTATTTGAGCACTACTGAGGATAATGATAGTTGGCAGCCAACAATTCAAGGTCGTGTGGCTTATATTCATTGGGATCAAAAAGCTAAACCTACGCCGCTTTTGGTGTTAGAACAGTCGAATGAAGGGGTGAATGTGACTTTTGCAACGAAGCGCCGAGGGGGACCTGCTTCTACTCAAGAACAAATAGCTGAAACTAAACCTCAAACTTCTTTGACTGCCGGTAGACGTAGTTCTTTAACAGGTGGTAAAAATGAAAAAACTGCGGGTAAACCAGGCAAAAGTAGTGATAAAACAAGTGGTCGTTCTACAAAAACCGGCAAGCGTTAAAGAGGTATCTATTTGATAAATAATCGTGTTTAATGAGATGCGGCGAGTACAATTGGATCATCTTTTGTTAAACATCCGTCTTCCATGTGTACGATACGGTCTGCTACGTCTAAAATGCGGTTATCGTGGGTGACAATTAAGATGGTGCATCCCTGTTCTTTTGCTAGTTTTTGCATAAGTTCTACAACGTCTCGCCCAGATTTACTGTCGAGGGCGGCGGTTGGTTCGTCTGCTAAAACTAATTTGGGATGACTAACTAGAGCTCTGGCAATGGCTACTCTTTGTTTTTGTCCGCCTGATAAATTTTCAGGATAGTAATTTATGCGTTCTCCTAAACCGACGGCTTCTAACATTTGTGTGACTTTAATATTAACTTCTTGGGGCGAAATTTCTGGGTGTAAGTCTAGGGACATTTGTACGTTTTGTTTGGCTGTTAAGCATTTAAGTAAGTTATGGGCTTGGAATATGTAGCCGGTGTTTCTTCTCACTTCTACGAGTTTATTTTTCCCAGCGCCACATAGTTCTATTCCCATGATTTTTATGCTACCTTTTTGGGCTGCCCTCAAGCCTCCTAGTAAGGTTAGAAGGGTGGTTTTACCAGAGCCAGAGGGGCCGGTCATTATGACGATTTCTCCGGGGTAAATTTGTAAATTAATGTCGTATAAGACTTGTTTTTTTAGTTGGCCGGTACCGAAATAATGATTGAGATTTTGGATATTAATTACCGGCTCATCTCTAGGGTCTAACTGTTCATTATTCATGGTTTTATGAGCTTAATTTAATTAAGTTTTTAAAAAATATCTGCTGGGTCAGCTGCACTTAGTTTTCTTAAAGCTATGGCACCGGAAATTACACACATTATAATACTTAATGTCATTACCGTTGTTCCACGAGCCAAGGTCATTATCATCGGTAAACTTGTAGCGTTTCTGGTTAAATTATATAATCCCATTGATAAGAATAGCCCTGGCATATAGCCTAAAATTGCTAAAATAATTGCTTCTTGAAAAACTACACCCAAAAAGTAAATATCGCGGTATCCCATTGCTTTGAGGGTGGCATATTCTGCGAGGTGATCGGCAACATCGGTATATAATACTTGATAAACAATAACAATCCCCACAATAAAACCCATTGCAGTACCAAGGGTAAATACAAAACCAATAGCTGTACTATTTTGCCAGTAAGATTTTTCAAAATTAATAAATTCTTGTTTAGAAAAAACTCTAATATCTGGGGGTAATTTTGCTCGCATTTCTTGAACAACTTGCTTTACTTGTTCTTCGTCTGCGTATTGTGGTTTAAGTTTAACTACCCCAACATCAATTAATCCTTTTTTCCGTCTGCTAAAAATTCGTAAAAAATTAATATCGCTGGTAGCCAAATTACCATCAGCCCCAAAAGATGCCCCTAATTTAAATAATCCTTTCACAGTTATTCGGCGACTTCCTACTTCGGTTTGGATATTTTCTCCGGCGTTAAACATTTCAGTTACCGGCCCGAATTCCTTGCGCGAAGCACTATCAAACAATACAACATCAGCTAATTTTATTTGATCTATATTTTGGGTAACTCCTGGTAAATCAAACACCGGCTTAATAGGATCAAATCCAATTACTAATATACTACGAGTTGCGCGGTTAGTCGGGTTTTTCCATAAAGCTAAATCTAAATAAAGAGGGCTTATAGATGCAACTTGAGGAAAACTTAATGCTTGAAATAATCGCCGTTCAGGAAAGCTTTTCATAGCAATTAAAGCGGTTGATTGCGGACTAATTAAAAATACATCTCCATCAATTTGCTTGTGCAACCGAATAGAACTATCAAACAAAGCATCCCGAAATCCAAGCTGCATAAACATCAATAAATCAGCAAAACCAATGCCGGCAAGTGCCACCAGCAAACGCATTTTTTCGCGAGAAAGTTGTAACCAAGCTAAGGGAATTTTCATATTTTAATAACTAAGATATATTGCCATAATGAATATTTAACTTAAATAGCAATTTTTACTTCAACTTGCATATTAGTTAAACCGGCTACTTTTTGACTTGATTCTGGATCTAAGCGAATTTTAACTTCTACTACTCTAGCATCAACATCAGCAGCCGGGTCAGTATCTAAAACATCTTTTTTACCAATTTGTAAACCAACTTCTGCCACTGTTCCTTGTAATTGTTGATTAATTGCACCACTGGTGATCGTCGCACTTTGACCTAGTTTAACTTTATTGATATCACTTTCATAAACCTCAGCAACAACAAACATTTGATTTGTGTTTCCAATTTCGGCAATGCCATCATTACCGATAACTTCTCCAGGCCGGCTGTGGATTTTCAAAACCTGTCCATTAATGGGAGATTTAATATAAGATTGGTCTAAATCTGCTTTGGCTTTTTCAACACTTGCCAGAGCACTATTAACTTCCGCTTGAGCACTTTCTATATCCACCGGCCGAACTTCAGCAATGCGGGCTAAATTGGCTTCAGCTTCCTCAATTTGCCGAAGCAAAGTAGACTCAGTTTTACTCAAATTCGCTTCAGCTTCTTTGATTTGTTGTTCCAAAGTTTCCACTGTTTGACGGCGGGTTGCAGTTATTTCGTTGATTTGTTCTGTTCCGATGCTTTCAAGTTTTTGGAGAGTGGCTTTTTCTTCAATTAATTGTTCTTCACTGGTATTAATAATTTTATTTAAATTAGCTTGTTCTTCTTTAAGTTGTTGTTGAGTTGTTTCTAAAGTCAGACGCTTACTATCCAAAAGTGAAATCGAAATTACACCATCGCGGTAAAGTTGTAAATTGCGATTATATTCAGATTCAGCATTATTAACTTGTGATTGAACTCGGTTAATCGTTGCTTCTTGTTCTGCAATTTCTCCTTTTAACTGTGCTTCTAGGCGGCTAATTCTAGCAGTCTGAGAAACAGTATCACCTTTAAGTTGTGCTTCCAAACGGGAAATAGTAGCAGCGAGGGTGTCTTTTTCTCCTTGTAGTTGAGCTTTTAAGCGGGCAATAGTTGCATTTTGACTTTCTCTTTCGCCAATTAATTGTGCTTCTAAACGCGCAATAGTAGCTTTTTGGGCATCTATTTCACCTAATTTTGCACCGGCTTGAACTTGTGATAATTTTGCTTCGGCAACTTTAACTTGTCTTTCCGATTGTTCCACAGAAGCTGCTCGTTGGGTGCGGCTATCAAGAATTGCAATAACATCACCAACTTTCACCGTAGCGCCTTGTTGTACCAATAACTCTTTAACTCTTGTTCCTTCAATAGAAGAAGGCGCAGAAAGTTTAATTACTTCGCCTAAAGGTTCAAGTCTACCTAAAGCCGTTACTGCAAGGGGAGTTGGGGCTGTAGTAGCCGGTGCTTGTTCGGTACGAGATGCTTTTATAGAAGATAGTTGAGAAAAACCTACAACTGCGGCAATAATTGAAGCAGCTGTAATACCACCAATCAGCCATAAGCCCCTAGGCTTGATCAAAAACTTATCCTTTAATGGGGATTCTTCAGCCATAGATTTTTGGATAGTAGATATGAGATTTTTGTTGATAGTTCTTAGGAGATGAGCATTAAATGTTGAATTTTTAATTTTGGGGTTGCTTTCGACTGATTAAATTTTGTTAAATTTATTATATCAGAATTTTTTAAAAGAACTAAAAAACAATTTTTAATGTGGGAGATTAGATTGTAAAAATAGTAATTTATTGTTCCTAAATTTCAGATTTTTGTTTTAAATGAAAAATTATAAAAAGTAAATGTTAAAATAATTGAATGGGGTTGAAAGCAGATAAGAAAAAGAGGATATTTAAGCATACTTATAGTCTGGGATGACAAAAAGTGCCGACGTATCCCCTTGGTGGGATTGTTATTCGGCAATATCAAATAAAACATTAGTCATATAATAACTTGCCCAATCTACGCCAAAAGCCTTTTCGAGAACACGACGAGTTTTATCATTTTTTTGTTGTTTAGTGCAATAATTCAGCTGACCGGCAATAACCTCTTCATGAAGGGCACCAGAAACCGGAGAAACAGAAACAGCCTGCTGACAATGAATTTCTAAAAAAGACTCAACACGGAGAACAAAATCGAGTTCTTCATCAGAATTAGCCGGTCGAATAAACAAACAAAACTCCGAAAAAATATCACCCCAAGCCGGCAATTCCCGAACCTGAGAAAAATTTACAGAAGGCAGAGAATTTAAAGAACTAACATAATCGGGAGGCAAAGAACCATCAGCACTAACAGGAGATAAATCAACAATAGCAGCACTAATTTGACCACGACCCCCTACTAAATCTGTACCAAACATTGGTAAAGCATAATTAGAACGAGGAAACATAACACAATGAAGAATATCTAAACTATTACCAACTCTAGCTAACTCAAGATGAAGCTTGCGAAATTGAGGAGTTTGATAACAGCGATTTTCAATTATCAGTTTTTCCCCTTCTAAACGACCCTCAACATAACCCAAATCTTCAGGAAGAGGATAGGGAGAAAGATCCAAATAACGATGCCAAACAGCCTCAATACGGTTAGCTAAATCACGGATCATAGGATGCTGCTGTTCGCGGAGAGAGGCAGTAGTGGTAGACATAGAAGTGAGCCTGTTAGAAGAGAGAATAACCTTTAATATTAGCTGCGATAGGGGTATCTTTCACACAGAGGAAACAGAAGTAGGCTATTAGGGACACAGAGAAATAACCCCCTCTGTGTTCCTCTGTGTTTTCCTCTGTGACCTCTGCGTGAAAAAATACCCTTATGCCTCAGACTGAGAAGCATTAAGAGCCGCAGCCGTTTTATCGCGGTCGAGCTTAAACATCAAGACGCCAAGGGGAGGGAGACACACATCAAGGGAATAGGGCCGGTTGTGACTCCACCATTCATCAGACCATTTACCGCCATAATTACCCATATTGCTGCCGCCATACTTACCAGAATCACTGTTAAAGAGTTCAGTATAAAAACCGTGATCGGGTACACCGACGCGATAGTGACTGTGGGGTTGGGGAGTAAAATTGCAGACAGTAACGATGTATTCATCAGAGCCTTTAGCGCGGCGAATGAAAGAGACTACACTGTGCCGGTTATCGCTACAATCGATCCACTCAAAACCAGGCTCATCGAAATCTTGAGTATAAAGGGCTTTTTCCGAGCGATAAAGAGCGTTCAGTTCGCTCATAAAGAGTTTCAGGGACTGGTGGGCGGGATGTTGCAAGAGGTGCCATTCCAAGTCTGACCAGACATTCCACTCGCTCCACTGGCCGAATTCCATACTCATAAAGAGCGTTTTCTTGCCTGGGTGAGCATACATATAAGTCAGGAGGGCGCGGATGTTGGCGCATTTTTGCCATTCATCACCGGGCATTTTGCCAATTAGGGGGCTTTTGCCGTGCACAACTTCATCGTGGGAGAGGGCCAGCATGAAGTTTTCGCTGTGGTTGTACCACATACTGAAGGTGATGTTGTTTTGGTGGAATTGGCGGAACCAGGGGTCTAGGTGGAAGTAGTCGAGCATATCGTGCATCCAGCCCATGTTCCATTTGAGGTTGAAACCAAGACCACCGACGTAGGTGGGCCAAGAGACCATTGGCCAGGATGTGGATTCTTCGGCAATGCAGAGGATGCCGGGGAAGTAGCTAAAGAGGAGGTGGTTGACTTGGCGGAGGAAGTCGGCACCTTCGATGTGTTCGCAGCCGCCGTATTGGTTGGCGACCCATTCGCCGTCGGGCCGGCAATAATTGCGGTAGATGATAGCGGCGACGGCATCAACGCGGAAGCCGTCGATGTGGTATTTGTCGAACCAGAAGAGGGCGTTGGCTACTAGGAAGTTGCGGACTTCGTTGCGTGCGTAGTCGAAGACGAGGGTTCCCCAGCCTTTGTGTTCGCCGATGCGGGGGTCTGGGTGTTCGTAGAGGTGGGTGCCGTCGAAGAAGGCGAGGCCATGTCCGTCTTTCGGGAAGTGGCCTGGTACCCAGTCTACGATGACGCCGATGCCGTTGAGGTGGCATTGATCGACGAAGTACATGAAGTCTTCGGGGGTGCCGAAGCGGGAGGTGGGGGCGTAGAAGCCGGTGACTTGGTAGCCCCAGGAGCCATCAAAGGGGTGTTCGGCGACCGGCAGCATTTCGATGTGGGTAAAGCCGAGTTCTTTGACGTAGGGGATGAGTTTGGCTGCGAGTTCTCGGTAGGTGAGAAAGCGGGAACCGGGCCGGAGTTCGGAGGTGATGACGACGGGTTCTTCTGTGCCGTCTGGGCCTAATTTTGAGGGTTCGGCGGAGTTGGCGTGCAGCCAGGAACCAAGGTGACATTCGTAGACGGCGATGGGTTTGGTGAGGGGGTCTGTGTGCCGTCGGGTTTCCATCCAGTTGTTGTCGTTCCAGGTGTATGTGTCGAGTTGGGTGACGATGCTGGCGGTTTTGGGGCGGACTTCTTGTTGGAAGCCGTAGGGGTCGGTTTTTTCGTAGATGTGGCCGTCCCAGTTTTTGATTTCGTATTTGTAATGTTCACCGGCCCCAATGTCGGGGATGAAGAGTTCCCAGATGGCGTTGTAGCGTTTTGCCATTTGGTGTTTTCGTCCGTCCCAGTGGTTGAAGTCTGCTAGGAGTGAGACGTTGCGGGCGTTGGGTGCCCATACGGCGAAGTAAACTCCTTTTACGCCGTTGACTTCGGTAAGGTGGGCTCCTAGTTTTTCGTAGATCCGATGGTGGTTGCCTTCGGTAAAGAGGTGGTAGTCAAATTCTGTGAGTTTTGGAGAGCGGAAGGCGTAGGGGTCGTAGATGACTCGCTCGTGGTCTCCTTCTTTGATGCGGAGTTGATAGTTGTTGAGTTCGGAGGTTTCGATGATGCACTCAAAGAAGTGAGGATCGTGTACGGACTGCATCGGGTATTCTTTTCGCTGTTGGGGTACTAAGACCCAGGCTGCTTGGGCGTTGGGTAGGTAGGCTCGTACGACCCACCGGCTTGTTTTGCCATTCTGCTCAAGAAGATGGGGGCCCAATACCTCGAAGGGGTCGTGGTGTTGGTTCCATACGATGCGGTTGATTTGATCCGGAGCGATGGTCATTGACATATTTTACCTAATATGCTAAAGAGGTTTGGTTTGGGAACGGGTGGAGTTTGTTCTGCCGTTCACTTTACCAGTGAAAAGGTGAGTTCTTGTAGCGTTTGTTACCGAGCGGGCCGGTGTCAAGGGCTACTTTTTAAATTTAAACAATTTTAACGATTTGTTATAAACCGTAACAAGATAGTATCAAAGTCTTTAATTTTTTCGGTTGGGTATTAGGAAATCTTATGGTTTGAGGGGTTTGGCTGCTTGCTGGGGGTTTTTGTAGGCTGAGTTCGCTAATGAAAGGTGCTTTGAGGGCTGGAAAACTATAGCACTACGCGCATACGTTAGGACAATTTTGGAAGGTAGCATCCACGCATTCGGGCGACCGTTTGAAATTCATTTAATCTCTGTTTGCTCTAGGTTTTTAAAACAGCCCACCAATTTTCAATCTTATTCAAGTCAGGAGAATATGGGGGAAGATAGCACAACGTAAATCCGGCTTCTTCGAGCATTTTTGTTCAATTTAGCAAAGAAGCCTTTGGACACCTCATCACTTTGTTTTGAGGTGTCCAAAGGCAAAAATACTAACTATTTAATTAGTATTTATTCAATCGGCTTTTACCCCGACCATTGATCTCGTTCCACGTGGAGCGATGTCGGCAGATCGAGCGCTGTCGGCAGATCGAGAGACATCTGCGAATCGGGCGGGATCTGCGGCTGGGCCGACCTCTGCGGCTCGCGCTACGTTGGTAGTTTGTTTTTTTCATCTATCGTTATCTGTACTTGAATTGTCCCAGAAGGCATCAATAACAAATAACGCATCAATAACATAAGGTCTTCAAGCCAACTACAGTTGGTTTTGCTTAGGTCTATTGAGATTGTAACACTACTTTTTAGCTTTTTGCCATCTTAAAATTTCATAAAACAACACTTCGGATAGTTTGCGATTGCCAACGGTGGAATAAGGGTTTCAGGCTTTCGTTTAGCCTTGATCGCTAACGGTAGAATAAGGTTTCTAGGCTTTTACTCAAAAACTGTCCGGGGTATTGATAAAACCGAACCAAAAATTAATGAAAACCGAATCAAAAGTTCCAGCGGAGGAAGCTCAAACTTTTAAAAATTTTGGGTTTTCTATCAATTACTGAGGGCCGAAGATGGCTAGGTGGAACCGTTTGGCGGCTCCAGATTTTGTAGCGTGAAACCGCCCTGCCCTTATGAGGTTGGGGAGGTTGTTTTTGTACTTGATAGGATTGAAAACCGCTATAATAAAAAACCCCCTTTGGGTTTGGGGGTTTTGATATATGTTAAAAAAGTCCAATTTTGAACTACTTTTATGTAGAGAAGCGTTGGTTTAATTCAGTAGTAAGGCTACTGGAAAATGCTCTAAGGCTTGGCTTATTAGTAGGCTTCCATCGCTTTGAATTTGTTGGCCGGTGAGGGTGTTTTGGAAGCTGGCCGGCATTCCTTGGGGAAGTTGAATTTGGGTGTCTTTCCAAATGTCTCCCAGGGGGTTTTCTGTGGGTTGGATGAGGGAGGTTAAAAAGCGGGGGGCGATGATGATGGTGGTTTGGTTTTCATGAAGTCGGGCGTAGGCAATAATATGGTCTTTGTGGGTGCCGGTAATTTCGAGGGGTTTGTAGTCTCCGTTTTGGAATATTTCGGGGTTTTGTTTGCGGGTTTCTAGGATTTTGTGGACGAGATACATTTTGATTTTGGCGTTGCCTTTTTCTGCTAGGAGTTCTTCTAGCAGTTTGAGTTGATTGGTTTGGGTTTTTTGTTTGATTTCTGTTAGGTATTCGATGCGTTGTTGGAAGTTGACTGGCCGGCGGTTGTCGGGGTCAACGTGGGAAAGATCCCATAGTTCTGTTCCTTGATAAAAGTCTGGAACTCCGGGGGATGTGGCTTTTAATAGGGTTTGGGCTAGGGAGTTGTAAATGCCATATTCGGCGATTTTCTTTTGGAAAGGTAGGAATTTTTCGATGAATTCTTGGGAGGCTAATACGGTGTCTACAAATTTCATGTAGCCGTCTTCGTATTCGGTGTCTGGGCGCAACCAAGCTGTGTGTACTTTGGCTTCTTTTACGGCTTTGATGACGTAGTGTTTCATGCGTTCGATGTAGTCTTCGTCTACTTTACCGTCAAAGGGAAATGTGCCAATAAGGGTTTGATAAAAGAAGTATTCGTCGTTGAGTTCAGGGACGATACGACGTTTTAGTTTTGTTTTGTAACTGCGGTTTATTTGGGCCCAGTTTTTGATTTGTTCTTCCCATTCTTCGGGGATTTCTGAGAGGATGTTGATGCGGGCGCGGACGTCTTCTCCTCGTTTTGTATCGTGGGTGGCGGTGGCGTTTTGGGCGTGGGGCCAGTTTTTATGCCGGTCGATGTTGAATTTATGAAATTCTTCGAGGCTGAGGCCAAAGTGATTTGGTGATCCGCCTACTTCGTTGAGGGAAAGTAAGCGGTTATAGACGTATAAAAGGGTGTCTTCGATGCCTTTTGCCATGAGGGGGCCGGTGAGTTGTTGTACTCTCATGGCAAAGTATAGTCGTTGGTCTTTTTGTTCTTGGTTGAGGTGGTCGTCGTATTCTAAAATTAGTAGTTTTTCAATGAAATTTAGTTCGTTGATGAGTTGGGGAATTTGTTCTTTTGCTTTTTCGATGGCTTCGGCTATGTAGGTTTTGTCTTCGTCTAGGATGCCGTTTTCATCGATGTAGGTTCGGTAAACGGGAAAGATTTTTAGGACTTCTACTAGGGCGCGTTTTAAGCCGTAGAGTGTAAAGTCTCTTCCATAGCGGGATTGTTCGGCGATGCTTTTGAGAATTTTGGCGAGGTTGTCTGCATCTCCGGCTAGGTTTTTGTCAAGAATTAGTCCTTTTTTGTCGAGGTAAAGTTGTTCGTAGGGGGTATGAAGTCGGCTAAATTTTGTGTATAGTTCGGTGAATTTTTCTTCGTTTTCTTGTTTACAAAATATGCCATTGACAATGTTGAGATAGTCGTAGCCGCTGGTTCCTTGGATTGGCCATTCGATGGGTAGGTTTTCGTTGGGTTCGAGTATTTTTTCGACGGTGGTGTAGACGTCGCCGGTTTTTTCTCGGAGGCGTTGCAAATATTGCAGGGGGTTAAAGAGTCCGTCGATGTGGTCTATTCGTAGGCCGGTGACTTTTCCGTGTGCAACAAGTTGGGCAATTAAGGCGTGACTTTTGTAGAATACTTTGGAGTTTTCTACTCGGACTGATATGAGTTCGTTGACGGTGAAAAATCGCCGATAGTTGATTTCTTCTGCGCCGACTTTCCAAAAGGATAGCCGATAAAATTGATCGCTTAGTAAGTCATCAAGGAGGTTAAAGCTTTCGGGGTTTCCCGGTTCTCCGTTGAAGAGTTGGATGTTTTCTTGGATGAAGTTTTCTATTTCTGGTTGATTTTGATATAGTTCCCAAAAAAGAGATTTTACAAAGGCAACTTGGTCGTATCTTTCTCGGCCTTTGGATTCGGTGGGAAGGTTTTTAATGATGTATAATATTCCTAAAAGTTTGATGAAGTCTGGGTGTTTTTTGCCGAGGGTTTTTGCTAGCTTGCCGAGGTTGTAGGTGAGTAGTTTTGTGTAGGATTCGACGCGGATGGGAAAGCGTTGTCCAAAGTAATTTACGCTTAGGCCGGTTTCGTCGTATTGCAGTTTTAGGTCGCCGTTTTCTAGGGATGCGCTGTAGAAGTTTCCTAATAGTGGGGCGAGTAATCCTTCTTTTATTTCGCCGTAGGGGGCGTTCCAGGTGATGTCGAAATAGTCAAAGTAATCGGAGTCGGAACCGTGTTCGAGGATGTCCATTAAAAGGAGGTTGTCGGGGTCATAGGCCATATGGTTTGGCACGATGTCTTGAACCCATCCCATGTTTTTGCTTTGCAGTTGGCTGACGAGTTCTTCAAAGTTTTCTGGAGTTCCTAGTTCGGGGTTTATTTGATTGGGATCTACTACGTCGTAGCCGTGTGTGCTGCCGGTTCTTGCTTTGAATATTGGGGAGGCGTAAAGGTCGGTTATTCCTAGTTCTTCGAGGTAGGAAATGATTTCTTTGGCGGTGTTAAAGTTGAAGTTTTTGTGGAATTGAATGCGGTAGGTTGATGTGGGTATTCTCATTGTTTTTTGGTAATTTTTAATGTTGATTTTTGGATATTTAACGGCATTTATTGCGGTTAAATAAGGTTTTTTAAAATTAGCTAAGTTGGTACACTACAAAGCTTTGGGGGTTGATATTTAGTTGTTTTCCTGTTTCTATGGTTTGGGGTGATTTTGCACAGGCACCCTTCCATTTTTCTTCGCTGGAGTCTAGGATTTTTTGCCATTGGCCGGTGGGTAGTTGGGCGGTAATTGTTATTTCATTTCGGTTGAAGTTCATGATGGCAAATATTTGGCTGTTTTCTGCCCAGCGCCGTAGGAAGATGATTTTTTGTTCTTCTAAACTCCAGACTTCTAAACTGTTTTTATCGAGTTTTTTGAGGGCGGGTATGGTACGCCGCATTTCGATGAGTTTTTGATGCCATTGCCACAATGTTTTGTGGTTTCCTTGTTGTTTTAGTTGCCAGTTTAGTTTGCATTTGTTGAAGGTTTCTTCGCCTTGGGGGTCTTGGTATTCTCCTCGTCCTTCAAAGTGTTTGAATTCTTCTTTTTTGTCTTGGCGTACCATTTCGATTAGTTCTGGGTCGCTGTGACTGATGAAGTAGTAAAATGGGGCGGTTTCTCCGTATTCTTCTCCCATGAATATAAAGGGTATGTAGGGGGAGATGAAGACGGCACCGGCGGCGAGTTTTAAGGCTTCAAAGTTGATTGTTGTTGATAGTCTATCGCCGTTTATTCGGTTGCCTATTTGGTCGTGGGTTTGGGCAAATACTACGAATTGTTGGGCCGGTTGGTCTTTGGAGGCGTTGCCGTGTTTGCGGTGCCGGTGGGGGGCATATTGGCCGGTGAATACGAAGCTTTCTCGAAAGGATTTTTCGAGGTGTTCGCATTTGCCAAAGTCTTGATAATAGCGGTCGTTTTCGCCGGTTAATAGGGCGTGTAATGAGTGGTGAAAGTCATCGCACCATTGGGCATCTAAGCCGAATCCTCCTTGTTCTTTGGGGCGCAATACTCGGACGTCGTTTAAGTCGCTTTCTGCTATTAAATATAGTTTTCTTCCGAGTTCTTTTCCTAAGTTGGCGACGCGATCTGCTAGTTCTTGAAGGAAGGGTCTAGCGCCGACTTCAAAGATGGCTTGGATGGCATCTAGTCGCAGTCCGTCGATGTGAAAGTCTCTTAGCCAATAGAGGGCGTTTTCTAGGAAATATTCGCGGACTCCATCGCTATAATGGTCGTCAAAGTTGAGGGCTTCTCCCCAAATTGGCCGGTATTTGTTGGTCAAATAAGGGCCGTATTCTGGGAGATAGTTTCCTTCTGGGCCAAGATGGTTATATACGACGTCTAATATTACTGAAATGCCGTTTTGATGGCAGGCATCTACGAATTTTTTAAGGCCGTCTGGCCCGCCGTAAGTATTTTGAACTGCGTAGGGATATACGCCGTCGTAGCCCCAATTTCGGTTGCCAGTAAATTGGGCTACGGGCATTATTTCTATGGCGTTTATTCCTAGTTCTTTTAGTTCTTTTAAATAGTTAATTGCTGCTTCAAAGGTTCCTTCTTTTGTGAATGTTCCTATGTGCAGTTCATATATGATCATTTCTTCTATGGGTACACCGGCCCAGTTTTTATCGTTCCATTGATAGCTGTTTGGGTCGATGATTTGAGAGGGGCCATGTACGCCTTCGGGTTGATAGTAGGAGGCTGGGTCTGGTAAGTTTTTAGTTTCTTCTAGTTGATAATAATATTTGGTTCCGGGTTTTATTCCTTGTACTTTTGCTTTCCAAAGTCCCTCAATTTCGTCTTCTTTTTTTAGGGGTATAAGACGTTCTTCGGGGGTGATTATTTTGAGGGATAGTTGTTTTAGTAGGGGGGCCCAAACGGTAAATTCACAGGTTTCGTTGCCAGTATAATAGGCTCCAAATTTCACGTTTTTTGCTCCTTGGTTATGGTTATTTTTAGTGTGACGAGCGAATAGAGTCTGGTTTATTTGTTACTTCTCAGGATAGGTTTTTGCTAGATGGGGGGTAACTATCTTTAGGTATATTTCTTTTGAGGTGTTTGAAAAGTAAGTGAAAATTGGCTGGTGGTAAGTTTTTGGGATGAAAAGGGGCCGGTTTGTGTTGAAGGGTTGAGGGAAGACGTGTTAATTTAGTTAGTTGCTCTAGTTTGGAGCAAGATGTTGTTTGTTGTATTTGTTTTGAGGATATTTTATGGCGGGTCATAGTAAGTGGGCAAATATTAAGCGTCAAAAGGCAAGAGTTGATGCGGTTAAAGGTAAGGTTTTTACGAAAATTTCGCGGGAAATTATTGTTGCGGCGCGTTCGGGTATTCCAGATCCGGCGGGTAATTTTCAGTTACGGACGGCGATTGATAAGGCGAAGGCTGCGGGAATTCCTAATGAGAATATTGAAAGGGCAATTGCGAAGGGTGCGGGTAAATTTGGTGCGGATGGTAATAGTTTGGAGGCGATTCGTTATGAGGGTTATGGTGCTGGTGGGGTGGCGGTTATTGTTGAGGCTTTGACGGATAATCGTAATCGAACTGCGGCGGATTTACGGGTGGCTTTTAGTAAGAATGGTGGGAATTTGGGGGAGACTGGTTGTGTGAGTTGGATGTTTTCTCAACGGGGTGTGGTGACGGTTTGTGGGCCGGTGGATGAGGATAAGTTATTGGAGGTTTGTTTGGAGGCTGGGGCTGATTCTTATGAGTTAATTGAGGGGAATGAGGAGGATGATCCTTTTGATGCTGAGGTGTTTACGGAGATGACTAATTTGGAAGGGGTGAGTCAGGTTTTGAAGGCTGCCGGTTTTAAGGTTAAGGGGGCTGAGTTTCGTTGGATTTCTAATAATTATGTGGAGGTTAATGATGCGGATCAGGCGCGTTTGTTGTTGCGTTTGATGGATGCTTTGGATGATTTGGATGATGTGCAGAATGTGACGGCTAATTTTGATATGGCTGATGATTTGGTGTTTGCGCCGGTGGGTTAGTTTTTTTGGTTTAAGGTTTATGGGCGACGGGTTAAACCCCGTCGCTTTTTTAAAATAAAGTAGAGCAGGTAAGATGTCCGTTTATTGATACCAGGCAAAATACCTGCTTCACAGATTTACTCAGATAAGAGGCATCGGTTAAAATATTTGCTACCGAGCAACCTATAGGTTTAATTTATTTAGGATTAATTATGAACGGACTTAGTATTGTTTATGTTTTAACGAATCCAGCAATGCCGGGGCTAGTAAAAATTGGCTATACATTTCAAGAAGATGTCAATACCCGTCTTAGTCAATTATATACAACTGGCGTACCTGTTCCCTTTACGTTGGAGTATGCTTGCAGAGTAGATAATGCAGAAGAAGTTGAAAAGGCACTTCATCTGGCATTTTCGCCTTCTCGTGTTAATCCTAAGAGAGAATTTTTTAGTATTGAGCCATACCAAGCAATTGCAATACTAAAATTGTTTAATAAGGCAGATGTCACTCAACAGATTGAGGAGGAGCAGGCTTTACAAACCGATGTGGAATCTATTGTAGCTGCCCAGACGATGAAGTCTAAACGCCCTCACTTTAATTTTCAAGAAATGGGGATTCCACAAGGTGCTAGTCTTTTTTCAATTCCAGAAAAGATTGAGGTAACAGTTGTTGCACCTAAAAAAGTAAAATTAGGGGATGAAATTATGTCTTTAAGCGCCGCAACTCGTCAGGTACTCGCACTCGACTATCCTGTGCGTCCAACGCCACACTGGACTTATCAAGGACGTATTTTAACAGAAATTTATGACGAAACTTATAATGATGTGGAATAAAAAACACATGAAAGTTTAGTCCTGCTATCAACAATCTAAATCACGCTCTAACATAAATGATCTCAGCAGAATTCAAAATTGCTTTGCGTCGTAAATAATTTAAGCTGTTTTCAATTGCTCGTTTGCTTACTAAGTCTATATCACGGCCAAATAGGGATTTTAATTCTTCTTCCATTTCATCTAAATCGCTGAAAGTAGTACCGGCATCAGGGGCCCATTTCACTAAGATGTCTATATCGCTATCAGGCCGAAAATCATCCCGCAAAACTGACCCAAATAACGAAAATTCTATGACTTTCCACCGTTGACAAAACTCTGCTATTTTATCCATTGGGAGGTCAATATTTTTTACTTTCATATCTCACCTCAATCACTGTTTTATCTTAGCAAAAAGAATAGGTTAATAGGCATGGCAATAAGAATAAGAAAAACGTGTGAACTCGCACCTACACACACGAAGTTAGCTTTTCCCTTCGCGAGGCTATGTCAGCGCCGGCTAAGAAAAGCGATTTTAGGCAGAATTTTGATGTCACCGGCCATTTCATCCCCCTACCCTTAAACGACTATTTGCGGCACAATAGTAAAGAAATGTAAATATCCTAAATTTGACTAATTCTATTAAATATGGTAAAAACCACGCAAAAACAAACACCGGCCTTTGATTATGATATCGCTATTGTGGGGGCGGGTATTGCCGGTGCCACTCTCGCAGCAAGTTTAAAAAATACCGGCCTCAAAGTTGCTTTAATTGAAGCGCAATCTCAAAAAGCGGCTGCCTCAAAACAACAGGTTTATGCGGTTACTTTGCTGTCTAGCCAAATTTTTAAAGGTATTGGAGTTTGGGATAAAATTAGGGCTAAAATTACCGGTTTTTCGGAAATTAATTTATCAGATACCGGCAAAGTTGGGGCGCTTTTTTATCCTGCTGATTTAAAGCGAGATGTGGTTGGTTATGCGGGCGAACATTCAGCGATTTTGCCGGTTTTGCAGGAGTTTATAAATAGTTGTTCTAATGTTAGTTGGTTTTGCCCTGTACAGGTGGCCGGTGTTTCTTATTATGATGATTTTGCGGAAATTGAAGTATTAGAAAATTCCCAATCGAAACGTATTAAAACTGGTCTTGTTGTGGCTGCTGATGGTGCGCGTTCTCCTATTCGAGAAGCGGCCGGTATTCGGACTAAAGGTTGGAAGTATTGGCAGTCTTGTATTACAACTCGAATTAAACCCGAAAAATCTCATAATAATGTTGCTTATGAGCGGTTTTGGCCTAGTGGGCCCTTTGCAATTTTGCCTTTACCAAATAATCGTTGTAATATTGTTTGGACTGCACCTCACGCGGAAGCAAAAGCGATGATGGAACTTAGCGATGAGGGGTTTTTGGCGGAGTTAAAAAGCCGGTATGGTGAGCAAATGGGGAATATTGAATTGGAGGGAGAACGGCGTATTTTTAATGTGCAATTAATGCAGTCTGATTGTTATGTTTTGCCAAGGTTAGCGTTAATTGGAGATGCGGCACATTGTTGTCATCCTGTGGGAGGTCAGGGTTTAAATATGGGTATTAGAGATGCGGCGGCGCTGGCTGAGGTTTTGAGGAAAGCTCATCAAAAGGGTGAGGATATTGGGGCGTTGAAGGTGTTAAAAAAATATGAGGGTTGGCGAAAGTTTGAAAATTTGGTTATTTTAGGGTTTACTGATTTGTTAGATCGGATGTTTTCTAATAAGTTTATGCCGTTGGTTTGGGTTCGTCAATTGGGTTTGTGGGTGTTGAGAAAGGTGGGGCCGGTGAAGGTTTTAGCCCTACGTTTGATGACCGGCCTGTTAGGAAAAATGCCTGAAGTTGCTCAACGCTAAGGATAATTTGCCGTTGTTGTTGGCATAACCCACCCTACTTTTTGGGGTTTTGGTTTAGTTTGTGGAGTGGGTTTGTTGAGGAATATTTGGTAGGCAAAAAACAACAAAATACCACCTGTAACTATTCCTCCTATCGTCAAAAATAAGGTGGGATTTTCTTTTGGAGGAGGGGGAATTAAGCTCGATTCGCTGTTTATTTCAGGGGGAGTTTCAGGAGGAGAAGAAATCACCGGCCATTGCAAGGGTTCTGCTAGGGGATTTGCAGAAATAAAGGGCAACCAACTTGCGCCAGGATAGGTTTTTTCTAAGTTGGAGGCTTCTCTTAATTTTGCTTTGGCTTTTGTCATGGCGCGGTCTAGGGAATTTCCTTGTGAAAATTCTTGTAAAAACTTTCTTAAAAATTTCTGGGCTACCATATCTGGGACTGGTTCTCGCCAAACTATCACATGGGGGATGTTCATTTGTTCGAGTTTTTTTGCTAATCCCAAACCATCACAAGAGTTAAATATTGCTAGTTTTAAACCTTTTTCTGTTGCTTCTTTTAAGGATTCTTCTATTTCAGTAATTTCTATGCGTTCTTCTTGGTTGATATAAAGGTAGCCGGTTTCTCCGGCTTTTTTGCTCCAACTGTGACCGGCAAAAAATAAAATATCCCATTTTTCATGCCACAGTCTTTCAAATTCTTTGCGTTTGGGTTCAACGCAAAATTTTACGTCAGCACCAGGTAAGTTTTCTAAAATTTGCCGGTCGCGGTCTATATCAATATTTTTACGGTTGCCTAAAATTGCTAAAATTTTGAGTCTTTCTGTGGTTATAGTTTTGGCGGGACGTTGATAGCGACGAGGCCCAATGGTCACTCCTGCTTTTTTATAGCGAGAAAAAAGATCCCAGGTATCCCAAGGCATTTTTCTGAGCAAATCGTTATCAGTTAAAACCATCACCCTTACTTCTTCATTGGGCTGCAAGTTAGTTCTTAATTCGTATTGAAGTTCACGAAATTGGTCACAATTTAACCACTCACGAAAACTCTTAACCAATTCATCAAATGATTCTTTGCATTCTTCTTGAATTTGGCTAATGGTTTTAGTTCGTGTTCCGCCTACTATAATGCCTCGGTGACGTCCTTCTAAACTTTGGTATCTTTCTTGCCATTTATGATAGTTTTCTCGCAATTCTGGTGCAGCACGAAGTTTGCCGTTTGCCCCTATTGTTGTGCCATCATCGTCATCATCATCAGAGTTTGTTTTGAGACAGCTTACTCCTTTAATTTGCAGCGAAACAGCGAATTCTTTATCAAAATCAGCATAGTCTATAGATAAAATACATACTTTTGCCATTTTTGTTTTCCCCAAGCAGCAACGTAATTAAACTTCAAAAGTTTCAGTGATGCTTTGATTGCCCGCAGTAATAATAACACAGAATTGATCACCTGGTTGATCGGTTGTTAGGTTTATTTCTATCAACAATGTTTCACTATTGGTTTCTTCTTCTTGGATGGTTTCTTCTTGTTCATTTTGCACAATTAGTTTTACATTTGGTGGCAAACAAAGTTCTCCTGGTGCCGGTAGTAGTTGCAAACAAATGTCAGTTTTTCCTTGTTCTTTAGCAGTTACTTTCATTACTAATTTGACTGCCGGTATCACTTCATTTCGCCAATCAGTTGCATAGATTTTTTGGGCTGTAATTGATTCTGTCGCTGCCAAATATGTCTCTTCTAAAGTCTGCCAACCAGCGGCCAAAACTCCCTCTAACCACCGGCCCAAATTTACCACCGGCTTTTGCACATATTCTATTCCCATTCGCTTTTGATACAGCTTTTCTCTCCAAGCTTCATTACTAATCAAAGCTACCCATTTTTCCACCGCTACTTCTGGCAACAATCTCGGCGAATAAATTGCTTTATTACCTAACTTATTTAACAAAGATTCTGCCTCAATTTCACTGATTTTTTCCAACTCTTCGACTTCTTCCCGTACATCCAAATTTGTTATTAATTCCATCAACAGTAAACTTTGGTTTAAATCCTCTAACGGCAAGCTATAGCTGCGGTCTAAAGGATTATAAACACCATCGTTTTTTAACTTTCTATGGGTAACAAAACCGGCAACTTTTAGCCTACAATCTTCTTCATCGCTATCTAAGTTAACTCCCACTCCTAAATAATAATCTCCGAGCCAATTTGGATTATCTACCCATTCTTGAGGTACTCTTAATTCAAAAATGTCTAGTTCATCACTTGGAATTAATACTAAACGCATTTCTCCTGCCTTAATTGCTGTTCCATTAAGAACTTCCCAAAGGCTTATTAAACTTTTAGGCACCGGCAAAATTTCAGGTTTAACAGCGTTTTCCTCTTCTTTTAACCATTCTTCTAACCATGCAACAAAAGTTTTTAAAGAAACCGAATTTAGATAGCCATTATAACGAGCAATGGGGTTAGAAAAATTTTCTGTTTCTTTCCAGGCTATTTCTTGGTTTTCTGGGGTGATTGGTAGTTCCATTTGCTCAAACATTTGTCTATTTTTAATCTTCAACATTTTTTGAATCTCCTTATTTATATTCTCGAATTAAATTAATAGTTTCGTGCAAAATAACTTCAATTTTGTGGGCCGTGATTTCGGATTCATACGATAACTTTAATTTTTGAGAGGTTTTCTTTAACAAATCTTTATAAACCCTCTCTAACCAGTCATCTACATAATTTTGTATCCAGCAATTAAGTGTAGAAATTAGCTTATCTTGTAAGTTTTTCTTTGCTAGTTTAAGTTTTTCTTGCACTTCTTCTAACTGCATCCCTTGAAACTTTGCTATTTGTTCAGGAACAATTTTTTGCCCATAACAAAGTTGTAAAATTTTTAGATGTTCTAATTTTAACTGCTTCACAGCTTCCACCAAAGCTGCTTGAATTAAATCGTAATGTTCTGGACTTCGGTAGTTTTTTTTCAGCCAACCTTCTACATATTGCTCAACCCATTTATTAGACTGCGATATCTCTGTTAAAGTCTGCAAAAATTTTTTGCGAATGGTATCACGTCTACGACTTATACTCGGTTGGGTAACTCCTAAAAACTTCTCCATTTCTTGCATTGTTAACCCTAGACCATACTTTAACAATAAAAGTTTATGTTGTTCGGGTTTTAGAGTTTGCAATTTTTGCCAAAAAGCTGTTTGAGTTTTTTGGGATAATTGGGGAAAAGATGATGTTGTTTCTTGAGAATATGCTGGTGTTTCTTCATCTTGCTTATCTTGTGAAATTGTCACACCAGTATCATTTAAATGATCCAAAGAAACTTGAGAAATTTTACGATAATTTTGCAAAGCTTCAATGCAGCGTTTCATCCAAATTTCAATATCTTTACCCTTTACATTTACACCGGCTCTTACCTCATGGGGTGCAATGGGCAGCATTTTTTCTGCATTATAACATTGAGCCGCTGCCTCAAAGTCGTCACTTTCTGGCTCTGGCCATTGTTGACCTTTTTGCCGGTTAGGATTTTTAACTTTGAGGAGATATACTTGCCGAAAATACTTCCTAGCAAACAAGAAACAAGCAATTTCTGCACTGTTAAAGTTAGCTTTTTCTAACGCCCCTTTCAGTTCCTCAGTTCCTTGTTTACAAAGCAATCTCCACTGAGAAAAACGCCGAATTTTAGCCTCAGATTTAATCGTATTTAAAATTGCTTTTTGAACGTAGCTTTCCAAGGTTCCTTTTGAAGGTTCGTATTTTTTTAAGAGGTCTAATAACTTGTTTAAATCGTAAATAAAAACCCTCGCTATCCCAAAAAAATCATCCCAAGAATACTCTTCTGAATGACCACAAATTTCCTTAGCAGCATAATAACAATTAGCCTCAAAATAAGCCGCCAAATGTTCCAACGCAAACTGGCTGCGCTTGACCGGCTCCCAATTTTCCGCCTCATACCGGCCGGTCGCTATTCCTAACCAAAACAAAGCTATTTCTTGTTCCTCCTCAGCTTTACCGCACAACTTAGATAACTTTGGTGCTTTAGTCTCATATAGCTCAAAATTTCTCGTTAAGTGAGGACGGGTTTTCCATATAATCCTCGAACCAGTCATACCGGCCTCAAAAATACAATAGGTACAAAATTTGTCTTGGTTGGCCGTTCGTTTTGTCAGTCTTGGAATACTCAGCGTTTCATAAAAATTAGTCATTTTCCCTGATTCTCCACAAATCACCTCAAAAATACCAAAAATACATCCTTTTGCTGTTTTTGATATTTATATGCAATAAAGACCTATCACCAATTTACCTCCCAAACGACAAAATTTTTGTGACAATTCCTTTACCTTTTTCCAAACAAATCAATAGTATGAGAATTTCCCTACTTTGCTTTATTAATTAGCGCCGGTGTCTTCAGATTATGCAGGTCGCGGAGACAAAATTGTAAAAAAAAACACAAAAAATAGGAAAAACTTTCAACAAATTTTCCCTAAAAACATTTTAACCTCCCTTTTTCAACTATTTTTTACTTCAAAGGATTGCGAATATAAACCATTTTTCCTCCTTCAAAAACCCCATTTCCAACTCTCTCATCATCCCGCCATTTCCCCCCAACTGCTACCAGCGCCAAGCCTTCTTTAAAAGATGTAGCATAGCCTAATTGTGGATAAATTACATACTTGCCAGTTTTATCAATATAACCATAAGAAAAACCCAAATTATTAGGATTAGGAATAGCTACCATCGCCAAGCCTTCCGAAAAAGATTCCACAAATTGAAATTGCGGCTTAATCACCATTTTGCCGGTTTTATCAATACAGCCAAATTGCCCTATTGTCTGACTATCTCCTTGCTGGCCTGCTACCATTGCTAAGCCTTCAGAAAATGGATAAGCTATATCAAATTGGGGAGGAATTGCAAACTTGCCGGTTTTATCAATATATCCAAATTTTCCTCCCAGTCTTACCGAGGCTAAACCATCCGAAAAAGAAGTTACTTCATAATATTCTGGTTGAATCACAAACTTGCCAGTTTTATCAATATACCCCCATTTTCCTCCCATCTTAGCTAACGCCAAACCTTCAGAAAAAGACTGCGCCTCCTCAAATTGATAAGGAATAATCAGTTTTCCTAAAGTGTCAATATAACCAAATTTTCCATTCATTCCTACCGCTGCTAACCCCTCAGAAAAAGGCTTTGGTTGATGATAAGCTTCGGCATTTAATAACTGGCCGGTTTTGGAAATATAGGCATATTGAAACTTATCATTTATTTCAACCGCAGCAAACCCTTCCGAAAACCTTTCTGCATAAGAATACGATTCAGGAATAACAAAACTGCCACTTTTATCAATATAACCTGACTTGTAACCAGTTCTGGCACTTGCTAACCCTTCGCTAAAATCCATCGAACTGGCAAACTTTGGAGGAATAACTATTTTACCAGTTTTATCCATATATCCATACTTTTGCCCATCAAAAATTGGCGCCAACCCATCCGAGAAATTAGAACCAGAAAAACCGGCCGGCAACTCCAAAAAATCTAAATTAACAATGTATTGTTTTGGTATTGTCTCAGGAATTTTTAAACTTTGAGCAATTAAACCTGCCACTTCAGCACGAGTGCTAGAAGAATTTGGTCTTAACTTTTTTACCTCTGGATAATTCACAACCAAATTTTGAAAAATTGCCGCCGAAACACCATTAATTGCATACTCTGGAATCTCCCCTGCATCATCAAAATATTGTTGCAGCATTGCCCGCGAAGGAGAAGGAGCCGTATAATTAAGACCACTAGCAATAATAATTAAAGCCTGAACTCGTGGTAGTTTTTGATTGGGTTGAAATGTCTTGTCTGGATAACCACTAATAAAGCCTTTTTCGTAAGCAGATTTTATCGCATTATACGCCCAATGATTAACGGGCACATCAGAAAAATTAATTGCAGAACGCACCTGCTTAGCATTTGGAAAAGCTTTTAATAAAATTGCCGCAAATTCAGCACGAGTAATACTAGAATCTGGTCGAAAATCTCCTTCAGGATAGCCATTTATAATTGCTTGCTGTTGAAGCTGCACGATAGATTTTTGATAAAAGTGATTTTGAATATCGGAAAAAGCAATTACCATTTTTAATTAACTCCCTAAAACAATCTAGGTTGCAGAAAAGCTAGTTTTTATATTAACTAAAGACAGAATACTTTCAGGATAAGGTAAAGAAAAATGACAGATGTTATCGTCATCGGTAGTGGTATCGGTGGGTTATGTTGTGCGGCACTTTTGGCCCGATATGGCTTAAAAGTGACTGTATGTGAGAGTCATTCTGAGGCCGGTGGCGCAGCACATGGTTTTGAATATAAAGGTTTTAAGTTTGATTCTGGGCCATCTCTTTATTCTGGTTTGTCTTACAGCCCATCCACCAATCCCCTAAAACAAGTTTTAGACGCCATTGGGGAGAGCGTACCTTGTCTCACATATAATACTTGGGGCTGCTGTTTACCAGAAGGTGATTTTGATACACAGGTAGGTGGAGATCAGTTTTGTGAGATTTTAGCCAAATTCCGGGGTCAAGAAGCCGTTAGAGAATGGCGCAGATTACAAAAAGTGATGGAACCCCTTTCTCGTGCTGCAACTGCTATGCCACCGTCTGCTTTGCGTTTTGATTTGGGAGCAATTTTCACTGTAGGTCGGTTTGCGCCTGCTTTATTACCACACCTTGTCAGTCTGCCAAAACTCACGGCACCTTTCTCACAAATTATAGATGAAGTTGTTTCCGACTCTTTCATCTCCAATTGGCTAAACTTATTGTGCTTTCTGCTTTCTGGGCTACCGGCATCTGGAACCAGCAGCGCCGAAGTAGCTTTTATGTTTGCAGAATGGTATAAATCAGGCGTTGTGCTAGATTATCCCGTTGGTGGCAGCGCCGGCCTGGTGGATGCCTTAGTGAGAGGTTTGGAAAAACACGGTGGCAACTTGCGGCTTAATGCTCATATCGAGCAAGTTTTGGTGGAAGAAAACCGCGCTGTGGGAGTGCGTTTGCGTTCTGGTGAAGAACTGCGGGCCAAAAAAGCCGTCGTCTCTAATGCTTCGATTTGGGATACGCTGAAACTGTTACCACAAGGCACTTTACCGAAAGAATTTCGCCAAAATCGGGAAAGTATGCCAGAGTGTGATAGTTTTATGCACCTGCATTTAGGAATTGATGGTGCCGGTTTGCGATCTGATTTGGCTTGTCATTATATTGTGGTTAACGATTGGCAAAAAGGCATCACCGCGCCGCAGAATGTTGTGGTGGTTTCAATTCCCTCGGTTCTTGATTCCTCCCTTGCCCCTGCCGGTAAGCACGTTATCCACGTTTATACCCCCGGAAATGAGCCTTATAGCCTCTGGGATGGCATGGATAGAAAAAGTGAAGCCTATGTGAGATTGAAGGAAGAACGCTCACAAGTGATGTGGCAAGCTTTAGAGAGAATTATTCCTGATATTAAAAAGCGTTGTGAGGTGACATTAACCGGCACACCTCTTACCCATCAGCGGTTTTTGCGTCGTCATCGCGGATCTTACGGGCCGGCCATTGCAGCGGGCTCTGGTTTCTTTCCGGGGCCCCTAACTCCACTAAATGGCTTGCTTTGCTGTGGTGATTCCACGTTTCCAGGCATAGGGTTGCCGGCGGTGGCGGCATCTGGGGCTATTGCTGCTAATACTTTGGTGCCGGTAAGCAAACATTTAGAACTGTTCAATTTTTCTGGAGTTCCTAACTGATTGACCGCTATAAAAAAAGCCGATTTTTTTCATAAATCGGCTTTTAAAAAATTCCAGATTAAAGTTTTAGTTCTAAAGGTTCACAAAATTCTTCGATTCCTTGTTTGAGAATATACATCAAAACCGGCACAGCTAAAATTACCGGACAAATTCCTTTTTGTCGCAAAAATTCTATTACTATTGCATACTTTCCATTTAATAAGTTTTCTCGCAAACTTTGATCACAAATTGCCACCCGACATCTTTTTGTAAAGCCATCTAACCACTCAGGGCCATCGGGTTGTTGACCAATTTCAATAGCTAAAACCAAGGCTGCATCTTCTAAATCTCCTTCACAATCTTCTATCACATCTAGGGCTTTTAAAGCGTCTTCATAAGCAGCTAACTCTGTTCGCAATTGAGCTATTTCTTCAAAAGTTACTTTAGTCATAGTTTTATTTAAATAAAAGTATTAGAAGTTAGACTTTTAAAAACAAAAACTTCTAATACTTTTGGAACATTTAACGAGGTGTAGTTGGAGTTGATTCTGATGTGGGTGCTGGTGCCGGTGCCGGTGCGATTTGTCTTTGCCAAAGTGTAATTTGAACTTGAGCCGCTGAATAAACACCAGAATAAGAAGGAATTTTGCGAGCAATTTCAATTGCCCCTTGGGGATCATAGGTTGCTTGTTGTTGAGCAATCGATAAAATTTGATCACTCCACTGATTAATCATGCTATCGGCTTCTGAACGCAACCGGCTTGTATCAGAAACTTGATTTGCCGCACGAATAGCTGACGAGAGAGTTTCTGGTGTTGCGGAACCGGCATAACGGTAAGCATCCTCAAGATTTTGCTGCGAACGAATTTCGCCTCTCCAAACATCGATAGAGTCTTGTGCTTCACCGTACAAAGCCCGTCCCGCCATAATTCGTTCGGCTCGGCTAATAGCATCGGAATATTGACCCATTGCTGCTAATTGACGGGCATTATCAATGATAGGCCGGTCTTGTTGTTCTTGAATTTGCCGGTTCCATTCATCAATTTTTGCTTGAGCTTCTTCATAAAGCGCTCTACCACTGCCTATTTTTCGGGCTTGGCTAATAGCAGCTTCTAAAGATTCAGGACTACCACTGCGCGCTAATTGATTTGCCATATCCAAAATAGGCCGGTCTTGCTGTTCTTGAATTTGGCCGCTCCACTGTTGAATTTTTTCTTGAGCCTGACTATAAAGTGCTCGATTTCTGCCAATAATTCCAGCTTGATTAATAGCAGCTTGCAGCGAATTGGCATCCCCAGAGCGAGCTAACATTTCTGCTCTTTCTAAATACGGCCTATCTTCTTGAGTTTCAATTTCTCCTCGCCAGCGGTCTATTTCTGATTGGGCTTCTTCCCAACGAGGTTTTGAGCGGTCAATTTGTTCGGCTTGAGAAATAGCTGCTTTTAAATCTCTGACATTGCCGGTGCCAGCCAAAGAACGAGCTTTTTCTAAATAACTTAAATTTTGAATACTGTCTTGCCACTCGGTAATCAACCGTTTAGCTTTGCTATACAAAGGTCGATTTGGAGCAATTTTTTGAGCCGCTGCAATGGCTGATTCTAAACCACTAACGCTATCTTGCCACGTTAAAGATTCGGCTCTGGCTAACTCGATAAAATCAGCAACTTCTTCTTTTAATTTGGCTTCTTCTGGAATTTGACGAGCAATTTCAAGCGCACCCGATAAATCACGTTTTTCTAATGTTTCCTCTGCCAAATCCATCATTTTTTGACTAAATTCTTTGATGGCTTCGCGGGATTTTTCATAAACTCGACTGTCTTTGCCAATGGTTCGAGCAGCCTTAATCGCTTCAAGGAGTTTTTCTAAACCGCCTTGGTCTGCAAGACTATAAGCTTTGCCAAGGGCCGCACCATCTTCGCGGGCACTTTTCATTATATTGCTGATTTCTTCGTACTTGACAGTTGCCCAGTATTTGTTGTCAATATCCAGCAATTGAACGGCTTCCCTAAAAGCTTGAGGCCAGTTTTGTTTCCTCAATTCTGCTTCTGCTTTATTATAAATTTCTTCAGCTTTTGACCAAGTTTCTTGCCAATTTTTGATTCGTTCTTCTACCAAGTTATAAGCAACTACATTGGCCGGAATTTTGCGAGCCATTGCTATAGCTTCATCAAGTTTCCCTTCATTAAAAGTGTTGTTGCATAGATTTAAAAGTTGTTCTGACCACTCTTCAATATTGCGGTTAATTTCGGGACGCAAGGGGTGGTCATTTGGTAGTTCATTAACCAGTTCAATTGCCGAGAGCAAATCATCAACTGTGTCTTTATTTGCAGCAAGTTGAGCGCAATATATTCGTAAACTGGCGCTCGCCATCGGCCAAAAAATTGACGGACAATTGGGAACTGCGGGCAACCTCAGTAATAAGGCGGTAGCAATGACACCACTGCCAACAAAAACAACAACTGACGAGCCGACCCAAAATTTCCAACTATGCAGAACTTTTTCCAGGCTTTGTAGGGGTACTCGTAGGCGGGAGGAGGTTGAACCAATGACAGAATCCGCTACAGTAGGGCCGTCTGATTCTAGGGCTGTTGAAGGTACCGGTTGAGGCATTGACCCTCCAGACACCGGCGTGCCTGCCAAGGGTGGAAGTGCACTAAATTGGCTGTTGTTGATTGGTTTTAAAGACCGGTCAACTCGACGGCGGTCTCTACCTCTGCGAACTCTTGTCATATCCCACACACCAACAGTAAATCTGTCATTTAATATGCCCGCAAATAACCCTTTAATTATGTTATCGGCTACATAAGACTTATGAAATTTCCGTAAAGAACCGGAAGGTCTTTATAAGATTTTTCGGCTTTGTACCAGCATGATCCCAGGCTTGGTTTTTTTGCGGTTCAGCGTTGCAGTCTCGAAAAAAAAGCTTTTGATATGGCTGATTTTTCTTGGGGCCCACGCTTCTTAGAAACTTTATCTACATCTGGCCGTTATTGTCAATGCAATCGCCAAAAAGTAAAAAAAGTCAGGCTTAAATTTTGCCTGACTCTTCGGTTGGTTTTATTAAGCGTTCTCTACTAAACCGTTGCGGTTTCGGCTCGAAGTCTGCCTATCAACTCACTAAGATCGTCACTGGTAGCGTGATAAACGTTGCCGCAAAAATGGCAGATAGCCTCTGCTCCGTCGTCTTTTTCGATCATGTCTTGCAGTTCGGCTTCTCCTAGCATTTTGAGGGCTCCTAAAAATCGGTCGCTGTTACAGCCGCAATGGAAGCGCACGATCTGGCGTTCTGGTAAAATTTGCAGGCCCATGTCTCCGAGTAAGTCTTGCATTATTTCTGGGAGGGTTTTGCCGGCTTGCAATAAAGGTGTAAAGCCCGCTAAACCGGCCACACGAGATTCTAGGGTTTCCACCAGTTCTTCGTCTACAGCGGCTTTGGGTAAAATTTGCAAGAGTACGCCACCGGCCGCTGTCACTCCTTCTGCGCCAACAAATACTCCCACGACTAGGGCTGAGGGGGTTTGTTCGGAGGTCACAAGGTAGTGGGCAATGTCATCACCTATTTCGCCAGATACTAGTTCAACGGTACTTGAGTAGGGGTAGCCATAGCCAACGTCTCGGACAACGTAAATATATCCACTGTTGCCAACGGCTCCGCCAACGTCGAGTTTTCCTTTACTGTTGGGGGGTAGTTCAATTTCTGGGTTATCGACGTATCCTCTGACTGTGCCATCTAAACCGGCATCGACGAGTATTCCGCCTAGGGGCCCGTTGCCCCTAATTCGGATGTTTACTCTTGACTCAGGCCGTTTCATGCTGGAGGCAAGTAAGAGTCCTGATGTCATTGTTCGTCCGAGGGCAGCGGTGGCAACGTAGGAAAGTTTGTGTCGCTGCCTTGCTTCTTCTGTGAGGCGGGTGGTAATTACGCCTACTGCTCGTATGCCTCCGTCTGCTGCGGTTGCTCGAATTAATTGATCGGCCATTTTGAAAACCTTACATTTCTTCACATCTGCCACTCTTTCTATTTTAAAAGCTATATCCTCAACAAGGATCGATTACGGCTGAAGGTGGCTTTTGACATACTGAAAGGGAGAGTCTAGGAGGCGTTGTTTTTTATGTTAGGTACTTTTCAGCAAAGTCATCTGCGAATTGAGGTGAATGCTTCGGCGTCTGTAATTCGAGATTGTCTTGTGCGGCCGGCGGTGGTTGAACGGTGGCTTTGGCCGCAAAGTTTTTCTGCCGGTCTACCAGAAGAGTTTGAGGCTGGTTTGTCTTTTACAAGTTCTTTGGGGCCGGTAATTATTCATCATGTTGTTGATGTTGCTCAATCTAATTGTCTACGCTTTTTATTAAGTCAAGGTATTGATGGTTATCACGAGTGGTATTGGGGTGATGGTTGGGTTCAATCTCGTTTAGAGGGGGTTTCTTTGCTGCCTCTAAATTTGGCTCAGACTCTTAGTTTATGGCGTTTGCGTGAGTTTGTTGCTTCTGCTCAACAAAAAACTGCTTAATATTTTTTTTGTAGGGTGGGTTTGAACCCACCACTACTAATTTTTTTGGCATTTTAGTAAAATAAATTCGATAGGTTTTCTTTTGATTTTTGTCTTAGGGTTTTTGTTGTTTAACCACCTAGGAAAGGAAATCAATGCAGAAAATTTTTTTTGTTGGTTTATCTATTTTTTGTGATTTGCTGAGATTTTAATTTTTTCTGCTTTTAAATTCCTAAACCTACAGCATTATTTGCTTTCAAAATTAAAACGCAACTGGGCCCGTGTGTAATTTCACTATCCATGACTTTTTCTACGGCTTCCTCTAAACTGATTTTTACAGGTTTCATTGTTTCCGTTTCTTCTCTTTCCGTAGAACTAAATTTCAAGTTTTTTGCGCCAAATAAAAACACTGGACAATTAACAATCGAAGTATCCATATCAAACATACCTAACTCTAACCATTCGGATGCTTCAATTCCTAATTCTTCTTTTACTTCTCGTTTGGCTGCTTCTAAGGGATCCTCTTCTCCATCAATGGCGCCACATACTACTTCTAAACTTTCTCTTCCTAGGGCATAGCGAAATTGCTGAATTAAATACACATTTCCCTGCTCATCCACCGGCAATACAGCTACCCCTGGTTTGATTTTTACGGTTGCATAAATTCCGCTTTGTCCGTTTGGTTGCAATACTTTGTCTTCCTCTACTTCAATAAAAGAATTATGATATTTGTTTTCTGTTTCTTCAATTTCCCAAGGCCCATGTTTTTTTGTCATACGGTTATGGTTGTGAGAGTTTGCTTCTTTCAGTTTATACTTTTAATTTTTTCATTTTGCTAATTATCTCTCTGTCAAAAGTAAGATTTTTGGGCTTTCCTAAGCAACACTTATTTCTATAAAATATTAGTAAAATCATCCCAAAAGACAGGGTAATTTTACTAATATTTTCGTTATTATTTACCTAAGAAAATAGTTGAGGAAAAAGTTATGCCCGGTGGAAATGCCAGCCATAAAAGCACTGCCATAAAACCTAATACAAATATGAATGGGGCTATCGAAAATACTGATTATACGGTAGAAATTCCCGAAATTACTACTCAAGAAAGTCATGCCAGCAAAGTAGAGGAAGCGCCCGAAAATCAGGCGGCTACAGAAAGTCCTGATCATTAATAATGATGGGCCGGTCACCCTATTATTAAAATGGCTATTTCTATTGGTACATCTGGATGGAGTTATGACTACTGGGAGGGTGTACTTTACCCAGAGAAATTACCCAATCCAAAAAGGTTAGATTATTATTTGCACAAATATCAAACTGTAGAACTGAATAGCAGTTATTATCGTTGATTTTAATCAAAATTTATCGCTGTTAAGGCATTGACAAAAACTATTAAATATGCTTAAAAATAAACAGAAAGAAAAAACAATGCTTTTTCAAAAAACTCTTTACAAATTATGACAAAAATTACTGCCATAGGAGAGGAAAAATGTTAAAATTTGTTTTTTAATAAAATAAAGCGAACTAACAAACCAGCCCATACACAAAAAATACTAATTCGCTTTAATTTGTTACCACCTAGACAACCCCTTGGGTTGTAAAATCCTCTAAATATAAGTGGTTGAAAAAAAGACTATGTTTGAAAATATAAAAGACTCGATAGTAACCGATGAAGAGTTATTGTTTATAATTGGCTACGAACGAGACATCATAAAAAGCTATTGTGAAGAAGAAAAACCGCAAAATATTCCGCCCATTATTAAAGTCCTGAATTCTGAAAAACGCTTGCAATTTCTTCCCTTTGATGGGGAACGAGATTTTAACCGTTCTACGGAACGCCGTAGCATTTTAATGGATATGGGGGCAGCTTTTTACAAAGAATGGGGGGAAGATGTATTTCCATCTATTCTGATTATGATTTCTGAAGCTTGGATGAAATCTTTTGACGCAAAAGATGTTCCAGATAAAGTCCGGGCACCAAGTGATTATCCTGATGCTATTGATTCAATTGTAGTGCAAGCAATTACCCTAACAAAATCTTCCTTAGAAGAAGCAGAAGCTAAACCCAGAGGAGGTTTAGCTGTCTTAGAAATTAAATCAAGAGAACCGTATTTAATCCTTGAAGAATTAGTTGAACCCAACTTAATGCCGGCAACAAGAGAAACCACTGATTTACTAAATCACTTTTTTATGGGATGGGCAAAACAAGGAAGAATTGAAAACAATTATTAAGTTCTTTTTTCTCACATTATTAACACTAAAAAATATTAAATTCTGGTATCTAAAATTTTATGGTTTCTGCCAGAGAAATTTTAATTTGCCAAAACCGTACCTGTCGTAAACAAGGTAGCAAAAAAGTTATGGCAGCATTTGAAGCTAATGCAGTGCAAAACGTAACCCTCACCGGCAGCGGTTGTCTGGGAAAATGTGGTAATGGGCCAATGGTATTAATTTTGCCGGATCAGGTTTGGTATTCTCATGTTTATCCTTCGGAAGTACCGGCCCTTCTTAGCCGCCTTCTGTAGCTACAGCCATCGGCATGAGGGGATCACTCAAAAACGGCACATCTACCACCTCGCCCTCGGTTTCCCCCACCAAAACCTTTAACCCAACTCCACCGGCTTTGGAACGAATATAAGCCAAACCAAAGGGCCCTTTTTCGGTTTCTGTATAACTCGTCAGCGTCCCCACTTTTTCTTCACCCAAAAAAATTGTACTCCCTGGAGTTGCCGGTGCCTTTAAACGAACTCCCCAAAGAAATTGTTTTACCCCTTTATAAGTATTGAGGCGGGCAATAGTTTCCTGACCAATATAACATCCTTTACTAAAAGAAATTGTCTGCATCAAACGCACTTCTAAAGGATTATAATCTTCTGTTAATTCCGAATCTGGTAACGGCCGGCCTTGTTCAATTCTTAAAGAATTCCAGCAATTTTCCCCAAGGGGAATAGCCCTATTTTCCATTAAAAATTCCCACAATTTAACGCAGTTATTTTCATCCACAATTAGCGTATAACCGGCACTTGCCAAACCACTACCAACCGCCACACAAACCTCGACACCACCAATCTTAAAAACTTGATGATTACCGTAGGGTTGACCGACAATTTCTCCAGCCCCAAATTGTTGTAATAACTCATCGCTTTTCGGCCCTATCAAACTAAAAGCAGCCGTTTCATTTGTAATATCTGTAAGTTTCACCTTATCAGCAAAAAATATATAACGATCAAGCCATTGAAAAACTTTTTCTCGGCGGTTAGGAGACACCAACAATAAAACAGAATCTTCCTTAATATAAGCAGTTGCTAAATCGACCGTTCTAGCCGTTGAAGTAACAAAAACCGTATCACAACCTTGACCGGCTTTAAGACTATTAAAATCATTCGTACTTTGGTTGTGTAAAAAGCGAATTCGATCATCATCAGAAACCGAAATTCTCCCCCAATGGGAACGATTGCAAACCGCCACACTTTCTTTAACTGCCCTTAAAGCCTCGCTATCATTGCCATAGGATAAAGCGACTTTTACCCCACTGTAAACTTCTTCAAAAATAGCCCCAAATTTTGCTTGAATTTCTTGGAATTGTTCAATCATTTTTCTTAATTATTTTCTTTCTATTGGTAAATAATTTGTTTTTTAAAGGGCGGGCAATGCCCACCCAATTAACTTAAACCACCGGCAAATTAGCAAAGACTTGCTGAACAATTTGTTTGGCTTTGTTATCAAGTTTATTCCAATCTACCTCCCCCGTTTCTTCCTCAAATAACTGTTCGTCAATTTCCACCTCAAAAGTTTCTTGAGGGGCGTGGGTTGGTTGATAATTACAGAAGCAAACTTGATAGCATAAATCCCAAATTTCAACGGTTATTTTCTGGTCATTGTGCTGCAAACAAAGCTGATGACCTGGGTAGGGAATTTGTACCTCTTCATAGGTGCCTTGCCATACCGACTCATCAAGCTGTTTGCGGATGTTGTCAATCACACGGATCAAGGCCGGTTGCATTAAGATATTTGCTTGCTCCCAAGCCACTTGATCTTTAATAATAGGCTTCATTAGATTTGGCTGGTGATTGTTCCATAAATGCACCCCCTTTGCTATTACTTGATGCTTGGTAATGCCGGTGGGTATGGGTTGCTTTGAGGGCTGCTTGGTGGGGGTGGAATAGGTACAGAAGTCCCCTCTGGGTTTGGTGCCGGTATTTCTTGCGTTTTGTCTATCTGGGGTGGCAAAATGGGCTCAAGACCGGCATCAAAGAAATAAACGCGGTCACAATAGCGAGAATCGCTGTTACAGATAGTTTCTATGGCAACATTACTAACATTGGTAATAGGAAGTGATACAGAGGCTTTTTCACCAGGCCCGATAGCTTGTTCAGCCATTGCTTTACCATCAAGGTAAATTTTGACTGTGGCGGAGGGACTTTTCCAGTCGTTATCCCGCATTCCAAACTGTAGGTTAAGAGTTTGAAAGTTGTAATCTTTGGGCCCTGGATTTTCTGGCCTAATGCGACAAGTCAGACCGGAGTATTGAGTTCCGGGCCCCATAAATAAAACTGATGTGTACACTTGTCTGTTAACGGATACGTCTTCGGAGGTTTTCCGCCACCGGCCGGGGCCGGTACTTACACAAACCGCTTCCAATAAAGAGATATACTCAAGATCCAGAGTTTCGGCTTGTACACTCAGAGGTGCTAGACCGGCCCACAAAAGGACACCGGCCAGCAATTTAGAAAGTTTTAATTTATTTTTTTCCATTGCCAGGGGATGATCGCAAATCACAGAGGTCATTATTAGATAGGGGTCAAGACTCTTCCCAAGGTACAGCCTTTACATTGGTAAAGACTTTCCCAGGGTTCTAGTCTATTGGTTATTTGTCACTAATACTTAAAGGACTAATGACATAAGGTAAAGATGACCTATTTTATTTTCGCAAGCCACTTGTCCAAATGTTGGTGAGCATCATAAAGACGCCGCCAACAAAAATTAAAATGGCCAGACCCCCGGCCAGTGCATCAAGTAAATTGGTGTTTTCCATCAGCTTGAAAGGATTTTCCGTTAAACTTACTGCCAGCTTACCTTTTTTTTTGAAATGTTTGACTTTAATTTTTTGTTTGAGTTTTCCCGCGCCCATTGCATTGCCATTTGCGCTTTTCTGGTGCCTGCAAACCTCGTCTGTACTTTGCTGACGATGATTTTAACGGGGCTACACCGGCCCCCTATTCAGGTTCGTTTTTCAGCCGCTTTTGCCTGTTTACCTGCTTGGGTGATGGTGTTACACGTTTTTACTTGGTTTATGGTTGGGGTGGTGATGCTTCCAACTTTTATTTTGTTGACTTTGGCGGCTGTTTGTCTGGCTATTAATTTTTGGGCTGTGGTTCATCCCCGCAGTATGGCGCGTTTGTTGCGTTGGTTGTTTTTCTGGGTCAGAGGTCGTTTGCCTTTTGGTGTGGCGACTGAGAGTTAAAATGTTTTTGCTCTGTGTTGGGGTTTGCAAACAATGAAAGAAAAGTTAATTAATGGTTTGAATTTGATTTTGGTGGCTGATGTTTTTTTTGTTTTGTTTAGTTTTTTTTGGTTTGTAATTGCGCTTTTGGGGCGGAGTGCTAAGGTGAATTTGGGTTTTGATTTATGGTATCAACTTTGGGAACCGATTTTTATGCCGGCTATTGGTGTTTTGATGGCCGGTGCTATTTTTAGTGGTCTTGTGGGTTGGGTTTCTAAAAAGTTTCAATCTAATTAGGAATTTTAACTGCGGTTGTTTTTATAAAGCGACCGCTTTTTTTTATTAAAACTAATATTTATTAAAAATTTATTGAAATATGGAATTATTGAATTTATCCGAAGCTGGGGCTAAGAATTTATTTAAAGATATTTGTCTTGTGGCAACTGATATGGATGGTACGCTGACTCAAGAAGGTAAGTTTAGTTCGGGTTTACTCAAGGCTTTAGAAAATTTGGCAAGGGCTGATATTAGGGTTTTAATTGTTACTGGCCGGTCTGCCGGTTGGGTGAGTGGGATATCTAGTTTGATGCCGGTGGTGGGGGCAATTGCAGAAAATGGAGGGTTATTTTTTTCTCAGGGTTCTGATGTGCCGATTTGTTTATCTGGCATTGAAAATTTTAGTTTACACCGGCAACAATTAGCTAGTGTATTTGATACCCTTAAATCTCGTTTTCCTAATATTAAAGAATCGGCCGATAATATTTTTCGCCTCACAGATTGGACTTTTGATGTGGCAGGATTAAGTCCAAAGGATCTTGACATATTAAGTGAACTATGCTACACAATGGGATGGAGTTTTACATATAGCTCGGTGCAGTGCCATATAAAACCCCAAACTCAGGACAAAGCTGCCGGTTTATTAGCAGTGGTGCGTGATTTTTTCCCTAATATTTCCTCTCAAGAAATAATAACGGTTGGCGACAGTCCTAATGATGAGAGTTTGTTTAATTCAGAAATCTTTCCGATTTCTGTCGGGGTTGCAAATATATTGAAATATACAGACAAGTTGATTTATAAGCCGGTGTATATAACCACAGCATCGGAGGGTGCCGGTTTTTGTGAATTAGCCAACTTTCTTTTGTTTTCTAAAACACAGTAACCTGGCTTGATCCAATTTATAAAAAAACTTAGTTAGTGTATTCAATAATTTATTATTTTCTAAGAAAATAAATTTTTTTGAGAAAAAGCTAAAAATGTCAAAACACAACTGGCAAAAATTTTTGCTGCTAGGTATTATTTCTTTTACTATTGGACAAACCAAAACAGCCATCGCTACCCCATCCCCCTTGCAACTTGTCCAACTCCCCAACCCTATTCCTCCTAACCAACCGCAACTACCCCCATTAGCGCCACCAATACCCCAACCGTCTCCCCTCCAACCAACTCCACTACCTGTTCCAGGTATGGGTGATCCCCGCATCGAAATTCCAGGGACAATACGAGTAGAAAGATTTGAATTTGAGGGAAATACTGCTTTTAGTGCAGAAGAATTAGCAGAAGTGACAAAAGATTTTGTAGGCAAAGAAATCACATTTGGTGAACTTTTGCAAGCAGAAGCAGCAGTCATTCAAAAATATGTAGAAGCGGGATATCTTAATTCGGGGGCTGTAATTGCAGCTAACCAAAATTTTCCCAGAAATGCGGCAATAATTAAAATTATAATTGTTGAAGGTGGTGTAGAAGAAATTGAAATTATCGGCACTGAAAGACTTAATTCTAATTATGTTAGTTCTCGCTTAGAATTAGCAACAAAAGCACCGTTTAATTCTCAAAAGTTACTTGAAGCTTTGCAGTTATTACAACTGGATCCTTTAATTGATAATATTTCTGCGGAATTACAAGCCGGTAGTCGGCCGGAAAAAAGCCGTTTACAAGTGCGGGTTCGGGAAGCTTCAACCTTTAGTTTTAATGTATTTGCAGATAACAACCGATCACCAAGTGTTGGGAGTTTTCGCCGAGGAGTAAGTTTCAGAGAAGGTAACTTATTGGGTTTAGGAGATACGGCAGAATTAAGTTATGCAAATACTGATGGAAGTAATGAATTTAATGGTAGTTATACGCTGCCAATTAATGCCAAAAATGGGACAATTCGAGTCGCGGCCGGTTTGAGTCGTACCGAAGTTATTGAACCACCTTTTGACGTACTAAATATTGTAGGAAAATCTCGTAGTTATGAATTAACTTATCGTCAGCCGGTGATTTTAACACCTTCCGAAGAATTTGCCCTAGGATTAACATTTTCTCGACAAGAAACCGAAACAACTTTAGATGGAGAGGGCTTTCCTTTATCGCTTGGTGCCAATGATCAAGGAGAAACTCGTGCATCAGTTTTTCGATTTTTTCAAGAATATGTTAACCGCCAAAAACTTCAAGTTTTTGCAGCGCGTTCGCAATTTTCTATCGGTACAAAATTGTTTGATGCTACTCAAAATAATGATGCACCAGATAGCCGATTTTTTGCGTGGAGAGGACAAGCACAATATGTCCGACAACTTGCGCCCGAAACTTTATTAATTGTTCGTTCTGATTTACAATTATCTAAAAGTCCTCTTTTATCTCTTGAACAAATTGGTTTAGGAGGGGGTACTAGTGTGCGAGGATATCGCCAGGATTTGTTGCTAAATGACAATGGTTTTTTAGCATCGGTAGAGGCGAGAATTCCAATTTTGCGAATACGAGAAGCAAAAAGTTTAGTGCAAATTTCTCCATTTATTGATTTTGGTATAGGCTGGAATCATAGTAGTCAAACTGAAAATGAATCTAATCAACTTTTGGGAGTAGGAGTTGGTTTGCTCTGGCAAATTGAGCAAAGATTAAATGCTAGACTAGATTGGGGTATTCCTCTAATTAAGGCAGACTCCAGTGATAGAACCTGGCAGGAACAAGGCATCTACTTTAACATTAATTACTTTCCTTTTTGATTTTAGCAGGGTTGTTTTTACCTAAAAAATAGTTTTTAAAAACTTAAAAGTATTAACTATGATTTAGGTAAAAATAATCTTGTAATAGAGGTTGATCTCTTTTAGCAAAGTTTCCAAATGACAAATTAGGGTGCATCTGCGGTTTCAAAAAACCCATTTCTTAAAATCATGACACCTACTACATCCTTACTTCCCAGATTTGTCTTAACTTTCCTTCTATCCCTATTATTTTCTCCTACTAACACAACAGCCCAAATCATTCCAGACAACTCCCTTGGTACAGAAAACTCAACTGTAAATCCTGCAATTATTAATGGTTTTCCTGTTAATCAAATCTCCGGTGGTGCGGTAAGAGGAGTTAACTTATTTCACAGTTTTAGTGAATTTAATATACCCGAAAATACCGGAGCATATTTTGCCAATCCTACCGGCATTGCTAATATATTCAGCCGCATCACCGGCCCTAATTCTTCCAATATTTCCGGGGTTTTAGGAGTAGCAGGAAACGCCAATTTATTTTTACTTAACCCCAGAGGAATTATCTTCGGTTCCAATGCCAGATTAGATGTAAGGGGCTCATTTTTAGCGAGTTCTGCCGATAGTATAGTTTTTGATAATGGCTATCTATTTAGCAGCAGTAACCCCACTTCATTACCGTTGTTAAATGTGAATATTCCTATTGGTTTAAACTTTCGAGAAAACGCCGGTGCAATAGTTAACTCTTCTGGTGTTAGCCAAAACATTCAAGGTACAGAAATACCCGTTGGTTTAGCCGTTCAACCTGGTCAAACTTTAGCGCTGGTGGGGGGAGATGTCACGTTTAATAATGGCTTTGCTAGTGCCTTTTCTGGCAATCTTTTATTAGGCAGTGTAGCAAGTCCAGGTTTTGTCGGTTTTGGCTTAACTCCCACTGGCCTAACTTTGAATTATGCCGGCATTCAAAACTTTGGTAATATTGAGTTTAATGGCCTCTCTTCAGCCACAACCACCGGCCCTGGAGGCGGGGCAATTTCTGTTAACGCAGGTAAGATAATTTTAAGGGATTTATCAAGCTTAACCTCTGATACTTTAGGTGATCTTGATGGAAGAGATATTAAGATTGAAAC
The DNA here is from genome assembly GCA_036704045.1 of Halomicronema sp. Lineage (GTDB taxonomy): Bacteria > Cyanobacteriota > Cyanobacteriia > Cyanobacteriales > Oscillatoriaceae > Ancylothrix. Next base: position 67,749 of record DATNQM010000012.1, on the reverse strand, counting down.
TAGACAATTACAAATCCTCGATAAAGCTTTTATTTCTACCCTAACATTAGGGGCGGGAAAAGCCGGAAACTTGGAGATAAATGGGACAGATTCTATAGAAATTATTGGCCCTGGATTTGAAGATTATAAAAGAATTTATTTAGAGGGTAGTATTGGCGGAATTCCTAAAATATCAGAACGGCAAGGTGGGCTATTATTTGGCAGTGCCGGTACCGGTAAAGCAGGAAATATCAGCCTTAATACAAGACAGTTAAGCTTGCAAAATGGAGCAGCTATTGTTAACACAAATTTAGGCATAAGTCCGGGTGGAAATATAGAAATAAAAGCATCTGAATTTGTAGATTTAAACGCTTCCGGGATATTTTCACCAACTTTTAATCAAGGAAATGCTGGTAATATCACAATTGAAACCGGCAAGCTTAGTGTTAGTAATGGCGCAGTTATTTCTCCCGCAACTTTTAGTAGTGGAAATGCTGGAATTTTAATTATTAATGCTACTGATTCTGTCCTTATTTCAAAAATCCGAGAAGATAGCCCCGTAGCAACAGGAATATCAAGTAATAGTATAGGAGGAACTGGAAACGCCGGCGACATAGAAATGAATACCCGATCTTTGCGAATAGAAGAAGGTGCATCTCTTACATCTTCCAGTGGGTTAATAACAAGAGATTCTCTAATTAATGTCGGTGGGCAAGGTGCAAATATTACCATTAATGCTTTAGATAAAGTCGAAATAATTTCCTCCAATACAGGAGACAGTAAAATAGCGAGAAGTTTATTAGGTACCGGCACAACAACTAATAGCAACTCTGGGGAATTAACAGTAAATACTAGGCAATTAATTGTTAAAGGTGGTGGGGGAATTGGTGCTTCTACAATTGGTTCAGGAAGTGGAGGAAATCTTTTTATTAACGCTTCAGAATCAGTAGAAATAAGCGGTACTACGGCAGATAAAGCATTTTCTAGCTCTATTATCAGCGCCTCTGGTGATGTTTTGTATCAAACCGCTTATCAACTTCCGCCTCCCACCGGCGCTGCGGGTAATTTAAATATTAATACACCCCAGTTAATTGTCCGCGATGGTGGGGCTGTAAGTGTGGCAAGTTTTGGCGCAGGAAATGCCGGTACTCTTAACATTAATGCCGAAAGAATTTTACTCGATAATGCCGGTAAAATTGATGCTACTACCGGCTCTGGTGCAGGGGGAAATATTAATTTAAATTCTCTTGATATGCGCCTGCGTCGTAACAGTCGCATTAGTAGTGATGCTGGAAGTTCAGGGGGTGGAAATATCACTCTTAATAGCGATATTTTAGTGGCTTTTCCTTCAGAAAATAGTGATATTACTGCCAATGCTGCGACAGGTGCCGGTGGAAAAGTTACGGTGAATATAGCAAATATTTTTGGTACTTCTGGCATAACACGAGAACAAGTACGGTTAAATTTAGGCTTAAGTGAAGCAGAATTTGCGGCTTTACAAGTCAATCCCACAACTTTATTACAAAGTAGTGATATTGCAGCTATTTCTCAAAGTGCCGGCCCTTCTTTGCAAGGTACAGTAACTTTTAGTACCGCCGGTGTAAACCCCATTCAAGGCTTAATAGAATTGCCTCAAAATGTTGTTGATCCGGCTGCTTTGGTGGCTGCAAATCCTTGTATTCAAAGGGGAGATAGTGAATTTGTGGTGACAGGAAAAGGGGGAATACCTGCCAATCCTCAAGATACTCTAAGCAGTCATTCTGCTAAATTTAATTGGGTTGAGCCGGTGCTAGAATTTTCAAACCCTAATCCGGTAAATAACACTATTAGTAATTCCCAACCCTTAGCCCCCAATTCTTCTCTTTCTGCATCTATCATACCCGCTCAAGGTTGGGTGATGAATACAAAAGGAGAGGTGAGTTTGGTTGCTTATAATGTGGGTAATTCGATGCGAAATCTTAGCCCTAATTATACTTGTGTTAAACGTTAATTTTTGAATTTTAAACGGAGAAAAAAATATGAAAATAATCGGTTTTTTACCAAAATTTAGTGTTTTATTTGTCTTGGCATTGTTGTTAACTATTACTATGCCAGTAGTGGCACAACTTAACCCACCAACCACCGGCCCAAGTTTGCAACTAATCCAAAAAGCTCGCACTCTATATAATCAGGGGAAATTTGCCGAGGCTGTGCCGGTGTTGCAGCAAGCAGTCAAAGCTTTTGAAACAGAAGGCGACAAACTAAATCAAGCAATGGCTTTGAGCAATTTAGCTGCATCCTTGGCCGGTATTCAAGAATGGGAATCCGCAACAGCAGCGATTACTTCTAGCCTATCTATTGTGCGGTCTCAACCCCAAACCGACTCACAAAAACTAATTTTAGCCCAAAGTTTAGATATCCAAGGACAACTGCAACAAGAACGCGGACATCCCCAAAATGCTTTGGATAGCTGGACAGAAGCGCGGTTACTTTACCAAGCACTTGATGCTAAAAACAAGGTTATAGAAAGTGACCTTAATCGTAGTTTAGTTTTTCAATCCCTAGGAATGTACCCAAGAGCGTGCGAACTTTTGTTAGAAAACTTAAATATAAATTCAGAAACCTGCCAAGTTTCGCCAGAAGCATTGCAAAGTTTAAAAAATCAGCCCATATCATTAGAAAATATCCGTGCCATTAACAGTTTAGGTCATGTGTTGCGGGTGGTCGGGCAATTGCAACAATCTGAGCAAATTTTATTACTAGGATTGGAAGCCGCCAACACCTTAAATATTCCACAACAACAGGCAGAAATTTATCTTAATCTTGGCAATACCTCCCGTACTTTAGCAAACCAACCAAGTTTAGAAGAACAGGAAAAAACAAAATTTGAAAAATCGGCTTTAGACTTTTATCAAAAAGTTGAATCTTCGGCAAACTCGTCAGAATCTAAACTTCAGGCAAAACTTAATATCTTGAGTTTACTAGTAAACCGTAAAAATTGGCAAGAAGCAGAGAATAAATGGCAAGAATTGCGCCCTTTAATGTCAAAATTGAGTTCAAATAAAACTGGAATTAATGCCGAAATTAATGCTGCTGAAAGTTTGATGTATTTGGCTGCACAAAGTTCTAATCGTAATTTGTTTTATGGCGAAGTTGAAAATATTTTAAACCAAGCTAAACTGCAATCAAAAGAATTAGGAGATCCGCGACTGCAAGCCTATGCTTTGGGTGCCGAAGGCAAACTTTATGAACAGCAACAAAAATGGGATCAAGCGGAAAAATTAACTACAGAAGCCCTACAGCAAGCACCGGCATTTCAATCGCCAGAAATTGCCTATCAATTGTTTTGGCAACTGGGACGTATCCGCAATGCTCAGGGTGATATTTCAGCCGCCACAACTCACTATAAACAAGCTGTAAATATTTTAGGCTCTTTGCGTGGAGAATTAGTAAGTCTAAATCCTGATGTGCAGTTTTCTTTTCGTGAAAGCGTCGAGCCGGTGTATCGAGATTTTGTTGGGTTGTTACTCAAAAATGAATCACCCTCCCAAGAAAATTTGAAACAAGCACGCCAGACAATAGAATCACTACAATTAGCAGAATTAGATAACTTTTTTCGTGATGCTTGTGCCCAGGCAAAACCCCGTCTGATTGATGAAATAGATCCAACCGCAGCTGTTATTTATCCCATTGTTTTAAAAGATAAATTAGAAGTAATTTTGTCGATACCAGGACAACCATTAAAACATTATACAACCCTTAAATCTAAGGAAGAATTAGAATCAGCTTTTAAACAATCGCTTTCTTCAATGAATAAGCTTAGCTTTCCCAAAGAAAGATTGGCAATAGCCCAACAGCTTTACTCTTGGTTAATTCAACCGGCCGAACAAGATTTAACCCTCAACAAAATTCAAACCTTAGCATTTGTTTTAGATGGATATTTGCGTAATATTTCGATATCTACTTTGCATGATGGAAAGCAATTTTTAATAGAAAAATACAGTCTAGCTATCACTCCAGGTTTACAATTAATTGAACCCCAACCTCTAGCGCAGGTGGGTTTAACAGCCATTGTTGGGGCTTTAACAGATGCTCGTCAAGGGTTTGCAGCTTTGCCCGCAGTAGCTAGTGAAATGAAAGAAATTTCTGGAAAAATTTCCACCAATATTTTGCTCAATCAAAACTTTACAAGTCAGGAATTACAAAAGCAAGTCAAAGGCATTTCTTCCCCTATTGTACACCTAGCAACTCACGGTCAGTTTAGCTCAAATGCAGCCGATACCTTTATTTTAACCTGGGATGAAAAAGTTAATGTTAAAGAGTTTGATAAGTTGTTGCGTTCACGATATGAAGGCAAACAAAAACCAATTGAGTTATTAGTTTTGAGCGCCTGTCAAACAGCAACCGGAGATGAGCGGGCGGCGTTAGGTTTAGCCGGTGTAGCAATTCGCTCTGGTGCTCGGAGTACCTTGGGCACTTTATGGCAGGTTAATGATCAATCAACGGCAATTTTTATGGCAGAATTTTACCGTCAATTGTCAGAAGAAAAAACGAGTAAGGCGCTGGCGTTGCGGAATGCTCAGTTAAAGCTTTTAGAAAATCCAAAATTTCAGCATCCCTATTTTTGGGCTCCCTTTGTCTTAGTGGGAAATTGGCAGTAATCGCATCGTATTGCAGAGTAAGCTAGGTTGATGTAGGCAACCGCTTATTTCTGCACTCCTCCCCCTAGCCCATAAACTAGGAAACGATAAAATACTCAAACCACTAGAGGTTGTTTTGCTGTCGAGATTGCCAGATATATTTATAGAGAGCTTGGATATCTTCCTTTTTGTATAATTTGATAACTTTCTTAAAAAAAATAAACAAAACTTTATTACTTTTTCAGGCTTACGATAGATTTTTATAGCATAGTTTGCAAGCCCTTGTCATCTGCCAATTGATAGAATTTTTAGAGTATTAGGCTTAACAATAATTCTCAAACAAAAAAGTAAATATGAGCCATACTGAGAATAGAAGATTTTAAGAGGTTGGGCAAATGAAATCACTGATTTTAAAAGCCGCTGTGGTTGCCCTGACGACCCTTGCCCCAATGTCCGCACTAGCTGAAAATCCAGCCCATGTAAAGCAATTATTAGAAACTAATCAATGTGCTGGTTGTAACTTGGCAGGTGCAAATTTAAAAGGTGCTCATATTATTGGAGCGGATCTACAGGGTGCAAATTTGGCCGGTGCAAACCTAGAACAAGCCAATTTAGAAGGTGCCGATCTACGAGGTGCAAATTTAGAAGGTGCAAATTTACGCGATAGTTTTTTAAACAGCGCCGAATTGACAAATGCCAATTTGAAACGTGCTAATTTTAGAAATGCTAATTTGGCCTTTAGTTTATTAAGTGGTTCAGATTTACGCGGCGCTACTTTGGTGAATGCCAATTTATTAAGAGCCGACTTGCGCGAAGCTGATGTAGTCAGAGAAACCTTGGCAGGAGCCAATTTAGAACGGACAATGTTGCCAACTTCCATCCGTTTGCAATAAATACAAGTGGTGGGTTTTGTGGTTATCTAAATTCTCAGGCAATAGAAAACTGGGATACAGAGGTTTTGGTACTTTAAAATGTGGGTTGATGTCGCTGCTGCAATAAAGCCCAGGAAATAATTTATTGGCGACTTATATACAAAGCCTGGGGGAGTTACTTATGCTCCTCTTTCTTTGCTGAACTAAGATCCACAACAGCCAGCCTTGGAAACAGCCCTTTCTGGGACATCCCGCCTCCACCGGCAAAAATGCTTATTTAAAATAGATAAGAAAACCGCTATAAGATTGTAGTGAAACTTGGTAATCTCTTAAATAATTAATAAGCTGTGTCTGAGAGGGAAAAATTATGAGACGTGTAATTCGTCTGTTGAGTGTTGTGTGCCTGCTCGTAGGCTGCTGGGGCTGGTTGGGTTCCGCGCAAAACGCCTACGCCGCCAACTTTAACGGTCTAGCATTAAACAACCCGTCAGTGTTAGCCGAAACCCAATTTCGCAACGTCATCGACGACAAACTCAGAACTGAGTACGGCAAAAAAATCGACCTCAACAACACAAACGTGCGAGCCTTCCGCCAGTATCCGGGACTATACCCAACCTTGGCAAGCAAAATTGTTCAAAACGCACCCTACGAAAAAGTTGAGGATGTTTTAAACCTCCCCGAACTAACAACTCGTCAAAAAGAACTCCTCCAAGCCAACCTGGATAAGTTCACCGTTACCGAAGTCGAACCCCACCTAGTAGAAGGCGACGACCGCTATAACAACGGTCTCTACTAAAAGCCACTAGGGCAATCTTGACTGGAGGCGGGGAAATAGTTAAATATCTACTCTGTTGGTTTTGCTATCTCCCAGCCTCCTAATGTCTCTCTCCTCTTATTTCTAAACCAAGATATTTTTTAACCTCGCTCTTGCAGTCGATTAAACTTTAAACTAAAGCAAAACCGATTACCCAGAGGGCGATAATTTAATTGGTCACAAACTCAAACAGTTATTCCTCCGAGCTTTTAAACCTACCTAATCACTTTGATGTTTTAGTGATAGGTACAGGTGCCGCCGGCCTTTATGCCGCCCTTAGCCTGCCACAACACTATAAAATTGCCCTGCTGACCAAAGACAGCCTACCAAAATCTGCCAGCGACTGGGCCCAAGGAGGCATCGCCGCTGCTATTGCTTCTGATGACTCCCCCCTCCTCCACATCGAAGATACCCTCAAAGCTGGGGCCGGTTTGTGCGACATCAAAGCGGTAGAATTTTTAGCAGAACACGCCTCAGCATCCATAGATTCTCTGGTTAATCTGGGAGTTGGTTTTGACCGCCACAGTGGCCAACTCGCTCTCACCCTCGAAGCTGCTCACTCGCGCCGCCGTGTCCTCCACGCCGCAGATACCACCGGCCGAGCCGTCGTCAGCACTCTCACTGCTCAAGTTCTCAAACGCAGCAATATCCGGGTTATTGAACAAGCTTTTGCCCTCAACCTTTGGCTAAACCCAACTTCAGGCCGGTGTCAAGGTATCAGTTTGGCCTATCAAGGTAATGTCTATTGGATACAAGCTAATGCCGTTGTTTTGGCAACCGGCGGTGGGGGACAAGTTTTTGCCCAAACCACCAACCCCGCTGTTAATACCGGCGATGGTGTGGCAATGGCATGGCGAGCCGGTGCGATTTTAAGGGACTTAGAATTTGTCCAGTTTCACCCCACCGCCCTTACTAAACCGGGAGCCCCCAGATTTTTAATCAGCGAAGCCGTACGCGGTGAAGGAGCCCATTTAGTAGATGATGAGGGGTATCGGTTTGCTTTTGATTACCATCCAGCCGGTGAACTTGCACCTCGTGATATAGTTAGCCGAGCTATTTTCAGCCACTTTCAACGCACCGGCAAAGATCCCGCCGCCGCCAATGTCTGGTTAGATTTACGCCCCATCCCGCCCGAACGTATCCACCATCGCTTCCCTAATATTATTCAAGTCTGCCGAGATTGGGGTATTGATGTTTTCAGCCAACCGATCCCCGTCGCCCCAGCCGCCCATTATTGGATGGGTGGTATTAATACGGATCTAGCTAACCAAACCTCTATTCCGGGGTTATATGCAGTGGGCGAAACCGCGAGCACGGGAGTACACGGCGCTAACCGGCTTGCTAGTAACTCGCTGCTTGAATGTATTGTTTTTGGTGCCCAACTCGCCCACCTCCAACTTTCTGCGCCGGCATCAGTTTCTTTTTCTTCTCTGCCCAGTTATTCCTCCACTGTGGGGCAGAATGAACTCAAAACAATTCATTCTATCCGCCAAGAATTGCCCCGCCTTGTTTGGCAGAGTGCCGGTATTTGTCGCAATCAACCTACTCTCCAAAACGTCCTCAACCAAATTAAAGTCTGGCAAAAAGAATTTGCAGACCTCCCTCTGAGTCAATATTTAACAAACCTTACCCCTAGTGAGGCAGTTTCTATTTCTCCTTGTGATCCTGATTTGTTGCGTAGCTGGGGAGAAACCTGGAACTTATTAGATATAGCTTACTTAATTCTTAGTTCGTGCCTATTTCGCACCGAAAGCCGAGGCGGACACTACCGTAACGATTACCCTAATTTAAATCCAGACTGGCAAACTCACACTCTGATTCAAAAGCACCACTGGTGGAAAAACTCCCCCCACATCTAAGCCGGGTTCCCATTTATCTCTTGCCAAAAGTGAGAGCCTGCATCTTCTCCAGTTTTCGGCCCACCATTGTCTTTTGGTTCATACTCCGCAATCACGTTCATCTGTTCGTGAAGATTGCTGAAGTTGCTTTGTTCTAATAAATCACTGTTACCAACAGGCGTAGCAATACCGACACCAAATAGGTGCAATCCCAGCGCCAGCGTTGTTGTTGTAGCCAATTTTACAAACGTATCCATAACACCCTTACCCCAAAACGGTTTGCATTGTAGATGCGCCGCCTTATTTTTAATTATATCAGTAGATTTACGGAGGTGTCCACACTTTTTAAGGTAGATTGCGTAAATTCACGGTTGGGAACTGGTTTTTCAGAAAAGCTTTGATTAGTTTTTTTCTGAACCCTAATCATTACAAGGAGTCTAAAACGTTTTTTTTATTATGAAATTTAACTTTACATTTCTTAATATATCGTAATATAAGCCGACTAGACAATAGTATTAATACTGAAAATTAAATTTTTATTTGACGGTTTTGCTGAATCAATGCAAGCAATGAAGTTGTAATATCCCTTGATTTAAAAATAAAAATCTACACTGGAAAATTGCCCTCAGCTATTTCATATCTATTTTTACCGGCTTCTTTTGCTGCGTACATTGCTGTGTCTGCTTTGTTAATCAAACTTTCTAAGTCGTTGCTGTGGAGAGGATATACACTAATTCCAATACTACTTGTTACTGAAATAGAATGCTCTTGCAGCACAAAAACTTCAGCCAAAGTATTCAGGATTTTTTGGGCCACTCGCACTGCATCATTAAGACCCGGAATTGCCGTTAAAATTACAGTAAACTCATCACCACCGAGACGGCATACGGTATCGCTTCCCCGTAAGCATCTTGTCAATCGGTCTGCTACAGCTTTTAATAGTAAGTCGCCAATTTCGTGTCCATGATTGTCGTTGACTTGTTTAAAACCATCGAGATCCAAAAATAATAATGCCACTTTTTGGTTGTTAACACCGGCCCAATCTAAAGACTGACTTAAACGTTCTTGAAATAACTTCCGGTTCGGTAGGCCGGTGAGTGGATCATGGTAAGCCAAATAACGAAATTGATCCTTTGACATTTTTAACTCTTCATTAGAACGAGCTAATTCTGCGGCTGTTCGCTTTAATTCTTCCTCTATTTTTTTGCGTTCTGTAATATCTCTAATTACCCCTACCAAAAACAAATTTCCTGCTGCATCTTTATGTAATGAGCGCTTAGTAGCAATCAAATAAGTATTACCCTTAGCATCAGTAAACTTTTCCTCTGATTCTTGCTCAACTTTTTTATTAAAAACTTGTTCATCTTGCTGCCAAAACCACAAAGCCTCCTCGGAACTAAAAAAATTCACCTCAGACTTATCAATTAACTTTTCATAAGGATAACCAATTAACTTACAATACGCTTTATTTAACACTATCCACCGATGCTGTTGATCTTTAACAAAAATTGGATCAGGAATCGTATTGATAACACTATATAAAAAATCTTTAGACTTTTTAAATTCTTCTTCCAAATGAGCCAAATAACCCGTAATATAAATTGCCGAAACCAACAAGCCCAAAAGGGGTGGAAAAACTCCCCACCACCAACCAAATAAAAATGCTAAATAACAAATTATTGTTAGTATAGAACCGGCCAAAACAACGCCTAAAGCCGACTTAGTAGGAGAGCGAAACTTCCAACTAATTGTCGCTCCTAAACTTGACCAAATAAAAATCCATAGCCATTCAATTTCTTCTGGCAAAACTTGAAATAAGGGGCGTTTATCTAAAACAGAACTGATAATTTGGCTAATAAAATTAGCATGAACTTCCACACCAAAAACCCGCTGGGGAACGCTGTAGGGAGTAGAAAATAAATCTTTGATACTGGGGGCTGTAGAGCCAATTAAAACAATGTTATCTCGAAATAAACGAGCATTAAAACGACCTTCTAAAACATCACTCACAGATAACTTATTAAAACTGCCGGCCGGCCCACGAAAATTACCTATAATTTGATAACCGCCGCTATCAGCCCGCACATACCCACCATCATTACCCTCAAAACGTTTAAATACAGTTTTTCCTAATTGTAAATAGTCCCCAGAATTTGTTTGAGCAGTTTCAGGAGTAATGCCTTGAGCTTTGAGATAAACTAAGGCTATTTGTAGAGCAAAACTTTTGTGAGATTTTCCTTCAACGTGGGCATAAAGTAAACTCCGACGAACTTTGCCGTCCACATCTAAAATAACATTATTAAAACCTACTTGCTTTTTTTGTTTTAGAGTTGCCGGTGCAGCAATACCACCCTCATCATCATTTTTATAGGGAATTTTTTCTATACCGATAATATTAGGAATTTGAGAAAAAGTCCTTTCTAACTCGGTTGAACCCGGAGGAATTTGTCGAGAACGATAAATATCAAGACCAATAACTCGCGGTTTCTGGGCGTAAATTTTTTGTAATAATTGAGCGATAACAGCATCAGACATTGGGGTGCCAAAGGCTTCAATATCACTTTCATTAATTCCAACAATGACAATTCTTTTGTCAGGCTCAGGGTTGGCCGAAACAAGAAAAAAATTATCAAAAGCTATCAATTCTATAGGTTGTAAAACCCCCAAAAATTTCAATAAAATAACACAAACTGTAACACCGCTGGAAGTTAAAAATACTTTACGATAATGCCAGAGCCAATGAAGTAAAACATTCCAAAACTTTTGAGGGGGTTCTTGTAAAGTAGAATTTTTCATATAACATTTTAAATAACCTTTAAACTTTTCCGTAAAAATATTAAAATAACAGCATCAAGCTTTGATTTTCTAACCTCAACAATTGAAATACTGTTTATCCTTATTCATAGGGAATTAAATAAAAAACCCTTGGCCAGAAAAGTGAAATATTTTAAATTAAAAAATTCAGCAGTCGCACAAAAAAAGACTGCTGACACAATTTTAAGAAAACGTCTAATTTTCATCCTAGCCTCTGAGGAGTGCAAACGATGATTACTGAGGAGGTTCCGAAGAACTACCAGACAAAGAATTTTCCGGGGAACCAGAATAATTAGCAATAGCGAAAATGTAAACCGCGTGCGCCGCCAAAATTAAAGCCCAACTGCCGGTCAACAAAGGTAGAGATGCCCAATCTAACACCTGTATTTTAGTCAAAAACCACAACCCAGAATTAGACGCAGCAAAAAAAGCAACGTGCAGGGCAAAATTCATTCTGTCGTCTAAACGACGGTAGGCAGGATCCCTGCGGTCGGGTTTGCGAGGCCAACGAGGAGGCATAGATAACCTGTAAGTTTACTATTGATAGGTTTATATTATTGTAAAGCTTTCCTAGATATTGAAACTCTGGTTTAGGCAAACCAAATTTTTTTAGTTAACTTGTGCTTCATATTTTGTCTACAACCAGATATAAAGGTTAGAATTGCTGCAAGACCAAAACAATCTTTCCCCACCCCCAAAGAATTCATGTGAGTGCAACGAGATTTTTCCACAAATCATCCCCCAAGCGTCAAAGCTATTTAGCCATTGTGGCGCTTCCCGATGAGGCATCTGCTTTTAGTGCTTATCGGCTCTTACAATATCATGGCATCTCCCCCGAACATTTGGCTATCGTCGGCGAGGGTTATAGCTCTCCTGAAAGAGTTGGTTTGTTTCAACCGATGCAAATTGCTTTTGCTAATGCCCGCCGGTTTGCTTTTTTCACCGGTACAGTTGGCACGACTGTGGCTGTAGTTGGTGTCTTAATTTGCATTCTGATTTTAAAAGTACCTGTCCATTTATCTTTTTTGTTGCTATTAATTCCTGTCGGTGCTCTGGTGGCCGGTTTTCTGGGTGCTGTGATCGGTGGGATATTGGGATTGTTGGGTGAAGGTAGTACCGCCGGTATTTATCTTCATCACTTGCGTCAAGGTCATTATCTTTTGATGCTTGAAGGGCCAGAAAAGCTTGTCCGTCAAGGTCAAGATATCCTTAAGCAATATTGTCTCCCCAAAGCTAGGTAAGTAAATTTTGGCTTTTAAGGGGTAATTTTAAAGCTTGGCCAAAATAATTTGGCTGTTAGTTTTTCTTGGCCGCAAAAAATTACCGCCTATTTATGGCGGCACTTTTTATTTAATAAAAATTGAGTTTTTATTATTAAATTTTTTCTCCTAATTTTTGCTTATTTTGATTTAAAAGTGCTTTCACTTTTAGCTTTTCAATAAATTAACTGGTTGTTAAAAAAAGGTTTATACACCGGCCTCATAGTCGCCTGATTTACCGCCAGTTTTACTTAACAGTCTAATACATTCAATTTCAATGCCTTTTTCTAAAGCTTTTGCCATATCATAAAGCGTCAAGGCAGCAACAGTTACGGCTGTAAGGGCTTCCATTTCTACGCCGGTTTGGGCAGTGGTAACAACACGGCCTTGAATTTGATAGCCGGGTAATTGGGGATCAGCCTCGATCTGAACATCGATTTTTTGCAACGGCAAAGGATGGCACAATGGAATCAATTGGGCTGTTTGTTTGGCTGCCATAATACCAGCTATTTTTGCTGTGCCTAAAACATCTCCTTTTGGAGCATCACCGGCTTGTATGGCTGCAAATGTTGCTTGTGACATCCGTACCCTGGCACCGGCAAGCGCTTCTCTTTTGGTAGCAGTTTTCTCGGAAACGTCCACCATGCGGGCTTCTCCGTTGCTGTCTAGGTGAGTGAGTTGGGCGTTTTCGGCCGGTACAAAAAAACTTTCAGAAATCTCTTGCATTTTTTTTTAGGGTTGTGCTACTATTGGAAATTGTGAGCGGTGTTTAAAAAAAACCGCAACAAAAAAGCAAGGGCTTGTAGCTTAGTGGATTAGAGCGTGTGGCTACGGACCACAAGGTCGGGGGTTCGAGTCCCTCCAGGCCCGTCTAAAAAAGTTTAAGGTTGAAGTTCTGAGATATTTTAACTCAGATTTCAACCTTAAATTTTTTTTATCCGACAGTAACACATAGGAATCTGTGTTGAAAAAAATTACTCATTCACTGAATAGATATCCTTGTATCTGCCTAGGGCAAAACGAAATGACAGAGGAATGCTTTTGCTAGAGAGGGTGGTAAAAGCTACTAAGCCAACCAAAGACAAACCCGCAGCAATGACAAACAAATGCCGGTAGCCGGTGTATTCGGCAATAAATCCCATAATAGGGCCAGCCATTATCATACCGAAGTCTAAGCCACCTACGGATAACGAGAAAAACCTGCCGCGTTCGTGAGGTAAGCAACGATCTGACATCAACGTAATTATCATCGGAAATATGGTACCAGAGGCCGAACCTTCAAGGATGGCACCGATTAAAAATTGTGGGGCTGTTGTCGCTCTCCACAACGTTAGCATGGCGATTATGTAGCAAATTAGACTGCCGGTGATGAAAACTGCTCTACCGTAGCGGTCGGAAGCTCGACCGATAAGCAGCCGAATCACAAAACTAGCGATAGCAGCGGCGGTGTAGAATAGACCAGCGTTTAAGTTGGCACCGCTTTCTTTCAGGTACAGGGGAATGAAGGTGTGAAGGACTCCAAACACTAAACCAGTCATTAACATTACAAAAGCCGGTATCCTAACGGCAGGACTCCATAAAATTTTCCAGAAGTTTTCTGTTTGTTCGGGCGTTAAAGAGGTAGTTTGCGGAGGTTTTGGTTGGGATAATTCTTTGATAGGGAGACAAGAGAAAAAGCTTAAGAAACCGATACCGGCTGCCATATAAAATAGCGGTTCATAATTTTGGGAACTTTCTAACAAAAAGCCTCCCAAGGCCGGCCCTAGGGCAACACCTATGGGTTGAACTAAACTCATATATCCCACAATTTCGCCCCGTTTTTCGATGGGTGAAAGGTCAGTTACAAGGGCGCTGAAGGCGGTGGTGAAAGCTGCAATACTGATGCCATGAAAAGCCCTAAGAAAAAACAGGGCTGGAACGGTTTTTAATAGTAAGTAACCCAAGGCTGCTATCGCTCCTACAATAGGGCCTATGATTAATACAATTTTGCGTCCCCGTCGGTCTGCCAATGGCCCTAACCAAGCGCGGGAGGGTAACAGTCCGATAGCAAAGGCACCCATGACGATGCCTATTTCTTGTTTACTCGCGCCGATGTGTTCGATGTAGAGGGGTAAGGTGGGTAATAAGGAAGCCATGCTGACCCAAAATAATAGGCCCGCAGCAAATAAAATTAATAAACTGTTGCGTTGGTTTGGTTGAAGGTCGCTGAGAAGTCTCAAGATGCTCCTTTTTTGTGCCGGTTTTCTTTAAATTTTGCCTTATATTCTTCTAAATATAGCGTTAATAACAGCGATTGTGATTGACTTTTAAAGGCTAAAAATAAAAAAACAAGCTCTACATTTGTCAAAATTTTGGCTATTTTTAAGTTTATTTTCTAAATTTTTCCATTTTTGATATTTTTTGTTTTTAGCTATTTGTAAGTTGAATTGGCTGTTTATAAAAGTTATAAGTATATTTAAAGGTTATAATTAATAGTTAGGAAATGTTATTATCTAAATTGGGTTTTACCTGTTTTTGAGACTTCCAGAAATTCTTTTATAAAAGCTTAAAGTTTGGTATTGTGCCAAAACCTGACCACCTGGAAATAAAAAAACCTCTTTGAGACTTAGCTTCTTCACCCACACCAGTGAGGTATGCTATAAAACTGCGACTTATCGCGGGACTATAGCCTAAAATTTTAAATAAAATGCCCGTACCTGTTAACCCCATCAGCCAAACAGCCTTTCCCCTCAGCGCCGTAGTCGGACAAGAAGCCATCAAACTCGCTCTATTGCTGGCATCGGTCGATCCAGGTTTAGGAGGAGTTGCGATAGCCGGCCGGCGTGGCACAGCAAAATCTGTCATGGCGAGAGCCATCCATTCCTTACTACCTCCCATCGAAATTGTCAAGGGTAGTATGGCCAACGAATCGCCCCAAGAATGGGAACAACACACACCTAACGAAACTCCAATCCCTGAAATAATTCCTGCACCTTTTGTGCAAATTCCCCTCGGAGTGACCGAAGACCGGCTTGTAGGTTCAGTAGATGTGGAGCAATCTGTTAAACGAGGCGAAACCGTTTTCCAGCCAGGATTATTAGCCGAAGCCCACCGGGGAGTTTTATACGTTGATGAAATCAATCTCCTTGATGACAACATAGCTAATTTGCTTTTAAGTGTCCTGACTGAAGGACGCAACCGTGTTGAACGCGAAGGCATCAGCATTGAGCATCCTTGCAAACCTTTGCTTATTGCTACCTACAACCCGGAAGAAGGGCCACTGCGGGAACATTTACTCGACCGCATTGCTATTGCCTTATCAGCCGATGGAGTTTTGGGACTAGATGACCGGGTGCAAGCTGTTGAACAAGCCCTGGAATATTCCAACTCGCCGCAAAGCTTTTTAGAGCAATATTCTGAAGATATCGAAAACCTTAAAACCCAGATAATTTTAGCCCGCGAGTGGCTGAAAGATGTGCAAATTTCTGCTGAACAAATCACTTATTTGGTAGAAGAAGCTATCCGGGGTGTAGTCCAAGGCCACCGAGCAGAACTATTTGCCGTGCGAGTTGCAAAAGCAGCGGCTGCTTTGGATGGACGGACTGCTGTTAATGCAGAAGACTTGCGGCGGGCGGTGGAATTGGTGATTGTTCCGCGCGCAACGGTGATTCAAAGTCCACCACCCGATCAACCACCACCGCCACCACCACCACCGCCGCCACCGGCCGACGAACAAGAACAGGAAGAAGAGGAAGAGCAAGAGGAACAAGAAGAAAATCCTAATCCGCCGGAAGAAGAGGAAATGAGTGTACCGGAGGAGTTTATGTTTGACCCTGAAGGGGTTTTGATGGATCCTTCGGTGTTGTTTTTTACTCAGATGGCCCAACGCCGGGGTAAGTCTGGTAGTCGGAGTTTGATTTTTTCTAAGGATCGTGGCAGGTATGTGAAGCCGGTGTTACCTAAAGGTCAAGTCCGCCGTATTGCGGTGGATGCTACTTTGCGGGCTGCTGCACCCTATCAACGTTCACGCCGTGCTAGAAACCCAATTTTGGGGCCAGGGGAACAAGCGGAGGGAGATCGTCGGGTATTTGTAGAACAGGCGGATATTCGGGAAAAACGCTTAGTTAGAAAGGCTGGCGCTTTGGTGGTGTTTGTGGTGGATGCGTCTGGTTCAATGGCCCTTAACCGGATGCAGTCGGCAAAGGGTGCGGTGATGACGCTTTTAACTGAGGCTTATCAAAATCGTGATCAGGTTTCTTTGATTCCTTTTCGTGGTGAGGCGGCGGAGGTTTTGTTACCGCCGACTCGTTCTATTACTAGTGCTCGCCGGCGTCTGGAAAGATTACCCTGTGGTGGTGGTTCGCCGTTGGCACACGGTCTGACTCAGGCTGTACGGGTGGGGGTGAATGCTCAGCAGTCTGGGGATATTGGTCAAGTGGTGATGGTGGCTATTACTGATGGCCGGGGTAATGTGCCGCTTGCTCGTTCGTTGGGTGAGCCGATGGAACCGGGGGAAAAGCCGGATATTAAGGCGGAGTTGTTGGACATTGCTGGCAAAATTCGGATGTTGGGAATTCAGTTGTTGGTTATTGATACGGAGAATAAGTTTATTTCCACTGGTTTTGCTAAGGAGTTGGCAACTACGGCGGGTGGGAAGTATTACCATTTGCCAAAAGCTACTGATCAGGCTATTGCTTCGGTGGCAATGGGGGCTATTGCTGATATGAAGTCTCGTTAGTTGTTTGGCTGGGTGGGTAGAAAATTAGCGGCCCCTACTTTTGATGGTTTGGGGCCGATGATTTGTTTGGGGCCGGTGCAAGTTCAGCTTTTTATGGGATTTTTAGAAGGGAATTTTTATTGACCATTTTTTTGCAACCTACTCATTTCGTCTTGAATGCGTTTTTGAAGAGAAGAATTAGTTTGTTGGCTGACTGTAATTTGGTTAAATTTTGTTGAAGTTAAGCCATTTGTTTCTACAATTTGTTTAGATTGATTGCAATAATTTATGGCAATAGAACGAACATCAGTATCTAAACGATTTAGGGTTTCTGGTTGATTGCAAACAATATTTGGAATGTTTCCAGAGCCAATTTTTTGCTTCATATCATTGTAGGCTTGTAAACGAATTTGTTCTAATTTCAATACAGTGCGAGCATAACTTGTAATTTCTTGGTCGCTAAAATTTTGGGCAACGGCAACTCCCCCGCCAAGAAGCGGTTGTTTTACTAGCAAATTAGGCTCTGCACCGGCACAGATACCAACTCCAGCAAGCAAACCAATCAGTAAAGATTTTGATACCCATTGGTTAATTTTCATTTTTGAACTGCAAGCAACAAGTCTGATCATAACTTACCTTCACAAAGAATAAAATTAAAGCTTTCATTTGTTGAGAACTATTTTATAATAACTAAGTTCCAAGGTGCAAAGACAAGAGAAAATAAATCAACATTTTTAGATGTTTATTACTAATTTTTTCCTGAAAGACTTGTTTATATAGTGTAAAAAAGTTCTGGATTTTTTTGAGAATGTTTTTTGTTTGGATAATAACGAAGTTGATATTGGTCTTAAGCTAGGACTTGACAAAGTTTAATAACGGCTGTTTGTAAAGCGGATACATCTTCTGCACCGCGCTTTAGACTTACTTCTAAGTCTAATAAAACTGGCAGCACCCTCAACAATTTTTGAGATGATAAATGACGGACTTCTTGTTTTAAGATATAAACACGTTTGGGATTTCGTAATTCTACTGCTTGGGCAATTTGGTCTTCGCGTTCTCCGGCTTCTAGTAACATTTTTACCCATAACCACAACCGAAATTGTCCTACCAAAGTCGCTACAATTTTTAAAGCCGGCTCATTGCGAGCCATTAAATCGGATACCAATCCTACAGCTTCTTGCACTTTTCTGTCTCGAATTGCTTCGGCAAGTTGGAGACTATTTTGAGTATTGCTACCCACTAAAGCATTCACATCTTGTTCATTGAGAGTTCGTCCACCGTTGCTAACAGCATAAATTTGTAATTTTGTCAATTCTGCATCAAGGGCACGAGAATTATTGCCAAGGGACTGAGCCAAAACAGAAACGGCCATTTCTGTTAAACGAACTTGTTTTTGTTGGGCGACTTGACGGACTCGATCAATTAAATCTTCTGTTTTCCAAGGAGGAATTGCCGCAAATTCGCGGAAATTTTCACCGGCATACTTTTGTAACAACTTGGTAGACTTGAGGCGCCCATCGGGTTTAGAGCGGGCGGTTAACAACAAAACTGATTCGGTTGGAAGAACTGGTAAAGTGCGTTCTAACTCTTCAATTAAAGCCGGAGGACATTGTTGACAAATTGTAGTGTCTGCAAGCCAAACTAAACGACTGCCGGTACCGAAAGGAGGGGTCATGGCTTGATTGAGGGCAAAAATTAAGCCATCGGGTTGATCGGGCTGTATTTTATCATAATTGAAACTCTCCCAAGCAGAATCTAGGACTTGATCCCGCAAAGTTTTAACGGAAGCAGAAATTGCAAAGTCATCGTCACCCCAATAGAGGTAAATTGGCATAAAGTACACCTTTAGAAAATATGAGGCAATAGACAATTGGACGATAATTATCAGGTTTACTTAAATCGGGTAGCACGGCTGACCCTGCTAGATGCTTATCAGTCGGGGCTCCAACACATACAAGAATCACCCAAATTTAAGCTTAATGCTAACGGAATCAGAGAGGCGGTACCTTTTCCGGGTTATACGATCATTACTACCCCTTGGGAGGAAGAAACAAACAACCATCAATTTTATAAAAATTTACAAGACTGCCAGCAGGAACTTGTCAAAAAATTAGATCCAGAGTTTTTTGTGCCGGTGCCACCGGAGAGTTTTCATGTCACTTTAGCGGATTTAATTTGGGATGATGCTTACCGACACGCTCAAGAAAAACCTGATTTTGACGAGTTACTTCGTAGTCAAATAGCTCAAAGTTTTGAGGTGTGCCGGTCAAATTTTACTACAGATAAACCGATTCGCTGGCAATTGTTGGGATTGATGTTAAGAACTCGTGCTTTGGGCGTTTGTTTAGCGCCAAAAGATGATGAGTCTTATGAGCAGATTGTACAATTGCGGCGAGCAATTTATCAAAATCACGGGTTAATGGGCTTAGGAATTGAACAACAGTATCATTTTACGGCTCATGTAACTTTGGGTTATTTTGGTGAAATTAAACCGGATCTTGATGCTAAAAATCTCAGTGAAACTTTGTATGATTTTAACTTGCGTTGGGTCGATGCCGAACCACAAGAATTAATCATTAAACGAGCGGAAATGCGCTTTTTTGATGATATGACTAAGTATCGGCGAGAGGATAGCTGGCCGGTTTTGGAGTTTTAAACAAGGGATGGGGAATTGGGGGTTTAAAAAGGGTTTTTATTGCCTTTTTTGTATGGGGGGTTTTATTCTCTGTTTCCTGGTTTGTTTAGTTGCTTTTGACTGTTAGTTGCGAATTTAGGCCCCTTGTCCCAGATTTTTATCTCTTGTTAGGAGTAAGGAAAAGGGCGGGGGCAAGAATTTCTACTAAGAATTAAATAGAGTATTTCTGGGGTCTAGTTTTATTTTTTGGTTAATTTTAAGTTCATGGATTTTTTATTTTAAAGAGGTTTTTTCGGAAAAGTTTATAAGCTTATAAAATGGGTTTATTTTTAAGATATGGTGGTTTGGTTTTATTTTTTAGTTACATCCGTGTTACTCTTCTGGTATGGGAGGGAGGAGGACTATTTCAAACCAGTATTCACAGATTCTTTTAAGAACTTCCACTAATTTTTCAAAGCTTAGGGGGAAAATGATAAACGAGTTAGCTCCTGCATTGTAGCAGAATGAGAGGTCTTGTTCTTGTTTGGAGGTGGTTAAGATGATGACAGGAATTTGTCGGATTTTTGGATCAGATTTAATTTCTATGATGACCTCTCGCCCATCTTTGCGGGGCATATTTAAGTCTAGTAAAATAAGACTGGGGCGCGGCGAAGTTTGGGGTGATTTGTATTGATTACGCCGGTATAAATAATCAAGCATTTCTTCGCCATCTTTTACACAAAAAAGTTTAAGGGAAACGGAAACCTCTGTGAGGGCTTCTTTTATTAAGAATTGAAACTCTTTGAGGTCATTGGCAAGTAAAATAGTATAAGTTTTTTCGTATGAATTCATAGTTTTTTCCCGCCACAGTAGTGCTGAGGTTTTCAGACGGGGAGGCTTTGCTGATATCAGCTATCCTAGCCGAATTTTGGGTGGTTTCTTGATTAAATCCATGCTTTAACTTTATTATGATGGAAAGGTTTTTTTTAGCCATCAGTTATAAGTGTTAAATATATCAGAAAATGAGAGAAAAACAAGCGTTTGGATAGGGAAAGAGATAATTGTTTGTAATTATTGTATTATAACATAGGGGGTAACTAGTTTTTTATAAGTTATAAATGGAAGTATAGAAAGCGATAATTGGCTTAGGGAGAATTGGAAATTGCAGCAAATTATAAAAAGAGGGAAATTTTATATAGCTGTTTTCAATCATATCAAGTACAAAAATAACCCTCCAGGGGGGTTTAATCGTACCTCACCAGATAGAAAAATGCTATAAATTTTTATTAAAAATGTTGGGGCAGAGTGAAGTAAAAAGTGGAACCTTGATCTGGTTCAGATTTGACCCAAATTTCCCCACCGTGATGTTCAATAATTTTTTTACAAATGGCGAGTCCAATGCCGGTGCCGGTGTATTCTTGTTGGGTATGAAGACGTTGGAAAATTTGAAAGATTCGTTGTGAATGTTTGGGGTCGATGCCTATGCCATTGTCTTTAATAGAAAATAACCAGTAATTTTCTTGGGGTAGGGCGTTTATTATGATATTTGGTGTTTGGTTTTTACGATATTTTATAGCGTTTCCTAATAAATTTTGAAAAAGTTGGATGAGTTGAGATCGTTCACCGGCTAGGGTGGGAAGAAAACTACAATTAATGATGGCTTGATTTTGATTAATAGCGAGTTGTAAGTTGGCGCAAGCTTCTTGAAATACTTGGTTTAAGTCTGTTAGTTCAAAAGGTTTTTGGTTTGTGGTGATGCGGGAGTATTGAAGTAAATCATCAATTAAAGTTTGCATTCTTATACAACCGTTAACGATATTTTCTATCAATCGATTAGCTTTGTTGTCGAGTTGATCTTGGTAGCGTCTTTGTAAGAGTTGAGAGAAGCTGGCTATGGTTCCTAAAGGCGCTTGTAAATCGTGGGAGGCAACGTAGGCAAATTGTTCTAATTCGGCGTTAGAACGGGCAAGTTTTTCGGCATAGTGGGTTTGATTTTTTAAGCTTTCTTGGAGTTGCTGTTGGGCAATTTTGCGTTCAGAAATGTCTTCAACAATGGCGATAAAATCATTAATGATGGTGCTGTTTTGTTGAATGGAAACTGTGAAGTTTACCCAAATAATTTTATTATTTTTTCCTAGGAAACGTTTTTCGATGCTGTAAGAAATTCGTTGGCCGGTGAGGATTTGATGAGTATATTCTATGTCGGCTTGAATATCGTCGGGATGGGTAATTTCTTTGATGGTTTTTTGTAATAGTTCAGTTTCCGAGTAGTCGAGTAAATTACAAAGACGTTGGTTTGCTTTTAAGAAGTTTCCTGAGATGGCTATTTGACAAATTCCCACAGCGGCTTGTTCAAAGATTGTCCGAAATTTTTCTTCGCTTTCTTTAATAGCCATTTCGCTTTTTTTTCTTTCTGTGATGTCACGAAAGGTTACAGCTAGGCCATCGTTTAATTTAACTGCGGCAATTTGTAGCCAACATCCGGGGCAGGTTGGTTCTTGATAAAAGGATTCGGTTATAAGGGATTGACCGGTTTCTATGACGGAAACGTAGGCATCAAAGAGGCCGTTTTTTAAGTGGGATGGAAAAGTTTGTAATAAGGTTGTGCTACTGAGTTCATTAAAGGTTTTAAAAAGCATTTTTTCGGCGCTTTGATTGATAAGTACCCATTTGAAATCTGTTATTTTTTGTTCGTTATTTCTTTGCGCTTCAAATACGGATACGCCATCGATTGAGCTATTTAATACGCTTTCCAAAAGTGATTGGGATTGTTGCAAACGATTATTTTGTTCTTTTAGTTGTTTTTGGAGTTTTTGGAGGGTGAGATGGTGGTGGATGCGCGCTAAAATTTCTTCGACTTGAAAGGGTTTTGTAATGTAGTCTGCGCCACCCACATTAAAGCCGTTTACTTTGTCTTGAGATGTGTCTAGTATGCTTAAAAATAAGATTGGTATTTCTTTGGTTTTTTCGCTTTCTTTCAGGATTTTGCATACTTGGTAGCCGGTGAGATCGGGCATCATTATGTCAAGTAAAATTAAGTCTGGTGGGTTGGCTTGGGCGGCGCTAATAGCTAGTTTTCCTGAGATAGCTTTTTGGACTTTATAGCCGGCTTGGGTTAAAATTTTGTTGAGAAATCTTAAGTTATTGGGTTGGTCGTCTACTATAAGTATTGTCATTTCTGTATTATTCATTTGTGGTGACAATTTCTTAGATAACTGTTGTTTACAAATTATATTACCTTTAAAGGATTTGATTAATTTTTTATTATTAAAAAGCCATGATTTTAATAAAATCCCTTAAAAGATATATGCCTAAAAATTAACATATTGTTAATAATTAAAAAAATTATTCTTTGATTGTGTAAATTTTAGGAGGTAATTAAAAATGTTATTGATAATAATTTAGGTAAGGTTAAGTACAGAATGGGAGATGAGAATTTACCAGGTATCTAGGGTGATTTTGGTGACGCGTACTAGGATATCTAAGCGGAAGTCTTCAAGAAGTTCTTTTAGTGCTTCTGCAAGAGTTGATGATGTTTCTGGAATTTGCTTAAGGAGTTGGGCAATATCCTCTTCGTTAACTTCGTTCGCTGCTTGATGAAGTTGCTTTAACCAAGGCAGGGGCATTTGTGATAAAAGCGGTAGAAAAAATGAATCAGGACGTTGATTTGTGGGGCTACGTTTTTTTATGCCGACTCCCATAAATAGGGGTATTTCTTGATAGATATAACGTACATCTAAATATTGAGCCATTTTTTCAAAAATGATGTCTTCAATGAAGGGTTTACGGATAAAATCATTACAGCCGGCAGCTAAAATTTGAGGGCGATTTTCTTCAAAGGCGCTGGCGGTCAGAGCAATAATAGTTGTGGATAAATTTGTTTGTTTTTCTTTGTTGCGAATTTCTCTAGTTGCTTGAGTTCCACTCATTACAGGCATTCTTGTATCCATCCAAATTAAATGAGGTTTCCAGGTTTCCCAAATGGTAATAGCTTCGGCTCCGTTTTCTGCTTCTTTGACTTCAAAACCTACAGGTTGAAGTAGTTTAAGGAGAAGGAGGCGGTTTTCTTCACTATCATCAACTACTAATATTCGATAGGTGCTACAGCTGGGTTCTATACCGATAACACGTCTCTGTATTTGAGTGGTAATTTCTTCAAGGTTTGCTTCTTGAAGAGGAATATAAAATTTAAAGATTGTGCCTTTATTTACTGTGCTTTCTAGGGTAATTTCTCCGCCCATTATTTCAATAAATTTTCTAGTAATTGTTAAACCGAGGCCGGTTCCTTCGGCGGCTTTTTGACCTGATTCTGTTTGCACAAAAGCTTCAAATAAGTGAGTCATTTCTTCTGGGGAAATGCCTACACCTGTGTCTTGTATTTCAAAGTTAAGGATGGCGTTATTTGAAGAAAGAGTCTTTTTGGATACTCGGAGAGTAATACTGCCATTGAAGGTAAATTTAATGGCATTTCCAAGGAGATTTATGAGGCTGGCTCGGAGTTTTTTTTCGTCGGTTTTTATGTATTGGGGAACTTGGGAGTCAAGGATAAAATTAAGGACTAGTTGTTTTTTTTCCGCTAGAAGTTGAAACATTTCTTCTAGGTTATCGGTGAGCCGGTAGAGGTCAAAGCTAGTTTCATAAAGTCCGATGATACCGGCTTCAATTTTGGAAATATCGAGGATGTCGTTAATTAATTCTAGGAGATGTTCGCCGCTGCGGTTAATTATTCTAAGAAATTCTAATTGTTCTTGATTGAGGGAAGATTCACGAATTAAAACTTGAGCAAACCCCAAAATAGCGTTGAGAGGAGTTCGTAATTCGTGGCTCATATTGGCGAGGAATTGGGTTTTGGCATTTGAGGCGGCAAAAGCGGCTTGTTCTGCTTTTTTTCGTTCGATTATTTCTTGTTCTAGTTGTTGATTTTTGGTTAGTAGTTGTTGTTGCAATCTACGGATGGTTAGTTGGTGTTCAACGCGAGCAATAACTTCTTCTATGTGAAAGGGTTTTGTAATGTAGTCTACACCGCCCTTGCTAAAGGCTTGTATTTTGTCTAAAACTTCATCGGAGGCGCTAATAAAGATGACAGGAATTTTTTCTGTTTGGGGATCGGCTTTTAGTTGTTGACAAACTTCGTACCCGTTCATTTCGGGCATTCGGATATCAAGTAATATAAGGTCTGGTGGGGAATGAAGGATGGCTCGGAGTGCCATTTTTCCATTAGTTACTCCGCGAACTTTGTAGCCGCATTCATTAAGGGTGGCTGATAATACTTGTATGTTTTCTGGGGTGTCATCAACGATTAATATATTGCCGTTATTTTCTGGGTTTGACATAGTTTTGTGTGTAGGGTGCGTGGTTTAATTTTTGTTTGCATATCCGGTCTAGGGCGTGTTTTCAAAGTCTAGATACCCTCCCAGCCCCTCTTGTCAAGGGGGGAGAAATGCTCTTTAAGTCCTGCTTAGAAAGGAGAATTCAGGGATATGGAGCCCTAAAGGAGTGGGCCCGAAAACACGGCCTAGCAAGGTTAGGTAAGGGACAAAGGAAGTACAGGCTTATGAGCCTTACGGGGAGATTTTGTAAAGTTATTTTTTTATATTTTATGCTTTTTTTGTTTATAAATTAAACTTTTTGAGGGTTAAGTTGTTGATACATTTTGAGAGTTTTTATATTCTTCTATTAAATCAAGAATTTGGTCGCAACGGAAGTTTTCAACTAAGTTCATTATGGCTGTGGCTAGGGGTGTTTGGTGGGGGGTAAGTTGGGTAAGAATTTGTGCAATTTCTTCGTCATCTACACAAAGGGCGGCGTTATAAAGTTGGTCGATCCATTGTGGGGAGATGTTGTTAAAGGAGGAGGGTTGAAGGGTGAATGGGGCTGTGGGGGTTTCGGTTTGGGAGTTAGGTTCTGTGCTGTTTTGTGAAGGGTTATTTAAGGTTTGTTCTTGATAGGTGTATTGAACTCCGAGATATTTTGTCATTTTTTCAAGAATGACTTCTTCTCTGAAAGGTTTGGCGACAAAATCTTGGCAACCGGCCGATAAAACGATGGATTTTTCTTCTTCAAAGGCGCTGGCGGTGAGGGCGATGATGACGGTGGCTTGTCCTTTTAAATGACTTTTGATTTGTTTGGTGGCTTCGTAGCCGTCCATGACCGGCATTCTCATATCCATCCAAATTAGATGGGGTTCCCATTCTGACCAAATTTCGATGGCTTTGAGGCCGTTTTCTGCTTCTTTGGCTTTAAATCCCAGGCTTTCTAATAGTTTGACGAGTAGGAGGCGACTTTCGAGGCGGTCGTCTACTACTAGGATGCGATATTCTGGTTGGTTTGGGGCGATGCTGATGACTCTTTGTTTGGTGGCGGTGGCTTGTATTTCGATGGAGTTGATGAGTTCTGTTTGGATATGAAATTTGAATAATGTGCCTTGATTAATGATGCTGTTGACGGAAATATTGCCGTCCATAAGTTTAATAAATTCGCGGCTGATGGGTAATCCTAGGCCGGTTCCTTCTTGAGATTTTCTGCCGCTTTCTGTTTGAATGAAGGGGGTAAAAAGTTGGGTAATTTCTGTGGATTCGATGCCGGGGCCGGTGTCTTCTATTTCAAATAGTATTGTGAGGGAATTTGAGTTGTTTTGGTTGGGTGTTTGGTGTTTGATGCGGAGGGTAACGCCACCTTCTGATGTGAATTTGATGGCGTTTCCTAGGAGGTTAAGTAAAATTTGGCGAAGTTTGCTTTCGTCGGTTTTGATGTATTGGGGGAGGTCTGGGGAGAGGTCAAATATTAGTTGGAGGTCTTTTTTTTGGGCTTGTAAAGAGAGCATTTCTTCAAGGCTATTTAGGAGTCGGTAGAAGTCGAAGGGTTTTTTGTCGAGGGTGATTAGCCCGACTTCTATTTTTGACATTTGCAAAATGTTGTTAATGAGGCTGAGGAGGTGTTCACCGCTGCGGCTGATTATTTCTAGTTGTTGTTGTTGTTCGGCTTTGAGGGTGGTGTCGCGGGTTAAAAGTTGGGTGAATCCTAAAATTGCGTTGAGGGGTGTTCGCAATTCGTGACTCATGTTTGAGAGGAATTCGCTTTTGGCGCGGTTGGCTTTGTCGGCTTCTTCTTTTGCTTTTTGAAGGGCGTTTTCTGTGATTTTTCTTTGGGTGATGTCTTGGCTAACAGAAATGACGCAGGTTTCGCCACCTATTTCGATGATTTCTGCGGAGAGGAGGCCGGTTTTTATTTGGCCGGTTTTGGTACGAAAGTCGAATTCGTAGTTATGAATTGAGCCTTTTTGTTGTAAGGCTTCAAAGAGGGCTATGCGGTCTTTTAAGTTGACCCAAAAG
Source organism: Halomicronema sp. (assembly GCA_036704045.1). Taxonomy (GTDB): domain Bacteria; phylum Cyanobacteriota; class Cyanobacteriia; order Cyanobacteriales; family Oscillatoriaceae; genus Ancylothrix. The sequence goes on along the minus strand of DATNQM010000012.1, from coordinate 40,913 downwards.
CCTAATTCAAGGGCGCTGTGACCGATGATTTCTTGGGGGGTGTAACCGAGGTTTTGGCAAAAGGCGTCGTTGACTTCTAAATGACAGCCATCGCTGAGGCGGGTAATGGTGATGGGGTTGGGGGAGTTTTTGAAGGCTTTGGCGAATTTTTCTTCGGAAAGGCGGAGGGCTGCGGTGCGTTGTTCGATTAGGTTTTCTAGTTGTTGATTGAGGCGTTGGAGGGTGAGGTTTTGTTGGGCTATTTGTTTTTCTTGGGCATAACTACGGAGGGCTTCTTTGACGGTGAGGCTTAGGTCTTCGGGTTGCCAGGGTTTGGGTATGTAGCGGTATAGTTTGGCGTATTTGATGGCGTTGCTGACGGCGGCAAGATCGGCTTGGCCGGTGAGTAGGATTTTGAGGGTTTGGGGGGAACGATGATGAATTTCTTTGAGTAGTTCATCTCCTTTGATTCCGGGCATTAGGTAGTCGGAAATGATGACAGGAATTTCTCGCCCTTCTTTGAGTAGTTCTTCTAGTAAGTCTAGGGCATCTTGGCTGGTTTCACAGGTTTCGATAAGGTAGTTTTCTGCAAGGTTTTTTTTAAGTTCTATTTTTAAGCTTTGTAAGATTGTTTGTTCGTCGTCTACGCAAATAATGATGGGTTTATTCATGATTTTTTAAGCCGTTTTTAATGGTATTTACTAATACTTCATTGTCCCAGGGTTTATGTAGACAGGCGTAGAGGTTTGCTTGTTCTTTTGCTTTTTGAATGGCGTTTTCATCGGCTTGGCCGGTGAGCATGACTTTGATGATGTTGGGGTATTTTTCGTGAACACGAATGAGAAATTCGTCGCCTTTGATTCCGGGCATTAACCAGTCGGAAACGATGACGAGGATATCTGTTTCTTCTTGTTTGAGTTCTTCGATGATTTCTAGGGCTTCGTCGGCGCTTTCGGCGACTTCGTAGACATAGGCGTTGCCGAATTCTTTTTTGAGTTGAATTTTCAGGCTACTGAGGATGACGCTTTCATCATCGACGCAAAGGATGGCTGGTTTTGTCATGGTTTTAGGGTGGAAGGTGTGGAGGGTTGTGGTTTTATTTTTTGAGTTAAGGAGATTTTAGCAAATTGTTGGTAAATGAAGGTTTTTTTGGGATGGTTGTGTTGTTTTTCTGAAAAAGTGGGGTTAGAGGGGCAAAGTGATGGTAAATGTGGTTCGGCCTGGTTGAGTTGCGACGGTGATTTTTCCGGTGTGTTTTTGGATGATTTTGTTGACAATATCTAAGCCTAAACCGCTGCCTAAACCGGCCGGTTTTGTGGTGAAAAATGGTTCAAATATATGGGGTAGTATTTCGGGGGGAATTCCGGGGCCGGTGTCGCTGATGCTGATGGTTAAGTTTTCTGGTTGGTGGTTAATATCGATGGTAATTGTGCCGGTGTTTTCCATTGCTTGAATGGCGTTGTGAATTAAGTTTGTCCAGACTTGATTTAGTTCGTCTGGATAACACCAAAGTGAGGGTAAGTTGGGCTGATAGTTTCTGATGATTTCAATGCCTAGTTTGAGTTGGTTGTGGTAGAGAGTTAAGATTGTTTCAATGCCTTCGGTGATATTGGCAAAAACTTTTTCGCCTGAATGATCGTAACGAGCATAATTTTTGAGTGCAAAGACTATTTTGGCAGCGCGGTCTGTGGCGGTGATGATGGTATTTGTACTTTTTTGAAGTGTCACAAATTCGTAGGCTGTTGTTAAAATTTGATTGCTATGGGGGGATGTTAAAAGGTTTGAAAATTCGTTGATTTCGGTAATTCCTAGGTCGATTAATGTGCAGGCCAAACTTTCGGATTCTTCTATTTTTAAGGTTTCTATTTGTTGTTGTAGAGCTTTGCGGAGTTGTCGTTTTTCTCGACTGGATAAGGTGTCGATTTGGGGATTGGATAATTGTAAGATTTTAAAGAAGTCTTGCTGGCGGTTTCCTGAGAGATTTTGAAAAAATTGGGGTAAGATGGTAAAGGTTTTTTCTAGGAAGTTAGAAATGTTGAATATGGAGGATCGAATGGCTCCGAGGGGGCTATTTATTTCGTGGGCAATGCCGGCAATCAGTTGTCCTAGTGCGGCCATTTTTTCTGAGTGTATGAGTTCTTGTTGGGTGGTTTTGAGTTTTTCTAGGGTAGTGGCAAGTTCTTGATTTTTTTGTTGTAATTGTTGGTTGCTTTCTGCTAGTTGGGCGGTGCGTTCTTGGATGCGATTTTCCAGAAGTTCGTTGAGTCGGCGAATTTCTGTTTCGGCGGTGATTCGTTCTTGTATTTGTTGTAAAAGTTGAGCGTTGGAGTGGGTTAATTCTGTTGTTCTTTGCCGTACTTGTTCTTCTAAGTTTTCGTTAGTTTGGCGTAGTTTTTCTTCAATTTCTTTACGGTGTTCGACTTCTGATTGCATTTGTTGGTGGGCTTTTGTGAGTTCATGGGTTTGTTCGGCTAGGGTTTGTTGTAAGAGTTCAACGGTGGCATACATTTCAACGGGATCGAGGGCGTGGAGGAGGGTGCTTTGTGTGATGATGCCGGCTAAGTATCCGCTTTTGTTAATAACAACTAATCGGCGGATGCGTTTTTCTTGCATTATTTGATGAGCTTGCCAAAGATTTGCATTATTTTCTATGGGTAAGAGGGGATAACTCATTACTTTATCTGCCGTTGTTTCTTCAAGATCAATGTTGTTGGCGGTAAATTTTACTATGTCTCTTTCTGTAATAATTCCGATAGGTTTTAGGGGTTTGTTATGGTTTTTTGCGTGGAAGTAATTATCTGAAGGACAGATGACAACACAGCTTTTTTTACTAGTTGCCATTTGTTGGGCTACTTCAAATATTGAGGAGTTTGTTGGGGCTGTGAGAACGTTTTTTGTGATTATTTCTTCAACGCGCCGCATTTGTAATAAGTCGGCCGGTTTAAGTATTTGTCGGACGCTTTCGGAGGTGAAAACTCCGACTAAGTTTTCTTGGTCATCTAAAATGGGGAGGTGGCGGATTTTTGAGGTGCGTAATACGGTGAGTAAGTGAAAAATATTATCGGTTTCTGTGAGAGGAATTGTGATTAGTTTTTGTGTCATTACTTTGGAGACGGCAACTCCTTCTAGGTTCATGCTGTTGGCTCTTATTTTTACTATATCTCGCTCTGTTAATATTCCTAGAAGTTGTTTATTTTCCATGATTAAACTATAGCTATTCTGGGCTTTTGTCATGGCTTTGACGGCTTCTATGACAGGCGTTTGGGGGTCTATAATGAGGGGATGCCGGTCAATAGCTTGCTCAATTAAATTTGAATTGTCTTTAAAATAATTCATATTTTTTTATTACAACAAATTTATGCGGATCGAAAATATTTTTATAGGGGAAAGTTTACTAAAAATGTAGTAGATCCGGGTTGAGATTCTACTTGTATTTTGGCTGAATGTTTGTCAAGAATTTTTCTGACAATATCTAATCCTAAACCTGTGCCTTCACCGGCCGGTTTTGTAGTAAAAAATGGTTCAAAAATTTTTGTCATAATTTCTGGAGCAATTCCTGGGCCATTATCATTAAAGCTGATGGTTAGGTTTTCTGCTTGTTTTTTGATAGCAATTTTTAAGACACCTTTATAGTCCATTGCTTGTAAAGCATTGTGGATTAAGTTTGTCCAAACTTGATTTAATTCGTCAGGGTAACACCAAATTTTAGGCAAATCTGGGTCATAGTTTCGGATTATTTCTACTCCTTTTTTAAATTGGTTGTAGTATAGTGTCAAAACTGTTTCTATACTTTGATTAATAGGAGTAAGGGTTTTTTCTTCGGAGGAATAAGACCGACTATAGGTTTTTAACGCAAAGACAATTTTAGCGGCTTTGTCGGTGGCTAAAAGAATGGTATCTGTGCTTTTTTGTAAGCTTGAAATTTCATAAATTTTATGTAATATTTCTAGGCTTTGGGGATTTTGTAAAAAAGGTAAAAGAAACTCTACTTTTTCATAACAATTTAGGTCAACTAGGGTGTCAGCAATAATCTCTGAATTGGGAACGGATTGTTTGTTAAGACTAGATAATAAAGCTTTTCTGATTTGGCGTTGTTCTTTGGTGGAAAGTGGGGGACAAATTTGCCGAGACTGTTGGAGAATAGTTGAGAAATAAAATAAGTTGTCTGATGTTAAGTCTTGAAAAAATTCGGGTAATTTTAAAGAATTTTTTTCAAAAAAATCATCAATATTTTGGGCTGAGGAACGAATTGCACCCAAGGGGGTATTAACTTCATGGGCAACACTAGCTACGAGTTGACCAAGGGCGGCCATTTTTTCGGATTGTATTAATTCTTGTTGTGTGTTTTGTAAGTCTTCAAGGGCTTTAGATAATTGTTGGGTTCTTTCTGAAACTTGTTGTTCTAAAGTCCGGTTATATTCGGCTAATAATTGTTCAGCTTTTTTGCGGAGAGTGATGTCTGTAAATGCGGCTATGGCGTATAAAATTTCGCCGTTTTCATCCCAAATTGGTGTAGCCCAAACTTCCAAAGGAATATTTTTATCTTTTTGGCGAATTTCCATATCTTCAATGCGCGTAGATTGTCCTTTTAAGGCACAACCAAGCGGATCACGTTCTTGGGGATATAATTCTCCTGTGTTCATGTCATAGGCTTGATAAATTTCGCGTAGTTGGTCACTTTTAGAGTTTTTGACAATGCCTTGACCTAGTAGTTTTGTAGATTGATTGTTAGCGTAATAAGGGTTACTATTTTTATCAATAATAAATATGCCGATGGGCAAAGCTTCTAAAAATTGCCTAATTTTTTGTTCATTTTGCTGCAATTCATTAAAGGATTGTTGTAGCCGTTTTGCCATTTCATTAAAGGAATTGCCTAGGGTTCCTAGTTCATTTTTTTTGCTAATTTCAACACGAGTATTCAGTTGTCCACCACTCATTTTGGATGCGGCTTTTGTGAGTATTTTCAGGGGGTTTATAATATTTTTAGCAAAATTAAGGCTAACAAAAATTGATATAAATGCGCTAATGCCGGTGGCACTAACCATGACTAAAATCATTTCTACCACCGGCTTATAAGCTTCTTGAATAGGTAATTCTACGACGACTAACCACTGCATTCTTCGCACAAAGTTTGCACTTCCCAAAACTTGCTTACCATTCAATCCTTGATAGATAAGAGTAGGTTGATTGCTGGAATAAGCTGTTTGGAATAATTCTTTAACAAAGGGTTTATCTTGTAAAGTTTTAAGTTTTAAATTATGGATAGCTAACGTGTCTTTTTGTGCTATCAACATTAATTTTCTATCAATAATATAGATGTAGCCGGTTTTACCTACCAATGTTTTAGAAATAATATGATTAAGAAAATTTAAATTAACTTTAGCAAATAAAACTCCAGCAATTTTAGATTTAAGGTTGCGGATAGGAACAGCTAAAGTTACGATTGTCAAGTTAGTTTTAGGGTCAATTTCTACATCACTTACATAATTTTGTCCTTTACTAAAAGTTTGAGAAAATAAGTGGGGATTTGCTAAAACCTCCTTAATTTCTGGGCTAGATAAGGATATATTTTCATAGGGAGACATAGCATCTATAATTTGATTTTTATCATTAATAATTCCGGCTATTTCATAAGCACTGTTACTATTAACTAATCCTTCTAAAATACTTCGTCGGGTTTTTTCATCAAATTCTGTTAATCCACTCAACTCTGATAAATAATTAAGTTGACGTTGTAATTTATCCAAGTAGGATCTAATTTCTCCACCCGCTTTTTCTACGGAGGTTTCTTGTAATAGTTTTGTTTGTTGTGCTTGTTGTTGCCATGATAGATAGGTGAGGGCACCTCCGACCAACAATACTGTAAAAACAGTAAGGGATACTAAGCCATAACGCAATTGATTACTAATTGATCGCATTTTGTTTTACCTTTTTTATGTGATTATTCTGTTTCATTCACCCCAATTATTTAACGGTTGCTTCCACACAATATCCTCTACCCAAATGCGCTTAGGTAAAAAACCCAAACGATAAAAAGTTTCAGCAATGCGTTGCTGTTCTTCCACTGCACGATCTTCCACCGGCAAGGCTTCAAATCGACGAGATTGAGTTAATTTTAAGGCAATATTTTGTTTCATTGTAGTGTTGCTGCTAATAATTTTTGCTGCATCTTCAGGATTTTCAATAGCCCACCGGCCAATTTGACGCGATTCATCCATAATAATTCGGATCAGTTCAGCTTGATTATTGGAAAACGAACGACTGGCTATATAAAAGTTTTTATCATTCATCAATCCTTGAGAATTAGTTGTTAGCAAGTTCACAGACATAGTTTCTTGTAATTCTGTCAAATAAGGCTGCCAACCAATCCAGGCATCTACTTTTTCTTGTTTAAAAGCTTCCTGTCCTTCCAGGGGTGATAAATCCACAAATTCGACATCATTTAAACTTAATCCTGCCTTAATTAAAGCTCTAATTAAAAAATAATGACTAGCAGTTTTTGAAGTAGCTGTAATTTTTTTTCCTTTGAGATCCGCTAAAGTTTTGATAGAAGAATTTTGCCTAACTAAAATCCCCATACTATCTGGCGAAGAAGGATCATAACCGATATAAACAAAGGGAATATCGTTAGCTTGGGCAAAAACTGCCGGTACAACACCAACATAACCCATATCAATTTTTCCCTCTCCCAAAGCAGCTAAAATGGGTGGGCCGGCGGGAAATTGTGTCCACTCTACAGAATAGCCTAAAGGAGCAAGACGTTTTTCTAAATTTTTACTAATTTTTAAAAACAAAAAAGTGCCGTGTGGTTGATGACCAATACGGATGATTTTTGTAACTTTTGGTGTGGAATTAGTGTTTGTAAAAGATAGATTTTTATGAAATTTTATTGTATTTACATTTAAAATTAAATACAAACTTAATCCAATCAAAAAGAAAAGTAAGAATTTTTTTTTCATAGAAATATTTTTTAATCATTCTTGCCGACAAGTAAAAATTTCTTACTTTTATACTGGTAGAGTAAAGTAAAAACTTGAGCCTACGCCCACTTGAGAATCTACCCAAATGCGCCCTTGATGGCGTTCGACAATTTTTTTACAAATTGTCATACCAATGCCGGTGCCTGGATATTCTTCGTAGCTATGCAAACGCTGGAAAAGCTCAAAAATCCGGTCAAAGTTTTGTGTTTCAATGCCAATGCCATTATCATGAATGCCAAAAATCCATTCACTTTGTTTTTGTTCTACTGAAATTTTTATTTGAGGAGAAACATCTGGCCTGTGAAACTTAATTCCATTAGCAATTAAATTTTGAAACAACCGTAGCAATTGAGTTTTATCACCCATTAGTATTGGTAATTCACAATAATCAATAACAGCATCTTTCTTCGCAATTTCTTCCTGCAAATTCTCCAAAACTTCTTGTAAAATCTGGCAACAATCTGTTTCCTCAAAGTCCGATTTACCTTTACCAACCCGTGAATAAGCCAGCAAAGCTTCAATAAGCTGTTTCATTCGCATACCGGCCGCCACAATTTGGTTTATATAACGCGAACCTTTTTCCCCTAAAATTTCTCCATATTTCCATTCCAACATATCCGCATTCCCCACAATTACTTGCAAAGGCGACTGCAAATCATGGGAAGCAATATAGGCAAACTGTTCTAATTCCGCATTAGAACGTTTTAACTCTTCATTCAGTCTTAGTAAATCTTGCTGAGCTTTTTTTCGTGCATTAATTTCTTGCAATAGCTGCAAATTTTGCTCCACCAGTTGCAAATTTTGCTCTCTAATTTGCTGCTGTTGGCGTTGAATTGTAAGTTGATTTTCTACACGGGCCAAAACTTCTTGAAGGTGAAAAGGTTTTGTAATATAGTCTACCCCTCCTACTTCAAAAGCTTTGACTTTATCCATTGCCGTATCCAACGCACTCAAAAAAATCACAGGAATTTTATGCGTTTTAGCATCAGCTTTTAATTTTTTACAAACTTCATAGCCGCTAATTTCCGGCATCATAATATCAAGTAAAATTAAATCAGGTGGATGAGAAAATGCCGCCGTTAGTGCTAATTTACCATTAATAGATTTTCGCACCTGATAGCCTTGTTCGGTCAGCATAGTTGATAAAAGTCGCAGATTATCAGGGGTATCATCTACGACTAAAATATCTGCTTTAGCAGTGATTTCAGAAATATATTCACTCATTTTTTTTAAATTTATTTGATAAGTTTGTCCAAATTTAAAGGAAAGACAATTTTAAAATCAGTTCCTTGTCCAGGTTTTGAAAAACAATTTAATTGACCGCCATGAGTTTCTACAATAATGGAATAGCTAATAGAAAGCCCCAACCCAGTACCTCGTCCCACCGGCTTTGTACTAAAAAAAGGATCAAAAATTTGTTTTTTCACGTCCTCCTTAATACCCATACCATTATCCGAAATTTTTATCACAACAAAATCATTATCCTCCAACTCAGTAGAAATCCTAATCATGGGTTCTTTATCTAAAAAAAATCCTTTTTGTTTTGCTTCTTCTAAGGCATCAATTGCATTAGCTAAAATATTCATAAAAACTTGATTAATTTCACCCGGACAGCAAGTAACTTTGGGCAGTTTACCATAATCCTTAATTACCTGAATTTTCGTTTCTCCTGATGTATCTATCAAGCGACTTTGAAGCAAAATTAAAGTGCTCTCAAGACCCTCATGAAGATCCACCGACTTCACCTGCGCCTGATCCAGCCGGGAAAAATTTTGTAATGAACGAATAATATTTCTAATACGTTCCACCCCCACATTCATTGATTCAACTACTTTCTGCACATCTCCCTTAACAAAATCTAAATCCAGCGACTCCAAAGCCTCTTTAATAATTGGATTCGGGCCCGGATATTCTGCTTGGTAAACCTCAATCAAATTTATTAAATCTTTCATATACTCATAAGCATGATTAATATTACCCGAAATAAAAGTCACCGGATTATTAATTTCGTGAGCTAGTCCCGCCACTAACTGACCTAAAGATGACATTTTTTCTGTTTGTACCAATTGTGATTGGGCACGTTTTAGCTCTTCTAAAGCTTGCTGTAACTTTTCTGTTTGAGCCTTTAATAAAACTTCTGTTTCTTCCCGTTCAGCAATTTCTTTTTGTAACCATAAATTTTGAGATTTTAATTGTTTTTTTTGCTGTAAAATTGTCAATTGGTTTTGAACCCTTGCCATTATTTCCTTAACTTGGAAAGGTTTAGTAATATAATCAGCACCACCAGCATCAAAAGCCTTCATTTTATCAGCAACATCATCCAAAGCACTTAAAAAAATCACTGGAATATCACAAGTAGTCGGTGAAGATTTCAACTGCTTACAAACCTCATAGCCATCCATCTCAGGCATCATAATATCCAGCAAAATCAAATCTGGAGGGTGAGAAGAAGCTGCCAACAAAGCCAATTTTCCACTAATTGCCTTCCGTACTTCATAGCCTCCCTCAGTCAACAAATTTGATAATAAACGTAAATTAATGGGTGTATCATCCACTACTAAAATATCCATTTTTTTTGATTTTAACTCATTAACATTCATTTTTTTAATTTTATTATTATTTTGTTTGGTAAAAAAATATTTTTTTAGGATAAATCGGGGCTAAAATCAATAGCTATTACTTGATTTCTCCCCTGTTGCTTAGCCCGATAAAGAGTTCGATCAGCAACTTCTATCAGCCCAGTTAAACTACCTTTAGAGTTAGGAATAGTAGTAGCAACACCTACAGAAATTGTCACATATTTGCCCACAGACGAATCAGGATGAACAATCATCAAAGCCCCAACTTCAGCATGAATTTTTTTAGCCACATCCAAAGCTTTTGGTAAATCTCCAGCCAAAATAACCGCAAATTCCTCACCCCCAATTCTGGCGGCTAAACCATCAGGCTTATGGGCAGCATCAATAGCCTTAGCAATATTTTGTAAACACTCATCCCCTGCTTGATGCCCATAGGAATCGTTATAACGTTTAAAAAAATCCACATCGCATAAAATCAAAGATAAAGGCTTTTGATTAATAGTTTGTCTCAACCATTCACTTGCCAAATATTCATCAAACCGACGTCGATTTGCCAAACCAGTTAAACCATCCAAATTAGAAAGACGCTGCAACTCAAAATTAGCAGCCTCAAGCTGTCCCAACAACTCCGCCTGCTCAATAGCAATTCCCACCTGATCCGAAAGAGAAGAAAGAAATTCTATTTCCCAACCTTGCCATTTTCGGCTTGTTTCGCATTGTTGAGCCACTAGTAAACCCCATAAAAAACAACTGGGTACAAACTCAAAATTTTCTTGCCAAAATCGAGGTCTTGCTTGAGAACAAAGTCCCTCTCCTTGAGTCTGTCTTGCAAAAACAATCGGAATTGCAAGCTGAGATTGTACCTCCCACTCTTCCAACCAATTTTTTACATCTTGTGACAGTCCAGCCATATTAATATCTTCAATCGCTTTAATATCTAGTGAACAACAATTTTCTAAGCACCCCGACATTTCAATTAACAACGAATGATTTACCGAAGTTCCCAACATCTTTTTACCATCATTAGAACTCGCTTCTACAACAACTTCATAAAACTCTTTACCTTGTTTCTGATAAATTAGCACTCGGTTTGTTCGTAGAAACTGACGAACCTTTGTTACCGTCGTATGAAGAATATCTTCTAAACGTAAAGACTGACGAATTTGCTTAACAATTGAATTAAGCAAACGTTCTTGTTCATTTTGTAACCATAAATTTTGCTCGGCTACTAAACGCTCAGTAATATCCGTTGCCACCCCCAACACACCATCAGGTTTTCCCTCCAAAGACAGTAGAGGCTTTTTAATAATTTGAAACCACCTTACCTCTCCACTGATTGAAGTAAGAGGCTGTTGAAAAATCATTTTTGTTTCCATCGTTTCGCTTACCTCTACTTCTTCATCAAGTAACCATTCTAAAGATGGTTCATTTATTTTCAAATCATTATCTGTCTTGCCCAGTAATTCTTCTACTTCAATACTATAAAAGTTCGCTAAAGCTTGATTTACTAAGGTATAAACTCCCTGATTATTTTTAACAAAAATTAAATTAGGATTCGTATCAATAACAGCCCGCAAAAAATTTTGATGTCTATGTACCTCTACCTCAGCTTTTTGCCGTGCTAAAATTTCCTCTTGCAGTCGAGTATTTCTTTCACTCAATACCCTTTTTTGATGTACAATCGTTAACTGAGTTTCAATTCTAGCTATCACTTCTTCTACCTGAAAAGGTTTAGTGATATAATCAACGCCACCGGCTTTAAAACCTTTAATTTTATCAACAACATCATCCAAAGCACTTAAAAAAATTACTGGAATTTCACAAGTATCTGCTGAAGATTTTAATTGTTCACACACCGCATAACCACTAATATCCGGCATCATAATATCTAGCAAAATTAAATCTGGAGGGGCAGAATGAGCAGCACTTAAAGCCATTTTTCCATTAGTCACCCGCCGTAATCGATAGCCCCGACTCTGCAAAATACTTGCTAGTAAACGCAAATTTTCCGGTACATCATCTACAACTAAAATATCCGGCTTTTTAGCATTCCCTACATTATTGTTCATAAGACTTCTGGTTTAGTTAAATCTATAATTATATCCAAGCGAAAATTATTTACCAAATCTATAATACTTTCCGCAAGGTAAGAATACTCTTTAGGGATTTGCTCAACAAGCAGAAAAATTTGTTTTTCAAAGGCAGATTCTGCCGAGGCGTGCAATTCGGCCAACCACTCAGCCGGCATCACTGCCAAATCCTTCTGGGTTAGAGAAGGGAGGCATTGGGTACTAGCAGCAGAGTAATGCTTATCTTCATAGATATAGCGTACCCCCAAGTGATGACATAACTTGTCAAAAATTATTTCAGAACGAAAAGGTTTACTAACAAAATCATCACAGCCAGCCGCTAAAATCAAGTAACGATCCTCCTCAAAGGCATCTGCCGTCAAAGCAATAACAACCGTTGTTTCACCCGCCTTGGTTGCTTTAATTTTTTTAGTCGCTTCATAGCCATTCATCACCGGCATCCGCATATCCATCCAAATCAAATGAGGCTGCCAGCTTTCTGTTAAAAAAACCGCCTCAGCACCATTGCTTGCCTCACACACATCAAACCCTACTTCTGTCAACAAATCCCTCAATAAATGCCGGCTTTCCACACCATCATCCACCACCAAAATACGATAGCGGGGTTGATTTTCTTCGAGACTTACAACTTGAGGAGCCACATACTCTTTTATAATTTCCGTCATTTCAGATCGATAAAAAGGGATATAAAATTTAAAAATTGTTCCGCTACCCCGCTGACTGCTAACCATAATATCCCCCCCCATTAACTGCAAAAACTTGCGGCTAATAGCTAACCCTAAACCGGTACCTTGCTGAGACTTTCTACCTGCTTCTGTTTGCCCAAATGGTTGAAACAACAAAGGTAACTCATCTTCAGCAATTCCCGGCCCGGTGTCTTCTACCTCAAACCATATTTTGTCCGCTGGCATCGGTGATTGTTCCCCACTCAAATCATCTTCTTTATTCTCAATTTTAACTCTTAAAATCACTTTTCCTTCATCAGTAAACTTAATCGCATTCCCCAACAAATTAAGTAAAATTTGTCGTAACTTCGCTTCATCAGTCCGTACATATCTTGGTAGAAAATCGGGAATTTCAAAAATTAAACTGAGTTTTTTAGACTCACTTTTAATTTTTAAAATATCTTGTAAATTTTTCAAAGATTCATACAAATTCAAATCTTTATAATTTAAGGTTACTTTTCCGGCCTCAATTTTTGACATATCTAAAATATCATTAATTAACTCCAATAAATACTCGCCGGAGCGATTAATAATCTGTAATTTTTCTTGATGAGATGAACCCAACTCAACATCCCGATTCATCAATTGTGTAAATCCCAAAATAGCATTTAGAGGCGTTCGCAATTCATGACTCATGTTTGCTAAAAACTCACTTTTTGCCCGGTTTGCCACCTCCGCTCTTTCTTTAGCCACATTCAATTCCTGAGCCTGAATTTGCATTTGTGTTAATAACTCTGCCTGCTGCAAAGCCACTCCCAGCTGAGCACTAACATAAGTTAACCATTTCACCTCATGGGGTGTCCAATGCCGAGAACTGGTATTTTGAAAAGCACTCAACAATCCCCATAAATTCTCACCTTGAAAAATACTAAAAACTGCTAAAGACTTAACTCCAAATTTCTCCAAAACTTGGAGATGACAGTCACTTAAATTTTCCGAATTAACATTATCAATAATCAGCGGTTCTCCCAAACGAAATCTCCCACCTTTCTCCTCATACAAATAAGGATCTTCCCAGCCACTACCCACTAAAGCCGGCCAACCTTCTGCACGAGATTCAAAAATAAAGTCTCCAAAAAAATCAGGCCGAAATTTATAAATAGTTACCCGGTCTACACCCAGTACCAAACGCACCTCATTCACCGCCGTAGAAAAAATAGTTTCCATATCCAAAGAAGCCCTAATCTTCTCAATCACTTCGGCAATAGCGTGTTCCCACTTTACTGTTTCGTGCAGGACTTCTTCAGCTTCCTTGCGGTCAGTAATATCCGTCCAATAACCAATACATTCTATAGGATTACCAGCCTCATCATAAATTAACTTAATTTGATCATATAACCATCGATAAGTACCATTTTTATGCAAAAATCGGTATTCATTAGAAACAGATTTTTCCTCAAACAAAACTTTTAAATTATCAAAAACCTTCTTCACATCCTCCGCGTGAATATGCTCCTTCCAAAACTCTGAATTTTCTATAAAATCTTGGGCTTCATAACCCACCAAATCTTTAACATTAGCACTAATAAAAGTTGAACCAAAATCTCCACTATTTTTGCTTGTATAAATCACCGCAGGACTAGCTGTAAGCAAATATTGCAACCATTCTTTTGTTTTTAAAAGCTCCAACTCTACTTGTTTGCGCTCCGTCATATCCATACTTGTTCCCACTGCACGCACAATTTCTCCGCGTTCATTCCAAATTCCAAAACCCCTACTAAGAATCCAAACATACTCCCCATTTTTATGCCGCATTCGGAAAGTAGCCTCATATTTAGGAATTTTTTTCTTAAAATATCGCCAAACCCGAAGCAAAATTTGATATCTATCATCGGGATGAATTAAATCTAACCATGCCTCAATTTCTGGGCGAATTTCTCCTTCTTCATAGCCCAACATTTCACTCTGCCGCAGTGAAGAATAAAAATCACCTTTTTCTAAATTCCAATCCCATAAACCATCATTTCCTCCTTGCATTGCCAGCCTAAAACGTTCTTTGCTACTTTGCAATTGTTCTTCAATATTTTGTCTTTCTAATTCCGCACTAGCCCGCGCCGCAAAAATTTTTAAAATAGATTCAAATCCTTGTTGCCACAATATAGGCTTGATATCCAGAACTGCTAAAATACCTAAAATATTTCCCTCTGCATCTACTAAGGGAATTCCTAAATAACTTTGAGATTTTAATATCGCCACTTCTACACTATCAGGAAATAAACTTTCCAGAGAATCAGCGCAATAATAAATTCCACCGTCGTTGACAACTTTTTCACAAGGAGTGCCCTTCAAATCATACTCAAAATATTCTCCCCAAGTTTCACCTTGCCAAAATGCTAAACTTTTTAGCTGATGAGGATTGTCTAAGGCTATTTTAACAATCAAAGCATAGCGAACCCCAAAAACCTCCGCTAAATAGCGGACGCAAGACCTCATAAAAGAATCGCCAATGGCACTTGCTGTTCCCTCCATAATTAATTTTAGGGCTTGCTCTCTTTCTTTTCGTTCACTAATATCCATAATGGTGCCAAACAATTTAATCGGCACTTTTTTCTCATTAAAAATTGTTTCTAAGCGTGTTTCAATATGTCTTATTTTTTCATTAGAAATAATTCTGATATCAAATTCTAAAGGGGTTCCATCTTGAAATGCTTTTTCTAATAAAGTTTGCCACAAAACTCTATCCTCTGGATGAATAAACTGCTGCAATTGTTCAGGACTTGGTTCACCCTGATTACTATCTAATCCAAAAATATTAAATACTTCTTTTGACCAATAAATTTTGTTTGTGGTGGCATCAAATTCCCAATTTCCAATATGTGCCAGTCTTTGAGCCTCTGCTAAAGAAGCTTCACTTTTTTGTAATGATGCAATTAATTTTGCCTTTTCTTTTTCAGCAATTTTTAAATGGGTAATGTCACGAATAATGACTAAAACAGTCTCTACCCAACCTTCTGCATTACATTCAGGAACTACGCGAGAAGAATAATAGCCCACCCCTGATTTTGTGAAATATTCATACTCAATTACCTGTTCAGTGCAGGTGTCACAAGCTTTCTGCGTTGTTGTTTCCCACAACTCCACTATACTTAAACATAAGCTCATTTCTCTAATAGTTTTACCTTGAATTTCTGAGGCAACAAAACCTGTAGCTTTTTCAAATGCTGGGTTAACATAAACATATCTATATTGTCGATCAAACCTTATAATTAAATCGGGTATATTTTCTATTAAAGTAAAAAATTGTTGTTGTTGCCGGTGTAGAGCTATTTCTGCTATTTTACGCTCGCTAATATCGCCTAATGAGCCAACTATTCGCACTGGCTTCCCAAATTCATCCCACATTCCCTGTGCCCGCAACTGCACCCAAATATAATCACCATTTTGCTTTTTTATCCGGTGTTCCGTCGCAAAATAAGGCGTTAATTTATTTAAATGTGCTTCCAAATTTGTCATCACTCCTTGCACATCTTCGGGGTGTATACAATTTTTCCATTCCTGATGTTCATTCATCCATTCATCTTGTTTATAGCCCAATATTTCTAGGCAACGAGAAGAATAAAAAAGTTTTCCTGTGGTGATATTCCAATCCCAAATTCCCTCATTACTTCCCTTCAAAGCTAACTTCCAGCGGTTCTGTTTTTCCTGCAAAGCTTTTTCGTTTTTTTTGCGCTCAGTAATATCTTTTCCTGTTATAAATAAACAATTTTTTTCATCAATTAAAATAGGTTCTGTTGAAACCAAAAATGTTTTAATTTCTTTGTTTTCAATACACAACTCTACTTCATAATTTCGTAAAACTTGGTTTTCGCGTAACCGTTTCCTAAAATTTTTAAACCTAGGAAATTTTAAACTTATTAAATTAATTATTTTATCACTTAAACCCTGATTAAATTCATAACCAAAATACTGACAAAAACTCTCATTTACTTCTAAAATTTTCCCTCTTGGCAATGTTACAATAAGAATCGGATCAGGAGCGGCTCGAAAGGCAGACGCAAATTTTTGTTCTGAATATTTTTGTGAAATTTGAACTAATTTACGTTGTTGTATTTCTAAAGTTAAAGACACCAAATCTGCTACCGAACGGGCAAAGTTTTGATCACCAATGTTCCAGAAACGTTGGGTTCCTGTGTGTTCTAAACACAAAACCCCGACAGTTTTACCACCCAATCTTAACGGGGTATGAAGTATAGAAAAAATACCTAAAGGAAGTAAATAAGAGTCTTTTAATTCTTGCGTTCTTATATCTTTACAAACATCTTCAACAGCAATTATTTTTTCTTTTTGCAAAATTTTAAAATAAAACGGAAATTCTGTTACTTTTAACTCCATTCCTTCCCTGTGGCAATGAGATGTTTTTGCAAATAAATCTAGGCATTGTATTTTTGTATGATCTTTGTTATAAATCCACACACTAACACGTTCAACTTGAAGATTTCGAGCCGTTGTTTCTGTAATTTTCCAAAGCGCAGATTTTAAGTTTCCTTGGTTTATATCTGCATTTTTAGCTAGTTTTGTTAAAACAATGTTTTGTTTAATCAGCCGTCGAGCATTTAACTGAAGTGTTTTTTCAGCTTTAATTCGTTCTGTAATTTGTTTCGATAAATTAGCTTTTTCGGCGTTTAATTGTTTTTTTAATCGAATTTGCTGAAACTGACTTTCAACTCGTGCTAAAACTTCTTCTTCTTCAAATGGTTGAAGTATATAATCGGCAATTCCTAGGGAAAAACCTTTCGTTTTATTAAAGCTTTCTCTGCTATCACTAATCAAAAGAATAGGAATTTTATTCGTCTGTGGGTCAGCTTTCAAGCATCGGCAAATTTCCCAAGGATCTAAATCAGAAATTGCTATATTTAGCAAAATTAAATCAGGAGATATAGTTTGAGCTAAAAGTAATGCTTCTGTAACTTTAACTGCCGATAATAATTTGTAATACTTCACAGATAAAATGGCATTTAAAACTTCTAAATTTTCGGCCATATTATCTATTAATAAAATATTTTCTTCGTGTTGGATACTAAGGTTTTTATTCATTTTAATTCATCTGTGTTTTGTACTATATTTGGTAGTTAATTCAAGGATTTTTCTAAAAAATGTCAAATTAAGAGTTTGTCAGTCCGCAGTCTTTTTAAATAGGTTATGCTAATCAAATGATTAATTATTTTTTCTTGAGGAGCAAGTCCGTTAGGTATAAAATTTTTTGATGGTTATTGGCCCTTTTAAAGAGGGAACCAATACGACTCAGAAACCCAAGACCAAAGGAAGTTAATCTAAAGAATAATATAGCTTAGAGTCTTTGTGGCTTTTGGTGGCATTGGAATTTTAATAAAAATATAGGGTGATTTTGCATTCTTGGTGTGTTGGTAAGATATATAGAGTTTAGAAAATGGTTATCAATTTTATAGAAAACTCTCTTGTTTAGATCGTTTTCGGTTAAGTTCTTGGATAGCAAACCCCTGTTTCACCTAGGGCTGTTTTTTATTTGGTATCTTACCGCACTAAATTATTTTTTTAGGCAGATGAATTTTGAATTAATATATTAATACTTTTGGAATCGCTATGGGAGTATCTATTTTTAGATTAAGATTTTTGAGCTACATAAATTATACTCAGATCCGCTGCTGGACGAGTTGGAGTATCTAATTTTTGGGCTTGAGGAGTGATTTTCTGACAGTTTTTAGGTCAGAATTGGACGGTGTTGTGTGGGAGTTCTTAATTAAAGTTGGGCCGATGAGTGCAGTACATATTGTAGGAATTGGGTTAGATGGGCCGGCAGGACTAACAAAGCCGGTGCGTTTGCTGCTGGAAATGGCAACGCTTTTAGTAGGGAGTGAATCTCACTTAAGTTATTTTGCAGATCACCCAGCACAACGTTTGATTTTGGTCGAAATAAATGACGCAATTCGAGTAATTCGTTCTTTGTTGTCTAATGAACCGGCCCTTGAAAAAATAGAAGTGGAACCGCCACAAGAGTTAATTGTGGTTTTTGTTTCAGGAGACCCCTTATTTTTTGATTTGGGGCGTTTATTTTGTTTGGAGTTACCGACACAGAAACTTACTTTTCATCCGCATTTAAGTTGTGTACAATTAGCGTTTAACCGCATCAAAGTTCCTTGGCAAAATGTTCGCACTATTAACGCAAGTGTTCGAGAAATGCCGATGTTACAAGAAGCATTGCGGGGAAAAGAGGAAAAAATTGCCGTACTTGTGGATCATAATTTTGGGCCCCAGGCTATTGCACGGTTAGTTTTGTCTTTAGATTTGCCTTGGGTTTATGAGTTTTGGGTGTGCGAAAATTTAGGGGGTATTAAGGAGCGAGTGCAGTCTTGGTTAATGTCTGACAAAGAAGCAGTAGCTGATTTGTTGGCGCAGAGTTTTGAGCAGTTGAGTGTGGTGGTTTTGCTGCGCCGGCCAGGAGTTTCTCCTAGTTTGGATGTGTCAAAGTTGCCGGTTTTGGGATTAGCTGATAGTACCTTTGGGATCGAAGGTAATAATTTAGAAAACGAGGGTTCAAAAGGAGTCGCAAATAGGGCGAGACCCTTACCACGAGAGGTGCGAGTTTTAGTGTTGTTGGAATTGGCCCCCAGTCCTCATCAAGTTATTTGGAATGTTGGGGCCGGTACGGGTGATTTAGCCATTGAAGTAGCCCGTTTAAGTCCGTCTTCACAGGTTTATGCCATTGAAAAAAAGGCTGCCGCAACGGTGTTAATTGAGGAAAATTGCCGTCGGTTAAAAGTTAGCAATGTGGTTTCGATTAATGGTAGTGCACCAGAGATTTTATATCGTTTACCGGCCCCAGACCGAATTTTTATCGCAGGTATCCCTGGGCTGCGGCCTATTTTGGGTGTTTGCGGTGCTCAGTTAAAAGCTGGCGGGGTGTTGGTAATGGCTAGTGAAACCGTCGAAGAACTCAATGATGCTTTAATTTGGGTAAACGAGCGTTCCCGGCGTTTGCCAAGTTGGAGTTACCGACTTTTGCAAGTTAATTTATCGCGTTCTGTGCCGGTGGCTGGTCAGACCCGCTATTTGCCTCTCAATCCCGTCACGATTTTAACTGCTATGCAGGGCAATATCCCTTGAGGTCTTAACTGTTGCAGTATTAAAGTAAAAAAAATCATGTTTTTCCTTTGGCCTTGGCCGGTGGACTCACTTTTTTCTTTTTTGTTTCTCTAAAAAAGTGAATTTACTCGGCAGAAAAGATATTTTATCCCTGTTAATTCAAGTTAAATTTAACTATTGGGGTGCTTTCTCCCTTGCTTTTCTTCTCATCAAAAAAATCTAACTTTGTTTGATTTCGCTAACTACAGCACCCTATTAAGTTTTAAAATTTCCTTGCAAATACGCAACTATAAAATAGAACCAGGGGCAACCTCTCTACTTTTATAGATCCGGTTGCCTCTGCCAATCCTAATAAAATTTTTTGATCAAAGTTTAATGACACGCCGCGACTTCGAGTAAACCTGATCGTAATTCTTAATCACTAACCGGCTTAAAATTTATTAAGCCTTTTTGGCCTTTACAAAAGCGTTCTTATCTGGTTCTCAATCCTGAACTGAGCAGCCAATTTTGGTTTAAAAAGGTAGCTTTTAAGAAAAGTTTACCCCAGCTAGATAGCCGGGGATATGCCGGTTAAGTAAAGAATTACTCTTCGTCTTCGTCTTCGTCTTCGTCTTCGTCATCAAACTCATCTTCTGAGCCATTTTTAGTAGCATCGACCTGGATCAGGTGAATGTGCTTATAGCCCAGCTTAATTTCAAATTCATCACCAGCTTTTAATCCCATTGCCTCGGTGT
Source organism: Halomicronema sp. (assembly GCA_036704045.1). Classification (GTDB taxonomy): domain Bacteria; phylum Cyanobacteriota; class Cyanobacteriia; order Cyanobacteriales; family Oscillatoriaceae; genus Ancylothrix. Next base: position 20,767 of record DATNQM010000012.1, on the reverse strand, counting down.
AAGTAGAACCAATGACAATTTGACCGTTCTTGTGAACGCTCACTCGATACGTTGGTTCTCGACCGCGACCATCTTTTGCACCTTCAGGACTTAAAGGAATACCACGAGCAGCTAATACTGCATCATAAAAATCAGTAAGATTGACGCGTGTTTGACCACCTTTTGTACCGGTATAGTATCCACAACGTTTTGCGGTTTCTCGGCGGGGTAGGTGAGAGAGTTCTTTTACCTTTTGAAGGAGCGCTTTACCTACAAGGGGAGCGCTTGCTGTTTCAGTCATGGCCTTAATTTTTCCAAATGAACTTTATATTGACTTCTTAGAGTCTCGCGTTAATGTTTGACTCTATAAAAAATAATATCCTTAAATCTCTATTTTGTAAAAATAATTTTTTAAAAGAGTGTCTTTTGACTGCTTCTGTTAATCAGGGGGCCGTAATGTGCGATTGCTTCTACCCTCAACTTTTCAGAAAACAACCGAGTAGCCAGTCATAAAAAGCCCAATTTTCCACATCACATCCTCTTAGGATGGCTGATAATAGGTGATTTTTATAGATGTTGAAACTAAATTATCCTGCCAGCACTATCGGTAGTTTAAACAGCAAAAGTTAAGGGAAACACACATTCGTCTGTTTAGGGAAAGGAAAATTTTTGTTTGTTGCTAGTTGGGGAACGGAAAATTTAACGGCTTGTCATCCCTCTCTAGGAAGGAGACGGTCAAAATTTATCGAATAAGCGTAAGTTGATTTCCCTGACAATTCTACGCTGGGGTTAGCTTTGACCGGCTTTTATAGGGAGATTTTTATCCCGTCGGGGAAGGGCGATATTTTAAGTTTTAGATCGGGCAATTCCAGAATTTTAAAAGTTTTTGCTCTTTTGGCTTTTAGGCAATGCTGCTGTACTTGATGTTTCTAAAAATGGTTCTATGGCTATGTTTTTTAGTCTGGGCCAATGAATGTTTTTTTTGGGATTGCCAAAACTGGTTACATTTTGCCGGTATAAGGGCAGAATACTGCCAAATTCAGGGTTCCTATTAATAAGGATAGGGCCACCATTTCTTGAGCCACACCGGCCTCCAGTTTTCTACAACTTATGCTTATTTAAAAGGTTTTATCTCTAAAATTTTTAGGGGCCAAATCTTTGAAAGTATTTTACAGCAAGCTTTTGACACATTTTTGGCCCTAGTCTGTGTTGAGAAATTTTAGCCAAAATTTTTATGCTCAAGTACCTTCTATTGAGGTAATTAAGCTACATAAAATTTAAAAATACTTAAACTGCTTTACCTTCTAGCACCCGCAAGGTATGGACAGGTCGCTCGTAGGTAAATTGTTAAAAATATTTGATATTTTTTCCCCATACTTAGGGAGTGTTAACTTTATTTTTAAAGTGGCGCTGTAGTTGCTTAAGAGATTCATAAATTTCTGGCAACCGGCTGGTAACTGCCGATACCTTCAAAAATTGTTTGTGGGGTAAGGCGGGAATTCCTGAGACAATCTCTCCTGGTGCAATATCATTATGAATTCCTGCTTTAGCTGAAGCAATTGCTCTATCCCCGATTTTGGCTTGATTGGCAATCCCAACCTGACCGGCCAAAATAACATTGTTGCCAATTTTTACACCGCCTGCTAATCCTACTTGAGCAGCAAAAGCACAATTTGCGCCAATTTTACACCCGTGACCAATTTGTACTAAATTATCAATTTTAGTATGGTGTCCTACGCGGGTTTCTCCGACTGCGGGCCGGTCAATTGTAGAATTACAACCTACTTCCACTCCGTCTTCTAAGATTGTTTGTCCAGATTGCTGCATTTTGTACCATCCTGTCGCGGTGGGAACAAAACCAAACCCTTCTGCTCCTATCACTGCTCCACTATGAATAACGCAATCTGATCCAATTCTTGTACGTTCGTGAATTGTACAGTTGGCGTGTAAAATTGTCCGATCTCCTATTTCTACATCGGGATAAATCACGACGTTGGGATGGATAGTTACAGCCTTGCCAATTTTCACTCCTGATTCTATGACAACACCGGCACCAATATATACTCCTTCTCCAATTTCTGCTGTCGGATCAACTACTGCACTTGCATGAATTTTTGGCGATGGGTGGTAAGGTTCATAAAACAATGTGATTGCTTTTGCAAATAATAATCTTGGATCACCTGTACTTATCCAAGCAATGCTTCGCTCGGTCGCTTTTTCTATTAACTGTTCTTGTTTCGGTAAAATTAATGCTGTTGCAGAAGTTGTAGCTATTTCTTTGGCAAATCTTGCGCCTTCTATATAACTAAGAGTGCCGCTGAAAGCTTCGTCAACTGCTGTCACTCCTGTAATTTCAGGATCTCCTATTAAGGTACTACTCAAACTATTATTATTGGCATTTTCGCCTAGTTTTTCTATGAGATGGCTAAATTTCATGGGCGGATGTTAGCGCTTGGGCCTAATAAAGTGAAAAATCGTTATCAGGATTTTTATTAAATGCCTTGCCGATGTAGCGCTTTTAAAACGCTTTCGGTGTAATGGTATTTTTTAAAGTACCACTTTTTTATTTATTAGCATACCGGAAACGCTATTTTATTTTTTAAAAAAATTAGTTATCTTGACATGGCGGACAAAGGCTGTCGTCTCCGTTTGGCTATTTCGGTTCTTAGTTCCCGCTTTAGGGAGTTTTGCTCACAAGCACCGGCTCCTAATATTTCTTAATTTTCCTTTACCCGTGTTCCTAAAGCTTGGTTGATTTTAGAGTTTAGATTAAAGTTTATAAACGTTCCCAACTCATCCCCCCCCACCGGCTTACTTAGCCCAGATATCGGCCTAAAAAATTCCAGCTATGAAAAAAAATTACAATTCTGCCAACAGCAGAGACAACAAACTATAAAAAGAGTACAAAAATTTTTACCTTTATAAATGCAACACTTAGAATGATTTTTTCAATGGCCTTGTTGCTTATAGTTAGTTTTGTAAAAATTTAACTATAAGCGTGCAACATATATTTCCTTACCACCCCCAAAACCCAGCCAACAAAAATCAAAAAGAAACCACATAAAAAACCTGGAGATAAGAGTTATGCTCCTATCCCCAGGTTTTTGTTCTAGGCTTAAATTTTTTAAAGCTTCACTACTATTTAACAGCAGCCGCATCCACATCAATAGTGCTACTTTTGTCCTGGTTAGGGCCGGTTGCTACCTCTTGACCCGTAAAACCAGCCTCTTGAGCTTGTTTCTCTTTAAAACGTTCAATCAAAAGCTGAGAAACCTCACTCACCAACAACGTCACCAACATAACATCATCAATTTGGCCCACCACCGGCAAAAAATCCGGCGAAATATCAAAAGGCGAAAACAAATAAGCCGCAGTTCCCAAAATCAACCACCAGCGATATTTGGGATGGCGCAGAGTGTTGCGATACCAAGTATAAAGCGCCGAAATTGAAAAACTCATATTTTTATCCTCCGATTACATTATTAATCTTGACAAAACTACCCGTGTCTTGAGTGTAGTTATCCCCCCTTCTGCTGTAGGGAATTACCGGTTAAACGCAAAGAAAGGGAGGTGACTGAGCCTTATCAATTATTTAAAAACACTTACTCAGCCAAAACCTGTGAAAGAATTGGCTATAGTTAGAAAGCCAAGAGTTTTTTTCTGCTTCAGCATCGTTATAGATGCCGGTGGAGAAACGAGAAACTCTAATTTAATTTTTGCTTTATTGTTGTCAAACTGTCATGGATCTAAAATCGACCCGCTCTCAAGAGGCAAAGGCATCGTTTTCAATGGATGATTTTGCCAAAGCCCTCGAAAAACACGACTACAAGTTTACTAAGGGACAGGTGGTGCGAGGCAAGCCGTTTGCTTATGAGTCGGAGGGTGTATTTGTAGATATCGCCGGTAAGTCGCCGGCTTTTCTCCCCGCCGCTGAAGTTTCCTTGAGACGGGATGTGAATTTAGCGGAAGTTGTCCCCCTACAACAAGAACGGGATTTTTTAATTATCCGCGAGGCTAATGCCGATGGCCAAGTAACAGTTTCTCTCAAAGAATTGGAACTCAAAAAAACTTGGGATGACTTGTTAGAAATTAACGAAAGTGGCAAGTCTTTATCGGTTCGGGTAACGGGTGTTAATAAAGGCGGAATCACAGTGGATGTGGAAGGCTTACGCGGCTTTATTCCTCGTTCTCATGTGATGGCGCGAGAAAATTTAGCGGCTTTAATTGGTCAACGAGTCAGCGCTAGTTTTTTAGAAATCAATCAAGAAAATAACAAATTAGTGTTGTCTGAGCGTTTGGTGGCCCAAGCAAATCGAGCCAGCGATTTTACCGTTGGTCAATTGGTAGAAGGTACTATTTCTAGCATTAAACCTTTTGGGGTGTTTGTTGATTTGGATGGGGCGACGGCTCTTTTACATATTAAACAAGTGAGTCAGTCTTTTATTAATAATCTGACCGATTTGTTTAAACCCAATCAACCAATTAAGGCGGTGGTGATTGAGGTGGATGAGTGGAAAGGGCGCATTGCTCTTGCTACAAAAGTTCTGGAAAATTACCCTGGTGAAATTGTCGAAAAGTTCTCTGAAGTGATGGCAGACGCAGAACAACGGGCAAAGAAAGTAAACCAAAAAGCTGCGGAAGCTACGGCTGCTGAAGGATAAAAAATTTTCTCCCCCTATTCCTTTTTTTAGGAAGGGGGAGTAAGTGTAATCTAGGATGGGTAGAGGAACGAAACCCAACACTCTCAACGCTTTAATGGGTTAGTAATCTAGGATGGTTAGAGGAACGAAACCCAACACTCTCAACGCTTTAATGGGTTAGGCTACGCCAACTATCACGGTACGCTTACGCTCTACCCATCCTACAAATAATTAAGTGTTTCTAATTACTACCTTTTAGGGTTTCTATTATTGGCGAGGTTTTCAATTTAAAAATTCTCCGACTAATTCTAAGTAGTTTTCTGAATCTTCTAACATTGGAAAATGTGCTGTTTCTGGCATTTCCACATACTTGACATTTGGGCTTTGTTGTGCTGCGGTTCTACCTAATTTAGCGGGAATAATTTTGTCATATTCTCCGGCTACCAACAACACCGGCACTTGCAATTTAGAAAATTCAGAGGGCATTACCATTGCTGCGCGTTCGCTGACGGAGGTAAAAATGGTATTCAGCGCCGCCTCATAATCTGCCATAATAAAGTCTTCTAAAAAGGCTTGACGCATGGGGGCTGGAATCGGCCGGCGTAAAAACCTTGCCATAAACATTTGGTCGGCTAAAGGAATTTTTGATAACCATTTGGGGCGAAATTTGACTACATAACCGCCAAATTTATGAAAGGCTTTAAAGGCTTTTTCGTCATATTCAAAGACTCCACTACAAGTTAGAATTGCTTTTTCTACTCGTTCGGGATATCTATTAATAAAAAATGTGGCTACTGACGCACCCATTGAGTGAGCATTAATGTACACTTTTTGTAAGTTTAAAGCATCTAAAAGCGCCAGCAAATCATCTGCATAGCTTTCCATTTCGTAGTCTAATTCTGCTTTTGTGGTGGCTTCTTTTTCTTCGGTTTGCATTAAACGGGATCTGCCAAAACCACGCATATCATAAAGCAGACAGTCAAATTTATCGGCTAGGGCTTCGGCGGTGCTTTGCCAATAGCGAGCCGAACCAGCCCAACCATGTAAAAATACCATCACCGGTTTATTACCAGAAGTGGCCGGTATCCATTCATAATAATGATTTGCACCACGAATTTGTATGTAAGGCATTTTTTTTTACTGAGGTGAAATAAAAAACCCGGTTTCTTGAAAGAACCGGGTTTCTGACAGAAACCTTTGAACAAAAAACTGGGTTTCTGTTCAGAATTGGGGAAATTAAGCCGACTCAGGCTTAGGCAAAGACGAAGGGTGAACAATCAACTCAGCTGTAGAACGTTTTTCCACCATTTCCCGCGTAATCGTACAATTTTTTACATCCTTACGAGAAGGCAACTCATACATCACATCCAGCATAAGCTCTTCCACAATGCCCCGCAAAGCACGAGCCCCTGTTTTCCGCCGATAAGCTTCCTGAGCAATAGCCCGCACCGCATCCGGTTTAAAATCAAGCTGCACATTGTCCATTTTCAGCAGTTTTTGATACTGCTTAACCAAAGCATTGCGCGGTTGAGTCAAAATCGCCATCAAAGCTTCCTCATCCAGCGGTTCCACCACCGCCACCATTGGCACCCGGCCAATAAATTCAGGAATCATCCCAAATTTTACCAAATCATCCGGCTCCAGATGTTTAATGACATCGGCATTGCGTTTTTCTCGTGGTTGGCTTTCTCCAGGTTGAACAAAACCCATCGACTTTTTACCCATCCGCTGTTCCACGACTTTTTCTAAGCCCACAAACGCCCCACCACAAACAAAGAGAATATTACTTGTATCAATTTGAATGCAATCTTGATAGGGGTGTTTGCGTCCGCCTTGGGGGGGTACATTAGCGATAGTACCTTCCAGCATTTTTAGTAACGCTTGCTGGACACCTTCACCGGAAACATCGCGGGTAATCGAAGGATTTTCGCTTTTGCGGGCAATTTTATCAATTTCATCAATATAAATAATTCCCCGCTGGGCTTCTTCGACATCGAGATCGGCCACTTGCAACAAACGCAGCAAGATATTTTCGACATCTTCGCCTACATAACCGGCCTCTGTGAGGGTAGTCGCGTCTGCCACAGCAAACGGCACATCCAAAATTTCGGCTAAAGTTTGAGCGAGGAGAGTTTTGCCGCAGCCGGTGGGGCCAATCAGCAAAATATTAGATTTTTGTAATTCAACAGTATCATCTGGGCCGGCCTTACCGTTGGTTTTCGATTGAGCATAAGCCAGACGTTTGTAGTGGTTATAAACCGCTACCGAAAGCACCTTTTTGGCTTCATCTTGGCCAATAACGTGCTCATCGAGATGTTTTTTAATTTCGCGGGGCTTGGGAATTTGTGTCATCGAAATATTAGCCGAAGAGCGAGCGCGGCGCTTGGTTTGTTCTTGACGCTGGGCCGGTTGTGGCGCACCGGCTGCCGAGTCAAACAACTCCTCGTCTAATATTTCGTTACACAGGTCTACGCACTCATCGCAAATGTAGACTCCCGGGCCGGCAATCAACTTGCGGACTTGCTCCTGAGACTTGCCACAAAAGGAACATTTTAGATGGGAGTCGTACTTAGCCATATCTGCCTCTCAATTACTGTGGTAGCGCTGCCTAACCGGCGGTGGAAAGGCTTAGTTTAGAGATTACCTGGTCAATGAGGCCATAGTCTTTTGCCTCCGCCGCCGACATAAAGAAATCGCGTTCTGTATCAAATTCGATTCTCTCTAGTGGCTGGCCGGTGTGTTGAGCCAGAAGTTCATTCAGCTTACGCTTATGATAAAGAATTTCTTTTGCTTGGATTTCGATATCCACCGCTTGACCTTGGGCACCGCCGAGGGGTTGGTGAATCATAATCCGGGAAGAAGGCAAGGACATTCTTTTGCCTTTTGCACCGCCCGACAGCAGAAATGCACCCATACTAGCTGCCAAACCAAAACAAATGGTGGCAATATCTGGGCGTACTTGCTGCATGGTGTCATAAATTGCCATACCGGCAGTCACAGAACCGCCAGGGGAGTTGATATAAAGCTGGATATCTTTTTCCGGGTCTTCTGCTTCCAGATAAAGTAACTGGGCTACGATTGAATCTGCCACAGCATCATCAACCGGCGTTCCCAGAAATACAATTCTCTCGCGCAGAAGCCGCGAATAAATATCAAAAGCTCTTTCGCCAACGCCCGACTGTTCTACCACCATTGGGACAACCCCTGCGGAAATGGCGGAGATTTCCACGTTTTTCAAGCTACTGATTCTGTGATTTTGGGTTTGAGATACAAGCATAGGTATTTGTTTTAAAGCTTGCCATCTAGCATAGCGTTGTCGAGACTTCTGCGGTGTCGGGTCAGTTTAGGGGGTTTTTGGGGGAGAAACCGTCCTTTCTTTTATTCCCGTTAGAGAAAAATTTTATTTTAGGTTTCTTTTTCTATTATGCCCCACTGCCCTAAACTGTGAGGGTTTATCGGCTTTAATTTTAGCCTCAAATTTATCTATGAGGGGGTCAGAGAGTAGTTTCTTAGTAAGATTTTTACTCTCTCTTACTTTCCCCATCTTTGTTACTTAACTTTCTTGGTTTTCGGTTTCGGCTTCAGCTTCTTGGGCTGTTTCACCTTCGGTTTCTGCTTTTTTGAGGGTGCCTTCGGGGACTAATTCGACAGTAGCGTTTTCTGTGAGCCAGTTAAGGGCTTTTTCCCGCACAATATCGGCAGATACAAATTCTCTTAGCTTGACGACATCAATTTGTTGGCCTCGCATTTCTTCCATCAATTCTTCAATGCGCTTGTCCACTTCTGTTGCTTCTACCGTCAGCGATTCAAGTTTGGCAATTTCTTTTAAGGCCAAAGATTGTTTAATGCGGTCAATGGCTTCGGGTCTTGAACGTTCGCGCAATTGCGGCATATTCTGCTCATTGTAGAGTTGATTGACATCCAGACCATAGCTTTGCAACTGCATTGCGGCTTGGCGAATCATAAAGTCTACTTCCCGGTTAATTAAGCTTTCGGGAATATCCACTTCTATGTGGTTAAGAATTTCTGCCATTAAGGCTTGTTCTTTGTTGCTTTGAGTCTGTTTTTTTGCATCAGCTTCATAGCGTTCTTCTACCGATTTTCGTAATTCTTCCAAGGTTTGAAATTCGCTTACCTCTTGGGCAAATTCGTCGTTTAATTCTGGTAGGTCTTTTTCTTTAATTTCGTTGAGAGTAATTGTAAAAACGGTTTCTTTTCCTTCTAAATCTTCGCGGCCATATTCATCAGGAAATTTCACGGCGACGTCTTTTGTTTCGCCGACATTCATGCCAAAAACTCCTTCAATAAAACCGGGGATAAATTTGCCATCCACCAGTTCTATTTGATAGTTAGTTGCTTTACCGCCTTCGACTTCTCCTTCTTCTCCTGCTACCCGCAAGGCATAGTCTACTACGGCTATATCACCTCTTTGGGCCGGTCTTCCTTCGACCGGTATTAAGGTTGCTTGTTCGGAGCGACGTTCTTCGATAAACTTGTCTACTCGGCTGGCGTCTGGTTTTATTTCTTCGGCTTTAACGCTCATTTCTTTGTAGCCGCTGATTTTCACTTCTGGTTCTACGTCTACCGAAGCTTTATAGGTTAGCGGTTGGCCGGGTTTGAATTGATCAATTAATTCTTCAAAAGATGTAACTAACTGATAATTTCCTAATGCTTCTATGGATTCTTGCTTAAGGGCTTTTTCTAAACCATCTTGAATTAATTCTTCGAGGGCTGCTGCTTTAATTCTTCCAGTTCCTAGTCTCTGTACCAAAATTTGACGCGGTACTTTTCCTTTACGAAACCCAGGAATATTTGCTGTACGGCTGAGGTTTTGAACGACTTTTTCGTAGGTTTGTTTGGTTACTTCTGAAGGAATTTCGATTTCAAGGCCAATTTGGCTGGCCGGTAGCTTTTCCTGGGTGACTTTCATAGGTACGTTTGTTTTCAGACTGTCGGTGCAATTTTTGGTTATTGGTGTTTTTGGTTGCTCACCGGCTTTTGAATCGGGCCGGTTTCATCTGTTCAGGGCTGGTGTGACTAAGCACAACGGCTACAACGAGTGTTTTCTCATTTGCCCGAACCAGGGCAGCGCAAACCATCAAACCTCTATCCTATTCTATTTCAAGGCACTTTTTAAATGAAGCCAAAAAAGATTGGGATATTTTCAACACCATGCTTTGAGGGCAGAGGCGGCTAGATGGGGGAATTTTTGGGGGCAGAAACTTCCTCAAAGTTGTTTTCTGTTTTTCGAGCCACTCTCCTCAACTCCCCGTCTCGTGATATGCTACCTAAACAACGTTAGTCAAAAAATAACGCTTTATTTTAACCCAGAGCCTCTTAGGGGCTATATTTTAGTCTGGACTGTCAGTCAGGGCTTTTTTAAGATAAAATTTAGTAAAAAGTTTAACATTCAAGCTAAATTAACTATTTTAAGAGGATTTATTAAAATTTCGGTTAACGAAATCTTAAATTTTTTATTCTCACACCCACAGGAGGAAAATAAGTCAAGTGAAATCTTATCGTGTTGCAATTTTAGGAGCCACCGGCGCCGTTGGAGCCGAATTACTAGAACTCCTTAGCGAAAGACAATTTCCCCTCGCCGAACTTAAACTTTTAGCATCGCCTCGTTCTGCGGGCCGATTTTTAAAGTTTAAAGGTCAAGAATTAGCGGTGGAACCTGTTACAGAACAGTCGTTTGAAAATATCGATATTGTTCTTGCTTCTGCGGGGGGTTCTACTTCTAAAACTTGGGCTTCTACAATCGTTAAGGCTGGTGCCGTAATGATTGACAATTCCAGCGCTTTTCGGATGAATTCTGATGTGCCTTTGGTGGTTCCAGAAGTTAACCCAGAAGCAGCAAAATCTCATAAAGGTATTATTGCTAACCCCAATTGTACAACGATTTTAATGTCGGTAGCTGTGTGGCCTTTGCACCAAGTCCAGCCGGTGAAACGCATTGTAGCTGCTACTTACCAGTCTGCCAGTGGTGCCGGGGCGCGGGCAATGGAAGAAATGATGGAACAAGCAAAAGCTATTCTGGCAGGCGAAACTCCTAAAACAGATATTTTTCCTTACCCCTTAGCTTTTAATTTGTTTCCGCATAACTCTGCTTTAAATGAGCAAGGTTATTGCGAAGAAGAAATGAAAATGGTTAACGAAACTCGGAAAATTTTTGGAGATTCTCAAATACGGGTAACAGCAACCTGTGTGCGAGTGCCGGTTTTAAGAGCTCATTCGGAAGCCCTTAATTTAGAATTTGAACAACCTTTTAGTGTGGAAAAAGCTAGAGAAATTTTGGCTAATGCACCAGGGGTTAAATTAGTTGAAGATTGGCAAGCAAATTATTTCCCTATGCCCAAGGAAGCCACCGGCAAAGATGAGGTATTAGTGGGGCGCATCCGTCAAGATATTTCTCACGCTTGCGGTTTAGATTTGTGGTTGTCTGGCGATCAAATTCGCAAAGGGGCTGCCTTAAATGCTATCCAAATCGCGGAATTACTCGCACAGCAAAATTTGGTAAAACCGGCCTTAACTGCTGTGTAAAAAGGGGTAAAATCTGTCTTTCATTAGGGCCGGTTGTAAAAAAATTTATCCCCTTTTCACCACTCACTAATCACCAATTACTTTTTCACCGATGAGAGATTTTGGACGAGTTCTAACGGCAATGATTACGCCGTTTAAAGCAGACGGAAGTGTTAACTACGAAGTCGCAGAAAAACTAGCGGCATATTTAGCGGAACACGGTTCAGATGGAATTGTTGTATGTGGTACTACCGGCGAATCTCCTACCCTTAGCTGGGAAGAAGAACACGAACTATTTAGAGTAGTTAAAAATGCAGTGTCCGGTAAAGCAAAAGTTATTGGCGGCACCGGCAGCAATTCTACCCACGAAGCCATTGAAGCCACCCAAAAAGCTGCTAAGATAGGATTAGATGGTTCACTGCAAGTTGTACCTTATTACAACAAGCCTCCGCAAGAAGGACTTTATGAGCACTTCAAAGCCATTGCCGAAGCGGTGCCAGGTTTTCCGTTAATGCTTTATAACATTCCGGGCAGAACAGGCCAAAATCTCTTACCGGAAACAGTAGCCAAACTAGCGGAAATTCCGAATATTTTGGCAATAAAAGAAGCCAGCGGCAACCTAGATCAAGCAAGTCAAGTCAGAAAGTTGACACCACCAGAATTTGGGATATATTCAGGAGACGACTCGTTAACGTTACCCTTGCTATCGGTAGGTGGGTGTGGCGTAGTGAGTGTAGCATCTCATTTAGTCGGCCTCCAGATACAGCAGATGATTGAAGCGTTTTGCACCGGCAAACCACAAGAAGCTCTAAAAATTCACCTGCAACTACTCCCCTTGTTTAAAGATTTGTTTTTAACCACAAATCCTATCCCTCTAAAAGTAGCCCTAAAGCTTAAAGGTTGGGATGTAGGTAAACCGCGTCTGCCCCTATGTGAGGCACCGGCATCGGTTGAACAAAGACTTAAAGAGGTGCTCAAAGAACTTTCCTTGCTTTAATGTTGTAGTTTGGTTTTTTGTTGAAAACTAAATAATTAAAGCATAAAGAATTTTGACAAAAATCGAAATTTATGCTAAGGCGGTAGTTTAAAAACCCCCCAAAAAACACCGCAGAAAATAGCTAAAAAAATTATGCCATTTCCTCGGAAAGGCAACATCACAAAAGACAACAATAGCGAAAATTGATGAACTGGGAAAAGCCAAATCTTAAAAATATTCCAAAAAAGGAATCCTCCGCAAATTTTTCTCCTATCACTAAATCAGTGAGGACACCCATGACTAAAAACGGTTCTACACCAACCCTAAGAATTATACCCTTGGGGGGCTTACATGAAATTGGCAAAAACACTTGTGTGTTTGAATACGGCGACGAAATGATTTTGTTGGATGCAGGCTTAGGCTTTCCAACAGAAGCAATGCACGGTGTAAATATTGTTTTGCCAGATATGACCTATGTGCGAGAAAATCGGCACAAAATCAAAGGTATGATAGTCACTCATGGTCACGAAGATCATATTGGTGGCATTGCTTTTCACCTCAAACAATTTGACGTGCCGGTTATTTATGGCCCTCGCTTAGCAATGGCCCTACTGGAAGGCAAACTCGAAGAAGCCGGTGTCCAAAATCGCACCGAACTAAGAACCGTAGGCCCGCGCGATGTGGTAAGAGTTGGGGAATCATTTTTTGTTGAATTTATTCGCAACACTCACTCCATAGCAGATAGCTTTACCGTCGCTATTCATTCCCCCGTCGGCGTGGTAATTCATACAGGAGATTTTAAAATTGACCATACTCCCGTTGATGGCGAATTTTTTGATCTCCACCGGCTTGCAGAATACGGCGAAAAAGGTGTGCTGTGTTTATTAAGTGATTCGACAAACGCCGAAGTTCCAGGTTTTACACCTTCGGAAAGTTCAGTGTACCCGAATCTTGACCGGATTTTTGCAACTGCACCAGGCCGGTTGATGGTAACTACCTTTGCGTCTTCGGTACACCGCTTACAAATTGTACTGGAATTAGCTAAAAAACATGGCCGGTATGTGTCTGTGGTAGGCCGGTCAATGCTAAATGTGATAGCTCATGCCCGGACTTTGGGATATATTAAGTGCGGTGATGATTTATTTCAGCCTCTCCATGCACTGCGCGGCATTCCCGATGACAAAGTGCTAATTCTCACAACTGGCTCTCAAGGTGAGCCAATGTCAGCGATGACTCGCATTGCTAACTGTGAACACCGGCAAATCAAAGTCCGCCCAGGGGATACAGTGGTATTTTCTGCCAACCCCATCCCAGGTAATACCATCGCAGTAGTTAATACAATTGATAAACTGATGATGCAAGGTGCCAATGTGATCTATGGGCGCGATAAAGGCATCCACGTTTCCGGTCACGGGTGCCAAGAAGATCACAAGCTAATGTTAGCTTTGACTCGTCCGAAGTTTTTTGTGCCGGTGCACGGCGAACACCGAATGCTGATTCAGCACGCGAAGACGGCCCAAAGTATGGGGGTGCCCGCAGAAAATATGGTGATTATTGATAATGGCGATGTGGTGGAGTTGACACCCAATAGCATCCGCGTTGCTGAACGTGTACCCTCTGGTTTAGAGTTGGTAGATTCTTCTCGTTCTGGTGTGGTTAAAGACACTGTACTCAAGGAACGCCAACAACTGGCCGAAGATGGTGTGGTGACGGTGGCTACAGTTGTCAACAATAATGGTCAGTTAGCAAGCGAGCCGGTGTTACACTTGCGCGGTGTGGTGACGGCGGTGGAACATAGTATGCTGCATAAGTGGGTTGTGCAGGCGTTGGAAGATACTTTGAATGACCGCTGGCCGCAGTTTGCAAGACCTTTGGCCGATGGAACTGTCGAGGTAGACTGGGAAGGTGTACAGGTGCAAATGGAACGGGAAGTGCAACGCTTGTTACGGCGTGAGTTACAAAGTAATCCGTTGTTGGTGTTTTTGATGCAAACTCCCAAGGAACTGCCGGGTAAAACTACGGTTGAAACTCCTTCTCCTACTACTCCTACTACTCCTACTACTCCGAGTCCTACGGCCGGTCGGGCTACTCGTCGGCGTCCGACGGCAAGGGTTGCTTCCTAGGGCTAAATTTTGGTCTTTTTAGGGGTAGTTTCCTGGTGGTTACGTCAAAAAGTTTGGGGCAACCACAGGGGGATTGCCCCTACATTATGTTTGGGGCAACCCCAGGGGGATTGCCCCTACACAAGATAGGGGATTGGATGGTGTTAGCCAACGCGGGTACTAGCAAGGGCTAAGGCAACGTGCTTGGCGGATAGATGAATGAGAGTAAGTTCGTCTTGTTTAAGGCTTGAGGGTTGTTTCCATTGCAGTGATAATACGGCAACAGTTTGATTTCGATAGGTGATAGGAACGACTAGGTGGGCTTGAATGCCTGATTGTTCGTAATGAGTTGCACCGGCCAATTCTGTATCTGCTGGGACGTTGACGGAACCCTGAATTTTTTGGCTGTTGATGGCTTCTTTAACTAGGGGATCGTTGGCAAGCCAGTTTTGGGGGTTTTCTATGTTGCTGTAAATGCCGGTGGTGGCAGAAAGTGTGTTTGCTTCGACAAGTTGCAATAGGCAAACATCGCTGTTGAAGCTTTTGGCAAAGGCAGTGGCGATGGGTTCAAGGGTTGCTGAGAGTGAATCAGCGGCTTGAGCGGCTTCTGCTATGGCTGCTAGCAGGTTGGTTTGTACTTGGGCTCGGCGCAATTCTTCAATCCGTTGCATTTGTACATCATAGGTTTCTGCGGCTCTTTCGACAACGGCTTTCAGTTCGTTGGGATCCCAAGGTTTGGTGATGTATTTGTAGACTTGGCCTGAGTTGATTGCTTCTACTAGGTCTTCAATATCGGTGAAGCCGGTTAGGATAATTCGCACAGTGTTAGGGAACTGTGGGAGGGTTTTTTTGAGAAATTCTGTTCCTTTCATTTCTGGCATTCTTTGATCAGAAATGATGACGGCGACTTCACCTTCTTTTTGAAGGACTTCTAGGGCTCGGATGCCGCTTTCGGCTTTAAGCACTTGAAATTCTCTTCTGAAGGTTCGGTAGAGCAAATCCAGGTTGTCTGGTTCGTCGTCTACTACCAGCATTTTAGGTTTTTTTGGTCGCGCTTGGCTCATTAGCTGGCGTCTTATCTCTTCTAACTCTGGGATAGCATTCTCCATAGGTTATAACAAATTATTTGGCTTTGTCTGAATAAGAAAGTAAATCTGAAACTTATCCTAACCATTATCGGGGACGGGTGATTGGTTGTTTGGGAGGATGATGCCCTATGAAAGGTTAAAATTTTGGAATAAGCATAATAAAATTTATTTGTCAAGGGTTTTTGGGGTTTAATATTTTTTTATTTCTATGTTTTGATTTAGATTTTTTTGATGAATGTTCTTCTAAAATAAATTTTTTGTAAAGTGGAGTGTTTGTATAGTGACATTTGTTTTTTCTTAGGATAAAACTGACACAGATTTAATAAAGTTTTAGAGAAGTTGAGGGTGCTATCTGTGGATTTTACAGAGGATGTTTTAGTACCATTTTTTCATACACCGGCTTCTGTTGATGATTTGCTGATGATATCTCCTTTTGGGTTGCCTTTGCTGCCGGTTGGTGGAGGTGATGTTTCTCTATTTTTGCCGGTGAGAAATGATTTATATATAAATAAAACTTCTTTTGGTGGTTTGGATAGTTCTGTTGATTTTTTGGATGTTAATAGAAGGTTTTTGTTTTCTTCTGCTGCTGGTTTTGATTTTCTCACCGGTCAAATGTTAGAACAAAATGAGGCTGGGGAAGTTGTTTTTGTCGATTCAGGTGTAGAAAATTATCAAAGTTTATTAGCTGGGGTTGATCGCAATGCTGAGGTTTTTATCCTCAATTCTACGGGCAATCAGTTGGAGGAAATGACGGAGATTTTATCTCATCGACAGAATGTTTCTGCTGTTCATATTGTTTCTCACGGTAGTGCCGGTGCTTTAAGTTTGGGTGACAGTTCGGTAAGTATTGCAGATATTTCGCAAACTGAATTGTGGCGTGGTAGTTTGACAGCTGATGCAGATGTTTTATTGTATGGTTGTGATGTGGCGGCG
Source organism: Halomicronema sp. (assembly GCA_036704045.1). Lineage (GTDB taxonomy): Bacteria > Cyanobacteriota > Cyanobacteriia > Cyanobacteriales > Oscillatoriaceae > Ancylothrix. Next base: position 4,527 of record DATNQM010000012.1, on the reverse strand, counting down.
GGAGATGTTGGGAAAGAATTTGTAAAAGAGTTGAGTGAGTTAACTAGCGCGGATGTGGCGGCTTCGACGGATAAAACCGGCTTTGGTGGAAATTGGGATTTTGAATATAAAACCGGCAATATTGAAACTGGGTTAATATTTAGTAAGCCGGTGAGGGATAATTATCAATCAAGTTTAGCAATTATAACTTCTATTGGTCAGTCATCAATTGCTTCTGGTACAACGGTGGGAGGTACTATTGTTGGCGGGCTATCAGGAATTACCTATGATAGTGTTAACAATCAATATTATATTATCTCCGATGGTCGCAACTCCACTGGTTCTCCGGGCGCTGCTCGATTTTACACAGGAACAATTAATTTAACAGGTGATACTTTGGCAGCAGGAGGGTGGACAATAAATGCTGTTAGAACAATAGGAAACCCTACCCCTACTTTTGCTGCCAATACAACAGACACAGAAGGCATTGCTTTATTAGGAAGTTCAGTTTATATCTCATCTGAGGGTATTTTTACGTCCGGTAATCCTACGTCGCAACCATTTATTAATGAGTTTAATATTAGCACCGGCAATCAAATTTCAGCGCTTACTATTCCAGCTAAATTTACAGCAACTAACACCACAAGCGGTATTGTTGGTAATGCAGCTTTTGAAAGTTTAACAATTAGCCCAAGCGGGATATTTTTATTTACGGCAACAGAAAACGCTTTAAAACAAGAGGTAGCAGCACCAACCGCAACCACCGGCACTCCTTCAAGAATTTTAACTTACGATTTAACCACCAACAGTGCGGCAGCAGAATATGTTTATAATACAGATGCCGGCAATGGAATTTCTGAGATATTAGCAATAGATAACACGAATTTATTAGTGTTAGAACGCTCGATGAATCCTTCAGTAGGGGGAAGTTTAAAGCTTTATCAAGTATCTTTAAATAATGCAACGGATGTTTCTGGTTTAAATTCTTTAATAGGTAATAGTTATACACCAGTTCAAAAAACGTTGATTGCTAATTTTCAAACTGCCGGTTTCCCCATTGCTAATTTTGAGGGGATGACTTTTGGGCCAAATTTATCGAATGGAAAACGTTCCTTACTTTTACTCAGCGATAACAATTTTTTGCCGGCATTGGATTCAACAGTGGCAGCTTTTTCTGTGAATAGTGCTCCTGTTTTGGATAACACCGGCACACCTACTTTAACAGCAATTAATGAAGATGTTGCTAATGCTTCTAATCCGGGTACTCTAATTTCTAGTATTATTGGCAGTAGCATTACAGATGCCGATGTCAACGATCAAAAAGGCATTGCTTTAACAGGAATAGATAGCAGTAATGGCACTTGGCAATATTCTACAGATGGCACAAATTGGAATAATTTTAGTACAGTTTCAGAAAGCGCGGCGGTTTTGTTAGCATCGGATGTTAATACTCGGATTCGTTTTATTCCAAATGCCAATTACAATGGAACGGCTAATATTACTTATCGTGCTTGGGATCAAACCATTGAGACTAATGGGAGTGTGTTAGATGTTGCCACAAATGGCATCGGCGGTTTAACTTCTTTTAGTACAGCATTGGAAACGGCAAGTATTACAATTAATGCTGTTAATGATGCACCGGCACTTTCTCTTCCTGCTTCCCAAACTGTTAATCAAAATACGAATTTAAGCATTTCTGGAATTAGCGTTTCTGATATTGATGCAGGTACCGGCAATTTACAGGTAACATTATCTGTATCTAACGGCTTTCTCACATTAAATTCCTTTGATGGCTTGGCTTTCAGCACCGGCGACGGTACGGCTGACAGCACCATGACGTTTACAGGCTCTCTCACGAATATTAATAACGCACTTACAGGTCTCACTTATGTGAGCAGTGGTAATTTCGTGGGTGCAGATGCTATTAATTTGAGTGTGAATGACTTGGGGAATACCGGCGGCGGTGTCTTAACTGCATCGGGGAGTATTACGGTGAATGTGGCGGGGATGCCTTATGCGGCATCTTCGGTGGTAATTAATGAAGTAGTGACAAGCCCTCAACAAGACTGGAGTTTGAGTAGTTTTATTAATCCTATCCCCGGCGGAACTCCCGGCGCTAATGATGAATGGGTAGAACTTTATATTAACCAAGCAGGCTTAAATTTAACCGGCTGGACGATAGAACTTAATGATGCCTCGCCGCTAGTCGGAAGTCTAGCCCAGGGGGGTGCTTTTGGTACATCCCGTTACATTAGTAGCGGTGGGGGAAGTTTTAGCAATACGGCGGTGGGAGATTATTTGATTTTAGGGACTGTCAACGGCGGGGCAATTAATAATATTATTACACTGGTTTTGAAAGACCACACCGGCACTATTATTGATCAAGTTAGTTTTACAAATGGTGCAGCAAGTGGGGTAATAGATGAGGCTGTTGCGCGTGTACCGAATGCCAGTGATACTGATAATGATACGACAGATTTGAGGAAGCAAGCAGCAACTTTAGGAACCAGCAATAATATCGGACAATTGGTATTAGGTGAACATCCCGTTGGACAAATTACAGATCAATTTACCACAACTCAAACCAGCAACGTTTTACATCGGTTTAATTTAACTGCAAGTAACGAAAATATCAATGTCGGAAGTTTAACTTTTACTGTTTCACCAACGGGTATTTTAAATTCTGATATCTCAGGTTTACAGTTAGTGCAAGATGTCAATAATAATGGCATTCAAGATGGTGGGGATGTGGTTGTTGGTACGGTGGAAAGTCCGCTTAATCTTGCTGATGGCTTGACTTTTGCTAATCTGACGGTGCCGGTGGGAAGCAATAATTATTTGTTTGTAGCAAATGTCAATAATTTAGTAGCCGGAGATAGGTTGAGTTTTGGTTTGGCAAATGCGGGAATTATCAATAATTTTGGGGTAATTTCTGGGTTACAAATTGCCGACACCGGCACTGTTACTTCTACTGTTCATACAGTTGACGTGGCGGCGCTTTCTGTGGTAATAAATGAAATTGCTTGGATGGGAACTCAGGCTAATGCAACGGATGAATGGATAGAACTTTTTAACCCAACTGCAAATGCAATAAATTTAACCGGCTGGACAATTCAAACAGGCACCGGCACAACGATTACTATTACAAATGGAGTGATTGCGGCGGGGGGATATTTCCTTTTAGAAAGAACCGCAGATACAACGGTAAATAGTATTCCAGCTAATTTTGTTTACACTGGCGGACTTAATAATACCACCGGCACTAGTTTAATTTTACGTTCAAGTGAAGGGACTATTATTGATAGCGCTAATGAAAATGGTGGAGTATGGCCGGCAGGTAGTAATGCAGCGACAAACGCACGTTTTACAATGGAAAGACTCGATCCAACTTCCCCAGATATTGATAGTAACTGGCGAACTAATAACGGCATTACTCGAAATGGTACTGATGCTTTAGGTAATAATATTTTTGGAACTCCAAGTACTCAAAATTCTGCCTACACGACTCCAGGTGTAGTTATTACGGAGTCGGGGGGAAGTACAGTTTTAACAGAAGATGGGGTAACGGATAGTTATACGGTGGTTTTGCAAACTCCTGTCACAGCGCCGGTAACAGTAAATTTAACAAATGTTGGCGGGCAAACTTTGACAACTCCAACAAGTTTAATTTTTGATAATACAAATTGGAATGTCGCGCAAACGGTGACGGTGACGGCGGTAGATGATACAACGGCAGAAGGTACGCACACCGGCACTATTCAACACACCGTAACCAGTACGGATTCTCGGTATAATGGTATGGCGGTAAATTCGATTTCTGCCAGTATTACAGATAATGATTCTAATCCACCGGTAATTAATTTAACCCCCGAAAGTTTGAGTTATACGGAAAACAGTGGAGGGGTGGTTGTGGATAGCGGCGCGACTGTTTCTGACTCCGACTCGGCTGATTTTAATGGTGGTGTTTTGACGGTACAATTTTCTGGGGCGACGGGTTTAGGGGAAGATAGTTTAAGTATTCAAAATGTGGGAAATTCTGCCGGTCAAATTGGCGTAACAGGCAGTACGATTAGCTATGGTGGGGTGGCTATTGGTACCTTTAGTGGCGGGAATAATGGTTCAACTCCTTTGGTGGTTAATTTCAATGCAAATGCGAATGTAACGGCGGTTTCGGCATTGTTGCAAAATATAGTTTATTTGAATAATTCTGAAAATCCCTCGGCGCTATCTCGCACGGTACAATTTCAAATGACGGATGGGGATAATGGGGTTGGTTTAGCTGTAAATAAGACGATAAATGTTGTGCCGGTGAATGATGCGCCAAGTATTTCAAGTATTACAGCGCAAACAATAAATGAAGATACGGCAACCGGCACGATTAGTTTTACGATAGGAGATATTGAAACTCTGCCAGACTCGTTAATTTTATCGGCGACTTCTTCAAATACAAGTCTTATTCCAAATAGTAATATTGTTTTTGCTGGTAGCGGAAATAACCGCACAGTCAGTTTAACACCGGCAGGAAATCAAAATGGCACGGCAACGATT
>DATNQM010000011.1:0-56835 GCA_036704045.1 Halomicronema sp. | reverse complement strand
GAATTTCTCTGCAATTCGTGCCGGCGGCGGTGTGGTTGGCGGAGAGTTACGAGGTGTTGGGGGATGTTGAGGCTAGTCAGCGCTGGTGGAAAGTTGCCGGTGAGGGATGTCAGGAATTGAGAAAGTTTAACCCGGCTATGGCTGATTACTGGTTAGGGAGAGCTTTGGTGGGGTTGAGGGATAAGTTGGGGGCGATACAGGCGTATGAAAGTGCGTTGAGTCAGCAGTTGTTGTATCCAGCGCGTGGGGAAGTTGAGAAGAGTTTGCGCCGGTTGAAGGGTAAGAAGGCGAAAGGTTCTAGGGTTTGACAGTGAATTTGTGGGGAGAAAAGTTGCTCGTAACTCGAAAAATTCCCAAATTGGGGTTGGGCAACGTCTAATTAATGGAGGAAGAAAAAACCCCTATTCAACGTAAATTTACACAAAAAAGGTATTGTCGTATGATTATTGTCAAAAAACTACCGGCAGTTTTAATCACTACTGTTGGAATTTCTTTTGGTGTCGTTGGTACAGCCTTAGCAGAAACGATTTTAGTAGACAACAAGACTCTCGGTCCTGAAGAGCAATTGGAGTTTACACCACCCGGTTATGGGCAGACATTAATTTGTTTCGAGACAAGTGATAACTTTTTCGGTACCGTAATTGTAGTAGACACGAGCACTTCTGAACTAAAACAGGAAAGATTCTTTCCTGGCCCCAAGACGAAAACATGTATATCTAGAGACTTTAATAGATATCCGATAATCGTAATAAATTCGGTAACTCCAAATGATACCATCAGTCAATCTATTCGTGTACGTGTAATTTATCGCTGATGATGACTTCCACGCACCCTAGCAACTTTAAAACCTATTTTACCAAGTGATGCTATAACTTCGCGTCCTGTTAAACTTGGCAGTTGGCTCATACTTCAACTGCAATTCGTTGCACACCCACAAAATCCAATGAATCCTGTTCCTCTTGAAATTCCAAACAGAGCTCGATAGCTTCTCGGATACGTTCCATCAACTCATCTAAAGATTTGGCTTGTGTATGACATCCTGCCAACTGAGGGACAGAAGCGATAAAGTGCGATCACCTATCTTGTAGGGTGCGTTAACGAAGTAACGCACCATCCCTATCATTAAACTCGGTGGGTTACGCTGTCGCTAACCCACCCTACGTTTTATTGTGATCACGGTAGATGATGGGAGATTGAGTGCGATAGCGAAGCGCTGCTGCAAGCAGATCGCACGTCTTAGTGATGGCACAAAAGCGCTCGCTTTTTCTTTACGCCAGAGTGATCGCTTTTTGTCGAGAGATGAGCGATGGTGAAGCGCCCACTGTATGCGATTCGCTTTTGTGTGGGGAGGAACCCACGCAGTTCTAGTCGATACCTGAAATTAACATCTTACTCCCCCCTTAATAAGGGGGGCTGGGGGGGTAGTCTTGGGGCGCTGGGGGGAAAGAATACTCCCCCCTTACCAAGGGGGACTGGGGGGAAAGAATGCACCCCCCTTACCAAGGGGGGCTAGGGCGTGTTTTCAAACTACAACCACAGCAGAATGCAGGCAACCGTAATCATGGCTGTATAATTTGCAGCTAGCTTCTCATATCGAGTAGCGAGGCGACGAAATTGCTTGAGTCGGTTGATAGCACGTTCAACAATATTGCGTTGACGATAGATTTCACGGCTCTCTGAACCCCGACGTGGTTCATTTGAAAGTCGTGGGATGGTAAAACGGATACCTCTACGGCGTAGATAACTACGGATGCGACGACCTGTGTAGCCTTTGTCTCCTACGACCCTTTGTGGACGGATACGGGGACGACCTGGCCCGGAACGTTTGACGGCTCCTTGTTCCATTAACGGTTCCAAAAATATTGATTCGTTACGTTGACCTGGACTGAGTAAAAAAGTAAGCGGTTTACCTTGACCTTCACAACGTATATGTATTTTTGTACTAAACCCACCAGGAGAACGACCTAGTTTCTCCTCAACTTGGCCCCCTTTTTTCCACCCGCTGCGTGCTGGTGTGCGCGAATTACTGTGCCATCGACATAATGAACCTCCCAATCTAAGTTTCCTTGGAGATCAGCATCGGCTTGGAGATGTTCTAAGATTTGCTGCCAAATATTAGCTTTTTGCCAGCGATAGAATCTTGTGGCCACACTTTGCCATTTTCCATAACGTTCTGGCAGATCTCGCCAGGGAGCCCCAGTTCTGAGTATCCAGAGAATGCCGTTCACCACTTGTCGGTGGTCGTGATTTGGTTTACCTGTTCGGGGTTTGAGTAGAGGAAGTAGGGGTGTTAACCTCTCCCACTGTTCGTTACTTAAGTCTCCTCGGTTCATCACTTTTAAGTGTTTGCCATTTTCTATTTTCTAGGATACAGCGAGTTTGAAAACACACCCTAGGGGGGTAGTCTTGGGGCTCTGGGGGGAAAGAATACTCCCCCCTTACCAAGGGGGGCTAGGGGGGTAGTCTTGGGGCTCTGGAGGGGTAAAATCAACAACTCATCACTCACCTTAATTCCCCAATCTTTTGAATAATCCCCTCCAAATTCCCATACACCTCATCATTAGTAAACCTTAAAAATCTAATCCCAACAGACTCAATAAAAGCCTGCCTCTGCCGGTCATATTCTTGGGCACCATCTTCAAAATGACTGTCTCCATCAATTTCTATTGCTAGTTTAAGTTCGGTGCAATAAAAATCGATGACAAATGAACTGACACTGTATTGACGGCGAAACTTATATCCTTCAAGCTGCTTACCTTTGAGTTTTTGCCACATGATCAATTCAGCTTTTGTCATATTCCGTCGAAGCTGTTGCCGTTTCGCTTTCTCGGATGTTTTGTTATAAAGTTGAGTCATCGGTGTGGTTGAATTTTAGTATTTTCTTAGGTTAACCCCCCCAGCCCCCCTTGGTAAGGGGGGAGTAAGAGAGGGAATGCCTTGGTACAGGGGGCTGGGGGAAAGAATGCACCCTCCTTACAATGCCGTAGCCACCTTGCTTAATTAAAAAATTCTTGAAACCACAAGCTTGCTAGTTATTTCAAGCCGTGTTTTTTCGATTATCCAATTAATAGTTCACTTCTTCAATAGGCCCAATGCTCTCAGGAGGCCAAAACTTTTTAACTGCCTTTCCAATAATATTTTGCCTTGGTACAAATCCCCAATAATGGCTATCATAAGAATTATTTCGGTTATCTCCTAGAACAAAATACTCGTTTTGGGGTACTGTTATTGGGCCGTATTGGTAATTGGGTTTATCTGCAATATAGCTTTCTTTTAAAGGCTGATTATTGATATAAACTTGGCCTTGTTTTACCTCAATTTTTTCTCCGCCTAGACCTATTACACGCTTGATAAAAGCATCTGTAAAATTTTGCTGAATGAGGCTTTCTGTAGGATCAAAAACTACTATATCTCCCCGTTTTGGTTCTTGGAATTGATAGATTGTTTTATCAATGATTAAGCGGTCATTGATTTCTAGTGTTGGCTGCATAGAACCCGCAGGAATATAGCGGCCTTCAGCGATATACAATCTGAGGCATATACTCGTAACCACAGAAATTATCAATGGCAAAATTATTACTAATGCTATCAAACTTTTAAGATATTTTTGGGATTTTGGCCGATTGGTAGGAGTAGCTTTATAGGCGTGATAAGCAATAAAGGGAGTTAATAAAATTTGCAACACTCCTAGCGGGGGAATAATTAATCCTAAGACCCAAAAAAATAACAAAGCACAACCTATTAATGTTTTTTTGATATAAAGATGACCGGCCCCTAAAATAAAAGATGTCCAAAATACAGCCAGCCAGGGGTCTTTGCTGCTTTTTCTTTGACTTTCAAAGTGCGGCTGATTTGCTTTTTTTGCACAGCGATAAGCATCAAAAAAGTTTGCTACAGTCAAGAATAAATAAATCCCTGTAAATATTAAAGTTATTCCCAAATTTATTTGAGGATTGATTAAGGAATAAATTAAAAAAATTAACAAACCAATATTAGCAATTATCCAAAAAATTCCCCTCAATACATTGCCGGCATAAATTTGTCCAACTCCAGGGAATATTTTGGATAAATTAACTGCCAGCCAAGGTTCTTTTTGTATTGGTTCTGTTGTATTCATGTTGATATTTTCAGGTTAAGTATTGGAACAAAAAACCCAGACAAGCGTATTGCCTGGGCAAAAAATTACAATCCTAAATCAACAGCAATGCGATGAGCACAAGCAAAGCCAGAAAATGCCACAGCGTTTAATCCTTGCCCCGGAAATGTGCTATCTCCAACACAATATAAACCGGGAATTGATGTGCGGTTAAAAGGCATTCCTAATAACCCCTTAAGTTTGCGTTGAGGAATGGGCCCGTAGGTTCCATCTTCCCGTCCTAAAAAGCGCCGGTGTGAGCGCGCAGTCCCTATTTCCATAAAGTCTAATTGTTTATCTAACCCCGGAAAAATCTTCTCTAGGCTGTCAATTACACGCCACCCAGCCTCCTCTTTTTTATCTTCATATTCACTCATTGATAAATCTTCCCAGTCATTCATCCAACTTGGTGTAAAAGCATGGATGATGTGATAACCTTTTGGTGCTAAATCTGGATCAAGCAATGTAGGAATTGAAACAAAAATGGTGCCTTCTGGCTGTTCCATTTTTTCCCATTTTTCCAGCAGAATATGATGGCAAGCAGTACCGGCCGGTATTAAATCTTCCTTCACCCCCAAATGCAAACTTAAAAAACTTGGTGACTTTTTATAACGTTCTTGCCATTTCTGCTCAGCAAAAGGTATTTCTGTAGCCGGCAAAAGTTTTTCAAAGGTATCCCAACGAGTTGCATTAGAAACAATTCGCTTGGCTTTGTACACTTCCCCACTCGTTAATTGCACACCAACAGCACGGCCTTTTTCGGTGATAATTTTAGTGACTTTTGATTTATAGCGGATTTGTGAACCGGCTTTTTCTAAACCATCTGCCAGTTTTTGAGCAATTTGGCCGACTCCGCCTTTAGGATAATTAATTCCGCCATAGTGCCGGTCAGAAAATACCATACCGGCATTAATCATTGGTGTCATATCTGCCGGTACCACCGACCAACAGTAACACTCAATGTCAATAAACCTCAACAACTCTGGGTCACTAATGAATTTACGGGCAATATCTCCAGCATTCACCGGCAAATATTTTACCAAACCCAAGCAAGCCAGCGGATGCTGGAAAAATGCCCTCATTAAATAGCGAGGTTCCTCTAACGATAGAAGTTCCATAGCGTTGAGGCAGTTAAACACTTTCCAACACTCATCATAAAACTGACGGATGCCTTGCCGTTCATGGGGAAAGCGTTCTATTAGTTCTTGCAAAAACTTCTCATAATCCCGATGTACTTGTAGCTCTAAGTCATTGGGTAAATGATAGTGAATTTGAACAGGATCAGGAATTGTTTCAAGGCTGACGTTGACCGCTGAAAGCGCTCTGGTCAGTAAATTAGTGGTGCCTTTACTACCAAAACCAAAAATCATTGAGGCACCAACATCAAAACGATACCCTTCACGGTCAAAGTAGCCGGCGCTACCACCAGGGATAAGATAACTTTCCAAAACGAGGACTTTTGCACCTTTGCTGGCCAGTTGGGTTGCAGTTACTAAGCCGCCAATTCCAGACCCAATAACGATAACATCAAAGGTTTGATCAGATTGACCCTCCGCCGGCCCCTGGGAGGGGATGGGGTTGAGGGTGGCTTTATTTTGAGCAGAAGCTGGCATGGGGAAATCTGAAATTTTAAAGAAGTGCGTGAATTATTTTTGAGTGTACAGCTTTGCCACGATTAGAGAAGCCTACCCGAAAAAAAAGCACGGGATCTGTCAACGATGACTCACCGATCCCGCCTGCCGATCCTTAGAGAGGAGAACACTGAAAATAACTATAACGGTTATTGAAAATCTTTGTCAATACTCTTGGAAAAAATTTTCAAGAAGCGAAGGCGGCACTAGAGGGGAGTAGGCGAGGTATGATATTCACGTCTGTATCACGCGCGGTGACTTAGTTGGTATGAGTATTCAAATGCGGGTCTACGTTCCTCCCCATCCGTTGATTAAGCACTGGCTGGCTGTGGCCCGCGATGCGCTGACACCGACACCTTTGTTTCGGAGTGCAATGACGGAGTTGGGCCGGTGGTTGACCTATGAAGCTAGTAGAGATTGGTTGCCAACAGAGCAAACAGCCGTCCAAACGCCTTTGGCTCCTTGCCCAGCAGAGATGATTTCGCCGGAGGTGCCGGTGGTGGTGGTGCCGATTTTACGGGCCGGTTTAGCCCTCCTAGAAGGGGCTCAGGCGGTTTTACCATTGGCGGGAATTTATCACGTTGGCATGGTGCGAAATGAAGAAACCCTAGAAGTTAGCTGTTATTTGAATAAATTGCCAGAAGAATTTGCCCCCCAGACACGGGTACTGATTAGTGAGCCGATGCTGGCTACTGGTGGCACAATTATGGCAGTGATGGCAGAGTTGACGAAACGGGGAGTTGATCCGGCTTTGGTGCGGATTATTTCGGTGGTAGTAGCGCCACCGGCTCTGCAAAAGTTGAGTGTGGCTTATCCAAGTTTGAATATTTATACAGCAACCATTGATGAAAATGTCAATGAACAAGGCTTTATCGTGCCTGGTTTGGGCGATGCTGGTGATAGAACATTTGGAACTTAAAATTTAACTTTTCTGCGTCAAATGCCCCTGCTGAGCTCCTCGCTGGTAGCCAACCACAGGGGAATTGCCCCTACATAGGGAAAGGGGCTGGGGATAATTTTGAGTTAGGCTGAAATTGAGGTTTGTTTTTGAGGGTAAACGATGAGTAATAAAGATGGTTTTGCGGGTGGGTTTATTGCCGGGGCAGTTTTTGGCGGTGTAGTTGGTGGTGTTTTGGGGGTTGTGCTGTCGCGTCGCACTCTTGGTACTGCGGGCGATGATGGCCGTTTAAATCCCCGAATGGAACGTCAAACAATGCGCGGAAAAACTCGGCAGTTTAAAGACGATAGCATGGAGTCGGCGCGGCGGAGCTTGGAAGATAAAATTGCTCAACTGAATGATGCTATTGATGATGTTCGTCACGGCTTACAAAGTGTGAATGGCAGTGGGGGAATGGAAACTGAACGCTTGCCGGCTGAAGATATTTAGCAAAGGGGTGGTTTGCCGATCACCTATGGTAGGGCGAAGCCGATCTGTAGGAGCCGCCGCAATAGATTAAACTAAGGCAAGGTTTTTAGTGCCTGTTCACTTTTGGAAACAAAAAGTTAAAGTCTATGAATTCTGCTGTTCTTTTATTGGTTAACGCCCTTATCCAGTTTTTGGCGATTTACAACGTCCTTCTGGTGGTGCGTATTCTTTTGAGTTGGTTTCCGAATATCGATTTTTCCAATCCACCTTTTTCAATTTTGAGTCAGTTAACTGACCCTTATTTGAATCTTTTTCGTTCGCTTATTCCCCCTATTGGTGGGTTAGATTTTTCTCCTTTTTTGGCATTTATTTTGCTGAATGTACTTCAATCTGTGCTTGGTCAAATTCCTGCTTTGTTATCATTTCCAACGGCCGGTTTTTAGGGTAAAGGTTATTAAAAATCAGCAGTTGCTTTTGGCGACAATTTTTACAAACCCGGTTTCTTTAAAGAAGTCGGGTTTGTGTATTTTTATGAAAGATAACTATTACCGGCGGACTTGACGAGTAAAACCGGCTGCTTTTAGTTTTTCGAGTTTTAAGGGGGTTGGTTGGTTTGCCGGTACAGAAATTCTGAATTCAAAAGAACTTTCGCCAGGGGGAATTTCTTCGAGGTTGCCAATGCGGGTACGGTTTGGCATTACGTTGTCGTTGTTGGCGTCATAAATACGACCAAAAACATCTGCATCAAAGACGCTTTTGCCGGTGGGGTTTACGGCGGTACCTGTGATTAAAAAGCAGTTGGCTGGGGTGATGTCGCCACTGGTAACGCTGCCTTTTGCCATTTCGGCAGGGCATTCTTTGTAGGAAATATTTGTGAGTTGAATTTGGGTTAAAGCTAGGGCGGGGTTGGTACAAAAGCCTATTAGCAATATCACAGAAACAATGCTAAGGGTAAATATCTGTCGAATCAATTTGTACACGGATTGAACTCCTTAAAATTTAAACAAGTTTTGGGATTATTCTACTATTTAACCTTGTTATAGTCCTCTATGGGGGTTGAGGACACATTTAGAAATAATTTTTTGATGATCAGAGGGAAATTTTTACTTCTAAATGTTGGACATAACCAAGTCTAAATTTAATTTTTTAAGCCAAGGGCAATTTTTAAAGAAGCGCGCATTGTGTCTACGGACACTGATTGTTTTAACCAAATTTGTAGGGCTGCTGCACCTTGTTGCACAAGCATTTCTAAGCCGTCTATGGGAATAGCACCGGCTTGTTTTGCGGTTTTTAAAAACTTTGTGGGATTAGGTGTGTAGATTAAGTCGTAGGCAATGGTATTAGGTTTTAATAATTGTATTATTTCAGGAGTAAGGGGGATTTCTTCAATTTTTGGATACATTCCGACGGGAGTGGTATTTACAACTAAACCACAGTTAGGAATTAAAGATTTTAATTGTTCCCAAGGATGAGTAATTAAGTTAGTTGATAGGGGTATATTTTGCCAGCTTTCTTTAAAGGTTTCAAGTTTATTGGCATCTCTTCCTATGCAGTGAATTTCGGCTATGCCTAATTGAGATAAACCGGCCACTACGGCACGCGCTGCGCCGCCAATTCCTAATACAATTGCGGAGGTTTGTTGCCAGTTATAGTCATAGGTTTTGAGGGGGGCAAGGAAACCTTCTACATCGGTATTAGTGCCGGCCCAACCGTTAGAAGTTTTCCAAACTGTATTAACTGCCCCGACTGCTTTTGCAGCGGGTGAAACTTCGGATAAAAAAGGTAATATGGCTTGTTTATGGGGAATTGTGATGTTAAAACCGGCTAGATTAATGGCAGAAAATCCCTTAATAGCATCGGCTAAATTTTCGGGTTTAACTGGCATGGGAATATAAACATAATTAACGCCTAATTCGGCGATGGCTGCATTGTGCATGACGGGTGAAAGCGAGTGTTCAACCGGGTTGCCAATTATGCCTAAAAGTTGTGTTTTTCCTGTAATCATGGTAGTTGAAAATTAGGTGTTGAAAGTTAAAGATTAAATGCCACTTTACCCTAGAGAAATTAGGTTAAAAAAAGAGTCATAGTTAATTGCCTAAAAAGATTTCAGCAACGGTATCAGAAAGGCGTTTGAGGTCTTCTTTTAAAAGGGGAGGCCAATCAACACCGGCCCGTTTTCCTTCTTCAAATAGTCTATAACTTTCTATGGCTAATAAATAGATGGCACCGCCCAGGGTTCTATCTATTGTGGTTTCTTCAACTAGGGTATCTTGAATAAGTTTTAGGGCGAGTAAAAGGGAGGTCATTTGGCCAGGAATAGGTATTTTTTTGTTTTTAAGTAATAGCAGAAAAGCATCAGGATTTTTTTGAGTTATTAAAGCAGTTCCTTGGTCGATGAGGAAGTTACGAGCGGTTTTGTAATCCATTTTTATGTTGTTTTAATTTAACGTTACGCCTTCAATTTTATCATCTATACTATCATACAATTTGCGTAGTTTGTTTAATTTTTCTTCGTCGGCTTGCCAAAAACCACGTCCATTTGCTTCTAACATTCTGGCCAGAATATTACGGAAGGCTTCGGGGTTTGCTTGCTGGATTTTTTTTGCCATTTCTGTATCAAAAGCATAGGTATTTGCTGCTTGTTCATAAACCCAATTATCGGTAAAATCTACTGTTCCACCCCATCCGATCAATGCTGTCATACGTTGGGATATTTCGTAGGCACCACCACTTCCTTGATTTGCCATTGCTTCTGCCCATTTAGGGTTAAGTAATTTGCTACGATATTCCATTCTTAATACCTCTTCTAATTGACGGGGTGTGGTGTCATTAGAAAAACTTTCAACAAAACTGGCTTTAACTTTTTTACCGCTTTGTTTTTCGGCTGCTTTTTTGAGGGCGCCGGTGTTGGCATAATATTCTTGAATATCTGTTAAACCATATTCTACAGAATCAATTTCTTGAACGATTCTTTCACTGGTTTCTAATAGTTGATTTAAGATGTCTGGACGGGCTGTGCCTTTATCTTTACGGCCATAACTAAATACATTGCGACTGCGCCAAGTATCTGCTAATTCTTCGCCATTTTCCCAACTACTATCAACTACTTGGTCATTAACAAGGGAACCAAAATCACCTGCTGGGTTAGAAAATAAGCGCGCGGAAACATTTTCTACACCTTGATTTTTTAATTGTAAAGCGTGTTTGCGGATAAAGTTTTGATTTTCTGGTTCATTAATTTCGGATGCCCGCAAAAACAAATCATCCAATAATTCAATAATATTGACAAAACTATCACGGAAAATTCCTGACAAATTAGCTAAGACATCAATGCGAGGATGTCCTACTTCCGGGAGGGGTTTTAGTTCATAGCGAACGATACGGCCGGTTCCTTCTTTTACAGGTTCAGCCCCTACCAATTCTAATAAAATTCCTAACGATTCTCCTTTGGTTTTAATAGCATCTAAACCCCACAACATGACAGCGATAGTTTCAGGATATGCAGCGGTTTCTTCTAAGTGTTGAAAAATGAGTTTTTTCGCAATTTCTCTACCTCTTTCATAGGCTGCTGGTGATGGCATTCGATAGGGATCTAAGGCGTGAATATTGCGGCCGGTGGGCAAGACTCCGGGGCCATCTCTTAACAAGTCTCCACCGGGGGCTGGGGGGATATATTCGCCATTTAAACCGCGTAAAAGGTTAGTTAATTCATCAGTTGTTTGCATTAATAATTTTTTAATTTGTTCGGCTTCTTCATTAACAACTGCGTTTTCTCCAAAGTAAGCATCTAAATAAGATGTTATTTGTTCATCTGTTGGGCATTCTCCAAAGGTATGCAACCCAGAAGAAAATAAACGCTGTTCAACAATTTGTAAGTATTCATAAACTTTGACAAAATAATGATTTAGGGCATCTTTGCTGAACATTCTGGCATTTTCTGGCGAAAAAGTAATACCTAATTTTTTGGCTTCTTCAAAAGCACAGTCTGTATCTAAACCGGTATCGACAATTTTCTTACAAATAGCTTCTTGCAACGCCGAATTTTTTTGTGGATCTTCCCTATATTCTGCAATTAAGTCTCGTAAAATCATTAATTCTTTATAAAGACCGGCCCGACCATAGGGCGGCACATTATGGGAAATTAATAAGCCATAACCCCGCCGTTTAGCTAAAATTGATTCTGAAGGATTATTAGCGGCATAAATATATAAATTTGGCATATTTCCTAATAAAATATCTGACCAAGAATAGCCGGTGTTACCAAGCGGAGATCCGGGCAACCATTCAACAGTTCCGTGCATTCCAAAATGCACAACTGCATGGGGTTGATATTCATTTTGTAGCCATTTATAAAAGGCTGCATATTGGGGATGAGGCGTCATATCTCTTTCAAACATTAACCGCATAGGGTCGCCAGAAATTCCCAAAGGCGGTTGTACACCTATCCAAACATTTCCTAACTCTATGCCGCCAATTTGATATTCATCGCCGTTAGTTTTGATAGCGGTTTTGGTTAAAGATTTCCATTGTTTTTCAATGCGGTTAGTTAATAGATAGCCTAACCATTTTTCTAAGGTTTGTGAATTGACTTTTCCCGGTTCTTCTATTTCTTCATCTGCTTGTTTTACTAAACGAATAATTTCCTCACCGTCTTCTGGAAATTCTCCCACGTTATAACCTTGTTTTTTGAGGGCTTTTAAGAAATTAATTAAGGAACGAGGCACATTTAATAAAGCTGCGGTGCCGGTGGCCCCATACCCAGGAGGAAAGCCATATAACATAACAGCAATTTTACGATTTTCTGGCGCTGTTTGGCGTAAATTAATCCAACTTTTTAAGCGTCCTGTTAAACGTTTAACTCGTTCAGGAATTAAATAAATATCTTCTCCTACTAAACCTCCTAATGGAATAGTGTCAATGGCACCATCCAATTCTGGTAAAGCATATAAAACCACACTTTGTAAACCACCAATGCCTTGACGAGTCCATGAATGGATATCTTGAATTAATAAGGGCGCTGCCACAAAATAAGGAACATTTTTTGTAGATAAAATACGTTTAGCAACCTCAATTTGTCGGCCAGCTTCCATTGAACCGGCCGGCCCTCCTACCAACGGAAACCCAATCGTAGAAACAATTGCATCAACTTTAACTGCATCTTTTGAAAGAGACGGTGTTTCAATATTCCCCCTTTGACGTTGTTCAATTTCATAGGTTGTGGTCATCCAATCTCTCACCGCCACATGACCTTCAACACCATTAATAAATATAGGCAAAGGAGTTAAACCCGCCTCTTCAAAATATCTAATTAATTGCCAAATATAACTTTGTTTTGTAATAACGTGTTTGCGATAAAGCAAAATTCCCACTGTCGGATTTTGCTTTTTTTCTTGATTTTTTTGATACCATTCCAAATAAGCGTGAGGAGATTCAAAATAACCATTATAATTTGGATGTAATAATCCCATATTAGGCGTTTCAATTACAGTTGGTATTTCCCCAACCTTTAAACCAAGATATCTTTCCGCCAAAAACCAAAACATCGCCGCTACATTTTCTACACCACCGGCATTCCAATAACCATAAATAATTAACCAATTTCGTAAATCTTGGACTTTTTGCACCGGCACATATTTAAGCAACTTCGGCCCAATTTTCAAAAAACTAATATACCCCGCCAGCTTATCTTCCTCTTTTCCATTACCAAATTTATCTAAAATAAACTTCACCGGCTTCGGCATACCCTTCGGTTTATCACCAATTTTAAAAGCCCCAATTTGCGTTAAACTCATCAACTCTAAAGCCGACTCAAACACTAAACGAATAGGAATATTTTTTACCTTTTCTCGCAACCATAAAACCTGGTCATAATCAAAAATTAAACTAGCAAAAAACACATCAGCATTTTGCAATGCAGAAGCAATAGTAGCCGGTTGACTAGAAATATCTTTATCGCTAAATATGCAAATATCTAAATCAAAACAGCCAGAACTCGCCATCTGTGCAGCTTTGCGGTATAAGTCTGCATTGAATGTTTCAAACCCAGCAATCAAGACGATCCGTTTCATGGCCCAAACCCGGAAATATTTCTTTAACTTTGATTGTAATAGCAGTTTTAAAAGAATCAAGACACAAACCCTAAAGTTGTAAGATAATTTCAGATTAAAAAACTACTATTGATCGTCAAACACAAAAAAAGCCTTTTAAAGCACCAATGAAAACCAAAAAAACCAGCCTTTTCCTACCCCTAGTTTTACTTTTAGCCACCCTAAGCGGCTGCGGAGGCGAAACCCCACCCCCACCGGCCCCAACGCCTCAAGCAGCCAAACCGGCAACTCCAGCCGCCCCAGCCGCCCCAGCAAAACCGGCAACCCCAGCAAAACCAACCACCCCAGCCATCACCTTCCCCCCAGGGAAAGACCCCTTTGAACTCGCAGAAGACAAAGCCGCCAGCGCCACAAGTCTCTCCCAGTCATCTGCAACTCCTGATGACTGGAAACTCGTAGTCAGCCGGTGGGAAGAAGCCATTGCACTAATGAAACAAGCCCCGGCAGATCATCCCAAAAAAGCAGAAATTAAGAAAAAACTTGCCGAATATCAAAAAAACTTAAACACAGCCAAACAAAAAACCACAAAAAGTAGCAAAATTTCCAACAAAATCGCCTAATCTAACTAATCTTTTAGTGCTAAAAAAGTAGACCTATGCGCGAAAATATTTCTGACCTCACCCCAGCCCTCCCCTTCTTCTTAGGGAGGGAACGGGTGGGGTGCAAGGGGGGATTAAGGGGGGTGCAAGAGGTCTAGTGTTGTCAAACTAAAACAAATTGTGCAAATCAAAATTTGCGATATTTTTATATCCAGAGTAGAGAAAAAAACCATCTCCACACTGGAAAACTTGATATTAATTTAGTAAAGCCTTAATATTAAAATCTTCCTCAAAATAAAGCAAAGCTTCTTCTTCTCCAGTGGCCATTTTTTTTGCTTTATCCTTAATAGACTTCAGAACCAAACGAACCACCCAAGGAGACAAAGCAGGGTTATTATCCATTTCCGAAATTAAAGCATCCAAATCATTAATTACAGAACACATTGGTAAATAATCGTTGTTATACATGACCTTCTCCTTTCCTAAATTTAGCGGATTAAATAGACACAACACTGTAAACAAGTCTCAGATAAATTAAATCTTGACCTTTTTTGTTTCTGTATCTAAGCTAAAAAAAATTCTAAGATTACTGTAAGTAAAATGTGCCACTCTTACTGCCGCCTCTAGGCCCAAATCAGTATTAAAACCTAAAACCCTTGACTCGTAAGCTTTTATACCACATCAACAGACAACAAATAACTGTCTAGCCCGTAGACAGCAGCGAAACTGTCACAACACATAACAACTTGCTCAATAAACGCGAGGCGGCCTAAATTGCACTAAACTACAGCTATGATGCTCTACCTCTAGCCCCTTAACGCCGTGAGCAACCTCAAAAACCAGCCACTAAACCGGCTCGAAATAGCAGAATCAGCTTCTTTGATTGCCTCAGCAGCAGGAACAATCTGTGCCGCCCTATTCAACCAAGCAGTGTTTGCAGCCGCACCTTTAACCCTAGCACTTTCGTTAAATTTTATTAACAGGCAACGCCTACAAGCCCAAACTAAACTCAATACAAAAAACACTAACGCTGCCATTAGTTATGTAGAGCGTCAATTACGAAGTGATGTAGAATCGGTCAGAGTGCAAATGCGTCGCCTACCGGCCGTAGAACGCCTGCGAGAAATGGAAGAATCAATGGTGAGATTAGCTTTATTGTGGTCTCAAATACAAGAAAAAATGGAGCAACAAAATGCAACCTTAAACGAGGCAAAAATTCAAGAAGAATTTATCATTTTGCGGCGCGCTATTCTCCGTCTTCGAGATAGCAGTAATGCACATTTAAGCGAAATTCGCAATAGTTTACAAAACGAAATTGAAACTTTGCGCCAAACTTTACCCGTTGCTGGAATTAATTCGGAAATTCCAACCTCTCAAAACGAGGCTATTCAACTACAAATTCAACAACTCGAAGGACGTATTCAGCAACTAGAACAAAAAAATCAAAAAATTATTAAACCGTTCCTTAAACGTTTAGTTTTTCAAGTTAAAAAGCTTCAAAAACAGTCCAATAGTGTAGAAATTACTAACACACTTATTCCCCTCATTAGCCAACTAGAAACCTTGGCACAAGAACTAGAAAAAAACATTGACCCGCAAAAAATTCAATCTTTGCAATTATCCCTTGCTAAAATATCAGAAAATTTACCGGAGAGACAAACGCAACAAATTCAACCTCAAAGAGTGAGAGGCTGGGAATAACTATAACAATTAGTTTATTTAAACTTTCAGAAAATAGAATTAACTATAAATAGGTTAATTCTATTCCCAAACATCTTATCAATTTTGGAGAAAGTTATTACGCATAATTGTAGGGCTTTGCAGTTAGCTAAAGTAATCAAAAGATTTTTAAAAACCTAGCTTCTTTAGAATTTGGCTTAATATAATTAGCTCAAAAACTTTGGCTGGAGAAATTTGCTTTAAAAATTTTTTAACTAAAATCTCAAAAGTATCCTAATTAAGCAAAAATGGTAATATTGCATTCATAAAAAATAAGTGTTATTTTTTTCATGAAAAATAACTAAAGTCAGCTAAAAGTGTGTATTGGGCAACACAGACATAAAAACTTATGACAGAATTAACACCTTCTGAAAATCACGAAACAACCACGACAGAAAAATTACCATACACCCTATGGGAAATGGTTTTATACACCCTGAAATTAGGCACTATTGGCTTTGGCGGGCCGGTGGCTTTAGTTGGTTATATGCACAGAGATTTAGTGGAGAAAAAAAAGTGGATTTCTGAAGAAGACTACAACCAAGGACTAGCCCTTTCTCAACTTGCTCCAGGGCCATTAGCCGCACAATTAGCAATATATCTTGGTTATGTAGACTACAGTATTTTAGGCGCAACTTTAGTAGGGCTTGCCTTTGTCATTCCATCTTTTTTAATGGTAGTTACTCTGGGGTGGGCTTACACAAAATTTGAAGGAATTGCTGGAATGCAAGCTGTCTTTTATGGAGTCGGGGCAAGTGTTATTGGCATTATTACTTTTAGTGCTTACCGTCTCACCCGTAAAAGTATTGGTAAAGATTGGTTACTTTGGGCAATTTATTTAGTCGCAGCAATTAGTACAATTGTGACAGAAACCGAAGATGTAAAATTATTTTTGGCTGCGGGAATTTTAGTCTGGTTAGTGAAAGCACCTCCGAAAAAATGGTGGAGTAAAAAAAATACTCTTAGTATTGTGCCTATTTTGCCATTGTTTGCTGTAGCGCCAGTTGCTACCACCGGCACTTTATGGAAGATTTTTTGGTTTTTTGCTGAAGCCGGTGCTTTTGTTTTTGGTAGCGGTTTGGCAATTGTTCCTTTTCTTTATGGTGGTGTGGTAAAAGAGTACGGTTGGTTAACTACTCAGCAATTCTTAGATGCTGTCGCAGTGGCAATGATTACACCAGGGCCGGTGGTCATTACTACGGCCTTTATTGGCTATTTAGTCGCGGGATTTTCTGGTGCTTGTGTAGCTGCCTTTGCAACCTTTTTTCCCTGTTATTTATTTACCATTTTGCCTGCTCCTTATTTCAAAAAGTACGGCAAATTACCAGGAATTGCAGCTTTTGTAGATGGAGTGACTACGGCTGCAATTGGCGCAATTACCGGCGCTGTAATTGTCTTGGGTCGGCGTTCCTTAATAGATATTCCAACAATTTTAATTGCCGCTGTAACTTTAGGTTTGCTTTTTAAATTTAAAAATAAGCTACCTGAACCGATTATTGTAGCAGTTGCGGCAGTTATTGGAGTAATTTTGAAGTGGAATTTTTAACCACATAAAAGGTTAAACCCTTTAAATGTAAAAGTTCAATGTATGTAAATTTTAGAACCTTCAGAAAATGTTTTTAAAAAATCGTTAATTGTAGAAACATTTTCTGCGCTTAATTAAAATATTTATATTTATCTTTATAATTTTATTGAAAAACTTCATAAATCAATGAAAAAATATCTCAAAAATAAACCAAAAAAGATTTTTAAAATCTTAATATTTTTATCAATAGAATTGTTAACTTTCTCGGAACCTATCCTTTCAGAAGAACCCTACCTAAACGCCCAAAATCCACTCATTCCCAACCCACCGGCTAGGGAATCAACCCCCCCACACCCACCGGCCTTATTACCACCACCAGAAGAACTTTTACAACCCTTCAGCACACCACCCCCACCGCCATTTTCATCTCCAGAAAATATACCCGGAAAAATAACAGTTCAAAAATTTACTTTTGAAGGAAATACAGCCTTTAGCGATGAAGAACTCCAAAAACTTCTTAACTTTTATATAGGCAAAGAAATCACATTCAATGAACTTTTACAAGCCCGTAGCCTCATTACAAAATACTATATTGATCAAGGATATATAACCAGTGGCGCTTTCATTACACCCCAAACATTAGAAAATGGAATTATCCTAATTAAAATCCTAGAAGGAAAACTACAACAAATTAAAATCACCGGCACAAATCGCCTTAATTCTAATTATATTCGCTCCAGAATAGAACTTGTCACAGAAAAAGCTTTAAATACATCTACACTCTTAGAAGCCTTACAAAACCTACAACTCAACCCTCTTATTGCTACCATATCCGCAGAACTTACTGCCGGCACAAAACCAGGCAATAGCATCTTAGAAGTCATCATCACAGAAGCCCCCTCTTTAAAAACTCAAATATTATTAGATAACAGCCGAACCCCCAGCACCGGCAGTTTTTTAAGGCAAATTTCTGGCACCGAATTAAACTTACTAGGACTCGGAGATAGCCTCAGTATCACCTACGCCAACACCGACGGAAGTAACAGCCTTGATTTTGTCTACAGTTTGCCGGTTAATTCTCGCAACGGCACCCTTAACTTATCCTATAATCGTAGCAATAGCGTAATCATTCAACCACCATTTGATCAAGTAGATATTAAAGCCAAATCTCAAAATTATGAAATTAACTTTCGTCAACCAATTATTCAAAAACCTACCCAAGAATTTGCCCTAGGTTTAAGTGCTATCCGCCGCGAAAATTCTACCAGCTTACTCGGTGAACCTTTCCCTCTGTCTGCCGGTGCTAACGAACAAGGCGAAACTACCCTTAACATTTTACGCTTTTATCAAGACTGGACCGAGCGCGATTCCCAACAAGTTTTTGCCGCCCGATCTCAATTTTCTTTAGGCTTAGGATGGGGAGGAACCCGCAATATAGAACCGCCAGATAGCCGTTTTTTTGCATGGAGAGGTCAAACACAATGGTTGCGTGAAATTGCCCCAGATACCTTAATAGTTATTCGCGGAGATATCCAACTTGCCTCCCGTGCTTTATTACCCTTAGAACAATTTACTATCGGTGGATTACAAAACGTCCGAGGCTACCCCCAAGACTCAATTATCAGTGATAATGGAGTGTTTACTTCCGCAGAAGTTAGACTGCCAATTTATCGTTTTTCCCATGAAGAAAATATTTTATATTTAACACCTTTTCTTGACCTTGGGGCCGGTTGGAATAGTTCACCAATACCCACAACAGCAACCAGTCCCTTAATTTCCGTTGGCTTAGGTTTACGACTAGAATTAGGAGAAAGTTTTACAGCCTATTTAAATTATGGAATACCTTTAATTAATTCCCCACGAGAAGAAAGAACTTGGCAAGATAACGGTTTATATTTTTCCATTTTAGCTTCTCCCTTTTAAATTTAATTTCGTTTGAGCCTCCACACACCGGCACCATAGCAACCAAACCGCCAAGTCAAAATTTTTGCAAAAAGAGAAAATCAATGTAAAAAATAGGCTTTTAAAAGTATGATGTTATATCAAAAACACTATTACCTTAAAAACGTCTCAACAGTACAGCCTTAAAAAGAAACTGGATTTTTGACAATTTTGCGATAATCTCAAAAAATTACGACCTTGTGGTAAAAGCGCGTGAAGAAGATCCCCCCCCTTGACCTAGCCCAACAATACCAGACCATCTCCTCCGAAGTTGGTCAAGCTGTGCTGGAACTGTTGGCCTCTGGACGCTATATTGGCGGGCCAGTTGTGGCAGAATTTGAACAGCAATTTGGAGAATTTGTTGGAGTAAGTGAATGTATTGCTTGCAACTCCGGCACCGATGCGCTTTATTTGGCCCTGCGAGCCTTAGATATTGGCCCAGGTGATGAAGTCATTACAACCTCTTTTACTTTTTTTGCTACTGCTGAGGTAATTTCCGCAGTAGGAGCAACACCGGTTTTTGTCGATATTGACAAGCATACCTACAATCTTGACCTGGATGCGGTTGCGGCTGCCTGCACAGAAAAAACAAAAGCCATTATTCCAGTGCATTTGTTTGGTCAGCCGGTGGATATGACGCGGTTAACAGAAATTGCCGGTCGCTATAATTTGGCAGTCATTGAAGATTGCGCCCAAGCCACCGGTGCTGTTTGGCAAGGACGTAGAGTTGGTAGTATCGGTCATATTGGTTGTTTTAGCTTTTTCCCTACTAAAAACTTAGGTGCCTGTGGTGACGGTGGCGCAGTGACAACCAACGATCCAGCCATTGCAGCCCGTGTGCGCGTTTTGAAAGAACATGGTCAAAGTAAGCGCTACCACTATGAAGAAATTGGTGTTAACAGCCGCCTAGATGCCCTACAAGCAGCAATTTTACAAATCAAACTTCGTCATCTCGATAGCTGGAACAATCAACGGCGGAAAGTGCAGAGGTTTTATGATGAGTTATTATTGCCGGTTAAATGTGTAATTCGTCCTCAAGAAATTGCCGGTGGTACCAGTGTTTGGAACCAATATACAATCCGAGTTCAGAACCAAAGTCATAACCCTATGAATAGCGGTGATTACCGCAACTGGCTACGGGATCGGCTACAAGATAGGGGGGTGAGTACAATGGTTTATTATCCAATGCCATTACACCTACAGCCGGTTTATGAATCCTTGGGCTACAAACCAGGCGCTTTGCCGGTTTGTGAACAATTGGCTAATGAGGTGTTATCGTTGCCCATGTTCCCAGAACTTACCGCCGATGAGCAAACTCAAGTCGTTTGGTGTCTCAAAGATTGTTTGGCTTTGCCAATTACTAATCTTGAGTCTGTTTGAGCGCTTCCGCATTTTCTCGGATGTCAGTTGCCATATCAAAGCAGTAGATTGTTATTTTCTATGGGCTGTTTAGGGCAAAACAGGTGAGTGTGGCTCGTAGTTTTTGATCGTCTTTTGCGGTTAAACACCACACTCGCTTCGACTGACAAAAACAGTGCAAATAAAATTCCTACTGAGAATACATTTTTTCTTACTTTTTGTGGCTTTTTGGTTTTAGTGGCTGTTGAGGAAACATTGCGGCGTATGTTAAGGGGTTATCTAGTTGCTTTGCTCTGTGATATACGGATACTTTTTCTAAACCATAGTAATATTGATCTTAGTTTGTGTCTGGTTTTCAGCAAGCACCCCCTAAAAAACTTTTCTACTTATAGAGGTGCGAATCGCCGACATCACCTTTACCCTAACAGGACTGGTTTGCTGTGCATTTGACAGGAGAAAAAAAATGGAACTAATACCGGGTTTTGATGAAGTCCTCAAAGACTTAGAACGCAGTGATAACGTTAGCAAAATCAAAAAATTACTTTTATGTGCTACTAAAAATCGGTGGGAAAATAACCAAGACACACTCGATGCTTTGGATTTATCTGATTTAGTCACAGATACTTATAAGGTTGCGACTACTTTTGGCCATCTGGAGTCTCTTATTCTTCAGGTTATTAAAAAACTGAATAAAAAAGTCCAGTATTTTTTGCTCGCTAGTACCTTGGTTCAAAAACTAAGTAAACTTTATCCTGAAAATCAAGCTAAACGTAAACGGATTCGCACCCAATTAAAACAACTTAAAAAAGGTGTTAAATATCCTTACGATTTGTCGGATTTAAAGTTTACTGTATCACGAGAATCTACAGTCCGTCGGGCGAAAGTTTTGGTTTTTTCTGCCCTAAACTATAAGTTTGGTTATAGCACTCAAGATTGGGCAACTCTCGATTCTTTAGAATTTGATGAGTTAGTACGGGCTTTATTTTATGCTTGTGAAACTCCAGAAGATTTAGAGTTTCGTCTCTATGGTACTGCAACTTGTTTAGAAGAACCCGACAAACAAATTAAAACAGCTAATATCATCGTAGAGTCGATGTTGCCCTACTATCAAGAAATCCAAAGAGGGCGCGATATTACTTTGGATGCTGATGAAGATGAAATTACAGAAATCAGCTTTAAAGCTAGTTATCATCGTCCTTCCGATATCCAATTAGCTGCCCAAAGCAAAAAAGATGATGATGATGAAGATGATAGCTATAATAGCAGCGATGATTTGAATATTCCTGATTTTATTCTCACTGATGAATCTGATGCAAAAATTGGGGAAGTTATCAAAAAACAGCGAGAGGTAGAAAATGCTTTAAGACCTTTTGTTGATGTTCGAGTTAATGCTGTAATGACGGTTCTTGAAAAGCATATTCACGAATTAGAAGCAGAACTGGATAAACATATAGAAGACTCTCAAAAAGGTGGAAATGCCCCTTTAAAATATCAAAGTCTACGCCAGTTTATTAGAGATGTTCAGGCCAAATCTTCCCAATACCTAGAAATGCTAGAAAATATGGAAGCCAATGCTAAACGAGGATAAAAATTTTTGAAAGTTTTGGATTAAGAGTTTTTAATAAAAAAAAGACTCTTTTGCAGTTACTTTCAATGTTTTAAGCAATTCCAAAAATAGCAAATTTTGATCTAAATTTGAACTCGTTTACCGTACCTTAGATAAATAGCATAGCCCTGGGTAAAGTTAACTGCCGGTGCTATGCTTTCTCTCTTATATTGCTGTATAAAAATAGTCTTAAATTTTCTTAAAAACTTAATAAATTCAAAAATTTTTCAAACCCTAGCTATAAATTAAGTCTCCGCCGCTGCTGTGTCTGGTATTTTATCTGTCAAAAGTTTTTTAGTCCACAGCAAACGGCAGAATACTTAGAAAAATTAACCGCCAGCAGCAAAAGAAGCCATAATAGCTATCGAAAGTGCTAAGCCTGGAAGTAGCAAAATTCCTAACATTAAAAGATCGTGAGAATTCATAACAAAGTCTCCTTGTAATGGTATGTTATCAAACCCTTGATTTGCCAATTATTTTAGCATTCTAATACCAATCTGTGAAAAACTCCAAGCAAAATCTTTAACTTCTGTCTTACTTCTTATTTATCTTCGTTATTTCTATAAATTAGTAAAACAAAAAAAATCCAATTTTTCATCTTTATTTATAGCATTTTTATTTCTGATAGGTGCGATTTATTGCCTCTCTTTCTTTGTGAAAGATGGGAGAGAAGGGGGGGATATTTTTTGTGCTTTCCACCCTTAAAAAAGCCTGTAATTGCTTTGGTTTTGCCCTTAAAATATTTATATTGTAAGAGAAACTCAAAACCTACATATCCCTTCTACAGGACATTGTTTTTCGTTTAAAGGATTTTCTCGTAAATCCAACATTCTTAAATTTTGCAGAGAATTCAAAAGATTAATATCCGTAACTTGGTTATTATACAAATCTAAATAACTTAAGGTTTTTAAAAACTCTAAGCCCTTCAAATTACTAACTTTATTCCCAAACAAAATCAACTCTGTTAAATTAACTAAAGACCCCAGTGGTAAAACATCAGAAATGTAATTATTGCCTAAATTTAAATCCTTTAGATTTTGTAAAGATGCGAGAGGATGTAAATCAAAAATTTGATTACTATGAAGATTCAAATAAACTAAATTTTGCAAACTTTCCAAAGCACTTAAATTAGAAATTCTGTTACCATAAAGAGATAAAAAAGTAAGTTTAGTTAAATTACTTAGGGGACTTAAATCAGAAACTTGATTTTCTGAAATAGAAACAAACTCTAAATTAGTTAACCCTTGTAAAGCATTTAAATCAGTAATTTGATTGCTATACAAAGACAATTTTCTAAGTTCTTTCAAAGATTTTAAAGGAGTAATATCAGACACTTGGTTATTAAAAAGACTAAGCAAAGTTAAATTTTGCAAATTTTCTAAAGGAGTTATATCAGAAATTTGATTGCTATCCAAAAAAAGCGAAGTCAAATTGACTAAAGAACCCAAAGGAGAAAGATCCGAAATATTATTAACATCCAGATAAAGAACTCTTAAATTTGTCAAACTCGAAAGAGGAGAAAGATCAGAAATTCCCGCCCGGCTAAAATTAAGTTCAAAAGTTGAAGAAAATATCTCCTTAGCCTCTTGACAATCTTCCGTACCCGCCCCTTCTAACATTAAACTAACCGTTAATTTAGCTTGGGGCGTAAGTTGATCTTGATTTAAACAAAAATCAGCAAAACTTCTAACTTCATTTGCTGCAAAAACCGGCCGGCTAATCACCAAGCCCAAAACTAATAACCAACAAACCAACCAAACCCTAAAACTAGCCTTTATTGTACTCAGCATTGATTTTTTAGTAGTGAAATTTACAAACCTCTTGCCAAGAAACATTTAAAACCTTATCATAACCAAAACACAACAAAAAACCATGAATATAGAACAAATTTTCAGCGGTGCCAATATATTTGTCTTACCCTTTTGGACTTTAATGATTTTATTACCAAACTGGGGAGTCACAAAAAAAATTATAGGCTCTTATATTCCCTTTGTAATTTTGGCAGGGCTTTATATCTTTTTAATCAGCGGGACTATTAACGATGAAACCGCCCAAGCTTTAGCCAATCCTACCTTAACAGACATTGCTAAATTTTTTGCAGAAGAAAGAGCCACAGCCACCGGCTGGGTACATTTTCTAGTAATGGATTTATTTGTAGGTCGGTGGATTTATTTAGAAGGACAACGGACAGGAATTTGGACAATTCATTCCTTAATTTTATGTTTGTTTGCCGGCCCTTTGGGACTATTATCACACATTGTCACAAATTGGATTACCGAAAAATTTCTTACTAAAACAGAAACCGAACCCACTCCCTCGACATAATCAAAATAAATTGAGGGAGTTTTCAGTCTTAAATTTGATAGAAACTATTGAAGTAAAAAAGCTTTAAAAAGCCTCAGCCGTATGCAAAAGCGGATCAAATTCAAGTCGTTGGGTTTCCTGAGTTCCATACACACAGATAGTCACCGTAACTTCCTCACCCAAAGATTCCACTCTGTGGATAGCATTTGGTAAAAAGCTAATTAAATCGCCGGCTTTTATAATTTTTTGAGACACAGGTTCAATTTTGTGAGGAAAATCTTTATCTTTAATTGGTTGCCAAAACGTGTACTTATAACTACCTTGTAGCAACAAAATTACTGCCCAACTACCATGATTATGAATCTGGGAAACAATCCCTGGAACAGCAGAAACAATTTCAACAGAAATCCCAAATTGAGGTTCCTCATAAAGCTTTAAAACTGAAAATCCCCTCTCAGGAGAAGGTTCTAAAAATTCTGATTGTAGCCAATAAGAACTTGTCACTAACCGACGGACTAAAGGCCGAATCATTTGCAGACGTCTGCGATTTTCTTTAACCGTGAAGATAATATCCTCAATATCGGTTAAAAATCGATAGAGACGATAAGTATTTGAATCGTATTTAACATTGCCCGAAAATATACACGCTTGACACTCACCATTATCAGTAACCAACCAATCCCGACTTTCCATAGACAAGGTAAAATTAAAACGCTGCAACAGATACTACTAAGCTTCTCTGTCTGATCCGTGCGTCCTAATCTTCAATTCCTAATCTTCAATCCCTCTCTAGTTCCCGTCAAAGGGAATACCGCAGTGCCGTTTCTCAATTTTGTATCCTCTATCGCGAATAGGTGAACTCGTGGCTAAAGAATATGATTTAGTAATTATTGGTGGCGGATCTGGCGGTTTAGTAGTAGCAAGCGCTGCGGCTCAACTGAAAGCAAAAGTTGCTTTGGTGGAAAGCGAACGACTGGGAGGCGACTGTTTGTGGTACGGTTGTGTGCCAAGTAAATCTTTACTACACGCTGCCGATATTGCTTATAAGGTGAAAAATAGCGGCCAGTTTGGCATAAATTACCAAAATTTAGAGATTGATTTTGCCAAAGTTATCGGCCATATTGAACAAGCTATTGCTACTATTGAACCCCACGATTCACCAACACGTTTTGAAAGTTTAGGCGTAGAAGTTATTTTTGGTCAGGGAGAGTTTATTAGCCCTCACCAATTTACTGTTAATAATAAAATTCTCACGGCGCGTGCTTTTGTAATTGCCACCGGTTCCCGTCCTTTTATTCCTGAAATTGAAGGATTAAAAGAGTGTGGATATTTGACAAATAAGGAAGTTTTTTCATTAAATAAACTCCCGAAAAGTATTACTGTGATTGGGGCGGGGCCGATGGGCTGTGAATTGGGACAAGCTTTTGCTCGTTTAGGTTCTCAGGTTACTTTAATTGCTAAAACTAAGCAAATTTTAGCTAAAGAAGATTGGGAAGCAGCCGAAGTTGTGGAAACTCAATTACAAGCAGAAGGTATTGAGATTTTCAAAAATACGCAAGTTAATCGGGTTAAAGAAAAGCGGGGAGAAAAAGTTATTTGGAGTGGGCAAAATCAATTGGCAAAAGTTGAGGAAATTCTCGTCGCTGCCGGTCGGCTTCCTAATGTAGAATTGCTAAATTTGCCAGCAGCGGGGGTGGATGTGGGCAGGGATGGAATTGTTGTTAATGATAAATTACAAACGAGTAATCGAAAAATTTATGCTTGTGGGGATGTGATTGGCGGGTATCGTTTTACTCATGCTGCCAGCTATGAAGCCCAAGTGGTGTTGAAAAATGCTTTGTTTTTGCCGGTGTGGCGCAGAAATTATCGCGTCATGCCAAGGGCAACGTTTACACAGCCTGAATTAGCAAGTGTGGGGATGACAGAGGCTGAGGCGCGTGTTTTGTATAGGGATCAGGTTTGTGTGCTTAAACAAGAGTTTGCCGGTGTAGACCGGGCTATAGCAGAATCACATAAAGAGGGTTTTGTCAAGATTATTACCCGCAAAAATGGAGAAATTTTAGGGGCCCATTTGGTAGGAACGAGGGCGGGTGAGTTATTGCATGAGATTGTTTTGGCAATGACCCATAAATTAAAGGTTTCTGCTTTGACTAGTATGATTCACGTTTACCCTACTCTTTCTGAGGTTAGTTCTAAGGCAGCTTTGCAGTTAACCAAACAAAATTATGCTAGGAATCTGGGTTTGCAGGGGTTCTTAGAAAGGTTTTTTTTTCTGTGGCGCCGTTTGTAATTTTAGGGTAGTTATCAAGTTAATATATAAAAGAACCAAGCAAACAAGTTCTGTGTTTTTTTGGTTAGTTTAATAATAGTTCTCTGACATCTATCCAAAGTTGTATTTTTGGAGGTTTAAATGGGTATAATCTCTTGTAGTGACAACTTTGGCGGTATTTATTGTAGTTTACTACACAAAATAACCGCTAACTGATGGCTAAAAGTGATGGCGATCCAGATCACAAAAATGGTCACCAACAGTCACAGCTTTTGCTATAGACTCATCACTGGGAAAGAAGATGATTATCACATTGCCACATCGACTTTCATCACTGTCTGGGCTAGTTTTAGGGCTCACACTAAGAATACAAGAATTTGTTATGGCAAAAAAAGTCCGAGGAGGGACTTGCCATGTTGTTTAAACCTGGATTTGATGACCGCAGACTAGCTGAGAGCTTCTATCAAACTTTATTGCAGCGATTGTGTGATTCTTTTGACAATTCAACACAACGGCTGTTAGAAGATTGTAATTTTGGTTTTGCTCCTAGTCCTTTGGGGTTGAAAACTTTTTTTATTGTTGCGCCTAATTTAGAAGTGGCGGAACAATTGATCGAACGCATTGAAACTATTATTGGCCAAGTTACAGAAATAATGGCCGGTGTAGGCCAAACGGCGATTTGTGTAGGGCCAAAGCATGAACCCGTAGATTGTTCTGATTCAACCGAACAATCTGATCAAAACACTCCTCAATTTATGATGGGTAAAATTTTTCCCCACCCGCCAGTAGAAGACGAAATGCTCGATTAGTGTCTTCACGCCCCAACTCTTAACAGATAGGGTAGTGAAACCTGATTGTCTCCAGCCTTTACTGGCTGGCTTTTTTTAGGTAAATTTTAAATTATGTTAAGCAAGCCAAGTTCCCATTATTCGTACCTGACAGCCTTGGTGTATAGGATTAAGAGTGCCTGAAGGTTCTAAAATAAACAAGTTTGTGTAAATACACGAAAGTATCATTGCTCAAAGGTTCTTAAATAAGTTACGATTGCCAAACAAACATCACTAATATTTTCCGTTTAAAATTTTTTTCTCCTTCAACAGTAACGAAAAGTATCAGGGTTATATGGTTAGCCAACCCCAAGATGCCAACTTTCGGGTTTCTTTTTCTGAAGAAATGCCAGTGGTACAACTACCGACCCGTCTGAGTGTTCTGGAAGCAGTAGCATTTAAGGAAACTTGTCAACAGCTTTTTGTGGCCGTTCCGCCACCTACTAAGCTGGTGCTAGATTTCAGTCAGACGGTTTTTATGGACAGCAGTGCTGTGGGTGCGTTGGTTAACAACGTGCGGACAGCCCAACAAAAAGGCATTGATCTCGTGTTGCGAAACGTGCAACCGCAAGTGATGGCTGTGCTATCGATCACCGGCCTAGATCAGGTACTAACAGTCGAAAGATCCGGGTCTCCACCCCTAGCGACTGACCGGAAAAATCGCGTCGAAAATCAATTGCCCACCACCCACCCCTCAGTAAGGTCTTGGGTAAAACGATTCCTTGATGTAATCGGGGCTATCGTAGGGTTGGGGATCACTGCGATACTCTTGATCCCTATTGGTATTGCAATTAAACTTGATAGTCCGGGGCCGATTTTTTTCAGTCAAATTCGCTGCGGTTGGATGGGCCGCCGTTTTCGGCTGTGGAAGTTGCGATCAATGTGTACCAATGCCGAGGCTTTGAAATCTCAAGTTGAGAACAAAGTTGAAGGGCCTTTGTTTAAAAATGATAATGACCCCCGAATTACTAAAGTTGGCCGGTTTTTACGGCGGACAAGTTTGGATGAATTACCCCAATTTTTAAACGTTCTCAAAGGTGATATGAGTTTAGTGGGTACTCGACCCCCTACTCCCGATGAGGTAGAGCGTTACGAGGTTCCTGAGTGGCAGCGCTTGGATGTTAAACCAGGGATGACTGGTGAGTGGCAGGTCAATGGCCGGTCAAAAATCACCAAATTTGAAGATGTCATCAAAATGGATCTGCAATATCAAAAAAATTGGAGTTTAATTTATGACTTAAAGCTAATAGTTAAAACTATTTTGGTTTTGTTCCGCAAAAATAGCGGTGCAATGTAAGTGGATACTGGAAAAGTACACACTTTCTCAAAGCATTGGTAATCTGCTTTTTGATGCAGGGTGGACTTGATGAACGGCAATTTCATTCTTCTCCTACATAGAAGATGATGTTAGAAAATTTTGGCAGTTGGTGGAAAGACAAGACCTCACCAGAAAAAAAACAAACGCCTGAAACTCAGCCACACTTTAAGCAATCACAGCTTAAGGTTTCGACAAATATTAAAGATGTCGAGAAGGTTTTGGAGTGGTTTGAACAATTCAATCAGTCTCCTATGGAGGCCAATGTTTGGTGGAAGTGTCAAACAGCTTTGGTGGAAGGATTCACTAATGCTGTCCGCCACGCCCACAAAAACTTGCCGTCCCATACGCCTATTGAATTAGAGGTCAAAGTTTTTGCTAAGTATTTAGAAATACGCATTTGGGATTACGGTCAGCCCTTTGATTTTTCGGCCAAACTTCAAGAGATTTTGGATAATCCTCCTATGGATCCGCTTCAAAAAGAAGGTGGTCGAGGACTTATTTTTATGAAAAAATTGACTGATCACCTTGAATATAGTCGAGGGGCTGATGAGCGTAATTGTTTGCTTATGCGAAAGAATTTTGATTGTGAGTAAACCCAAAAGTAAGGGTTATTTGACAAATAAAAATATCTTTTTCTTTGCTAACAATAAAATATTCCTACAGGGGGATTTGGTAAGCTCATGATATAAATTTAGATGTATAAAAGCATCTACTTTTATTTTAAAATTGGCTGCTGGTGTGACTATAAAAATGGTAAACTCCGTGACAACCGCTCGTGTCGCAATGAGCCAAGCACCATTGCCGTCTAACGAAGCTTTGAGAATTGAAACACTGAGGCAGTATCATATTTTGGATACAGCCCCAGAATCGAGTTTTGATGATTTGGTGAGGTTAGCAGCCCAAATATGCGCTACTCCTACAGCTTTGATGAGTTTGATCGATACTGAGCGTCAATGGTTAAAGGCAAAGTTTGGCTGGTCTAAGGGTTCCATGCGCCGACAATTGGCTTTTTGCTCTCATGGAATTTTGTCTAATGATTTATTTATTATTAGGGATGCTTTGCAGGATAGTGTGTTTGCGGAGCATCCTTTGGTTATTGGCCCTCCTTATGTGCGGTTTTATGCCGGTGTACCTTTGATTACGGGGGATGGTTTATCGCTGGGGATGTTGTGTGTAATAGATTACAAACCCCGTGAGTTAGGTTCACAACAGCAAGAAATGTTAAAAATGTTGGGGCGTCAGGTGATGGCGTTGATGGATTCACGCCGGCAATTGCGACAAATGGAAACAACCCAAGCGCATTTACACAATTTTTTGGATCGGGCTAATGTGGTGATTCAAAGTGTGCGGTTATCTGATGGCAAATTAATGTCGGTTAATCAAACTTGGCGTTCCACTTTGGGTTACGATGATGCCGAAATTGAAAAAATGTGGTTGTGGGATGTACTGCATCCTGAAAGTCGTCAACTTTGGCTGTTAGAAAAGTTGCGCCAGGGCAAAACCATAGAGGGTATTGAGTTAATTTTTGTTAGCAAAAATGGCGATGCAGTGTGGGTAGAAGGGAATATTGATTGCCGTGTTGAAGCCGGTGAAAGATTGAGTCGGTGGATTTTTCGTAACGTGACTTCTCGCAAATACCGGCAAATTTTAGAACGGACTGATGAAGGTTTATTTCAAGTGACTTTGGATGGTCAATTTTGTACCGCGAATACTGCTTTGTCACGAATTTTTGGTTATGAGTCGCCAAAACAATTTTTAGAATGTGTGGAAAATATTAGCCAACTTTATGCGGAGACAAGTTTCTGGCAAAACTGTATTAAACAGTTAGAAATTGAAGGAGAATTGCGGCAGCAAGAGGTTTTGGCTTGGCGCAATGGTTGTGAAATTTGGGTGTCTCAAACTTTAATTTTGCGGCTAGATTCATCTGGCCGGCCTGTGGGTGTTGAAGGATTTGTCAGAGATGTAACAACTCGGAAGCAGTCGGAAGCAACAATTCAAATGGCAAAGGAATTGCTGCAAACGGTTTTGGATGCTGTACCTGGGGCAGTTTCTTTGATTAGTTCTAATATGCGCTATTTGGGTGTTAACCGACATTTAGCGACAATTTATAATATGCCTCAAGAGGCTTTTGTAAATCGAGAAGTAGGGTTTCATCAATCAAAATTTGGTCAATTTGTAAAAGAATTTTTTGCAAGTTCTGCCAGTGAAGCTTCTTTAGAAATTGATGCAGAAGTGGAGGGTTCTCCTAGTCATGCTGTGTTGGCTAAAAAGTGGAATTGGTTGGGGGATGAAGCGGCAGTTTTTGTAGGAATTGATATTACTCAGCGCAAGCGTGCTGAGGCGGCTTTGCAAGCCGAGTTGCAGCAAAGACAGCTTATCCAGGCGGCACTAGAGGCTGAGTTGGAGGAAGCTGCGAAATATGTGCGTTCGCTTTTACCTCGTCCTATGCGCGGGCCGGTGGCGATTGATTGGTTGTTTATTCCTTCTAAAAAGTTGGGCGGTGATAGTTTTGGTTATGATTGGTTAGACCGGGATCATTTAGCAGTTTATTTAATTGATGTTTCTGGTCATGGTTTAGGTTCAGCTTTGTTGTCCGTATCTGTATTAAATTTGTTGCGATCAGGTTCGGGTTTACAAACTAATTATTATTCGCCTAGTGATGTTTTAGAAGCGCTTAACCAGACTTTTCAAATGGATAAGCATGGTAATATGTATTTTACAATTTGGTATGGTGTTTATAATCGTTTAACTAATCGGCTTATTTATTCAAGTGCTGGCCATCCACCGGCAGTTTTAATTGCTAAAGATAACGGCAATTTTACAGGTTTGCAAGAACTAAGAATCCCTGGATGTCTACCGATTGGGCTGTTACCAAATGTTAATTATACTAATGCGGAGTGTGAAGTCGCACCTGGAAGTAGTCTTTACATTTTTAGTGATGGAATTTATGAATTTGAACACCCAGATGGAGTGGTTTGGAGTTTTGATATTTTTATCAATTGGCTACAAAGTCGGAGTTTAGAAAAAGAAATTACTCTGAATGAGTTTTTAACTGAAGTGCAAAATGATAATACTAAAGAAACTTTTGATGATGATGTATCTTGGCTTCAGATTAGTTTTTAGATAATTGTTTGCTATAGCTGAGTTTTTTAAAATCAAAAATATATAAATATCGATGAAGGCTTGGAGGAAATAAATATTTTGTAGGGGCGGGTTTATACACGTTTTTTATAAAGTTACAGAGCTTATACTGTTACAAACCTTTATAGTAAACCCGTCCCTATCCTAACTATTCTTGAGCCAGTTGTTCTACAGAATTTATGGCTTGACTAAAGGATTGCCGGTCAGGGAATATGTCTAAAAGTTTATTAATTCCCGATAGTTCGCAAATCATTTTTGCTTGGTGATTTAACGAACACAGAAAAAATTTTAGGTTAGCGGCTTTGACAGTTTTATAGGCAGAAACTATTAGTCGCAAACCAGAACTATCCATAAATTTAACATCTTGCAAATCAATTAAAACAATATCGGCTCCCTCTTGAATGACATTAATAATTTGTTGGTCAAAATTTTCTGCTTGTGTAGCGTCTAATATTCCTGATGGCTCTAGGACTTTTACTCGATGACTCATAGTTTTTTGGTGGTTAGAATGACACACTGAGAAAATACACTAATTTGCGGTAAGATTTCGCAACTACCGTACCTATAGCAAAAATATTGCTGGTAGTAAGGAAATTTGTCAAAGAAGGTTTATTTAGAGACGTTAGGAGTCCGTTTTTGTTGCTTTTTAAGACTTTCTCTTTTAATTATGATAGTTTGGCAACTTTTATACCTAGATTAAAAAATTATAAATACCTCTAAAGTTAGTTGCAAAAATGTTAGTGTTGTCCTATGGGTCTGAAAGGAATAAATTATTTTATGAAAAATTTACGGAAGAAGGAAAATAAAGGTCGGGATCTTAAAAGAGTAAGCTTTGCTGCCAGCCTGGTAGCAACCATAGCTGTATTAACGACAATGCCGGCGGTTGCTGGTGAAGGAAAAAAGACTTCAGCAAAAGTTGAAACGAGAATTGAAAATTTATTGTCTAAACAGCAACCTCAAAAAAAATTAACAGCGGTTGAAGTGGCTCAACTGCAAAATTTCACTTCTCCATATCAAGTGGTGGAAATGGGAAATAACTGGGGATGGTTATTGGTTCCCTTAGTTTTAGGTGGGGGAATTTTGATTTTTGCTTCAGCAACCGGCCTTGTGATTATTAGTGAAAGAGAGGTGGGAATTGTTGCTAAAAAATTCTCAACTCGTAGTTTACCGGCCGGTAGATTAATTGCTTTAAATGGCGAAGCTGGTTATCAAGCAGATACCTTAGCACCTGGGTGGCATTGGGGTTATTGGCCTTGGCAATATGAAGTTAAAAAAGAGCCGGTAATTGTAGTTCCCCAGGGAGAAATTGCTTTGCTTGTGGCCGCAGATGGTGATTCAATTCCTGCCGAAAGAATTCTGGGCAAAGTAGTTGATTGTGAAAATTTTCAAGATGCCAGAAAATTTTTGACTAATGGGGGAGAAAAAGGCCGGCAAATTGGGTTTTTAACAGCAGGAACTTATCGAATTAATACAGCATTATTTACCGTAATAACCGCTAGTAATGCTACAAAAAGTGGAATTTCTCCCGAAAGATTACAAGTTTATACGGTGGCACCAGATAAGGTTGGAATTGTAACAACTTTAGATGGGGTTTCTATTGAAGCTGGAGAAATTGCTGGAGCGGTAATTGGGAATCATGATAATTTTCAAAATGGGCAAAAGTTTATTCAAAATTGTGGTAGCCGAGGTTTACAACAACAGGTTTTACTGTCAGGTTCTTGGAATTTAAATCCTTGGTTTGCTCAAGTTGAGCAAGTGGCAATGACAGAAATTCCGATTGGTTATGTGGGTGTAGTTATATCTTATGTAGGCAAACCCCATGAAGACGTAAGTGGGGCTTCTTTTACTCATGGAGATTTGGTTAAGCCAGGACATAAAGGAGTGTGGACAGAGCCACTTTATCCCGGCAAACATCCTATTAATACCCGTGTAATGAAAATAGAATTAGTGCCGACAACAAATATTGTTTTAAATTGGTCAGGGCGTACAGAGAGACATAATTATGATACTAAATTAGCGTCTTTGGTGGTGCGTTCAAAAGATGGTTTTGCTTTTGATTTGCAGGTGGCACAAATTATTCATGTGGGGGCTTTGGATGCACCAAAAGTGATTTCGCGAGTAGGGGCGATGCAAAATTTGGTAGATCATGTTTTAGAGCCTACAATTGGCAATTATTTCCGTAATTCTGCTCAAGATTATACGGTTTTAGATTTCTTAAGTGCTCGCAGTGAACGTCAGGCGGAGGCGGCAGAATATATTAAGGCGGCACTACGTTGTTATGATGTCCAAGCAATTGATACTTTGATTGGCGAAATTGAACCGCCGCCAGAGTTAATGAAAACACAAACTGAGCGAAAAATTGCGGAGGAACAACGCAAAACTTTTGAAGTTCAACAAATGGCTCAAACACAACGGCAGCAACTTGTGAGGGAGACAGCTTTAGCAGAAATTCAGCAGGAAATGGTGAAGTCTGAACAAAGTGTGAAAATTGCTGAATTGAAGGCATCGGCGCAAATTCAACAGGCAACAGGTGAGGCTGAAGGTATTAAGTTGCGGGCAACAGGTGAGGCTGAAGGTATCCGCGCTACGGGGAATGCTAAGGCAGAAACTTATCGTGCAGGTGTTGAAGCTTTGGGTGAAAATGCGTACACGGCGATGCAAATTATGCAGATTATTGGTGAGCGCAATGTGCGTTTAATTCCTGATGTTTTGGTGGGGGGAAATAATGGTTCGAGTAATGGTTTAGTTGATGGTTTATTGGCGATGATTTTATGGAACCAAGCCGGTAAACAAATTCCAACACCTCAAAAAGAAACAGAAAACTCTGTTGTTGAGTCTGTAGTTTCTGATAGCAATTTGCCGCCAGTTATTCCGCCCATTTCTGGGAATTTCGTTAAAACGCCTCTCAGTCAAAATGGCATTGTGTAAAATGTAAGGTGGGCAATGCCCACCGACTTCTAAATGTTGAGAATAGCTCACCTTATAATGTTATGTTTTTTGAAATTCGGACGTTTTTAGCGCGGGATGAAAGTAAATATCCGGCGCTTTTTTGTGTGATTAAAGAATTAAATTGTCAAGGTTTATCTGGAGATGATTTTGAGAAAGAAAGAAATGGTTTTTTGGAAAAATCTTTACGGCTAAAAAGTTTAAAAAGGTATAGAAATAAACCGCAGTTTTTAGATTTTTTCTATGATGAGCAGTGTTTTTATTGGGTTGAGGAATTTATTGCGGGCAGAAATTTAGCGGAGGTAATGAAGGAGGAGGGAAATTTTAATGAGGATGATATTTGGCAGTTGTTAACGGAGGTTCTGCCTCAATTAAAAGTTCTTCATGATCAGGGATTGATTCATGGGGATATTAAGCCGGAAAATTTGATTTTTAGCTCACTCTCTAGTGTTGAGAAATGCAGCGGTAGTGAGTCTACACTAAGGAGTCTAGGGGGAGATATTGATGTGGTTTTGGTTGATGGTTTGGTGCGATGTGGGCAAAAAAACTTTTTGGGGGGAAGTGCAGAATTTATGGCCCCTGAACAGGTAAAAGGAAGTCTTGCTTTTTATAGCGATCTTTATAGTTTGGGCGCGTGTTGTCTATATTTTTTGACGGGTATTTCTCCGTTTCAATTATTTGATGTGGGAAGCAATTGTTGGGTGTGGAGATATTATTTGCTCACAAAAGTAAGTGAGGGTTTGGGGGAGGTTTTGGATAAGTTGGTAGAAAACTCTTTGAAGAACCGGTTTTTGTCGGTGGATGCGGTAATAGAAGAGGTTAAGAAAAACCACAAATGGAAGCAGATAAATACAAATGAAGAGTATTCTATATTTGTTGATAAGAGTTTATCTGGGGTTAAAAATTCTCTCTGGGAATGCCGACAAACTTTGGGCGATTTTTCTGGGCCGGTTAATGGGGTTGCGATTGATACAAAGGGTGTTATTTTGGCGGTTGTAAGTGATGATAATAAGATTCGTTTGTGGGATTTAAATTCTTATGAATTATTGAATATAATACATTCTCATAGTAATTTTGTTAAGACAGTTGCGTTTAGTCTTGATGGCCGGTTGATGGCTTCGGGAAGTGATGATAAAACCGTAAAGATTTACGACTTGGAAACCTGGGAAGAATTGCATTCTTTTACAGGACATTCTCATGCAGTCAAAAGTGTTGCCTTTCATCCACAAGGAGAGATTTTGGCTAGTGGGAGTTGGGATAAAACAATTAGACTTTGGGATATTAATAAAAAGGCAGAAATTGGTATTTTAAAGCATAATTTACAGGTGACGGCTGTGGCGTTTTCACCGAATGGGAAATGGTTAGCAAGTGGGAGTTTTGATAGGACAATTCGGATATGGGATATGAAGGGAGAGTTGCGGTATGTTTTAAGAGATCATATTTGGCCGGTTTTTGCAGTAGCTTTTAGTAGTGATAGTAAGATTTTGGCAACCGGCAGTGATGATAAAACCATTAAGTTATGGGATGTAGAATCAGGCAATTTAATACGGACTATTTCTGGTCATTCTTGGACGGTAGTTTCGCTCGCTTTTATGGGAAATAGTGAAATTTTAATTAGCGGAAGTTGGGATAAAACAGTGAAGTTATGGCAAGTAAACACGGGGGAAGAATTGGATAATTTGAGCAGGCATTCGGATTCAATTTGTGCGGTAGCAGCCAGTAGTTTATCGGAAATTATTGTAAGCGGAAGTAAGGATAAAACAGTGAATATTTGGCATAAATTGACTGATAAATTGCGGGCCGGTAAGGGTGAAAATTAAAAGAATAAACTCTATTTTTTTGATAGACATAAGCGGTTGAAAACACCTAAAATCCTTTTTTTGATGGCGTTTTTTGATTTATGATATAAAACGCAACAGTTGATCTGTAAGTAAGATAAACTTTACATGACTTACGCAAAAACCTTATCAAAATAGTTAATTTTTTGAATTAAATATTTACTTATAAAAACTATTTTTAGCACCTTTGCGTAAGCCCTTACTTTAAGTATCCCTTAATTAGCTAGAAAACTCCTATCTTTATTTTATACAGCCACAAGTGCAGAAACATTCGCCTTAAAACCCAAATCTTTTAATCGGCTCACAAATTCATCATATTGCTGTACACGATAGTTTAAGCCAAACTCAATAAAACGCTGTTGTTCGTCTGAAACAATCATAGCAACCACCGGCACTTTTACACTATTTCCATTGCCAGTATAATCCCCAAAAATAACTTTTAAATTTTCCATTTTTTCCACATTTTGTACTTCTTGCGGCGTGAGTTCTAATACCACAATATTAACATTTTTTTCTAACTCTTCTTCCTCTTCAATAGGTAGGGATGCTACTTCATATATAGCCATAAGTGGCTCATCCTTAACCTCCTCTACTTTATCAACAATAATTTGCGCCTTATCCTCCTTAATTTCCACTTTTCCTGAAACAATTAAAGGCTGTTCTAGCAAAAGCAAATCCTTAATTTGCTCGTAAGTATCAGGAAAAACTACCGCCTCAGCTTGGCCTTCTAAATCTTCCATTTGTAGAAAAGCCATTTGCCTATTATCTTTTTTAGTTGTTATTTTTTTTACCTCTGTCAGCAACACAATCACATTAACTTTATTCTTCTTTTTTTTGTCTTGCAATTCGCTAAGAGTTATTGGTGCAGGATCAAGATTTTTTGCCATCGCCACAGCATTCTTTAGTGGATGAGCAGACACATATAAACCCAGCAGTTCTTTCTCAAATTGTAATTTTTCTTTCTGAGGAAAATCATCAACTTTCTTGCCTTTTGGCGCTTCTTCAAAGCCGTTTTTATCACCGGCCACTCCAAGCAAATCAAACAAATTAGTTTGTCCACTTTCGCGGTCTTTATCTTTTTTTTGCGCCCATTTAATTACTAAATCCAAATCTTCCATTAATTGTTTACGATTGGGATTAATATTATCCAAAGCCCCACATTTAATTAACGATTCTAAAGGCCGAGTATTGACAGCCCGTAAATCAATTCGCTGACACAAATCCGGCAAAGATTTAAAAGGCCCATCTTTTTCTCTAGCGCGCAAAATACACTTAATCGCCTCTTCTCCTACTGTTTTAATTGCCGAAAGACCAAACAAAATTTTCTTATCTAACGGTGTAAACTCCACTTGAGAGCGATTAATATCAGGTGGTTGAACTTCAATTCCCATACTTTGACAATTGGCAAGATACTTTTTAATTTTATCTTGGTCGCCACTATTTGCTGTCAATAAAGCCGCCATATATTCCGTAGTGTAATTAGCCTTTAAATAAGCTGTTTGGTAGGTCACATAGGCGTAGGCGGTGGAATGGGATTTGTTAAAACAATATTCAGCAAATTTCACCATTTGATCAAACAAATCTTCAGCAATTTTTTGATGTACGCCATTTTTAGTAGCACCATCAATAAAAAACTCTCGCTGTTTCTTCATTTCATCAGCCTTCTTTTTCCCCATTGCTCTACGCAGTAAATCAGCTTGACCTAACGTATATCCCGCCAAATCTTGAGCTAATTTCATAATTTGTTCTTGATAAACAAGAACAGCATACGTCTCTTGCAAAATCGGTTCTAAAAGTTGGTGATCGTATCTAATTTCCTCTCTCCCATGCTTACGATTAATAAACAAAGGAATCAAACCTGCATCCAAAGGCCCAGGCCGGTATAAAGCCAAAATAGAAGAAATATCTTCAATACAAGAAGGCTTCAAATCTCTAACAACCTGACGCATTCCCGATGACTCCAACTGAAAAATACCCTCCAACTCTCCCTCAGCTAAAGTTGCATAGGTTTTCTTAATATCCTCTGGAATTTTATTTGTTTTTCCCTTCGCCGCAATTTCCTGAAACTTCCTTTCTTCCGCCGGCAATTGATAAGGATCAATATCCTTATTTTGAGTCTGCTTAATCAACTCCAAAGTCTTCTGAATCATCGTTAAATTTTTCAGACCCAAAAAATCCATTTTCAGCAAACCCAAAGACTCCAAATCCTCCATAAAATACTGAGTAATAACCGCCCCCTCATTATTCTTTTGTAGCGGCACAATTTCATCCAAAGGATCAGCAGAAATCACCACTCCCGCCGCATGAACCCCATAGGTTTTATTCGTTCCCTCAATGCGGAGTGCCATATCAATCCATTGTCGCGCCGTCACCGTTGCAACTGTATTTCCACCGGCATCTTTTATCTCATAATCTTTAGTTTCATAAGTCGTTTTAAACTCCGGTTCCGGCGTACTATCCGAAATCATATTCTTTAATTTTTCCGGTTTTCCTCGCGCCACCGGAATCATTTTCGCCATTCTATCCGACTCGGAATAAGGAATACCTAAAACCCTCGCCACATCCTTTAAAACCGCCTTAGAAGTCATGCGGTTAAAAGTAATAATTTGCGCGACACGATCTTTCCCATACTTATCAGCAACATAATCAATAACCTCATCCCGCCGTTCAATACAAAAATCTGTATCAATATCCGGCATAGACTTACGTTCTGGATTCAAAAACCGTTCAAATAAT
The DNA here is from genome assembly GCA_036704045.1 of Halomicronema sp. Lineage (GTDB taxonomy): Bacteria > Cyanobacteriota > Cyanobacteriia > Cyanobacteriales > Oscillatoriaceae > Ancylothrix. Next base: position 17,528 of record DATNQM010000011.1, on the reverse strand, counting down.
AACCCATGATGCACCGGATCAATATTCGTAATTCTTAACGCATACGCCACCAAAGAACCCGCCGCCGAACCCCGTCCAGGGCCCACAGGAATACCCTGCTCTCTCGCAAATTTAATATAATCCCATACCACCAAAAAATAAGTCGAAAAACCCATTTTTTGAATCATTTTTAACTCATATTCCAGCCGTTCCTTATATTCGGTTTTAATTTCACTTTTCTGTTTAGCATTTAACCTTTCCATTAATCCCTTCCAAGTTTCCTCCTCCACATAAGTATCTGCCGTATAACCAGAAGGAATAGGATAATTAGGCAACCGAGGCTCATTAAAAAGGTCATACTTCGTTACCTTATCTGCCACTTCTAAGGTATTTTCAATCGCCTCTTTAATAACATCATCGGTCAAATGATCGCGGAATAACTGTGCCATTTCTTCGGCAGATTTTAGATACTCTGTGCCGCTATAACGCATCCGTTTTTCATCAAAAATAAGTTGCTGAGTTTGAACACAAAGCAACGCATCATGGGCCTCTACATCAGTACAATAAGTAAAGTGAGAATCATTCGTTGCAACGACTTTAATATTCAACTCTTTGGCAATTTTTACAATTCCTACATTAACAATTCTGTCTTCCCAATTGCCATGATCTTGAATTTCTAAATAATAATCATCCCCAAACAAGTTTTTATACCACTTGGCGACATTTTTTGCCTCATCTAGTTGTTCACGCAAAAGCAATCTCGGCACCTCACCGGCTAAACAACCACTCGTCACAATTAACCCCTCATGGTATGTCTCAAGCCAATCTTTTTTAATACAAGGACGCTGAAAAATACCCGACCCTTGCATACCTTCTAAATGAGCCTTTGTTGTCAGCTTCACCAAGTTTTTGTAACCTTGAGTATTCTTTGCTAAAACCACCTGATGATGGGGCCCTTTTTTGCCTTTTTTCGTTGTAATAAGTGTAGTATTTTCTACATACATTTCATTACCAATAATCGGCTTAATATTTTTACTACGACACACTTTAATTAACTCAATTGCCCCATACATAACCCCGTGATCTGTAAGAGCAATTGCTGGCATATCCAATTCCACAGCCCTATCAATTAATTGCGGTAATTGACTTGCCCCATCCAGCAAACTATAATCGCTATGAATATGTAAGCCCACAAAAGACATAATTTTATTTTAGATTTTAATTATTATTGAACTTTAATTATAACACAATTTTTTGACATTGTTAATAACACTTGTTAAAACATAATTAACCGTTAATTTGTAGACTAGTATAAACTAATCAAACAAGTGCTAAATTAATTTTTAAAGCTTTTCAAAATTACATTAAAAAATTAAAATTTAAGTAATAAAAATTTGTAATATTGATACTTTTTAAAGTTTAATTCTTGCTTAAAAAAACCACATTTTCGGTTTTTAAAAACCAAAAACATCTCAACCGCCTAATCTAACTAAAGCTGAGGAAAAGAATTAGCAGAAACCTTACGATTGTTGACATCCCGAATAAACTTCCCCACAATCTCCAAATAACGTTTACCAGCCACCGTTGCCAAATTATTATGATCCCCGCCCTCAACAAAATATAAATCCTTTGGTTCATTAGCCAAATCAAATAACTGTTGACTCATAAAAGCCGGCACAGTCTGATCAGCAGTTCCATGAATAAACAAAACCGGCATCTTTAATTTCCCAATCTTTTCCATAGAATTAAAACGCTGATGCAGCAACAAACCAATCGGAAAAATAGCAAAACCTGGGTAAACTTCACTCACCATATCCTGCATAGAAGTAAAAGAACCCTCAATAATTAAACCGGCAACTTCAGGATGACGAGTAGCCAACTCAATTGCAATTGCCCCCCCCAAAGAATGTCCATAAACAAAAATTTTTTTCCCAGCCAACCGGCGATTATTTACCAAATAATTCCAAGCAGCCGAAGCATCTTCGTAAACATTTTGTTCCGTAGGAAAACCACCTTCACTAAGCCCATATCCCCGATAATCTATTACAAAAACATTCAATCCCAACTGAGAAAATCGATAAGCATGATTTACATTTCCCCCAATATTAATCCCATTCCCATGCAAATATAACAAAACATCAGAACTAGGAGAACTCGCCGGCAACCACCAGCCATGCAAACGTTCACCATTCTCAACCTCCACCCAAACATCCTCATAAACAACCCCCACAGCATCAGGAGTTTTTTCTATCACCTTAGAAGGGAAAAAAATAAAACTTGGTTGGCGAACCCACAAATACAAGCACGCCGAACTATAAACCGCCATTAAAGCCCAAACCACAATTTTAAGCATAAGTAAGGTGGGCTATGCCCACCAGCCTTGTGATACTCTCAACTCTCCCCACCAACTTTAAAATTAGCGAAAAAAGCCTCTCATAAAACTACATCAAAACAGGCTTACGGAAATGCCAATCCGTACTTTGTTCATAAGCATAAGCCACCTCAAAAAGCAACTGTTCTTGTAACACATTGCTAATCATTTGTAACCCAATTGGCAACCCATTTTCATCAAAACCACATGGCAGACTCAAAGAAGGCAACCCAGCCAAATTAACAGGAATTGTCATCAAATCTGACAAATACATACTTAAGGGATTATCCGTCTTTTCACCAGCCTTAAAAGCCGTAGTTGGTGCCGTTGGACAAACCAAAACATCTACTTGAGCAAAAGCCTTATCAAAATCCTGTTTAATCAGCGTCCGTACCTTTTGCGCCTTCAAATAATACGCATCATAATAACCAGCAGAAAGAGTATAAGTTCCAATCATAATCCTCCGCTTCACTTCAGCGCCAAAACCCTCAGCACGAGTCTTAGCATACATATCAATTAAATTCTCTGCATCCGGTGAACGCAAACCATATTTAACCCCATCATAACGAGCCAAATTTGCCGACGCCTCAGAAGGAGCAATAATATAATAAGTCGGCAAACCATAGCGAAAACGCGGACAAGAAACAACCTGAATTTCTGCCCCTAACTCTTGTAACTTTTCAATAGCTTTTGTAACCGCTTTTTCCACCGCCGGATCAATACCAGCCCCAAAAGTTTCTTGAATTACCCCTATTCGGCGCTGACCTTTTGGCCTTAAACTTGGTTGCAAAGCCTTTGCATAATCAGGAATTTTTACATTTAAACTCGTCGAATCTTTAGGATCATAACCGGCCATTGCACTTAACATAATCGCCGTATCCTCTACCGACCGGCCAAAGGGCCCAATTTGATCCAAAGAAGACGCATAAGCCACCAAGCCATAGCGAGAAACCAACCCATAAGTAGGTTTCATCCCCACCACACCGCAAAAAGAGGCCGGTTGACGAATTGATCCACCAGTATCACTACCCGTAGCCACCACACACTCATTCGCCGCCACCGCCGCAGCCGAACCCCCAGAAGACCCCCCCGGCACCCGTTCCAAGTCCCAAGGATTTGCAGTAAGTTGATAGGCAGAAGTTTCTGTAGAACTACCCATCGCAAACTCATCCATATTCGTCTTACCCAAAACTACCGCACCAGCATCCATTAGCTTTTGCGAAACCGTAGACTCATAGGGTGGTATAAAATTTTCCAAAATTCGAGAACCACAAGTTGTTGGGATTCCCTTAGTGCACATATTGTCTTTAATTGCAATAGGTATTCCTGCCATAATACCAATTTCTTCGCCCGCAGCAATTTTAGCATCCACCTGACGGGCTTGCTCAAGAGCCAAATCAGCCGTCACACACAAGAAACTGCGGAGTTTTGGCTCTAATTTTTCAATACGTTCGAGCGCTTCTTTAGTAATTTCAACAGCCGAGCGGTCTTTACGGATTAGTTGTTTGTGTAACTCGCGGATGGATACCATGCTTGTACCTTTATGATTTCAATTTATTAGCCCCTTAGCAAATATAGCGGTCAAGTCGTACCTACGACACAGACTTTTGCTGCAAAGCTTCTGCCGGCCTAATTGTCAAGTGCAATAACACAAATTCACAATTTTTGCTCAACATCTAAATTTTTCTTCAAAAAATTTTTGTAACTTACAATAGCTAGACCTTTTTGGCTGGCCAACTTTCGACCGACAACAAACCCAGAAAACATTACAACTATAAATAGCTTAACCACTGACAGCAAAAACTGTAGTTAAACAGCGTAAGATGACCATTAAAAGCTTCATAATCCAGCTACCATCACCTTCTCAAAAAAACCTTTATTACCACACCCACCGGCAACTAACCCCGCCATAAGTTAACTTTAAGCTTGTTTTTGGCCAGCCACAAAACAAATTTTGCATTTTTGCTCTTAAATATTTTCTTACTTAGGCAGTTTTTTCATATCATCTAAATCCTAAAAAGTCAATACTCAATTATTAACCAATCAATACCTTACCCATCCAAAGAAGCGGGTGTTTTAAAAACTTTGTCGCCCCCAACCCCAGCACAAACGGCCTAAATTCTCCTAAACTAACCAAGGATTGAGTTAAATTCACTCCTTGAGTATCTGTGTGTGAGGACAATCTATGCAACGGCAATGGCCCCAAGCAATTCTACCCCCAACCCGCACCCTCGTGCCAATCTATGCAAGCAAATTTCCCCAACCCCCAAAACTCCCTCCCACCCGTAATTTACGGCAAAACCTTCGCGGGTTTCTGATCGCCCTCACCACCGCTTTTGGTACCCTTGCCGGTATGGAATTTTCCGACACTCCCCTTTCCGTTACCCCACCCACCACCTGCGTAACCCTTTCCCCCAAAATCGGCATCCCACAAAACCGTTGCATAACAGCGGCTGACTATGCCAAATACACCAGCATCCCAACATCAAAAAACGCCCTCCAACCCTATCGAACCCCCACCCAAGAAAAACAACGCATCCAACCTAAAAACTTTGCCCTTGTTGGCGACAGCAACCGTGATGGCAAAATTGATGATAACGATTTTACAGACACCAAAACTTGGACATGGCAAACCGGCCCCTTTATCCTTTTTAACATGGATGATGATGATAAAAAAGGCCGGCCAGATTGGCAAGATAGAATAGTAAACGGCCCTAAAGATGAAGAAGATTTATCTAAAATTACCCTCCAACTTGCACCACAATTTCAAAAAAATATTGTTACATTAATTGCTGATCCAAAATCCCGTCCTTATATTAATGTTTTTCAAAAAACAACACGCGGCTGGGTTCCCGTTACCCTGGATGGTTCCCAACCACTTCCCTACACCAAACAACTTATTTTAGGCGTAGAAGCTAAACAATTTGCTAACCGTAACTGGAACGGTTTGGTTACTCTGCAAGCAGTTGCCAAAGAAAAAAATAAAATTGTTTCTCAAGATACTATAGAAATGCGAGTTTCTCCTTGGTTAATGGTACCTAATACTGCAAAAGTTAAGGAACTTTATGTTAGTGATGTAGGTATGGCGAACCGCGAATTTGTTTCCCAACTCAGGGCCGGTATTACACCCACCGGCGCAAAAGTTAATGTCGTTCCCGGTGGAACAACTTGGAAACAAGACACAATGGAAATCGGTTATGTACAGTTTCCAAAAGATGGAAAAATGAGGGAATTTAATGTGGTTTTAAATGGACTACGCCCACAAGCTTCTGATTTTTATCCTCGTTCACTTTTAAGTAAAGATTTCGGGTGGTTTCAAGTTGGTAAACCACGTCGTTTAGATGCCCTTAATCAGTGGACAGATTGGTTTGGAAATTTAGAAGTTACTCCTCCTATTCCCGGATATTCTTTAGGAAGAATTTATTACGGAAATGCCGGCAGTGTTGCTTTTCATCCAGACGTTATAGACTTTCTAAAAGCCCAAGAAATTCAAGGGCCACCCCTTGATATTGATACTTCTTGGTTAGCCATTCGTCACGTTGATGAAATTATTAGTTTTATTCCTACACCTTCAGGTAAACCTTTAATGATGATTGTTAGTCCAGAAGAAGGAGTTAAGCTGTTAAAAAGCTTGGATAAAAAAGGTCATAAAAATGAATTGATTAATCGTGGTTTAAGTAGTCAAACAACAGTTAGTTCTGCCCTCCAAAACAAAAACCTAATTGAGTATAATTTGCGTCTGCAAGCAAAAAATATTAATGCTATTGAAGAGAAAGTAAAGCGAGAATTTAATCTTACCAATGATCAGATTATTCGTGTTCCAGCGATGTTTGATTTTGGTGGGTCTTCTTGGTGGCCGAATATGGTAAATTCGGTGGTGGTTAATGGCCGGTTAATGGTTTCTAATCCTCGTGGGGCTATTATTAATGGCAAAGATTTTACTCAGGAAGAATTTCGTCGGCGGGTGGCTGCGAGTGCTTTAACTGTGTATTTTTTGAATGACCGATATTATCAAGAATTGCGGGGAAATACACACTGTGCCACAAATACGCGCCGTGATGGGGTAGAAAAGCCTTTTTGGGAAAGTTTACCAGAGAGGTTAAATTCTCAACAAGTTGCTGGAAAAAGATAAGGTTTTTGAGGCTGGGTTTTTTAAAATCGGCCTTTTTCTTAGGCCGATATTACCAGCTTTTATAATCGCACTTAACTCAATTTAAAATAATTAAAATTAGATTTTAGGCCGGCATAATCATTTAAACTATGGTAGGCGTTTCCATGAAAAAACTATTCTATCCTTCTAAACAAAAATCTAGCAAAACAAAAAGTTATAGCCAATTATTTGCTTTAGTGTTAAGTCTGTCAGTTATCGCTACATCAGGAGTAGCAGTATCTCAAACTATTGAGGAACTAATAAATCAAGCCTATGATGCCTACAATCTCGGTAACGTTTCTCAAGCTGAACAAATTTTGAGAGAGGCTATTAAACTATATCCTAAAAATTCGGTAGCTTACAGTAATCTGGGAATTGTGTTATCACAGCAAGGAAAACTCGATGAAGCTATTAGCAACTACCAGCAAGCTATTTTACTCGATCCTAAATATTCTCCAACTTACAACTATTTGGGAGTGGCGCTATATCAGCAAGGAAAACTTGATGAAGCGATTAGCAACCATCGGCAAGCTATTTCCCTTGAGCCTGAAAATGTCCGTGCTTATATCGATCTAGGAATGGCATTGCGTGCTCAAGAAAAACTCGATGAAGCTATCAGTAGCTTACGGCAAGCTATTTCTCTTGATCCTCAAAATGCCTTCGCTTACAACAATCTCGGAATGGTGCTTGTTAAACAAGAAAAATTTGAGGAAGCTATTGCAGAATTCCAACAAGCCCTTAAAATTGAACCCAACTTTGTAGAAGCTCAAAATAACCTCAAAGAAGCAGAAAAGCAGCTTGCCTTGCAGCGAAATCGTTAAATATTACTATTTGCCCTTATAACAAGACAGAGGAAAAGAAACCGACTTTGATAGAAATCTCTGGTTTCTTAACGAGATATCTACTCAAAAAGCCGGCTTCTCGCCCATAATTAAAAGTGGGCTGCATCCCACCCCACCTTACTCAACCGTTACAGACTTCGCCAAATTACGCGGCTGATCCACATCCAAACCACGCCGCGCCGCAATATGATACGCCAACAACTGTAACGGAATCACCGATAACACCGGCGACAAAACCTCATCCACCACCGGCACCGGCAACAACTTATCAAAAATCTCCGCCGCATGATCACCCACCGGCGTCACCCCAATCAAAATCGAATCCCGCGCCTTAGCCTCCTGAGCATTTGATATCACCTTCTCATAAACACAGCCCGGCATCGCAATCGCCACCACCGGCACCTTCGCATCCAACAAAGCAATCGGCCCATGCTTCATCTCGCCCGCTGGATACCCCTCCGCATGAATATAACTAATCTCCTTCAACTTCAGAGCACCCTCCAAAGCAATCGGAAAATTAATCCCCCTCCCCACAAAAATAAAATCCTTCGTCTCCGCAAACTCATGCGCCAACTCCTCAATATAGCGCTCCTGACTCTCCAAAACCTGCTCCATCAAAGCCGGCAACTGCCGTAAACCCTCCACAACCTCCGCAATCTTATCTTCCGTCAAACTGCCACGCCGCGCCGCCAAATCCAACGCCAAACAATAAAATGCCATCAACTGCGCCACAAAAGTCTTCGTCGCCGCCACCCCGATCTCAATCCCCGCACAAGTATCAATAATATTTGATACTAAGTGACCCATCGAAGACTCAGTGCGATTTGTTATACCAAGTAAACGAGGCAAAAACCGCTCATCCTGACCCAACCGGCGCTGCTGTTCCATCGACAACGCCGCCAAAGTATCCGCCGTTTCTCCAGACTGACTAATACCAATTGTGAGAGTATTAGGAGTCAGAGGTGACGGTGCATAACGAAACTCCGACGCATACTGAACCATCGTCGGAATACCCGCCAACTGCTCAATCAAATACTTACCAACCAAACCAGCGTGCCAAGAAGTGCCACAAGCCAAAACCTGGACGTGTTCCAAACCCTCCAACAAATGATCCGGCAAACCCAACTTAACCGGCAACCCCTCACCCCCAGGATGCCAACCATCATTAAAATAAGCCTCCAAATTAGCCCGCACCACGCCAGGCTGCTCGTAAATCTCCTTAAGCATAAAATGCTTAAAGCCCTGCTTCTCTACCAAAACCGGATTCCAATTCAAAGTCCGAGGAAACTTCTTCAACCGTTCCCCAGCAAAACTATAAACCTCAATCCCCAAAGGCGTTAACCGCGCCAACTCGCCATTTTCCAAAGGCAAAACCGCACGAGTATGAGGCACCAAAGCCGGAGTATCCGAAGCACAGAAAAACTCCCCTTCCCCAAAACCCAACACAATCGGAGCCTGCTGTTTTGCCACAATTAACTCATCAGGATAATCAGCAGACAAAACCGCAATTGCAAAACCACCTTCCAATTCATTCACAGCCAAGCGAACTGCCTCAACCAAAGAACAAACCTCGCTTGCCATAAACTCAGCAATCAAATTCGGGATAACCTCAGTATCCGTATCCGAGCGAAAAATATGCCCCTTCGCCTTCAACTGTTCCCGCAACTCACGATAATTTTCAATAATTCCATTTTGTACAACAGCCACCCGCTTGTGAGTATCCATATGGGGGTGAGCATTATACTCCTCTGGCTTTCCATGAGTAGCCCACCGCGTATGACCGATACCAATTTGGGCCGGTGTTTCTATCCCAGAAAGCTTTTCTCGCAAATTATGTAACTTGCCCTTAGCCCGCACACAGTGAATCTCTCCTTCCCACACCGTCGCAAGACCGGCAGAATCATAACCCCGGTATTCTAACTTCTCCAAACCCGCCAATAAAATCTCACTGGCAGCGCGAGGGCCAATATAACCAACAATTCCACACATCTAGGATACTGCTCCTGCTCTTGTAACGATCCTGCACAAATACTTGTTAAAAACTAATTGTGGATCAGGAAAACGTCAATTTGCAGAGAAACCCGGTAACTTTAAAGAAACCGGGCTTCTGAAACTTAGTAAGCCAGACCCATACTGCGAGTAGTTTCAGCACCCAGGTAAACCCGGATACTCAAAAAGTCAGTCGGGCAAGCTGTTTCGCAACGTTTGCAACCAACACAGTCCTCTGTACGGGGAGAAGAAGCAATCTGACCGGCCTTGCAGCCATCCCAGGGTACCATTTCCAGAACGTCAGTCGGACAAGCGCGGACGCACTGAGTACAACCAATGCAGGTGTCGTAAATTTTAACGGAATGAGACATTTAATTAAGGCTCCAAATGAGTATTAAACGCTTTGGTAGTCTATAATTTGCCGCAATTAGCAATGGCCCTGGGCCACGCTGAGGTATTGACGGCTGGCTTTAGATCAAGGCTTAGTTTATCCTAGCCTCGATCCCTCATCCCACAAAAGGCAGCAAAAGTTTAAATAGCTTAATAATTACCGGGCTTATTTTCTCTACTTTTCCTTTGAAATTTCAAGATTTTCGCCCCATCTCATCTACTCAAACCCTTGATATTCCATAATTTTTTGTTATTGTTACTTAGTATTAAGTAACTTTGTTTAGCGGAATCCGCATTTATTTCAATTGATTAAGGGCCAACGAATAATTTTTAGGGTTTGGACAAAACCAATGGTTTACCTAGAAATTTATTATTTTTTTCGTTTTTAAATCGGCCTAGTTTCTAAGATTTCCCTAAATACAAAAGCATTAAATTCTAGCACAAAGTCGAAAATAGGCGGTTGGGTTTTTGTGTTAACCCAACCGACTCCTAACCCACAATTACAAACCTAATTTTTGCAAAATCGGCTTAGTCGAAATCATGTGCCGGTCAACACCCAAAGACTTTGGATCAGCCCCCAAAGCCAAAGCTATTAACTGCGATAAATGTAAAACGGGCAACCCCAACTTCTTACCCAGAGCCTTTTCAACATCTGGCTGACGCGAATCCAAATTCAAATGACATAACGGACAAGGTGTTACCATACAGTCAGCCCCTTTGTCAAGAGCCTCTTGAAGATGAGCACCGGCCATTTTAAAAGATTCAGTTGTAGCATAACTAGAAAGCGGCCAACCACAACACTGAGTACGACCCCGATAATAAATAGGTTCAGCACCAATAGCCCGGAAAACATTTTCCATCGATTCCGGTTGAAACGGGTCATCATAAATTAAATGATTTTGAGCACGCAAAAGATAACAACCATAAAACGCAGCACACTTGAGACCGGCCAGATTACGAGTTACCCGGCGTTTAACTTCCTCCAAACCATAATCACTAACAAGCGCCCAAAGTAAATGTTTAACCTCCGTCGTCCCCTGATACGGAGAACAGCTTTGTTCTTTAAGTAAATTATTCACCTTTTCCAGATAAGCCGGATTGTCTGACCGAGAAGCCTTAAGACGTTCATCCACATGACCAATAACCCCTTGACAAGTGCTGCAATGAGTCAGCAGAGGCAAATTTAATTCCTCAGCCAGAGAAATATTACGAGCATTCACCGTATCTTCCAAAAGCTGGGAATCTTCCTTAAAAGTCCCAGAACCACAACAAGAAGCCTTTTTTAGCTCAATTAACTCAATACCCAAAGATTTAGAGAGGACTTTTGTAGACTGGTCTAACTCCCGGCAGGCACTCTGAGCCACACAACCCGGAAAATAAGCATATCGAAGCCTTGAAAATGACATAGTAGTTCCTTTTAAGCCGCTTAGTTAAGAGAATACTTAATACAAAAATTTGAACGATGTTGTATTATCATCGCTTTTTTGTGAGAAAATTAGGAAATTTATTACAATCCCTTAAGACAACCTCCTATAAACAAAAGCGCAGCCAATACTAAAACCCTTAGTGAAAATAATCGGGTTGACCCCCTTTCCGATAAGATGGACAAATGACCAGCATTGGAGTCATCCCAACCGGCCCACTTAATACCAAGATCGGCTACCGAGGATAGACAACCCAATCGCAGGCAAACGGGATGGTCAGGTTTTGACAAACCCAACAAAAAAACACCAATTCATCGAATAGCTGCGGCCTACGAGGAAATATATATGAGTCAAGAAGACATTTTTGCCAAAGTCAAAAAAATTGTTGCCGAGCAACTAGAAGTAGACGAAAGTAAAATCACCCCAGAAGCAAGCTTTCAAAACGATCTAGAAGCAGATTCTTTAGATCAGGTTGAATTGGTGATGGCTTTAGAAGAAGAATTTGACATTGAAATTCCAGACGAAGCTGCCGAACAACTATCGACAGTGGGATCTGCGGTCGAATATATCAAAAGTAAAGCAGCAACCGCAGCCTAAAAATTCATTAGTCAATCATCAAAAGTCAATGGTCATTAGTCATTAGTGATTTTTAAGAGCAGATGACAAAAGACTATTGACATAAAGACTATTGACCAATCTGTTCTGCGTTTTGGGCGTTGAATTCCTCGAAACTGAATTATGTCGAACTTTGAAAAAAAACGAGTTGTTGTAACAGGACTCGGTGCAATTACACCGATAGGAAATACCCTAACCGAATATTGGGAAGGGTTGATGGCAGGCAAAAATGGAATAGGGCCGATTACCTTATTTGATCCATCGCGGCATGATTGTCGCATTGCCGGTGAAGTAAAGGGATTTGACCCCCATGAGTACCTAGAACGCAAAGAAGCGAAACGGATGGATCGTTTTGCTCAGTTTGGGGTAGCAGCCAGTAAGCAGGCTATTGCAGATGCCGGCTTTGAAATCAACGAGCTAAACGCAGAACAGGTAGGCGTGATCATCGGCACCGGCATCGGCGGTCTAAAAGTGTTGGAAGACCAACAAGAAATCTACCTGACAAAAGGGCCAAATAAATGCAGCCCTTTTATGATTCCGATGATGATTGCTAACATGGCTGCCGGTTTAACGGCAATCCAGACCGGTGCAAAAGGGCCAAATAACTGCACCGTAACTGCCTGTGCAGCAGGGTCAAATGCAGTAGGTGAAGCATTTCGCATTATCCAGCAAGGTTTAGCGCAAGCAATGATTTGCGGGGGATGTGAAGCAGCAGTTACACCTTTATCGGTAGCAGGGTTTGCAGCAGCCAGAGCACTTTCAACCCGTAACGATGAACCCACCAAAGCCTGCCGGCCTTTTGATAAAGACCGCGATGGGTTTGTGATGGGAGAAGGGGCAGGTATTTTGCTGCTCGAAGAACTCGAACACGCCAAAGCTCGCGGCGCAAAAATCTATGCAGAAATTGTTGGCTATGGCATGACCTGCGATGCCTATCACATGACCTCGCCGGTGCCGGGAGGTGAAGGTGCAGCCAGAGCAATTCAACTCGCTATGAAAGATGGCGGAATTACTCCTGATCAAGTCAGCTACATTAACGCTCACGGTACTAGCACCGGAGCCAACGACCCCACAGAAACTGCCGCCATTAAAAAAGCCTTGGGAGAAGCAGCTTATAAAGTAGCTGTGAGTTCTACCAAATCGATGACTGGCCACCTCTTAGGAGGTTCGGGCGGCATCGAAGCGGTGGCAACGGCTATGGCCATTGCTAATGACCGCATCCCACCGACTATTAATTTAGAAAATCCAGATGAGGGCTGTGATTTGGACTATGTGCCCCATACGAGCCGTAGCCAAATCGTGAATGTCGCCTTATCCAACTCCTTTGGCTTTGGCGGTCATAACGTTACCTTGGCCTTTAAAAAGTATGTTGGGTAATAGGTTATTTGTCGTTACTACTTAGCCTTGACAAAGGACAAAGGACAAATACCCGATTCCCTCTTGTCCATCAATCCCCCTAATGGGATGATGGGTATAAAAATTTTGGGACGAATTTTTAAAGACGCGAGATGTCGTGTCTGTAGCAAGTCTCAACCTTCAAACCCGCACCGTTCTCACACAAAATAACGAACATGGCAGTCGCAACCCAAACTCTACAAGAACTTTGTATAAATTCAATCCGCTTTCTGGCTATTGATGCCGTAGAAAAAGCGAAATCTGGCCACCCCGGTCTACCGATGGGTGCCGCGCCAATGGCGTTTGTGCTGTGGGATCAGTTCATGCGGTTTAACCCAAAAAATCCTCAGTGGTTTAACCGCGACCGTTTTGTTTTGTCTGCCGGTCATGGTTGTATGTTGCAGTACGCTTTGCTGCACCTCACCGGCTATGACAGCGTTCCCCTAGAAGAAATTAAAAACTTCCGTCAGTGGGGTTCAAAAACACCTGGACACCCCGAAAACTTTGAAACTGAAGGCGTGGAAGTTACCACCGGCCCCCTTGGTCAAGGTATTGCTAACGCCGTTGGTTTAGCAATGGCAGAAGCTCACCTGGCTGCCAAATTCAACAAACCCGATTGCAAAATTGTTGACCATTACACCTATGTGATTTTGGGTGATGGTTGCAATATGGAAGGCGTTTCTGGTGAAGCTTGTTCTTTGGCAGGTCACCTTGGACTTGGTAAACTGATCGCCCTCTACGATGACAACCACATCTCTATTGATGGTTGTACTGATATTTCTTTCACCGAAGATGTAAGCAAACGCTTTGAAGCTTACGGCTGGCACGTTCTGCACGTCGAAAATGGTAACACTGATTTAGATGCGATTGCAGCCGCCATTGCCGAAGCTAAATCTGTAACCGATAAGCCTTCCATGATTAAGGTGACAACCACAATCGGTTATGGTTCTCCCAATAAGCAAAATACTGCCGGTGTTCACGGTGCTGCTTTAGGTGGCGATGAAGTAAAAGCAACCCGTGAAAACCTTGGCTGGAACTATGAGCCATTTGTGATTCCCGATGATGTGCTGGCTCACTTCCGTAAAGCCGTTGAGCGCGGTGCAAGCTATCAAGCTGAGTGGGAAGAAACCTATGCTACCTATCGCACCAAGTACGCTGAAGAAGCCGCATTGTTTGAGCGGATGTTGAGCGGTAAACTACCTGACGGTTGGGATAGTGGTTTGCCTAGCTACACCCCCGCAGATAAGGCCGTTGCAACTCGCAAACATTCAGAAAATTGCTTGAATGCTCTGGCAAAAAATATGCCGGAATTATTGGGCGGTTCTGCTGACTTAACCCACTCTAACCTGACAGAAATTAAGGGTGAGGGTAGCTTCCAAAAAGGTCAATACCAAAACCGTAACTTGCGCTTTGGTGTACGGGAACATGGGATGGGTGCAATTTGCAATGGTATTGCTTTGCACAACTCTGGTTTGATTCCTTATTGCGCTACGTTTTTGGTGTTTGCTGACTATATGCGGGCTGCCATTCGCTTGTCTGCATTGGCAGAAGTTGGCGTTATTTACGTAATGACCCATGACTCCATTGGTTTAGGTGAAGATGGCCCCACTCACCAGCCGGTTGAAACCTTGGCTTCTCTGCGTGTAATTCCTAATTTGTTGGTTTTCCGTCCTGCCGATGGTAATGAGTCTTCTGGTGCTTATAAGGTAGCAATTCAAAACCGTAAACGTCCATCTTTGATGGCGATGTCTCGTCAAAATTTACCTAATTTGGATGGTTCTTCTATTGATATCGTAAGCAAGGGTGCTTATGTTCTTTCTGGTGGTGAAGAAACTCCTGATATTATTTTGATTGGAACCGGTTCTGAAGTTCAACTTTGTGTCAAAGCAGCTGAACAATTACGCAGCGAAGGTAAGAAAGTTCGCGTTGTTTCTATGCCTTGTTCAGAGTTGTTTGATGAGCAAGACGAAGCTTATAAAGAGTCAGTTTTGCCGAAGGCTGTTAAGAAGCGTTTAGCGGTGGAAGCTGCTGTTAGCTTTGGCTGGTGCCGGTATGTTGGCAGTGAAGGTGATACCGTAAGTATTGATACTTTTGGTGCTTCGGCTCCTGGTGAGGTACTGTTGGAGAAATTTGGCTTCACTGTTGAGAATGTTGTGGCAAAAGCAAAAGCTTTGTTAGGCTAATTTCTTTTTGTTTTTTGTAAGCTGGGCATAGCCCAGCTTTTTTTTTGAGTATTGCTAAAATGCTATTGGGTTTCCAACAGGGTAAACCCAACCTACAGAAGATTTAAAAAGCCAATTTCTACACACTTACCTCATATCATATCCAAACAAATTAGGATCCACCTCCGTTAACTTTAAATCCCCCAAACCATACTCCACCCACCGGCGCTCAACCATCGCCGCCACATCAGGATCAGACTCTAAAGGTTCGCCCCACTCATGCTCAGTTTCCGGCGGAATTTTCGTCGTCGCATCAATCCCCATCCGACCCCCCAAACCAATCTTTTCGCTGGCAAAATCTAACGTATCAAAAGGCGTATTCGGCAGAATAAAAACATCCCGCGACGGGTCAACCTTAGAACTAATTGCCCACACAACTTGACGCGGATCTCGAATATTAATACTCTTATCCACCACAATCACAAACTTAGTGTAAGTAAACTGTGGCAAAGCACTCCAAAATGCTAAAGCAGCACGCCGCGCCTGACCTGGATACGCCTTATCTATCGAAATAATTGCCGCCTTGTAACTTAACGCCTCCATTGGTAAGAAAAAGTCTACAATTTCCGAAACTTGTTGTCTCAAAATCGGCGTATAAATGCGATTTAAAGCAATTGCCATCATCGCCTCTTCCTTCGGCGGACGACCGCTAAAAGTTGTTAAGTAAATGGGATCTTTTCGATGCGTCATACAATGGAACCGAACTAAAGGCGAATCTTCTACGCCTCCGTAATATCCCATGTGGTCACCAAAGGGCCCATCTGGTAACATTTCCCCAGGGGTAATTGTGCCTTCTAAAACAATTTCAGAATCTGCCGGTACCTCTAAATCAACCGTCTTACATTTGGCTAAATTTACACCCGAACCGCCATACAAACCAGCAAATAACCATTCGGATAAATCTACAGGAATTGGAGTGGCTGCGGCCATAATTATTAAGGGGTCAACTCCTAAAGCTATGGCAATTTCTAAATTTTTACCTCGTTCGGCTGCCTTGCGTAAATGACGGGCACCTCCACGCACTGATAACCAATGCACAGTCATCGTATTTTTTGACTGCAATTGTAAACGATAAACGCCAACATTTGGGGTGCCGGTTTCACAATCTTTAGTAATTACTAAGCCCAAAGTAATAATCTTGCCAGCATCTCCTGAATAAGGCCGAATCATGGGGATTTTATTTAAATCCAAATTCTCGCCTTCCAAAACAATTTGCTGACAAGCAGGGAAAAAATCACGGCCTGGTTTTGCTTTGAGAACATCAAATAAAACTTTGCCAAATTCTACTGCTTGGGCGATTTTTTTAGGTGGTTTAGGTTGTTGTAACATCCCTAATTTTTTACCCAATTCTTCTAATTCTTGGGGTTTTGACATATTCATTGCCCAGCATACTCGTTCCTCTGTTCCTAACAAATTCACGGCTACTGGAAATTCAGCACCTTTTACATTTTCAAAAAGCAGCGCCGGCCCCCCAGCTTGTAACATTCGATTAGAAATTTCAGCAATTTCTAAATTAGAATCTACCAACGCCTGGATGCGGCGTAGTTGTCCTCGTTCTTCTAGTAGTTTTAAGAAGCCTCGCAAATCTCTGGCCATAGTTTGAAGAATTGTTAAATAACTTTTTATATTATGCGGTCATTGGCAACCCAGAGTTCAGTTGCCATAATTAATAATATTAATTCTGGCAGAATGTTTTGAGACAAAGCTTTTTAGCTGATTTATGGCGGTATCAGTTGCAAGTAAAATTTCGTTGGCAAACTAGGGAAATCAAAATTTGGCAAGGCTTACGCAATGATCCTATATATAGGTAATCAAAAATTAGGCATTTCTCAGATTTTAACTCAACAAATCTTCAAGAAGTTGGTTAAGATCCATGCGGTGAGGAGTGTTTATTAATACGAGTGTTACTAATCAGGCTAAGACAGTTTAACTTAAGAGTGTAAGTAATTATATTACCTAGTAGAATTGACTAGAAATAAAGGCATTGGTTAGAGAGAGGCCGGGTGGGATGTATTATTGTGGCCTAAAAGAGGAAACTCTAACTGTTCACGTTGGTGAAGATAAAGATGAGCAACACCACGAGCGAGATTGCGAATACGGGAAATAAAACGAGTACGCTCCGTAACAGCAATAACACCTCGTGCATCAAGT
>DATNQM010000010.1:0-37431 GCA_036704045.1 Halomicronema sp. | reverse complement strand
CAAGACGCCGAACCAGCCTACGTAGAGGCGGTTTTCGGTTGATGTTACCCAGCTACAAAACCGTTCCCATACGTTAGAGCGCTCTGTGCGCTGTAATGTTGTGGTCATTGTTTTATGAGTGCTTATTTGTTTTTCAAGGTTCGTGGCGGTTGTTTTCCGCCGATGTGAACAATATAACTCAGTTTCTTTACATTTCGCAATATACTTTTAATGATGTTTGCTTATGTCTTTCATTGTTAAAACTTATGAATACAGAGAGGTGGTAAGTTTTGTTGAAAACAACAACAGAAACCCGAAGAGCTTGCAACATCTCTTTAAAATTAAGAGCAACCCTATAGGCTTTATATTTCCAGGGTAAGAGGCGAGGATATGAACTTTTTTGATAAGCTGCTTGCGGCCACAGAACGAAATCAGAGTTGGCTTTACGTTGCCCTTGATCCTGATCCCGAATGCTTGCCAGAACGCTATCGCAGCGATAACCAGATAAACGGTCTCCGCAATTGGTTCAACGATATTATTACAGAAACCGCTGATATAGTCTGTGCATATAAACCCACCTTGGGATATTATCAAGCGCTTGGGCCGGCCGGTCTGGAATTGCTAGAACACACACTTAAGTTAATTCCGCCCGATATGCCGGTGATTTTAGATGCCAAGCACAGCGATTTAAATACAAGCACAGTATTTGCCAGAATGGCCTTTGAAAACTTGGCTGTGGATGCTTGCACACTGAGTCCCTATGCTGGTTTGGATCATGTAGCGCCGTTTTTGGTATATCCCCATAAGGCAGTATTTATTTTATGTGCAACTGCAAATTTTTCGGCCTTAGAATTGCAAGAATTTTCCTTTAAAGATTTACCTTGGTATTTGCAATTAGTAGAAGCGGCAAAAAATTGGGGAACACCCGAACAATTAGGTTTAGAAGTTTGTGGGGCGATACCGGAAGTGTTAGAAAAAGTCAGAAAAGCGGCCCCGGAACGTTTAATTTTATGGGTAGGAGATGTAACAGAAGAAAAAGATTTAGGGGCAATTTTAGCAACAGGTTTAAATGAAAATGGAGAGGGATTATTAGTGCCGGTGTCGGCTTATTTGCTAACAGAAGAACGCTGTGGAGAATCAGTCAAAATTTTGCGGGATAAGTTGAACCTGCAAAGGCTTGAAATTATGCGAGAAGGGCCAAGTTGTGATCTTTGGTTACCTGATGTTTGTTTTTTGCAGTATCAAGAACATCGCGATTTAATTTTACAGCTTTTCGACATAGGCTGTATTACATTCGGCGATCACGTCCAAGCGTCAGGAGCAACTTTTCCCTATTATATTGATTTGCGAAAAATTATTTCTCAGCCGCAGATTTTTCATCAAATTGTTGGGGCTTATGCTGACATTTTAGAATTGTTAAAATATGACCGTATTGCAGGAATTCCCTATGGTTCTTTGCCAACGGCTACGGGGTTAGCATTACGCTTAGAAAAACCCATGATTTTTCCACGAAAAGAAGTAAAAGCTCATGGGGCAAAACGCGTGATTGAGGGAAATTTTGTTGAGGGAGAAAAAATTGTGGTGGTAGATGATATTTTAATTTCTGGTAAAAGTGTAATGGAAGGAGCAGAAAAGTTGAAGGCAGCGGGGTTAGAAGTGGAAGATATTGTGGTGTTTATTGACCATGAAAAGGGAGTAAAAGACCGGCTCAAAGAAAATGGTTATAGGAGTCATTCGGTATTGAAAATTTCCGAAATTGCTGAGACTTTGTACCAAGCCGGCAGAATTGATTATTCGCAGTATCAACTATTTGTAGATCATTAGTTTATTGTTTCATCGGTTGCAAGAGGAACAATAGTAATATAAGAACCTTGTATTACTTCTGATGAAACAAACTTAAAGGCTATTTCAGGAATGTAGGAGAGGTTATCATTTTTAAAAACTCCAACGGCAACTAAAGCATCGAGAAAACTGCCAATAATATTGTCTGCATCTGCATTCATTCTGTGTTTTCCAATGAGGCGAACTTTGACGGCAGCGCGGGGAATGGGGAACACTGGCAAGTTATGTTTTTCGTTAATTTGTTTATATAATTCGACTTCGGCAAAGTTTCTCCATGTCCGATATCTAGGAGGTAAGTAGGTTCCATTTCTGGTAACTCTAGGACGTGCTTTAGGAACGACATTCCCAGGAATAAAAAAGGTTAGTTTTTCCTCATTATTTGTTTCTTTAAAAAATGGATCTACTGATTCTAAAGTAGCGGTCATTTGAAATGGTTTTTCTGTTTCTTTTGCCCAGGTTTCTTGTTCAATATTAAAGGTAAAATCTGGGTAAAAAATGTCGCTTTTTTGAATTATCAACTTGTTACTGTAGTGGGGTGTTGATTTTGGCCAACCTTGAGCAATTGATATATAAGTTTGAGCAGTTTTTTCTGAAAAATTGCAATTTTGGGTGAGCCAGTTTTGCCATTGGCAGGGGGTGAGTTTTTGTTGCAGTTGCAATAAACATTCCCCGGCGTCTCTGGCAAAAATTAGGCCGGTGGTGGGGTTTTCAATGCAGCAACGGTGGGCGTTGTTGATGTGTGTTGTAAGTTCTTGTTGGGGAGAGAGAATTGGGTTTTCTCGCACCGGCATTTGTCGAAACGTTGGTAGCAGTTGGTTTGTAGGTGTCAAGGCAGTTTTTTGATGGTAGTTTTATTTTACTTTTTCAGATGGATTCGCTGTTTTTCACCGGCCCTCCGGGAGATACCATATCATATTTTTTTATAGCTGTTTTTTAATATTAAATTTTTAGGGGATTGTCAAGGCAAATTAGATGTTTTTTTACCAATTTGGGGTTTTTTTAAGATTTAAGTTCTCAAATTTATTAAATTTTTGTGTAGGAAGGAGGCTAGTTTTCATGTTTGGGTAGGTAGAATTTGTAAGAATGGATGAATTAAAGCTAGTATTTTAATAGATGTGGTTTAAGAAATGGATGTTATGACTAGGGAAAAAAAGTTTAAGCTAAATTTTGATGATTTAAGAATTGAATATAGGGAAACGATTACGCAACCGGCCACTTTTAATGTGAAATTTATCCGCCAAAGTAGTTGTCCGGCGCATTATGCTCATATAGTTGGCAGAATTGAACCTTGCCAAGAAACCTTTATTTTTAAAAACAAAATTGTTGATAATACTATTCCTGATTATTATATTCCAGCTTGCGAACAAGGGTTTAGAAAGGCGATGGAAGAGGGCAGGTTAGCCGGTTATCCTGTAAGAGGAATTAAGGTAATTTTGGAGGGTGGAAGTTATCACGAAGTTGATTCACGGGAATGGTCTTTTCGATTGGCGGCGTGGAAAGGTTTTGCTGAGGCTTTTATGAATGCTTCACCGCTTTTACTAGAGCCAATTATGCGGGTACAAGTGCAAGTGCCGTCAGCTTTTATCGAGCAAGTGAAGGATGATTTGCTCTTGCGGCGTGGGGTGATTTTGAGTGTGGAAATGATGCTGGATGAGGCGATTTTGTCGTGGGAAGTTCCAATGGCGCAAATGATGGGATATGAAGAAGATTTGAGGGCGATTTGTTTGGGAGGGGGGAGTTTTTCAAGGGAGTTTTCTTGTTATAGGCCGGTTCCCCTACAAATTCAGCAAAAAATGGTTGAATATTGGGAAAAAGAAAATAGATAAAGTCGTCGGTAATCCAGTCAGAATTGAAACTAGAATAATTCAAAAGTCAAACATGAATAGAATTAAGTATTTAGCTGAAAATATTTGTGAATTTGAAACCATAATTCAAGAATTTGGGGGGGAATTAATAGGCTGTTCTGAGCAAGAAATAAGCAATTTAGAGTCTAGGCTTCCACCTGTGTATAAACTTCCTATTGCTTATAAAGAGTTTCTGCTTTATGGAGGTAAAAGAATGGGGAATTTATTTCGTGGAATAGATATTTCCTACTCAATGGTAGAATGTTTACTGAAAAACCAATATCGAGATATTATCCAAATGATAAAACCTTGGGACTCTCAAATAAAATTACCTCCTGACCTGTTTATTATTAATGAACATCTAGGTTCTAATTTTACATATTTTTACCTAACGGAAGGGGAAAATCCTCCTATTTTTTGGTGGGAAGAAGGAGAAGGTGGACTTGAAGTAGCAGTAAAAGAAAGCGATAGTTTTTCGGGATTTTTACATAGAAAGATTAATACCTATAAAAAAAAATGGGTAACTCTAAGCAATTTATAATCAAATTAAATAGCAAATAAAAATGATTAAAAAAATTATATAATATAATTAAATAATGTCTAAGTACCTACCTCCTGAATTTAAAAACCTCATTGAACCCACCTCTATTGCCCTTGCTGAGAGTGTGGAATGTGAACATATTTCCACTCCCTTGAGTCTGGAACCGATCCCCACAACCTTTGTTCGTAAAGGCTGCGGAGACTTGCCAATTTTGTTGTTACACGGCTTTGATAGTTCTCTTTTTGAATTCCGCCGTCTCCTACCTTTACTAGCAGAAAACCATGAAATTTGGGCTGTCGATTTATTAGGTTTTGGCTTTACACAGCGCCTTGAAAATCTCCCTATTTCTCCCACAGCCATTAAAAATCATCTTTATTATTTTTGGAAAACATTAATTAAAAAACCTGTCATTTTAGTTGGGGTTTCTATGGGGGGTGCAGCCGCAATTGATTTGACTTTAACCTATCCAGAAATTGTCCAAAAATTAGTTTTAATTGATAGTGCCGGTATGACTAGTGGGCCGGCGATGGGTAAATTTTTAATTTCCCCATTAGGTTATTTAGCTACCGAGTTTTTACGCAATCCAAAAGTGCGACAAAATATTAGTAGAACTGCTTATTTTGATGAAACTTTTGCCTCCGAAGATGCTGCCCTTTGTGCAGCTTTACATCTAAAAATGCCGCGCTGGAATCAAGCCTTAATTGCTTTTACAAAAAGTGGTGGTTATCGGTCTTTTGTTGATAAATTGCATCATCTTACCCAACCAACGCTAATTTTATGGGGAGAAAATGACCGAATTTTAGGCATAAAAGATGCAGCTAAATTTGAAAAAGCCATTTCTGGAAGTAAGTTAATTTGGATTAAAAATTGTGGTCATGTGCCACATTTAGAACAGCCCGAAATCACAGCAAAACATATTTTAGAGTTTTTAATTTAGCTGATATAAACCAGGTTGATTAATCAACCTGGTTGATGTATTTAAAAAGCTAAATAATCGCTTGAATTTGTTCGCTCATCTGCTGTTCTAAGCGGGAAACTAAAGTATCCACATCAACCCCAAGTTGCTCAAAACATTCGGGTGGTGTTGGCTGTGGTTGATATTGAATAAGTTTAATTTGACCGGCCCCAATTCCAATAATTAAAACTTCTTTTTCGGGGTTGTGGTTCTCTACAATTCCTAATACTTCCCGAAAGTGATTATTCGCGTTTATATTCAGCTGTTCAATAGCAGTTCGAGGACAGTAAACAAAATGCGGTTGAGGCTTTAAATCGATACCCAAAGTTTCAGTAGTTTGACCATTTTCTAAATGTAATCCCCACGCTAATGCAGCGATTTCTTTTTGATTAGAGCGTACAAATTCCCCTAGTTGACGACGCCATTTTTCCTCGGTAACATTAGGCTGAATAGGATTGCCAAACATGATAATTTTTGCCTTTTTTATTGTTTAGATTTTGGTATGTTTTCTACTTTATCACGGGTGGGGCTGAGTTTATGCTCGTATGCCCATTTGTACTTGCCATAAACCGGCATATATGCCTTTTTGTTCTAGCAATTGTTCATGCCGACCCCATTCTATTAGTTTGCCCTGTTCCATAACATAAATACAATCAGCATTTCTGACGGTTGAAAGTCGGTGAGCAATAGCAATAGTAGTTCGGTTTTGAGTAATCCGTTCGAGAGACTTTTGAATAGCTGCTTCTGTTTCGTTGTCTACAGCGGAGGTGGCTTCATCTAATATTAATATTGGCGGATTTTTGAGAATTGCACGAGCAATTGCTAATCTTTGTCTTTGTCCTCCTGAAAGTTTTTGACCACGTTCACCTACAATCGTATCATAACCCTGTGGAAGCTGACTAATAAATTCGTGGGCTTCTGCTATTTTGGCGGCTTCTATTATTGCTAATTCGTTAGCATTAAACGTGCCATAGGCGATATTTTCAGCAACGGTTCCATGAAATAAAAAGACATCTTGACTGACTAATCCAATGGATTCTCTTAAATCTTTTAGTTGGATTTCTTTGATGTCGATTCCATCCAGACTAATTGTGCCCGATTCAATTTCGTATAGACGTAATAAAAGCTTAACTAAAGTGCTTTTGCCGCTGCCGGTGGAGCCAACAATAGCAATAGTCTTACCGGCGGGAATTAGCAGGCTTAAATTTTGAATTATGGGCTTCCTATTGAAATAGGCAAACGTCACATTTTTTAGTTCAATTTCACCTCTTACCCACTCCACCGGCAACGATTTATCACCCGAATGAATTTCTATGGGAGTGTCTAATAAATTTAGCACCCGCGTAGTAGAAGCCATCGCCCTTTGATATTGATCAAAGGTTTCTCCTAATCGCGTCAAAGGCCATAACAACCGCTGAATTAAAAACACTAAAACGCTATAAGTTCCTACCGACATTTTACCATTCACAGCTTCCATTCCTCCATAAAGTAATAAAGCCGTAAATCCTACCAAAATAATCATCCGAATTAGAGGAACAAATGCAGCAGAAAGCGTAATTGCACGGCGGTTGCTTTGCCGGTATCCTTCGCTTTCTCGTTCGATTCTTTTGGCTTCGTAAGCTTCGGCGGTGAAACTTTTAATCGTCGTCATTCCTTGCAAATTATTAGCTAATTGTCCATTAAGTAAACTAACTTTTTCACGGACATCAGCGTAGCGAGGTGCAAGCAAACGTTGAAAGACAACGGAACCCCATAAAATAAACGGCATTGGTAACATAGCCATCCATGCAACACTTGGCGCGAGAATGAAGAAAGCACCGCCAATAATAATAACAGTAGCGCTAACTTGCAGGATTTCATTGGCTCCGAAATCGAGGAATCTTTCCAGCTGATTAATATCATCGCTGAGGATAGACATCAAGGCGCCGGTGCTGCGTTCTTCAAAATAAGATATTTCTAATTCTTGAATATGTCGATAGGCATCTTGTCTTAAATTATGTTGAATATTTTGGGCTAAATTTCGCCATAATCTCGCATAGGCATATTCAAAAATTGATTCTAGTATCCAGACAATAACTGTCAAAATGGAGAGAATAACAAATTGATTAAAAACGTCTTTTATCCCCCATTTGGCAATGAGAGAATCTTGTTGTTTGACAATTACATCAACAGCCGCACCAATTAAGGCTGGGGGTGCTAGATCGAATATTTTATTAAAAATTGAGCAAAGAGTAGCTTGCCAAATTTGTGTTTGATATTGTTTGCCATAATTGAGTAGGCGCCGGAGGGGGTGAGCGGTTTTAGTCACAGGTTTAAAGGAACGGGAATTTAAGATGAGAGTTAATTAATAAGGGAATTTCTATTTTATCTGGTTTGTGGCATTTTTGCTTGGTAAACCCTCAAAAATCAAGCACAATATAGGCATTAAATATATGTTAAATATTATTAATAATCACAACAAAAATCGTTTATAGAGACTTTAAAAATTTAAGTTAAACTCCAGCCTTTTTCAAAAACGGTGTATCTATAAAAACCCTATTTTCTTATCTCAAAGAGGGTAAATAACTGTTATTGCCTCTTTTGTTTAAAAACTATGAGGCAATACTCATTTTCATTCATTTAATCAACTGTGATAGCGAAAATTATTAGCTAATTACTAACCGTAACCCCAGCCGCTTTACTCATATTTTTGGCGATGTTTCTGATAAATTCCTTCTAATTTTTCAAAAGAATGCTCAGGCTGACCATAACCGGCCCCTTCAATATGAACCCAAATGGCTGAAACTTTTTCAAGGGCTTCTTTAATTTTACCGGCTTTAATATCTTCTAAAGCCCCTTCTTCTCTAATTAACTCAATTGCCGCTAAATCTTGCGACTGGGGACTAAAATCTGGCAAATTAAGCTTTTTTTGTAAACGATCAAAAGTTGGTTTTAAAAATTGATATTTTCCTGCCGCACTTGAACAAAGCCTTTGACCATTAGAGTAAGCGCATTTTACCTCGTCTGGATGCTTACTGTAATCACTGAAAGTTTCGCCGGCAAAAATTGTTCGATAACCGTCTGGTCCAGAAGTTCCTTCGGCTTGAGAAATAGTATCTAAAAAGGCTTTGATATTCGGATTTTTTAAATATTCACTTTGTCCATACACTTCATTAGCGGATGGAATAGGCGGTGTATTCCAACTTCTCACCAAGTTAAAAACTCTCTGACTGGGTTGAAATTGGTTTAAAATTGATAGAGGAATAGCCGCCGATAAAAACCACACACTTAAAGTTAGAGGCAAGCGAATTTTATACTGTTTTTGTTTTTTAATCGCGAGTTTAACTAACTTTAGCTGCTGCCATTCCATAGGACTAATATTCATTGGTAAACAACCTGTCTGGTAGCCAAAAGTCATTAATGATTTGATGACTGCAAGATTTTTTGCTATTTGACGTGGAGGAATTTTTTGCAAAGTTTGTGCACTTACAAAAGCTTGGATATCTTCTAAATTAACTTCCGATAAAGGTTTGATAGTAAACGATTGAAATTGTTTTGCTAATAGCCAGTAAAATCGACGCTGATGGGGAGGTTTTCGACGCACCCAATTATGAATTAATTCATTGTCAAAATAGCCGACCGACGCATATTTGCTGGTTTGCTTTTCAATGTACATTCCGTTCTCTCCTCTCCTGTAAGCGGGCTGAACATAAACTGTTGACAGGAGTGCCGGCTGGCCGGTATTTTCTCCTCTCAAACATCTTTTTATTCAAGCCGGGGTTTGGACTCCTTAACGTTGCTTAAGATCCTTGCTAGGCAATGATCCCCACGATTTTAACTCTTTTTTGGTACTTTTGGGGATCTCTACTTTAAAAAACCTAATTTTTAAGGGTAAAAAAACGGTTTTAAATGCTATTTATAGATTTTCAACCCTAGTTTTTGTCTCAAAAGTAGAAACTATTCAAAACTTTACATCTTGCCGTGAGTCATCATTTGTTGCAAATGTTTGTGGATTTCTTGCGACTGTTGTAGGTCTTGTTGTTGCAATTTTCTAAATAACTGGACACAAATTCGTAGGCTTTTGCGGCCTCAGCTTTGTTATGCAAAACCGTTAGTAAATCATACTGTAGGTTAGCAATAGGTTGCGCATAATCCTTGATAACCATAAGCTTATCCTCAAAAATTTTTACCACCTTACTTTGCCCGACGACTATGGTTATGTTCATCCCTCTAAAAGAAGAAAAAAAATTCCTCTCTAGTGGGGGATTACTTACTGCTAGTCATCCATTTTTTTTTGTTTAACCGGATTCATCCAAATTTCTAACCGCGTAAATGCTTGCGAAGACAATAAAGTCAAGGCTAAATAAACTAAGGCCACCATTGAATAAATTTCAAAAGACCGATAATTTTCAGCGACAATTAATTGTCCACGTCGAAACAACTCCTCAAAACCAATCACCGCAACTAAACTTGTATCCTTCAAAAGAGTGATAAATTCATTACCCAAAGCAGGTAACATTCGCCTAAATGCTTGGGGTAAAATTACAAATCTTAGAGTTTGCACCGGCCCCAATCCTAATGATATTGCTGCTTCGGTTTGTCCGCGTTCAATTGATTGAATACCCGCTCGCATAATCTCTGCAATATAAGCAGAACTATTGAGGCTTAACGCTAATACTGCGGCCGGTAATCTTTCCAAATTAAAAGTAACTCCAAACTCTTGAATTAAAGCCGGTAATCCAAAATAAATCATAAAAATCTGTACAAGTAAAGGCGTTCCCCGAAAAAAATCAATATAAACTCGCGCCAAAAAACTTAATGGTCGATAAGAAGATAATCTTCCAATTCCAATTAAACAACCACCAATAATGCCAAAAAAAACAGACAATCCTGTAAGCTGTAAAGTAATTAAAGCTCCTTGAAATAATAGAGGAAGCGATGATATAAAAACACTAAAAAATGTACTTTTTTTTGCTGGAGATTCCGAAAAAGGTAAAGAAATCGGCAAGTCTGGCGGTAGGCTATTAAACCATTTTTGATAAATTTGCGAGTAAGTGCCGGTTTCTAAAACTTTTTTCAAACCTTCATTAATGCGGGTAAGGTTGCGAGAATTTTTGCCAGTTGCGATGCCATAATATTCCTCGGTTAGTAATTGAGTACCAACTTTAATACCTTTAAGATTTCCAGTTTTTATGGCATAAAGTGTGACGGGCGCATCATTAATTACAGCTTTTACATTGCCATTTATTAATTCTTGTAAAGCCAAGGGCGCTGAATCAAAAGTGCGAATTTTTGCCCCAGAGATGGTTTTGGCAGTTTCCGCCCCAGTGGTACCAATTTGTACTGCAATCTCTTGATTTTTTAAACTATCTAAATTGATAATTTTATTATTGTTATTGCGAACAGCAATCGCCAGACCGGCTTTAAAATAAGGTCGAGAAAAAGATATTGTATTTAGTCGTTCTTTGGTGATAGATATAGCACTAATTGCTGCATCAACAGTGCTAGTTTGCAAGGCAGGAATAATTCCATCAAAAGGTAAACTTTGAAACTTGACTTCAAATCCTCCTGCATTGCCTATTGCTCTCATTAAATCAATATCAAAACCTTCTAACTTACCAGTGGAAGATTGAAACTCAAAAGGAGGAAAAGTCGGTTCTGTCGCTACGGTAATAATTGGTGAAATTTGGGTATTTGAGTTACCAGAAAACGTGCAGCCGGTGAACATTAAGCAAACAAAAAATATTATAAAAGTTTTCTTTAATAAACAAGTTGTTCTAATTAATGTTAATTGTCTCATTTTTTAACTCCTGTCATCAAAGCTAATTTAATGTCTAATCAAAATATAATCGTTTTTGAGACTTTAGAAAAACTTTGCTTCCAAAAGTTCTCCAAGGTATCAGCGGCAGTATTCACCTCATAAAATAACAGCTTAGCCAAACAGTTTGTATATTCCCAAATACAGTGTTATAATAATTTAAGTCTAACAAGAAATTAACAACACTATAAACAAAAATGCTCCTATCTAAAAACCTCAACAAAATTGCCTTTATTTTTGTAATTTTTGGAAGTTTATTTGTCTCAAATTTACCTCATGCTGTGGCGCAAAATACAGAAAAATATCAACCTTTGCCGATGGTTGAATGTGATAAAATCCGTCAAGAAATGAATAATGTTTTGAAAGTCCCAGTTATCGCAACAAGTGGTGCTTTTACCGATGTGAACATCTTGGAAAAAGGAACAGGTTGTTTACTCAGCGCTAAAGGAAATGGCCAAAATTTTGAAAGCCTTAATCAAGTAGTAAAAGATGTAGAATTAATGTTAACTCAACAAGGTTGGGAACTAGATAACAAATATGCTGCTGATGGCCCTACCGGCAAACAGCGCGCGTTTCGTAAAAACAATAATTTAGCCTTATTTACTGTAGATTGGAATCCTTCAGATGATGCAAAATGTCCAGACAATCAACCTATTTCTGCGTGCAATATATCGGCAGATAAAATGATGTATGAAGTTTATTTAAACATAGCCACCTATTCGGGTTCTAAATAATTAAACGATAAACCCTTGTTTTTAAAAACAAGGGTTTATATGCTCATTTTTGTTTTTTATCTACTAATAAATAAGTCATCATTTCTCCTTTACCTTTTACATAAATAACACCTCTTTCTTCTAATTCATAATCATTCCGCAACAACTCATAAGTAGAAGGGCTAACCTGAATTTTGCCAATAACACCTTGAGATTCCATCCTTGATGCCGTATTCACCGCATCGCCCCACAAATCATAAATAAATTTTTTAGTGCCAATCACCCCCGCGACAACCGGCCCCGTATTTATCCCAATTCTAACATTTAAATTAGTGCTTTCTTCAAGATTAAATTTCTGAATCTCCCTAAGCATTTCAAACGCTATTTCTGCAATATCTTGGGCATGATCTGCTTTAGGAATTGGTAAACCTCCAGCCACCATATAACTATCCCCCATTGTTTTAATTTTTTCCAAGCCATAGCGTTCGCTTAACATATCAAAAACCGAAAAAATTTTATTGAGGTAAAATACAACTTCTGTTGCCGTAAGATTACTGCAAAAAGGCGTGAAATTAACCAAATCTGCAAATAAAATTGTTACTTCTTCAAAGCGTTCGGCAATCAATCCTGGTTCCTTTTTTAACTGTTGAGCGATGGGTTTGGGTAAAATATTTAAAAGTAAATTATCAGTTTTGGTCTTTTCCGACAGAAGGGCATTTTCTAAACGTTTTCTCTTAGTAATATCATGGAAAAAAATAGAAAGGCCGTCTAAAGATGGAAAGACGCGAATTTCATACCAGTGTTTTAAAGGCTCATAGTATTCTTCAAATGTCACACCCATTTGTTTAGAAACTGCTTTATAGTATTCTTTATAAAATGTCGAATCGACCAAAGCTGGAAACTCCTCCCAAATAACTTTGCCAAACAAACTTTCAGGATGTTTTTGCAATATTTCCGCAGCTTTTTTGTTCGCATAAGTAAAGCGCCACTGCCGATCCAATGCAAAAAAAGCATCGGTAATTCCTTCGACTAAGTTAACAATTTGACTATCAGAAGCCCGTAGTTTTTCTTCCACTTGTTGCTGGCGAAGTAGAGTACGTTCTAAATGCGCTAAATTAAGCCTTAATTCCATTTGGCTGATAACTTGTCGTCCTAATACGCGCAAGGCTTCTAATTGTTCTGGAGAGAGATTGCGAGGAATTTTATCAATAGTACAAAGCGTACCAATAGGAAACCCATCAGGAGTTACCAAAGGAGTGCCCGCATAAAACCGAATATTTGGATCAGAAGTAACTAAAGGATTATCAGCAAATCTCTCATCTTGTCTGGCATCAGCAACAACTAAAACATCTTTAGGATTGAGAATTGCGTAAGAACAAAAAGCTATATCTCTAGGCGTTTCGGAAGCATCTAAACCTACTTTTGATTTAAACCATTGCCTGTTAGCATCAATCAAAGAAATCAAAGCCACCGGCGTGCCGCAAATATAGGCCGCTAAGGCAGTTAAATCATCAAAAGCTTCTTCAGAAGCGGTATCTACAATGCCGTAACGTTCAAGCGCTTTGAGCCTTTCCGTTTCATTGGCCGGTACTGGAGGTTTAGGGGAAATATTCTTAACACGGGGTTGAGCAAAAATTGGTGTTAATAAGATAGTTTTTATAGAATTAAATAGCTTGGTTAACACTTTCACCGGCCTCCAGGGCTCACTTTATAGCTTTTTCGCATATAGATTATAGATATTTTATGTCCAATTCAGTCTATTTAACCTTTCAATTTTCAGCAAAAAGCAGGAAAAAATTTAAATTTTTTGACCTAAATTTACCCCAATATTTTATTCTTTTGTCACCCTTTAAAATTAGCCATCCCCAGGATTTTCAGCAACCATCGCCCAGGTTGTATAAGTCCCGATGGGACTCCAAAGCAAATAAGGAATCAACAAAGCCGCACTTGTTGTGGACACCGGCCACACCCCAACAGCAAGCAAAGCCCCGATTAAAGTGCCAGTTGCTCCCATCACCGTACCCACTTTTAAACTACGAAGTAAACTCATAGTTGGTGTATAAGCCATTATCGCAATTTCTAGCAATAAATACAGCCCCATTAACAACCAAGTATAACGGCTGGCCGGTTCTTTTTCCCAGACAAGAACAGCAGACCAAACCCCACAAATAAAAATAAACGTCCAAATAAAAGGAATCAGCCCCTCAAAGGTCAACCAGCGAGGTCTTTGCAAACGATAAAACCATCTACTACTATCACGAAAAAGGCCATTAATTGCCAACGCCACGACAATTGCCACCCCACCTATTACCATCCAAGATTTAATCATTTACTTTACTCAACCACTTAAGTATAAATATGTTTATTATCTCAGGTTTTCCTGCAACTAACAACCTAAATACCTAATTTTAAATTAAAAGCGTAAAATCTCAGACAAATGCTTTATAATATTGAGAAATCAGCCAACTAAACTGTTAAATAAAAGAAACTTGCCATGCCTACTTACGATTATTTCTGTCCGAGTAATAACCAGAAAGTCGAAGTCATGCACAGCATAAACGATAAAGTCTCTACCTGGGGGGAGTTGTGCAAACTAGCGAAACGTGAACCAGGAGATACGCCTGAAGAATCGCCGGTGCAGCGCTTGCTTAGCGTCCCCCGTTTAATTACTCCAACTTCGGATACCGATTACAAAAATCTTGGTTTCCAAAAGTTGGTCAAGCGAGATCAAGGCGTCTATGAAGATGTCACCGCAAAAGAAGGTCAAAGTCGGTTTGTAGACCGGCAGGGTAAACCATTGAAAAACCCATAAATACTTTCTTTACCCTCAAAAATTTCTCTTTTTGTGAGCTAGGACGGGTGATGAGAAATGGCCAAGCCCGCCTTCCCTCACCCTCCACACCTCCGCCATTCCCACAAGCCCCTCTCCCCCCCCTTCAGCCCATCTTAAAGCTTTTGTCAAAATTCAATAGCTAAATCTATCGTTAATTGATCGTCTTATTGTTAAGAAAATAAAGTTGATTCAATCTATATAAAACCTCAAAATCCTCGCGATGCTTGTAGGAAGAGATCTTTATTTTAACAACCAATATATTTTTTTAGTCAAAAACTGCTTTTTATCAGATAAAATTTTGCTTTCGGTATATTTACACAATCAATATTTACAGTCTGAACTCAATCTTTAAACAAACTTGAAGCATAAACTCCACTTAAAGGATAGTATCTTTAAACTAATTGTTTTATTTTAAATTCAGGAAGTAAATCAAAATACTTTATCTTGCTAATTTCTAACAGTTTCACAAGTAACTGGAGGAGCAATTAATATGCTGAAACGCCTACCGCTTACAACAATTCTTAGCACCGCTGCTGCTACTGTCTGCGTCGTTTCTCTCACCAGCCAAAATGCCAGTGCCTTTGGCGTTTCTCTTGGAAAATGGAGTTATGTCCGCGACTCGTACACCGATAGCACCGGCTTTGCTTCTTCTGATCCCAGAAGCTCTTTATATAACACTACAGCCGTAGGGGGTACAGATTTTGAAATTTATGGCATGGCCATGAGACAAGATGGGAACAGAATTTATGTCGCACTCAATGCTAATCTTGGCGTCGGAGGTTGGACGACAAGCGACAGTCGCATTGCCAAAAATACCGTTGGCTCAAACGCTGGAATTCGTAATGTAGGTTGGGGAGAACTTATTTTTAACTTTTCGGGAAAATCAAAATTAAGTGAAGCCGCACCTAATCAATTGTTTGGGGTTAAATTTGGGCAAGGTAATGACTCAAGTTTACAGGCCGGTCTTTATTCAAATATTACTCTCAAAAGCGTCACCTCCCAAAACAGTGGGTGGGGAAGTATGAGCCAGTACAACAATTATGTCAACACCCATATCGGAAACACCACTGGGAAAAACACCTCTTCTTTAGGAGAGTTAGCCTCCAATTCTTCCTATTTCGATCAAAGTAAAGCGGCTCCCACCTCCATCGCCAGCGGCACCAAAGTTGCCAACGATAACTTTAAAATGTTAGATGCTAATGCTTTGCAATTATTGGGTCTTAATTTTGGCCAAGGCTTAAATGCCGGTTCTAGTAAAATAGGCAGTCAAACATTTGGATTTAGCTTTACCAAAACCGAAGCAATGAAAGGCAGTTTCTTAGCTTCCTTATTTGAAGAATGTGGTAACGATGGCATAGCAGCCGAGGGAAGCATCGAAGCAGTCCCCGAACCTACAACTATCATGGGTACAATTCTGGGAGGATTTGGTTTATTAACCGCTAAACGGAAACGTAACAAAATCGCTCACTAAATTATCACCCAGACCTAATCATAAAACAATTATCTAATCTAAAAAAGCGTGAATTTGATAACGGTTTCTCAAACTAAAACTGCAAACAAAAAGCCGGTTTATTAAAGAAAAACCGACTTTTTTGTATTTGATAAACAATACGTTTTAAAAAAAACTATCTGCTTTAATCTGCTCTGCGAGAGTTGAAAAAAAACCATCGGCAAAAGATACTATCAGGCATCGGATCTAGCATGAGTAGATAATAAAAGTGCCAGTAATACTACCTGCACTTTTCATTAATTACTTCATTTGTTATTCTTATTTCCTCAATTATCAGCCGAGTTATTCCAACCTAGCAATTTACCTATTTCTCAATTGTTTCAAAAAGCTTGTCTTTCACTCTAACAATTTTTGTCAGTTTTGAATCTCCCCACCTTCCCACCTTCCCCTGTGGGGATTTACCCTAAATACTCCCTCTTTTTATCTTTAAAAAAAGCCTCTAAACCTTCCCACGCACCCACTCCCGAAAACCCTTCAAAACCGCCATTTCCCCACCGGCCTTACTTTCCTCAACAAATGTGCCCAAATCCCCACAAGAAACCAACCCAAACGCCACACTAAACTCCCGCTCAACATAACTCCCCTCCACCAATTCATAAAACATCAAAACCCGCCCATCATATCGCCACAACTCCCGCACACCCAACGCAGAATAAATCCCCAACTTATTAACAGAACTACTCGTTATATCAATCTCAATCGCCAAATCTGGAGGAGGATCATTTGCCAAATCTAACTGCTGCCGGCCCCTCACAACCGGCTCATTTTGCACATAATAACAATTATCCGGCTCAATACCCTTTCTTAAATCCTCCCGCTTCAAAGTCATCGACCCCGCACTCTTAATTTCAATCTCCAACTCTTCAGCTAAAATAAACACAAACCTATCTAAGTTAATCTTCGGACTTTCATGTTCAAAAAGCGGTGCCATAATTTCTAAAATCCCATCATCATAAGCGAACCGCGAACCACGACCCTCGCCAGTTTCCCTTAGCAAAACCTCAAAAGTTTGCCAGCTAATATTCTGTAGTACCGTTCGCTGTTCCGCAACATTTAAAATTGCCAAACTCATAAAAACTACTCCGCAAAATAAAAAAGTAGGGTCGGCAAAACCCACCACCATCTCACTAACTCAACCCACCAAAAAACTCCAAAGTCTCCTTCAAAGACTCAATAAAAACATCAACTTCCTCAAGAGAATTATAAAAATATAAACTCGCCCGCGCCGTCGAAGAAACATTTAAAAAACGATGTAAAGGCTGAGTACAATGATGCCCCGAACGAATAGCAACCCCCGCCAAATCTAACATCGTAGACAAATCATTTGGATGCACATCAACCGCCGTAAAAGCAGCCAAAGCCGCCCGATTACTTCCATCCCCTTGCGGTTGCGGGCCATAAATTTTAATACCCTTTACCTCCCGTAACTTCTCAAATAAATAGCCCGTTAATTGATGCTCATAAGCAGCAATATTATCCATCCCAATACTACTTAAATAATCCACCGCCGCCCCCAAAGCAATCGCCTCAGCAATAGCAGGAGTTCCCGCCTCAAACTTCGCCGGCGGCTCAGCATAAGTTGAATGATCTAAAAACACATCCGCAATCATTTCACCACCCCCCAAAAACGGAGGCATAGCCCTTAAAACATCCAACTTTCCATACAAAAAACCAATCCCCGTAGGCGCGCACATCTTATGCCCCGAAGCGACCAACCAATCACAATCAATATCCTTAACATCTATCGCCAAATGAGGCACACTTTGGCAAGCATCAATCAACACCTTAGCCCCAAACTTACGCGCCTCAGCAACAATATTTTTTACCGGATTAACACAACCCAAAGTATTAGAAACATGAACCACAGAAACTAACTTAGTCTTATCAGAAAGTAGAGTTTTATAATGCTCAAAATCAAACTCTTGAGTCTCAGTCAACTCCACAAACTTCAAAACCGCACCCGTTTTTTGAGAAACCAACTGCCAAGGAACCAAATTACTATGGTGTTCCATCACCGACAGGATAATTTCATCCCCCCGCTGTAAACTATTCATCCCCCAAGCATAAGCAACCAAATTAATCGCCTCACTCGCATTTCGGGTATAAATAATCTCTTGAAAAGTTGCCGCATTCACAAACCTAGCAACCTTTTCTCTTGCGTCTTCATAAGCAGCTGTCGCCCTTGCGCTCAGCGTATGTACACCCCGGTGAACATTAGAATTATATTCATCATAATAACTGCGTAAAGTCTCCAAAACTTGTAAAGGTTTCTGAGAAGTTGCCGCATTATCAAAATAAACCAAAGGATGACCATTTACCTCTTGTAACAAAATTGGAAAATCCTTTTTAAACTGAGCCGCTAAACTTTTCTCTTGAGTAATCATTATTCCCTCTAACTTTTAAAAATAAACCGACGACACACAACAAAAAACTCATATATTCGTCAATGTTGTGTATCTGCCGTAAAAAATAAAAACAAATGTCCCTTATCAAAAAGACAAAAGACAAACCCAACTAATCATCATTCCGGCAAGAAACACATCGACTTAACATCGTTTGCAAAGAAACAACCGGCAACAACTGAATCATTTCATCCGCAAAAGCATCCATCAATAACCGGCAACTCATCTGCCGATCTAAACCACGACTTTGTAAATAAAAAACTTCCTCCGCATCCAACTGACTAACAGTCGCACCATGCGAACACTTAACATTATCCGCAGTAATTTCTAATTGTGGCTTAGTATCCACCCTTGCCTTTGGAGAAAGCAACAAATTTCGACTTAATTGTGCCGCATTTGTTAACTGCGCCGTCTTAGGAACAAACACCTTACCATTAAAAACTGCATGAGCCCGATCACCAACAATACACTTATGCAATTGATCCGTAGTTCCATGCGGGTGATTGAAGGCAATTAAACTATGAGTATCCGCCAACTGTTCCCCAGCAATCATCGTCAAACCATTAAGCTTAGTGTCCGTTTCCTCGCCATTTTGAAACACCTCCAAATTATGCCGAGAAACCTTCGCACCCAAACTTATCGCATGGCAAACATAGCGACTAAAACGAGCTTGAGAAACGGCAGTTTTACCCACATGAAAAGAATCGCCACTCTCGCGCTGAATGCGAATATGAGTAACTTCTGAATTTTCAGCCGCAAAAATTTCAGTTACGCCATTTGTTAAATAAGGATGGGATGTAGAAACATCAGGACAACCTAAAGAAGCCGTCGCATAATGTTCAACAACAGTCACCTTACTATTAGCTTCTGCCACCACCAAACAACGCGGCTGCGAAATTATCGGCGCATCTACCACCGTTACAAACAGCAAATGAATCGGCACTTCAAAGGCTGTATTTTTAGGCACAAAAACTAAAGCCGCCTCTTGCAAACCGGCAGTATTCAGCGCCGTAAAAACCTCCTCTGAACCCGGAAGTTTGCCAAGATAATTTTTTACTTTATCCGCCGTATTTTCCGCCTGTAAATTTCCAACAAAAACCCCATCCGGTAAACCGGCAATCGATGATAAATGAGGTGTAAAAACACCATTCACAAACACCAACCGGCTCTCTTGTGCTTCGGGTAAAACCAGCGCCGAAATAGCCACCTCTGGCAAATTCATCGGCACCGCTTTTTCAAATTTCACCTGCAATAAAGAAGACAAATCTGTAAAGCGCCATTCCTCATCACGAGTCGAAGGAATCGCCTGCTCACTCAACAAAACAGAGGCTCTTTCTCGCACCGGCACTAACCAATCATTTCCCGAACTTTCTGGCGCGATAGTTTTTAACAACTCCGCCAAATAACCGGCACGATTTTTAATAATTCTTGATTCCACAACTTGATTCATCGCGCAGCCACCTCTTGCTCCAGTACCCAATCATAACCCCGCGCTTCCAATTCCAGCGCCAATTCCTTACTGCCGGTAGTAAGAATTCTTCCCTGTTCCATCACATGAACAAAATCCGGCACAATATAATCAAGTAAACGCTGATAGTGAGTAATTACCAGCATCGTATTCTCAGTATTTGCCAATTGATTCACACCATTTGAAACAATCCGCAGTGCATCAATATCCAACCCCGAATCTGTCTCATCTAAAATTGCTAATTTCGGTTCTAAAAGCGCCATTTGCAAAATTTCATTTCGCTTTTTTTCGCCTCCCGAAAACCCTTCATTAACACTCCGTTCCAAAAAAGCCGGATTCATTTTCACCACATCCAACTTTTCCTGAATTAAATCATCAAAATCCAAGGAATCTAATTCTTCTAAACCTTTATGTTTGCGATGAGCATTATAAGCCACCCGCAGAAAATCTAAATTACTTACACCAGGAATTTCTAAAGGATATTGAAACGCCAAAAACACCCCTGCTCTAGCTCTTTCTTCCGGTTCCAATTCCAGCAAATTCTGCCCCATAAAAATAACTTCCCCGCCGGTTACAGTATAGTCTGGGTGCCCCGACAATACCTTAGAAAAAGTGCTTTTTCCTGAGCCATTGGGCCCCATAATAGCGTGAATTTCGCCGGCTCTCATCTCTAAGGATAAGCCTTTTAAAATCTCTGTCCCATCAACTTCTGCCCTTAAGTCTCGTACCGATAAAATCACTTCTGAGTTGTCTAAAATCATCGTTTTTTTTCTCCTCTCTGTTTGTATTAGGGGGTTTTTCTACCGCCGATAGATACAGATAAAAATTATTCAGCATTTATCTGCATCCATCTGCGGGGTTTTTATCCTACCGTTCCTTCAAGTTTCAAACTCAAAAGCTTATCGGCTTCAACAGCAAATTCCATCGGCAATTTATTGAACACATCTTTACAGAAACCGCTGATCATCATTGAAACAGCATCCTCTGCCGAAATTCCCCGTTGTGCAAAGTAGAAAAGTTGATCTTCACCAATTTTGGAAGTAGACGCTTCATGCTCAACTTTGCCCATATTATTCTGCACTTGAATATAAGGAAAAGTATTTGCTTGGGCATTATCTCCAATGAGCATAGAATCGCATTGAGAGTAGTTTCTTGCGCCTTCTGCTTTAGGGCCAATTTTTACTAAACCGCGATAACTATTTTGCGAGTTTCCGGCAGAAATGCCCTTTGAAATAATCGTGCTGCGGGTGTTTTTTCCGATGTGAATCATTTTAGTGCCGGTGTCTGCTTGCTGCTTGTTATTTGTCAGCGCTACAGAATAAAATTCTCCCACAGAATTATCACCAATTAAGACGCAACTCGGATATTTCCAAGTAATTGCTGAACCGGTTTCTACTTGAGTCCAAGAAATCTTAGAATTGACTCCCTGACATAACCCGCGCTTTGTAACAAAGTTGTAAATTCCACCTTTGCCATTTTCGTCACCGGCATACCAGTTTTGTACCGTAGAATATTTGATATCGGCATTATCTAATGCTACCAATTCCACGACGGCGGCGTGTAGTTGATTGCTGTCATACATGGGTGCGGTGCAGCCTTCTAAATAGGTAACAGAACTACCTTCTTCTGCGACAATTAAAGTCCGCTCAAACTGCCCCGAATCTCCGTTATTAATACGGAAATATGTTGATAAATCCATTGGGCATTTTACGCCTTTAGGAATATAGACAAAAGAGCCATCACTAAACACTGCCGAATTCAGCGCTGCAAAGAAGTTGTCCGCCACCGGCACGACACTTCCTAAATACTTTTTAATCAATTCTGGGTAATCTTTAACTGCTTCAGAAATTGAACAGAAAATTACTCCGTCTTTGGCTAGTTTTTCTCGAAATGTGGTAGCAATCGAAACACTATCAAATACTGCATCAACGGCTACATTAGCCAAGCGTTTTTGTTCAGAAAGCGAGATTCCCAGTTTTTCAAAGGTGTCTAGTAAAACTGGATCAACTTCTTCTAAACTGTTTAGCTTTTTCGGTGCTTGTTTCGGTGCCGAATAATAGATGATTTCTTGATAGTTTATTTTTGGATAATTCACATGAGCCCAGTTTGGTTCTTCCATTTTTAGCCATTGTCGATAGGCTTTTAAACGGAATTCCAGCATAAATTCTGGTTCTTCTTTTTTGGCAGAAATTAGCCGCACAACATCTTCGCTTATTCCACGCGGGATCGTGTCAGACTCGATCTCGGTGACAAAGCCATATTTATAAGGTTGGTTTACTAAGGTTTTAACGGATGCGCTCATTGGTGTTCTCTCTCTCTAATCTGTATGCTGGGCATAAGCCCACCGGCCATCCTGTACTGGTGGGCATGGCCCACCCTACATTAATATTGATTGGTGGTTTCTCGAATTTGAGCAAAACTGATGTGCTGTTCTTTGCCGGCAAAGTCATTATCCGGTTGCAAAAACAGCATACAGTGGCATTCTTTGCGCTCGCGCATGGGTACGCAAGGACAATTCCAAAAAGCAGCCGCCACTTCAGCCTCTTTGTCTTCGTAGTGCCGGCACGGACACAGCGGAGCACCGAGTTCGTCCTTATGTTTGGCTAATCCTTCGATAACAACGGCGGTTATGCTCAAGTCTGAGCAAAAATAAGTACCCGTTCGCTGCGCGTAGGTTTCCGAGAAGTGGCGCATCGCTTCGAGGCTTTTTTCGGTTGCTTGTGTCGGAGTTTCGGGTGGGTTCATTCGGCAAGCGGTGTGGTTGGCAACTAATAATGGTCTATAATCGGTTAAACAACTTGATTGTTGCTTTACTTTCATTTTAGGGTACTTTAGCAACCTTAATGTTGTCAAAGTCTAAAAATGTAAATTTTTGTGACATATTTTTTTATAGCTGGGCAAAACGATGACCACGACTCACGAACCCACAACTAAACAAGACATCCTGCAATATTTGCTCCAGCAGGGTCAAGCAACGGCGCAGGAGTTGGCTGAAAGGCTGGAAATTAGTCCCCAGGCAATTCGCCGCCATCTCAAAGACTTGGAAACCGAAGAATTGATCCACCATAAGCCGGTACAGGCGGGGATGGGAAGACCTCAACACGTTTACGAGCTTACTCGTCAAGGCCGAGATCGCTTTCCCAGCCGATATGATGAGTTTGCGGTTTCCCTGCTAGACACTTTGGCGGAAACTGTCGGAAGTGATCAAATGGGTTCAATCCTTCGTAAACAGTGGGAGCGCAAAGCATTAGAATATCGGGAAAGGTTGGGAAATGGTTCGTTACAGCAGCGAGTGGAAAATTTAGTCGCCTTACGTCGGCTTGAAGGCTACATGGCAGAGTGGCACTCGGTTGAAACAAATAACGGCCAAAATGCCGCATCGTTTATGATTACCGAGCATAACTGTGCTATTTCTCACATTGCTGAGTCTTACCCCAGCGTCTGCGGTCACGAGTTAGAGATGTTCGCCCTCGCCCTGCAAAATTGTACCGTAGAGCGGACACACTGGATCGTTAAGGGTGAACATCGTTGCGGTTATTTAATCAAACAGGGGTAATAGTTGTTTGTTTTTTTCTACACAGGTTGTTAGTCTGTTTTTATTTAAAATAAATTTTGACAACGCATCGGCAATTGGTGTGTTTAATTTTTGGTATGTTGTAAAATTTTATTATCTATAATTTTCTGATTTTTTTATCAGTTTTTTACCTTTTCACTAATCATCTCTCCCAAAATATGGAATTTTTAACCCAGACAGAGTGTGCAGAAGTTGATCAATCCTTGTTAAGTTCCCGTGATAAGTTTTCTGTGCGTTTAGCAATTTATGCGCTGCGCGTTCTAAAAGAAATTTCTCAAAAAACATCGGTGCCGGTGT
Organism: Halomicronema sp.; assembly: GCA_036704045.1. Classification (GTDB taxonomy): domain Bacteria; phylum Cyanobacteriota; class Cyanobacteriia; order Cyanobacteriales; family Oscillatoriaceae; genus Ancylothrix. The sequence continues at coordinate 13,676 of DATNQM010000010.1, read as the reverse complement.
CAGAAATCACCCCCCAACAAGTGGGAGAATGGATTGCTAAAGATGAGAAAATTCAAGAACAAATAGAAGTTGATGCAAATTTTGCTAGTTTTTTCACAAATTTAGTTATTTCTTCTTTGCGCCCTTTAAATGAAAGTTCCCAAGAAACAGGGGTGCCGGTGGAAAATTTAACTATTGCACAAGTGCTTTATCATTTTGAAAAGCAAGCAAAAAATCGTCTTAAAAATGGCGAAAATCTCTCTGAATAACAAGATGTTGACCATTAGTAATCTTCATATTTTTGTCTTATTCTGTTAGTTCCTCGCGTTCTTTAAAAGAAGAAAATCTAAAACTTTTAGGAGTTTAAATCTATCCAGTAATCTTATTTTATAGCCTTTTAAAAAAATCACAAAATATTTAAGAAAATAGTCGCTTAAGGATGCTTGCCCAAAGAACAATAAAATGCTCATTTTGTTTATTTTATGGGCCTTTTTATTGGAGCATACTTCGTTATTGTAATAATTTAAAAATTTTTTATTAATAGTGGCCTATACCTTTAGAGATAGAGGCTACAAATATAGTAATTATTTTAATAGATTTTTGCTATTTTATGGGTATGGTTTTTAAATTATGTTTAAAATTTTAATGTTGAGCTTAGAGATTATCAAACGTGAACATAAAATTAGAGCAAGCTGGACAGCTAAAACAAGATTTAATTGATTTTGTTCTTGATGCCGAGGGAGAATTAGCTATTGCCCTTGAAAAATTTGTTGCCGAAAACGCCAGTAAAGATAATTACGATAGTACCGAAAGGGATATCCTTGTAGATACATTGGCCTGTGAAGGGAAAATAGGCGACAAAACTGTTTTAGAGTTATTTGTTGAAAGTTTACCAGACTTGTCAGAGAGTGAACGAGATTTAATTTTAAACTGGCATCGTACCTTCACCGGCCTTTTTAGCATCGCCGAAATTTTGCCCGAAGCCTTTGATGTAATGAACTGGCTTACAGCGAAACATTATATCCTCAAACCTACCCCAGATTTTCTTGCCACAGACTTAAAAAAACTGAAAATTGGTGATATCTTGCTGGCTCGTATTGCGCCCTTAGACAATGAAAGTTGGATATTTTCTTGCAGCTATTCCCAAATGGGTAATCTTGGTAAACCTAAACTTGCTGTCGCCATTGGCAATTTCAAGAAAAATTATAAACCCTATCTTTATAGTGATGCCCCAGAATTGTTAGAAGAAGCATGGCAGTCTGTGGAAAAATACCACAAAGAATTTATCGATTTTTTTGGAAAAGAAGAAGTGACTATTCCTGGTTATTTGCTAAGTAAAAAAATTACAGAATTTCAAGAAATACTCAGTCAAAAAACCTTACAATCTGCTGGTATTGATGGTAGCAAATCTTTAGCAGAAATTGCCAAAGAATCGGGAGTAGATGAATCAGAAATTAAAGCTGCTGCTAAAGCTGCCGGTGCTGAAGAAAAAGCCCTTGAACAGATTTTACAAAACAAAGAATCTGGCAAAATGGTTATGCCAAAAGTAGAACTTCCTTCAGCCCTAAAAAAAGCTGAACAAGTCACGGCTTTGAGCGATCCTCGTTGGGGTCAAATGTTTTTAGCCACCTATAGTCGTTTTAAAAATCTTGTTGAAGCCCCCGACTGGCAAACAATTGAAGGAGCAGAAAAACTTGTGCAAAAATATTTGGAAGATCCAGAAATTAATGCTTTTATTTGGCATCGTGTCGCCCAAGAATATCCCCAAAAGTTAGAAAATTTATTGCGCCAATTTTTAAACCGGCCCCAATTTAATTTAAACTTGGATTTAGACTCTTTACTGACAGAATTTAAAAAACCCTTAGAGCCAGAATTACCAGAAATTGCTAGTGTGCCAGTACATTTGCATAATTTATTTCAAACCGCCATTGGTGAACTAAATAAAACGGAAGCAAAAGCAAAAGGTAATAAAAAGCCCTCTAAAGGATTTCAACGTCCTTAATTTTGGTAAACGTACCTTGAATGCTGACAAAATAATGCCTACTCCTTTCCGCCTATTTTACTAGGCTACTTTTCCATAACCTCATCCTGAAGAGTGAAATAAATTCAAAAAAATTCCAGAGATTCAAAATCTGTCATTTCTTGAGTATTTTCACTCTTTAGGATGAAAATAATTTAAAAATTTTAATCTTAAATTAAACTAAAGATTAAAGACTTCTTTTCCAAAACTTGCCATAATATAGAAAACAACCACACCGGCCTATAAAAAAGCCGAAACAAGGGTGCAAAGTCGGTTATTTGATACCTATCAAAAAAGTTCGTTTCGACTCCAGCACCCATTATCACCTGGAGAGAAAAAATGAAACCACTATTAACTATTCTATTTAGCTTGGGTTGGGTTGCTGCTCTTGGGACGAATACCTTTGCCCAAGAAAGACTAAATGAAAACAACCCCAACTTAAACAATGTAAAAGGCACCGGTGCCGCAGAATTATTATTACCGCTGGAACAAAGACAACCTTTTGCCATTTCTTTAGAACAACAAAATAGACAAATTGAACGCAAAGCATTAGGAAGAGATAGCAGGATATTAAATATTGAAGAACCACGTTTAATAGAACCAGTTTGTTCCGATTCCTGCAAATCTCCCACCGTTGCCCCGAATAATACTAATGAAGGCATTGGGGTAGTCTTGCCGGTGCAATTTTAATCTCGGTCTTCCCCTAATTTTAAAGGCTATAATCAGAAAAAATAACAAAATAATATTTACTGTTTTTAGGCTATTAGGGGAGGACAAGAAAGGATTTTCCCTATTGTTTTCATTACTAAATCCTAGGAAAGTTAGGGTAGTTTGTGTCAAAAACATCCCTAATCAGCGGTACACTAAACTGGATGAGTTAACAAAAAGTAATGGTTAATGCAATCAGTTGGAGTGTAGGAGATCAAATGCTACCGATACTGGCGAGTGCCGTTGAAACTGGCACAAAAGCAGAAAGCGCAATGGTTTTAGCCGGGGTGCTACTGAGTTTAGTTGTTGTGTATTTGGCGAGCAAAATTGGTGGCGAATTATCAAACGCTTTGGGTTTGCCGCCGGTGTTAGGTGAATTGGTTGGCGGTGTGGTGGTAGGAATATCCGCTTTGCATTTATTGGTATTTCCAGAAAGCGGTGCCACAAGTTCAGATTCGTTTATTATGGAGATTTTGCAAGCCACTGCCGGCTTGAGCCCAGAGGCGACTCCAGCAACTTTTGAAGCCCAAAGCGAAGTCATCTCCGTTTTAGCAGAATTGGGAGTGATTATTCTGCTATTTGAAATTGGTTTAGAGTCAAATTTAAAGCAATTAATGGAGGTTGGAATTCAGGCGATCCTTGTGGCTTGTGTGGGGGTGGTAGTACCCTTTGCAGCAGGCACAGCTGGGTTAATGTTGATTTTTGGAGTACCGGCTATTCCGGCTATTTTTGCCGGCGCTGCGTTGACAGCAACAAGTATTGGAATTACTTCAAAAGTTCTTTCGGAAATTGGCCGCCTTAATTCTCAAGAAGGCCAAATTATTATTGGGGCTGCCGTCATTGATGATGTGTTGGGAATTATTGTTTTGGCAGTGGTTGCCAGCCTAGCCAAAACCGGCGAAGTTGATGTAAACAATGTCATTTATTTAATTGTCAGTTCGACAGTTTTCTTGGGTGGAGCAATTGTGCTGGGGAATGTGTTTAATAAGTCGTTTGTTGCCATTTCTGACAGCCTGAAAACTCGTGGAGAGTTGATTATTCCTGCCTTAATTTTTGCGTTTATTTTGGCCTATATTGGCGCAGTAATTCATTTAGAAGCAATTCTCGGTGCCTTTGCGGCAGGGTTAGTTTTTGACGAAACTGATAAGCGCAAAGAATTGGAAAAACAAGTGCGCCCCATTGCAGATATTTTAGTGCCGGTGTTTTTTGTGGCGGTGGGTGCAAGGACAGATTTAGGAGTATTAAATCCAGCAATTCCGAGTAATCGTGAAGGTTTAATTATTGCTGTGTTTTTAATTGTAGTGGCAATTTTAGGGAAAGTTGTTACAGGCGCTGTGGTGTTTGGCAAAGAAAAAATCAATCGTTTGGCGATTGGTGTGGGGATGATTCCGCGTGGAGAAGTGGGATTAGTTTTTGCCGGTGTTGGTTCGGCTAGTGGAGTGTTATCTGATGCTTTGAATGCAGCAATTATTATGATGGTGATTTTGACGACTTTCGTGGCTCCACCTTTGCTGCGGGTGGCGTTTGGAGATGCACCTTCTGTTGAGGTGAAAGCAGATTAAGTGTTTGTAGGTTGGGTTAAATAACCCAACCTACCCAACCGGTTCACCAGTTACTAATCAGCAAACTTTTAACCAATTTTTACTTGATCGGTTTGAACAGCGCTGGCACCATAGACACCTTGAGCAATAGAGACTAATTTTTGCAAGGTTTGTTGGTCGGGAACTTCACCTTTTAAAACAACTGTGCTGCCGGTTTGGGCAACCCATAGCCGGTCAAGGTCTGCAACTTGTGAGTCTTGATCAAAAGCGAGGGCGACTCGTTTGGCAAGGCCACTTTGGTCATATTCGCCGTTTAATCCCAAGCGTTCTGGTTCAATGCCAGGTGTTTGCGGTGCAGCTGGGACGCTATAGCTTTGTTGAGTGTCTGGCGCTGTGACTGTGGCCGGTGGAGTTTGGGGTTTTTCAAGTCCAAATAGTCTTTGTAGCCAACCCATTTGGTTTTCTCCTTAAAGATTTTTAGTGTGCAGTTTTATTGTAATCCTTGGTACCTGTTGCCGACCTCATGCTTAAGATGGATGCGGGTTTTGTTTGGGTTTTGGTGATGAGATTCTGATAATGGTTGGATTCTGGGGCCGGTGTGGGGTTAAAATTTAGCAAGATACAGGTTTTATTACCTAAAAAAGTTTTGTTTGTTAACGCAAAGTGGCGTTAGCTGGAATTTATGAAACATACTCTTTCGGTTTTGGTTGAAGATGAGGCGGGAGTTTTGACCCGAATTGCTGGTTTGTTTGCCCGCCGGGGTTTTAACATTGAAAGTCTGGCAGTGGGGCCGGCGGAACAGGTGGGGGTTTCTCGGATTACGATGGTGGTACCGGGAGATGACCGCGTTATTGAACAGCTTACAAAGCAGCTTTATAAGTTAATTAATGTTTTGAAGGTTCAAGATATTACAGAAACTCCTTGTGTTGAACGAGAGTTGATGTTATTAAAAGTGAATGCTAATAGTGCAACTCGTTCGGAAATTGTGGAGTTAGCGCAAATTTTTCGGGCGCGAGTTGTCGATGTTGCTGAGGAGTCTTTGACTCTTGAGGTGGTTGGTGATCCGGGTAAGATGGTCGCAATTGTTCAAGTTCTTAATAAGTTTGGAATTCGAGAAATTGCCCGCACCGGCAAGATTGCTTTGACGCGAGAATCTGGTGTTAATACTGAGTTTCTTAAGTCTTTGGAAGCGAAGATTGTTTAAGGGTTTTTGGATTTCTTGAAAAGCGACAACCACACGGGGATTGCCCCTACAAAAGCCTAAAAAAAGTAGGGGTGGTTCCCCCGTGTCCGCCCCACTTGTTGCGGGTAAACATGGGGATTGCCCCTACAGCAGACATTTTTTTAAGGTTTAACAATGCGGGTGGTTGATTTATTTGCCGGTTGTGGAGGCTTATCTTTAGGCTTTCAAAAGGCAGGCTTTGAAGTAGTAGCAGGTTTTGAAAATTGGACACCGGCAATTAAGGTTTATCAGAGCAATTTTAAACATCCCATTTATTTAGCTAATTTGGCAGATTGGCAGAATAATATCCAACAAATTGAACAATTTAAACCCGATGTAATTATTGGCGGGCCACCCTGTCAAGATTTTTCGAGTGCAGGAAAACGAGATGAGTCTTTAGGCAGAAGTAATTTAACAATTTGTTTTGCGGAAATTGTGGCAAAAATTCAGCCTACTTTTTTTGTAATGGAAAATGTAGAACGGATACAAAAAAGCGCAAAATATGCGATTACCAGAGAGATTTTGAGGGCGGCTGGATATGGTTTGAGTGAGCAAGTTTTGGATGCAAGTTTATGTGGAGTTCCGCAGAAACGAAAGCGTTTTTTTTGTGTGGGGGAGTTGGGAGGAGAGGAGGGAAAAATAACACCTTATTTGTTGAAAAATTTGGCAAGTTCACCTTTAACAGTGAGAGGATATTTAGGGGAAAGTTTAGGTATTGAATATTATTACCGGCATCCAAGAAGTTATCAAAGACGAGGCGTTTTTTCGATAGATGAACCAAGTCCAACCGTAAGGGGAGTTAACCGGCCTATTCCTAAAAATTATCAGTTTCATTCGGGTGATTCTTCGCAGGATAGGGATAAAATTAGACCTTTAACAACAATGGAAAGAAGTTATATCCAAACCTTTCCTAAAGGCTTTATTTTTGAGGGAAGTAAGACTGATTTAGAACAAATGATTGGCAATGCGGTGCCGGTGAAGTTGGCGGAATATGTGGGCCGGTGTTTAATTGAGTATATAATGGAATCTGAGAATCTGGGTGTTAAAAAAATTGGGGTAAAAATGCCGATGCAGTTGTGTTTACCTCTATTTTGAGGATATTAAAAAATGCCAGTGTTGAAGTTTATTGATTTATTTTGCGGCATTGGTGGCATTAGATTAGGCTTTGAAGAAGCTGCAAAAAATTTAAATATAAAAACTGAATGTGTTTTGAGTTGTGAAATCAATATAGACTCTCAAAAAGTCTATGAAACTAACTTTAATGATAGGCCGGTGGGTGACATTCGTCAACTACAAGAAATGCCGGCTTGTGATGTTTTATTAGCCGGTTTTCCCTGTCAAACCTTTTCCTATGCCGGCAAAAAAGAAGGTTTTGGAGAAACGAGAGGAACGCTGTTTTTTGAAATTATGCGTCTCATCGATAATAGTGCTAAACCCAAAGCCTTAATTTTTGAAAATGTGCGGGGTCTTTTTTCTCACGATGAAGGTAGAACCCTTGCTACAATTAAACACGAAATGCTTAAAAGAAGTTACAGTTTTGACTTTTTTTTGCTCAACAGTGCAAATTTTGAATTACCACAAAATAGGGTCAGAATTTATATAGTTGGAATTTTAAAAGCTTCACCAAAATTTAGCTTAATTTCAGATGTTGGCCCCAAAGATTCGCACTCCTATAACCCCCTACAACTGTCTTCATTTTCTCAGCCCAAAAAAAACGTTACTGTGGCAGATATCCTAGAAGACAACCCCGATGCAAAATATGATTGTTCACCAAAATTTGTGGAACTGTTAAAGCAATATTGTAATAACGATTTAACACGCTTGCATGGCGTTCGTTTAATAGACTATCGTGGCGGAAATTCGCTGCATTCTTGGGAGTTAGGGTTGCGGGGAAAATGCACACTGGCAGAAATTGAATTAATGAATAAATTCATCCTCAAAAGAAGGAATAAAGAGTTTGGAAGTCATCAAGACGGAAAGCTGTTAAGTAAAGAACAAATTGCTTCGTTTTTTGATAAAACTAATCTGGATACTATCCTTGATTCTTTGGTGTCAAAAAAATATCTTAGGGTGGTTGATGGAAAATATAAGCCGGTGTCTGGTAACTTTTCTTTTGAAGTGTATAAATTTTTAGACCCTCAGAAAATTTCGGTTACTTTGGTTGCGAGTGATGCAAATAGGCTAGGAATTTATCATAAAAACCGAGTTCGACGTATCACCCCCCGCGAAGCTGCTAGAATACAAGGTTTTCCTGATAGTTTTGCCTTACATCCTAACGATAATAAAGCCTATTATCAATTAGGTAATTCTGTGAGTATTAATGTTGTAAAGGCTGTGGCTGAGGAAACTTTGAAAATTTTTTTAGAAGGTGTAGATAAATTTCCTTTGTTGGCATCATTAGGTTAAATTTATTTCAAATAAATTAATAAGTTTAAACCAGGAATAGTGCGTGAAAGTGTCCAAAATAATAAGATAAGATACAAAACTCCTAAACTCCATTGATACCAAATTAAAGTAGTAATAAAGCCAGGGAGATGTTCATCTCGTAAACGGATATCATTAAACCCTACTTTGAGAAAGTTATTTAAGCTAAAATCATAGTAGTTCAGCCAGTTCCATCGGCGATCCCATAAAACCGGCAAATACCTTTCTCGAAACATAGGAAAGCGAGGAATAATTGGCAGTCTTCCTATCATTAAACGTAATTGTCGCAGACTACCTTCTTCGACAAAATAACTAACATTAATTAAGTCATGATACCGACCACGACGATATAATTCCATGACTAAAAACAAAGGAATTGGGCCGCAAAAAATAGCTAAACAAGATAAAGTTAACAAGGGTCTATCTGCGGTATGAAAAATGGCAAATAAACCCAAACCCGCAAGAGATAAAAAACTACTTAATATCCAGATAGTTTCTGGTTGGTTTGGTAAGATAGGTTTCGGGATGCGTCGCCGGCATCGATCTACTAGCCAAAATAATAGGCCAAAATAAGCGATGGCTACTATTCCTATTCCGAAAACTAACCAAAAATTTGTTCCACATTGACTTAATAATAATACAACACTTAAACTTAACCATCCCAAGGCTATAGAGATACGGTAAATAATTTCTAGGCGGGGCGAACCAGGGACTCCAGCAACAACTTTTTCGCGCACTTTTACATAGGTTGCTAGATCCACAGATTCTAAGTTTAAAAGTTCTGCTAAATTGCGAAAAGGTTGTTTTATTCTTTTCGATAAAATGTCCTCTGTTTGGGTGGGTGAAAAGCCAACTTGAATTAAATTTTGAGGAGAAGCCGTATTTAGATTAACTCCTATAATTTGTTCTAAAATTAGTTTAGTTTGTAATTTAGCTTTGGTATATTCAACTAAATTAGCATCAGGTATTTGTTGTTGTAATCGAAAGTTTTGTACTAAGTTTCTCAGGAGATTTTTGTTGCCTTGTAGGGAAGGAACAAATAACACTTTACCTATTTCGCCGGTGTTCCCAACTATTTTAGCTTTGTTAGAGTCAAAGGTTAAATTATCAACGTTTAAAAAAGCATTTTTGCCAAAACCGGCATCACTAAAATCCGCCTGATCTAATATACTTGCACCCCGTAAGTTTACTGGTTGGTTGAAGATACTGGCGCGAAAGGTTAGAGTATTTTTAAATGTATTGCCAGTCAGAAATAAAGCTTCGTTGAATTCTGATTTAGTAAAGTCTACAGTGTCTTGCCAAATTGATTGCGAAAAATCGGCATTTCCTTGCCAATGAGAACGGCTATATTTTGCCGCTTGTTTAAAGTTGCTTAAGCTAAAACTACCACCATTTTCAAAGTTAGTGCCGGCAAAGTTTGCAGTTCCTAAAAATTCTGTTTGATTAAAATTAGCTTTGTTGAAAAAAATACTACTTCTAAAGTTTGCTTCTTTGAAGTTTGCGCCGGTAAAATTTGCAGTTTTACTAAAGCGAGTTTGTGACCAATTAGCACTTTGTAAAAACTGGCTATTTTGGGCTTCAATTTTCTCTAAGAAAAAGGTATTATTGAAATTACAATTTCCGGCAAAACGAGTTTGTTGAAGCTTAATTTGTCCGCGAAAAACCGTTAATTGAAAAGGTTCAAGAGTTTCGGTACCCAACAAGGAACGTGATAGCTGTCGCAGGGAAGATAACCTGCGGCGATCTCTTTGGAGTTGTTCTAATTCTGCTGGGGTAAATAAGGAGGATAATGATTCACCAAACAAAGGTATTCTTAATCCTAACTCACTACTGTTAAAATCTCCTTGAATAAGTGCAGAACTCAAATCTAAATTAATGCGTGTTCCGGGCCGGTTAATTTGGGTTTTTAAAAATTGATAAAATTGGTCTCTGAATTCTGCATTATTGGGTCTTAAATCAATAATTGTTTTTCTTAAGTCTATTGTCCAATTTCCCTCTATTAAAACTGGATTTTTGAGACGTTCTTGCAAAATTTCTAAAGTTAAGGTAGTCCGGTTATCCTGTGCTGCATAAGCAGTTGGATTTGCTGCTATAATAACTAGCAATAAAGCCAAAAATACAATAATTAGTAAGTTAATAAACCAGCGCATTTTTTTTATTTTTATAAATAAAATGATAACTAAAAATCGAAGGATAACTGCTTTTAAATTAGCATCGAACTTGCCTCTTTATTAGGTTATAACGATAATTTAATTTAACTTAACTCCGAACTAAAAAAAAGCATGATTTTTAAAAAAATATCCTAATTTAGCACAGGAAAATAAAAAAAATCGCTAGAATGAACATGATTTTAACACATATATTGTAGTTAATGAAAGTCTTTAATTGTTCGGTAACGTGAACCATTAAATATGATAAAAATTTCCTACTAACCGAAAATTAACAGAGTTTTTTACAGGCTTTAACCTACTACTTTTGGTAATAAAGAAAGATTGTGTCAATAATGGTTCAAAAGCTTGAACAAAATCATCCATTTTACAAAAAAAATATATAATTTTGATAATATTTGTTCGATAAAACCGGACTTAGACACCAAAATACAAAATTAATTGTACTACATCTCACAAAAACTCCTTATTTTCTCCCGTATCCAAAGTTGTTTCAAAACCACCAGAAAGCGACCACTCAATTGCCCCATCCCTCCTCGTCCAGTATAATTTACAATTAGCTTTACTCAAAGATATTGCCGTTTCTCCATCAACCGACGGAGACCAAGCAATAGCAGTAGTTGGTTTTAAAACCTCCACTAAAGACGAAATTAAGCCTTTCCCAGACCACAAAAGTACGTCTAAATTCTTCAACTTACCCGTTTTTACTAACTTTTCTTGCTCATTAACCTTAAGATCCCCTAGCCATAACCAATTCTTCCCCAAAACTTCAAACAAAACCACCGGCCCCTCAACATTTAAAACCCTAACTAAAACCTCTCCCACTCGCGCTATTTCATCCACTGGTAAACTTTGGAAAAGCGCCTCTTTTAACTCCAATTTAGCATCTTTTTCTGAGGATGTTTTTACACCATAAAAGTTTTTAATTGGCAACTTTTGAGCAATCAAGTCCCAACCTTGTTTACTCTTAATGCTAGAATTCATTGCTAAACCCCAATCAATTTGATTCACTCCTCGTTGCTGCAAAAAATTGAACACTATAAAGCGGGCTGTATTTTCATCTCCACTTTTAATTAAAGTTATTTGTGACTTATCTTCAAATACTAAAACTGGTTCGCCACTTGTCGCCAAAACTGTTAATCGCGAAGCCTCTAGTTTTGTTTGCCAAACCGGCACCACTACTACAGCCACAGCGATAACAAAACTTAAACTCAAAAGATAGGGGAAAAAATTAAAACTTTTCTTTTTATTTTTTTGATTCTTTTTATTCTTACCCTTTTGAAAACGATTTCTTTGTTTTTCATTTTGTTTTTCTTGCCATAAAGCAATTACCCAAATTAAAGCAATTAAGCCATAAAGGGTAATAAGTTGTATTACAGAAATTGCACCAACAGCAACAGAATTTCCTGGTAATTGACTAAAATATTCAGCAATTTGAATCAACCAGTGGGTAGGGTAATAAAGTCCTGAAGCTAAAGCACTACCCGCAGATGGTACAAAAAAGCCTATTAAAGCACTAATAAATCCTCCCAAACTAATAATCACAATTAGAGGAGAAGTGATGATATTAACAACAATACTATAGGGAGAAATAATATTAAAAATATAAAGTTGCAGAGGTAAAGTCCACAGAGAAGCTGCTAAAGGAACGGCAACAAGAGAAGCAATAGAAGTTGGCAACCAATCAAGTCGCGCTAAAATACCTGGTACCGTCACTACCAGTCCCAAAGTTGCCAAAAAACTTAAATTAAAACCGATATCCCAAATCCAGCCAGGGTTAAATAATAATAGAATTGTGCCAGCTAAAAGCAAACAACCCAAAGGCTTGACTTTTCTATCAGTTAAAAGTGCTAATAAAGCCCCAACACCCATCAAAGCAGCGCGAGAGACGGCAGGTTCAAAACCAGCTAAGCCAGTGAAAATAGTAATAGCAAAAACTCCAGCCGCAAATTGGAAGCGATCTGAAAGGCGTTTTGTTAAAGCTAAAACTACACTTAAAATTAGCGAAACTTGGGCACCAGAAGCGGCTACTGCATGAGCCAAACCTACTTGAGCAAACCAGTCACGAACATCATAAGGCAAATCTACAGCTTCTTTGCCAAGCGTCATTGCGCTAAGAAGAGGGCCTTCAGGAACACCAAGTTTTTGAACTTGAATGCGAACAATATGTCGGCGTAATACCCACCAACCATATTTAGAAACTTTTTGGCCTTCAGGAATATTAACTTGACGTGCGCGAAAACCAGCAAAACACCCCTCTTTTGCTAAATACCTTTGAAAATCAAAAGCGCCTGGATTGGCTGGGGGTTGAGGTTTGTAGAGGATACCAGTAAGTTCAACAAACTGGCCTGGACCCAGGCCAGTAGTTTGGAGAAGTGGTGCAGTAATATAAACTTTACCGGTTACTCCAGATAGCTTAGGTGTTGTTTTTGCTTCGTCATTGGTTTGGGAGTCTCCAGAAGTAATAATTTCTGTCAAGCTAGTTGCATCAAGCCAAAATTGGGCTTTACCAGAACGAGTAAGCCGGGGGATACTCTCTACATTACCGGCCAAAATCACCAAAGGTTCTTGAAGAAATTGGGAATTTTGTGCCTGAATACTTGGGAGAGGGATAAAATTGCTAATATCGTTGGCGGCCGGTTGGGGAATCCGCCATTGAAAGTAAAGAGTTGCTAGGAGTGCAATAATACCAGCTATGAGCCACAGTAAAGGCTTAGGGCCGGTGCGCCAAAAGCGGGGCAATAAAAAAAATCCTCCCACACTTACAGCTAAGAGGAGGACACCACCCGCAGGTAGGCCAAAAATTTTAGCAGAGATCGCTGTAGAGAGTAGTCCTACAATATAGGCCACACAAAGAAGCGCTGCACCTGTTGCACTCATTAGATAGATAGTCCTAACTTCAACCCAAAAACCGCATGAATTACCATTAGTACAAGAGCTATACTTCCTAAATAGGCGTGAATCGTGCGGAAGAGGCTTTTATTTTCACCACCAAAACCAAATAAGGAGATACTGCCATTGATGGCTAGCAATCCCAGCAAAATTGAGCCTGTCCAAAAATGAGGGCTTTCTAAAGTGGGCTGATGCTGCATAACCAGAGAGAGTAGTCCGCCGGTATACCCTAAAGCCATAAAAATAAACATAAAAGGAGCAATTTGGCGGTGAGAAGAAAGATTATTGGAAACAGAATCAGACTCACGGGGCAATCTTCCCAACCAGCCGGTAAGACCAACAGAAGCACCCATCACAAAAACCACAATACCCATCATCAAAGGATGACCCCAATGGACAACAGGTTCAGGAAAATTCAAAGAACGAAAAAATTGGGCAATAGGTTCAAGAAAATCGTTGATATCCATAAAAACAGAGACAGAGACAATTAAAAAAAGAGCTAATACAGTAGTGTAAAACAGATGATTAACTCAGAGAACAAAAAAAATTAACAAATCAACTAGAGACCAGACGGTGTAGGAGTATTATTGTGGCCTAAAAGAGGAAACTCTAACTGTTCACGTTGGTGAAGATAAAGATGAGCAACACCACGAGCGAGATTGCGAATACGGGAAATAAAACGAGTACGCTCCGTAACAGCAATAACACCTCGTGCATCAAGT
>DATNQM010000009.1:0-88816 GCA_036704045.1 Halomicronema sp. | reverse complement strand
AGTTTTCTACCTTGATGGCAAAGAAATTACTAATAAACAAACCTTCTTAAAACAGGCTGGTGAAACCCTAAAATTTCCAGCCTATTATGGTCAAAACTGGGATGCCTTTAACGACTGTATCACCGACTTAAAATGGTGTCCTGCTCGCGCTTATATCTTAATTTACGACCAACCCGAAATCTTTGCAAAAGCAGAACCCGACCAGTGGCAAATAGCCCTGACAATATTAAATTCAACTGTTGAATACTGGCAAGAAAAAAGTATCCCAATGGATATTTTCTTACTCAACTAAAACGCACCCACCCCCCAAAAAAACTCAAACTTCTATACTAGAAAATAAACCCCCTCACAAAAAAACCCATGCAAACCGACCCCAACATCATGCAAGCCGTTGAACAACTCGGCTACCGTGTCACAGTCGGAGACATCGCCACAAAAGCCGGCCTCAACATCAACCTTGCAGAAAAAGGACTCCTCACCCTCGCCTCAGAAGCCGGGGGACACCTCCAAGTCGCCGAAACCGGCGATGTCGTTTACCAGTTCCCCCAAAACTTCCGCGACATCCTCCGCAACAAATATATCCAACTGCAAATACAAGAATGGTGGCAAAAAATCTGGCGAGTGTTGTTTTACCTCATCCGCATTTCTTTCGGCCTAATATTAATACTTTCCATCCTTTTAATTTTCCTTAGCATCTTCGCCATCCTCACCGCCGTCAACTCCAGTAGTGACGACAGAGGCGACAGCGGATCATCGAGTGGTGGAGGCATTTTTATGCCCCGTTTTTGGTTTGGGCCCGATTGGTTTTGGTTCTTTTATTGGGACTACGATAACCGGCCCTACCGTCGCTATTCCCCAGAAGAAAAACGCGAATTAAATTTCTTAGAAGCCGTCTTTTCCTTCATCTTTGGTGATGGCAACCCCAACGCCAACATCGATGAAAGACGCTGGCAAATAATTGGCAGTATTATCCGCAACAACAAAGGCGCAGTCATCGCTGAACAAATTGCCCCTTACCTCGATGAAATTGCCAAAGGCTACGCCACAGAATATGAAGAATATATGTTACCAGTTCTAACTAAATTTGAGGGCCGGCCAGAAGTAAGCAACGAAGGACAATTAATTTACCACTTTCCCGAACTACAAACCACAGCCCAAGAATACTCCCAAGAAACTACCCTACCGGCCTACCTCCGCGAATGGTTATGGCGGTTTAGCAAAGCCACATCAGGACAACTATTCTTAGCTGCCGGTTTGGGAGTAGTTAACCTGGCCGGTGCCCTATTTCTCGGCTACCTATTACTAGACCCTGAAGTAATAGAAGAAATTACCAGCATTGCAGCTTTTGTCGCCTCTATTTACGGCCTATTACTAGCCTACGGTGTGGGATTTCTTGCCATACCAAGCGGCCGGTATTTTTGGATAAAATTACAAAACAAAAAAATCGATCAACGCAACCAACTCCGACAAGAACGGGCAGCTATATTAACTCAACCCGATGAACAATTGCAGCAGAAATTAAGCTTTGCCAAACAATTTGCCGGTCAAAAAATCATCACCACAGAAAACCTTGCCTACACCACAGAAACCGACTTAGAAGAACAAGAATTTAAAAAGATTGAAAAAGGCGAAGACGAGTGGATGCGCCGGCTAAATAGCAACGACCATTAACCCTGAAATTTTAGGTTTTTAAAAACCCGGTTTGTCCAATAAACCGGGTTTTTAATTGCTTTATAAACAACAAAAAACTACTGCATTTTCGCCAAAATTGCCCCTTGATAATAATGCGTCAAAATAGCTTGATAATTCCAACCCTGACGCGCCAAATTATAAGCCCCCCACTGACTTAAACCCAAACCATGACCAAAACCGGCCCCTTGAAACACAAAAGCCGACGGCGGAGTTTTATCCTGACCCTTCTCAGAACTTCCCCCTTGAGGAATCACTTTAAACAAGCTACTATTTAAACCTAAACTTGCCCGCAATTCTTCCCCATCTACAACCTTAGTCCCCGCATCACCGATCACCTTCATTTTAATAATTCTGCCGGTTTTTTCTACCGTCTTTTCTGGCACCAAAGCCACCACATTACCTACCCCCGCAATTTTGCGGCTGAGGTCTTCCCGTGTAAGGGTTTGCGACCACCGGCAACCAGGCGCCCCCTCATCATAATCTTGCACTCCCCGCAAATAAGGCAGCGGATCAACCCACACATCCTCTACATTCTCTGTCCGTCCGCCCGAACAAGAGTGAAACGCCGCCAAAATCACCTGATTGTTATAGGCCATAAACAATCCTTTTGTAGCATTCACAGCCGCATAAGTACCTGGGGACTCACTCTCAACTCCCTTGTAAACTTGCCAGCCCTGGTTATCCCCCACATCCGAAACGCCATTAAAATTATTAATCTGCTCGTAAAGCGCATAGGAGCGAGCCGCCACAGCTTGGGCCTTCAAAGCTTCTTGGGGCCAAGTCCCATCCATTTCTGCCCCTAGCACACTGTATAAATAATTATCTAAATCCACATGATTAACGGCCGTCAGCGCCTTGCCGGTAGAAACAATGCGAATACTACCGCGATACCAGCGATCCCCAATATAAACATAACCTTCGCCGGCCGGTTGAATTTTAATTTCCCCAGCTTGCCAACGGTCAAGCGCCACCATACCATTTTTAAGTTGCGCCGCAAAGCCATTCATCCCCGCAAGTTGGCCTAAAACCTTGCCGGTGCCATCCGTCACCGTTGCATTCGTTGAACTGCCTATCTTTACCTGACTAACGCCCTCTTCAATAGCCACCCGCAACTCGCGCGCCGCTGCTGGAAAAGCCAAAATAAACCAAACAAACAAAGCCAACAACCAGTGCCGGCCTCCCAAACTCCCCGAAATTTTGAATTTACTTACCATAAAATCGAAAAAAAATCTAGTCATCATCCCTAAAAATTCCTCACAAGTAAAAAAATAATTTGACCAGAGTTAAAGCATTTACTTTTTTAGTAGAGCCTGATTGGATGCTATGCTCATCCTTGTTACTCAGAACTTACCGCATCCTGCCAATCTCCTAAACATAGAAAACTAAAAAATGCCGGAGAGATCAAAGATATCCAAAATGGGCCGGTCTAACAGACTTTGATATCATATTTGTGGGACAAAAGACGGCTGTGGCAAAAAATTGTCCAAAAAAAATTTTTAAATAACCAGATAGCCATCAAAGCATAACCCCAAAGCTTGATAACAAAACACAAAATAACTTGAGCTAAAAACAAACTAGCTGGATACAATAAACCCAAACACCCTCAGCCAATCAAAAAATCAGCTTTCAACGGCAGGCATCACCGCAGGTAAAAACTATGATTCAAACGGCTACCCAAAATCGAGGCGGGACTCTTAGCGATCAAAACCTTGATGTAGAACTCCGCAAAGTCTTTAAAGTCTATAACGGCGAAACCGCCGTTCGCGGTGTAGACCTCGATATTCACCAGGGCGAATTCTTCAGCATCCTTGGCCCTTCAGGGTGCGGAAAAACTACCACTCTCCGCATGATTGCCGGTTTTGAAATGCCATCCGCCGGCGAGTTGTACATACGCGGACAGTCTATGAACCAAGTTCCGCCCTATCGCCGACCTGTCAATACCGTATTTCAAAGCTACGCCCTTTTTAGCCATCTCAGCGTCTCCGAAAATATCGCCTTTGGACTACGCATCAAACGCCTGGGAAAAGCCGAAGTTGAAACCAGAGTCCGAGAAGCCCTCAAACTCGTCAAAATGGAAGCCTACGCTAACCGCTATCCGGCCCAACTCTCCGGCGGACAACAGCAACGAGTCGCCTTAGCAAGAGCCTTAGTCAACCGGCCAGCCGTACTACTCCTTGATGAACCCCTCGGAGCCCTAGACTTAAAACTGCGTAAAGAAATGCAGGTAGAACTATCCAACCTCCATAAAGAATTGGGTTTAACTTTTGTTATGGTCACTCACGACCAAGAAGAAGCCCTCTCATTATCAGACCGCATCGCTGTCATGAATTATGGCCGCATCGAGCAAATTGGCAACCCCGTTGAAATTTACGAAAAACCACGCACGCCTTTTGTGGCCGACTTTATTGGCGATACAAATTTGTTTAAAGGACGCATTGAAAATCAAGACGCTTCCAGTCTCCAAATTATCAGCGATAAAAAATTAAAAATTATTGTCCAACCACAACAAGATGTTAACTATGCCACCGGCGCCGATGTGGTAGTAAGTGTACGACCGGAAAAAATCCAACTCAGCCTTTATCCGCCCAGTGTTGAAGTTAACTCTTTTGAAGGCCGGCTCAAACACGCTATGTTTATGGGAACTCATGTACACTATGTCGTTGAGTTAACATCAGGAGATTTAATGACGGTTTTGCAACCCAATACTGTCGGAAAATTACCCTCTAGCGAAACCCCCATTTATGCTTCTTGGTCAGCCGGTGATGCTATTGCTTTAACTGTGTAGGCAAAATTTTTTCTCCTTGGAAAAAAGAGACAAAAAAGGTGACTTTAATGAAAGTCCATTGAGTCAAAAGTACCCACTGGAATTTCATAAAATTTCAACAAAAATTAGGTTTGCCTCTCAAAATAAATATCCTAAAACACGAGAGGTTATACCCTTAGAGCAATCAGTAAGATATTGTTAATAAAGCATTGATTTAGTCAGAAAAAAGCGGGAAAAAAGACAGTGCCACCGACTGATTTACAGAGATTTAAACTGCCTCGTGGGCAGCAAAAAAAAGCCCAAACTAAACCAAATCAAAATATGGGCATAAGCCGACGTCAATTTTTGCAAACATCAGGGGCCGCACTTTCAGGAATGGCGTTATCTAGCTGTGGCTGGCGTCTGGCTGAGGTACAGTCATCTCCTGGCCCTTTACCTCCCAATAAAATGTATATGTTTACTTGGGCAGGATATACAGACCAAGATTTGCTAGATGAGTTTGCAGAACAAACCGGCATCGAAGTAATAGCCGATGTCTTTGATTCTAATGAAGCCATGCTTGCCAAAATTCAGGCATCGGGAGGAGGCGCCTACAGCCTTATTTATCCCTCCGATTATGCTGTAAAAAAAATGGTTGAATTAAGCATAATCAACGAACTAGATCACAGTCGTTTACCAGGTTTAGCAAACTTAATTCCTCAATTTCAAAACCCCGGTTATGACCCAAATAACCGCTACAGTGTACCCATAAGCTGGGGAACCACCGGCCTAATTTATAACAGCGAAAAAATCCAACAACCCCCCGATGATTGGAGTTATTTGTGGAAATTTCAGCAAACTCTTTTTCGGCGTTTGACCCTACTGAATGACCCCAGAGAAGTCATGGGTGCAACATTACGAATGTTGGGATATTCGTACAACTCAACAAATCGCGAAGAAATCAAAGAAGCCTATGAAAAATTAGTTGCCCTCAAACCTGCCATTGCTTCTTTTACTACCGATGGTTGGCGGACACAAATGTTAAGCGGCGATATGAATATGGCAATGTGTTATTCTTCTGATGCAAATGAAATTATGTCAGAAGACGAAAAATTAAAATATGCTTTGCCAAAAAGCGGATCTTCTTTGTGGACAGATACAATGGTAATCCCCAAATTTGCCCCTAATGTAGATGCTGCTTATGCCTGGATGAATTTCGTTTTGCAACCCACCATCGCCGCCAAAATTTGCGAGAGATTAAGCTTTGCAACTCCCAATAAAAAAGCAATGGAATTATTGCCAGACGAGGTAAGAAATAATATTAGTTTGTTTCCCCCAGAAGCAGCCCTAGAAAAATGTGAACGAATCTTGCCGGTCTCACCAGAAATGACAGAAATTTATGAAAGTTTCTGGACTAAATTAACAAGCGGTTAAAAATTAAATATTAGTCTGGTTGTCATTTTTTTAATGATTAAAGACTAATAATTAAACAACTTTCAGAAATAACTTTTGACAAAAATAAGGTTAAATCAGTGTCCGTATCTACTAAAAACTCTCCCTCAACCAACCCCCAATCTAAGTTAGATATTCGCCGCCTTGGCTCAAATATTCTAGGGCCGGCCGTTTTACTTGGCCCCGCCGGCCTGTGGTTATTTTTGTTGTTAGTATTACCAACCTTAATCATTTTTCAACTTAGTTTAGTTCCCAATATCAAACCCGGAGATTTAGTAATTCCTTCAGGAATAGAAAACTACCTCCGAGTTTTTGAACCCATCAAACTCCAAGTTATGGGGAGGTCACTTTTCTTTTCTATTGGCACCACAATTTCATGCTTAGCATTAGGATTTCCTGTCGCTTACTGGCTGGCACAAATGGCTCCTAAAAAGTGGCGAAATTTGCTTTTACTAGGCTTTGTTTTACCCCTATGGACGTCATCTTTATTACGTTCTTATGCTTGGATTACCATCCTACGGCGCACAGGATTACTTAACACTGTATTAACCGCCCTTGGATTACCTGCCCTCGATTTACTAAACCGAAGTTCAGCGGTTTTAATAGGCATGACTTACAGTTATTTACCCTACATGGTACTAATTCTTTATGCTTCCCTAGAAAAACTTGATAAACGTTTATTAGAAGCCTCCGCCGACTTAGGATCTCAACCCCTAGAAACATTTTGGAAAATTACAGTCCCCCAAACAATGCCCGGCATAGCAGCAGGTTCCTTACTCGTTTTTATTAGCTGTATGGGCGATTTTGTAGACCCAGAATTGTTAGGAGGTGCAAGCAGCATGACAGCAGCCCGTTTAATTTACAATCAATTTTTAGGAGCAACACAAAACTGGGGTTTTGGTTCAGCTATGAGCATGGTATTAATCATGTTTGTAACTGTAGGAATTGCCCTTTTACTCAAATATGGAGACCGTGATGTAGCCCGCTAAAAGTTGTAAATTTACGGGCTTTATCTTCCAAAATTCTAACTCCAAAATACTCTACGGATAACTAAAATCCAACATCTAAAATCAGTATGTCAGACACAGTAAGCCAACAACAGGAGGAAATTCCGGCAGATATGTTGAATAAACCTAAATTTCAGGTTTCCTGGCAGGTTATCTTTTCCGTAGTCATGTATTTATTCATGTATCTGCCGATTTTTGTCCTCACTCTTTACAGTTTTAACCAATCTGCCTATAGTGCCACTTGGGAAGGCTTTACCCTAGAGTGGTACGGCAAACTTTTTAGTGATAGACGAATATTAAGCGCCTTTCAAAACAGCCTAACTATTGCTTTCAGCGCCGTCTTAATCTCTGCCTTGTTTGGCACATTATTGGCAGTGGGTTTATCTCGTTACAAGTTTCGGGGTAAAAATTTATTTGTGGGTATTTCTTACTTGCCTTTAATTGTCCCCGATATTGCAATTGCTGTGGCAACTCTAGTATTTTTAGCAGCCGTACAAATTAGACTTAGTTTGTGGACAATTGTAGCTGCTCATATTGTCTTTTGTTTAGCTTATATTGCCTTAGCGGTATCAACAAGATTGGCAGATTTAAATCCTTTTTTAGAAGAAGCTGCCCTGGATTTAGGGGCAACTCCAACTCAAGCCTTTATTAAGGTTTTGCTTCCTCAATTAATGCCTGGAATTATATCTGGATGTTTAATTGCTTTTGTGTTAAGTATGGATGATTTCTTGATTGCCAGTTTCACTGCCGGTACTGGCGCCACAACCTTACCAATGGAAGTTTTTAGCCGAATTAGAACTGGTGTTAAACCTGATATTAATGCCTTAAGTGTAATCTTAATTCTGGCATCGGGAACCCTAGCCTTTGTAGGGCAGTATTTAAGCAATAAAAACCAAGAAAAAAAAGGATAGAAAATACTCATTAACCGGCATTCTCTCTTGGCAGTAAAAACTTAAATAAAGGCTAGATAATAGTCCTTACCATGCTTGTTTCAAGTGCAGCAAAAATGAGGGTCTGTTTTCTGGCTTTTGGCAATTTTATAGGAATACATATCTTACCAAACGCTCATCCCAGGCAAAATCTGTGAACCTGGTTCCCACGCAACACTTTGCAAAGATAATGTTTCTCCCTCTGGAATATAGGAAAATGAACAAAATAATCCGGTTTTTAAATAGTCCTCTAATTGTCTTAATTTGTGTTGGATTTATCCTATTCCAAATAACTCAACCAGGAGAAACTATTCCCATCTCAAACCTTGAAGATCAGCCTTCCATAAATGTTGTTAATAATAGTAATTTTGAAACGCATTTTAAGAATTTTGGCATCGAGGGTTCAATTATAATTTATGACTTAAAAAATCAACAGTTCTTTGAACATAACTCTCAGCGGAATATTACACCATTTCCGGTTGCATCCACGTTTAAGATTCTCAACTCCCTTATTTCATTAGAAACTAAAGTAATTCCAGATGAAACTTCTGTTCTCACTTGGGATGGAATTACAAGACAACTGCCGACATGGAACCGGGACTTAAATATGAGAGAGGCTTTTAAGGCTTCTGCTGTTTGGTTTTATCAAGTTCTTGCCCGTAGAATTGGGTACGAAGAAATGCAAAAATGGGTGAAAATGGTAGGCTACGGAAATCAACAAATTGGTGAAAAAGAAGATATTGATAAATTTTGGTTAAATGGAAAACTTCAAATTACCCCTACCGAGCAAATTCAGTTTCTTCGTCGTCTCTACAACAATGATCTACCCTTTTCAGAAAGAACAATCTCTATCGTCAAAGATATTATGATTATGGAAAAAACTCCACAATTCACAATTCATGCTAAAACAGGTTGGTTTGGTTATGGAGATGAAGGAAAACAACAAATAGGATGGTATGTTGGTTATTTAGAAAAAGCAGATAATGTTTACTTTTTTGCCACTAATATTGATATTCGTAATGATAAAGATGGAGCCGCTAGAATAGAGTTAACACGTCTATGTTTAAAGGATTTGAGTGTTTTGTGAGCTTTGATAAAAGTCTCAAAATACCCAGAAGATTTTTTAAAAAATTTAAATTGTACTTCACCGAACTAAGTTGAAGCTTAAAAAGGCAAAAAAAAACTGCGTTTCTTCTTCTTTTCGGAATCGGAAGCGTAGCTTTTTTAAAAAATTTACCAGGTTTTATAAAACACTGAATCTGGTAATTAGAGAAAACTCTACACGAGTTTAAGATTGGGATATTCAGCGATAATATCATCAGAAGAAAGTGTATCTCCTGTCGCTTGAGGAGTCCAGAGAATTTCAATCGCCATCAGCCGGTCACTGGAAATGCCACCAATTTGACGTAAAGCCTGTTGCAAATCTTCTGAACTATTAATGGCCGGTAATTGTAATTTTCCTTCTGTGGCAGCCAAAAGTGTCACCACAATATACTCGCTAGTTCCTTCAGAAATTGCTAAATCTCCTCCTTTTCCGGGCAAAGATTTATTACTTTGAGAACCGCGTAAAATATTGTTGTAATTCGATAGAGTTTCTTCAGTAAATTTGCTGCGCTCAGTTAAAGCAAGTTGGTAAAATTTTGCTTCCGCAGCCGGTAAAGCCGCTTGTTGGGATTCCACAGAGCCATAGTACCAAAATTCAGGATGGCGCAATAAAGCCAGACTAACTTCTTGCAAAACATGAGCGCGTCCAGCAGGGGTGCCGGTGTCTGCTTTTTCTGCCAACGCATCAAGTTCTGGTTGTAAATTTCTCGCTTCTGCTAATAAGCCAACTTGAACTTTAGCTATCGAAATTGTCGGGTTATCGTAATCAAGTTCTGTGCCGGTGCTACGGCGAAAAGCTTGCAGTAAAAAGCTTGCTATTGCCATAAAAATCAAAATTGAAAATAAACCACCGCCACCACCCCAAACAAAGGGAATTAAAAACGGGAATCCAAAACCGCCGCCACCGGGGTAATAGCCACCGCCATATCCACCACCAGGGGAATAGCTGCGAGGTGCCGAGTAGGTGCGGCTAGGGGCGCTAAACGAGCCGCCACCAATACGGCCACCGCTGCGAGCCGCCAAGGCACCCTCAACGTGAGAAAAGGCTAAGGAGATAACTAACCCAATGGCAAGCAGAGATTTTAAGAGGGGTTTAATTGAGGAAAGAAATTTTTTACGCATATTAGATGAGCCTTTGGTTTTTATTAAAGCTTAACCGGCTTTTATTAATACCGGTGGCCAAGGCGTGGCTTGTTTTTAGATTGCACACATCTATAATTTATCGTCTTCGGGTAATTGCAGGCAGTTATCTTTGGGTAGATTGCTGGGGGAGATATCCGTACTATCTAAAAAAAGCTGATTGCGTTTGGTCAGAATTACCTTTAAGAGCATTTTTCTATTATAAATTATATAGACTTAGGTATTTATTTTTTCTTAAAAAAGTATTTCTTTCCTTGAAAAATAAAAGAACTATAACCCTGAATTTTGTTGAAAGAGATGGCCTAGACTATAGGCCATCTAAGAAACTGACGAACCGGCTAGAAAGTTAAAAACAGGTTAATGGCAGTTATTTTTCTACAATAACCTAGACTTTTTCTAATTCCAGTGTTGGGTAATCTGTGTAACCTCTTTCATCTCCTCCATAAAAAGTAGAACGATCATAGGGATTTAAGGGTGCATTTAACGCAAAGCGCTCTACTAAATCGGGATTAGCGATATAAAATCTTCCAAAAGCAATTAAATCGGCATTTCCTGCCTTAATTGCAGCTTCTGCAAGTTCTTGATTATAGCCACTAGCTGCAATAATCGTTCCTTTAAAAATCGAGCGAAAATACTCGGAATTTAACGAGAGATGGTCTTCATTTTTAATTGTCGAATTTTCATCATTTCTTGGTTCAACTAAATGTAAATAAGCAAGCCCATAGGAGTTGAGAGCCTCTACAACGTAACTAAAAATTGCTTTGGGATCAGAGTCTGACATATCATTAAATGTACCCGCAGGAGACAGGCGCACACCAACTTTATTCGCATCCCAAACGCTAGTTACTGCTTCTACAATTTCCATTAAAAAACGAGCTCTGTTTTCTAAAGATCCACCGTAGCGATCTGTGCGTTGGTTCGTACCATCTTCAAGAAATTGATCGATTAAGTAGCCATTGGCGGCATGAATTTCTACCCCATCAAAACCGGCCTCCATTGCATTTTGAGCGGCTTTTTTGTAGCTTTCAACAATAGCCGGTATCTCAGAGGTTTCTAAGGCACGGGGGGTCACATAAGGCTGGGGTCCCGATAATGTAGATGCTTCTCCTTCGGGTGCAATGGCGCTGGGTGCCACCGGCAAAGCGCCTCCAGGTTGCAAGGAGGGGTGAGAAATGCGCCCGACGTGCCACAACTGCAAAAAGATGCGGCCGCCCTTTGCGTGAACTGCCTCTGTGACTAACTTCCAGCCTGCAATTTGTTCGGCGGAGTAAATGCCTGGAGTGAAGGGGTAGCCTTGCCCTTCGGGGCAAATTTGTGTGGCTTCACTGATAATTAGTCCTGCGGATGCCCGTTGTGAGTAATAGGTTGCGTTGAGGGTGTGGGGCACATTCCCTTCGCCTGCGCGGTTGCGGGTTAATGGTGCCATTACGAGGCGATTTGGTAGTGTATAAGGGCCAAGCTGAAACGATGACAGAAGTTGTGTAGGTTGATTCATTGTTAACTCTCAATAGTTGCTTTACAAAGTGTACAGTTTCTCTCGCTTGGCGCAAGATTTACAACTCTCTATGGGTAGAAATAAGTGACTAGGGGTAGGTTGGATTTTACTTTGTTGCGAGGGTAACAAAAAGTTTAGGGGGAGAAGAGAATTTGAAAGCTATAGATATTGCAATTAGAGTGATGTAGGCTACAAAATTGACTGTTTTAAGTGTTAATTATCAACTTAAATAAACAATATTTTTTTGCTTTTTTTAGACATTTTTGGCACTAATTAAATACAGATTAATTCGTCATATTTTAGCTATTAGGGGGATTTTTAGAGAAAAAATATATAAAAATGGTGTTGTTATCTTTTTGAGATATCTAAATGTTGTTTTAGGTTTTTTTCCTAAAAAACAATTATCAATTAGTTTACCAAGGACTGCCAATCATGGTAAAACCAGACCAAAAATAGGGATGGGATAAATCAAGGCTTTGTTGTTTAGATAATTCTGCGGGTAATGCTATGGTTCCACGAGAAGTTGTACCCCGCAATTGACCATTTTCAATACGCACTTGCCCATGCAACATTGCTAACTGTGCTTGACGCAATGCTTCGGCTTTTATGGGTACGTTTTCTAACTGTTTATAAAATTCGCTCATTAATCCTAATGTGCCTTCATCGCTGACATACCACAAGGAGGCTAAGGCAGATTTTACACCACTTCCTATTGCCAGACCGGCAAATCCTAATTCGGCTTTTTCATCGCCTACGGCTGTTTTACAAGCACTCAAAACTAATAATTCCACCGGCGGCTGATTAAAGCGTAAAGATCGAATTTCATTAAATCTCAATTTTTCATCCCATAACTGTATATAAGAATTATTTGCATCACCGGCAGTAAATTCTGCATGGGTAGCTAAATGCACAATTTGATAGGCATTTGCTAGACGTTGACTGATAATATTTTCACGGGTGAAGTTTTCATTTAAAAATGCTTTTCCTCCTTGTTCTGTTGTAATGGTTTTTAACTCCACCGGCACAGCGGGTAAAGAACTTAATTCTGTAAATTCTGATGCACCCATTGCCAAAACCGGCGAGTTTTGGATATTTTGATAACGGGCATCCATTAAACTGATACTTGGAACTAAACCCAAGCTATATTTTTCTACTAAAAATTCTTTTCCATCATGTAATGCTGCCATCGGTAAGCTGCGTAACCCGCTATCCATACTAAATAATAAAGTATTGATTTTTGCGTTAACTAACTCTTGTTCTAAGGGGGCAATTATCCACTTATACAGTTGTTGAGATAAACCTAAATAACCACTACTGTTTCGTTTCACTGCATCGGTAATAGACTGAGTAAATTTAGATGCTGTTTGCAACAAGTTTTCTTTCCCTACACCGGCAACTGTTACTCGCAAAGGTTCGCCCTCTGGGGTATATAAAATTAATTCTAATTCGTTGGATAATGCTGTTACATAAATGATTGCTGTGCGGTTGCCGGTTTGCCCTACAATTTTGCCTAAAGCATCTCGCAAATTCTCTACACTTACTGATTGAAAAGAACCTTGATTACCAAAAAAGTTGTTATATTCTTGACTTCGATTTCTTTCTATGCTACTAATAGCATCTTTAATGTTTATTGCTGGGGGTGGTGCCGGTGGTGTAGGTAAGTTTGCTAATTCAGAAAAACGAGTTTTATCTACGGTTTCAACTGGGTTATCTTCCCGGTTTTTATCTGGTTGATTTCTTCTTTCAATGATTTGATTATTGGCAGGGTTATTGTTAGAATTTCTTGGTTGAGGTTCTCCGTTTGAGTTACGGGGAATGCGAATACCTCCAGACCCTATTTTACCAGGTAGATTTCCCGCGCCTGGAAGATTTACTGGGGGATTAATACTTATATTTCCGGGGTTTCCATTACCAATATTTACTGGGGGATTAATACTTATATTTCCGGGGTTTCCAAGGTTATTAATAGTTAAAATATTCCCATTTATAGGCAAAACATTGGTAGGATTAATATTTGCTGGCAAAACATTGGTAGGGTTAATATTTGTAGGATAATTGACAGCAGTAATAGTTTGTATTACATTGCCTGGTTGCGAAGGAGAAGGAAGAGGAGAAGGGGGAGGGGGAGGAGGTAATACACCGGTGGAGTTGGCATTATTGGGGTTAGAAACTTCCGGGTTAATGCTGGCTGGAGGTGCCGGTGGAGGAACATTATTGGTATTATTAGGGTTAGGAACTTCCGGGTTAATGCTGGCTGGAGGTGCCGGTGGAGGAACATTAGGCAAAGGAGGTATTTCACCGGCAGGCTGACTATTTATTGGCACTGGATTTAAGTTTGTTGGGGCATTTAATTGCTCTACATTGTTGCCTAAAATACTTATATTTCCGTTAATAGATGGAGATAAAACATTGATATTTCCAGGGGCAACATTCACCCTAGAATCTCTGGGTATTACTATATTTTTTTGAACTAAAACTACATCGCCATTTTCATTTACTATCAAACTTTGGGCAGTGTTCTCTGTGTTGGGGCCGGTTAATAATTGAGGTAAAGATAAAGGTGTAATTGGCGTTGAAACAGGAAGAGAATTAGGGACAATTTCCAAACTTAAAATTCTTCCTTGTTGAATAATTGTTACAGAATTATTCCCAGGAACAGCAGTGAGACTAACATTTCCACCTGGGGAAGAAAGAATGCCGGTGTTAATTACATTCCCGCCTACCAAGATAAGATTATTTTCTGGTTTTAAATTCAAATTTCCAGCATTAACAATTGATCCTGGCTGGGGAACAGCAAAATTAAAAGCGCTAGGATTTCCAACTAATGCTGCATAATTATTCACACCAAACGCATTAAAAAAACCGTTATTAAATCCAATACCAGTAGCCGTAGTAGCCGCAAAAGAAGACGGCACATTTAGACTTGCATTTGCCCCAAAAACAACACCAGCTGGATTCATTAAAAATAACTGAGAATTTCCGCCTGTAACTTGTATTAAACCATTAATATAACTCGGATTACCGTCATTAATTCTACCTAAAATATTAAGGATATTTGGATTAGAAATAAAATTCGCAATTTGACCAGGAGATAAATTAAATTGGCTAAAACTATGAAAAAGATTTGCCCCATCAGCAGAAACACTACCGCCAGTAATGTTAAATTGATTATTCTGGGGAGTAATAACAGTGCCGGTGCCGTCTTGGGCAGGAATAATAGATTGAGAAAAAGACGGAGAAACAAAGCCGCCAACACCGGCCACCAGAGAACCAGAAATTAAGGCAATAAAAATTTTAGAAAAATTAGCCATTTTCAACTCGCAAAAAATAATAAAAGCAGAAATATTTAAGTTTTATACATCGAGAATTTATCGTTTCAAGATTTAGAAAAATTTGCCGAGTTTGTACGCTTTAATTGTATTACCAATGCCGATAATATAAACACCCTTGAGACTGTCATCATATTTCTGATGAGGGTTTTACCCGGTAGATATTACTTTTATTATCATCTTAATTTCTTGCCATAATAATAAAAGTAGTAAAATAAAACACAAAAAGCAAAAAACCCTTCATGTCAGTATTAGCAGCCATCGGCGTTTTAGCCCTCCTAATCGTCATTCACGAACTTGGCCACTTTTTAGCAGCCAGACTTCAAGGCATCCACGTTAACCGCTTTTCTATTGGCTTCGGCCCTATATTGTGGAAATATCAGGGCCCAGAAACCGAGTATGCGTTGCGTGGTTTTCCCCTGGGAGGCTACGTCGGCTTTCCCGACGACGACCCCGAAAGCAGTATTCCCACCGATGACCCCAATTTACTCAGAAACCGGCCGGTTCTTGACCGGGCAATTGTTATTAGTGCCGGTGTTATTGCCAATTTAATTTTCGCTTATTTTCTGCTAGTTGCTCATGTCGGACTGGTTGGTATCCAGCAAATGCAGTCGGGAGTGCAAGTCTCGCAGATCGCCAACAGTCTCAGCGTTGCGGCGGCGGCCGGCATTCAAGCCAAAGACATTATCCTCTCTGCGGACGGCCAAGACCTTGCGACCTCGCGGCCTGGTGTCCAAACTTTCCAAAAAATTATACAATCCAATCCCAACGAGCCCATTTCTCTCACAATTCAGCGCAATGAGAAAAAAATAAGACTCACAATTGTACCCCAAGCCGATAGTCAAGGAATTGGTCGCATTGGTGTTATTCTCAAACCAAATGAAACCGGCCCTGGTGTGACTGTCGATCAATTGACACCCGAACTAAGCCTTACAAGCACTACGCCGATTCAAAAAGGTGATGTTTTTCTTTCTGCAAACGGCCAAACTTTAGGGGAATCGACCACCGGCCTACAACAATTGCAAAAAGTTATACAAGAGGTCAAAAATCAGCCCCTAGACGTTGTGATCAAGCGAGGGGATGAGCAGATCACAACTCAAGTGAGAGAAGAAAAAGAACAAAGTAAGAAGCCGATGATTTTGCAACTGGCGCCCAATGTGGTGAAAAAGAAAACCAGTAATATTTTTGAAGCTTTCGGTGCCGGTGCAGAACAATTTGAAAAAATTGTAGTGTTAACTTTCCAAGGTTTCGGACAATTGGTGAGTAATTTTAACTCTACGGCAGAACAAATTGCTGGGCCGGTTAAAATTGTCGAACAAGGTGCCAAACTTGCTGAAAGCGATATTACTAATTTATTTTGGTTTGCTGCTTTAATCAGTATTAACCTGGGAGTGTTGAATATTCTGCCGTTACCTGCTTTAGATGGCGGGCAACTTGCGTTTCTTCTCATTGAAGGTTTACGCGGAAAACCTTTGCCTACTAAAATCCAAGATGGCGTAATGCAAACCGGCTTGATGCTGCTTTTGGGTTTGGGCATCTTTTTAATTATCCGTGATACAACTCAACTAGAAGTTATCCAGAAGTTACTTCCCTAGGTTCGGTTAAGCCCTCTGATGAGGTCGGTGGCAAAAGCAACGGCATACTTTTTTCGCTATACCCACCCTTAATAGACGGTGGGGATAGCCCACTAAAACACAGCAGCAATGATCACCAGCAAAAAACGCAAGCCTAGTTTAAAGCAAAGAACTTTAGAAATTTTGATTCGGCTTAAAAACCTTTACCCAGATGCTAAATGCAGTCTGAACTACGAGACTCCTCACCAACTGCTGGTGGCGACTATTCTTTCCGCCCAATGTACAGACGAACGAGTTAATAAGGTTACTCCGGCTCTGTTTGCTCGCTATCCTGATGCTGCTAGTCTAGCTGCGGCTGATATTACAGATATTGAAACGTTGATTCGTTCCACCGGCTTTTACCACAATAAGGCTAAAAATATTCAAGGTGCAAGCCGGATGATTGTGGAAAAGTACAATGGGGAAGTGCCAAAGCGAATGGAGTTGCTGCTAGAACTTCCTGGTGTTGCGCGCAAAACTGCTAATGTGGTTTTGGCCCATGCCTACGGAATTAATGCCGGTGTGACGGTAGATACCCACGTTACGCGTCTTTCACGCCGGTTGGGGCTAACCGAATATGGTGATGCTATTCGCATTGAACGAGATTTAATGGCCCTTTTACCCTCCACAGACTGGGAAATTTTTTCGATTAGTATTATCTATCACGGACGGGCTATCTGCACTGCCCGCAAACCTCTTTGTGATAATTGCGATCTTGCCGACCTCTGCCCTAGTGCGGGTTTACCTTTGGCGGAAATGCTGGATGCTGTTGATTAAGTTATTTGCTAGGCTGGGAGGCTGGCCTAAGATTGTGGATAGGGCTATGACAATTAACTCAAAAATGTAATATGATGGGAAATAGTGACTTTAATTAAAACTACACCTATCCTTCATGGCTAAAAAGAGCATGATTGAGCGTGAAAAAAAGCGCCAAAAAACGGTTGCTAAATACGCTCAAAAACGCGAAGACTTAAAAATCGCGTTTGAACAAGCCGACGACCTCGACGAAAAAATCGCAATCCACCGGCAAATTCAACAACTGCCCCGTGACAGTTCCAGAACCCGTTTGCGGAACCGTTGCTGGTTCAGCGGACGCCCCAGAGGCTATTACCGTGATTTTGGCCTCTCTCGCCATGTTATCCGTGAAATGGCACACCAAGGTTTACTCCCCGGCGTTGTCAAATCAAGCTGGTAGTCTCAACACACAATAAGATTTGGCTTTTAGAAGACGTTGCGTCTAAAAGCCAAAATCTCAACTTTTTGTCAAGGGTAAATTTTAAGTTTATTGACCGCAACAGCGAGGGTTGATGTCAAGGCTTTGCAGTAGGAGATCGCTGACGGCGTTGGCAACAGCAAATTCTCCAAAAAAGCTTTTAGAAAAATCAAAGGCTTGCATTTCGGTAACGATGGCTATGACTAATTGGCCAACGTCATTTTCGCCTTCCATGCGATGTCGCACAAAAATTTGGGCTGCACGTTCAGCAATAATTTGATTGATGGCTTCTGGTAGGAATTCTTGATCTAGCCATTCGTGCAAAGTTTTTTGTAACCATTGCCCTTCTTGTTGGGGGTTTTGGGCCGGTGGTAGTGTGATGGATGGAATTGGCTCAGACATTTGCTCAACGCCAGAGGGATTCAAAGGTTAGGAAATATTTTAGCAGCCGGTGGGTAATTTTGTTTGTGTTTTATTGTGTTGAAAGAGATAAGCCCCTGCTGTACTGAGGGGCTAAGGTAGGGGCTTACGGGCCGGCTCTTTTTTGTTCGGTTTTCGGTCTATTTTCTTCAAATAAACCGGCCATAGACCAAGCAATACCGACGATAAAGGTTCTAGCTAAGGCTTGTAACTCTTCGGGGGTTTCGTGTTGTTTGATTGGTTGGTTTTGTTGTTGGGTATTCATAAAAAGCACTAAAGCACAAGATAAGTTTACAATTATTATTGTCTTTTATTTATAATAAAAAAAGAGTGATTTCAAGCAGTTTTTTCTGTGATAAATTGCGGTTAATTTCGTGATTTGAATCATAAAGTTTTAGTGTTTTTTATTAGCATTTTCAGAAATGTTACTGTAGTTGAGGCTGCGGTTAGGGCAAGAGTTGGCATTAATCAGCCTTTGGTGTGTAAAAATGATTAATTGCACGACAGATTGCTATTCAACCAAATACGGCATCAAATCTCATGCTGCAAACAACTATTGGTGGACGCTATCAAATTATCAATCATTTGGGTGGTGGTGGTTTTGGGCAAACTTATCTGGCGGAAGACCGGCAGTTACCAGACAACCCCAAGTGTGTTGTTAAAAAGCTTCAGCCGCAAGTCAGTGATCCGGCGACGCTAGAAACAGCTAGACGCTTATTTGAAACAGAAGCAAAAATGCTTTATCAGTTAGGAAGCCATCCCCAAATTCCTAAACTGTATGCTTATTTTGAGGAAAATAACGAGTTTTATTTGGTTCAAGAATTTATTGATGGATGCAGTTTAATTGAAGAATTAAAGGCCGGTGTTGGGTTTAAGGAAGCACAAGTTATTAATTTATTAAGGGAAATTTTAGAAATTTTAACCTTTGTTCACAGCCACAATGTGATTCACAGAGATGTTAATCCTCATAATATTATTCGCCGCAAAAATGATGGAAAGTTAGTGTTAATTGATTTTGGGGCTGTCAAACAAATTACAACTCAATCATT
Organism: Halomicronema sp.; assembly: GCA_036704045.1. Lineage (GTDB taxonomy): Bacteria > Cyanobacteriota > Cyanobacteriia > Cyanobacteriales > Oscillatoriaceae > Ancylothrix. The sequence goes on along the minus strand of DATNQM010000009.1, from coordinate 69,630 downwards.
TAATGCTTTGGGGCAAACAAATTTAAGTGTCAGTATTGGAACTCCTGGTTATATGCCCAGTGAACAAGCAAATGGTTTTCCAAAGCCCAGTAGTGATATTTATGCGGTGGGAGTTTTGGCTATTCAAGCTTTAACAAATAGTTATCCAAATCAGTTTAAAACTGATTTAAATACTCTGGAAATTATCTGGCGTGATGATATAGAAATAAGTGATGATTTGGCAAGAGTTATTGATAAGATGGTGTGCTATGATTTTCGTCAGCGATATGCTTCGGCAAGGGAGGCTTTGCAGGCTATTGAAGATATTAAATCTGGAATTTCTACAAAAGTGCCGGTGGGGAATTTTTCGGCCCCTAAAAATCCATTAGTTCAAAAATTGTGGATTAAAATTGCATTGTTTTTTTTATTAGGATTTGGGGTGAGTACGGCTGGTTATTTGGCTGTGAAAAATTTTAATAATTCTACGGCAACGGGTTTATATAATCAGGCCAATACATTGTTAAAATTAAAGCGAGAAAATGAAGCTATTGCACTTTTGGAAAAAGCCTTAGAATTAAAACCTGATTATGCGGAGGCGTGGGAAATTCAAGCCGAGGCTTTTTATGGGTTAAAGCGTTATAAAGAATCTTTAGAAGCTTTTGATAAAGCTATTTATTTTCAGCCTGATTTTTTAGATGCTTGGGTGGGGCGGGGTTTGGTTTTGGCGCAGTTGAAAAAATATAATGAAGCGATTGAAGCTTTTGATCAAGGGCTAAAAATTAAGCCAAATACTGCAAAAATTTGGTATGAAAAAGGGGAGTTGCTTTTGCAGTTACAGCGTTATGATGAGGCGGTGGTTTCCTATGATAAGGCTGTAGAATTTCAGCCAAATTTATATGAAGCTTGGGAAAGACGGGGCTGGGCTTTGCATAGTTTAAAGCGCTATGAAGAGGCGGTAAATTCTTATAAAAGGGCGGTGGAAGTTAAGCCAGATTATCCTAAAGCTTGGTACAATATGGGCAATTCTTTGACTCGTTTAGATTCAATTAAAGAGGCAGTTAAAGCTTATAGACAAGCGGTGAATTTTGACAATAATTATTATTTAGCTTTAAAAAGTTTGGGCAATGCGCTAAATAATTTGCAGGAGTATAAGGAGGCTGTTGAGTTTTATGAAAAAGCTGTTAGTTTAAACTCAAATGATGGGGATACTTGGTATCAATTGGGGTGGGGATGGCATCAATTAAAACGGTTTGATAAAGCCCTGGAGGCTTATAATACAGTGTTAAATTTGCAGTCGAGTTATCCGGGGGCTTGGTATAATCATGGCAATGTTTTATATAATTTAGGCCGGTATGAAGAAGCGGTTAAGTCCTATGAAAATGCAGTGAATATGAAAGCGGATGATTATCAGGCTTGGTATAGCAAGGGTAATGCTTTGTTTCAGTTAAAACGTTATGAAGAGGCGAAAATTGCTTATCAAAAAACAGAGGTAATAAAACCGGATTTTGAAGAAGGAAAAGAGGCTTTGTTGAGGACTGAGGAAGTGTTGAATAGACAAAAAAATAAAAGGTCTTTGAAGGATAATAAAAGCTGGCAGGGTTTCAATATAGACTTGGGTCAATTTTTTGATTAAACATGGCTTTTTTACTTGGGTTTCAAAAAAATGTTTAAGTAAATAAGAGATGTATTTGATGGGAAGTTTATTTAGGGCTAAAGAGGATGTTTTGAGTGTAATTAAAGAGGTAGTTTGGTAGGGGGAGTTCGACGTCTGGGGTTAGTGAAAATTGTTAAAGGGTCGCCAATAGTTGTAATTTTCCAAGGTTCCATTTCCAGCTGACGAACGGCGATTAAAAAAGGTGAAGAACGTTGTAAACGCCTGACAATTAATCGTGGGGGAATGAAGGCAGATAAATAGGGTTCTTGAACGCTGCCGGTGTACATATAGGCGCCATTTTCTAACCAACGACCGGCAACGGTTTCTTTATCATCGGGAGTGGTGGCTGACCAACTGTGGATAAAATGAATAGCGGCGGGGTAATTTAGTTTGGGAATGTCTTTAACTGTGGCGTAGTCTTGGCGACCCACATGAAAATTTTGGGGGCTACCGGCGGAATTTACTAAGATTAAATCATATTCCCATTTTTTGGCGGCTAAACTTTGCCAAGTTTCTAAATCTGAGGCCGGTCTTTCTACCATTGTGACATCTATTTCCATTTTTTTTAGTTCTTTGGCGGCTTCGGTCATTTCATATTTTTTCCAGTTTCCACTTTTGGAATAACTGTCATAAAGGAGGGCGGTTTTTGGTTGTAGAAATATGGCGGACATGGCTTGATATACACTGCGGGCCGGTGTTCCATAAATCCAGCTAGTAACGGCCCAGCGAGTCTGATTTATATTGCGACTTAAACCGTCTGTGACAGATAAAAATTCGTCGGTTTTATTAGGAGATTGATATTTAACAGCCAGACTACGAACAAGAGTGATGGTATCAATAGAGTCAGCTTGATCTTCGTAGGAGTAGCCGGTGTTTTCTACGCCTTGTTTAATTTCATTTTTTAAGGTTTCCCACTGTTCGGTTGTGAGGCTGTTGTTGGGGCTACCAAAATCATTTTCCAAGAATACTAAAGGCTGTCCGCGATCTGCTGCTAAGGCAACGGCTGCCGGCCATGCAGAGTCTTTAGAGGAGGTGAAAACAACCCCTGGCGGTTCCCAGCCTAAATTATCCCATTTTTTTTTCAAGGAAGCATTATCTTTTGCTTCCCATGCGTTTGCAACAGCTTTTAACATTGCTTCTTGCAAGTTTTGATTAGGCGGGGCTGTGACGGCCGGCATTTTAATAACTTCGGCTGCTTTAAATTTATTAAGAAATAGAGGGGTATATTGTTTATCTTCGATTAAGATCGGCCATCTGCCTTTTAAACTCCATTGATTTATAGCTGCTAAAAAAGTAGTTTCATCGGGAACAATTACGACACGATCTATGGTAGGAATACGCTTATTTAAGGTTGCTATTCGCAGGCCGGTTTGTACTGGCCAGGGTTCGTTTAAAGAGGCTTCTGACCGCGCAAAGGGTTTGTTAAATTTTGGTTGAGTTTGTATTAAAATAATTGCCAAAGAGACGATTAAAATTATTACGAAAAATCCCCCAAATAAACGTTTACCCATAAAAGCCTCTATTTTTTTCTTCTATATATTATACCTAATATTTTATAATTGGCACAATTTCAATAGCCGATTTCCCTCAGAAACCAGCTATTTCTTAATTATATAAATTATTTTATAAACTATATTTGTTACTTGTTATTGGCAAAAAGTTTTTGGGTAAAAACTCCATAACTGGGGCTAAAAAACAAAGCTAAAACAAATAATCCTGAGACAACTAAAACAATAGCCGGGCCAGAAGGTAGGTTATAGAAATAACTCAGATACATTCCGGCAATGCTAGAAATGATGCCAATAATTGCACCTAAAAACATAATTTGATGGAGGCGCGGAACAAGTAAATAAGCGGTGGCACCTGGTGTAATTAACAGAGATAAAACTAAGACAACTCCCACTGCTTTCATGCTGGCTACAACTGTCAAGGCTATTAATACCATTAACCCAAAATTTAGCCAATTAACAGGCAAACCGACTGCTTTTGCGCCGGTGGGGTCAAAGGTATAAAATAGGAGTTCTTTGTAGAGGATAATTACTACAAATAAAACTAATGCAGCTATTAAAGCTGTGTCTCTAACTTCGTCGGGAGAAACACCGAGAATATTACCAAACAAGAAATGATTGAGGTCAATTTTGTTGTCTTTTTGCACAAGAGTAATTAAAGTGATTCCCAGGGCAAAAAATGATGATAAAACAATGCCCATTGCCGCATCTTCTTTGATAGGAGAACGAGTGCGAATCCAAGCAATAGCAACGGTACTGAGGATGCCGGCAATAAAAGCGCCGATGAAAATATTGCCGCCTAAAATAAAGGAAATTGCTAGACCTGGTAAGACAGAATGACTAATGGCATCACCGAGTAAGGCGAGTCTTTGTACCATCAAATAACTGCCGACAACAGCACAAGTTAATCCCACTAAAATTGCAATAATCAGGGAACGTTGCATAAAGCCATATTGTAATGGCTCAATTAAGGATTCTAACATAGTAAAAATTGAGAATAAGGGGGATATTTTTAAGCTGCTTCGGCGAAAAACATAACATGACCACCATAGGCAAGGTAGAGGTTTTCTGGAGTGAGGACTTGTTGACGAGTGCCGGTGGCAATGACTTCTTGATTGAGTAAAACTAAGTCGTCAAAATGAGTAATTGATTGCCCTAAATCGTGGTTAACAACTAATACTATTTTTCCGGCTGCTGCTAGTTCTTGAAAGATGTTAAAAATGATATTTTGGGTTTTTTGATCGATGCCCACAAAAGGTTCATCAAAACAAAAAATTTCCGCTTCTTGAGCGAGGGAGCGGGCTAAAAAGACTCGTTGTTGTTGTCCTCCAGAGAGATCACCTATGCGACGATTACGATAGTCGAGCATTCCGACGCGAGATAAAGAATTTTCGGCAATTTTGCCGCTGACAGTAGAAAAACGACGAAAAAGGCCAGTTTTTTTGACTCTTCCCATCATCACGACATCCCAAACGGTGGCGGGATAAGTCCAGTCTATTTGTGAGCGTTGAGGAACGTAAGCAATGTTATGGAGTTGTTGTGAGAGAGATTGTGTACCCCACATAACTTGACCGCTGTGGCTAGAAACTAAGCCTAGCATAGCTTTGAGGAGGGTGCTTTTACCGGCCCCATTAGGCCCAATAATGCCTGTGAGCCTACCCGGACGAATGATACAATTAATATCTCGTAAGGCTTCCACATTGCGGTAGTTAACTCCTAGATGGCTAACGCTGATGCTTTGTGCCGGTTTAGCAGCCTCAAAGCTTTGGTAACAATGGGTTTGCCAAGGGAGACATTTAGTGTTTTTTAGCTGCTTAGAACTGTTCATGGTGAAGGAATTAGTTATATAATGTGCTTTTTTAGTTACCCATTTTTTCTTTTGGGTGGTGAAAATCGGGTAATAGGGTTGACTTTTTACCAGCATACCTCAAAAATGAAAGAAAAATGAAAAAATCTATAAACCGGCATAATTCGATAGATAGAGGTAGCTTATGAGCCTGATTCAAAAAAACAAAAATATTAGTTTAATAGGATGTTTAATGTTTATCTGTGTTTCGATAAGTGGATGTATTTCCCCATCGAAAAACGAGCAAAAAACCCAAGAAAATAAACCGAATGTAGTTGCAACTAGTACAATTATTGAAGATTTGACTGATGACATTGCTGGGGATGAAATTAAGCTAATTGGCATTTTAAAACCAGGGACAGATCCCCATGTTTATGAGCCGGTGCCGGCGGATAGTGTTGCTTTAGAAAAAGCACAATTAATTTTATATAATGGCTACAATTTAGAGCCTGGTTTAATTAAACTGATGAAAACATCAGGAGGAAAAGCAAAACAGGTGCCGGTGGGTGAAGTTATTCAGCCTTTAGAATTACAAAAAAAAGCAGAAAAAGTACCCGATCCTCATGTTTGGGGAGATGTTAAAAATGTAATTAAAATGTCTAATGCAATTCGAGATGAATTGATTCAGCTTTCTCCAGAAGACAAAGAAAAATTCACTACAAATGCTGCCAAACTTACCGCAGAATTAGAAAGTTTAGATCAATGGGTTAGTGAGCAAATTGCAACTATACCACCAAACCAGCGTTTGTTAGTAACTACTCACGACGCGTTTCAATATTATGCTAAGGCTTATAATTTAGAAATTATAGGCACTTTAATAGGCATTAGTACAGAGGAACAACCAAGCGCACAAACAGTGAAAAACTTAGTCAATTCTATTAAATCTAAACGAGTAAAAGCTCTTTTTGCAGAAACAACAATTAACCCAACTTTAATTACAACTGTTGCTCAAGAATCTGGAGTTAAATTATCACCAAAACAGCTGTATTCTGATTCAATTGGCGCACCAGGAAGCGAAGGTGATTCGTATATAAAAATGATTGTAGCTAATACTCGAACTATTGTGGATGCCTTGGGGGGAAAATCTCAACCTTTTAATCCTTAAGTTTTCTGATTTGTGGTAAAGTGTAATTTTCAAAAAAGTTGATAATGAACAAAAAAAATATAGTTATTCTGTGTTTAATTGGTGGACTTTTCCTGTCTTTTTTACTGCATAAAAATTTCTTGTTAGTGCCAGTATCCCAACAAACAAGTTTAACAGTATCGGCTGCCATTAGTCTCTCAAATGCTTTGCAAGAAATCAAGCCACTTTATCAACAAAGTAAGGCACAATTTGGAGTTAATTATAATTTTGGCGCTTCGGGTGCATTGCAACAACAAATCGAACAAGGCGCGCCAGTAGACGTATTTATTTCTGCTGCAAAAAAACCGATGGATGCTTTACAACAAAAAGGCTTATTGCTACCGGATACGCGGATTAACTTGCTGACAAACCGGCTAGTTTTAATTACCCCAAAAAACGGGGTAGAAATTAGGAATTTTGAAGAATTAAAAAAATCAGATATTAAACGTATTGCAATCGGAGAACCAAAAAGCGTGCCGGCGGGGCAATATGCTCAGGAAGTTTTGACAAACTTAGGGCTTTTTAACGACATTAAATCTAAGTTAGTCTTTGCCAATAATGTGCGACAAGTTTTGACATTTGTTGAAACAGGCAATATCGATGCCGGCATTGTTTACTTAACAGATGCAAAAGAATCAAATAAAGTCCAAATTCGCGCCACAGCCCCAGAAAACTTACACTCTCCAATTGTTTATCCAGTAGCGGTTTTAAAGAATAGCAAAAATCTTCAAGCAAGCAGAGACTTTGTAAACTTCCTCAAAGGAAATACAGCAAAAGCAATCTTTCAAAAATACGGATTTCGCATTTAAACCTAACTTATACCAATCAACTTTGTAGAGGCAGATTCACCCTTATTTATACAACCAAAAAAAAACCCCCTCTGTGCCCTCTGCACCTACCTCCGTACCCTCTGCGTGAAAAAAAAACCCAATATTAAGCCATAACAGAAAAGAATAATTAACACAGAAATTCCACTCCTACCAAAAAAAACCCCCTCTGTGCCCTCTGCGCCTACCTCCGTACCCTCTGCGTGAAAAAAAAACCAATATCCAACAGAAAAAAATGGAAAATCAACTCGATTTATCACCCCTATGGATATCTCTTAAAACAGCTTCTACCGCAACGATTATAACCTTTTTTTTAGGAACTTTTACCGCCAGATGGATGCTAGAATATCGCGGCAAAGCCAAACCTTTGATAGAAGGCTTATTAATTTCTCCATTAGTTTTGCCGCCTACAGTTGTCGGATTTTTATTGTTATTATTATTTGGAAAAAACTGGCCGGTGGGGAAAATTTTATCACAAATTAACATTAATATTATCTTCTCATGGCCGGCCACTGTAATTACAGCAACAGTAGTAGCATTTCCTTTAATGTATAAAACATCCTTGGGTGCCTTTGAGCAAATTGATACGAATTTATTGAGTGCCGGTCGCACATTAGGAGCATCAGAATGGAGAGTTTTTTGGCATATTATGTTACCCTTAGCATGGCCCGGAATTTTAGCCGGCACGCTTCTATCTTTTACCCGTGCATTAGGTGAATTTGGCGCAACTTTAATGCTGGCGGGCAATATTCCTGGGCAAACCCAAACAATACCAATGGCAATTTATTTTGCTGTAGAAACAGGAGATATTAGGCAAGCTTCCCTGTGGGTAATTATTATTTTAGCCATTTCTTTAATTGTTCTCACAACATTAAATTTCTTGCCATCAAAAATAAGTCGTACCCTTCCACTTAACAAAATAAAAAAACATCATTTTATACCTTTTTTACCTCTCAGCAATAATGAATTTTTAAAAGTTGAAATAGAAAAAGAACTAACCGGCTTTTCTTTGAAAATTGCCATGAATGCCGGTATAGAAACTTTAGGAATTTTAGGCGCATCTGGGGCAGGAAAAAGTATGATATTGCGCTGCATTGCCGGTTTAGAAACTCCCAGCCAAGGCAAAATTATTTTAAATAATCAAGTTTTATTTGATTCTCATCAAAAAATCAACATCCCCCCCCACCGGCGCCGCGTAGGAATTGTTTTTCAAAATTATGCCTTATTTCCCCACCTCAATGTCGCTCAAAATATTGCCTTTGGCTTGCATAATTTGCCCAACAATCAACGAAACCAAGTTGTTAAGCAACACATCACCCAAATGCAATTACAAGGCTTAGAAAAGCGCTATCCGCATCAACTTTCTGGCGGACAACAACAACGGGTAGCCTTAGCAAGAGCCCTAGCCATAGAACCGGCAGCCTTATTATTAGATGAACCCTTTTCAGCCCTTGATACTTATTTACGCCATCAACTCGAAAAACAATTAAAAGAAATCTTGATAAACTATCAAGGAGTTGCCTTATTTGTTACCCACAATCTTGAAGAAGCCTATCGCCTTTGTCAAAATTTAATGGTAGTTGATGGGGGCAAAATTGCGGCTTTAGCACCAAAAGAAAATATTCTTAAACATCCATCTAGTTATGCCGTTGCGCTATTAACCGGCTGTAAAAATTTTTCTCGAATTAACAAGCGCAGTTCTGATTCTGTAGAAGCCCTCGACTGGGGCTGTAAATTGCAGGTAATTGAGCCGGTTTCTGAATCTTTAATTTGGGTAGCAATTCGCGCCCATCACTTAATTTTAACAGACTCTTTTGAAGGAAAAAATACCTTTCCTTGTTGGTTAGCCCAAAGTAGTGAAACTCCATTTAGAATGACACTTTATTTAAAACTTCATTCCCCCGCCACCCATTTGCAAGACTATCATTTACAGGCAGAAATTTATAAAGAACAATGGGATAAAATTAAAGATAAACCTTTACCTTGGTATGTAAAATTAGACCCAAAACGGTTAATTTTAATGGCAGAGTAGTAAGGGGCGACTGGAGACAGAATGCCTTACCATCCCAGTTGAGTTGTGTGACACCGGCTTTTTCTCCATCCCCACACATTGCCCAACCCCCACAAGATAAGATAATCTAATAAACTGCCAACCACAAAATTACAACAAAATCTCGTGCTTGATCTTAAACAAATCCGCGAAAACCCAGAAGCAATTCAACAACGCCTCAACCTACGCGGCGGAAACTACAATTTAGACTCAATCTTACAACTAGACATCCAACAAAGAGAACTCGAAAAAAACCGCTCTCAACTGCAAGCACGCAGCAACGAAATCGGTAAATTAGTCGGCCAAAAAATGAAAGCCGGCACAAAACCAGACGATCCAGAAATTATCTCACTAAAAGAAGAAGGAAACCAACTTAAAACCCAACTCTCCGAATTAGAACCCCAAGAAAAACAACTAAAAGAACAAATTCAAACCCAACTCCTAACATTTCCTAACCTCCCCAGCGCCACAACTCCCGTCGGCAAAGATGAAAATGAAAACATCGAAATTCGCCGATGGGGAGACGAATATATCCCCCAAAATTCCGTTTTACCTCATTGGGAAATCGGCGAAAAAATGGGCATATTAAACTTTGAACGTTCCGCCAAAATTGCCCAAAGTAGATTTGTAACATTAATCGGGGCCGGTGCCGCCCTAGAACGTGCTTTAATAAGCTTTATGTTAGACCGACAAATCAAAGCCGGTTACACCGAAGTAATACCCCCAGTTTTAATTAATACCGCCTCCCTCACCGGCACAGGACAATTACCTAAATTTTCTGAAGAAAGTTTTAAATGTGCCGAAGATGATTTATGGTTGGCACCCACCGCAGAAGTACCCATCACAAACCTCTACCGAGATGAAATTCTCGAAGCAGAAAAACTCCCCATCAATCACTGTGCATATACTCCTTGTTTTCGCCGCGAAGCCGGCAGCTATGGCAAAGATACACGCGGTTTAATTCGTCTCCACCAATTCAATAAAGTTGAATTAGTTAAGTTTACCTCCCCCGAAACTTCCGAACAAGAACACCAAAAACTCGTAGCCGACGCCGAAGCAATTTTACAAGCATTAAAACTTCCCTATCGCATTTTAGAACTATGCACCGGCGACATTGGATTTAGCGCCGCCAAATGCTACGATTTAGAAGTTTGGCTACCTTCTGCCGGCAAATATCGTGAGATTTCCAGTTGCTCAAATTGCCATGATTTTCAAGCTAGACGTGCTAACATTCGCTTTAAAGAAACTGGTAAAAAAGGCACTCAATTTTTACACACTCTTAATGGTTCCGGTTTAGCTATTGGACGCACTATGTCTGCAATTTTGGAAAATTATCAATTAGCTAATGGCACCATTCGTATTCCTGAAGTTTTACAACCCTATTTAGGACGCGAGGTTTTGTAACTTTTAACCACCGATCTAAGGCAGGCAAAATGCCTGCCCCCCAAATAAATTTTATTTTTTGATCAGTAGTTAATTTTGTTAAAATCCTAAATCATATTTGGCTGCTTCTGCTGCTGCTATTAATTCTTCTTCTGGCATTTTCTCATAATCTGGATCCCCAATTTCTGTATAAAACTTCTCATCATAGGGACGAGTTTGTACTACCACCGGCATCGGTACAGCATGACCTAATATTAAAGCTTGTTGTTTTGAATCGAGTTTTGCTAATACTGATTTTAAATTATTACCTCCAGAAACCCCAGTAAAAATTGCATCAATATCTTTATTATCATTTAATAAAGCTGTGATCCGAGTTCCAATTTGAGACATCACCTCATTATCAATTCCTGAAGGACGCTGATCAACAATTAAAAGCGTCACAAAATATTTCCTCATCTCCCTAGCAATTGTCCCAAAAATTGTAGACCTTACACAAGCTGGATCTAAAAAACGGTGTGCTTCTTCAATAGTAATTACTAATTGTCTGGGCCGGTCATTAATACTTTTTGTTTGCAAATATAATTCCGATTTTTTGACATAGCTTTCATGGATGCGGCGAGAAATCATATTTGTTGCCAACATATAAGAAAGCATATTCGACTGAGTACCAAACTCAATAATAACGTGCTTACCTGCACTCAAACTTTGTAAGATTTTATCAATATAATTAATCTTGCAAGAAGGACGTAAATATTTGAGGTCATTCAACTTCATCAACTTACGTTGCAAAGCCATAATTGAGGCTTTATTTCCCCGTTTCTCCTCACAAAAACTCTGGATTTCCTCATTCTCCATTGCCAAAAGTTGATTAATCCAAGAAGACTGAAATTCCCCCCGCAAAATTAAAGCATTTTCTATCGCCGCATCGGAAATATTTAACTCGCGTTGCACTAACGCAACATCTTCAACATCAATGTGATCGTAACTAAGATACAATTCTTGAGCATCTCTTACTCCCCGCCGGCGAGTCGATTCTGGATCTAAAGTATAAATTTCTACCGAACTAGGAAATAATTGCCGCAAACCTTTAACTGTACTACCTTGTTTCGCCTCTGTCATGGCTTCCCAGCCATACTCCGAGTGCATATCAAAAATTAAATTTACCGCCGCTTGTTTGCGAATTACACCCGAAAGTAAAAGACGAGTTAAAAACGATTTGCCGGTACCCGATTTACCAAAAACGCCATTACTACGCTCTACAAATCGATTTAAATCTATGCACACCGGCACCTCCATGTCAAGCGGTTGACCAATCGCAAAATTTTTGCGAAGAGGGTCATCTTCCCAACCAAAAACACACCTAAAATCTCGCTCTGTAGCATCAAAAACTTGGGAAAAATGGCTAGGAATTGTTTTCACCGGCAACAACTCCATTTGTGCACTTGTTGCCGCCTTATACGAAGCTAAAGCTGCCGAATTTTCTGCCGATTTCTTTTTAGATTTTTTCGATTCAGTTTCTAAAATTGTATTAGGACTCCAGCCATTTTCTGCAACTTCTGGAGTCAACATCAGCATCGGTGAAAGTTCAACCGTTCCATAGGTGCCACTTCCTGCTAATACCGCCTGCAAAAAATCATCTTCTGGCAAAGGTGGGTTTGCCATAATTCGCGGACTCGATGTGCCTAAAGAAACATCGGTAAGCATACAAAAAAAGTGGGAACGCACCCCACGCACCACCAAAAACTTCCCAACTCGCATATCTTCCACCGAAACATCCGGGTGAAGACGTACTTCTAGCCCTTCACTTAACGATCCTTGAATTACTGAGCCTAACGGCTTGTCTGCATTCATGCCACACTTTATTAACTCTTTTGCTCATCTTAAGATGATTTTTGCATCAACAGCAAAATTTCCCTTTTTTTCTAATAAAGCTACGCTACATCTGTTGATAAAAGTTCCCAGGCAAAAGCCCAGGAACCATCTTTATATCTGGGCTACTAAACTTTAGCCCCCACAGAAAAAATTAATCGATTTGAATTGAAGTAGGTCGGTTACTCGACGAAGTGGTAGTCGGAATTAGCGGCTGCCGGTATTCTGCATACAACCGATCTCGCCAGTTGAAAAAGATTTCATAGTCTGGGTTATCAGCAATTCCTGCAACTCCTTTGCCCCGCAGAGTTTCTGGTAAGTCTAAATAGGGGCCGGTGGGGAATTTTAACAACATCGACAAACCGGCTACTGTAAAATCAGCCACCGTTGGGCTATTTCCCAGCAAATACGGAACTTCTTTAAGAATCGTACAAAGTGCCTCCAAACTTTGTTTGATGCTGTCGGTGGCGCTGTTAACGGCTTCTGGGGAAGCCCCAAGTCCGATACCCAGGCTTTTGAAAATATCTGAAGGGACGGCTTCAACCAACGTTTTTAGAAAATCTGGTGTCGTGGTAGGAAGTAAGGCGCTGCGGAAACTTTGGTCTTGGCTGAGGCCGCTAAATAAGACTTTGCGGCTTTTTTGTCCGATAGATTCGTCGGCCCATTCTTCTAAAATTGTTGTCAAAGCTCGTTCTTTGGCATTGCTGGGGTAGAGGGGCCGGTCGGGATATTGCCGGTCAAGATATTGGGCGATGGCGGTGGAGTCGGCAATAACGACGTTTCCATCTTTGAGTATCGGCACCTGGCGCTGGCCGGTCAGCCGGTAGATTTCCAGTTGCCCTACGCCTGGGGTGACTTCGATTTTTCGGTATTGCAAGCCTTTGTAGTCTAGGATGAGTCGGACTTTTTCGCTGTAGTGCGACATTTCAAATTGATAAAGTTCTAACACGGTGATTCTCCTATGAGGGGTTTTACCCCCTGTTGAGTGGTTGAAGTGTGTAATATTGTTTAATATATCTTTACAATCTCTTTACAGAACTAGGAGACAAAAGTCTTGAAAAATCAAAATTTGGTTAGGTTTGGCAAAAAAGCTCTGGCTGCTGTAACCGTAGCAGGTACCATGATGTTACTCAGCCCCGCAGCGTTTGCTGACAATTGCAACAACCACAGCGGTGATAAATCATCAGAAGCAGGTCAGTCTCAACCTATGGCCGGCGGGCCTTCGGGGGCAACTCAGCCTTCTAATATTGTCCAAATTGCTAGCCGTAATGCTTCTTTTACTACTCTGACTCGTGCTCTGAAAGCGGCCGGTTTGGTGGATACTCTTTCAGGAGAAGGCCCGTTTACGGTTTTTGCTCCTACTGATGCTGCTTTTGCAGCTTTAGAAAAGCAGGCACCCGGCACTTTGGAAATGCTCCTCAAACCAGAAAATAAGGCTAAATTAGTCAAGGTTTTGACCTATCATGTGGTTTCTGGTTCTGTGATGTCTAATGAGCTCAAAAACGGCAATGTTACAACTGTTGAAGGTAGCCCGGTGATGGTTAACCTTAATGGCGGTAAGGTGATGGTTAATCAAGCCAATGTGATCTCGGCGGATCTTGAAGCAAGCAATGGCGTTATTCACGTTATTGATACGGTCATTGTGCCTCCTACGCTTTAGGGCTAACTGAATAAAATTTAAGCAATTTTAATTAAACCGATTTCTTTAAGGAGAAGTCGGTTTTGTTTTGAAAATATTTATGGGGATAGAATGGTTATTGCATAATTTTGGTTTGGAAGGCCGGTTAGTCTTTTTAAAAATTGGGTTAATTTTGAAGCTATTGGCATCGCAGTAATCTGGTTTGTAAGGCCGGTTCAGCGATTCGACATCTCCGCAATGGCGATGGTAAACTGGAGTTTAGATTTTATTTGGGTTTTTTCATAAGCGACAATTCAACAATACAAGGGTTTTTAAAAAGCTTTCTAGCTAAGGAAAAACAATAATGCTTATCCAAAATCGGAAATATAAGTTAAAAAATTTAGGATATTTGATGGTAATTGTGGCGGCTGCTTTGGTAGGGTGGCCGGCTGCTGCCCAATATTATTACGGCCCTAGTATTTTTAGCCCTGTTGTCTATTCTCCTACTCGCGGGCCGCTTTTGGCTCAACTAAAACAAATAGGTTGTAAAAAATTTGCTTCTCTGTTAGCAAAAGCTCCAAAAGAGTTGGCAGATCGAATTAATAACGGCGAATCTCTAACAATTATTGCTCCTACAGATGCGGCGTTTGAAGAATTTGGTGATCAGCGGTTTGAAGAGTTGATTAAACCGGAAAATCAGGAGAAGTTATTGGATTTTTTGTCTTACCATTTAGTGGCCGGTTATATCTCGGAATCTGATATTAAAGCCAGAGAAGTTAAAACGCTTTCTGGTCTGTCCTTGCGCTTACAAGAGGTGGTTTTTGGTAAACAATTTATAATTAATTATTATGCAAAATTGGCCGGGGAACCTCTGGTTGTTAAAAATTCCCGAAATAATGATGTGGTTGTGGTAATTGTTGATAAAGTGCTGAGGCAATTGTCTACGCAACCACAAGTATTTTAATGCCTGCAATTTTTTTGCAATTTTTACCAAAAAATAAAGGAACTTAAAGGCAAAAATTAGCGTCTTTATTTGTGGATATTTGTGAAAATATTTAGAAATTTTTCCTAAATAAAATTGAGGTATTTATGAAGGCTACATATCAAAGTTTACTGCTGAAAATAGCTGGATTTATGGGAGTTATAACGGTTAGTTTGGCTAATAGTGGCGCGGTGCTGGCACAGTATTATTATGGGCCGAGTTTTTTTAGTCCGGGTGCTTATTATCCGGCTCGTGCCGGTTCTTTAATTGGGCAGTTTAAACAGTTGGGTTTTAGTAAGTTTGCACAACTTTTAGAGGAAACTCCAGAGTTAGTTAATACTTTGAATGAAGGGGGGCCATTTACTATTTTTGCGCCAACTGATGAGGCTTTTGAGGCTTTGCCGGCCGGTACTTTAGAGCAGTTGATGAAAGATAAACCGCAACTAGCAAAAGTTTTGTCTTATCATTTGGTGGCAGGAAAAGTGACAGAAGCTGATATCGAAGCGGGAAAGGTCAAAACTTTAGAAGGTAATGTGGTTAGTCTGGGTGTAAATGCAGGCGCAAACCAAATTACTTTGAATAATGCGAAGCCGGTTGATGATTGCTTTAATATCAAAAATAAAAGCGATAATACAATTACTTTTGTGGTAATTGATCAGGTTTTGTTGCCTCCAAAACCTTAATTTTTAGGGTGGGTAAAATCTGAATTTTTTTAATTTTTCCCTGCCTATAGCTGTTTTCAATCATATCAAGCAAAAACCCCCCAACCCCCCTTAATAAGGGGGTTGGGGGTTCAATCGTACCTCACCAGATAGAAAAATGCTATAGCTTAACGAAAAATATCAGGAATTTTCCTCATAGCTTCTTTGACTCCTTGGCTTAACCGGCCCAATTTTTCGGAAGCTTCTACAATACGCTCTCCCTCAATGTGCAATTCGGAAGCTGGATAATTTTCAATAATTTCTAAAAGCGAAACTTGATTATCTTCACCGGCAGAAAGTACAATTGCTGAGCGTAATGCAGCCCGGTTTGCTGTAGTTGTGGGCGGATGAATGACTACAGAAATTTGATCGAGTAGCATTTCTCCCAAGGGATGATTGAGGGCTTTATCTGCCCATACTAAATTCACCGGCACTTCTTTAGTTAGTGCTTGGCGGGTTCTTTCGCTATCGCTTTTAGAGGCGCTGAGGATATCTTCTAAGGCAGGGGAAACTTGGCCGGTTTCAGCAAAATTTTGCAAGTCTTCTAAGGGGATAGATGCCTGATGAAAGCCGGCCTTAATTACTACTTTTTCGGCTGCGTTTGCCTGTAATATTCCTCCACCAAACCCAACAAAAAGACTGGGAATAACAAGGAAAAATAATCTTTGTAATTTAGATAATTTCATGGTTGTGATTGGTAATTAGGTAAAGCAGACGAGGAAAATATTTTTTTTGTTTCTATCTCTATTTTAGGGTTGTTTTTTTGATTTTAACCACCGATAAATTATTACTAATAAATCACTAATTTAATTTTTCTTGTAATTTTTTACGAGCAAGGATAGCCGGTTGAAACGTCGGGTCAAGTTCAACAGCTTTGTTATAAGATTTCAGCGCTTCTTCATTTCGCTGAGTTTGTTCTTGAACCAAGCCTCTATTTAGCCAAGCAGCCGGATCTTTCGGTTCAATTTCTACTGCTTTATCTAAACCTACTAAAGCTTCATCATTGCGTTTTAGTTGAGCAAGAGCAAGACTTCTTCCTACCCAAGATTTACTATCTTTTGGCTCAATTTTTATGGCTTTATCAAAAGCAGAAAGAGCTTCTAAATGCCTATGAGTTTGCAACAAAGCAAAGCCTTTATCACGGAGTGCCGGATAAAATTTATCTTGAATTTCTAAAGCCTTATCGTAGCTTTGGATAGCATCATTTAAACGGCCATTTGCAATTAACAGAGAACCGCGATTATGCCATGTTAAATAAGATTTTGGTCTAATTTTTAAAGCTTTATCATAAGCGTTAATTGCTTCACTAGGCCGGCGTAAAAGCATCAATGTATTGCCTTTATTAATCCAAGCGGGAAAAAAATCAGCTTTCATAACAATAACTTCATCAAAAACTTTTAGGGCTTCTTCGGGACGCTGCAACTTATTTAAAATACGACCGCTATTAATCCGAGATTGGAGATTTTTAGGTTTGAGTTTCAGCGCATCATTATAGGAGGCGAGGGCTTCTTCGTAAGCTCTTTGAGCATCTTGCCGGCGCTGCAAATATTCCAAAGCTAAACCGCGATTTTCCCACGCTTCCGGGTCATTAGGTTTAATTTCACGAGCTTTTTCAAAAGTATCTAGGGCATTTTGATAATTTTTAAGCCCAATAAATGCCAGACCGATTTTGTTCAAAGCTCCAACATTATTAGGTTCAAGTTGTAAAGCTTTATTATGGGCTTTTAAAGCGTCTTCGTAGCGCTGTAAAATATAAAAAGTTTCACCTTGATTAGTCCAATATTTTGCATTATTAGGAGCAAGTTGACTAGCTTTTTGATAAGCAGATAAAGCTGATTCATAGCGTTCTAAAAGAAATAAAGCATCACCACGAATTTTCCAAGCTTGAGCATCGCGGTCATTTTGAGCAAGGGCTTTGTCAGCAACGGTGAGGGCTTCTTCTGGTTTTTCCGCATCCAAAAATTTATTAGCAGCGGTTAAGTTATTTGTCCTAGGTACAAACAACAAACCCACCACCATCACACCGGCTACTATTATTGATGCAAAAATATAGCTAATTTTTTTATTTTTAGATGGTGCAATTGGAATATCTATAACAGTTTGCTGTGATACTGTAGATGCCGGTGATTGAGTAGAGTAATTTTGGGAAACAGTGGAAGTATGGGGAGGTAAAGTAAGGGGGATGCTATCGTTTATAGAATCCCGTTTCATTTCGGTTTCTTGAGCTAAAAAATCTTGCACTTTTGCGATCTCTAAAAGCACTTCACCGGCCGACTGATAACGTTCAATGAAGTGATAACACACCATTTTGTCTATAATATCACCGAGAATTTTGTTAATAGAAACTTGATGACGCCACAGTGGATTGCCGGTTTGGGCATTTTGAGGAATTTGTGAAGGCAAAATACCCGTTAAGGCTTGAATAGCCATCATTCCCAGCGCATAAATATCACTGTTTGGGCGAGGTTGACCGGCCAATTGTTCGCTAGGCATATAACCGGGGGTGCCAATAGCAACAGTAAAACCTTCATTAACTACTTGATTACTGACTTGTTTAACAGCCCCAAAATCAATTAATACTAATTTCCGATCATAAAAGCGCCTAATAATATTAGAAGGTTTGATATCACGGTGAATAACATTTTGTTCGTGAACAAAGGCCAAAACCGTTAAAATATCTTCTAAAATTTTTATAACTTCTGTCTCTTTTAAAGATTTACCTTTTTTGAGTTCTTCACACAATGGTTCGCCTTCAATAAAATCTTGAACTAAAAAAAATTCTCCCTCTTCTTCAAAATGAGCTAACAACCGAGGAATTTGATCATGTTTCCCTAGGCGATGCAAAACGGTTGCTTCGGTATCAAATAATCTTCGGGCAGTTTCAAGGGTTTGCGGATCTTTTGTTTGAGGTTTAAATTGTTTTACCACACACTGGGGGTTGTCTGGCAGTTGTAAATCTTCGGCAATATAAGTTTGACCAAAAGCTCCTCCTCCCAAGGCGCTTAAAATTCTATACCGTCCAGCCAGTATTTGTCCGAGTAGAGTGTCCATGTGTTTGAGGGTTCGAGCGTGCCTGCCAAAAGGCTTTAGTCAGCAATAATTTAGCAAGTTTCAAGGGGTTCGTCATTATTACTTTATCTTGGATTTTGATGTTTTTGGTAATAGCCGCCTCCGGTTCTTAGTAAAACAGCCTGTTTGAAGCTTTTTTAAAAGTTTTTTAAAAAGTATTGATAACCCAATTTCCAAAGTCAATATCGCCAACCATAAAATAAACCCGGTCGTTTTAAAACCGGGCTTATGTTAAATTTAATTAGTATAAATATCCTCTTTTTAACAGGAAAACCTGTTAAAAACAAGTGATATTTTATTTATTTAATGCACCTTAATTTTTTTGATTTTTTGATGTTTATCTCTCAGCAAAGTATTAGCTATTATTGTTTGCTTTTTCTATCCCTTCGACAAATAATCATTGCCATCAAACAGGATAGTATGCTTTATTACAAAATCTTCTTAGCAACTTTGCTGCTCAGAAAACATAAAAAACTGATTGGGGGGATAAAATTTTCTTCGTGTTGAGGTAGTTAATTCGGTAAAAAATACTTACCGCCTAACTTTTCCCCCCAGCCAATTATGTTTTCAGCAATTAGGCACGTTGAGTTAACAAACCCCAAATAAACAGAATAAAAATCGCGCCTAAAACCGCAAAAGCAACACTAGGAATTGTCAAAGCTGCATAAGATGCGCCCCCACTTGTTCCTAAGAGCATACTACCAAGATATCCACCAACAACTGCTCCCAAAATTCCTAAACCAGTGGTAGCAAGAAAACCGCCGCCTTGATGACCAGGATAAATTGCTTTGGCAAGGGCACCGGCAATCAGACCTAAAATAACCCAAGCTAGAATTCCCATTTCTTTTCCTCCAGTAAATTAAACTGTTTTGTTGTTACTTGTCTTATCTTTTTACACAATATCAGCAAGTTTATAGGCTTTACATCTACCACAGGTCAGAAACCAAAAGAAATAAGGCTTTTTCAGTTATCAACAAGAAAAAGTTGTTAGCCTATGCCAAAAGATAGATAGCAAATATGAATGCTTCGCTTAATAGATTTATTTATTGGCTTTACTCCTATTTATATCTCTTTTAAAACAGAAATTATTGTTAAATCTAACAATAAACAAAAAACTGCCTAAGTTTGCACGGCTGCCCTCTTCCCCCACCCTCTAAAGTTTCTACCTCCCTTTCTGTCGTAGATATGTCAGAAGTGAATCTTAGAGTCCGTTTGCCTTTACAATAACAAAAATACTTTTATCTCTCACCAAAACAGTCACTTAAAATGAAACTAAGCCTTTGTATGATTGTCAAAAATGAAGAAGCCACACTAGCAGAATGTCTAAATAGTGTTAAAGATGTCGTAGACGAAATGGTAGTATTAGACACAGGCTCGACAGATCGCACCGTAGAAATAGCTCAAGAATTCGGCGCAAATGTCTATTTTTTTGAATGGTGTAATGATTTTGCCATTGCTCGAAATCAAGCCTTGAGTGTAGTCACCGGCGACTGGGTTTTGGTACTTGATGCTGATGAAAAACTGAAACCAGAAATTGCACCAATGATCACCCAAGCTATCCAAAAAGAAGACTGTATTTTAATTAATTTAATTCGTCACGAAATAGGTGCGGCTCAGTCTCCTTACTCAATGGTATCGCGTCTGTTTCGCCATCATCCCGAAGTTTATTTTACTCATCCCTATCATGCAATGGTTGATGATAGTATAGTTCAGTTATTAGAAAAAGAGCCAAACTGGCAAATTTTGGAACTCGCAGAAGTTGCTATCTCCCACGAAGGTTATACCGAACAAGCCATTAACTCTCAAAATAAATTTAAACGCGCTGCTTCTGCAATGGAAGCTTATTTATCAGACTATCCTAATGATCCTTACACTTGTAGCAAATTGGGTGCTTTATATGTTAGAAGTGGCAAAATTGAGCGAGGAATTCAATTACTAGAAATAGGTTTGCGCGGGGTTCCTTCGTGGCGGGCCCGCAAACCAATTGAAGTGCCGGTGCTTTATGAATTACATTATCATTTAGGCATTGCCTACAGTCGCATAGGTCAAACTTCTAAGGCAAAATCCCATTATTTAGCCGCAATGGAAATGCCAATTTTACCCTATATTAAACTCGGAGCTTATAATAATTATGGCAATTTATTACTAGAAACCGGCGACCTCACTGGCGCAATAATTGCTTATACAACAGTTTTAGAACTTGACCCAACTTTAGCAACTGCTCATTTTAATTTAGGCATTGCTTACAAAGATAAAGGCCGGTTACAAGAAGCTATCAACTGTTACCGGCAAGCAATTACTCTCAAGCCTAATTTTGCCGAAGCTCATCAAAATTTAGGTGTCGCTTTACTCAAAGCCGGCAATGTTTTTGAAAGTTTAGATACCTTTCGAGAAGCCATTAACCAATATGAACAACAACACTCACCGGCAGCCGCTAAGTTACGTCAAAGCTTAAAGGAAATGGGCTTAAAAATTTAAACAAAAAAGCCCGGTTTATTTAACAAACCGGGCTTTAAAAACCACCAAACAATTAATGAATTATCCATTCAGCATCAGAAACCAAACAAACACCCCCAAACTTTTTAAGAATAGGTCTAATTCGATCTACAAGCGTTTGTACATCCTCTGGTGGGCAAGTTGTCAGCACATAAACATTACTCAAAACACTCATCTCAATGTCATCATCTGCTATACCTCTACTTCCTTTGCCAATGACATTACGAATTACAGAATAGCCCGAAATATTCAAGCTGTCTAAACTATCCAAAACCTTGTCCAGTTCTAAAGAAGTCGTGATAATTTCTACTCTTTTAACTCGTTCCACAATTTTAGCTCCACATAAGTTTAATTACTTGTAAATACAACGGAATTCCCACAATAATATTGAAGGGAAATGTCAATGCTAAAGCCATTGAAACATACAAACTTGGATTAGCTTCTGGCACCGTCATTCGCATCGCCGCCGGCACCGCAATATAAGACGCCGAAGCACACAATACCGCAAACAAAAGTGCATTACCAATGGAAATACCAATCAGTTTAGCCAGAAAAATCCCAATTATGGCATTAAAAATGGGCATAAAAATTGAAAACCCAATTAAAAATGACCCGGTTTTTTTCAATTCTTTTATTCTTCGTGCTGCCACTAACCCCATATCTAATAAAAAGAACGTCAGAAACCCATAAAAAATGTCTTGGGTGAAAGGTTTCATTAATTCCCATCCTTTACTGCCGGTGAGAATACCAATCAAAAGACTCCCAACTAACAAAAAAACCGAGCCATTTAAAAAAGCTTCCCTCATCACTTCTTGCCAAGAAAAATCATTATTATCTTTAGATTTTTGGGCAAATATTCTAACCAAAACAATTCCCACAATAATCGCCGGCGATTCCATTAAAGCTAAAGCAGCAACCATGTGGCCCCCAAAGGGAATACTCAGCTTTTGTAAATAAGAAGTAGCGGTAATAAATGTTACAGCACTAATAGAACCATAGGTGGCACCAATGGCAGCAGCATTATAGGTATCTAGTTTTTGTTTCAAAATAAAAAAACTGTAGACCGGCACAGCAGAAGCCATGAATATTGCTATCAGCAATGTCAAAATTATTTCACTATTCAGTCCGCTTTTATCTAACTCATATCCTCCCTTAAAACCAATCGACAGCAACAAATAAAGCGAAAATAGTTTCGGCAAAGGTTGAGGTATTTCTAGGTCAGATTTTACAAAAACTGCCATCATACCCAAAAAGAAAAACAAAACAGGTGGATTTAAAATATTAGTCAGTAGCAGGCTTAGATCCATGCCGAAATCTCCTAAAAATTGTCGAAGAGGAACTCAAAGAAGTATAAACTTTTACTGCCAAAAATAAACAATTGTTTATCATACCCATAGAGACATAAACCACATAAATGTCAGTAGTATGTCATTTGTGTAACAAAGGTGTGACACCGGCTCTAACCAGTTTTTATATTTATCTAGACTTAAAACTATATCCCTGACAACCTATATTACCCCCTAGCCGTCCATTAACCTCTTATACTAAATTCCATTTACACCCCGTCCTTCGCACCCTTGAACCAGTTATTTTTTTAACCCCAAATGAACATCGAAGTAGATAGACGCTGATAAATTAGTTTTTATAGCCAAAGTTGCTCTTAAAACTCATCCATCTCCCTTAGCCCATTTAGTTTTATACCAATTTCCATAATTATTACTACAGTTCAAGGAAGCCTCACCACCCCCTAAACCCCCCACCCCCATATAAAGGGGGAATTTAAGGGGGTGGGGCATTTAGGGTTTAGCAGTTTTTTATAGATTTAGTCTTAACTATATTTTTAGTAAACAGCTTGCAAATTTTTAAAACCTCAGCTTTGGCCAAAACTTTGCCTACATTTTTATAAATAAAAGCTAAATTACTGAAAAAATAAATCCCCATACTTTCCATACCTCCCAACTGTTTGAGAATCCCAAGATTAATTTAAAATTTAATCTTTTCTTTCTTTGTATTTTCCGAAAACTCTGTACTGATAAAAAATCTCATCAAGCAGTTTTGCAACCGAGATCACCCTTAAAACCATGATCCCCAGCTTGTCTATTTGACAGTCATTAAAAATATTGACATAATTAAAAAAAGTTAAAGCAATGCTTTGCTCTTGCAAAGTCCTGTGAAAATCACTTTAAAGCTAAGCCCTTCAATTCCAGGGTGCAAATACTTGTAAATTTGGCTACATTTTTCTTTTTTGAGTTTCCCTACCAAAACATAGAGAGTTTAAAATGAACCCAGAAAAAATTCGTTGCCCCAACTGCGGCGCTCATGGAGAGCGAGAGTATATTAATATACATCATTTAACCCGCACTCAATGCCCTAGCTGTGATTATTTAATGATTACTTGTTCCCGCACCGGCAAAGTCATCGAAGCCTATGCACCCGGCATCAACGCTCGTTAATAACACTCATTCCCTTTATAGCATTTTTCTATCTGCTGACCCCCCTTGCCCCCCCTTGAACCCCCCTGGGGGGTATGATTGAAAACCGCTATAAAACAAATGGTGAATTATATTCTCCTCGCCCAAACATCATATCTCTAGAATTTTTCAGATTACTTTTTTATCTCAAAAACCCGGTCTCTTATCAAAAAAAGAACCGGGTTCTTAAAAACCATTAAAATGTACTTAAACCCAGCCAAAGCCAGCAAAAAATAGCCCTCAAACCGGCCTAAAATTTAATTAAGGTTTTGATTCAGATTTTGATTTTGTAGCCCGTAATTGTCCGCACGCCGCATCAGCATCTAAACCGCGAGAATAGCGCACACTCACCGCCACATTATACTCTTCCAAAATTTTTACAAACTGATAAATACGGTCCTTAGATGGGCGCTGATAATCAACCTCATTAATTGGATTATAAGGAATCAAATTCACATGACATTGAAAACCCCGCATAAGTTCAGCAAGTTCTTCTGCGTGTTCAGGCAAATCATTAACCCCCGCCAACAAAATATATTCAAAAGTTAATCTTCGCCCCGTAATCTTCACATATTCCCGGCATTCCTTCATCAACTCATCCAAAGGATAACGCAGCGCACTAGGAATTAATTTTTCCCGCAAAACTTGATTAGATGCGTGCAAACTCACAGCCAAAGTAACTTGTAACTTATGTTCTGCCAACTCCCGAATACGGTTCCGAATTCCCACCGTCGAAACTGTAATATTTCGCTGTCCAATTCCCACATCTTCATTCAAAGAACGTAACGAACCCAACAAATTCTCAGTATTAAGCAGCGGTTCTCCCATCCCCATAAACACAACATTACTTACTCGCCGGCCAAAATTTTCCTGTACCGTTAACACTTGATCCACAATTTCATGGGCAGCCAAATTCCTTTGAAAACCCCCCTTGCCCGTAGCACAAAAATCACAACCCATAGGACAACCAACCTGCGAAGAAACACACACCGTCAAGCGTTTTTCTGTCGGAATTCCCACCGCTTCAATAATCTGACCATCCGCCAACTTTAACAAAAACTTTACCGTTTCATCCCCTGCTTGGGAACGATAATAAATACTCGACCGGCCAACAGCAACCTCCCCCATACTTTCCCGCCATTGCTTAGGAAATACCGTAATCTCTCCTAAAGAGCGAGCTCCTTTTTGATATATCCACTGGTGCAATTGCTGCCCTCGATAGGCAGGCTGTCCCTGTTCTTGCACCCATTCTTTTAATTCCACTTCAGAAAGACCTAATAAAGCCACCATAAGATTTTAGATTTTAGACTTTAGATTTTATTGAATTTGAAATTGTCTAAGACGCGATTTTTTTCAAACTATTTAATCTATTTTACCTGATTTTGTCACCCACACTATAAGCCAATATAAATTCGTCCGTCCCAGCTTAGCAATACTTTCATAACTGCTTAGACAGCCTTAAATCCCTTTTTGGCTAATAGGAATTTCAATTTGAAACTCTGAACCTTCTCCAAGTTGAGAAATACATCTCAATACACCACCATGCTTTTGTGCCACAATTTGATAGCTAATAGATAAGCCTAATCCCGTTCCGTGACCCACAGGTTTCGTGGTAAAAAATGGGTCAAACAATCTAGCTTTAGCACCATCACTAATGCCGGTGCCATTATCTTTGATACTTATTTGTACCCAATTTTCATTTATTAACTCTGTCTGAATCCAAATTGTAGGCATTAGAGCCGGAGTTAGAGTGAAATTATTATCAGAATTATCAGGAATATAGCCAGTTCGATAAAAATCACTTTTTTCTTTTAACGCATCAATAGCATTATTAAGAACATTCATAAAAACTTGATTAAGCTGGCTAGCATAACATTCCACTTCCGGTAAATTTCCGTATTCTTTTATTACTTGAATTCCCGGAAAATCCGCCTTAGCCTTAATACGACTTTGTAAAATTATCAGGGTACTATCAATGCCTTCGTGCAAATCAACTAACTTCATTGCCGATTCATCAACCCGCGAAAAATTTCGTAAAGTTCTAACAATTTGACAAATTCGTTCTGCCCCTATTTTCATAGAAGAAATAATCTTTGGTAAATCTTCTATCATGAACTCCAAATCTATATCTTCTAAACAGCTATTAATTTCTGCATTAGGATTAGTATAATATTTTTGATACAACCTAATTAAATGCAGCAAATCGTGGCTATAATTGCTGACATAATCCAAATTGCCATAAATAAAATTAACAGGATTGTTAATTTCGTGGGCTACCCCAGCAACCAATTGTCCTAAAGAAGACATTTTTTCCGTTTGGATAAGCTGGGTTTGAGTTTGTTGTAATTCTGTCAGCATATTGGCAAGTTGTTCAGCTTGAGCCAGAGCAGTTTCTGTTAATTCTTCCTGCCGGTCAAGAGCGGAACGTAAATCGATTTCAGCCTGTTTGCGTTCAGAAATATCCCTAAAAATTGCCACATATTCACAACCAAGTTGATGAGAACGATCAGATATTGTTACCTCAATAGACAATCCTTGAATACTCTCATCTAAAGTTTGTTCAGAACGGCTTGGCCACTCACCAGGTAAAGCCGGCAAATCGGGTAAAAAGTCACCTACTAAACGTCCTACCAAGCGATTAACTGGACGTTTAAACAAAACTTCCGCCGCTGGATTAGCTTGACAAATTAAACCATTTTCATCTAGCACCAAAATAGCATCTATAGCAATTTTAAACAAATGTTCAGAAGCCTGTTGTGCCTCAGCAATAGACATCACTTGGGGCAAACTTGTCCAGCAAGCAATTGCCACCCCCAAAAAAGCGATAGTCATCATTAACAACACAAACAAATCTATACTTACCTGCCAAGAAATGTTATAAATTTGCCCACGAATAAACCAACCAATTGCCACCGCAGAACACAATAAAAAAAGTAAAATTCCGACTTGAACCAAAACAAAATCTTCAATTTTTCCGTAGGAACGAACTTGATAAAAATCAGTCCATTTTTGCAGTTTAAACCAAGAAAAAGACGAACGCTTAATAGCAAAATTTACAGCAAAAATAAACACTGGCAAAAACAACCCCAACAGCAAATATTGCCAGCCCCAAGCCAAACCCCCCACAACTAAAACAACAACTTCTACACTCAAAAAAGCCAAAGAAAATCGAGGCCAAAGAACATGACGGTGCCGGCCATTTAACCACAACCCTAAATGAATTGCAATCATACCGCTTAAATAGCCGGTGCCAGTCACCATAACAATATGAGACACATCGCCCCAGACAAGACAAATTAGACTAAATGCAAAACCTAAAATTAAAGCCGGGCCAAAAACTCCCCGCCCTGAAACCGCCGTAAATACCGGCGACAAATAACCATCAAGTCCAAGTTGATATAAAACTCGCGGTGAATTAGAAACCGCCGTCGCACTACTCAACCAAGCACCAGCCGCCAGCAAAAACGTCACCAATAAAGAAGCAGATTTTCCCCAAAAAGGCAAAGAAGCATTAACTAAATTTAAAAAAGTATTCTCGCCTAAATTTGATCCCGTCGCCAAACGCATCAACACCCAAGAACCAAGTACATAAACCGGCACAATTAACCAAGCCGCAAAAGAAAGCGTATTTAAAGTATTACGAGGCCGGCGGCTATCCGCCACAAACGACGACGCAGTTTCGCAACCATAAACCGCATAAACAGCCAGGAAAAACCATTTTGCCCACTCCACAAAATTAAACTCCGGCCAACTTGTGGGAAAAAACCCCGGAGAAACCGGAGAAAAAGCCAGCCAGCCGGTGCCTTGCAAACAAAAAGCCAGCAAAAACCCAATCGCCGGCACCACAAAACACAAATGCAAAATTCCCAGCGCACGAGTGCCGCTAAACGCAACAATATAAGGCAAAGCCGTAAAAACAATTTTTAAAAAATTTTCTGGATAAGGAAAACCCAAAGGCTGCAAAGAAGCTTTAATCAAATCAGACAAAATAATCGCATTCATCGGCGGTACAGAAACCCATCCCAACCAATAACCTAGCGCCCCATAACTCGCCAAAAGCGGATATTTTTTCAGCAACCGCGCCGCATAATTGGGAGTCCCCCCAACAATATTAGGCCAGTGAATCCCCAAACGTCTGACTTGCAAATTCAGCAAAATTCCCACAATTGCTCCAGGCAGCCACACATACAGAGCCGCCGCCCCCAAAGCCGAATGAGCAGCCGGTGCCGGCCCCAGCCACAAAAGCAACCCACTCAAACCAAAACCCCAAGCTTCTAAAGAACTTAAACTTCTTTGCAGTCTCAAAGGCCCACCCTTTTTACTGCCCACCCTTTTTGCTGTTCCTTGGATAATTTTCTGCTTAACTGAGTAGTTTTCTGTAACTTGTCCCATATTTTTTTTCCTACACTATTTAACCATTTTTATAACAATTGTTTGTTTTATTAAACAATTTCTTATATTCACCCTTAATTATTCAACTTATCTATCAAGTCTGTCTGGTTGAAGACAAGTGTGCCAAGCTTTTTTTACTCATACTTATTATTGCTTGCTATACTGTTCCCACCCTGAGAGTCCCTTAGTGCAAAAACTTCTCCACAGCTTGTCAATAAACCCAAAATTCATGGAAAATTTCTTGTCTGCCTGTATCCTGTTACACAGTTGTTTGTCGTGTCAATCCCGGTTGCGGAGCGATTAATGGACTTTACAAGTATTCCTTTAGCATTTCAATTTCAATCTCCAGGCCCGATTATCTTTAAATTAGGACCGTTAGTCGTTCGCTGGTACGGTTTACTAATAGCCTCCGCTGTTTTACTCGGCGTAAGCGTTTCTCAGTATCTAGCAAAACGGCGCAATCTTAACCCAGATTTAATCGGAGATTTAACAATCTGGTTGGTCGTTGGCGCAATTCCTTGTGCTCGCCTATACTACGTTTTGTTTCAATGGCCCCAATATGCTAACAATCCCGCTGATATTATTGCGATCTGGAAAGGAGGTATAGCAATTCACGGCGCCATACTCGGAGGCATCACCGCCGCCTTAATATTTGCTGCTATCCAAAAAGTTTCTTTTTGGCAATTGGCAGATGTAGTGGCCCCTTCCTTGATTTTAGGCCAAGCCCTAGGCCGGTGGGGTAATTTTTTTAACTCCGAAGCATTTGGCAGCCCTACAGATTTACCTTGGAAACTTTACATCCCCCTCCAAAATCGCCCCCTCGCCTATAAAAGTTTTGAGTATTTTCATCCCACTTTTCTTTATGAATCTTTGTGGAATTTAGGCGTTTTTGGTTTGTTGCTGTTTTTATTTTTTCAAGACTTAAATGGCAAATTGCGCCTTAAACCAGGAACATTATTTTTGGTTTATTTTTCTGCCTATAGCGCCGGCAGAGTTTGGATAGAAAGTTTACGCACCGATAGTCTCATGCTAGGCCCTTTACGAGTCGCTCAGGTAGTTAGTATTTCTGGCATGATCCTGGGATTGTTAGGTTTAGCTTGGCTCTACTTAAGAGGCAGATTATTACCAGATGTCGTTTCTACTCCTCAAAACAAAGAACACTAACCATAACAAATAACCACCCTTTTTAAGCGTAGGGCTACAGCCCTACCTCACCCCATCCCACCTAACTCCTCAGCCAAACCCAATAACATACCTTGAAGTCTGGTTTATACGGCAGTTTTTTCCCTCCAAAGGTACGGACATTACTAGGGCTTACATCTGTCCACAGAGAGATTGTCAAGCCATCATAGAAGAAAGGAACATTAAACAACATATCTCCTTCAACACAAAAGGCTTTCCGGCCCACCTAGATTACTCTCGTAAAAATTTAGGGAAAGCTTAAGAATATCAGACTTGAGAATGAACCTTTCAACCTTTGTGAGGGTTTAGTATTGAAATACCATAACGGAAAAACACAGACTTACTAAAGCACGAGTTTTTCACAACTGTCATTACATTAGGTCGGTTGCAAGTGGGCGGGCCCTGGCAAAGCCAGATTAAAACCCACGCTTCACAAATCAACTGACCGAAATCCGAATCCTGCTCGCTCCAACGAGTAGGTGAATAGATATTCACTGTTGAATTAGTCAAGAGTCACCCATGCCCACTGCAAAAAACCGTACCATGACCGCCAACCCGACATACATGGGCGCACGGCCCTCCGCACCGGCAGACATCGTGCGAACCTATCTGCACGAAATTGGGCGGGTGCCACTGCTCACCCACGAACAAGAGATAATCTTGGGTAAGCAAGTGCAGCAAATGATGGCAATGCTGGAAGCCAAAGAAGCCTTAGAAACTGAGCTTAACCGCGAAGCCACTCAGGAAGAATGGGCTGAACAAGTCAAGCTTCCCGAAGCCGAGCTAAATCGCATTATGCAGCTTGGGCAGCGGGCAAAACAAAAAATGATCGAAGCCAACTTGCGCCTAGTAGTTGCAATAGCCAAAAAATACCAAAAGCGCAACCTAGAATTGCTTGACTTAATTCAAGAAGGCACCCTGGGATTAGAGCGAGGCGTCGAAAAATTTGACCCCACACGGGGCTATAAGTTCTCTACCTACGCTTACTGGTGGATTCGCCAAGCCATCACCCGCGCCATTGCCCAACAAGCTCGCACAATTCGCCTGCCTATCCACATTACCGAAAAACTCAACAAAATTAAAAAAGTTCAGCGTGAACTAACTCAGCAATTTGGACGCAGCCCCACACCGGCAGAAATCGCCAAAGCCCTTGAGCTAGAACCGGCCCAAATTCGCGAATATCTAACTATGGCCCGTCATCCCATTTCTTTAGATATCCGCGTTGGCGACAACCACGACACCGAATTGCAAGACCTCCTCGAAGACGAAACCGAATCACCGGAAATCTACACAACTCAAGAATTACTCCGCGCTGACCTCGACAGTCTCTTGGCCGAACTCACTCCCCAACAACGGGAAGTCATTACCCTCCGCTTTGGTCTCAAAGACGGACGAGAGTTATCTTTGGCAAAAGTCGGCGAACAACTCAACCTCAGCCGTGAGCGAGTCCGTCAGCTTGAACATCAAGCCCTCGCCCAACTACGCCGTCGTCAAGCCAATGTCCGCGAATATCTTGCCAGTTAATTGCGGTAGTAAAAGTTAACTGAAATAAAAATCCGGTTTCTCAAAAAAGCCGGGTTTTTTATTATTAATAATCGGCGCTGCTTTAACCGTATCAACCAACCTTTCTAGGAAGTTATACCAAATCTATAAAATACTGCTACACATACCCCCTAAACCCCCGCTTCTTGGGGGACTTTTTGAGGGTGTGGCTTCCTTGAACTATTGGTATTACAAAACTCACTATCCTTTTTGTATTCAGCAGCGCCTAAAAACAAAAAAAACCACCTTTCTAAGCACTTTTAATAAACATTTGTAAAGACCTTAGAAAATTATCCCAGCCCCAATGAAGCTAAAACAAAAACGATCTCCCCCTTCCCATGTTAAAAATATTTCACCGGCCCACCCTCCTCCTTAGCGCCTTTTTCCCTCTTCTAGGCGTTGATTTAGCCCTTAGTATTCCTCCCCCACTCTCCCCCCTCACTGGCGACCATCAAACCCTATCCCAGCGCCCTCTAGCCACCAATAACGAAGCTTTAGACGATGGCATTTACCTTTACGGCGAAACTTCAGAACCCGAACAAATTGGCAAAGCCTATGTGGTTTTTGAAGTTAGGCGAGGGCAAGTCATTGGTGCCTTTTATATGCCCCATTCCTCCTTTGATTGCGCCTACGGCAGCGCCGAACAATCTCAACTTGATGTCACTATCATCAATAGTTACGATCAAACCACCTACCGGCATACCTTATTCCTCGACAAATTTCAGCGACTTGCCACCGTCTCAGCCAACGATCAACGCATCCTTTCTACTTGTACCCAAACCTATCAAAAACAGGTCGGAAATTGGTAGAAACTTCTTTGCTTTTCCCCTCACCATCTCTTCTCTAATCTTAAAACTCAATACCTGGCTGAGCTTTAATATTTTGCTCTCGGAAAGGGTGTTTAATTAATGTCATTTCCGTAACTAAATCTGCTCTTTCAATTAAAGCTGCCGGTGCCCCCCTGCCGGTTAAAATAACATGATTATCTTCGGGCTTTTCTTCTAAACCCGCCACCACTTCCTCCACATTGAGATATCCTAACTTTAAAGCCACATTAATTTCATCGAGCAGCACCAGTTTAACTGCTGGGTTGCGAATTAAACTTAACCCTTTTAACCATCCTTCCTGTGCTTTTTGTGCATCTCTCTGCCGATCTTGCGTCTCCCAAGTAAACCCCTCCCCCATTGCATAAAATTCAATTTGCGGTTCAAACCTGCTCAAAATTTCCTTTTCTGCCGGTTCCCATGCACCTTTTATAAACTGTACTATCCCCACTTGAAACCCATGCCCAAGCGAACGTAATACCATCCCTAAAGCTGCTGTCGTTTTGCCTTTGCCTGTGCCAGTATGGACAATAATTAAGCCTTTGTCTGCTGTGCGCTGTGCTAACCTTTGTTCCTGTACTTCCTTGCGCCGCTGCATCTTCTGGCGGTAGGCTTCATCGCTTTTTGTTTCTTTGTCTTTTAAGTCTTGATC
The DNA here is from genome assembly GCA_036704045.1 of Halomicronema sp. Lineage (GTDB taxonomy): Bacteria > Cyanobacteriota > Cyanobacteriia > Cyanobacteriales > Oscillatoriaceae > Ancylothrix. The sequence continues at coordinate 37,462 of DATNQM010000009.1, read as the reverse complement.
TAAGCTTAAATCGCTATTTTTTTCCATAAAGCTTTATCCTCATTTGAAATTCGGTATTTTGCCGGTTAAGCTGAGATTAAGGCGAAGTTAATAAAAATTTTTACAAACCCTTACACCCAGCCATGCCAGATTCTTCCGATTTTTTTACGCCTCGCAGTCGCTACTACGGTAAATGGACACCAGAAAATTTGGCTTTTGATGCAAATTTACAGGAGTTTGCCCAAAGAGTCACGTTAATTTGTGCTTTGGAAACCGGCGGTAAACTTTCTCCTGAACAAGCTTACGATGAAATTAGAAAGCTTTGGCATCAGCTAAAACGTTCTAAAAAAGAACTGGGTATTGGTGAGTCTCCCTCGGATACTCAAGAAGGTGGAAGCCAGTAAATATAAAAATTTTAATTGTTTTTTGCTAAAAAATAACTTAATTTTTGCAGCAAATAAAAGCAATCAAACCCCCACAACCAAGCTGGCCTGTTAAAATCAAAACTTAGCATCTACACTATCAAAAGTTTTTATGATGTCCCCCTCGCCTCCTTCCCAATTCTCTATGCTGCCGGTAAAAGAAGCTGAGTTAATTATTTTAAATTTGGCAGATAGGGCTGCTGGTTTTTTTGATGTAGAAAATATCAGTTTGGTTGAAGCGGCTGGACGTATTTTAGCAAGGCCGGTGACTAGTCATTTCGATTTTCCCCACTGGGATAATTCGGCTATGGATGGGTATGCGGTACGTTACCAAGATGTCATTGCCAGTACAGAACATCAACCGACTTGCCTGGAATTAGTAGGAGAAATTAAGGCCGGTACTCCACCTCAAGTTTCTATTAAACCAGGTCAAGCTGCTCGCATTCTCACCGGCGCCATGATGCCCAATGGTGCTGATACGGTGATTATGCAAGAAGTTACTAAAGTTGAAAATAATCATGTTTTTATTTTAAAAGCGCCTGATTCGGAAGCAGAATTTGTGCGTCATGGTGGACAATATTACAAAGCTGGTGAGCCTCTGTTTTCTGCCGGTATTGTTTTAAATGCTCCCGAAGTTGCTGTATTAGCAGCGGTTGGATGTCATCAAGTCCCTGTTTACCGGCAGCCAAAAGTGGCAATTTTGTCCACAGGCAATGAACTTGTCACCCCAGAGCAAATCTTGCAACCAGGGCAAATTGTAGATTCTAATCAATATGCTTTAGTGGCTGCGGTGAAAAATGCCGGTGCGGTGCCGGTGCCTTTAGGTATTGTTAAAGATGACCCAGAAGCTTTAAAATTGGCTATTTATGAAGCCTTAGAATGTGCCGATATTGTTATATCTACCGGCGGCGTTTCTGTGGGCGATTATGATTATGTGGAAGAAGTTTTAAGCGCCCTTGGTGGGACAATTCACATTAGTTCCGTAGCCATCAAACCCGGTAAACCTTTAACGGTTGCCAAGTTTCATAAAAGTTCAAATCACCAACAAGTTTTATACTTTGGTTTACCGGGTAATCCTGTTTCTACTTTAGTTACTTTTTGGCGTTTTGTGCAACCGGCCATCAAAAAAATCAGCGGTTTATCTAATAATTATCAACCGATTTTTTTACCGGCAAAAACTCGTCAAAATTTACATTCGGATGGGAAACGAGAAAGCTATCTTTGGGGAAAATTAATAGCCGGAAAACAAGGATTTGAATTTGAACTGGCCGGTGGAAACCACAGTTCAGCAAATTTGATTAATTTAGCCCAAACTAACTGTTTAGCCATTGTGCCGGTGGGAGAAAAACTCATTTCTGCCGGTGCAGAAGTACAAGTTATGCAAATAGGAAATGTATAAATTTTTGATTTTATAGTAACTCGAACTTTATTATCCTATCTGCGGTTAAAAAAGAAGCCTTTCAAGCTAAAAATACCCAATATCCAGAAAAACAAAAACTTGTATAGTTGTAGCCAGCCAGAAGTTAAAACCCATTGCTTTAAGGTTTTTAAAAACCTGATAAATTCAAGTTTTATAACCTTAGTTCAAAAATTTAACTAACAATTTAACAACAAAACTACACACCTAAAATAATCCCCGCTTGCCATTAGGCTTAACCGTTAACCAATTAGTTTTGGCCACAGCCAACTGCTCATCACTAACCCGCGCCCCTGTAAGATTAGCCCCACAAAGATTAGCCCCTCTGAGATTAGCATGAGACAAATAAGCCTCAGTCAAATTAGCCCCTCGCATATCCGCACCTTCGAGGTTAGCATAACTCATATAAGCCTTCGTTAAATCCGCATCTCGCAAACTAGCTTGATTTAAACTAGCACGGCCTAAATTTGCATTAGACAAATCAGCATTAGTAAAATTAGTTTTAACTAACTTAGCTTGATGTAAAATCGCTTCCCCTAAATTAGCACCAGCCAAATCTAAAAGACTCAAGTCCAACCCAGCAAAATCACGCCGGCCCTTCACATAAGCAGTTTTAACACTATTAGCATCCCATCTCGCCGACGAATTAACCTTTGCAGCCGAACCACCCTTACCTTCCATCGCCGTTGTTGCAGATTTGGTAAGCATACTACGATTGCGACTATTATTATTACTCGTAGGTAAACGACTATTAGTATTTCGACCTTTTCTAGCGCGAATAGCCTCAGCCAGACGAGACATTTCCGACCGACCCCCACCTTCTGCTTCGATATCCGTAGGTTCTTCTGATTGAATTAAAGTAGAACGTCCCAACGTTGCCATACCCTGAGAGAGCCCCTCACTGTTAAACTCAGCATTAAGAGCCCTTAAAACATCATTCGCAGATTGATAACGGCGGCGCACAGACACCTCTAGCATTTTATCCAGCACCGTCATTAACTTAGAACTAACTTGAATATTTTGCCGCCAGCAAATTTCCCCAGTTGTGGCATCATAACCTAAATGGCTCGGAGATTTGCCCGTCAACAAATAAATACAAGTCACAGCCAGCGCATAAATATCACTCGCATACACCGGCCTCAGCGCCATTTGTTCAGGAGGCGCAAACCCCGGTGTTCCAATAGCAAAAGACGTTAAAGCCGTTTGTTCGGAACTATTTAAAGCCGCCTTTTGGCTCACATGATCCTTAACCGCGCCAAAATCGATCAACACTAACTTATGGTCAATCGTGCGGCGAATAATATTAGCCGGTTTAATATCACGGTGAATCACACTATGGTCGTGAAGATACTGGATAACCGGCAAAATTTCCATCAAAAATTGCCGCACCCCCAACTCAGTAAAAGGCCCGGTTCGCTTCACTTCCTGCTTTAGCGTTGATCCATTTACATATTCCTGAACCAAATAAAAATCATCATTAATTTCAAAATAATCCAGCAGGCGAGGAACTTGTGGATGATTGCCAATTTTTCCCAGAGTTTTTGCTTCCCGCTTAAACAACTCCCGCGACATTTCTAAAACTCGCTCAGAAGTTGACACCGGACGCAACTGTTTAATTACACAAGTAGGACTCCCTGGTAGGGAAATATCATTTGCTACAAACGTTGCACCAAAACCACCTTGACCTAAAGCTTGATTTACCTGATAGCGGTCGCGCAGCAAAAGCTTACTCCCACAAGCTTGACATCGGTGGGCGTGGTCTGGGTTCTCTGGATTGGGACAGGCTGGATTTACACAGAGCTTCATTCTCTACATTACCCGACTGCGTGTGTTGCTGTTTAATAGCTATCTCGCTTCCATACCAAGTAGATGCGTAGATTGTTTTCGCTTCGACTCAGATACTTTACCTTTTGCCGCTCAGCTATACCCTAACCTATAACCTTCTCGGTTTCAGGGGTAAGGTTGGGCCATCTGTCAGCAAACTCCTGTTCAAAAAACTATATTTTTTAAAGGAACGTTTCGAGATTGATCTTCAAGAGCTAAATGCCCCCAATTTTGGTTCTCGTTGTTCGCCTTATACTTTAAGTTGCCTCAAAATCTTAGCTTATGAACAGCAAAAAATACTTCTTTGCCTGATTTTTACATAATTTCTTCTTTTTGTGAAGATAGTTCACATTCCCCAGAACTAGTTTCACCCTTGCACAAGTCACCGCCTGAACTAGACTTTTGTTTTCTACAAAACATACAAGCCTCTACAACTGTCCCTCAAAAATTAAGTAATCAATGATACAAAGTTTCCCTATCACAATCTATCACTTTTGTCAATAAAAACTTAGCTATTCTTACCCTAACCACGCCATAACCCACAGCAGTAAAATAAACAGGCGAAAGGTTCAAAGATTAAAAAACGCAATCCCACTCTTTGACCCCACCTAACAACAGACAACGGAAAATTAGCAATGCGTATCTCCTTAAACTGGTTGCGAGAATTGATAGACATCTCGCTTAGCCCAGAAGAACTAGCCCACCTGCTAACAATGGCAGGTTTTGAAGTCGAAGATATTGAAAATCGTCGCAGTTGGGCGGATGGGGTCGTTCTCGGAAAAATTATTGACCGGCAACCCCACCCCAATGCTGATAAACTCAGCGTTTGCACCGTCGATGTGGGTGCCAGCGAAACCCTAAATATAGTTTGCGGAGCCCCCAATGCGCGCGCGGATATTCATGTGGCTGTGGCGGTTGTTGGCACCTATCTTCCCCAAATTGACCTAAAAATTAAACCGGCCAAACTGCGCGGCGTTCCCTCCAACGGTATGATCTGCTCGCTCGCAGAACTCGGCCTTAGTAAAGAATCCGCCGGCATTCATATTTTTGAATTAGAAAATCCTGTTTTGGGCAGCGACATTCGCCCGCTATTGGGTTTAGATGATGTAATTTTAGACGTCACCGCCACCGCAAACCGCGCTGACGCTCTCAGTATGGTTGGTATTGCCCGCGAAATTGCCGCCCTCACCGGCGCCACCATCCGTCTGCCCGAAGTTGCCGAACAAAAGCAAGCCCTTGGTAGTGGGGTGCAAGTTGAGTCATCCCTGGAAGCTTGCCCTATCTACATTGCCACCGAAATTGAAAACGTCAAAATTGCTCCCTCGCCTGCTTGGTTGCAACAACGCTTACAAGCTGCCGGTATCCGCCCCATCAGCAATGTTGTTGATGTCACCAATTATATTTTGCTGGAATGGGGCCAACCGCTCCACGCCTTCGACCGGGAACGCTTACAAACAATTGCCGGTTCTCAAGCCTTGACAATTGGCGTAAGATATGCGAAGGAAAATGAAAAACTGAAAACCCTTGACGGTCAAGAACGCAGTTTGCAACCCCAAAACCTTTTAATTACCGCCAATGACAAGCCGGTGGCTTTGGCTGGGGTAATGGGAGGCGAAGACAGCGAAGTGTCCGAGGGGACGCAAAATTTAGTCTTAGAAGCCGCAATTTTTGAACAAGCCCCCATCCGCCGGTCAGCCAGAGCCCAAGGCATTCGCACCGAAGCCTCAACGCGCTATGAAAGGGGAGTTAACCAAGCCGAATTAGCAATAGCTTGCCAGCGTGCTGTGCAGTTGATGGGAGAATTGGCGGGAGGGGTTCCAGTCAGCCAGCAAACCTCAACCACCGGCCCGCAAATTTATACCCGTTCTGTTACCTTGCGCCTTGAACGAGTACATCAAATTTTAGGCAACATTAAAAACGGCACCGGCCAACTGCAACCGGCCGATATGGAGCGGATTTTAGTTGCATTAGGATGCACAATTAACAAAGGTGAAAAAGAGGGAGTTTGGACGGTAACAGTACCCCCTTATCGCTATCGAGACTTAGAGCGAGAAATTGATTTAATCGAAGAAATTGCCCGGCTTTACGGCTACGATAACTTCTGCGAAACATTGCCCGCAAAAACTGAAGCCGGATATTTACCAACAGACCAAAAAGCCATAAGAGAAGTTAGAGCAGCTTTTCGTGGTGCCGGTTTAACGGAATTAATGCACTATTCTTTGGTGGCGACTTCTGGAGAAAATCAAGTAGTGTTAGCAAATCCCTTATTTGTAGAATATTCCGCCCTGCGAACCGAAATGTTAAATGCACTTCTTGAGGCATTTCAATATAATTTGGAACAAGGAAACGGCGCATTAAATGGTTTTGAAACCGGCAAGATTTTTTGGAAAGAAGGCGAAAACCTCAAAGAAAAAGAAATGATTGCCGGTATCATTGGCGGAGACCCCTCCACCGGCCGATGGGTGCGTAGTGGCAAAGAACAACCTTTAACCTGGTTTGAAGCAAAAGGCATCTTAGAAAGTATCTTTCAGCGCTTAAATTTGACCGTAGAATATAAATCCGATAAAAGCGAAAATCGCTTACACCCAGGACGCACAGCTGCTGTATGGTTGCGGGGAAAACTATTAGGAATTTTTGGACAAATTCATCCCCAATTGCAAAGAGAAAAAGGCTTACCAGAAGCAGTTTATTTGTTTCAATTTGATTTAGGCTTGATAGTAACTGCTTTATCTCAAGGGGCCGGTGTGCGCCGGTTTAGCGGTTATTCTACTTATCCAGCAGCAGATCGAGATATTGCCTTTTTTGCACCTGTTACTGTGCCGGTCGCTGATATAGAACGCAGTATTACCAAGGCTGCCGGTGCTTTATTGGAATCGGTAGAATTGTTTGATGAATATCGTGGTGTCAACGTACCAGAAGGTCAACGAAGTTTAGCTTTTCGTTTAGTATATCGCGTCAATGACCGAACACTAACCGATGCGGATGTTGAGCCGGTGCAGCAAAAAGTTCGTGATAGTTTAGTTAAAAACTTTGCTGTCACTTTGAGAAGTTAGGATCTTTTAGGGCAGGCACTTTTGCACTGCCCGTACAACTGTATTTTCGATGAGATATGGAGGTTTTTTTGATCACACAGAGGAAACAGAGGAAAACACAGAGGACACAGAGGGTATTTAACATTTAAGGAGGGTGTGATTGTGTTTTTTTTGAGGCTGCTGTTTCAAAGTTGCTTCAAAAACCCAACCGCCTCAATACCAATGCAGAACCCCCTCTGTGTCCTCTGCGCCTACCTCTGTGACCTCTGTGTGATCAAAACACCCCCCAGCTATAACTAAAAATACTCAAAACCGAACCTTATAAAGCTGAAACAACTCTCCGTTTTGTTTTTTCTCAATTTTTACCTGAGAATCTTTCAGTAATTTTTCCCAAGAATCAAGAGATTCTAAAAACACCTCTGCCCCTAAATAAGTCTCTAAAATTGACCAATTTTCTGCTAAAGGTGCTTCGATATCTAAAACATCAAAAATAAAAAAACCACCGGGTTTAAGAACGCGTTTTACTTGTGCCATAACTCCTTCCCAGTAGGAGAGGGGATAATAACAACTCCAGCCGGTCGCAAATACCAAATCAAACTGATTGGCATCATAATTTAGCTGGTGAGCCGGCCCTAGTTCTACCCCTTTAAATAACTTAGAATTCATTTGGGGGCCACGAGCATTTAAAGCTTCGTGTGCCACTGTACTAATTTCTTGACCATAAAAAAAAGCACCCCAATCTCGCCAAGGATAGACTAAAAAACTTACCCCACAACCGAGATCCAAACAGCGCTGATTTTTTTGTGGTTGAGCAATTTCCCAAAAACGAGAAGCAATCTTAGTTTCCAAAGAACCGGCCGCCCAATCATGGAAAACCTGCATCGCTTCTACTTCTGGCGGTAACTCAAATGCTTTTCCCAAATACTGCTGGTTAAAACGCACCGCCACAGCTTTTAGCAAACTAGGAAGGGTATCACTCCACAAGCCAGAGTTTGCGGTGGATGCCGGTGTATTGGCTTGTGGTGAAGAGGATTCTTGTTTTTTTGTCATTAGATACCTATCGACCCTTTAGCGCTTTCGTAAAATTCTTGCGATAACTTTGATTTGTTACTACCAACACCGGCCACAACAACGACAATTTAAGTCGGCTGGCAAAAGAGCGTTCAAAATTTGTTTGGTTATAGCCCTTCCAGAATTTCCACACTCCAAAACCATAACCAACCAGCAAAACAAACAAAAGAAGTTTAGACATAACCAATCCCAAAGCTTCCTACTATGTACTATCTTTCTCTAGTTTATCTGGTTTACTTCTCCCTTGACAAAGGTTAAAAGCCAGAAGCGGTAAATTTTAGCAATTAGGGTTTATGCTTTAAGAGGGGCATATTCCCACAAAAAGACGGTACATTGCTCTCCCAGATTTTTACCCCTTACTCTTCGTCCCAATTATTTCTAGTCAAAGCCCAGTTGGTCTTTAACAAAAATTAACCACAAAATTGACCCTCGACTGAAAATTTCAGCCGCAGAAAATTCGGGACTATTTTTGAAACATTCTCAGCGGCAATGACCCGACATCAACCTAGTCGTGCCAATACAATAAATCCCCATAAAAGTAAACAAATAAGCTTTCTTTTATTACACTATTTTAAGGAAGATTAAAAAAAACCATCAAGACAAATTACCAAGCCAAAAAATTGTTAAAAGAATTCTAAATAACTTAAATTTAAGGAGGAACTATGAGAGCAGTGCTAATGGCTGGAGGCTCAGGAACCCGGCTCAGACCGCTGACTTGTGACTTACCAAAACCAATGGTACCCGTATTAAACCGGCCTATCGCCGAACACATAATTAACTTATTAAAACGTCATAACATCACTGAAATAATCGCCACCCTCCATTACTTACCAGACGTCATGCGAGACTACTTCCAAGATGGCAGCGAATTTGGAGTCCAAATGACCTATGCCGTCGAAGAAGATCAACCTCTTGGGACATCAGGTTGTGTTAAAAATATATCGGAACTTCTCGACTCAACCTTTCTTGTAATTAGCGGCGATAGCATCACCGATTTTAACCTCACTGAGGCAATAAAATATCACAAACAAAAGCAATCAAAAGCCACATTAATATTAACCCACGTTCCCGATCCCATGGAATTTGGGGTCGTAATTACTGATAAAGATGGCCGCATTCGCAGGTTTCTTGAAAAACCCTCCAGCGGAGAAATTTTTTCCGATACCGTCAACACCGGCACCTACATACTTGAACCGGAAGTTTTAGACTACCTGCAAGAAAACGAAGAAAGCGACTTTTCCAAAGATTTATTTCCTTTACTCCTCGAAAAAGATGAACCTATGTATGGTTTTATCGCCGAGGGATACTGGTGTGATGTGGGCCATTTAGATGCTTACCGAGACGCACAATACGACGGATTGCACAAAAAAGTCAAACTAGAATTTCCCTACGAAGAACGTTCCCCCGGTTTATGGATAGGGCAAAACACCTATATTGACCCCACCGCCATCATCGAAACCCCTGTTTTAATAGGCAATAACTGCCGCATAGGGCCAAGAGTCCAAATTGACGGCGGTAGCGTTATCGGAGATAACGTCACCATCGCTGCCGATGCCGATATTAAAAGGCCCATAATTTGGAATGGCGCCATCATAGGTGAAGAAGCCCATTTGAGAGCCTGCGTAGCCGCCAGAGGCGTGCGGGTAGACCGCAGAGCTCACGTTTTAGAAGGCGCAGTTGTTGGCCCCTTATCGACTGTAGGTGAAGAAGCCCAAGTCAGCCCGAATGTCCGTGTCTGGCCTAGTAAAAAAATCGAGGCCGGTGCCACCCTCAATATCAACTTGATTTGGGGACAGTCGGCCCAGCGAAACCTCTTCGGACAGCGGGGCGTGTCGGGACTTGCCAACATTGATATCACCCCAGAATTTGCCGTTAAACTCGGCGCAGCCTATGGTTCCACTCTCAAACCCGGTTCTTCGGTTACGGTATCCCGCGACCAGCGCAGCATTGCTCGGATGGTATCGCGTTCATTAATTGCCGGTTTGATGTCTGTGGGTGTTCATATTCAAAACTTGGAAGCTACCGCTATTCCCCTCGCCAGGGCGATTATTCCTACCCTATCAGTGGCCGGTGGTATTCACGTCCGTCTGCATCCAGAGCGGGCTGATTCGTTGTTAATTGAATTTTTTGATGAAAAGGGAATTAATATCTCTAAACCACGCGAGAAAAAAATTGAAGGCGCTTACTTTAAAGAAGATTTCCGCCGCGCACAAATTCAAGAAATTGGTAATATGGCTTACCCTAGCCAAGTTTTAGAACTTTACAATCATGCCTATGAAAGTAATCTTAATACTCAAGCTATTTATCACAGCCGAGCTAAAGTTGTAATTGACTATGTTTACGCTGTGGCTGGTGCAGTATTACCTCAGCTTTTGGCAAAATATGGCTGTGATGCGGTAGTTTTAAATGCTAGTTTAAACCAAACCCCACCGGGAAACGAAGAAAGAGAAAGTTTGCTATTCCAGCTTGGTCATGTTGTAGAAGCTCTGCGGGCAAATTTTGGAGTCCAAGTGTCGGGAAATGGTGAACAATTAATATTAGTAGATGATGCCGGAAATTTGATTCGTGGGGAAATTTTGACGGCGGTGATGGTTGAAATGATGTTAACGGGAAACCCTCGCTCTACGGTGGTTGTGCCGGTTCATTCTTCGGGTGCCATTGAACAAATTGCCCGCCGTCATGATGGAAAAGTAGTTCGTACTAAAGCTAATCCTACGGCTTTAATGGAGGCTTGCCAAAGTTACCCTAATGTGGTTATCGGTGGTAGTGGTGAAATGGGGTTTATTTTCCCTAAATTACATCCGGGTTTTGATGCGATGTTTTGCATTGGCAAGTTGATTGAAATGTTGACTTTGCAGGAACGTTCTTTGGCTCATATTCGTTCCGAAATTCCCCGCGTCGCTCACCGGCAATACAGTTTACGCTGTCCTTGGACGGTTAAGGGGGCGCTGATGCGTCATTTGGTGGAAATTCACCCCGCAGAAAATTTAGAATTAATTGATGGAGTTAAGATTTTTGACCAAGGTAGTGATAGTTGGGTTTTGGTGTTACCGGATGCCGGTGAGCCTCTAGTACATATTTTTGCCAATAGTAATGATCCTGACTGGGTGGATGACCATTTGCGTGATTATCGACACCGAATTCAGGCTTTTGTAGAGCAAGAGCTTTAGGGTTTTTAAACTGCTTAGGGCTTATTAAAAAGTGAAATCCTAAAGGGCTTTCTACAAAAGAAAGAGTAAAATTAAATTGAGATATTTTCCAAGAATAACTTCGGGGTTTTATGAACAGTTGCATTTTGATGGCGGAAATTTTACAAAATCCTCAATTACGTTACACCCCAGACCAAATTGCCATAGCTGAGATGTTTGTTCAGTTTCCAGCCCTCAAAGCTGAAGAACGACCGGCTACTTTAAAGGTTGTGGGTTGGGGAAATTTGGCCCAAGAAATTCAAGATCGCTACCACCAAGGTGATCGGGTTCTGCTAGAGGGTCGGTTGGGTATGGTTACGGTGACTCTACCGGATGGGGCTAAAGAAAAACGGGCTGAGTTTACAGCTTCTCGCATTCACGGTTTAGGGGCTGCTGGGGCTGAGTTTTCTAGTCATGTTGCCCAAAAAGCACCGGAAAGAGCTCCAATGTCTGCACCGGCATCCAGTAATGTTGTGCCTATGAGCCCCCGCCCTACGTCCCCGGCACCCCATAGCACACCGGCCCAAGAATGGCAGCAATACACACCCCAACCAGATGCCAACCCCCGCTCTAGTGAACCGAGCAGAAAGGATCCTGATTCTTCGTTAGATGAAATTCCTTTTTAAGAGATTTTTGTAACTGCTAGAGGGCAAAGATAAGGAGGAGATTAGCATAAATGGCTGTTAATTCTCCCCATCTTTTTTTTGCAAAAGATATAGGAAATTTATAGGTTTTATTTTCCTAATTTTAGGCTCTAAAAGGTTTAAAATTAAGACAATTTTTTTTTAAAAAAGGCCAACATAACAGGAATTTAACTGTAGAAAAAAAGTAGGTTGGGCCGAACGAAGTTATACCCAACATTAACTTTTTTACAATAGTTTTTAGAAGTGGGGGCCGAACTGGTATAAGTCTTGAATTTTTTGCCCAAGCTTAAAGAAATTCCTTTAAAAATTCATAGGGTTCTTCTTCCCAGCAAGGCTCAGGCCACAACCATAAAAGATTAGTGACAACATCCAGAATAATCGCTTCGAGGTCTTGTTGCTCAAATAGTTCGTTGAGAGCGGTTTTATCTCGGTAGCGGATAGTTTCTAGGGCTGCTGGTATATTGGGAGAAATAGAATACCAGTCGATGATTTGGTCTTGTTGTTTATTGGGTGCGGTTGGTTGAAAAGTTTCGGCTGGCTTTGATGGGCGGTTGCCTAAATTTTTGTGAACTTTGACTGCTTCGGCTCGCAGACTAAACCGCACTAATTCTGCGTAGGCGGTATCTTTGGTGGTTGTTGGTAGGCTCATAAGCACAGAAAACAGGGGGTGAGTGGGTTTTCACGCTTGGGAGAAGTTGATATTTCTTAACAACAAGGCAGAAAATAAAATATGTTCCTGGCTACTTTGGGCTTAAGTTTTTAACCTTTTTGCCGGTAGAAGGATTAATAAGTTTTCAGCTTGTTTATGCACCCCGTCCTTACCCTGTTGCTAGTCTTCTACCCTTTTTGATTTTAGATTGTTGATGCCTAAATTTGAAATATCCTTTAGTTTGGTTAAAGGGAGAAAATATGAATATATATTCAACTTTGTTGGCAAAACTTTACATTTTCTCCTTTCTGCGGTTTTTCTGTACAGGCTTCTTATCCAATCGTTTTTTTAGTATTGAGGGTTTTAAGCTTCGCTTGGGTCTGGTTTGCGATTTTTAACTACAATCTGTACTGCCAATTTTAGCTCACCTATGGGATGGCTTTTTTGAGGGGATGTTTTAAAGTTGGTCTTTGGTATCAAAATTGATATGTTTCTTAATGTTTAGGGGTAGGCAAGAGGGCCGGACTTAGGAGGAAATTTCGACCAAATTTAGGTTAAATACTGCGGCAAAGGTTTCGGCGATACATTTTTTTACGGAGTTGGGTTCTATGTTGGGAATGAATTCTGCTAGGCTACCCACTGGTTTGTCGCTAATGCCGCAGGGAATGATTTTTTGGAAGCCTTCTAGGTTGGGGTTGATGTTGAGGGCAAAGCCGTGCATGGTTATCCAGCGGCTGACTTTGATGCCGATGGCGGCGACTTTTCGATTTTCTACCCAAACGCCGGTTAAGCCTTCGATGCGTTCGCCTTTGAGGTTGTAGTTGTCGAGGACGCGTATTATTACTTCTTCGAGTTGGCGCAGATACCAGTGTAAGTCTGGTTGGTGCCGTTTGAGGTTCAGGATGGGATAGCCTACTAGTTGCCCTGGACAGTGATAGGTGACTTCTCCTCCTCTTTCTATGCGGTGAATTTCGTAGGGTGAACTGTTGGGGTCAAATTTGAGAAAGTCTAGGGTTGAACCGCGTCCTAGGGTGTAAACGGCTGGGTGTTCTAGCAAGATGATAATGTCTTCTAGGTCTGGGTTTTGCTTTCGTTCGTTGACTAGTTGCTGTTGCCATTTCCAGGCGGTTAGGTAGGGAACGATGGGCCGATTGTAAAGCAGGCAGTTTTGCTTTGTTTGGTTTGTGTTGAAATTGAACAATGGGAGGTTTTTTGGTTGTTGTGGGCGCTGATATTTTAAATCTTTTGGGCGCCGGTTGACGTGTTTTCTGCCACAGAAGTGCCGGTGATAAGTGGTTTTAAATAGCAGTGTGGCCGGTATGCTAAGGCAAAAATAATTCTGTGGCCGCTAGACGCAAAAACAAAAATGATATAAAATAAGGTAAAGTTACAAAAAAATCAAGAGTAAATTGACTTAAATTTACTCGAACATTGAGGAGAAAATTAATACGTTTTTTCAAGGAATGCAACAGATTTTAAAGAGAAAGTAAAATTTCTGTTGTTGTGAATACAAAGTGATATTCTGTAATTAGAAACAAATTTTTTGAGGAGAGGAGTTCCTTACAACCAGGCCATACCTACGAGACGCTACAACAAATAATAAGTGCGAAGGGTAGGTCAGTTGTCGCCGTCGGGACGCATCAATTTTATCAGCGCGACCCTTGTGGCAAAAGTGTTTGATATAGAAATACTGAAGCATTGCTGATTGATAAATTCGCGTTAGAGGTTTTTGTTTATCCTCTGCTTACCATTAAATAAAGTCTAATAAACTTTGTGTTTGACAAGTGGGAGCTTTTGATCATCGACAAGAACTAAAACGCAATAAAATTTCGGCTTTGTTTTTGACAAATCGGCCATGAAGACGGGCCAATTCATTGAGTTTAGGAAAGCGGTAATTACCGCCCCGCTTTCCCCTCACCGATACTAATTATCTTAGGGTGAGGTATTCAGCGGAAAATGTAAATATGAAGCTTGTTATCCACGGCAAAAATATTGAAATCACCGATGCGATTCGTGAGTACGTCAATCAAAAAATTGAGAAGGCGGTGAGTCACTTTCAACATCTAACAATGGAAGTTGATGTGCATTTGTCAGTGGCTCGTAATCCTCGCGTTGGTTCAAAGCAATCGGCTGAGGTTACAATTTATGCCAATGGTACTGTAATTCGTGCCGAAGAAAGCAGCGAAAGTTTGTACGCAAGTATTGATTTGGTGGCTGATAAAATTTCTCGACAATTACGGAAGTATAAAGAACGCCGCCAGGATCAAAAAACTACTGCTCAGTCAATAGCAACTGCCGAGGTTGAAGAACCCACTGTTGTTTCTGATTTGATTGGCAATCGCACTGCTGAATTGCCGGCGGATGTGGTACGGACAAAGTATTTTGCTATGCCACCAATGACGGTGGAAGAGGCCTTGGAACAGCTTCAATTAATTGATCACGATTTTTATATGTTCCGCAATGCCGAAACTGGGGAAATTAATGTTATCTATGAACGCAAACATCATGGCGGTTATGGGTTAATTCTTCCTCGTAATGGTAATGGTCAAGGCAACGGAAAAAACGGCAAAACTGCGGCCGGTAATAGTCCTTCTTTAAAGGAAGTTAAGGGCTAAGTTGTAAGAAGTTACTCTGCCCACCTGCTATGGAAAAAAAACAGGTGGGCAGAGTAACTTCTTCTGTTTTAACCTATGGGCTAGTTTTTAAAAACCGAAAGTTGCGTCGTTTAAAGGTCTAGTTAGGCCAGCTTTTGTAAGGTTTGCAAAGATTCTTGTATATGGGCTTGAAAGTTCATCATTGAGTTAAAGATGTGTTTAATAACGCCGTCTTTATCAATGACATAGGTAACTCTGCCAGGGAGTAAACCAAAGGCGGCTGCGGGGACTCCATAGGCTTTACGGACTTGGTTGCCGGTGTCGCTGAGGAGGGTAAAAGGTAGGTTGTATTTTTGGGCAAATTTTTGATGAGATTCTTGGGAGTCTCCGCTGACTCCAAGCACTTCGGCACCGGCATCTATGAAGGTTTGATAATTGTCTCGGAAACCGCAAGATTCGGCAGTGCAACCGGGGGTGTCGTCTTTGGGATAAAAATAGAGGACGACGGCTTTTTTGCCGCGAAAATCTTTGAGGCTGACAGGGGTGCCGGTTTGGGAAGAAAGGGTGAAGTCTGGGGCTATATCTCCAACTTTGACGCTCATGTTTTGCGGGTGGCCTTTCGCTCACAATTATGTTAACTTTGGTTATGTTACCGCGATTGGTCTTATTTCGGTTTGTAGGCGATCAGTTCTAAGCCTGATATTGAAAAATTTAATTCTTGCCATTCCCCTTGTTTTGGATTTAAGTTTTTATAGGCTTGTTCAGTTAATAAAATTTCCTCTCTTTGGGCTAAGTCTTCTCCGAGTTTGGCAGCTAGGTTAAATTCACTTCCATACATTTCATTTTCTTCGATCATCAAAACTTCTCCGTAGCCAATGCCAATACATAAATAAATATCTTTTTCATCGGGGAGAGTTGTATTAACTGCGGCTGTAAGTTGTTGTAGTTGAAGGGAACAGTCTACGGCTTGGTTAACTGTTGGAAAAACGGCAAAAATATTATCGGCATCTTGTTTGATTAGTTTACCACCGTTTTTTTCTATGCCTGGAATTACAAGGGTTTTCATTTGATGAACCATTGCTAAAAAATGAATGATGCCATAGCGAATGGTTGTCCGAGAAAACCCAGACATATCAATGACTAAAAGGGCGTGGGTTTGACTGAATTGTTGCTGAATTTGTTGGTCAATTTCTTGATGTTTTTCTGGATATTCGTTTCTGAGTTGCAAGAGTCTATTAAATTCTTCGTGGGTGTTGTTCATTTTGGATAAGGATTTTTACAAAATTATACCCTATGGGAGCTAGTCTAAATAAGATCTGCTTTGTAAGGCTCGTTGTAGTAATTTTTGATAGTCTGAGTTTGAAATGATATAGGAACCAAATCTTTCTAAATGGGGATTGTCCATTTGAGCATCAAATAAGGTAAAGTTGCGTTTTTTAAGACGTTCCACCAGTTTTACCATTGCAACTTTTGAGGCTTCGGGAATGCGATAAAACATTGATTCGCCAATAAATGCACCCCCGATGACAATACCTAAAATTCCGCCGGCTAGGGTGTTTCCTTGCCACGTTTCAAAACTGTAAGCCCAGCCGGTTTCATACATTTCGTAGTAAATTTCTTTAAGTTCTGGGGTGATCCAGGTGGTTTCGCGGTTGCTGCATCCTTCCACTACCGCCTGAAAATCGCGGTTAACTGCGACGGTGAAACGGTTTGAGTTAAGAACTCGGTTGAGGGATTTTGGATAGCGAAATCGCTCATCTAGGGGGATGAGGGCACGTTCTTTGCTAGTGTACCAGTCGAGCCGGTCGTCATCATCGTTTGCCATAAGAAAGAAGCCTTGGGCGTAACTTTGGATGATGGCGGGGATGTCGTATTTCATAGTTGATTGGTGTTGGGATATATAAAGATAATTTTTAGGATTATCACTTTTGCTGTAGCCTACATTTTATTAAAATAGAGTAGATTCGAGATTTTTTAGATAGAAATATTTTTTATTTTTTTTTATTATTTAATACACTTATTTCTGATAATTGACTGGCTGGTTTGCTTAGTTTTGACGCTACAGGTGGATATTCGGAAAATTTTATTTTTATAACGTGCAAGTATTTCACTAAGTTTAGGGAAATTTTGCGAACCTTTGCTGTTGCAGCAGCGTTGAGCACTAAATTAGTAAAGAGCAGTTTTATCCACAAGACCCACCGGCAACAGCAATACAATAGAGGAGCATATTTCGTGAGACTAATCATTTTAGGAGGGCCAGGAGCAGGCAAAGGAACGCAAGCACAAAAACTTTGCAACAAGCTAGATATTCCCTGGATAGGTACCGGCGATATTTTGCGAAAAGCTATCACTGCTCAAACTGAATTAGGCCAACAAGCTCAGCCCTATGTGGAAAAAGGGGAACTTGTCCCTGACCCTACCATGATAGAGTTTATTCGAGCACGGCTTTTGTTGCCTGATGTCGGTAATGGCTGGTTGCTTGATGGTTATCCGCGTACTGCCTTTCAAGCAGAGGAGCTAGACTTTTTGTTAGATGATTTGCAACAAAAGCTGGATTGGGCCATTTGGTTAGAGGTTCCCCAAGCTATTTTAATGAGCCGTTCCCTCGCTCGTTCCCGTCCTGATGATCAGCCAGAAATTATCCAGCGGCGCATTGATTTGTTTTATGAATGCACGATTCCAATTATGGAATACTACGAACACCGCAACCGGCTTCTCAAAATTAATGCTTCTCAATCTCCCCAACAAGTACAGGAAGAATTATTACAACTTTTAAAAAGTTAAGTTTGGTTTTTGGTTTTTCTTTACTCATCACCTATTTACTAATCACAAATACACATTTTTATGTCTTTTCAACGCTCTGATAACCGCCAAAATGATCAACTACGTCCCATTAGTTTTGAGCGCAATTTTACGAAATTTTCTGCCGGTTCTGTTTTGACAAAATGCGGTGACACTGTGGTTTTATGTAGTGTGACAATACAAGCCGGTGTACCAAAATTTTTAGAAAACACCGGCAAAGGTTGGTTAACAGCAGAATACCGAATGTTACCGGGTGCAACGCCTCAGCGTCACAGTCGAGAACTGATTCAGCTATCAGGAAGAACTCAAGAAATACAGCGTTTAATTGGTAGAAGTTTGCGTGCTTGTTTGGATTTAAGTTTATTAGGAGAACGGACAATTATTGTCGATGCTGATGTTTTACAAGCAGATGCCGGTACCCGAACAACTTCAATCACCGGCGGTTTTGTTGCCCTTGCAGATGCTTTACAAAAGCTTGTCGAAAAAGGCGAATTAAAACAAAGTCCCATTTGTCATCAAGTTGCTGCGGTGTCTGTAGGTTTATTAGAAGGAGAGGCTATTCTTGATTTAAATTATTCGGAAGATGTAGCAGCAGAAGTAGATTTTAACGTGGTAATGAACGATCAACTCGGTATTATTGAACTGCAAGGAACTGCGGAAGAAGGAAGTTTTAGCCGTCAGCAAATGAATCAAATTATGGATAGGGCTGAAAAAGGAATTCAAGAATTATTTATAGCCCAAAGGGAAGCTTTACAGAGTTTTACCTCCTAAAAAATATCCCTAATTAATTGTTTTTTTAGGAGGGCAATTTGCTTTTTATTGCTCCTATTATTAGCGTCAAAACTAATTTTTACCGGTTGGTTTCATCCCATCAACCCCAGGAAGCCTAAGTATTACTTCCTAGCAAAAATATAAGAAAGCAAACAATGTAAAGCTAAATAGCAAAAAATTAAGAATCTTTACCCTGAAGTAACATAGAAGTTGTTTTAGTGCAAAGCTAGATTGCAGACTAAAAGCGATACTTTCGCCAGCAGTCTCAACATCACAATTATTGACCAAACTCAGATATAAACGATACTTCGCTTAGCAAAAAGGAGAAAAAGATAAATGAAATTAGCTTACTGGATGTATGCCGGCCCTGCACACATTGGCACTCTCCGCATTGCCAGTTCTTTTAAAAATGTCCACGCCATTATGCACGCACCTTTAGGAGACGACTATTTCAACGTGATGCGGTCAATGTTGGAACGGGAACGCGATTTTACGCCAGTAACAACCAGTATAGTTGACCGGCACGTTTTAGCACGAGGTTCTCAAGAGAGAGTAGTCGATAATATCACCCGCAAAGATAAAGAAGAACACCCGGATTTAATTGTTCTTACTCCCACTTGCACTTCTAGCATTTTGCAAGAAGATTTACAGAATTTTGTCGAACGAGCTCAAATTGAATCAAAAGGTGATGTTTTGCTGGCAGATGTTAACCACTACCGCGTTAATGAACTGCAAGCTGCTGACCGCACCCTCCAACAAATTGTCCAATATTATATCGCTAAAGCCCGCAAAAAAGGTACTCTTCCTGAAGGAAAAACGGCAAATCCTTCTGTTAATATTATTGGCATTTCAACTCTTGGTTTTCATAATCACCACGACTGTACCGAGTTAAAAAGATTAATGACAGATTTGGGAATTGAGGTTAATGAAATTATCCCAGAAGGAGCCTATGTTAACAATCTGAAAAACTTGCCGAAGGCATGGTTTAATTTGGTGCCTTATCGGGAATTGGGATTAATGACGGCGCAATATTTAGAAAAAGAATTTGGTACGCCGTTTGTGGATATTACGCCGATGGGTGTGGTAGAAACAGCCCGTTGTATTCGCAAAATTCAACAGGTTTTGAATGAGCAAGGTGCAGAGGTGAATTATGAGGAGTATATTAATGAACAAACTTTGCACGTTTCCCAAGCGGCTTGGTTTTCTCGTTCCATTGATTGTCAAAATTTAACCGGCAAAAAAGCTGTTGTTTTTGGTGATGCAACTCACGCGGTGGCGATGACAAAAATTTTGGCGCGAGAAATGGGAATTCATGTGGTATGTGCCGGTACTTATTGCAAGCATGATGCTGAATGGTTCCGCGAACAAGTAAGCGAATATTGCGATGAAGTTCTAATCAGTGAGGATAATGCCGAAATTGGTAATATGATTGCCAGAATTGAGCCGTCGGCAATTTTTGGAACGCAAATGGAACGCCATGTAGGTAAGCGTTTGGATATTCCTTGTGGGGTAATTGCGGCGCCGGTTCACATTCAAAATTTCCCGATTGGATATAAGCCATTTTTGGGTTATGAAGGGACAAATCAGATTACGGATTTGGTTTATAATTCGTTTACTTTGGGAATGGAAGATCATTTACTAGAAATTTTTGGTGGTCACGATACCAAGGAAGTGATTACTAAGGGAGTTTCGGAAGCTTCAGATTTGAATTGGACGAAAGAAGCCCAGGTAGAATTGAATAAAATTCCTGGGTTTGTGCGGGGTAAAATTAAGCGGAATACCGAGAAGTTTGCGCGGGAGAGAAATATTAATCAAATTACCGTTGAGGTGATGTACGCGGCGAAAGAAGCGGTGGGTGCGTAGGTTTTAAAGGTGGGGCCGGCCTGTTGTTTGCGGGCCGGTTCTATTCAATTGGTATAATCAAGTCACGGGGTTTGCTTATAAACTCTAGGATTCGATTTTTATTGCTAGATAAAAGCGCTACCGCTTTGGAGAATTTTTGATTATGGTCAATCATCAAATCACATTAACTGAGGCAAATGCAAATCTCAACGAACTGTGCGAACAAGTTGTTGCTGATCGAGATTGTGTGATTATTACTCGACCTGATGGAGAAAATGTGGCCTTAATTGCGGCGGATGAATTAAATAGCTTGCTGGAGACAGTGCATTTGTTGCGTTCACCTAAAAATGCAGCGCGGTTGCTAAGTGCGCTCAAAGAAGCAAAAGCCATAAACTTGAAACCACAAACCGTAAAAGAAGTACGTCAGGAGTTAGGAATTGGCGAAGAAGGATAAGGAGGAATCGCAAGAAACGCCAATTAGAGATGCTGTTTTTAGGGAAAAGTTTCGAGAAGATTTGGTTTATTGGATCGAGACTGACCGAAAAACTGCTCTGCGTGCTTTTAAAGTAATTGAAGCGATTATGCGTGACCCTTTTACAGGAATTGGTAAGCCGGAACCCCTTAAATATTTAGATCCTGGTACATGGTCACGCCGGCTGACTCAAGAACACCGTATCGTTTATTTAGTTAGGGATGATCGCATTGATTTTTTGCAAGCTAGGTATCACTATGAATAAAATTATTACTGGCTTTAAATATCAGTCTCAAAGGTAGCGCTCAAACTCGTGGCATTTCATTCATCATAGGGTAGGCTTTATACTAGATTTGATTTTGATGGGGTCTTTTTGTGTTTAAAAGTTTTTTTACCGCAGATGTATAGCAGGTCATTTTGCTTACTCCACAGATGGGTTATTGTTTAAACCGGATTTGGTATTACCCCCCAAAAAAACAAACCGGCATTCCGATAAATATATCAAAAATGTCGGTTTATTTCCTAAGAAAACGAGGTTTTAAAAATCATCATCCTCATCAAGCGGAGTTGTCATTATTTCTGGGGCTGCCGGCGGCGTTTCTTTCTTCAACTTAGAACGAGCTTCAGTTACCCGTTCCTTTGCCTGTTCTGCCACATCCTCCACCTTGTCCTTCATCTCTTGAGCCCGTTCTTGCAACTCATCTGCAAGCTGCTGAGCACCACGTTTCAAACCTTCTTTCCCTACTTGTGTACGCTGCTTTAAATTCTCCCAATGATCAACTGTTTTTTCATAATCTTTTTGAGCAAAATCAGCCGCCTTGCCGATTTTATGGTGCAAACCTTCTTCATACAACTCTGGATTAAGTGCAGCTATTTCTGAAATAATAATCCGTTTTGTACCAAAACTTTGAATTGCCGCCGGTGACATTACATAAATGCCATCCAAAATGCCTCGCCACCCACTTGAACTAAACAAATAATTCAACACACTGCCGGTTTTAGAAACTAGCAAATAATCAATTAATTTACCCGCTTCTTTACCGGCATCGGTGCATAATTCATGGCCCAAAACCGTAACCACACCCTCCGGCTTTTCAGCATCCACCGTCTCTGCAGTCGTATTGACGAGAATATTATCGCCAATGCGTTCAATTTGCGACCAAGTAAACGCCCGCTTATTTCTCCCCAGTAACCCCGCCTTACAGCCAAAACCGACCACCTGGTGAGACTTAGGATCAAGCCAAAGCTGTTCTACTACACCTACATCATCCGCCGAAGTCCGCTCAATGACGTGGCGGTTAAGCAACTGGCTGTACTTTAAGACCTGTTCTTCAAAACTCATAAAAAAGCTCCTGATAAGCAATAGAAATTTCTCTTGCCTCTATCTTTATTATGTGATATTTGCTCTTTACTCAGCCAGAAACTTACCAAACCCACATTGTTTTTACAGCGTCTTCAGACGTTTAATTCTCATACCCGCCTCAAAAATCTATCTAATGAGGTATTTGAGTTGGAGGCGGCATCTCTACCGCATCTCCCAAAGGAACCGCTGTCACTTCTTCAAAGCCTTGGGGAGTCACCGGCACTGCGGGTATCGGTTGCTGGGCAATAGTTTCCTCTGCCGAGATTGCCTTTAATTCTTCAAGGGCTTGATTGCCAAAGCGAATTTGAATTTTTGGCCCAGAACGTGCTAAATGAATAATCGTTCCGTTTGTAACTGTGACTTTAGAAATCGATTTACCGTCCACATAGGTTCCATTAGTACCTAAATTGACGATTTCCCAGTTGGAACCACGCCGGCGCAGTTCAACGTGGTAGCGGGAGACGACAGCGCTGTATAGCACTACCTGATTATCAGTTGCTCTCCCAATTTTTATCGTTGAATCGTTTTCTTCAAAAGACCAGCTTTGAACCGGGACAGCCTGAAATGGATGCAGCAATATCAGTGTAATCACGGGAGAAACTCGCTTAATTTCGATACACCTGCTGGCCGGCACATCCAGAGTTTTTTAATGAATGCCTCTCCCTGTGGGTAATGTTATATATTTACCGAGGAGAAAGGCATTCTTAAAGTCACTCTTGACAAAATTGCCGGCAGTCCTTACGACATTTGGAACAAAAATGTTACCAAATCACCTTTGCCCAAAGCGATGCGATCTCCTGGGCGTAAGCGGTGGCGGTTGCCGGCCGGCAATGGAAAATTATTTACATAGGTGCCATTGGCACTGCCGACATCTTCAATATAGTAGCCGTCGCCTTCAACTCGCACATCCGCATGAATACGGGAGACAATTTCTGAGTTAGGAAACCCTGACACATCAATATCTGGTGGAACTCGGTCATTGGGTTTGCCAATGTGAATCACTGTTAAGGATGGCTGTAGTTCCATCAGCGTATTGGTTTGGACGTGCAGCAGTTTGGCGTTTACCTGTTGCAGTTGGGTTTTGGAGGTGTTTACTGCCGGTGCTGATGTCGGTTCTGGTGTTGGTATGGGTGCCGGTATCGGTGCCGGTATCGGTGCCGGTGTTGGTGCCGGTTCTGGTATTTCAACCCCAACAACAGGCGCCGGTTCAACCAAAGGTTCAGGAGAATTTAGCGGCGGCATCGCTACTGTTGGCGCAACTCCCTGGCCAGATATTACCGTAGGAGGCAAGGGCTCGCTGGAAGGGCTGACGTTTCCTTCTCCACTAGCTTTTGCCTCTGCTCGCAGATCAAAGCCACATTGTCCACAGAAAGTTGCATCAGTTTGAACAGAAGTACCGCAATTTGGACAATTACTCATAGCAGGTAATGGGGTTAAGCAAGCTTCGCACTGGATCGCTCCATTGGGGTTTTGGTGGTTGCAATTTGGGCAGACTATCATCGCATTCTTTACTTGCCATCAAGTTGATCGTAGAGGAGTTTTATTAATCTCACGGCTTCAATATCCGGATATTAATATTCTTATTTCAATTTTTGCCCTGCTGATGCGTCAAGCAGCCACCAAAGTTCCCCGGATGGCTGGATCAGTCGGGCTGGATAGGTTTGGCTATCTGCTGTGTCTGCAAATATCTGCTGTAGTGCGGATATTTTGCCGGCACCGGCTACTAAAAACATAACGCAATCGGCTTGATTTATTAGGGGTACGCTAAAGGTAATCCGGGGTTGGCCGTCTTTTGAGCCAACGGTGACAAGGCGATCTCGCACGCTCAAGGCCGGTGTGTGGGGAAACAAACTGGCTGTATGGGCATCATCACCGATTCCCAACAAAATTAAATCAAATTTTGGCACCTCTGAGGCCGGCACTGCAAAAAACTCTTGCAACTCGGCTTCGTGTTTGGCTGCATCTGTTGTGGGATCGTTGCTATTTGTGGGCATCGGATGGATGTTTTCGGCAGGAATTGGCACTTTATTCAGCCATGCTAATCGTGCCATGCGTTGGTTACTTTCGGGGTGTTCTGGGGCTACATAACGCTCATCTCCCCAAAATACATGAATTTTTTCCCAGGGTAGATTTTGTTGGCTGATGGCTTCGTAAAGTGGTTTTGGTGTGCTACCACCGGCTAAGGCTATGGTAAAGCGGTTGTGTTTTTCTATACTGCTTTCTATTTTTTCTACTACTATTTCTAAGGCTCTTTGAATCAGTGTTTCTAGGTTGGGTAATATTTCTAATTTTTTTTGCATTGTTTTTTGCTTTTAAGGTTTGTTGTGCGCCAAAATTCTAAGCACAAGTTCTTGATAATTCCTATTTTTTTCTATTAATTTAAGATTTATCTAAGCGTTTATTCGGCTTCACCAATTAATGTAAAGCCTGCCCAGTCTTTAGGAAGAGGATATTTTTCTTTGGTTTTGAGCATTGCTTGTCTTAAGGCTTTTGCTTTATCTTTTGTTTGTTCTAGTTGTCTATAAAATTCTGTCATTAAAACGGCGGTTGGGCTATCGGGTACTGCCCATAATGATACTATCACACTCTGCACTCCGGCTCCTATAAATGACCGCGATAAGCCCACTACTCCATCGCCATTAATGCTTCCTCTGCCGGTGTCGCAGGCGCTTAATACTACCAAATCAGCATTTAATTTTAAGTTTAATATTTCTCTTGTTGTTAATAACCCATCTGCTTTATCTGTAGGGGTAAAGGCAAGAGAACTTTGAAACCCCACCATTTCATCAAGTAAGCCATGTGTTGCTAGGTGAATAATTCGGGAATTGGGCATTTTTTCTGTGATTACTGTTTCTGTTGCTTGGCTACCAATGAGGGCTTGAGTATTTAATAAAGCGGCGATTTCTTGGGCTTCTTTTTCTGCCCCTGGTAACGGAGATAAGGCTTGTGGTTGACTTTCCAAGTCGTAGCGAATACTTGGCATGGTTGGGTTCCCAACAATTAAAATATCGTTTGTTGTGTTTTGGTTTTGTTTTCGTTGTTGAGAAGCAAGCTCAATGACTTGAATAGACGGGGCTGTTAATATTGTATGTTTTTCTATTAAATACTTTCCTGTTGAATCTTTTAAGGCTGCAAAGGGTACTAAAAATAAGCCATCTTGAGGAATGAACGTGACTCTTTCTTCTGGGTTTTTTGGTAAAAATTCTGCAATTGGCTCTATTAAAAGTTTATAAAGCTGCTGCATTTTTTCGTTTTCTGTAGCCGGTGTCGGTTGATTTTTTGGGTTTGTTTCTATTGTGTTTCCTCGGATTCCTATTGATTGTCGGCTATTATTTACTAATCCTTCTAAGGGAGATTTTTTATTTACCCCTCGCTTTTCTCCTCCTCTTAGTTGGCTTAAATCAACCTGGCGAAAGGCAATTTCTCCTGTGGGTTTAATTACCCAAACATAAAGCTCTTTTTCTTTGGTTTTATTAGTGCTAAATCGCACAGGAGAATTAAAATCGTTATTTTCATAAATCACTGAATATTGTACTAAGGTTGTTTTATTTTTTCTGGCTATTTCTCTGATTTCAGCAAGGTTTGGGGCTTTGACGTTGGCGGCGATAAGTTGCTGTTTTTCTACCTCATTTGCTGTTTGGGTTAACAACCGTTTGGCTAATAAGTTAACTATGGCTCTTCCTCTTGCTTTTTCGGCTATTTCTAAGGCTTCTTCTATTTTATTTTGTCCGATTAATGCTTGTTGTAAGTCTTTATAAATTGCGCTATTGGAGGAACTTATAAAAATTTGCCAATCATCTACACTGAGTGATGATAATTGCAGATTTTTTAAATTTTGTTCTTTGACAATTTCGCCAATCTCTAAGGCTTTTTTTAGTTCTGTTTCTGCTTGGCTAAATTGTTTGGTTCTTAAGTAAATTTGGGCGGCATTTAATAAGCTTGATTGGTGAAAAATTGCCTGTTGTTTATTGTCGTATTTTTGATATAAAGCAAAACTTTGATTTTGCAATTCTGTAGCTTTTGGATAATTTTCTAAATAAGAATAAACAAGGCTTAAGTTTTTTAAGTTTTCGGCTTGGGCGAAAGTATTATTAGTTTTTGTACTAATTTCTAATGCTTTCTCGAATGCTTTAATAGCTTTTTCAGAATTACCGGCTTCTGTATGGTTTAAGCCTAGATATTGCCATGCTAACCATTCTTCTTGAGGGTCATTTTTTGCTTGCGCTAGTTGGATGAGTTGTTGAGAAATTTCTAGGGCTTTTTCTGGTTCTCCTACAAGCCTATAAAGGTTGTTTAAATAATATAATGCTGTTCGTTTAGTTATCTGGTTTTGTTGTTTTTCTCCCAAGGTTAATAATTTTTGCGAATAGTCTATGGCTTGGTTATAGTTTTCTGTTGCCATACAACTAGAAATAATCATTATTAAGGCTGTGTTTTCACTTTCTGGTTTTTTAAATTCTATGGCTAGTAAATATTGCTTTTTGGCTGCATCAAATGAGCGAAAATAATCGCCGGTCATTAAGTAGGCAGGTATTAATATATTTAAGATTATTTCTTGGCTTTCTTTGTCACCGGCTTTTTCCATTTCATTCAGTTGCCGGTTTAAAAAGTTTATGCCGTTATCATCCCCTAGTTTACTATGGGCTGTTGCCATGTTTTGGACTATTCCTATTTCTCTGCCTCGATCTTTTATCTGTCTAGCTACGGTTAATGCTTGTTCATGTAATTCTAGGGCTTTTTGCGGTTGATTTAAATATTGATAGGCTGTACCGGCATTTCTTAAAATATCTATTTCTTCTGCTCTCCCTTCTGGGCCTTTTTTTCGGTTCTCTTGCAATTCTGTTTGATAGGTTTCTATGAGTTGCTGATAATATTTCCCTAGCTGTTCTTCTTGCCCCAAGGCCGGTGTCGTGCTGATTGCTAAACTTACAATTAAGCTGATGAGGTGTCTTCTTTTTTGCCGGCTGCTGCTTTTATTTTTCATCTGCTTTTTTGGGGGTTTTCTGTTCTATTTTCTTCCCTTCATCTCCTCTTTTCTCCATTCCGCCGCCGGCGGAAAGTTTTTTGAGTTGGGGGGTTGTGTTTAGGGGGTTGACATGATATTATTTTCATAATGAAATGGTCGCGTTTATAAAATTTTGGCACAGATTTCTATTATAATATAAATATAAAACGATAACAAAAAAAAGTCAACTATCTTAACCCTTTTTTTTCGCAAAAAAATCCTTAAAAAAGTGCAGAACCAAAAAAAGTACCTCCGCCCTTCACCTTGCTAAGATATAGCTAATTTTGCTTATAGAAAAATCAGATTAAGCTTATGGCTACTCTCAACCTTAAACCCACCCACAAACCAGTAGAGTTATATTACGCAACATTAAAAGACTTTGCTAAATTGGGCGCAGTCAATGAAGGGGCGGTAAAAGTAGCTTTTGCAGATTTATTAACCGCTTGTTGTCAGCAATTTAAGTGGACATTGCTACAAGAAAATACCCTTAAGTTAACCGAAAAAAAACGCATACAAGTTGATGGGTTATTAGTTCGAGAAGATACCCTCAAACATGGCATCTGGGAAGCCAAAGATACAGACGATGACTTAGCCAAAGAAGTACAAAAGAAATTTGCCAAAGGCTATCCCAAAGATAACATTATTTTTCAGTCTCCAAAACGGGTAATTATTTGGCAAGGGGGACAGCAAGTTTATGATGGAGATATCACTAAACGGGAAGTTTTGGTAGAAAGTCTCAAGGTATTTTTTGAATATCGCCCACCCCAGATTGAAAATTGGGAGAAAGCAGCCGCAGAATTTGGGGAGAGAGTTCGCAGTTTAGGAAAAAAACTGGTTGAATTAATTAAAGATCAACGGAAAACCAATAAAAAATTTATTGATGCTTTTGATGAATTTAGTAATCTTTGCCGGCATTCGATTAATCCGAATATTTCTGACGCCGCCGTAGAAGAAATGTTGATTCAGCATTTACTGACAGAACGGATTTTTCGCCAGATTTTTAATAACCCTGATTTCACTAACCGCAATATTATCGCGGTAGAAATTGAGAAGGTAATTAATGCTTTAACCTCTAAGTCTTTTAGCCGCGCCCATTTTTTACAAGATGTAGATTACTTTTATCGGGCATTAGAAGAAGCCGCCGCGACAATTAAAGACTATAGCGATAAACAGCATTTTTTAAACACGGTTTATGAGAAGTTTTTCCAAGGGTTTGCGGTTAAGGTAGCGGATACTCACGGGATTGTTTATACTCCCCAGCCCATTGTAGATTTTATGGTAAAAAGTGTTGATGAGATTTTGCAAAAAGAGTTTAATCAATCTTTGAGTGATAAAGGTGTGCATATTCTCGATCCGTTTGTGGGTACGGGTAATTTCCTGATGCGGGTGATGCGGGAAATTAGAAAAACTGCTTTATCTTATAAATATGAGCATGAGTTGCACTGCAATGAGGTGATGTTGTTACCTTATTATATTGCTTCGATGAATATTGAGCATGAATATTTGACGGCAACGGGGCAATATCAGCCGTTTGAAGGGATTTGTTTGGTGGATACTTTCTCGGATCAAGAATCGTTGCAACTGGATTTCTTTACTCCTGAAAATACGGAACGGGTGAAACGGCAGCAAAGTTCACCGATTTTTGTGGTTATTGGTAATCCTCCTTATAATGTAGGGCAGGTTAATGAGAATGATAATAATAAAAACCAGAAATATAAGCAAAAGGGAGGGGTTGATCAGCGGGTAGCAGAAACTTATTCTAAGACATCAAAAGCGACTAATAAAAATTCTCTTTCAGATCCCTATGTGAAAGCGTTTCGCTGGGCTGCGGATAGAATTAAAGATGAGGGAATTGTCGCGCTAGTAACTAATAACAGCTTTATTAAAAATATTGCCTTTGATGGGATGCGGCAGCATTTATACCAAGATTTTGATGTAATTTATATTTTAGATTTAGGGGGTAATGTGCGAACTAATCCCAAGTTATCAGGAACGACTCATAATGTTTTTGGGATTCAGGTAGGAGTGAGTATTAACCTGTTGATTAAAAAGAAGGAAGGTAAAAAATCTCAATGTCAAATTTACTATGCAGCAGTGGGTGAGTTTTGGCGTAAAGATGAAAAGTACGCCTATTTAGACAAATCTCAGCATTTAGGTGGGGTTGACTGGCAAGAAATTCAACCAGACAAAAAAAATACCTGGTTAAACGCAGGGTTGCAGGCTGATTTTGACACTTTTATCCCTATAGGAACCAAGGAATCCAAAGCCGCAAAGGGAGAAGCAACAGATGCTATTTTTAAGTTATTTAGCAATGGGGTTCAAACCAGCCGCGATGACTGGGCTTATAATTTTAATGCTGATGAATTAGCAGGCAATATTCAAAGGACAATCGCTACTTATAATGAACAAGTGAGAAAATGGCAGGATCGTCAGGACAACTCAGTTAACGTCGATGATTTTGTTATTTATGATGATACTAAAATTAAATGGAG
Organism: Halomicronema sp.; assembly: GCA_036704045.1. Classification (GTDB taxonomy): domain Bacteria; phylum Cyanobacteriota; class Cyanobacteriia; order Cyanobacteriales; family Oscillatoriaceae; genus Ancylothrix. The sequence goes on along the minus strand of DATNQM010000009.1, from coordinate 7,895 downwards.
TAGTCGCCTTAAAGAATGTCTTAAAGCTAATATAGCTACGCAATTTACTCCTGAAAAAATCAGATATTCTCTATACCGCCCGTTTTCTCTTCATTTTTTATATTTAGATGAAATTTTAACTCATCGTCGCGGTCAATTTCCCTACATATTTCCTACCCCGGATACGGAGAAAGAAAATCGGGTGATTTGTGTTGCTGGAGTTGGAGATAGAAAAGGATTTGGTTGTATGATTAGCCAATATATCCTAGGTTTAGATTTTGCATTTGAAAAAACTCAATGTTTCCCGTTCTACACCTACGATGAAGACGGAACAAACCGCCAAGAAAATATCACAGACTGGGCTTTAGAAGCCTTTCGCCAAGAATACCAAAACCCCGCTATCAGTAAATGGGATATCTTCTACTATATCTATGCCCTTTTACACCATCCCACCTATCGGGAAAAATACAGCGATAACCTGAAACGAGAATTACCTCGCCTTCCCTACACCTCAGACTTTGATAGTTTCGCAAATGCGGGAAAACGCCTGGCAGAAATTCATCTCAACTACGAACAACAACCCGAATATCGCCTAAAATTTATCGAAAATAATGAAGTTCCCTTAAATTGGCGAGTGGAAAAAATGAAACTCAGTAAAGATAAAACCCAATTAATTTATAACGACTTTCTCACCTTAGCCGGTATTCCCCCCAAAACCTTTGAATATCGCCTAGGAAACCGTTCCGCCTTAGATTGGATTATTGATCGCTATCAAGTCACCATTGATAAAAGGAGTGGCATTGAAAATGACCCCAACCGCTTAGATAATGAACAATATATTGTCCGATTAATTGGTCAAGTAATTACCGTTAGTTTAGAGACAGTCGATATTGTCAATAACTTACCCCCCTTAGAGTAACAACCTTCCTAGGGTGGTGAATTTCCCATAAAACCAATAACCTTTGTCCGCGTCACAACCCACCAAAACCGGCCTTAGTAATACCTTCCAACTAAAATAGAGATTAACTATTTATGCCAATACGACAACTCCATCAACAAAAAAACCCTCCCATACCTCCGTGTCCTCTGTGAATACCTCCGTGTCCTCTGCGTGAAAAAAAAACCCCCAGCCTATGATCCAAAAACTAAAAAAAACCCCCATGCCGGCCAAAATTTTTTTAAATTAGGGGGTTGTATTTTGCCCCTTGACATGATATTCTTTTCATAATGGGATAGCGGCACTTGTAAAAATTTGGCACAGATTTCTATTATGATGTAAAAATATCACGAACTGCAAGAAAAGTCAACAATCTTAACCTTAAATTTCAAAAAAATTTTTAACCAAAAAAACCCTCCCATACCTCCGTGTCCTCTGCGCCTTCCTCCGTGTCCTCTGCGTGAAAAAAAAACCCCAGCCTATGATCCAAAACCAAAAAAAAACTCCCACAATATGACAAAAATAAAAGAAAAACTACTAATATTTACCCGATATCCAGAACCAGGAAAAACAAAAACAAGATTAATACCCGCCCTAGGCGCTGAAGGTGCCACCTTACTACACCGGCAATTAATACAACACACCCTAAATCAACTACCAAACCTGCTAAAAAATAGGCCGGTGGAAGTCGAAGTAAAATATGCCGGTGGGACCCAAGAATTAATGCAAAAACTTCTACCCCCCGAAATTAAGTGCACCCCTCAAAGTGAAGGCGATCTAGGAGAAAAAATGAAAAACGCCTTAGCAGAAACCTTTAGCAAAACAACTCAAAAAGCCCTAATTATAGGCACAGATTGTCCAGCCTTAGATCCACACCGGCTGTCCCAAGCATTCGACCAACTTAGCCATTATGATTTAGTATTAGGGCCGGCCCTTGATGGAGGATACTATTTAATAGGAATGCAGCGCCTGATACCAGAATTATTTGTAGGCATTAATTGGGGAACAGAAATAGTAATGAAACAAACCCTAGAAATTGCTCAACATCTCAACTTATCCTACAGTTTATTAGATACCCTCGCCGATATTGACCGGCCAGAAGATTTAGCCCTCTTCAATTTTGAGGCAAAAAAATCATCAAACTTTCCCTAAAAAAATTCATGTCCTCAAGCCAACCAAAAATTTCTATAATTATCCCCGCCCTCAACGAAGCCGGTATCATTGCAAAAACTCTCCACAAAGCCCAAACCGGCCAAAATATAGAAATTATTATTGTTGATGGTGGTTCCGCAGATAATACCGCAGAAATTGCCCTCAAAGCCGGTGCCAAAGTCATCAACTCAGCAAAAGGACGCGCTTTGCAAATTAATGCCGGTGCAAAAATAGCAACAGGCGAAATATTGTTATTTTTGCACGCCGATACTCTGTTGAGTCCGGGGTATGACACCCTAATAAGACAGACATTAGAAAAAACAGGAATAGTAGCCGGTGCCTTTGAATTACAAATAGATAGCTTCCACCCAGGACTGCGGATAGTCGAAACTGCTGTAAATTGGAGATCGCGATGGTTGCAGTTACCCTATGGCGATCAGGCAATTTTTATGTCAGCAAACCTATTTAAGCAACTTGGTGGTTTTCCAGAAATGCCAATAATGGAAGATTTCGCCATGATACGCCAACTGCAACGCCAAGGAAAGATTAATATTGTAAAATTGCCGGTGCTAACATCAGCCCGCCGGTGGCACAAAAAAGGCATCCTTAAGACTACCCTCATCAACCAACTGGTGATCGCCGGTTATGTGTTAGGAGTCCCACCGGTTCGCCTAGCTGACTGGTATTCTCACTTATAGCGTTAAATTACAAAAAACTAAACAACCAAAATTTTATGCTCGATCTCCGTCAACCTACCGCCATCGCCACCCGTATCCTGACTATTGTTGGGGTAATCTTAATTGTCTCATCCCTTATTGACTACATAATGCTTCTCTATCCTGCCAACCCAACCCAATCGCAATGGCGACTGGCAATAGTTACCCAACTCGTAGATCGCGGTATTCTACCAATGGTGGGTTTAGCTTTTCTTTTTGCTGGCTATGGTATGGAAGCGGCTTCGGGAAACGGACCTTCACCCCGCAAAGCTTTAACCGATGTCAAATTTTGGGCGCTTATGCTTGCCAGCTTGCTAGGGTTAATTTTTTTACTGTTATTTCCACTTCACCTTAATAATATCCGTTTGGATAGAACTGAAAAACTTAATACTATTACCCAGCAAGCCACCGTCGCTGAAGCTAGAGTCACAAGCCAAGTTAACAACCCAGAAATTGCTAAAGAAATTGAAAAACAGCGGGAATTAGCAAAAACTCAGCTAGTCGAACTCAGTAAAGATCCGCAAAAGTTAGAACAAGCAATTAATAGCCCCCAAATACCTGAGCCTATTAAGCAAATTTTACAACAGGCTAAAACAAATCCTCAAGTGTTGCAAGATTTCCTCAACAACCAACTTAATGCCCAAACCCTCGCAGATAGAGAGTTGCAACGCATTCGTAGCGAACGCCAAAACGCGGAAGAACAAACAAATCAGGCGGCTTTAAAATCAGGTATTCAAACTGGTTCGTCTACTTTGCTGTTGGCTTTGGGTTATAGTCTGATCGGCTGGACAGGGTTAAAAAGTTTGGGTTACGTTAAACTTGGCCGGCGGAAACAAGCCCGATAGGCGAGGGGAGACTTGGTTAGTTTGCTTCTTACTCCCTCTATTCTCGCGACGAAGGAGGGCTGGGGGGAGTCCTCACACACTGTAAACAACCTCTGGCAATGTTTTCTATTTATATTCTCACTTACAACGAAGAAATTGATATCGCGCCTTGTATAGAATCGGCGCTGCTTTCGGATGATATTGTTGTTGTTGATTCTTTGAGTACAGACCGTACCCTAGAAATTGCCCAGGGCTATCCGGTTCGGGTTTTTCAACACGCTTTTGAAACGCACGGAAAACAACGCACTTGGATGCTGCAATCCATTGAAACTAAGTATGAATGGGTTTATATTTTAGAAGCCGATGAGCGAATGACTCCAGAATTGTTTGCAGAATGCTTGCAAGCTATGCAAACCGAAGAAATCAGCGGTTACTATGTAGCAGAACAAGTTATATTTATGAATAAATGGATACGATACAGCACTCAGTATCCGCGCTATCAAATGCGTTTATTTCGCAAAAATCAAGTATGGTTTACGGATTATGGTCACACAGAAAGAGAGGTATGTGAGGGAAAAACTGGTTTTTTGAAGGAAAGTTACCCCCATTATACAAATAGTAAGGGGTTGAACCGATGGATAGAAAAACATAATCGCTATTCTAGTGATGAGGCGGCTGAAACTCTGCGTCAGCTAGAAAAAGGTACTGTTAGCTGGCGAGAGTTAATTTTTGGCCGGTCTGAGGTGGAACGCCGGCGAGCACTTAAAGATTTATCTTTACGCCTTCCTTTTCGGCCTTTGTTGCGATTTATTTATATGTATTTTTTTCTTTTGGGAATTTTAGATGGAAGGGCCGGTTTTGCTTGGTGTACGTTGCAGGCTTTTTATGAATATTTGATATTGCTAAAAGTTTGGGAGTTGAAAGATTTTAGGGATTAGGGTTTGTTGCTGATTTAATAGAGGTTTTTTTCACGCAGAGGTCGCAGAGGTCGCACAGAGGGGCGCAGAGGGTACAGTGGGGTTTTTTGTTTTGGTTTGGCAGTATGGATTGTATTTTATGGGGTTTTGCTGTGAATGATTGCTGGTTAAGCGCTGGAGGTGTTAGTAGTGGTTGGTTTATAAAATTTAATGTTACATTTAATACAAGTTATATTAAGCTTTGCACCAAGCTTAGGGAAAAATGTCTGTCCCTCCTCTGCTAGGGAATGGGGCCGGAAATGGAAAGCTCTCAAGCTCTTTTTTGTGAAGTTGAAACAATACTTTACAAATCTGACAAAATATATACATAAGTTGTCTATGTGCTGTCGGTCTCATTGGGGCCAAGATGGCATCCAAAATAGCCTTATATACAGGCCCACTGCTTTGAAGGTCAAAGCTCTTTATTTCGATAGTTTCTACAGCCAGTAAAAGGAGAGTAGGGTATCCGTGACCAACCGCTTCATGCAGGACTTAAAAAATGACCTGATTGCCGGTCTGTTGGTGGTAATTCCTCTAGCTACCACGATCTGGCTGACTTACACTGTCTCGACTTGGGTTATTGATTTTCTGACAAAAATTCCTAAACAAATCAACCCTTTTGATGGTCTACACCCCATCCTCGTCAATGTCCTCAATTTGGCCGTAGGACTCGCTGTACCTTTAAGTTGTATATTACTGATTGGTCTTATGGCCCGCAACTTCGTGGGCCGGTGGTTGCTAGATGTGGGAGAACGTGTCTTACAAGCCATCCCTTTTGCCGGTTCGGTTTATAAAACTCTTAAGCAACTTCTGGAAACTCTCCTCAAAGACTCTAACGATAAATTCCGCAGAGTCGTTTTGGTGGAATACCCCAGAAAAGGTGTCTGGTCTGTTGGTTTTGTCACCGGCAATGTTACTCCCGATATCCAATCTCACCACATTACTCCCATGATTGGTGTCTTCATCCCTACTACCCCTAACCCCACCACCGGCTGGTATGCAGTTATGGCGGAAGATGAAGTTGTCAATTTATCTATGTCTATTGAAGACGCTTTTAAAATTATCATCTCTGGTGGCATCGTCAGCCCCACTACTATTCCTCTGTCTCTTGGTAGCAACCCAGAACGTAAACTTGAACCTTTGATGATAGAAGGTGGTCGCGGCAGCCGACCGGCCCCGGTTAGCGAACCAACAAGCGCCAGCGCTTTAGAATAACCGGCACAAGGGGATATCGGTGTTTTTTTTGCCAAACAGTTGACCGAGATGCAACAGATGAGAGATGATCATCACCCAACCTGCCAGCAAGATCAAAATAGAATTAATCACAGGCCGCACAAAACGCCATGATGCTACCTCAACAAATTGCCAGAGAACTTGCTTTGCTTAGCCACAGTCAAGTCTCCTCCAACTCGGAAAAAATTTCTAGCCATCAACTTCAAAACCTAGTGCTGGCAGCAATTCGTACCCTCACCGCTGAAATTAACGATACCCTAGAAACGGCTGCTGCTGAACTCAAGCGAGCTAACGACCGCTTGCTTACCAGCGACACCCGCAGCGCTGATATAGACACTTCTAAAGTTATGCTCAAGGAAGGTATCGAACTTACTCAAAACGCGATTAACCGCGTGGGAATGTCTTTACAACTTCCTGAATTTATCCAGTTGTCTAATCAAAAAGCTGTCCGAGAATATACTTTGTTGATTCTCAGCAAATTGAAAGAACACCGCGAAGAAATTGATGAAATTATTAGCAGTGCTTTGGTAAACTGGCAGTTAAACCGGCTTCCCAAAATTGATGGTGATATTTTGCGGATTGCAGTTGCAGAAATTCAGTACCTCGGTCAGCCCCATCAAGTGGCTATTAATGAAGCTGTCGAACTCGCCAAACGTTATAGCGGTGACGAGGGATATCGTTTTATTAATGGTGTTTTGCGCCGCGTCAGCGACCAGCTTAAAGGTGTCGTTAGAGGCGCTTAGTCTCCTGGTAATTAGTCATTAGTCTTTTGGAATAAGGTGTTTTTTATTGACCAAGGACTAATGACTATTTATTAATTATTAATGATTAATTAAAGGTAAAATTTATGGTATTTAATTGGTTCCGTCGGCAGTTTGATAAAACTGAAGAAACTTCAGAACAACCCCAAAATGAGCCGGTTCAAGAGCAAGTTATACAAGAATCTATCCCTACAGAACAAGAACCAGCGGCGGTAGCAGAAGATTATTTAAGCTGGGCAAAAGCTGCTTATAAAAATATTCAAAAACAACAACAAACTACGGAAACGGAAACTGAAACTGAAACGGAACCTGAAACGGAAGCAGTAACCGAAGAAGTGGCGGCTGAGGAAACAGAAATTGAAGAAACTCCTACCATTGTAGAGTCACCGGCCCCAACCGAAACCACTGTGGTTAGTGAAATGGCTTTACCAGAACCGGCGGAAGTGCAAACGCCTCAAATAGAAGAAGAAATAAAGGAACAGACAGAAGAAACAGAACCGACCTCTGCTTTACCATTTTGGGCAAAAGCCGAAGCTGACCGGCTGGAAAGAATGGAACGACTGAAAGCCGATGCGGTGGAAGAAATTGTTGAACCCGAACCAACCAAACGGGCTCCGCAAATGCTGTCGGAAGAAGAACTGGCAATGCTGGCTTTTGATGAAGGCTTTTTGTGGTCTGCGGAAATTTTAGCAGCCCAAGGCCGGCGTCCCGATGATGTTTCTATAGAAGAAATTACCTGGTTGAGAAAGCTTCGCCAAGGCTTGGATAAAACCCGCCGCAATTTGATTAACCAATTGCGGGCTATTGTAGGACAGGGGCCCCTTAATCAAGCTGGGGTGATGGAAATTGAATCTCTGCTGCTACAGGCAGATGTGGGAGTTACAGCTACGGATTTTATTATTAATTCTTTGCAAAATAAGCTGCGGGAAGAGGCTTTACCTCCAGAAAAAGCTATTGCCTATTTAAAGCAAATTTTGCGGGAAATGTTGGAACGTCCCACCGGCAAGGCTTTAAGTGTTACTTTTGCCCCTGTTAAAGAAGAGTTGAATATTTGGCTGATTGTGGGTGTTAATGGGGCTGGGAAAACTACTACTATTGGTAAAATTGCCCATTTGGCTGATAAGTCTGGCTATAAAACTTTGATTGCTGCGGCTGACACTTTCCGGGCGGCGGCTGTTCAACAGGTGAAGGTTTGGGGTTCTCGGAGTAATGTAGAAGTGATTGCGAACCCTGGACAAAATACTGACCCGGCGGCGGTGGTGTTTGATGCTATTGCAGCCGCCCAGGCAAGGGGTACAGAATTGTTGCTGGTGGATACGGCGGGCCGGTTACAAAAT
>DATNQM010000008.1:0-35886 GCA_036704045.1 Halomicronema sp. | reverse complement strand
CAAGACGCCGAACCAGCCTACGTAGAGGCGGTTTTCGGTTGATGTTACCCAGCTACAAAACCGTTCCCATACGTTAGAGCGCTCTGTGCGCTGTAATGTTGTGGTCATTGTTTTATGAGTGCTTATTTGTTTTTCAAGGTTTGGGGTAAGTTGTTTTTCTTACCTTGATTAATACATTACAGGCTTTGTTAAGGAATGTAAAGCATTTTTATTAAATTTTTTACTTATATAAAATATTAGTTTTTATTATATAAAATTCCAAATTCCCCAACAGTAAGCTTTTATAGAAGAATCAAACTTATCAAAACACCAGTCAGCCTCTAACAATAGAGAAATTACATCCTCATGGACTCTTTACAAAAAGTTACATACAGCCCCGCCTACACCATCGTTCCTACCTACGAATGCTTTAACCGCTGTACTTACTGCAATTTTCGGACAGATCCAAATGAAAGCCCCTGGCTAAAACTAGATCAAGCCAAAAAGCTCTTGAGTTCGCTACAAAACACCCCGATCATCGAAATACTAATCCTTAGCGGTGAAGTTCACCCAGAAAGCCAGAGACGGGCTGCCTGGTTTCAGCTTATCTATGACGTCTGCGAGTTAGCCTTGGAAATGGGATTTTTACCCCATACTAATGCTGGGCCCCTAAGTTTTGCAGAAATGACGCAATTAAAACAAGTCAATGTATCAATGGGATTAATGTTAGAACAAATGACACCGGCCCTCTTGCAAACCGTACATAAACACGCACCGAGCAAACAACCTCAATTACGCTTGCAACAACTAGAATGGGCTGGCCAACTACAAATCCCCTTCACCACCGGCTTGTTACTAGGAATTGGCGAAACCCCTACAGACTGGCAACAAACCCTTCAAGCCATCAAAGAAACTCATCAACGTTGGAAACATATTCAAGAAGTGATATTACAACCCTATAGCCCTGGAAACCATGAGCAATTAAAAACTTTAGCTTTTCCTCTTAAAAAACTTCCCGAAATAATTGCACTTGCCCGTCAAATCCTCCCATCAGAAATAGTAATTCAAATTCCCCCCAACTTAGTCAGCCAACCGGCCCTATTATTGGCCTGTATAGAAGTCGGTGCCAGAGACTTAGGAGGAATTGGGCCTACAGATGAAGTCAACCCTGACTATCCCCATCTCCACCATCAAAAACTTGCAGATATATTACAATCTGCTGGATGGGAACTCGTCCAGAGATTACCTGTTTACCCGCAATACATCAACTCCTTACCCACAAACCTACAAAAAGCTATCAGCAAAACTCTAATTTTGCATACCTAAATCTCTTGCAAATAACCAAAACCCATCTGCGTCTATCTAGTAAAAAATCCCCTTATAAAAATCAATAACCCTTAGCACTTAAATCAACCATACCCGCAAAAGCAACCCGCTCAACCTCAGTTTCAATGCTACCATCAGGATAAAGCTTCAAAAGCCTAAAACCTGGTTCCAAAGCATCTAAACCAAACTTCTCACTTTTTGGCTTAAACTGAATACAAGTAGAAGGAGAAGCCAAATAGCGAACTCCTTGAAATTCTCTGTCAAATTCTTGATGAATATGACCAAATAAAACAACCTTAACTTGAGGATATCGCCCTAAAAGAGCAAACAATTCTTGAGGGTTTTGCAGAGTGCTAGTATCCAACCATTCAGAATTGATCAAAAACGGTGGATGGTGCAGAGATACTAGGGTTGGCTGAGGTGGAAGTTGAGCAAGTTGCCGGTCTAACCAGTCTAAAGTTGTCCCCGACAAATAGCCATGAACATATCCAGGTACACCAGAATTTAATAGTATAAAATTCCAGTTGCCTTGTTGAAAAGATTTTTGAGGAAAAAAAGGAAACTCTGTTAAAGTTTCCTCCATAAATGGCAAACTATCGTGATTTCCAGGTAGCCAATAAGTGGGGATTTTTAAAGGAGAAATTAACTCTTTTAAATTTTGGTAAGATTCCTTTGTATGGTCTTGGGAAAGATCACCAGTGAGCAATAATAAATCAGGAGAGGGGTTTAAGTTTTTGAGAGTTTGTAAAACTGCTTGAAAAGATTCTATAGTAGGAAAACCCACTAAATCCTGTTGAGGAGTTGCAAAAAGATGAATATCTGTAAGTTGTGCAACAAGCAAGGGTGAAGCTTGGCTCATAGCTGATGTATCGAGTTGAGAGGTTATGGGACTGAAAGTGAGTTAAACGTCTTTCTTCTTTACATTACCTTTAAAAAACAAATCATTAGGCGATTTCGGACAGGGTTGTAAGTGATGTCAATCACAGATTATTGGGTAAATGAGGTTAGGTTAAGACTCGGCAGCCGGTGTTGGTAATTTTTTTGTAAAAACTTCTGCCGGTCTATTGCTTTTTTAAAAAAATTTGCTATGATAGGTTTTGCTGTGAAAAAACAGGGCCGGCGGCATAGCCAAGTGGTAAGGCAGAGGTCTGCAAAACCTTCACCCCCAGTTCAAATCTGGGTGCCGCCTTGTAAAAAAACTAAACAACCTAACCAAACAAGGCAATCTAAGAAATTTGATTGCTTTATTTGTATAGCCATTAGTGGCAATCATAATACATACTTTGTACACATTTTCTGTTAAATTTTTACTCAAAATTTCATAAAGAAAAAAGTCAAGCCGAGATATTCCAAGAAAAAAGGCAAAAAACTAAATTTCACTTAACAAGAATAGATTTCTGCCCCATCAATACCTCCACAACAAAAGGCATTTAACGTCTTGTGCTTTTCTCTTCATTGAGACAGCAATCTAAAAAACTAAAACCCCTCACCGGCATCTCTATTTAGCAAAATCAGGGTGATTTAGCGGAATTTCAATTACAAACTTTGCCCCCTGATTGGGTGCAGAAATACAGCGCAAACTACCCTTGTGTTTTTCCACAACAATCTGATAGCTAATTGCCAAACCCAAACCAGTTCCTTTACCAATGGGCTTTGTCGTATAAAAAGGATCAAAAAGCCTTTGCCGGACAGATTCACTCATCCCTGGGCCATTATCCGCAATTTCAATGCTAATAAATTTACTATTAGCATTTAAAACTTGATTATCACTGGTACTAATCTCCCTTGCAATTCCCCCATCTTTTAACAATGTAGTAATTGTAATCCTCGGAGGATTCTTCTGTATTGCCTCTTTTGACCTGTGGCTATTAAACTCATCTAAAGCATCAATAGCATTAGTAAGAATATTCATAAAAACTTGATTAAGCTGCCCAGGATAGCAGTCAACCAAAGGTAAATTTCCATATTTTTTATTGATTGTAATAGAAGGATGTTCTGGCTTAGCTTTTATCCTATTTTGCAAAATCATCAAAGTGCTTTCAATGCCAGAGTGAATATCAGCCTCTTTCATTTCTGCCTCATCAATGCGCGAAAAGTTTCTTAAACTGGCAACAATTTCGCGGATACGATCTGCCCCTACCTTCATTGAATCCAACATTTTTGGCAAATCTTCCTTCAAAAACTCTAAATCTATATCTTCAATTTGACATTCAATTTCTTGCCCAGGATCGGGGTATTTTTCGTCATAAAGTTGCAGCAAACTCAAAATATTTTCAGTATATTCTTTGGCATGAATCAAATTACCAAAAATAAAATTTACGGGGTTATTAATTTCGTGGGCCACCCCTGCCACAAGTTGACCAAGAGAAGACATTTTTTCGCTTTGAATTAACTGGGCTTGGGTGCGTTGTAGCTCTTCCAAAGCCTTCTCCAGTTCCACAGCTTTTTCTCTAATTTGTGCTTCCGACTGGCGTATCAAATCCTGAGCCTGTTTGCGTTCTGTAATATCAGCAGCCATGCTCATCACGAGAGACCGGCCATCAGGTAGTTTTCCTAAAGATGCCGAACTAAAATCCCAAACTCTAATATTCCCGTCGGCTGTTTTAATTTCATATTCGCCTTCTTCCACCCTGCTTGCAAGAGTGTAAAAATTGTCAATAGACTCCAAGACAGAGTTTTTTCGTTCCCCGTAGGCTTTTTGTACCCAGTCCGCTATTGTCGGGATATCTTCTAGGGTATAACCAGTTAACTCTGTCCAAGTATGGTTAAGGGCGATAACTTCCCCATCTTCAGCATGAACAATTAAAGGAAAAGGAGCGTATAAAACCGCACGGCGGAAGCGTTCCTCGCTTTGCTGTAAAGCTTCTTGTGCTTGTTTTTGTTCGGTAATATCGTTATTAATTTCCAAAATTGCAGAAGGCTGACCGGCCTCATCGCGCAGTAGTGTCCACCGGCTTGCCACTGTAATTTTTCGACCATCGTGCAAGGTGTGAATCAATTCCCCTTGCCAGAAGCCCTGCTGTAAAAACACTTTTAAAACTTCTTCAAGAGGCTGGGGAAATACCGTTTGTAAAAAGCTGTGAATGTAGTGGCCGATGCTATTTTTTTTTGTGAAACCGTAAAGCTTTTCTGCCCCTTGATTCCAGTAAATGATCAGATCATCTAGTGAACGAATCATAATAGAATCATTGGCCAGGTCAATCATTTGGTTGTGTTGTCTCAGCGCCGCCTCCACCTCTTTTCGCTCAGCAATTTCTGTGTTTAAAGCCAAATTCATAGCCTCGGCTTGTTTTGTCTTGGCTTGTGCTTTTTGGGCTTGATAAACCGCCAGCGTGAGACAGCCAGTAACTACCGAACCGGCCAGCAGTACCAACTCTGGCACCCATGATTGTTCTTCTGCCAACAACTCAGCAGAAGGCCAGACGCGGACTCGTAAAGTAATGCCATCAAGAGGAAAAGACTCTTCGCGTCCCCAAATTTCTGCGTTTTGGCTATTGGCTTCGTCTCGGCTGTAAATTTTGGTTTGCCCCTCAAAGACGCTTAACCCGTAGTCTGGGAGTATTTCTTTATTTAAAATAGTTTTAAATAGTCCCTGAGTACGAAAGGCGGCGAAGGCGAAGCCTTCCAGGCGGTTATTGCGGATCACCGGCACATAGGCCCACAATTCCCTGCTGCCTTCGGCGGAGAGGGAGGGGACGACAATAATATCTCGCCATTTATAAGACTTCTCAGCGAGAATTTCCTGATGGGCTTCGGTTTGGGGTGCCTTAGTTTCAGACCGTGATATTGTTGCGCGTGGTTCAAACTCGGTGGTTAGCCACTGCAAAGTCTCGGAATTGGGATAAAAATTTAAGTAGGTTTCTGCTGCTAACTGCCATTGGGAGGCGCTGAGTTGGTCGTATTTAGCCCAGGAAGTGGTTAGTTGTTGGAGTGCGGTAATACGGTTGGCTAAACGGCCGCGCACTTCGTTTCTGATGGCTGCGGCGGCGATCTGAACTTTGCCGTCAATTTGGCTTTTTTCCTCTTGCCTGGCTGCTTGCCAAAGCCCTAACGTGGCTAAAAGGGTTCCTGCGCCTACCAAGAGGGGAAGCCAACGTAAAAAAGAGGGTGTTTGGCCGGTGTGGGCATTTGTCAACTTTTCCCACTTGCCAAAAATGGTATTTATTTTCATGAATGGTGATTGATTGAGACGCTTTTACTGCTTTTGTGAGGGGATTATAAATCTCTGTTTATTCGAGAGTAAATTAAAGATGCACCCCTAATAAAAGCTTTTTTTTGAGGTAATTGAAAATAGAGGAAACTACCTATCTTTTCTGTTTTTGAACCCTAGCTAAGTAAGACAGACTTTTTTAATAGAAAAGTGGTTTACTTTCCCTTGCATTTATTCCTAAAATAGGCTTTCTTTTTTATGCAGCCTCTGATGTACTGTCAAGGTTTATGGAGTTTGAAAAACAGGCTATTTTTGGAAAAATATCGCTCTGGAAATTTTTGTTTAGTCTCTTAACACAAGGGGGCGATTAAAAATCTACGCCGCGTTTTAATTCTACACCTTGATTTGCGTAATGTTTATGACAATATACCTCGGAATGAACAGTTGCTAAGTCAAAATAAGCTGGTATTTTTTGACACCGGCCTGTAATGACAATTTCTGTATCTCTAGGTTTACGCAATAATGCTTCAACAATTGGCTGAACTGGCAGCAATTCTAAATCCACTGTAGGATTTAATTCATCTAATATTATTGTTTTGTACAACCCTGATGCTATGGAAGCTCTGGCAATTTCCCAACCTCGTTCAGCTTCTACATAATCTAATTCTTGTTGTTGACCACGCCAGACAATTGCATCACGTCCGCAACGGTGATGATCAACTAAATTGGGATAAATTTGTTGTAAGGCTGCAATGGCTGCATCTTCTGTATAACCACGACCTCCTTTGAGCCATTGCATGATTAAAACACGATGAGATTTATCTTGACTAATTCCGCGTCCAATGGCTTGTAAAGCTTTGCCTAATGCACTGGTTGATTTGCCTTTGCCGGCGCCGGTGTATATTTCTATTCCTTCGAGACCATTTTCTTGTGCCAGTTGATGATAGTGCGGCTTCATTTCTGAGTGTAAGTCGGCTATTTCTAATAATGCCGGTGGTGCAGATCGGCCGGTAGCAATAATTTCAAGATGCTCTGGTTTATGCTGGAGAGTATGAATGACCTCATCCACCGGCAGCAAACCTAAGTCGAGAACGGGGTTTAATTCGTCTAAAACCACGACCGAATACAACCCAGAGGCGATAGCACCCTTGGCGACATCCCAGCCGCGTTGGGCTTCGTGCCGGTCAAAGCGTGTAATTTCATCTGGGCCAAAAAATTCTGCTCTGCCGGTGCGTACCTGGTCGATCAAATGCGGAAAACCACGCTGTAACGCTTCAATGGCTCCATCCTCATCGTAATCCCGTTCGGGCCCTTTGAGAAACCGCAAAAGCAGAACTCGCGTAGGTTGCTCGGTATTTATCCCTAAACCAATGGAACGCAAAACCACGCCTAAAGCTGCTTGGGACTTGCCTTTACCGGCCCCATCATAAACGTGAATTTGACCGACGATCCGCTCCTGACGGTCAACAGCGGTGCGAATGCCAATCCCTATCCTGCTCATGGTTTTAATTATGTTTAGGTGCGCTTTTGCTTTTCTTAAGATATTGTACCTTTGGATGTATCGTTCTAAACAAAAAGCCAAAATTTGTTTATTTATTTAATTTTTTGCAAAGCTAATGATTATTCCTTTACGCGCTATTTTATTTCAAGCGTTTTTTTTAATAATAGTTATTGCTATTGAAGCAAGTATTTTGTACTGGCGTTTAAAATTTGGTCGTAAAAAAAGCGTCCAATATTCGGCGGCGATGAATTTATTTGCTGCTATTTTTGGTTGGTTTGTTTTTTTTATTGTTGTTCCCATACTTCCCAAGGAATTAAAGGCAGAAATTATCAGTTATATATTTTTTAATAACTTTTTCTATCCCACGAATTACTCGCCGGTTTTGTGGTTGGTTGTGGCAGCAATTATCAGCTTTTTTTTGTCTTTATTTGTCAAAATTCGCCTTTTAGAAATTTTGCGTTATTTACTAAAATCTGAAATTGTTGCCGAAGATTTTAAAATCACAAATCCCTTAACTCTCGCAGACCCTATTTTATCGATGACTGGCATCAAAAGCAAAACTCTTAAACAAAAAAGCAAAAGCCAAAAAATTTTGTTAGGTCGCCGACAAGCCATTGCAATATTATGGGCTCATGCTACTAGTCATACCACTATGGTGTTCCTGTTATTCTTAAGAAATATTCTGAGCAGAAAAAATGAAAGGAATTCTTGAATTTATTAAACAATTTTTTAAACGTATCACACCGCCGCGTCCTTTTTCGTGGCAAACTTTATTTATAATTAGCTTGTTTTCTTGGTTGATGGCTTTTATTTCTTTTGCTTTAAACCAAGGAAATTTTAACAATTCTAGCACTTTTGTTAGAGAGGTTTTAACTTTGTGTGGTTGGATTTTTTTAATCCTAAGTTTAGATTGGTGGACTGTGGAAAATTCTACGTCTTTTGCTAATTTTTTATTAGGGGCTTGGATAACAGGGGCAATAGTTTGTATTTTTACCTTTGGGTTTTTATTTGAGCGATTATCAACTTTAAATATTGCTTTACCTTACGTTTCTTGGCCAATATTTTCGGCAGTTATTGCCGTTCTTCACCGATTTTATCCTGCATCAATTAACTACAAATCTATTTTAAATCCTCCGAAAATTATAATTTTAATTTTACTTCATCTTACTATTAGTTGCTGGTTGAATTTTCATTTTATGATTCAAGATTGGCTAACAGAGTATCCAAGTTTGCGTGTTGATAATTTTGAACGTAGTGGTTTTGTGAATGTAGTTGAAATAAACCCTTTATCAAATAATATTTCGAGAGGAGAACAAATGCTTAATTATTTAAGCAATTTTTTGATAAAAAATGCCAATGATCAACCGTTAGCCAAAGGAGAGCAAATTTTTGCAAAATTAGAAAAAGACTTGAAAGTAAATATCACCCAAACTGAAAAACCAATTAATGGTAAACCTTGGCGAGAAGTAAAAAAAACTATTTTAAAAAACCAAAAAGATATGTTACCAAACTTAGAAGAAGATGCTTTTTGGTATCTCCACGTTGAACGCATTTCTGGTCAATTGGAATATACTATAAATTTGCAAGCCTTATGGCGTGGGCCAAGTTCTAAAGCCAGGGGATATGAAATTAAAAAAACTTGTATATTAGAGGAAACTTATCGTATAGTAACACCCAAGGCTAATGAAAAACCAACAACTCAAGTTCAACAAGTTTCTGTGGGTAAAGTAACTTGTTTGCCAGCAGAATCTACCCTGAAATAAAACTTAAAAAGTGTCAAGCAAAAATTAATAATTTAGGAGATAAATTGTGAATATTCAACGAGTTTTAACTATATCTAAAAATGTTTTTGCTGAATTAATTCGTCAGCGTGTTATGTATATAATTATATTTTACTTGGTTGTTTTATTGGTTAGTTTTCCCTTTTTAAAAGAAATTTCTGTAGGAACAGAAAATAAAATATTTGTAGATTTGGGTTTAGGTTTAATGGGGATTCTTGGTTTAATTGTAATTGTTTTTATAGGAACATCACTGATTAATAAAGAAATCGAAAAACGCACCATCTTAGTTTTAATTTCTAAGCCTGTAAGCAGAACAGAGTTTTTGCTTGGTAAACATTTAGGTTTATCCGCTGTTTTGGGATTAATGTTATTAGTAATGAGTGTAATTTATTTTACATTGCTGACTGTAAGACAAGTACAATTTCCCTTTGGTAGTATTTTAATAGCTATTATTTTTCTATTTTTTGAACTATGTGTTTTAGCGGCGGTGGCGTTATTTTTTGGATCTTTTACTAATACTCTATTAGCTACTTTATTAACAACTGCTGTGTATGTTATGGGTCATTTAAGCCGTGATTTATTACAACTTGGCACTATCAGTAAAAGCTCAAATATTAAAAATGTTACTCAAGCCCTGTATTTAGTTTTACCAGATTTGGGTCGTTTGGATTTAAAAAATCTCGCTGTTTATGGGATTTTACCTTCAGGAATAGATTTGTTTTTAAATGCGGTTTATGGTTTGTTTTATGTTGTTTTGCTGTTGGCTTTTGCTAATCTTATTTTTTCAAGAAGGCAGTTTTAAAGTCTTTTTAACCAGAGATTAACTCAAATAGTTTATTTGTTTTGGTTTAAGGTTTATGGTAGTCTGGAAAAGGGTAATCTATTTTGTTTAAAGCGGGTTTTGTTATGAATGAGAAATTAATTCAGTTAAGAGATATTTTTGCTGAGATGGATCGGGCTTTAATTGCTTATTCTGGGGGAATTGATAGCACTTTAGTCGCAAAAGTTGCCTATGATGTTTTAGGCAGTCGGGCTTTAGCTATTACTGCCATTTCTCCTTCTTTATTACCAGAAGATTTGGAAGATGCACGAATTCAAGCCGCAGAAATTGGTATTTCCCATCAAGAGGTAGAAACCCATGAAATGAATAATCCAAATTATACTTCTAATCCAATTAATCGTTGTTATTTTTGCAAAAGTGAGTTGCATGATACTCTTAAACCTCTGGCAATTGAACGGGGCTATGGTTATGTGGTGGATGGAGTAAATGCTGATGATTTAAAGGACTACCGGCCCGGAATTCAAGCCGCAAAAGAGAGGGGTGCTCGTTCACCTTTGGCGGAGGTTGGTATTAGTAAATTAGAAGTAAGAGAATTAGCAAAATATTTAGGTTTACCTTGGTGGGATAAACCAGCCCAACCTTGTCTTAGTTCTCGTTTTCCCTACGGTGAAGAAATTACGATTACTAAGTTACAAAGAGTTGGGCGTGCAGAAAGATATCTGCGTCAATTGGGTTTAAAAAATTTGCGTGTTCGTTCAGAAAAAGATACAGCCAAAATTGAATTGCCGGCGGAAGAAATTAAACAATTTGTGTTAACTACAGAATTGCCGGTTTTGGTTGCAGCTTTTCAAGAATTTGGTTTTATGTATGTGACTCTGGATTTGGAAGGATACCGCAGTGGTAAACTTAATCAAGTTTTAAATTTAATGGTGTAAAAAAACAGGGGGTTTTAAAAAAATCCCCTATATAAAAACTTGTAGAAAGGGAAAAAGTCAATGGGACTTCAATTAGAAAATGTCATTCCTTGGGGTCGTAGGCTGGAAGAATATATCCGAATGTTTGATTTATCTTCCGCAGACCGGCAGTTATCTATTTTAGATTGTGCCGGTGGGCCGGCCAGTTTTAATTGTGAAAGGACAAGGTTGGGTTATAAAGTCGTTTCTTGTGACCCTATTTATCAATTTTCCGCTGGTGAAATTGCCCGACGTATAGAAGAAACCTACACAACTGTTATCGAAGGTGTGGAGGCAAATAAAAACAGTTATGTATGGAAAGATGTTAGATCACCGGCCCATCTAGGAGAAATTAGAATGATGGCAATGCGGCAATTTTTAGAAGACTTATCTTTGGGAAAAGAACAAGGAAGATATATTACTGCCGAGTTGCCGGTTTTGCCCTTCAAAAATCAACAATTTGATTTAGCTTTGTGTGGAAACTTCTTATTTTCCTATTCAGATTTTTTTTCAGAAGAATTCCATCTTACATCAATTTTAGAACTGTGCAGAGTTGCCACAGAAGCCAGAATTTTTCCCTTACTTAAAATAAACGATGAACCATCACAAATGGTGGAACCAGTCATGCAAGAATTAAAAGCGCAAGGCTATTTCGTTGAAAAAAGATTCGTACCTTATGAATTTCAAAAAAATGGCAATCAAATGTTAGTCTGCCGGTCGGCTTAAAAAAGAGTATTTCTTTCTACTGGTACCAAAAAACAACCATTAATTTTCCAACTACTATCTGGTTGTTTTTCCATCATATAAAGCGCTCTCACCGGCACACCTTCTGTACTCAGAAATAGCACTAGTTGAGTCAGGAAGCCTTCTATAATTGTCATTTCTTCAAAAATAACAGAACGAGGCCGGTAAACTGGTTTATAAGACGTTTTTACCATCTGCATAAACATGGCCGGTGTTTTAAATTGTGTCTGTATCGCCGGACTAGCAAAAGCAAAAGCAGCTTCTGCATCATCATTTTGAAAAGCTATTAATTGACCTTCAATTATTGAACGGATAAAACTCGGATCATTGTCAGTAAAGTGCATAATTATATTTAAAATATTATGTTAATAAAACATTCGGCTAACTAAGAGTTTTTAGGGGAATTTGCAGGTAGGAGTCGGGTTTTTCTTTGTTGTTGTGAATGGCAAAAAAAAGTTGTTCAATTTTTTTAAGAACACTAGCTGGATAATAAATCATACCGCAGTCAATACAAACCTCAACCGGCATATTCGGAACAAGCAAATATTTACCTTCATAGCTGTAAAGGTACTCGATGATTCGTTCCTCATAACGATTACTTCCACAAAAATTACATTTCACTTCTTGCATAAATTTAGCCTCTAGTTCTGGGATCGATAAATTTTGGTGGCCTAGGGATGTAAACTGTGATAATTGCTATTTGTTCAGATCGCCACCCACAGACAATGTGAACAGGTAAATTATTTGCAAAGCCCAAGATTAGACAACTTTCTCCTCTACCAGTATCAGAATATTACTCAATAATTTCTCCATTAAGCAAAGCTTCCTCCACTTGAGTAAAGGTTAAAGCATCTGCTTGACGCTCCCTATCTCCATGATAAGTGTACACATAAAAATTTGCTCTAATTTTTTTCTTAATTTCTTCAATATCCATTTATTTTGCTTAGATGGCTTTTTATAATTTACCATAACTACTTTAAGAATATTGAATAGGTTAGTTAATAATCAGCATTACTTTGCTACAGTTTTGATAAAATAAATTTTAAATCCAAAGCCAGACTTTTTGTAAGGAAGAGTCAAGATGACAAATTACGTTAGCTTAAAGAAAACAGGGGCCGGCTGGGAATTTGAAAGTGAAGCAGCACTAGAAGATTTCCTTTGGACACATTTACAGCAACTATTGGGTTTCATTCCCGTAAAAAGACAATACTTTGTGGCCGGTCAATATTGCGATATTTTAGCCGTCACAGAAAATAAACAGTTGGTTGTATTGGAACTCAAAAACGTTGAAGATCGCTATATTGTCCAGCAACTTACTCGTTATTATCATGCTTTGTTAGAAGAAAAACCCTTTGCCGAAAAAATTGATTATTCGCTGCCTGTTATTTTGGTAGCAATGACGCCATCTTTCCATCGGGATAACTTTACTGATCTCAAGTATCAGAAGCTTAATTTTGAATTTTTACAATTTTCCATAATTGAAAACCAAGAAACTCTATTTTTACAGTTAAAAGACTTAAATACTGGGAAAAGTGGTCAACTACAAATTCCTCATCAAAAAACAGAAACGCCGACAAATATACCGAGTCCTCCCAAGGCACTACTTAATATGCTGAGTAAAACAACACCTGAAAACCGCGAAATTTTATTGCAAGTTCGGAATCAACTTCTTAGTTTTGATGAGCGGATGAAGGAAACAAGCGCCTCTGGTTGTATAAGTTATGGCAAAGGAAAGAGTAAACCTTGTGCAGAAATTCGTCTTGATACATTGAGTGACTCTCGACTTTACCTTTGGTTGCCACTGCGTAAAAGAACACTCAGAATGTGGATAGATTTTGATTTTAGGCAACGTTCTCGGCTTTATCATTCTTATCTCTACGAGAATCAGATAAGTGAAAATGACTTAACTAATTCCTTAGAAAGCTTTGTTAATCTTGCTTTAGAAAAGTGGTTAACAAGACTTTAGCACCGGCCCACATAAACCTACCTATAAATTTTTTATCACCGTCAATTTCCATATTTTACTTAAACTTAAAAACCCCCCAAAAAGGGAGGCTTTTTTCACTAAGGAGTCATTTGTAACTCAGGTCTTTCTTCAGGAAGAATTGCCCCTTCCACCGGGCACACATTCAAACAAATACCGCAGTCGATACAAGTTGCAAAATCAATCCAATAATAATCAGTACCCTTGGTATTTTTCCCGGGCCCTTCATGGATGCAAGCAACCGGACAAGCCTCTACACAATCAGCAACTCCCTCACAAACATTCGTAACAATTGTATGCGGCATAATCTTCTCTCCTCTCAAAAAATCACGCTAAAAACCACCGGCAATTTTTAATAAAAATTACCGACCCCTAGCATCTTTACATAACTTCATTATCCCTAATTCATGCTCTCAATTTCTGCCTCCCCGTCATCCTTCACCCAAGCAATGTTTTTAATTCGCCTTTGTCGTGCATATTCCCGTACAGCATCCCGCGTTTCCCGTTGCCCAAAATCCACCTCCACACGCACCAAATCGCTAGAAGCACGCAATTTTTGGGCGTAAACAAACGCCGTCGAGGCACCATCCACCGGCACCACCAACCAATCACAAGGCACCGTTTCCTGGGGCAAAACCCCAGACGGCAACAAACACCCCTGTAACTCTTCAATATTCAAACAAAACCCAGTTCCTGGCACATCCTCACTTTGAGGATGATACAAACCCAACAACTGGTCATACCTTCCGCCTTGACCTAAAATACAATCTCCCGTATCCGTCACAACCTCAAAAACAATGCCGGTGTAATAATCAAAAGTCTGCAACAAACTAAGATCCAAAATCACCGGCAACTGTGGCGAACACTGCGCCAACAACTCCACCAGCGACTTTAACCTATTGACAATTTCCCTTTGATGTGCATTAAGTTCCAAACTACTAACCCGCTGCAAAACATCCGCCGGACGTCCGCGCAGATCAAACAAAAACAAAGCCCGTGAACGCAACTCTGGCGACAGAGGCAACATTTCCAAAGCAAGCCGGTCAAGATGAGCAATAGCATAACGAACCTTATCTTGCAAAGCCCCTGGAAACTCAGCCAAAAGCGAACGCATCAAACCGGCCTCACCCAAAAGCAACCGCCACCGGCTTAACCCCAAATGCTGCAAACAGTCCGACAGCACCAGCAAAACCTCCGCATCTGCCATCAAACCACCGGCACCCACCAACTCCAGCCCAGCCTGAAAAAACTCTTGCTGGCCGCCGTGAATACCCTCAATCGCCCGGCGAAACACATTCGCCACATAGTATAACCTTTGCGGCTCCGTTGCCTCTGCCATTCGCGTCACCGCCGCACGAGCAATCGAAGCAGTTAACTCCGGGCGCAACCCCAAAACCTCATCCTTATCCTGCAACTGAATAACTGTAGAGGGCTGAACAGCCCCCCCAGCCGTCAGAGTCTCCAACCGTTCCAAAGTTGAAGTAATAATTTGGTGGTAGCCCCACCGACGAAAAACCGTTCTCAGCCGCTCCTCAATCCAATATTTCTGAGCAACATCAACCGGCAATAAATCTCTAGCACCTGTTGGGGGTTGATAAACCATTATTTCTTTTTCCCGCCACCTCCAAACAACCCACCAAATATACCACCGCCCGGATTCTCTGGCTTATTTCCGGGTTTAGGAGGCGTTTTTTTCTGAGCAGAACCCCCGCCTTTTTGGGCCGGTTGGCTGCCACCGCCAAACAATCCCCCAAATAAACTATTAGCTTGTTCCGATAAACTGCCAGGTTTCCCAGAAGCTTTTTTGCCACCCCCAGCAGCTTTTTTTGCTGCTCTTTCGATTGTTTTCTTGGCCTCCAAAGCCACTTTTTCTTCAGGGTTCAATTCCAGGGCTTTATTAATATGAACCTTTGCCATTGCCTGCTGATTTTTTTTGAGATAAACCATCCCCAATAGCCCATGACAACTGCTATTTTTTGGTTCTATTTTTAGAGCATCTTTCAACTCCAAAATTGCCTTATCAAAATCATTATTATCCATCCATTGTTGAGCTCTTTGGCAATATTGCTCAACTTGGGAAACTGATTTTACTGGCGGTGGTGGTGGCGGTGGCGGTGTCGCAGGTTTTTGAGCCGCAGAAGATGCTCCAGCAGCCGCAGGTTTTGGCGCTGCGGCGTGAGACCCAACTGCTGCACCTTTACCCTCTTTTCTCATCAAATAAACAAGATTTAATTCACTTATTTGCGTAATGATATCTAAGGTTTGGGATAAGTTTTGATATTGAGTTTCGGCCAGCTTTGCTAAAGCAGCTTTGTAGGGAGTTTCATAATCAGGAACCTGCAATAATTGTTTAGCAGCTTCGCTTTGAATTTGGGCTTTAGCTGGGTCTTGAATACAGCGCTTAGCCATTTGGTTTAAAAGAACAGTATGTTCGGTGCGTTCCCCCTCATTTTGGAATTTGTCATAAGCCGGACTGACCAACTTTGCTAACAGTTGGTTGGCAAGTTGTTTTTGTTCTTCGTTCTCTGCTTTACAGGTATCTGGGTGGAGGCTGCGAGCAATTTTTAGATAGCGTTTGCGAATATCATTAAATTCAGCGGTGACAGGGACGCCTAAAATGGCGTGGTGATCGGTAAAGTCGAGTTGAAATAAGCCTCGGTTAAGTTCAAATGACATAGTGCGCTATTCCAATGCGGTGCCGGTTGTTTCTAATTTATCTTGCTTGTGGACTGATTGGCATTAATGAGGGAATGCCGGTGAAAATGATTTGATTTTCAAGAGTTGCCTAAAGTAGAGTTGGTTTCTGTAGGCATTGGTTTTAACGGTTGGCTACTTGTAATAATTCTTGGCTGAGGCTGTTGTGTAGATGTCCGTTGGTGGCTAAGATTCTGCCAGAATGAATATCAAACCTACTCTCATCATAGGCCGTAATTTTACCGCCAGCTTCTTGTAGGATTACGACACCGGCCGCCAGATCCCAAGGTTGTAAGCCTCTTTCCCAGTATCCATCAACACGCCCACAGGCTACACAGGCTAGGTCAATGGAAGCAGCGCCACTGCGTCGCACGCCTTGGGTAAGATGGGTAAGGTGACAAAATTCTGCGTAGTTATTGTCGGGGGTTTCGCGCCGGTCGTAAGCAAAGCCGGTGACGAGGAGACTTTTTGTTAGATCGGATGTTTCTGATACTTTAATGGGTTGCCGGTTGCGGGTGGCACCTAGTCCTTTGGCGGCGCGGAATAGTTCATTATGGAAGGGGTCAAAAATTGCTCCAACTGCCGGTATTCCATCAATAAGTAAGCCAATAGAAGCGGAGAAAAAAGGGTATTGGTGGGCAAAATTGGTAGTACCATCAAGGGGGTCAATAGCCCAAAGATAGGTGCTTGTGGAGTTGCCAAGACTGCCACTTTCTTCTGTGAGGATACCGTGCTGGGGAACGTGCCTGTTTAAGACTTCTAAAATAGCTTTTTCTGAGGCTTTATCGGCTTCGGTTACTAAGTCTCCGGGTCGGCCTTTTTCTTGAATGTTTTTGATGTTTCCCAGGTAACTTTGTAAGATGCTACCGGCGGCTAAGGCGGCTTCTGTGGCGATGTCTAAAAATACCTGAAGTTCGTTATTTGTCATTTTTTAATAGTCCTTTGTCATTTTTTTGGGGGCGGCATTATTGGGGGACGGTACAGGGGAACGGCCCCTACATTGGTTGTTTACTATTTGCCCTTTATTTACGAAATTCAGCGGGTGTTTCTCTCATGGGTTTTTCTGGGTTCCAAATGCCGTTTCCCATGATTCTTGCGTATTCTTGGGCGTGTTCAATGCGTTTTTGATACTTGGTATTGGGCTCTCTTCGAGAAGCGAGCACCAAGCCTTCTTTGGCAAGTTCTTCGTTTAACAATTTGTTGTTTACCCAAACATAAGCAAGCTGGTTACAACGGTTATTAAAACAATATTTTGTTTCTACATCGGTTTCTAATAAAACTGGCTGGTTGTTAATCAATTCTTGAAGACGTTGTTTAGCTTGTTCTCCCCAAGGTTCTTGTTTAAAATCAGGTGCATCAATGCCTATGAGACGAATTCTATTAGATGCTTCTAAAGAGCCGGCAATTTCTAAACTTTGACCTGATAATATTCTTTGCACCGGCACAGTTATTCCTTGTGGAGTCACCGCACTCTGACACCCCATTAAAAACAACAACATCAGTATCAAAAAGTAAGTCCATCCCCTATAGTTTGCGTTCATCGGCGGCTAAAAACTTTTAGTCTTCATCTAGGGGTAAACCAAACCGCACCTTACCTTTGCCAAAATACCGGCCAAACTGTAATTCGTAAACTTCGTCTTCATCTTGGGTTTCTACTTCTAAATCTGTGCAAGGATAACTGACACAGAGTAAAGCGTATCCTTGTTCGCGTAGTTGAGGGGAGAGTCCCATTGCTTCAGGCTGGTAAATTTGGCCGGTTTTGATACGGACTGCACAGGAAGTACAGGCACCATTACGACAGGCAAAGGGGAGGTCTACGCCTTGATTTTCGGCACTTTGAAGGATATATCGGTCTTCGGGGACGTTGACGGTGTAGGTTTTACCGGCTTGCCGGTGGTGGATGGTGATTTTATGGGTTGGGGTCATTTTGAGTTATGGGCAAGGATGGTTCACTTTGTAGAGGGTACGATAAAACGGGGGTCTGGGTCTAGCGGCCGGTGGGGATGAAAAAGATTTTTGGAAAAGCTCTTGCCAAGATGGGGTAAGTTCTGCTAACGTATTTATCTTGTGGCTAGTAAATTGATTTGCTAGTTTCTGCCTGGAGAGGTGGCCGAGTGGTTGAAGGCGCAGCACTGGAAATGCTGTTTGGGGGTAACTTCAACGAGGGTTCGAATCCCTCCCTCTCCGTTGAAAAAAGAAGTTTTTAAAAACCCGGTTTCGTCAAGAGGCCGGGTTTTTAAGTGAGGAATTAGGAATAACAAGACTGAGTTATTTTTTAGCGTCGTGTTTCTAAAGCCATCTCAACTATCTTTTCTAAAGAATTAAAATCTGTAGACGATTCTATCAATTTTAGATAGTATAAAACGCTTAAGGCTAATGGGAAATGATCATTGAAACGTAAATCTTCGGGTTGTCTTAAAATTGCATTAATGTGGTTTTCGCGGAATGTTATATCGGTAAAAAAAGCATCCCTGGCTTGTTGACCATAGTAGCGGGAAGGAAGTAACTTAGCTGGCGGAGAAACGGTTCCTAATCTAAACTCGTTTTCACTTATAATTATGCCCATTCCCTTACGAACATAAGCCACATCAGAGACGTTTTTCCAATCAGTCCAGACTCTCATCCTAGCCGTAAATCTTGTATTAAATCCTTTAATATAAGGGAGCCACAAGAAAAGTGCTGGACTGTTTCGCTGATTATCAAAACGCAACTCAGCAAATAGCTTTGTTTTACCTCTTCCATATTTTATACTGCCGGATTCTGTAATTTCTTTGATTCGTTTGTCAAAGCTGAGAATCTGTCGGCGCAGCATCAATATTGACTGTTTTTCTTCCTCGTTACACTTGTCTATAAATTTAAAAAATAACCGAGGAGGCTCAGGTAGATTATCATCGGGTTCCTTGACTTTTTTTAAAATTTTTGATTGTAATACTTCTTCGCCACTATCAATATTTTTGATGTGCAAATAAAAAAAATCGGCGGATTCTAAAATTTCAAATTGCCAAAAATCAATAGATAAATGGTGATACTTCCGATCTGTAAAATTATCACGGTGAAAAGTCGGTGTAACAGCGACAAGGCGGACAGGAAGAGAGTAGTCTATTTGTTCGGTGAAAGGTTTTTCTTCTTGTAATGCGTCGTAATAACGGGTTAGTTGCTGAACAACATATCGATCTTCAGTGTTTTTTAGTTCAAGCACCACTAACTGTTTATTTTCTCCGACAGCTAAAATATCACAATATTGCCCGCTAATACAAAATTGTCGCTTTAAAGGATTTAAACTAAATAATTCTTCTAAATTCGCCCAGATAAAATCTTCTAGTGCTGCTTCGCTTTCAAATAGCCACGCTGCTCCTGTTTTCCTTAAACTGACGTATTTTTCCATCTTGACCTTGCCTTAAAAAAGCTTGCCTTTGTAGTGTGGGATTGATTTTACCATGACAAAGGCTTTTGAATCGGCCAGATATTGTGTAATTTCTTTTAAGCCTTGCTGTCAGGGAATGGTTAAAAAATTGCCATTTATAACTTCCCAATAAAAAACCGGCTTCCGAAAGAAACCGGCTTTTAAAAAACTATCAAAAACGTTATCTTGAAGGAACAGGTGCCGATGAAGCAGCAGGCTTTTTCTGAGCCAATAACTTCTCAACACTCATCGCCGCCACGCCAGAAGTAACCACCAACAAACCGAGAATTTGAACCGGCAAAATCATCTCCTTAATAATCAAAAAACCAAACAAAGCAGTCAACGCCGGCCCACTCGCACCAATAATAGAAGCCAAAGCCGGCCCAGCAAAACGAATCGCAAAATTATTCAACAAATAACTAGCTAAAGTCAGCACGCCTAAAACCGCACCACCAGCAATTAATTGAGGCCAAACATTAGGCGCAATTTGCACCGCCAAATTCTTTGGCAAAGGTAACAACAAACAAACAGAACACAGACACAAAATAGTTACAAAACCAACAAAAGTAAACGGAATAGGATGCAACTTTTTCTGACCTAAAGCAGCCGTCAAAATATAAACCGCAAAAGTCACACCCGAACCCAAAGCACTCGCCACCCCAAGACCAACATCACCGAAAGCTTTTTGACCAAAAGCTGGCAAAGTAGCTAAAGTTAAGCCAGCTATAATAACACCAATAGAGATATAACGCAAAGGCGTAGGTTTGTCTCCAAACAAAGCCCAAGAAGCAAAAACCGTAACAATGGGATAAACAAAGAAAATTGTAATCGCAATGCCCGTTGGAATATTCCCAAGCGCAATATAAATTAGAACTTGAGACAAAAACAAAAAGCAACCACTACCCACCACCTTTAACCACTGTTCGGTGTCTTTGGAAGTGACAAATTTTTTTAAATCTTTCCAAACATTGGGATACAAAAATGTTGCTAAAATTGGCAAAATCGTTAAAACAACAATAGTCCGAAATAGCAAAATTAACAGAGAATTTCCAAACCCCGGTGTAACAATTCCCTCTAACTGAAAAAGCCCTAAAATTGTTCGGGGAGCCTTGCTCTTAATGATAATCTTGATGCAAACATTAAACAGCGACAAAACCACCGCCGAACACAACGCCAAAAGCACCCCAACTTGAACCATTGAACCTGACTTTGCCGGTGCCGGTGTGGGAGTCGCTACAGGTTGAGGTTGCACCACCGGCTGCACAGTTTGCGGCGTATGCACCAAACGCCCAGACTCAGAAGCCGGTACTGCGGACATCAACTTTTGTATATCTTCTTGTGAGAGATGAGCAACATCTACCGCACTTGCATCCATTTGCAACTGTTCAATCAAACGATTAACCAATCGCTCAATAATTACCTCACCTTGTTGCTGCAAACCATTAAGCCGGTTTAGCTGTTCTCCTAAAACACTTTGAGTGCGCTGGATTTCCTGCTTTACCTGCTCATAATTCCCCATCAGCGTCCCATCCATCGACGCCAAATATATCCCCGCACCCATCCGATCACGAGGGGCAGAATTTTGCTCACTTAGTAAACGAGATTCGCGCATTCCGTCCGCAATTTCATCTAAGCGAGACATTAACTTTGCTTGCATTTGACTTGCAACCATTTCCGCTACCTGTTGCGCCAGAGCTTGTTGCTCTGCTGAAGCGCGTTGAGAAATGCTATCAAGTTGCTGCACTCGTAATTGCTGCTGCTGAATTCGCAACTTATCAATATCCTCACTCAGGCGGTATTTTTCACCCACAAGCCTAGTGAAATCTTGCGCCAAATGCAAAATCAAATCTTGCTGTAAATGTTTTAACTCCTGAGTGACAGCTTTCAAAGCTGCTTCCGTCGCTTTTGGATCGCCGGCACCCAAGTTATCTGGTCTATTGTCCAAAGGCCCCATTAGTATCTATCCTCTAGTTAGTTGCTATCTGGGTTCTAATCGGATCGAATCCGGTTCGTCAATCTTGCTATGTATTGTGGCAAATTGTGTTGATCAATTGCTGCAATAGTTCATAAAGAAATGCCATAATTTAGCACTGGGCGTATTTTTCTCTAAGTTTGGAATATATTTTTCCAAAATTGACTCAAAGCCGCCCCAAAAAACTTTTACACCCCAGCGGTATTTATTATTGCATCCCTGCTGCGGAGTGTCACTAGCTGTAAGATTGTCTTATGCGTTCCCCAGACGAACATTTCAAAGATTTAGAAGCTATTTTTCACCGGCACACTCAAGCACTTGAAGCAGAAATTCGGGCGCTACAGCAAAGTGATGAAACTGCCAACTGGCCGGCTGCTTGGAAACAAACCTATAACTGGCATTTTACAAAAATCTTTGCCGATATCAAAATTTTTCGCAACTGGGCAGCCGATGCAGCCGGTTGGAAATTTTTACCTACCCGCTACTACCCAAATAAAAGCAACCGAGAAGGTATGGGCAATGGGTAATAGGGGTTTACAAATTTTTTAGATAAACCGGCTGACAATGGTAAAAATTAAAGCACTTAAACCGGCTGCAATAGGTACCGTCACTACCCAGCCCAAAAAAATGCCTTTCAACGTGTCTCCACTTACCTCTGGCTGCTTTTTCCCTTCGAGAAAACTTCTAACAATTCCAACGCCCACTACACCGCCCACTAAGGCGTGAGAGGTGGAAACCGGCAACCCGAAACGGGAGGCTACCAAAACCGTCGTCGCCGTTGCTAACTCGGCACAAAAACCGGCGCTGGGTTGTAACTCAATAATTTTTTCGCCTACTGTTGTAATAACCCGTTTTCCCAATACTGCTAAACCGGCAACAATACCCAGTCCTCCCAATACTAAAATCCATAAAGGTACTTGCAAAGAATCTACAGGAACGATACCTGTATTTTTTATATAATTAATAACTGCTAAAGGAGCAATAGCGTTTCCCACATCATTAGAACCATGAGCAAATGCGACAAAACAAGCACTTAAAATTTGAAATTTAGCTAATATTTTTTCAATTTTTATTTCAGTATCTTTAGGCTGGATAATTAAATTTTTAGCTTCGTTTATATTAGAAGCAGACTGAATTTTTAGAGGCGAGGAAAGAATTTTGAGTTGATGCCAAGAAAAGAACGTAATAAAAACTGCGGCACCGGCACCTACAGCCAAAGTAAGATCGTGAGCAGGAAGATTAAAAGAAGTGTGATTTATCAGCCAAAAATAGGCGGGTGCGAGAACAGAAGGCAAAACTAAAAAACCAAATACTCCCACCAAAGTAGAACTTAACCAAGGTATCCATTCTTGTAGTTGTTGGATAGGTTCATTTTGTTCGATAATCCATTTTTTAATACAGGCAAAAAAAACACCTGCAATAATAGCACTTATGACAGGAGTTAGCACCCAAGTGATAGAAATAATTTTAATATTTGACCAATCTACCGAACTCCGACCGGCAGCCACCCAACTAAAGCCAGCCAATGCTCCAACAATAGCATGAGAAGAAGAAACAGGCCAACCTTTAAGAGTAGCAACTTGTACCCATATAGCACTAGCAACCATAACTATGATCATGCCCTTTAGTAACAGTGCCGGTGTAGCACTAAATACTTCGGGATTAACAACTTCCGTAGCTAAAGTAGAAGAAACCTCTTTGCCAAAAAGCACAGCCCCCAAAAACTCTAAAAAGCCCGCAACGATTAGTGCTTGCTTTAAAGAAAGTGCTTTTGAACCCACAGAAGTTCCCATAGAATTTGCGACATCATTAGCCCCTAAATTCCAGGCAACGTAAAAAGCGATAATAGCAGCAAAAATTAGCATAGTGAGTATTGATAAAAAAACTTATAAAACATATTATAAAAAAAAGAGAGCAAATAAACTCCTCTTGCAGAGAGATATTTATCACACAGAGAACACAGAGGTTTTCACAGAGTAACACAGAGGAAAGAGAAAAACTTGCAACAACCCTCTGTGACCTCTGTGCCTTCCTCCGTCTCCTCTGCGTGAAAAAAAACCTATACTTCTTTCAGATAAAACTCAAACCGCTCCCGCAATTGCTGAGGCGTTAAATTGTGAGTCCAAAACTCAATTAAAGCGTGACCAAAAGCCCAAGCATTTTTTTCTGGTGTGGCTTTATTTTCTAAGAGCAAAGGCCACAAACTTAACAAGTCAAAATTGGGCATTTTTTCATCTTCGATATTTAAAAGAGAGTAGAGTTCGTAAGCCATTTGTAATTTACCAATAACGATGGGTAATTGTTCGACAGGTATTTGGGTTGCGAGTAAGTTAGCGAGGTTTGGTGAGCCGGTGGTGAGAGTCGAGATAAACTGTAAAACGGGGCTTTTTAGTAAGGCGGTTAAGCCTTGGGTTGTTGCCATTTGAAAAGTGTAATTGTCGATAATTTTAGCAGCAGCAATGGTGCGAGCTTCTAGGTTTTTTAAAAAGCGTGCAAGGCGTAGTTTTTTGACGGGATCAATTGATTCTAGGAGTGCTAAAGATAGGGTGTCTATGCCCCAAGCTGGACGATTTGTTTTGATATCACTTGTGATTACAGGTAAAACTATCTCACATAATTCGCCAAAGGTTTGGGTGCGATATTCTGTTGCTTCACGGATGGCGATTTCTTTTGGCCGGTCGCCCCATTCCCAATCATAGGGGGGTTCCCATTCGCGGATGGGTCGTAAACGGTCTACTTGTGTGACGATGGCGATGGCGGGTAGGTCTTCTACATTTGTATAAATGTCTTTGAGAAAGTCTACGTCCATTTGCAAGGCGGGGTCAAGGGCGGGGGTAACAAGTAGGAGCAAGTCCGCACCATTAGCATACTCTAGCACTATTTCGCGGAGGTCGTCCCTTTTGACTTGTTCGTAACCGGGGGTGTCTGTGAGGGTGAGGGTTTCGCCGTTTTGGTTCCAGTGGTAGTTTTTGATTTTGTCGGTACTGGGGAGGACGTCTACTTCGGCTTTTTCGGCTTGAAAGAGGCTGTTTATGAGGCTGCTTTTACCGGCGCCGGTGCGTCCGACAAGTATGATGTTGAGGAGTTTTTGTTCGATTTCTGCGACGGGTTGGGCTTGACTGAGAATTTCTTTGAGGGTTTGGGTTTCGGCTTTCGGGAGGGCCGGTTGAATTGTTGTGGTAAATTCGAGGGGGAGTGTGCCACCACTATAAAGAATTACTGCTTGCCGGCATAAGTTTTTGAGGGCGGCTTCTCGTAACATTTGACTTAGGTTTCCAAGCAGTTGTTGGGTGGCTTTATTGTTGGCTCCTTTTGTGGCAATTCTGGCGGCGGCGGATGCGGGGTTTAATAGCCATTGTGCCCAGTTCCAAGCTTGTAGTAATTTGCGGGCGGATGGTTCTAGTTTGCGATAAATTTTATAGGATTCGTAGGCTTGTCCGACGGTGATTTGATTGAGGGCTGGGGAGAGTTTTTGCATCCATCTATCCATGTCATCAATTGTGCCTCGAATGAGGTTATAAGCTTGGGGAATGTAGATAGAAAGGAGGGGATATTTGACTTCGGGGTGATAGATATGGGCGATGGCGGTGACGAGTTCTTGACTTCTTTGCCAGAAGGTTTGTAAGTCTTCCCAAATAGGGGGGTCGTTTTGTGATTTTAAGAGGATTTCTTCGAGGGCTGTTTGGGGTTGGATGTTGATGTTATTTGGGGTGGTTTCTATTTCTTGGCTGATGTCGGCGATGATGGCTTCTATTTGTTGGCGGGCCGGTTGTGTCCATTTAACAAGTAGCCATCGCCAGGCTAGAAATATGAGGGTAAATATTGCCCAGATCCAGTTAATTCCCCATTGATGAATTTGTTGGCCGGCGGCTATTAAAATGAAGCCTATTATGCCGGTGATCGGTAGGGCTAGAATTATCCATTGCCAGGGTTGTAGTCGGTTCATATTTTAATTGTGTGAATTTGGTTCTATGGTTATTTTGACTTTTTTCTAAGGAGATGGTGGGTATGATCTGATGATAAAAGTTTTTGCGGCGGGCCGGTGTGCTAAAAAGTTAGTTACCACTTTTGCTCTTGGGGTGTAGATAGGCAGTTTTTCGGGTTCATGCAGTTGGTGAGTTTTTTGAGGTTGATAGTTATCATAATCAATATCAAATTTAAGATATTAACCTTCAATTTAAAGTTAATTTCAGCTGGATTGCAAGAGGTTTATCCACATAAAATAAGCTAGTTTATCTAATTGAATAAAATAATTTTATCCCAAAAATTACCTTACTAAAACCCATAAAAAAAGCGACCACCAATAAACGTAGTCGCCATAACACGAGCTTTCAAAACACCTTATTTAGCTTCCGCCTTGCTGTTTCTTTTTTCCGCAGAAGTAGGAATATATTTCGCAGCTTCTGAATTTTGGGGAAGAGGTTGTAACTCGCCACGATAAACTAATGCTTGATGAATTAAAGCTGCCGCTGAGCCCCTTGTAAGCATCTCATTAGGCTTAAAAAATCTCGAATCTGGATAATTCACCACAATATCTGCCTGCGTTGCAGCCGCTACATTATTAACCGCATTTTTGGGAATTTTATCAGCATCTTGATAATAAGATTTAAGCAAATTTAAAGCCGCATTATTCCCTGGGCCTGTGGCGGTTTTTGCTGCTTGTTGGGGGGTTGCATTTGCCGGTTTCTGTTGCTGTGGCACCGAGGCAATAACCGGCATTAAAGGCTGCATCAAAGCAGTTGAAGCCAGCGGAAATAATAACCGATTTTTAGCAATTTTAGATTGTTTTGCTGGCGTTGCTTTTTGGGGAACAACGGCGGCTTGAGGGGCTTGATTTGTTTTAGCCTTATAATCTAAATTCATGCCTTTTGTTAAATCAATTATCGCCTGAGTCCGGGTAATTCCTTGCTGGGGTTTAAACAAATTCCCCGGATATTCTTTCATAAATCCTGTTTCGTAGGCTTCTTTGATTGGTGGAGCAGCCCAATAGCCCTTTGGCACATCTTTAAAGTAACTTCCGCTGGGAATTTCCGTAATTTTTCTTTCTTCAAATGCTTGCCGAATCATGGCGGCAAATTCGTCGCGATCTACAATTTGATTTGGTCTAAATGTTCCGTCTTTATAACCCTTAAGCACTCTTTTTTCTGCTAAGTTTTGAATAAAAGGTCTTGCCCAATAATTCTCTTTTACATCAGGAAACATCTGTTGATTTTTTTGAGCCACAACCGGCTCAGATTCCAACACAACATAAGCCGCACCTAAACCCAGGAATAATGAGCAAATCCCCAGGTTTAACCAATTAAAATTACCGTCTTTAAACATGATAGCTATCCTCCATTATTGAGCTAATTAACTAATTTCAAAAAATCGGTTTTTTAATGGTCTTTTTTCGGTGAATTAGACTGATTTAAATCAGGATTTCCTTCGGTTTTAACCTCCAATTCTTCGCGGCGTAGGGTGGCAGCTTTTTCCACAGTATCGCGGTCAACTTCTTTGCGGATCTTAACTTCTTCACAAACAACAGCTTGCTTTTTAATATTCGCTGTTTCTTCGTACACTTCCATCCGCACAACTTCTTGTTCTTTAAAAGCGTTATTTGCCAACACCGACTCAGGGCTAGGAATTATTGGCACAGACTCAATTACTACCCTCTCTTTTTCGATGGGAACCGACACTCGTGCTGTATTAGTTTCAACACGCTTATTAACTTCAACCTCACCGGCTTTTTCTCGCTTTTTCTGAGCAATTAATCGCTCTTCAAATAATTTAATTTGTTGATCGGATTTTTTCGTTTTATTCAATGCCTGCTTTTGTTCATCGCTGTAACTCTTCCTAGTTGGTGAAACTCCCGATGATGGCACAACCGGCTCTTTTTTATCTACATTTCGTGCTACTTCTAAAGGAATACGAACCTGCTTAGAACGGTCTACAATAGGCGTAGTTTCCAATGGCAAAGAAGCTTCCACCGGCAGCGATCCTTCCACTGTTGCGCTGCGATAAATTCCCCGCACTTGCTCTTCATAATCATCATCAACAGCGATGCCATCTTCATATCTGGGCAATTGTTCTGCTTGATCTTTACTTCTCAAGCCTGTAGCTTGAACACGCCGCGCATTAAAATCAAGACGACAAAGCTCAATAGGAATTAATATTTTTTTGCTAAAAATCCAGAAGCCAATATCAACAACAAAATAGCGAAAAATACCTGTTTCATCCACTAAAATTGTATCAATTGTGCCAATTTTATCATCACTGATGCCTGCATAGACATCTAACCCTTTAATATCTTCCCCCTCAAACACATCTTGACGATAACGGGGATGAAAATCATCTATTTTGTAAAGTAACATGATGCCTTTATCCTATAATTTATCGGTGATTATTCCTTTAGTGTAATAAAAATATTCTTTTACGACTTCATCCTTCTGAAAGATGTCGCAATAATTAGGAAACCTAGCCCAATTGCACATTTAAATAATTATGCCTTTTGATAGATGAACCATCTACTATTATTTTTCTAGCCCTGCAACAAAACTTTGCCAGGCTTAAATTTTCCTTGACTCGTCTTTATTCTATTTTGTCTATCTTCAAGGCAAAAGCATTGCTGTTGAGAGTCCTAAAAACTATTCACTATAACTTAGGGTAGATATAACTAATAAAATTTTTCCTTACAATAAATATGCAATTAAAAAATTCAGCCCCTCAACAAAAAAAATCGCTTATGACTTCTTATTCAGAACGTACACCCGATCAACTCACAAATCCCGCAATTATTAATCCCGTCGTTGATTACCATGATCGAGTTCGCTGGGGCCCAATTATCGGCGGAATTGTTATTGCCATTAGCACTCAGCTAATTTTAAGCGCTTTGGGAGCAGCCATTGGACTCAGTGCCGGTGCGAGTGGTGCCAATGCAGGAAATGTGGGTTTAGGAGTAGGAATTTGGTCAATAATTAGCTTACTTATTTCCCTATTTTTAGGTAGTTGGGTAATGGCGCTTTCTTGCGGCCCAATGAACAAAAAAACAGCCCTTTTAAATGGAGCTATTTTGTGGGGAACCACCTTAGCTTTGAGCTCTTGGTTATTAGTCAGCGGTATTTCGGGTCTCTTTGGTGCAGTGGCTTCTAATGCCGGTGAAATTGCAAATCAAGTGCAACAATCAGGAGGCGTTAATATTCCTAATCAAGCCCCTAATATAAGCGTAAATGAAGCTCGCAACGCGGCTGCAAATACTGCTAAAGGTGCATGGTCATTTTTATTTGGTTCCTTACTTGGTTTAATATCGTCAATGATTGGTGCTTCTGTTGGCGCTCGCAAACCTCGCGTTTATTCCTAAAAATCCACAATAAAATACAATGCGAACCTCATATTTGCATTCGCCAAACTCCGACAAATAAAGCTATTGTCGGAGTATTTTGTGGAATTTTATTAGTAGTCGGCTGGTAAACTAAGTCAAGAGATAGAGGCAAAAATTTTAAACTTTAAATTACCATAAACAAGAAAGTTTTTGTGGCAAGTATTTATGAGCGCGCAAACATCCGTTTCAACGGCATGGGAAAAAGTGCAAAGCATGAGCAATAGCGTAATTGTTTTGTTGCCCAATTTGATTTTAGCCATCATCGTTTTCTTTATCTTTTTTTTCATAGCAAAGCTCTTTAAATACAGCGTTAAACGCCTCACACGTCGGCACCGGCAAGCCAGAAATTTAGGATTAGTTCTCGGTCGTTTATCGCAAGGCATTACAATTTTAATAGGTTTATTTGTTGCCCTCTCGATCATTATTCCATCTTTCAAAGCCGGCGATTTAATTCAACTGCTAGGAATCAGTGGGGTAGCTATTGGTTTTGCCTTCCGCGACATTTTGCAAAACTTTCTCGCCGGCATTTTAATTTTATTAACGGAACCCTTTCAAATTGACGACCAAATTGTGTTTAAAGACTATGAAGGAACGGTTGAGAATATCCAAACTCGTGCCACCACGATTAAAACCTATGATGGGCGGCGAATTGTTATTCCCAATTCTGAACTTTTTACAAACTCCATAATCGTTAATACCGCCTTTGAAAATCGCCGAGTCGAGTATGATATTGGCATTGGTTACGGCGATGATATTCACAAAGCCAAGCAATTAATTTTAGAAGCCATTACCAGCGTAGACGGAGTATTAAAAAACCCTGCTCCAGATGTTTTAGTGATGGAACTTGCAGCAAGTACAATTGATATTCGGGCTCGTTGGTGGGTAAATCCACCCCACCGCGCCAGCACCTTAGATTCACGGGACAAAGTATTAACAGCCATTAAAATTAAACTGGTGAAAAATGGAATTGATCTACCATTTCCAACCCAACAAATATTATTTCACGACCAAACCGAAGAAACCGATGGAGATCGCAGCCGGCAACGGGAAGGATGGCCCGCCGGCAAGGGAAATGTGCCAAAACCTCGCAGCATTGGCGGTTCTCTGAGAAAACTGGCGGAAATGCGAGCACAAACAAACGGCAACAGTAGCATTGAAAACCGGAATCACGAATGAAAGTCAAATTCTTTAAGCTTTGGGATTCCCTGCACTCAAGCTATTGGTTTGTACCGGCCCTGATGGCGGCGTTGGCGATCACTTTGGCATTTGCCATGCTGGCTCTTGACCGCACCGGCAAATCTGGGCCGGTGGAGAATTTAAACTGGGTCTATACCGGCGGCCCAGAAGGCGCTCGTACACTGCTTTCTGCGGTTGCCGGTTCCATGATTACCGTTGCCGGTACCGTCTTCTCAATCACACTGGTGGCCCTCCAGCTTGCTTCTTCACAATTTGGCCCCCGATTGCTCCGCAACTTTATGCAAGATACCGGCAATCAAATTGTTTTGGGTACTTTTATTGCCACATTTATTTATTGTTTGCTTGTTTTGCGAAGCATACGGGGAGAAGATTACAACGTCTTTGTACCTCAAATTTCAGTTACAGTTGGCATTATTTTAGTTCTCACCAGTATTGGAGTGTTGATTTATTTTATTCATCACGCTTCTACTTCAATTCAAGCAGAAAATGTCATTGCTGAAGTAGGGGAAGAACTTGAAAAAACCATCGAGCGATTGTTTCCTGAAAGAATCGGCTTAAGTGAAGAAAAATCCAAGGAGTTTATAAAAGAATTGCCTGCCAATTTTGAGCAAAAATCCTACATATTTACATCGCTTAAAAGCGGATATATTCAAGCAATTGATGGCGAAAAATTGATGGAAATTGCCCAAAACAAAGATTTACTTTTGCGGGTTTTATATCGACCCGGAAAATTTGTTGTTCAAAAAAGTAATCTCGTTATGGTGTGGCCAGAAGAAAGAGTAGATCGCCACCTCATCAAACAAATTAGGGAGACATTTATTTTAGGCCGGCAACGCACAGAGCATCAGGACGTAGAATTTCCCGTAAATCAATTAGTAGAAATCGCGGTGAGAGCGCTTTCTCCGGGTATCAACGATCCCTTTACTGCCATTCGTTGCATTGATCAACTCAGCGCAGCCCTTAGCCATCTCGCTGCAAAAGAATTTCCCTCGCCTTATCGCTACGACAACAATAACGTTTTGCGACTGATTGTTGAGACGGTAACATTCACGAGAATCATTGATGCAGCCTTTAATCAAATTCGCCAATATGGAAGCACTAGTGTAGCCGTAATAATTCGTTTGTTAGAGGCAATTGCTACCATTGCAGAACGCACAGAAAACAAAAAATACCGTAGATGTTTATTGCACCATGCCAATGCCATTGAGAGAGCGAGTCGTCAGCATATTTCTGAACCGTTAGACCTCCAAGATATTGACGAGCGCTATCAAGCAGCATTAAAAGCAATTAAACACAGTTAAAAATTATTTTTAACATTAGGTAATTATCCACACAAAAATATTATGAGCCATCAAACAATCTCAGAAAGAAATACATTAAAACAAGAACGCTGGGAAGTTCTCGAACAACTTGAGGACTGGCTAGAAACACCCATGTTTTTGTTGGGTTTTGCGTGGCTGGCGCTGTTAGCATTTGATTTAATTTTTGGTTTAAATTCTTTTTTGGAAACTATTAGTAATTTAATATGGATTTTATTTATTGTAGATTTTATTGTTAAATTCACTTTAGCGCCAAATAAATTAAGTTATTTGAGAAGCAATTGGCTAACAGCATTTTCCTTGTTATTGCCGGCATTGCGTTTATTTAGAGCCGTGCGAGTTTTTCAAATTTTACGAGCAGCGCGAGGACTACGTTTAGTGCGTGTGATTAGTTCTCTTAACCGGGGAATGCGAACGCTGAGAGCAAGTATGAACCGCCGAGGTTTCGGTTATGTAATAGCGCTAACATTGGTAGTCACACTAATCGGATCTGCGGGAATGTATGCCTTTGAAAAAGATGCCACAGAGGGTTTTAAAGATTACGGAACGGCGCTTTGGTGGACGGCGATGGTGATGACAACAATGGGGTCAGAATATTGGCCAAAAACAGCAGAAGGACGGGTACTTTGCCTGGTTTTATCGCTTTATGGATTTGCTGTTTTTGGCTATGTAACGGCCGCGTTGGCGACGTTTTTTGTGGGGCGAGATGCAGAAGATGAGGAAGCAGAAGTGGCCGGTGCAAATGCTCTTGCAGCATTACATCAAGAAATTACAGCTATGAGAGCAGAAATTCAAATGCTTTTGCAAGAAAAACACAATATTTAAGCAAATTTATTAATCTTGCTCAAGCCAATTTAATAGACCCAAAGAAGTAACTAAACCAACAAAATGAGCAGCAATCCCATTAAGATTTGCCACAACCACAAAAACATCTAAAGCCCGAATAATTCGGTTGGCATCGGTGATAGCAACTCCTGGGGGTTGGGAAACAGATTTTGCCACCAAAACCCCCACCGTTGAACCGGCACCTAAAATCCCTAATAAAATTCCCACTAAACTTACAATCACTGCCCAACGTAGCATTTTAAGGGTATCGCTTTTACTAGGAGTAAATTCCTTATTAGGATTTGCTAAACCTTTAGCAATGCGAGTGTAGCGATAGGCGAAAAAAATATTAACTAAAAGTGCAAAAACAGCACAACAAGCCCAAAAAATACCTATACTAATTCCGGTGTTTAATTCTGTGCTAAAATTTCGCCCGGACATCGCAAAAATTAACACTAATCCTGATCCAAGAGTAAAAGCTAACTCCACCCAAAAAGCAAGCCAACCAAGGGCACGAAAGGCGCTAATAATTCTTTGTTTAGTTGGACTGATGGAGTAGGCTTCTTGTTGAGTTTGCATAGGTTTCTTGGGGTGGCTGCACTTATGTCAAACTGTACAGCGCCGGCAAAATTTATACCTCCGTCTGGGGAAAGAATATTATCTAAAAAAGCTTTACTCCCTAAGTTGGGTTAAGCATATTACAAAACCCAACAAACTCCGATTACTCGCTTTTTTCAAGCAACATTTCAGGCATTAATAATTCAGGAAACTCTTTTAGCTTGCCGGCCCGAATTAAACGGGCATAAGTATCAGCCTCTAAATCAATAAGCTCATTTGTAAGTTGTTGAGTAGGAATATCTCTCAAATCTGGATTTTGCTCTTGTAAATCTTTAATATCAGCTTCAATTTTAGTTTGCTTTTTTGCCAGTGCTTTTGCCATATCTTTTTGAAAATCTAACTTAATTTCTGACTTAGTAGCCATGTTTTCAACCCGATTTAAAACTTGCTCAATAGCAGAACGTTGAGCTAAAAGCTGTAAATACTTTGCTTGTAAAACTTGGTTTTTAATTAAGCCTAATTTTTCTAAAAGCGGCTTTGTAGTTAAGCCTTGAACTAAAAGAGTAAACAAAACAATCGCAAAAACAATAGCGATAGTAGTAGACCGGCCTGGTAAATTTTCCGGCACACTTAATGCCAAAGCAATTGACACTGAACCTCGCAATCCTCCCCACCACAAAATTGTTTGTTCTGGCAAAGAAATATGAGATTTTGCCAGCCAATTAGACAAACCCCCTAAACCATAAATAGCCAAAGCTCGCGTTAAAATAACTGCCGTAATAGCAACTGAAATCGGCACTAAATTTTCTCCTAAACTAGAAAAACTTATTTGATCACCTATCAACAAAAATACTATTGAGTTAACGAAAAAAGCGATAAATTCCCAAAACTCTGTTACGACCAAACGAGTGCGGGGATTCATACCAATTCGAGAGCCAAAATTACCCAAAATTAAGCCGGTGATTACAACAGCAATTACTCCTGAACCGCCGAAATCTTCAGCAATTAAATAAGCACCATAGGCTGATACTAAAGTAGCAGATTGTTCAACGTAGGGTAAATCAAAACGTTGGGTTATATAAGAAATTCCGAAACCAATTAACGAACCCACGCCAACTCCTACCCCTACAAAAGTTAGGAATTGAATTAAAAGCAACGGCAGAGAAAATTGTGTACTCCCATAAGAAAACCCTAATAAAAAAGTAAAGGCGACAACGGCAATACCATCATTAAATAAACTTTCCCCTTCCATCAAAGTTGAAAGACGTTTATCAACTCCTAATTCACGAAATAAAGCAATCACAGAAACCGGATCAGTAGCCGAGACACTCGCACCGACTAATAAAGCGGTAGCAAGAGAAATTCCGGGTACTTTTTCCAGAGAAAGCGCCACACCGGCCACCGAAATTACCACTCCTAAAACAGCATAAATACTAATTGGAATTAAATCTTTCTTTAAACGCGGCCATTGCAAATTCCAGGCTGCCTCAAATAACAACGGTGGCAAAAAAATCAACAAAATTAATTCTGGGGACAAATTCACCAAACGCACATCTAAAAATGCCAAACATAGCCCCGCAATCACCAGTAATAATGTGTAGGGAATTTGACGAAAAAAAGTTAAAGATTGAGATAAAGTAGCCACCGTTAAAGAAACCAAAAGCACGATTAAAAATTGCTTTAAATTAGCTTCAATGGCGATTTCGTTGGCAAGATTAGCTAGAATCATAAGATATTAAAAAGAAAGATTACAAGGGTTTTACAAAAATTCCCCTTTGTTTATTTTACTTTTTTAAACCATTAAATGAGCTAAAAATATGCAATTAGATAGATTTTTGCCGCAACTACGCTCTTAATATTTGCTTAAAACGTGCCGAGGTTACACGCCGTACAATGTTGCCATAAAGAGTGAGTGGCTGTCCCCACAATTTGCTACACTCCAATCTCAGAGAGTTTAATGGGGAATTGCGCCCCTGGTGGCAAAGTGGCTCAAACTGCACAGCAAAACGATTTTTCATGGCCGTTTTGGCCAACACTTCCAATTTATCCCTATCGTGAGCGGCGCACAATATGTCAAGAAGTCGTTAAAGATGCGATTTGGACTTTTGATCAGATACAAGGTATATTCTACGTTGTAGTCCCGATTCGCATGACGGTGGTAAAGCTGGAGGAAGGAGGTTTGCTAGTGTATGCTCCAGTAGCACCTACCGGCGAATGTGTGGGAATGATGCGAGAGTTAGAAGCGACACATGGGGAAGTTAAGTATATTATTTTGCCCACGATTTCTGGTTTAGAACATAAAGTTTTTGTGGGCCCCTTTGCGCGATTTTTTAAAAAAGCACAAGTTTATGTTGCGCCTTCCCAGTGGAGTTTCCCCTTAAATTTACCTTTAACTTGGCTTGGTTTTCCCTCGAAACGCACACATATTTTGCCTGAAGATTGCAGTCAAACTCCCTTTGCAAATCAATTTAATTATGCCATATTAGGGCCGGTTTATTTAGGCCCAGGCCGGTTTGCTGAAGTAGCTTTTTTTGATAAGCTAACCGGCACATTATTAGTAGCTGATTCGATAGTTTCAATTCCCGAAAATCCCCCAGCTATTGTGCAAATTAACCCCTATGCTTTGCTTTATCATGCAAAGGAAAAGGCAGCAGATATTATTGAAGATACGCAAGAAAGCCGGCGCAAAGGATGGCAGAGAATTTGTTTATTTGCCATGTATTTTAACCCCAGCGTTTTAGATGTTCCCACCTGGAAGGAAGCATGGCAAGATGCTGGCAAGGCAAAGGATCGTTCCAGACAAGCTTATTTTGGTTTATTTCCGTTTAAATGGCAGCCAGACTGGAAACGCGCCTTTGATGCGTTGCGAGGTGATGGCCGGTTATTTGTTGCACCTATTCTGCAAACTCTAATATTAAATCGCGCCCCCAAAGAAACAATAGACTGGGCAAATTTAGTGGCCGATTGGAATTTTCAGCGCATTATTCCCTGTCATTTTGATGCACCGATTAACGCCACTGCAAAACAGTTTAGACAAGCGTTTTCTTTTTTGGAAAAACACCCTCCCATTAGTGCCGGTTTGTTTGCCACTGATACCTATCCTTTGCCAGAAAATGAGTTTAAATTGTTGAAACAAATTGATCAAGGCTTAAGTAAGTCTGGAATAGTGCCGGCATCCAAAGAAAAAGTTTAACTTCCTCATTTTAAAAAAAATTTGCTATAATACCATTTCTCTAAAGATATGCTACAATAGAAAAAAAGGATTGTTAAATGAAAGTAAATTATCAACAAATTATTCAGATGCCCGCCAGCGAGTTAAAACTAATATTAAAAAAGCAACGGACTCTAACTAATCGGCAAAA
>DATNQM010000007.1:0-100357 GCA_036704045.1 Halomicronema sp. | reverse complement strand
CTTTCAAACTATTATCTTTTCTAGGTTCGGCGCGTAAGTTAGCTTGGCTTTCGCTCTCGCTTTCCTCACCGCTTTATTACTCTAACAATCCTCCCCTTCTTTGTCAACCCTTTTGACAAAAAATATTTTTTCGCCCTTTTTGATTCGGATCAAACGCTTAATATGTAAGGCTTTGAGGTAGGGTAGCTCTGTAATCAAAAAGGTTTTAGGAGAAGTGGGCCATGATTGCTAGTGCAGTTTTGCCTCCAAACATAGTTTTAGACCCCCTGTTAAAAGTTTGGTTGTTAGAAGACATTGGTCGTGGTGACCGCACAACCCAAAGTTTATTAAACTCCAAAACCCTTCCAGTAAAAGCCCAATGGGTAGTTAAAGAAGCAGGAGTCATCGCAGGCTTATCAGTTGCAGCAAGAGTTTTCCATCTACTCAACAGCCAAATAGAATTCGTTCCCACCGTTGCCGAAAGTCAATGGTGTGAGCCTAAGCAAGTCGTGGCCACTATCAC
This sequence comes from Halomicronema sp., assembly GCA_036704045.1. Lineage (GTDB taxonomy): Bacteria > Cyanobacteriota > Cyanobacteriia > Cyanobacteriales > Oscillatoriaceae > Ancylothrix. Next base: position 99,855 of record DATNQM010000007.1, on the reverse strand, counting down.
AGGACCTCTTGAAGCCTTACTAATGGGAGAACGTGTCGCCTTAAATCTAGCCATGCGTCTAAGCGGCATTGCTACCCTCACTCACAAATATGTAGAACAACTAGCTGGCTTACAAGTTCAACTTGTCGATACCCGCAAAACCACACCTGGTTTAAGACTATTAGAAAAATACGCTACCCAAATTGGAGGAGCCAAAAACCACCGTATGGGTCTTGATGATGCCGTGATGATCAAAGATAACCATATTGCCGCCGCCGGCAGCATTGGCCAAGCAATCACACGCATCCGTGAGCAAATTCCCTACCCTCTAACCATAGAAGTAGAAACAGAAACCTTAGCCCAAGTTCAAGAAGCCATAGAGTATCAAGCAAACATCATCATGCTCGACAATATGCCCCTTGATTTGATGAAGCAAGCAGTTCACCTAATTCGCAATTCTACGCCCAATATTAAAATAGAAGCCTCTGGCAACATCACCCTCGATACACTTCGTGCTGTAGCAGAAACCGGCATCGACTACATTTCCACCAGCGCTCCCATAACCCGCTCATCCTGGTTAGACTTAAGCATGAAACTCATACCTTACCAATCTAACCTTCACTAAAACAACAAAACCTGGAGTTATACCCAACCTCTAACTCCAGGTTTATATAGAAATTGGACAATTTATTTACTTAGAAATAAAGTGAACCCAAAAACTACCATCATGCATACAAGTTTTTCTGATCAGCCGGTATGAATAATTCAAATAAGCTCCATTCAAATCTGTCCGGTATCCATCAGGAAACCACTCTCCATAGGGATCATGAACCAAAAAACCATTCTCGTCATACCCAACCAAAACCACAATGTGACCAAAAGAAGTAAAATATCCGTGAATCACAACAGGTTTACCAGCAGCCAGCCAGTCTTGCACTTCCTCAATCGTTGCATTCTCTGTAAAATCATCATTGCAACCATAAACTTTGACAATCCGAGCCAAATCATAAGGATCATGTCTGCTTAAACCATTTCTTTCAGCATATTGATAAAGCTCATCTTCAAATTGTCCTTGTTTTGACTTGCGAGCCGAACCCAAAAACTCCAAACACATTGCCAGAGAGGTCACATTACAAGAACCAGTAGGATTATACCAATTATCAAGCTGAGATTTGTAGGGTACATTGAGCTTAACACTTTTTGGTTTTGGCTTAGGATAAAGCTGTTGAACTTTGTTACTAGATAATTGAGTAATTTTTATGTGTTCACCAAAGAGATACCATATTTTAGAATTTTTGAAAGTATCTTTTCTAAAAGTAACTCTGACATGATTACGGACTACTTCATAAGAAACAAGTTCAAATTTTTTACCTTTTTCTATGGATTGCTTTTCTGCATCAGTTAGTTGAGAATTAGCAAGGGGTTTAGCCTTTAAAAGAGTACCAGTAACAATTTCCAAAATCGGAGAAGGAGCCGGAATATCTGTCCGTCTCGCTTCTATTAATTTCCGAGAAGTTTGTGCGCCTAAAAAACCCGGTTCCTTACAATCCATTAAAGATTGAAAACGATTTAAAGCTGCTGATGAAATAGGGCCAAATCTCCCGTCGGCAGGTGGTTCAAGTAAACCTAAATCAATTAGTCTCACTTGAATCTGACGTGAAAGTTCTGCATCAGCAGCGATGGCATTGACATCGTATCTAATATTTTTGGCCAAAAAGTCTTGTAATTTCATTTACCCTACCTACCTTGCCGATCAATGGCGCTTATCATAGTTGCTAAGCTACAGATTGAAGCCATTATATCTTCCCACAGAAAGTACAACAATTGGCCTTTACCAATGCTTAGTTAGCTCTCCAAGTAATGCGGACTAATTCTCCAGCATCTATCAATCTGCTACAGTCCTATCTGTGACATCCACTATCAACCTATTAAGATCAGGATAATTTCTAACGACCAAGCAATACATTTAAGATGCCATTAAAATCTTGTATAACTCACAAAAAATAAAAAAGGAGAGAACATAACTTTATTCCCTCCCCCAGCTTCGAGATAAAAATATAGTAGCTTCATACAAAGCATACTTTAAACCAAAATTTTAGAAAGTGAAGGTCGTTCGGAGCGTTCCTACCACGTCTGTATCGTTGTTGTCATTATGATCAGGATTCGTAATCACAAAAACCCCAGGGGTAATTGAAATATTATCTGTCACTTGATAGCGATAAAATGCTTCAAAGTGCAAAGAGGTATCCGTATCTTCACGAGTGCTAACATCATTTTCAGTCACTTTAGGAGGCATCCCCACGACTAAACCAAGCAGGTTCCCCTTCTTGCCTAAATCAGCTAGACCAAGAGTTACGGCCCAGTTCCAAAGAGTTGCTTCATTATCAGTATTCTCATTGATCGCTTTCGTGTAACCGGCCCACCCAGAAAGGGTAAAGCGTGAGCTAGCTTTGAGACTGGCTTGAACACCAAAATGATCAGCAGAAGTTGGGGCAGCGTTAAACGGGCTATTAGCAAAACCACTGCCCGTGCCACCACTAACGTTGCGTCCATCACGGTTATAAGAATGAACATAAGTGAAGCCTAAAGCAATAGCATCACTAGGACGGACAGTAACCTGGCCTAAAGCTGCATAGGAACCTCTGAAAAAGCCGCCACCACTAACTGGATCAGGATCCGGGTTATTACCATTGGGGGCCAAATAACCGGCTGTAATTCCAAAGGCTTTACTAAAATCGTAGTTGATGGTTATCCCTTGACCACCTCCTTGGCGATAAATAGGGCTAAACCGACCAAAACGCGAAATCGAACCCTGACTATCGCTAGCGAATAGAGGGTTGAATGTAAAAGTGTTGTCATTGTATGCACCATCGTTGGCATCAATAAACACTGTGGCTTTACCCACCGGAAAACGATAATACAACTTACTGAGCCGCAAATCGTTATTAGTGCTTGCCTCAAACGACAACCGATTCATGTTGCTGTTTGGAGCATAATTCAAACCTGGGGCGTTACCGGCTTGCAGACGGGTAAATAGTAAGTCTTTGCCGGTGAAGCTGGTGTTTAAATTCAATCGTGCTCGGTAATGAAGGTGTGGTAAAACGTTTGTTCCGCCGTCGCCGATGATATCACTGCCGGCAAAAATAGCTTCACCGCGAAGTTTGGTAGTGGTAGAAAATTGGTTTTCTTCGAGTTCGCGGGTGCGAGCTTCCAAAGAGTCCACACGACCGCGCAGAGTGGCCAATTCTGCCTGAAACTCGCTTAGTAAACGTTCCAGAACTGCTAAGTCTTCACGGGTGACACCACCAGTCGGTGTAATCTGTCCGGTGATGGCTTCCAAGCAAGCGTTAACACCGGCAGCAAATTCGTAACGTGTTAAAGCGCGGTTGCCTCGGAAAGTTTGGTCTGGATAACCTGCAATACAACCATATTTCTCAACGAGGTTTCTTAGTGCTTCGTAAGCCCAGTCTGTGGGTTGCACATCTGATAGTGTGTTGACGTTGCTCAATTGACCCATTGGATCGCTTTCGACTGCTGACCCTTCAAAATCTAATGAGTTAACGGAGGGTTGCCCAGGCATCGCAATTTCTTCTGTTTCGCCCACCGGCATTTGAGCTATCATTGTGGCCGAAGTTCTCAATTCGCTATCTGGAATAATCTCAGTAGCTGATGTGCCAGCAGTTCCCTCTGCTGCAAAGGCACTGTTTGCCAACACTAATGCGGAGCCCAGTACAGCAGGACTGTATTGTAGGGCAGCCTTGAAAATCTTTAGCATCATCATTTTTTCCTCACACCTGGCTAAGATTCTAAAACTGCTGTGCGGTTTTTGCTTGTTGGTTTTAAAGCTACCCACAGATTTCATCGGATTGTATCAATTTTTGCAGCTTTATGTGCGTTTAATATTAACATTTCGATTTTATAAAAACTGATGATTTTTTTACCAACTACTATGTTAAAAGATTTTCTTGCTTGACCATAAGAATTTCTAATTTTAAATTCTTAAAGCCTGTTAAAATTTTGATAATATTAAGGTTAAGATTCTCTATCAGTCCTTTTTTAAAGACTGTTAACAAAAGGGCCATTTGATTTTTTAGTTTTTAGTGACTTGAGTTACAGTCGTCACTTTGCTAAAAACCTTTTGAAAATTGTTTTCTAAACTACAAAGTTTGCTTTTTATAGTTTATACAAAGTTTAATTGATGAGTTCCTTTTTTCAAAAAACTAAACTTTGACTAAGTTAGTTATTTACTAAAAATTAAAAATAAGCCTTAATTTGTCAGTATTTTAGTGAGAATTCGATTCTCACATAACCCAATATTTCAAAGAATTTGGGACAAAAATTTACGAGTGCGTTCTTCTTTGGGATTTTGAAAAAACTCAGCAGGAGAAGATTCTTCTACCGGCACTCCACCATCCATCAACACTACTCTATCGGCAACTTCCCTCGCAAACCCAACTTCGTGCGTCACAACTACCATTGTCATTCCCGAAACAGCCAAATTTCGCATCACATCCAACACTTCGCGCACCATTTCTGGATCCAATGCTGAGGTTGGCTCATCAAACAACATTATTTTAGGCTGCATTGCCAGCGCCCTAGCAATAGCAACCCGCTGTTGTTGTCCCCCGGAAAGTTGACCCGGATATTTTTTTGCTTGTTCTAAAATTCCTACTCTTTCTAACAATTGCATTGCTACTTCTTCTGCTTTAACTTTTGTCCACCGACGTACCCAAATGGGGGCTAAAGTAATATTTTCTAAAACAGTTAAATGAGGGAACAAATTAAATTGCTGAAACACCATTCCGACTTCTTGCCGAATAGCATCAATATGACGCAAATCATTTGATAATTCTATTCCATCTACAATAATTTTTCCTTTTTGATATTCTTCTAAAGCATTAAATGTGCGGATAAATGTAGATTTACCCGAACCAGATGGCCCCATAATAACGACTACTTCGCCTCGTTTTACTGTCAGGTTAACTCCTCGTAAAACGTGAAAGTGTCCATACCACTTATGAACATTTTCGGCAACAATCATTAACTCGTTATTCATTTCATTCTTCATGTTTTTTTCCTCTTTAAATTTTTAATGTTTACCCACACTGAGTTGATGTTCTAACCTCTGGCTAACTAAAGCCATACTGTAACAAAAAAACCAATAAAGAATCGCATCAAATAAGTAAACTTCTGCATATCTTCCTAAAAACTCCGGTTGTGCTAAAACTGAGCGACTTATCCCCATTAACTCTTGTAAACCCACAATAGATAATAAAGTTGTATCTTTGAATAAACTAATAAATTGACCAACAATTGGGGGAATTACTGCTTTTAAAGCTTGGGGTAAAACAATTAGCCAGACAACAAAAAAAGGATTTATGCCCAACGCTTTTGCAGCTTCAATTTGACCACGAGAAATTGATTGTAAACCGCCTCTTACATTTTCTGCTAGATAGGCGGAACTAAATAATGTTAACCCTGCAATAGCTCTGACAACGCGATCTAAACGAATTTCAGGAGGAAATAATAAAGGTAGCATTACTTGAGCCATAAATAAAATGCCAATTAATGGTAATCCCCGAATGACTTCTATATAAAAAATACAGATACTTCTGACTACTGGTAATTTACTTTGTCTTCCTAATGCCAGTAAAACTCCAATTGGAAAGGATAAAATAATGCTAATTGCTGCCATTAATAAAGTCAATAATAACCCATTCCATAGTTCTGTACCTACCGGCACTAAACCTAAACCTCCTCCAATTAACCAAAGGCTAATAGGAAAAGCACTTAACCAAGCTACCGGCATCCATTTTTTAAGGTTATTTATCTCAAATAAGTTTAATGCTGTTAATCCAGCTAGAAGAAAAACAACTATAAAAATTCGCCATTCTTGGCCAGTTGGAAATCGACCAATCAATAATAAGCGGATGTTTTCTGAAATAACTGTCCATTGGGCTTGATTTATTATCCAACTTAAAAAAACAGTTACTACTTGGTAAATAATGGCTAAAGAAAAAACAGTTAAGAAAGCATTTTGCCAGTTATTAAAGAGGTTTTTTTTCAGCCAAGTTAGGGGAATAAGTTTAGTGTTAGTTTTTTCCATATTTTTCAATATTTTTTAATAAAGAATAATTATCTTTCTTTAATTTGAACTACTTTATTAAACCAATTCATTAATAAAGAAATGATGATGTTAAAACTTAGATAGGTTAACATCAATAGTAAAATAACTTCAACAGACCGGCCTGTTTGATTTAGCGTAGTGGAATACACCGAATAAACGTCTGGATAAGCTACACCAATAGCAAGACTGGAATTTTTAGCGAGGTTTAAATATTCGCTAGTAAGAGGAGGAATTATCACTCTTAAAGCTTGAGGAAAAATAACAAGACGCATCGCTAAATTAGGTTTCAATCCCAGCGCTTGGGCAGCTTCTCTTTGTCCTTTTGGAACTGCTTGCAAACCAGCCCTTACAATTTCGGCAATGAATGCTGCGGTGTAAGTGGTGAGACCAAAAAGTAAGGCACAAAATTCTGACGACAGGTGTAAAGATGTGATGTCTAAGCCTTTATTACTTAAAAAAATAATTCCGAGTAAGTTAATAGGATTTTCTGGGGGTGGCAAGGCTATAAAAACGCCAAAATACCAGAAAAATAATTGTAGCAACAAAGGAGTATTTCGGATAGTTTCTATATAAAAAATAGCTAAACGACGCACTAATAAATTATCTGCTATCCGGGCTATTCCAACAGTAACACCAAGAATAGTTGCTAAAATTATTCCAATTAAAATTACGCGAAGAGAGTTGAGTATTCCTACGAACATAGCCAGACCATAAGCATCTGTTCGTTGGTAGGAAATGGGTTTTTCTCCAATATCAAAGGAGGCTTGCTGTCCTAGAAATTCAAAGCCGAAGTTAAGATTAAGTCGTTCTAAATTGTAGGTAAGATTGTCCCACAAAATCCCCAAAACAACAACAACTGCTATTAGCATTAATCCCTGAATGGCAATGCGCCAAAATCTTATATTTCGCCATAGAGGAATGGCAGATGTTTGTGTTTTGAGGTTTGGTTTTTTTTGCTTCATTGGCGGTTTCTTTTTCAGGGTAGTCTTTTTAGATTTGTGGGTTTTAGGGTTTGCATTTTTGGCTTTAATTAGGTTTTTAAAAACCGCAAATAAGTGCCAATGAAGAATATTGATTTGTAATTAGTTGAGGGTGGTTTATAGAAATGGCGGAGAATACATTAAACCACCTTTGGTCCAAGGAGTATTAATGCCTCTGGGTAGGTTTAAAGGCGTTTTAGGGCCGAGGTTTCGTTCATAAAGTTCGCCATAATTTCCAACGTGTTTAATAACTCGTACAGCAAAATCTTGGGGCAGTCCCATTCCTGATCCCAAGTTGCCTTCTGCACCTAAAAATCTTCTTACTACCGGATCTGTACTAGTTGTTGCTAGTTGGGTGACATTTTGAGAGTTGATTTCTAATTCTTCAGCGTTCATTAGGGCGTAAACTATCCATTTCATGGCATCAAACCACCGGGAGTCACCATTGAGAACGCAGGGTGCAAGGGGTTCTTTAGACATAGTGACATCTAATATTAGATGATCTTCGGGTTTGGGGAGAATGCTACGCCGACCGGCTAGTTGGGATCGGTCTGTGGTGACTCCCTGACATCTCCCTTGGGCGTAGGCGGCGAAGGTGGCGTCGGTTTCTTCAAAAACTAGGGGTGTGTACTTTACGCCAGCTTTTGCCATTTGGTCGGATAGGTTTTTTTCAGTGGTAGTGCCGGTTTGCACACATACTGATTTTCCTTCAAGGTCTTTTAGGGTTTTTATACCGCTTTCTTTTGTAACCATCATCCCTTGTCCGTCATAAAAAACGGTGGGCCCGAATTCCATACCAACTTCTGTATCTCTTCCGAGAGTCCAGGTGGTGTTTCGACTAAGCATATCTACTTCACCGGCCTGCATGGCACTAAATCTTTCTTTTGGAGTGAGGGGTCTAAATTCTACGGCATTGGGGTTATCGAATAAGGCGGCGGCTACAGCGCGGCATATATCAACATCTAATCCGCCATATTTTCCTTCTTTGCTGATGAAGCTAAATCCTGGTAAGTCTGCTCCCACACCACATATTAGTTTTCCTCTTTGCAATATGGTATCTATTCGGCTTGCATTTTTACTGTTGTTACTGGCTTGATTATTTGATTGCTCTTGGTTGCGGCGGTTAACGCAGCCGGTGAGGGGGGCTAACAGCAATAGGCAAATTAATATCCACACACGAGCTTTAGGCATAGTTTTTTGAGTTATTTGTCAATTTAGTTAGAAGCAAGAGCGATTAGATTGATAAGTTTGTTTGGTTGTGTTTATCTTACAGCTTGACTATCGTAATGAGACGATTCACCCTTCTTTGTAGAAACAGGCACAAATAATTTACCTCACGTTGTGACAAATGTGGCTACCTTCTCAGAATCATACGTTTAATGGCATTAAAATGATGAAACGAACTGGGTTATTATTTTTCCTGATGTGTTTTGCTTTTCCGGGTGGGGCGTTGGCTGCTCAAACATCCGCCCCTGATGATTGGATCGCCCGCACAATTGACCCAATTTTTTCCCAAATTGTCGATGCGATGACTGGGATTTTGTTTTTCAGCATTGGTGGTATCCCTTTTATTGTTCTTTGGCTAATTGGGGGTGCAATTTTTTTTACTCTCCGCATGGGTTTTATCAACTTTAGGGCTTTTAAACACGCAATTTATGTGGTGCGTGGTCATTATGATGACCCAGCAGAACAAGGTGAGGTAACTCATTTTCAGGCTCTGTCTGCGGCGCTTTCGGCAACTATTGGTCTTGGTAATATTGCTGGGGTGGCCATTGCAATTAAGTTGGGTGGCCCCGGTGCGATGTTTTGGATGACGGTGGCCGGTTTGTTGGGTATGACAAGCAAGTTTGTTGAATGTACTCTGGGTCTCAAATACCGCATTATTAATCCAAAAGGTCATGTTTCTGGCGGGCCGATGTATTTTCTGTCTCGCGGTTTGGCTGAGATTGGCTACCGGCCTTTGGGTAAGGTGATGGCAATTTTATTTGCGATTTTTTGTATAGGTGGCTCGTTTGGTGGTGGCAATATGTTTCAAGCCAATCAATCCTATGCAGCGGTGGCGGAAGTTTTGCCGATTTTTGCCGGTCGTAGTTGGCTTTATGGTTTGGTGGCGGCTTTTTTGGTGGGTTTGGTCATTATTGGTGGTATTCGCCGTATTGGGGCTGTGGCGGAGTTTCTGGTGCCTATGATGTGTCTGATTTATGTGCTGGCTTCGCTTTGGATTTTGCTGTTAAATCTGCCGGCGGTTCCTAATGCGATTGTGACTATTTTTAGGGAGGCTTTTTCGCCGACTGCTGTTGAGGGGGGTTTTATTGGGGTTTTGGTTCAAGGTGTACGCAGGGCTTCTTTTTCTAATGAGGCGGGGATTGGTTCGGCTTCTATTGCTCACTCGGCTGCTCGAACCCATGAACCTATCCGCGAGGGGATTGTCGCTTTGCTAGAACCGTTTATCGATACGGTGGTGATTTGCAATATGACTGCTATTGTTGTGATTCTCACTGGTGTTTATAACAACCCCGCAACGGCAAATCTGGAGGGGGTTTATATGACTTCGGCTGCTTTTTCAACGGTAATTAGTTGGTTTCCTACGGTTTTGGCAATTTCTGTGTTTTTGTTTGCTTTTTCAACGATGATTTCTTGGAGTTACTACGGCGAACGAGCTTGGATTTATCTGTTTGGGGAAAAAACGATGATTGCTTACAAGATTTTGTTTGTTATTTGCGTGTTTCTTGGTTCGGTGGTGAATGTTCGTTCGATTTTAGATTTTAGTGACATGATGATTTTGACGATGGCGTTTCCAAATATGTTAGGGGGATTTTTGTTGTCTAATAAGGTGGCGGCGGATCTCAAGGATTATATGGATCGCCTCAATTCTGGAAAAATGCCTATTTATAAGTGATTTGGTAAATGGGTGGAAAAGGGTGGGCCCCTGTGCCCACCCCATTCGCCGGTCTCTACTCCTCACCGGCATGATAGGAACTACGAACCAAGGGGCCAGAGCGAACATGAGAAAATCCCATCTCTCGCGCTATTTCTCCTAGCCGGTCGAATTCTTCTGGTGTCCAATATTTGACCACTTCTGTATGTTCTAATGATGGACGCATATATTGACCTAATGTAAGCCGGTCACATCCGATTGTCCGCAAATCTTGCATAGCTTCTACAATTTCTTGTTCGGTTTCTCCGTGTCCAAGCATTAAGCCTGATTTCGTTGGAATGGTGTTGTCAATTTCTTTAACCAGCCGTAGGACTTCTAGGGAACGCTCATATTTTGCGCCGCGTCTCACCGGCCCTTGTAATCGTTTTACGGTTTCAACGTTGTGGTTATAACAGGCCGGTTTTGCTTTAACTACGCATTCTATTCTTGAAGCTTGCAACTGGGCCGGTGTTTGCTGTTCGGTCTGTCCGCCCCAAAAATCAGGTGTCAGAACTTCAATTTGGGTTTCGGAATTATTCTGGCGGATCGCATTCATGGTGGCTACAAACCAACCGGCCCCACCATCAGCTAAATCATCTCTAGCAACAGAAGTTAACACCACATACGTTAAGCCTAATAGTTGCACCGATTCTGCAATTTTTGTCGGCTCATCTGGGTCTAGGGGCATGGGTACATGACCTTTATCTACTTGACAAAAGGCACAAGAACGGGTGCAAGTGGGCCCCATCAAAAGAAACGTAGCAGTTTTATTTGCATAACACTCGCCGCGATTGGGACACCGGCCTTCTTCGCAAATGGTGTGAATTTGTCTTTGTTTTATGATTTTTTGGACGGTGGAGAGTTCGCTGGCTTTGGCGATGGGCCGGCGTAACCATTGGGGCATTGCAGCAATTTCGTCTCTAATATTAGTTCGTGCAGTCATAGAATTTTAGATTTGGTGCTCTGAGTTGGCAGTTTAGGAAAAGTGAGGAAAAGTAGAAGAAAAATGTCAATAAGGTGATACAAATCTTAAGACATTCGCTGCGGATATCGCTGGGGAGTAACAGAAAAGTTTTGGTTGCGCTTTTGTCATTGGGGTTGCCGCCTGTTTAAGCTACGATTAGGAAATAAACTTGCTTTATTAGGTGGCGGTTTGGCCCCTACAGGCGATGTCCCTACGACCGTCAAAATTTGTAAAGGTGCTTAGGTGATGGAACTGCGCTGATTGTCCTTTCTTTTGTGATCCAAAAAGCGTATTTCCGTGATTATTATGTCGCTGTCTAAAGTTTATGGGCGCGGCAATCGGCAAAATTTAATTGTTAAATCAAATTAAGCGAACGAACCACAAGAGGAGTAAGTCGTGGCAAGTCACAAAATTTTGGTCATTGATGATAGTAAGGTGATTCGGGTGCGGGTAAGAGAAATGTTACCCCCTGGTAATTTTGAAGTGTTGGAAGCTAAAGACGGTGAGGAAGGCTTAAAGCTGATCCGTCAGGCTCGTCCTAATTTAATTATGTTAGATTTCCTTTTGCCAAAAGTCAGTGGTTGGGAAGTTTTTCAGCATCTCCAAGGCAATGCAGAATTACGTTCTATCCCTTTGGTTTTGATGTCAGGACGCAAAGAGGAAGTTACGGAAAAAATTACTGAACCTTTTAAGCATTTTGCTTTTATTGAAAAGCCTTTTGAGAAAAAGTCGTTGATTGAAGCTATTAAGCTGGCAATGAAAATTGCTCCGAAAGCACCGGCAGGGGCGGCGGCACCGGCGGCAGCGGCACCGGCAGCAACACCGGCAGCTGGGGGTTCAGATTCCGCAGATGTGGAAGCTTTGAAAAAGCAAGTCGCTACTATGCAAGCTGAAATTGATGGACTCAAAAAACAAGTTAGTCAAATTTTGGCTTTTATTAAACAAAAAATGAAATAGCTTTTTGGTGAGGTTTTTCTGCAATTACAGTAGCCGGTGGCTGTTTTTAACATTACAGTGACCGGCATTTATATTTAAAATTAGGCTGGCCAGTGGGCAGAGTTTACCCTACAAGGGGCTTAGAGGTGCACACTAATCAAGAGTCACCAGTCCCAGGAAAAATTTATGCAAACACAATCGGCAGCCGATTTAACAAGGGCCAAGGACATCCACAAGGATGAGATTGAGTTAATTGTTTTGGATATTGACGGCACGATTGCGGGCCATTCAAATCAAATCTCTGAGCCGGTCAAACAAGCGATTGCGGCTGCTCAGGCCCAAGGTGTAAAAGTGGCAATAGCTACCGGTAGGATGTTTTGTTCTGCCTTACGTTTTCACCAAGAAATTGCATCAGATTTACCTTTAATAGCCTACCAAGGAGCGTTGATTAAAGAGCCGACAACGCAACAAGTTTTGTTTGATTTACGAATTAATCGGCAAATGGCGCTAGAGGTTTTAGATTATTTGGAAAAATCAGAATGGCGACCGGCCCTTTCTATCCATTGTTATTTGGATGACCAGCTTTATGTGCGGGAATTAACTCATGCAACTTTGGCCTATGGAGAACGGACGGGAGTAAAAGCCTTGCCGGTGGGAGATTTACGGGAGTTTCTGACAAGCGAACCCACCAAAATTTTAGCTTTGTGTGAAGATGCGGCTGTTACAGATAATCTGTTGGGGAGTTTGCGTCAACTTTATACTCCTGCCGAACTATATTTAACTAAATCTGTAGCAACATTTTTTGAAGTTACTCACCCGGCGGTTAATAAAGGGGCTGCCGTGAAGTATCTGGCTGAAAAAGTGCTGGATATACCTTTGTCTCGCGTTATGACGGTTGGGGACAACTTTAATGATGTGGAAATGCTGGAAGTGGCCGGTATTGGTGTGGCGATGGGCAATGCACCTGTAGAGGTTCAAGCCATAGCTAGTTGGGTGGCGCCGCCTGTGGAGTTAGATGGTGTGGCCGCAGCCATTAGCAAATTCGTACTTTAGCCCGAAAATCAGAAAGGACACCGACGACTGGCCGTGTTTCGTCTCGGTGTCCTTACTGGTTCGCTCCTCACACACCAGTCACTATAACCGGCTCTCCTACAGTTTGTCATCCCCTTTTGTTAAATTTCTATGACAATTTTGAGATTTTTTGGGAATTTTGCACAAATTGGTTGTCAACTCTAGGAAAGTGGGCCAAAATTTGTGGTATAATTCCGCCTAAGATTTTAGAGAAAAACAGACTGGTTAAGCATTTGAGACAATAACAGAAAAATCTGTATTGATAAAAAAAAATTAGAGACTTTTAGGTGAAAGACGACGAGAGAGGAAAGGGTGCAAAGTCGTAACAGAAATCGAAGCGACACTTGTAATCTATAGATAAAAAGATTGTTTTGAAACAGAAATCAGGTCTTCGGTTTCTGGTAACTTAACCTTTATATTAGATTCACGCAAAGGGTAAGCCATGACTGTCGCCAGTGAAGTTAAGACAGGAATTGAATTCAAGCCAGGGTTAGAAGGAGTCCCCGCTACCCTATCCAGTATCAGCTATGTAGACGGAAAGCAAGGCATACTGGAATATCGGAGCATTCCAATAGAGGAGCTTGCTTTAAAAAGTTCATTTGTTGAAACTGCATATTTGTTAATTTGGGGAGAACTACCTACCCAAGAAGAACTGACCGAATTTGAACACGAGATCCGCTATCACCGGCGGATCAAATACCGCATTCGGGACATGATGAAATGCTTCCCCGAAACCGGCCACCCAATGGATGCACTGCAAGCCAGCGCCGCAGCTTTGGGGTTATTTTACTCGCGACGCGCCCTTGATGACCCAGCGTATATTCGCGCTGCTACTGTCCGCCTGTTAGCCAAAATTCCGACAATGGTTGCAGCATTTCAAATGATGCGGAATGGAAATGATCCGATCCAACCCCGCGACGATTTGGACTATTCTGCCAACTTTTTGTATATGTTAACCGAACGGGAACCGGACGAACTGGCAGCCAAAGTTTTTGATGTGTGCCTAATTTTACACGCCGAACACACGATCAACGCTTCGACATTTTCGGCAAGGGTCACAGCTTCGACGCTAACCGATCCCTATGCGGTGGTAGCATCAGCCGTAGGAACCTTAGCCGGCCCCCTACACGGTGGTGCAAACGAAGAAGTCATAGATATGCTCGAAGAAATAGGCAGTGTGGAAAACGTCCGCGCTTACGTTGAAAAATGTATTGCCACTAAGTCAAAAATCATGGGCTTTGGACACAGAGTTTATAAAGTCAAAGACCCGCGAGCAACTATCTTACAACAGTTAGTCGAACAACTTTTCGCTAAATTTGGCAGCGATAAATACTACGACATTGCCCTGGAACTGGAAAAAGTAGTAGCCGAAAAACTTGCTCACAAAGGCATCTACGCTAATGTGGATTTTTACTCTGGTTTAGTTTACCGAAAATTAAACATCCCTACGGACTTATTCACACCGATTTTTGCTATTGCAAGGGTAGCCGGTTGGGTGGCGCACTGGAAAGAACAACTCGGAGAGAACCGCATTTACCGGCCTACTCAAATTTACACAGGTTCCCACAATGTTCCTTATGTTGATATGGAAAACCGTTAACGGAAATATCGAATCTTCTTTTTAAACCTGGCTGCATACAGGGTTCCGTAGAGGAGCCCAGAGACTCTGAATTTAACACCTCTGTGTTCCTCTGTGTTTTTTTTGTGTAAAAAATATTTTATGAAAATAAAGGGTTTTGAGATAAAGCTTGGAATTTGGGGCGAACGCTTAACGGCAGCTATTTTTTTAGGAGGACAAGTTTTTATTCATATTATTCAAGGGAAAATTCATCGACGCAATACCCTTGACCAAATGGCGGCTGTTGGGCCAGAGTCTCTTTCAATTGCTTTGGTGACTGCTGGGTTTGTTGGGATGGTGTTTACAATTCAGGTAGCACGAGAGTTTCTGAATTTTGGGGCTGTTACAGCGGTTGGTGGGGTTTTGGCGATTTCTTTGGCCCGTGAATTAGGGCCTGTTTTGACTGCGGTGATTATTGCCGGTCGGGTTGGCTCAGCTTTTGCTGCGGAAATTGGGACCATGAAGGTGACGGAGCAAATTGATGCGCTATATATTTTAAAGACAGATCCGGTGGATTATTTGGTAGTGCCGCGTGTTATTGCTTGTTGTATGATGTTGCCACTTTTAACGATTTTGTCTCTCATTACGGGCATAGCGGGGGGAT
Organism: Halomicronema sp.; assembly: GCA_036704045.1. Taxonomy (GTDB): domain Bacteria; phylum Cyanobacteriota; class Cyanobacteriia; order Cyanobacteriales; family Oscillatoriaceae; genus Ancylothrix. The sequence continues at coordinate 84,659 of DATNQM010000007.1, read as the reverse complement.
TGCTGGTAGCAACTACTTACTATGGTATTTCACAACAAATTTTTCTGGACTCTGCTCGTAATTTTCTTGAGGTGTGGGATCTAATAAGTGCTTGTCTGAAAGCGGTTTGTTTTGGGGCTTTGGTGGCTGTGATTGGCTGTAGTTGGGGTTTAACTACAACCGGCGGTGCAAAGGGTGTGGGTGAGTCTACAACGGCGGCTGTGGTGACTTCCCTGCTGGCTATCTTTATTAGCAATTTTTTCCTTTCGTGGCTGATGTTTCAAGGTAGTGGCAGTGCGGTTTTGTGATGCTTTTGGAATGGTTAGCTTTAAAATTAAAAGGAAATGTTACAACTAGAGGGTTTTACTAAGGTGACTGGTACTACTTCGTCTGTCGGTGCAACACAAACTGTACAACTCGCTCCTAGTTATATTATCCCTGCTGTTTTGGTAATTTCTGCGGTGCCTCTTATTTTGGTGCAACCTTGGATAGCTGGGGTAGTTTCTTTGTTTGGCTTGTTTTTGATGTTTCAGGCTTCTACTATTCGCCTAAAATTTACTGAAAAGGATCTTGATGTTTACCGTTCTGATCAACTAATTAGACGTTTTCCTTACCAAGAATGGGAAAATTGGCGTATTTTTTGGCAACCTTTTCCTGTTTTGTTTTATTTTAAGGAAGTAAAAAGTATTCACTTTTTGCCGGTTTTGTTTGATGCAAAAATGCTGCAAACTTGTCTGGAACAACGCTGTCCCCGTAAATAAGTTCAGTTTTTAAGGCGGACTGATCCCGTTTTTTGTCAAAAATGGGGTCGATTTTTAATTTTTGCGGTAAAATTACTAGACCGATTGGCAAAAATGGCTAGGGCCAATTTTTAAGCAGATTTTGTTTTATCTATTATCTGCTCAAGGCTGGGAAAAAATTGCCAACATTCAGCAAGAAAGTAAAAATAGAGCTAATTTGTTATGAGTTCTGAAGAAAACCAAGTCCCAAATAAAATAAAACGTGAAACTTTGTTTGAAACAAGTTTAGAAAATACGAGTGATGAATCAGAAATGGAAAATTGGCCGGAAGAGGAATCTGATTCAGAAATTATATCCCAGAGTGATGAGGAAGATTTGCCGGTTTTGGAAAGTGTGCCCGAATTAATTTATAACTATGAAACAAAAATAGAGGCGGTAGAAGAAGAAACACCGGCCGAAGTTATGGTTATTAAAGAAGAAGAAAATACTCCACAAATATCTGTGGAAATAACTGAAAATGATGTAATTTTATTAGAACAAAAAGTTGCTTCTTTGCAAGAAAAAGAAGAGGAATTGCGAAGAGAAGTTGCTTCTTTACAAGCGACAAGAGATCAATTATTAGAACTACAAGTAGAAACTCAAACTGCTTTGGGCCGGTTGGTAAAAGAAGGTCTAAGCGAACTAGAACAACGAAAACAAGCGCTGCAAATTACAGTCGAACAATTGGAACGCCGGCAAGAACGTATTCGCCAAGAAATGCGAACTTCTTTTGCGGGAGTTTCTCAAGATTTAGCAATTCGTGTCCAAGGTTTTAAAGATTATTTGGTTGGCAGTTTACAAGATTTAGCGAGTTCGGCAGAACAATTAGAATTAGCGCCTCCTCCAACGCCACAAAAACAGCAACAACAACCGACAAAAGAGGCTAGAGATGACCGTAAAGCTTCTTCTCCAAAATTTGCGGAACAGGCTTTTCAAGACCAGGCAAAACAAATTCGCCGTATTATAGATCAATATCGCAGTACACCAGATTATTATGGGCCGCCTTGGCAGTTACGGCGAACTTTTGAACCTATTCATGCGGAACGAGTTTCTAACTGGTTTTTCAATCAAGGTGGACGCGGGGCTTTGCGTTCTATGGGTAGCCGGTTGCAAAATATTTTGGTGGGATCTTCGGTTATTTCTGTATTAAGACAAGTTTATGGAACTCGTTTAAGGACTTTGGTTTTAGCTAATAGTCCTGAACGTTTAGGCGAATGGCGTCGGGGTTTACAAGATTGTTTGGGTATTACTCGTACAGATTTTGGCCCAGAAAGAGGTGTGGTGTTATTTGAAGCGCCGGAAGCTTTGGTTCAAAAAGCTGATCGGTTATTAAAAGAAGGTCAAATGCCTTTGGTTATTATTGATGAAACCGAGGATCAAATTAGTCTTTCTTTGTTGCAGTTTCCGCTGTGGTTAGCTTTTGCACCTGAACCACAACAAATGCAGCAGAATATGCGAGATTTTTAAAAGTTAATTTTGATTGTCTGGTGTTTATTAGGGCAATTTTAAGGTGGAGTTTTTAGTTATGTCTGTTCTGAAAATTATGGCAATATTTTTAAGGTTGGGTTGCTTTGATTGGAAGGCAATTAGTTTTTTAATTTTGCCTAATTTTTAAGAATTGATGTGATATCAGGGCAGTGCAAAAGTGGCTGTCCTGACAAAGAAAAATTGATAAAAAACTATTAACAAAGGACTAAAATGATTATTTGGTTAAGTGTAAATATAGCGATTTTATTAACTGCTTATTTGCTGGGTTCAATTCCAACTGGTTATATGGCTGGCCGGTTGCTGAAAAATATTGATATTCGAGAAGTGGGTTCTGGTTCTACCGGCGCTACAAATATTTTACGAACACTGGGCAAAGGGCCGGCTATTGTTGTGCTTTTAATTGATGTTTTAAAAGGGGCGGCGGCGATTTTATTAACTCGTTTTTTGTATATGCAGGAATTTACTTCGGTTTTGATTTCGCCGCCAATTCTGGAAAATTGGTTGCCTTGGATGGTTGTGGGTTCGGGGTTATTGGCACTTGTAGGGCATAGTAAATCAATTTTTCTCAACTTCACCGGCGGTAAATCTGTAGCTACCAGTTTAGGTGTTTTGTTGGCGCTTTATTGGCCGGTGGGGTTGGGAACTTTAGGAATTTTTGGGTTGGTTATAGCATTTTCTCGGATTGTTTCTTTGAGTTCTATTTTTGGGGCAATGGGTTGTTCTGTATTGATGTTTTTTGCGGGTCAACCTTTGCCTTATTTGCTGTTTGCGTTGGCTGGTGGTTTTTATGTTATTTGGCGTCACCAAGGCAATATTCAACGCTTATTGGCGGGTACAGAACCGCGTATTGGTGAAAAGCTGCCGGTTTCACAGGAACCCGAACAAAGTGCTGGAACTTAATTTTTTTGGCTTAGTAAATAGGGGTAGAGGCGATGTTTTACCATGCTTTTTAATGGGATATTTGTAGGTAAAATGTCCTCTATTTTGAGTTTTTAAAAACTAAATTTCAGGGGCAACTCCCTGTTCTTCCAGACAACGTTTAAAATCAACTTCGGCTTGAGTAGTTTGGGGGTTGTTGCTAGATTTTAAAGCGCCCACAACTTTTGTATTTCCCATTTTATCTAAAGGTTTATCGAGTTTGGCTGTTGTATTATTGCCATTTTTGAGATATTTTCTGCATTCTTCTACTGCGCCAATGCGTTGCACTCTTTCTTTAGCAACCACAGAATTTTCTTCGGTTAGTGGGGTGGAGGTTCCAGGCGTTGTAAAGGCATAGGCAAAAGAACTCGTGAACCAAACTAAACTGAAAACAAGGAAAAATAGCAGACTTTTGACAAGAATTTGCAAACTTTTGGTTAAAGAAATCATTTTTTTAATCTCTTGACTTTGGCAATTTTTATGATAGAAAAAAGCAAAAAAAAATCCCTGTGTCTTAAGAGAGATGTTGTGAAAGAGGCCGGTTGGAGTTGCCGGCCTTAGCTGTTAAATTTTAAGGCTTTATTTTTTCTTATGCCCAGATTTTTTAAGGACTTTTTTAACTAATTCTGGAATTTGAGAAGGTCGTTCTGCCACCGGCACTTTTATATCTTTAAACGCCGCAATTTTACTTTCTGCGGTACCAACTTCAGCCCCCACATCTCCCACCAAACCGGCCGTAATAATTGCCCCTGCATGACCTAAACGGCGGCCTTTTGGCGCATGAATTCCTGCCACATAAAAAATCACCGGCTTATCAATTGCCTCATCAATATATCGGGCTGCGGCTTCTTCTCCTGATCCGCCAATTTCACCGACTAAAACTATCACCTCTGTTTTCTCATCTTCTTCTAAAATTTGTAACCATTGTTGAAAAGAAGAACCAACAATTGAATCCCCACCTATTCCCACACAAATTGATTGACCAATACCGGCTTCTGTAAGTTCACGGGCAATTTCATAACTGAGTGTACCACTACGACTAATTAAACCTACCGGCCCTGGAGTATAAAACTCAGCAGGATAAGTTCCTAATAACACTTTCCCAGGAACAATTACACCCGGAGAACTAGGCCCAATTACCAGAGTATCGGTTGCCTCTGCCTTTTTGACAAGAGTTACCATATCCAAAGGAGGTACACCGGCAGTTGTAATAATAATTTGGCGAATACCCGCAGCGATAGCTTCCTTAGCAGCATCTAAAACCAAATAAGGAGGCACAAAAATCACACTAGCATCGACAGGCCCCACTTCTGGTAAAGCTTGTTCTACCATATCAAAAATTGGGATTTCTTCAATAACATCCCCACCCATTCCCGGACTAATTCCAGCCACAACATTTGTCCGATAAGCTGTCATCAAAGCAGCATGAATTTGTCCTAGGGGTTGTCCGATTCCTTGTATAATTACTTTCAGGTCTGATCTAGAGTACATAAATTGATAATTGGTGATTAGTGATTAGAAATTGAGAAAGATAACTTTTAAAAATTTGCAAGGTCAACAGCTTTTTTTGCTGCCTGTTCTAAATTTTCTGCAAAATACAATTTTAATGCAGTTAATCGCTGTTTTAAATTTTCATTTTCAACTCCAACTAACCTAAGCACAAAATGTAAAGGAGTTTTGCCGCGCAAACTGACTTCACGACGTTTCACATAAGTTTCAACAGCAGTAACAGCAGCCTCGCAGGCAATAGGGCTACCAATAATATTAACTAAAATCACTTTAACCTTTTTATCTTTGCCTACTAATTCCAAACTTTGCTCGACATTTTCCCGTAATAATTCTGGACTAGAATCACTGTAAATAATACAATTATTACTTTCACAAAAAGTAGGCCAAATATTAAGAAAACACGCTGGATTTCCACCGGCCAAACAAACTAAATCCAGAGTTGCCATTGTCAAACCGGCACCATTACAAATAATCGCCACATTGCCATCTAATTGAACAAAATTTTGGTTAAAAGCCAAAGCCGGCACATCTTCATCTTTAACTTGTTTAGCGATCATTCTTGCCAAAGTTGCGATTTCTGGATGCCGGCCTAAAGCTTCATCATTAGCGCTAATTTTGCCATCTAAGGCCATCACTTCACCGGTGGCACTAATTCCCAAAGGATTAATTTCTACCAAATCTAAATCTTTATCTACAAACAAATGGTACATCTTTTCAACTACCCCACTTACCGCCTGAATTAACGGGCCTTTCAATCCCATTTTTACAGCTAAACGGCGGGCATAAAAAGACGAAAATTGCCGGTCTACCACAACTTGTTGAATGCGGTCAAAACTAGCTTCTGCCTCAATTCCACCCTCTACAGAACCCAATAAAACTGGACGGCGTGCATTGCGGTCTAAAACTACTGCTAAATAAAATTCTTGGTCAGCATTATATTTAGATTCTGCCAGTAAAACTTGGGGATATTCTCCCATAATTGGCAAATTAAAAATTGTTTGGGCTGCCGCAACAGCATCAATAGTAGTGGCAACAAACTTAACTCCACCAGCCTTTCCTCTTCCGCCGGTACGAACTTGAGATTTTAAAGCAATAGGATAGGGAATTCTCAATCCTTTAAGATCACTAGGGTGGTCAATTCGTTGAGAAGGTAAAACGGGAATGCCCATTTCTCTAAATAATTCTTTGGCTTGATATTCTAATAGATCCATAATTTTTGGTTAATTGTCTTGAGGTCTTAGGGGATAGTTTTTGGGATTGATGTTGATGATTAGGGATAGTTTATGTAATCATTTTTGATTACCTGCTAAAGTTATTAAGTTCTCGTTATTTGTAACTCCCCCTAATTCAATTAATTTTGTAGAACTTGTGCCGCTGGATATCAAAGTTTGTGTATTTTTTGTGCTTGTGGTATTGTTTGTAACTTTTTAGCAGGCCGGCAAGACTGTGGGTGGCTGCGAGTATTCTCCTGATCTAGCTTATCGGAAATGATCGCCACCAAAACCAAACACCCCGATGAGGAATTTTTCAGCCTGTCGAGATAGGATGGGTAAAAAAAAGCTAATAATTAAGCAAGCTGCTGAGGAGGGGGTTAGACCAAAATAGCCAAGTTATGTTAGAAACTGCTTCATAATGAAATTTATTCAATAAACGAGATTGCCATGACAACAGTAGCAGTACGCCCCGCTGATTTACGCAACTTAGGGCAGGAGTTACAAGAACGTCTACAACTGAAATTATTTCCCAATGGCCCAATGCAAGTACGGTGTGCGCGTCGTAGCGAAACACTGATGGTTTTGGGGCAGCATAGTGAGTTAGTGATGCCGGATACTGAAGACGTTTTCAGCATTTTGGAACAAGCTATCAAAGCTTTGCATCCCGACTGGGTTAAACAGGTGCAAATTTATCTTCAGGTGAGTGAGAAAAAACAAACCTATGCGACGCACCGTTTTAACATTGGAAGAGGTACAGTAAGTGGCGAGTCAGCGGTAAAACTACCGACGGTCGAAGAAATACCACCCGTATCTCCATCAACCAGCGCAGAGTTTTTGGAATTTGAACCGGTGCCCAAGACTGAAGACGCGCCCGAAGCAAAGACTGATGTGGCTGATCCTTGGGAAACAAAGGAGACAAATGCTGCGCCCGAAACGGAAGTGATGCCAGAAGAGGTGCCGGTGTCGGAACCTGTGATGGTTGTCTCAAAAAAAGATAACGTTTGGTTGCCGGCAACGGTTATGGGTGCCGGTGTGGGTTTGGTGGTATTGTTGGGCATTGTCTATCCTTTAAGCCGGCCTTGTGTGATTGGTAAATGTGTGGAATTGGCAACTGCAAAAGAACTGGGTCAGCAGTCGGTTAAAATTCTTGAATCTGCTAAAACTGCTAAGGCACCTATAGAAGCAAAAAGCAAATTACAAGAAGCTGAGGAAGTTTTAAGGACGATTCCTTTTTGGTCTTTTTACTATCAAGAAGCTCAAAGTTTAATTCAAACTTATCAAAATCGGGCCGGTTTGTTTGATGATTTGTTGGAAATTCAAAGAAATGCTACTTTAGCTTCACAAAAAGCCCAAAATCCTCCTCATGGTTTGGGAACATGGCAAGAAATTCAAGGTTTGTGGAGGGCAGCTATTGCTAAGTTAGAAAAGCTGCCAGAAGATAGTCAAACTGAAGGCTGGAAAGAGCAAAAAATTAAGGAATATCAAAAGAATTTAGCGGTTGTTAACCAGCGTATTCAAAGCGAAGAAAAAGCTGAAAAACAACTAAGAGTAGCAATTTCTGCGGGACAAATTGCGGAGGCGCGTCAAGGTGTTGCTCAAAGTTTGCAGGGCTGGCAACAAGTTCATGCTACTTGGCAAACGGCTATGAAGGCTTTGCAGCAGGTGCCGGCGGGGACAATGGCGCATCGAGAAGCAAAGCAAATTATGCAAAATTATCAGCCTAAGTTGCTGGAAGTTCAAGCGCGAAAAATTACGGAAGAAAAGGCTGCTGCTGTTTATAATCAGTCTTTGGTTTTGGCAGAAAATGCCCAGGCTTCTGAATCGAAAAATCAATGGACTCAGGCTGTTTCTTTATGGCGCCAAGCAATTCTTAATACGGAAAAAGTACCGGAAGGTACGGATTATTATCAGCAGTCTTTGCCTTTGAAGGAAGCTTACAATAGTTCTCTGCAACGAGCCCAAGAAAAGTTGCAATTTGCGATGACTTTGCAAAAAGTTCGGCAAGATTTAAAAACAACTTGCAGCGGCCGGTTAAAGGTTTGTGATTATGCAGTGACGGGTGATAGAATCGCTGTCTATATTAGCCCCGAATATCAAAATGCTATTCGTCAAGTGGCAACAATTGCAGATCGCAAGAATGATTCTAAAACACGGGCTAGTATAGATAGTCGTGTGCAACAGTTACAAGCAAATTTGGAGGCTATTAGTAATCGTTCTGGTATTCCTGTCCAAGTTTATGATTCTAAGGGCAATGTGATTGGTACTCATACGCCTCGTCCGCAAACTTAAATATCTCTGAGAAAGCCGGTTTTTACAAACTCAGGCTTTCTCTTTTTTCTACAATTCGATTTTTTAATATAAGTCAATTTTTAAGTAGGATTTTTCGATAATTTTTCTCTTGTTGTTTATATTAAATTAATATTTTTTATTGTTTCCTATACTATGAGTAACGTTAAACAATTTTTATCTCAAATTCCAGGGGATGCGTATAGCGGTTTGCAACAAGCAGATCGTTTGTGGCAAAACATTCGAGATAGTGTTTCTTCAGAAGTGCCGGTGGTTGTAAAAGAAAGCAATCAAAATTTGGGAAATGTAAATTGGGATGTAGTGATTTGTGGTGGAACTCTGGGCGTTTTTATTGGGACTGCTTTGGCTATTCGTGGTTTTCGCGTGGCGTTAATTGAACGCGGATTTTTGCGAGGTAGAGAGCAGGAATGGAATGTTTCTCGTCAGGAATTACAAGTTTTTTTGGATTTATTGTTATTAACTGAACCTGAATTAAACGAAGCAATTGTTACAGAATATAATCCAGCGCGGGTGAGTTTTTTTGAGGGTAAAGAAGTTTGGATACGAGATGTTTTGAATATTGGAGTTGATCCGGTTTTTTTATTAGAAAAATTGAAAAAATTATTTTTAGGAGTAGGTGGTTTTTTATTAGAAAATACTTCTTTTAATGGGGCTGTAGTGCATCCTGATGGAGTGCTGGTACAGGCCGGTACTCAAGAGTTGAAAGGCCGATTATTAATGGATGCAATGGGTCATTTTTCACCGATTGTTAAACAAGCCCGCCAAGGGCAAAAACCCGATGGTATTTGTTTGGTGGTTGGTAGTTGTGCTAAGGGGTTTGCACAAAATGAAACGGGAGATTTGTTAGTTTCATTTACTCCAATTTTGCAACAATGTCAATATTTTTGGGAAGCTTTTCCGGCACGAGATGGCCGAACAACTTATTTGTTTACTTATTTAGATGCTGATCCAAATAGGTTTAGTTTAGAGTTTTTATTTGACGAATATTTACGCTTATTACCTGAATATCAAAATGTGGAAATTGACCAGTTAAAGTTAGTACGGGCTTTGTTTGGTTTTTTTCCTTCTTATCGCCAAAGCCCCTTACAAATGCCTTGGGATAGAGTCATGCCGGTGGGTGATAGTAGTGGGTGTCAATCACCGTTAAGTTTTGGGGGTTTTGGGGCAATGCTGCGCCATTTGAAACGGTTATTAATGGGGGTAGGAGAGGCATTAAAAGAAGATATTTTAAGTCAAAAATCTTTGGCTTTGTTGCAACCTTATCAACCGAGTTTGTCGGTGACTTGGTTGTTTCAAAAAGCTATGACAGTAGGGGTAAATGAAAAGGTAGAACCTCAACAAATTAATCGTTTGTTGTCGGCGGTGTTTGCAGAAATGGAAAGTTTAGGGGAACCAGTTTTGAAGCCATTTTTACAGGATGTGGTGCAGTTTTCGGGGTTGAGTCAAACATTGTTAAAAACCGCGTGGAATCATCCAAAATTGATTGCAAATTTGGTTCCGCAATTGGGGGTAATTCCATTGATCGAGTGGATGGGACATTATGTGAATTTGGGAGTTTATACTGGGTTATTTTCTTTGGGAAACGAGTTAGACTTGCACTTCAAAAATTGGCCGACGGGGTGGGATTATTATATGCGGCGCCGGTTGGATGGCTGGAAGTATGGATCAGGAAGTGATCATAATGGCTAAGTTTGCTTGGTAGTTAAGTTGTGCCTTACTCTTTTTGATTTTCAGCCAAAAAAGAGAATGAGAATAAGTCTCATATTGACGCTAAAATGATAATTGACACAACAAAAGTTTTTTGAGTTTGATTTACGGAGAAAGTGTGTGAGATATCTCAAGCCGCAGAAAGTGTTACCGGCTTTGTTGTTGCTTTTGGGTTGCAGCAGCCAGCCTCAACCTCCTGCATCTAAATTGCAAAGTCCGGCGCCCGAAAAACCAGAACTTAAAATTGTGGCAACATTTTTGCCGATGTATTGGTTTACTAAAGCAGTGACGGGGGAAAAAGCAGAGGTTGAAGTGTTGGTACCTCCGGGAACTGATTTGCATGAATATCAAGCAACACCGGCTAATATTCAAGCCATAGCAAAAGCAGATGTTTTAGTAAAAAATGGTTTAAATTTAGAGGAGTTTTTAGAGACAACTATCAAGAATTCTCAAAACAAAAATTTAAAGGAAATTGAAGCAAGTTCGGGTATTTCCACTTTAGAAGAAGTTTCGCCGCTGGAAAAGCCTGTGACAAGCGGAGGAGAAGAAGAACATGAACATAGTCACTCACACAGTGGTGGTAATCCTCATGTTTGGCTTGATCCTGTTTTGGCAAAACAACAAGTTACAATAATTAGGGATAATTTGATAAAAATTGATCCAAAAAATCAGGAAACATATCAAGAAAACGCCTCTGCTTATATTAAGCAGCTTGAACAATTGGATACGGAGTTTAAAGAAAAATTAGCAAAATTTCCAAGTTGTACTTTTATTACTTTTCATGATGCTTTTCCCTATTTGGCAAAGCGTTATAACCTCAAACAAGTAGCAGTGGTGGCAATTCCTGAAGCAAGTTTATCACCGGCAGATGTGCAGAAAACCATAGAAGCCGTTAAACAATATAATGTTAAAGCTTTGTTTGGAGACTCTGGGGTTGATAATAAATTATTGTCGAGTTTGTCAAAAGACTTGAATTTAGAATTGCGTCCACTAGATTCTTTAGAAACCGGCCCCCTGGAACCCCAGCATTATTTTTCGGCTATGCGAAATAACTTAGAAACCATTATATCTGCGTGTAAATAAAAAACGTGAGTAATTTTAATTTGTCTGATAGTTGGCAAATTGGTGCTTTAAACGTGCCGATTTTAAAAGTTAGTGACTTAACAGTTTATCAAGGAAACTATACAGCCCTTAATAATGTTTCTTTTGAATTACAACGAGGAACAGATACGGCGGTGGTAGGGCCTAATGGTGCCGGTAAAAGTACCTTAGTACGGGCAATATTGGGGTTGATGAACCGAAGTTCTGGAAATATAAAAATCTTTGGTCGTTCGTTAGAAAAATTGGGAAATTTAGCGCATCAAATTGGATATGTACCGCAGAATTTTTTGTTTGATCGTAGTTTTCCGCTTTCTGTAAGCGAGTTAGTAGCGTTGGGATGGGTGAAAGAAAAAACAAAAACAATAGGTAAATTAAATATTCAAAATATAGTCAAATTGTGTTTAAGCTTTCAAGAAACTTGGCAAAAAAATCCTGAAAAAGAAATAGCAGTAAAAATTGCTTTACAGAGAGTAGATGCTTATCATTTGAGGAATCAAGCAATTGGAACTTTAAGTGGTGGACAATTAAAAAGAGTTTTGCTGGCTTATTGTTTGGTAATGCAACGGCAATTATTAGTATTAGATGAAGCTTTTGCCGGTGTTGATGCTCAAGGAGAAGCAGAATTTTATTCCTTGTTAAATGAGTTAAAAACAGAGCAAAATTGGACGGTTTTACAAGTTTCCCATGATTTAGATATGGTCAGTAGGCATTGTGACCGCGTTATTTGTTTAAATCAAAGTATTGTCTGCACCGGCACCCCAGAAATTGCTCTTTCTACCCAAAATCTTTTAGCTACCTATGGGCCTGCTTTTAGTCGATATTATCATAAACATTGAAAAAATCAAATGATATTTTTGCCGAATTTTTTTGTTATTTTCAGCAATGATTTTTTTTCCTTACTGCAATATCCTTTCATGCAGAGAGCTATTTTGGGGGGAATTTTGATGGGGATGCTGGGGGGATTGTTGGGATGTTTTGTAACCCTTAGACAGTTATCTTTTTTTAGTCATACTGTAGGTCATGCAGCCTTAGTAGGAATTGCTATAGGCTTATTATTAGGAATAGAGCCCACTTGGACACTGTTACCTTTTACCCTAGCGTTTGGAGTTTTGGTTTTATATTTAATTGAACAAACCGATTTAGGTACAGATAGTGTTTTTAGTATTGCCGTTTCGGCAGCTTTGGCGGCTGGGGTAATTTTAACAAGTTTTATTAAAGGCTATCAAACTAATTTGATGGGAGTTTTGTTTGGGGATATTTTAGCCATTGGTAATTTTGATTTAGTATTGATTTTTGGTTTATTGGTGGTTAGTAGTCTATTTTTGTTGACCACATTGCGCCAGCAAATTTTAATTACGTTAAATGTGGGTGTGGCAAAAGTTCAAGGAATAGCCGTAAAGCAGCATCAATATTTGTTTGTAGTTTTGCTTTCCTTGGCTGTAGCTGTAGCGATTAAAGCAGTGGGGGTGTTGCTGGTTAATGCGTTTTTGGTCATTCCAGCAGCAACAGCAAAATTAGTAACTCATCAATTTTCGAGATTTTTGACAATTTCTGTGTTGTTGGGTGCTTTAAGCAGTATTGGCGGAATGGTGGTTTCTGGGGGCTTTAATTTGGCTTCTGGCCCTAGTATTGTGGTGGTACAATTTTTGGTTTTTTTGCTAATTTTGGGGGGCAGAAAATTGTTAATTTCACTTTAAGTAAAGCGAACTCAGTAGAAATGTGTGTAAGCTGGATTTGCTAAAGCATTGCGTTAAAATCTATGGCCAGTATAAACAGAGATAATGGCCGACTGAGTAAAAGAGCCGGTGGGGATGGAGTTGCGCCCACCACCGAGCGATATACTAAATTGGGGCAAGTTAAAAATCTTCATAATCTCTGAACGAGCGGGAAATATGAACCCAGGAATAGACCTGCAAGGAAGTTTTATAGAAGCCCTACGGAATTTGGGCCTGCCCGCCGGTGCGGCAAAGGTGCTTTGGATGCCTTTGCCAATGCTGGTGATGCTTGTGGCGGCTACCGTTGGGGTGCTAGTGACTGTTTGGCTAGAGCGAAAAATTTCGGCGGCGGCTCAACAGCGAATCGGGCCAGAGTATGCCGGCCCGCTTGGTGTTTTACAGGCGGCGGCTGATGGCTTGAAGTTGGTTTTTAAGGAAGATGTGGTGGCTGCGAAAACAGATACAATTCTGTTTACGGCTGGCCCAATCATTGTGATTATTCCGGTTTTTGTTTCTTATCTAATCGTGCCGTTTGGACAAAATCTAATCATTAGTGATGTGGGTTCGGCGGTGTTTTTGTGGATTGCTTTGGCAAGTATTCAGCCGATTGGTTTGTTGATGTCTGGTTACGCTTCTAATAATAAATACTCTCTGTTGGGAGGGTTGCGGGCGGCAGCACAATCAATTAGCTATGAAATTCCGCTGGCTTTGGCTGTTTTGGCTGTGGTGATGATGTCGAATAGTCTTAGCACGATTGATATTGTTAACCAACAAGCCGGTTATGGAATTTTGGGCTGGAATGTCTGGCGCCAACCGGTGGGTTTTATTATTTTCTGGATTGCTGCTTTGGCAGAATGCGAACGTTTACCTTTTGACTTGCCCGAAGCTGAGGAAGAGTTGGTGGCTGGATATCAAACGGAATACTCTGGTATGAAGTTTGCGCTTTATTATCTGGCTTCTTATGTAAACCTTGTGTTGTCGGCTTTGATGGTGGCAGTTTTGTATTTCGGCGGTTGGGAGTCTCCGCTTCCGGTTGGCGTTGTTGCCGGTTGGTTGGGCATCAGTGAGACTACTCCTTGGTTGCAGGTTATTAATGCAACTTTGGGCATTACCATGACATTGCTGAAGGCTTATTTCTTTGTGTTTCTGGCAATTTTGTTGCGTTGGACTGTTCCCCGCGTTCGTATTGACCAATTGCTGGATCTTGGCTGGAAGTTTTTGTTGCCGGTTGGGTTAGTTAATTTGTTGCTAACTGCCGGTTTGAAACTGGCTTTTCCGTTTGCTTTTGGTGGCTAAAAAAGTTTGGGTCATTGGCGATGTATTTGCCCAATGACCAAGGACTTTTGATTAAGGATTTTTGACCTAACAACAGAGAAAGAGCATCATGTTAAAGTTTCTCAATCAAGTTGGTGATTACACAAAAGAGGCGTTTCAAGCTGCTAAATATATTGGTCAAGGTTTGTCTGTGACTTTTGACCATATGCGCCGCCGCCCCGTAACTGTTCAGTATCCCTACGAAAAGCTTATTCCTTCTGAACGTTTCCGGGGTCGCATTCATTTTGAGTTTGATAAATGTATTGCTTGTGAGGTTTGTGTTCGGGTTTGTCCGATCAATTTGCCGGTGGTGGATTGGGAGTTTAATAAGGAGACTAAGAAGAAGCAGCTTAAGCACTATAGTATCGATTTTGGGGTCTGTATTTTCTGCGGTAATTGTGTGGAATACTGCCCTACTAATTGTTTGTCGATGACGGAAGAGTACGAGTTGGCTGCTTATGACCGGCATGAGTTGAATTTTGATAACGTTGCTTTGGGTCGTTTGCCTTATAAGGTGACGAATGACCCGATGGTGACTCCGATTCGTGAGTTTGCTTATTTGCCAAAGGGTGAAATTGATGGTCACGATTTGCCTGCGGGTTCCCAGCGTGCCGGTTTGCGCCCTGAGCAAATTATGGAACAAATGAAAAAGTAATTTTTCCGAAAGGGTAAGGGGGAATTTTTGTCTATAATTGCCGACAAAAAATAAAAGGTTTTTTTAAAGAATTACCTCTTACCCACAGTGATTTTCAAGTATCTGAGGACAAAAAGCTGTGAATTTAGCGGAAGGCGTTCAAGTTGTTTCTTTTGGCTTGCTAGCATTGATGATGATTGGGGCAGCGCTTGGTGTGGTGTTGCTTTCTAATATTGTTTATTCGGCGTTTTTGCTGGCGGCTGTTTTTATCAGTATTTCGGGAATGTATTTGCTGCTAAATGCTGATTTTGTGGCGGCGGCGCAGTTGCTTGTTTATGTGGGCGCTGTTAACGTTTTGATTTTGTTTGCCATTATGCTCGTCAATAAGCGCGAGGATTTTGTGCCGATGACTAATGCTTGGATTCGTCAAGGGGCGACGGCTTTGGTTTGTGTCGGTTTGTTTGCGCTTTTGGGCACTATGGTTGTTTCTACGCCTTGGGCTATTTCGGCGGCTGTACCGGCCGGTGATGAGTCGATTATTAAGTTAGGTGAGCATTTCTTTAGTGATTTTTTGTTGCCCTTTGAGTTGGCTTCCGTGCTGTTGCTAATGGCAATGGTGGGGGCGATTATTTTGGCGCGTCGTGAATATATGCCGGAAGATGTTTCTACTGAGTTAGCTCAGCCGCCAGTTTTGACTTTGCCAGAACGTCCCCGCGATTTGGTTGCAACTCCGGTAGATCGTCCTCAATTTCCTTCTGGTAACTCAAAATAATTGTTTGTTTACCTAGGTTTCTCCCCCATCTTTTTAGGGATTGGGGAGAGTAGTTTTTAGTAAATTTGATGATGGGAGTGTCGAGAGCTTTATGTTGCAAGTTCAATATTTTTTGTTGTTGGCTGCGGCTTTGTTTTGTATTGGAATTTTTGGTTTGATTACCAGTCGCAATGCTGTCCGGGTTTTGATGTCAATTGAGTTGCTGTTAAATGCGGTGAATCTTAATTTAATGGCTTTTTCTAATTATGTTGATCCCCAAAATATTAAGGGTCAAGTTTTTACGGTTTTTGTGATAACTGTGGCTGCTGCTGAGGCGGCTGTTGGTTTGGCGATTGTTTTGGCAATTTATCGCAACCGCGATACGGTGGATATGGAGCAGTTTAATTTGCTGAAGTGGTAATTTTTTATACTGCTGCTCAATGCAAATTGGTTTTTTAAATGATGATTTTTTGCTTGGCAACCCGGTTTCTTTGAGAGGCCGGGTTTTTTTTGGGGGTTGTTATAATTTTTTTGATGTTTAGGGGTGGATTTGTGCAGTTAAAGCAGGTGATTATTGCTTATAAGGCGGGGGATAATGTGAGCCGGCGTAGGGCTGAGCAGTGTGCTCGTGAGTTGGAAGAACGGGGCTGTAAGGTGTTGATGGGGCCTTCTGGCCCAAATGATAATCCTTATCCGGTTTTTTTGGCTTCTGCTAGTTCTCCAATTGATTTGGCGATTGTTTTGGGCGGTGATGGTACAGCTTTGGCGGCGGCGCGCCAGGTGGCGGCTGATGGAATTCCAATTTTGGCGGTGAATGTGGGGGGACATTTGGGGTTTTTGACAGAGCCTTCGGAGTTGTTTCAAGATTCTGTTGCGGTTTGGGATCGTTTGTTGGAAGATCGTTATGCTGTGCAGCGGCGGATGATGTTGCAGGCGATGATTTTTGATGGTGGTCGTGAAAATTTGGAGCCGGCTTCTGAGCAGTTTTTGGCTTTAAATGAGATGTGTGTGAAACCGGCTGCGGTTGATCGAATGCCGACGGCTATTTTGGAAATGGAAGTTGATGGGGAGGTGGTTGATCAGTATCAGGGCGATGGGTTGATTGTGGCGACTCCCACCGGCTCAACTTGTTATACTGCTTCGGCTAATGGCCCGATTATTCACGATGCTATGGAGGCGATAGCTGTTACTCCAATTTGTCCTTTAAGTTTGTCATCGCGGCCTATAGTTTTGCCTCCGGGTTCTGTTGTTAGTATTTGGCCTTTGGCAAGTCGCGGTTCGGATATGAAGTTGTGGATGGATGGGGTTTTGGCTACTTCTATTTGGTCTGGTCAACGGGTTGATGTGCGAATGGCTGAGTGTCAAGCAAAGTTTATTATTTTACGCGGTGATTATTCTTATTATCAAACTTTGCGGGAAAAGTTACAGTGGGCCGGTGCGCGAATTCGTTATGATAATAATCACCGTAATTAATTAAGTTTTTTCTAAAAAAACCCGGTCTTTTTAAAAAACCGGGTTTAAGTTATCTTCCTGTTAATTTTATTTCTTAGTAGCTACAGTTGTGGCTGGTGTTGTTGTGATGCGAATCGATTTGTCGGAAGTTTGAAAAACCCAACTAATTTTTAGTTCATTGCAGAAATCTGCTATTAAAACATGAGTGCTGTTGTTGATAAGAATTCCTTGAATAAAAGGACGGGCCGGAAATTTTTGGTCGTTGATGGCTTCTCCTTCTTCGTCTTCTGGTCTATTGATGTAAATATCAACGGTTCTGTATCCCATTATTAGGGGGGAATCTGCTAAGTATTTTGGGGTGAATTTGTCGGTCAAGAGGTTTATGTAAACCGGGTCTTTATTTACTCTTAGAGCAATTTTGAAGGCATCTGTGAGTTTGGTAAGTTGAACGTAGCAACGGTTGTCTGATAAGACGTAGCCTGTGGCTATTAATTTGGAATCAAGATAAATTTTAGATTCGTTAGAGGGGGTGGGGGTTGCCGGTTTAATGACAATTTCAGGGGTTGCCATTTTTATTAGATATTTTTTGATTTTATCGCGGAGGATAAAACCGCCTTCTCCTTTGCGTTCGTTGGGTTTTAGTTGCCATAAATCCCATCTTTCTACAAATCCTCCTGGCCAACCATCAAACCAAGAAGCAGGGCCATAATTTTCATGGGGTAATCCTAATGCGCGAGCTCTCTCCATGTATTGATTAGCCTGCGGAGTGGAGGTGGGAAGTCTCCAACCAGAAACTTTTTTCACTTTTTCGATAGAAAAGTCTCTATTGGCTGCGGCTTCGGCATGGGTTAATATCCGGGTGATGGTGATTTGTTCTGGTTTCCAACCAAGTTTAAATGCTAGTTGGGCGACTTCTTTGCACAGGTTTTCAATTTGAATTTCTGTGGGAGGATAGTCTTCCCAACCGTCGCCTCCCATGCAGGATATTGCCATGCCAACGGAGTCTTGATTTCGGCAGGCGGTGTGTTCTGGCAAAAATTGGTCGTAGGCTGTGAGGCGTCTAACTTTGCCGTTTCCTAATACTACGGTGTGATAATGACCGGCTTCTGCCCAGCTATAGGGTGTAGCTGTCCAGTGAAGGTATATTTTTTTGATGCTTTGACCCATTTTTCTTTTCCTTTGTTTGATGTGTTTTGAGGTGCGATGATTTAAAGTTTCTTGACACCCCTGCCTGCTCGTCTTTTTCTGCTGAGAAGTTTTTGGCCAATCGGAACTTTTAACTAAATTGGCTGGTCTGGTCTGTTTTAACTTCTATTGTCTAGCCTGTCGGTACTTTTGAACACAAACTTGTTAGAAGTTATAAATAAAAGTTAACAATTTTGGGTAAGCATATCAGGAAGAAAATAATTTCTATTGGGCCATTTTTCATGATGGTTTTACGTTGCTGAGTCTGTCACTGCGTTAATTAGTTGATAAGTTGTCTAAAGTTAATATTTTTTAAACTTTGGTAAATAATTTGGGGCATCTTTAATCCCTTATGTGGATAATTTAAACGATTTATTAGGAGTTTTTTTTGCTTTTTTATTGGGTGCAATTTTGTATAATAGTATTATTTTAAAATCAATATTTCCTTTAGCAAAATTAGTGAAAAAATGCAGTTTCAAGAGCAATTATGGTACTTGGTATGGTTATTATTTAGGTATAACCTACTGAAAAAAGTGTGAGGGTAAAAATGAGTAAAATTAGCAAAAAAGAGGCATTTCCTATATTTGTATGTACTGTGGGGAAATTCCCGAATTGTCTAAAAGTGTTGTGGTTTGCTAAAATCGCAACACTCTGATCATGAAAATGTAGGAGTTTTTTTCAGTCACTGTGTTCTAAAGCATCATAAATTACAGTTTTATGTCATCATCTACCAATACAAGGATCTCCTTAGCTATGATTGGTCAACTTTTAGACAGACGTTATCGGATTACGGAAACTATTGGCACAGCGGAATTTGGGCAAATTTATCTGGCCAAAGATACACACCGGCCAGGACATCCAGAATGTTTTGTGAAGCATTTAAAACCTTCTGCGAATGATGTGAAGCTTTTGGAAACTGCGCGTCGGTTATTTGATAAGGAAGCGGAAATTTTAGAAAAGTTAGGTCAGCACGAACAAATCCCCCAATTATTTGCTTATTTTGAAGAAAACAAAGAATTTTATTTAGTTGAAGAATTTGTACCTGGTCATTCTTTGGCGGAGGAAATTTTGCCTGGTAAACCCTTGGCAGAAAATCAAGTAATGACTTTGTTGCGTGAAGTTTTAGAAATTTTGGTTTTTGTACATAAACATGGGGTAATTCATAGAGATATTAAACCCAGTAATTTGATTCGCCGGCATCCTGATGGAAAATTAGTGCTAATTGATTTTGGGGCAGTTAAGGAAATTGGGACGCAATTTTCTCAAAGTCAGATGCCACCAACGATGCGAATTGGAACAATGGAATATATGCCGGTAGAGCAATTTCAATATAACCCCCAATTAAATAGTGATATTTATGCGCTGGGTATGATTGGCATTCAAGCTTTGACTGGTTTACCAATTTATGATTTGCCAAAACTTAGAGATCCAAAGCATCTACATAATGGGGATATTGTTTGGCGACATTTGGCAATTGTTGGGGTAGAGTTTGCCGATATTTTAGATAAAATGGTTCGCCATGATTACCGTCAGCGCTATCAGTCTTCTTCGGAAGTTTTAGCAGATTTAATTAAAATTGGCGACCGTTCAGGAATTCGGGTTCCTAAGTTAATGATTTATCGGGAAGAAGTAGAAAGACGTGCGAGTAGTCGTGGTGAAGTTTCTGTGGTGGGACGGAGTATTTTAGATGCGCTTCGCAATAGTTTGGAGTTGGAAGCAGAGGAAGCCGAAAAAATTGAAGAAGAAGTTTTAAAACCTTATCGAAATTATCAAGAAAAAATTGCTCAATATCAGAAGGCTTTGGTAGAAGCTAGAAAACAAGAAAATCCTCTTTCTCAGGAAACTTTAGAGGAGTTGAAACGTTTGCAACAAGTGCTAGATTTAAAAGATGATGATATTAGTAAAATTGAGAATAAAGTTGCTGTAAAATCACCGGGAATTAAGTTATCTCCAATGCTACCAAATTGGCAAAATGCTGGCCGGTGGTTGGCTATTGGAGGGGCTAGTTTACTAGGAATTGCTGTTTTGTGGGGATTGATGAAGTTTGTAGAATCTACGCAACGCCGGCAGGGTCTGGAAAAGCAATTAAGCGCGATTGAGTCTTTGTCTAAAGAGCGAAATTACGAAAAGTGTATTGAACAGGCTAATAGCTTTCCACAAAATAGCCGTTTTTATTATAAATCACAACAAGTTTTAAAGCAGTGTGAAGCGGGAATAAATTGGAAAAATGCGGAAGTGAAAACGTTAACCGGCCATACAGATGCGGTGGGTTCTGTGGCGTTTCGTCCTGATGGCAAGCTATTAGCAACAGGAAGTAGAGATAAAACGGTTAAAATTTGGAATTTGGCAAAAAATGAGGTAATTAGTAATTTAGATGGTGATAAAGGTGCTGTTTGGACTGTGGCGTTTAGTCCTGATAGTCAGCAGTTAGCTATAGGCAGTTTTTTCTGGAGAATTTTGTTATTTAATATCGCTACGGGTGATTTAGTTCGGTCAATGGAACATGATGCGGCGGTGTGGAGTGTGGCGTTTAGTCCGAATGGGAAAAATTTGGCGACGGGAAGTGAAGATAAAAAAATTAAGGTTTGGAATTTGGAGACGGGTAGGCCGGTTTATACTCTTAATGATCATGCAGATTATGTGTATTCCATTGCTGTGAGTGCAGATGGCAAAACGATGGTGAGTGGAAGCCGGGATGGAACAGTGAAAATTTGGGAGTTTGGCACCGGCACTTTATTACATAATCTTTCTGGGCATTTAAGTGATGTTCGAGCAGTGGCTATTACTGCTGATGGCAAAACAGTAGTCAGTGGAAGTTATGATAAAACTTTGAAAGTTTGGAATGCAGAAACCGGTGATTTAATTCGTACGATTGAGGGCCATTCTGATCAAGTTGTGGGTGTAGCGATCAGTCCTGATGGCAAAATAATTGCTAGTGCAAGTAAAGATAAAACCGTGAAACTTTGGAATTTAGAATCTGGAAGTTTAATTAATACCCTTGAGGGTCATTCCGATGAAGTTTATACGGTGGCGTTTAGTCCTGATGGCAAAACTATTGCCAGTGGAGGTAAAGATAATACCTTAAAATTATGGATTCGATGATGGTAATAAATAGATAAAATCAGGGTGTGGATTGTTTCGGTATTTCAGTGAGTACCAAAAAATGTAAAAATATCTATTTTGGGTAATTTATAGAGTTTAAAAAAAGCCGACTTTTAAGACAATCGGCTTTTGAGTAGATGCTATTTTTACCTTGTTTCACAGACAATAACCAATCAAAATGAAGAACAAAAAGCCATCAAAGAAAATTTATTTTTTCTTGATGACTAATTCTAGGGCTGCTTCTAACTCTTTTTGAGAAAGCG
Source organism: Halomicronema sp. (assembly GCA_036704045.1). Taxonomy (GTDB): domain Bacteria; phylum Cyanobacteriota; class Cyanobacteriia; order Cyanobacteriales; family Oscillatoriaceae; genus Ancylothrix. The sequence goes on along the minus strand of DATNQM010000007.1, from coordinate 63,241 downwards.
GAGTGATAATAAAAACTTCTTGTACGGTTTTGCCTTGTCTGGCAATTAATTTAAAGCCGCCACGAATAGGAACAGAAACTCTGACTGTCATGTGGGGGATGTGCCCTTTGACGTTGCTAATAACGCCTGGGGTGACGGTTTGAATGCCCGCACACTTACAAAGGCGTTCTAAAATCGGTATTAATCCTGAAAGATGGGTAGAATGATTCCAAACCAGTCTGCCGGTGGTTGTATTTTGCATAGTTTTTTCCAAATCAGTACCCTCTTAGTTTAGGCTGCTTATTGACAAAAACTATTAATTTTCTTGTGGCATTCTGTAAAAACTCCACCGGCTTTGTAAATTTATGCTTTTTCCAGTGGTGCCATTGTTAAACCGGCCCGACTTAGCTGCTGATGATATAGTTCAGCTTGTTCTTGCGGCCCCACCCAGACGGTTGCTTGTCCTTGAAAATGTACTTGATTTGTCAGTTCCCAGGCAAGGTCTCCAGTCATCCCCGGAATATATTTCATCAAACATTCAGCAACGTGCTGAAAAGTATTAAAATCATCATTTAAGACAATTACTTTGTAGTTTGGATAAGGTTTTTGGATGACTTGATTGACACGATCTGGCGTAACAGTGGGAGAGTTTGCCATTGCCTGAGTCGGTGTTGAAATTACCGTTTTCATAACAGCTTTAAGGGAATTACTTTTACACAGAGGAACAAAATACTGTTGATCAATATTTTATTTCAAGGTGAGGAATAACTGACGATTAGGGACTAGGAAATACCCCATTAGTTAGCTAAAAATAACCAAAGAGAAAAAACAAATCACCTCAGAGATACGTTGACCTCTGAGGTGAACTGTTTTATCTTTTTGCCAGTGGGGTTTCTGGCGTTTATTTTTGCAATCGGAGCGGCGGGATTTGAACCCACGACCCCTACTACCCCAAAGTAGTGCGCTACCAAGCTGCGCTACGCCCCGCCTGCGAATATTTATATTAGCACAACCGCAAAGAAAGTCAAGGGCTTTTTTCAAAAAACTTTTAAGGTTTCGATAGCGGCGGCAATTTCCCTCACGGCTGGTGGTGGCCATTGGCCCTCAGCCCCACGTCCCGAATAGAGGATAAAGTGAAGGCTGTAAGCGCTGGGATAGCCTTCTACTTCCACCCACAACAGTTCGCTTTCAGCTTCGCAGGTTATTTTCTCTTCTTCCATAAGTTCTGCTGCCATTTGCTGCATTGTGCCGGTGAGTTGTTTGGCAAGGCGACAAAAGTCATTTAATTCGGCTTCTGTGAGTTCTATTGCCCAATTTTCTCCTGCTAATAAGCCGTTATATTGTGGGGCGTTGGGTTGCCATCCTAAACGCCATCCATTGCCGGTTTTTATGATACGTTCCATCTTAAGAATTTGAGTTTTTACACGATATTGATGAATAACTTATCAAAGATAAGCAACGGATTTTTTTTAAGATTTTAGCATTGACAAAATATCCAAACTAGGGATGAAAATAATTGTAGATTTCTTGTGCTAAATGGGGCCCAATTCCTGGTGCTTCTGCTAACTGTGCCGGTGTTGCTATCCGAATATAATCTATAGAACGAAAATGGGCTAAAAGTTCTTTTTGACGCTTAAAACCCAACCCCGGAATTTCATCTAAACGTGAACGTTTCATCTTTTCGCTACGTTGTTGCCGGTGGAAAGTTACGGCAAACCGATGGGCCTCATCCCGAAGCCGGCGTAATAGCTGTACTCCTGGCTGTTCTGCATCTGTTTCTACAGGAAAAGATTCTCCGGGTAAAAAGATTTCTTCACGTTGTTTTGCCAAACTTACAACTCGCAAATCTTCCAATAAATTCATATTTTGCAAAACAGCAACTACAGAAGATAATTGACCTTTTCCGCCATCAATCATTACCAAATCTGGCCAATCAGGATTACCGGCCCGCTGCAATTGGGGATCTTCCAAATACTTGCGAAAACGCCTGCCAATTACCTCTGCTAAACTAGCAAAGTCGTCAGAATGACCACTGGTGACATTAGGATTTTTAATCTTATAATGTCGGTAATATTGTTTGGCCGGCAACCCATCAATAAAAACCACCTGAGACGCAACAGCGTTTGAGCCTTGAACATGAGAAATATCATATCCCTCAAGGCGGTGAGGCACATCAGCCAAATCCAAAATATCGGCCAAATCTTGCATCGCTTCGTTATTGCGATCTCCTTGTTTTTTTATTCGTTCTAATTCATATTCAGCATTGCGTTCTACCATTTCAATTAACTCAGCTTTGAGTTGTCTTTGAGGCGCAATAAGAGATACTTTTTTACCCTTCTGCTCGCTTAACCAACTTTCCAAGATTTCGCTATCGGGTAACTCAGATTGCACTAAAATTTCTGAAGGAATTTCTACCGAATCAACCGTTTGATAATGCTCTTCTAAAACTCTTTGTAAAATTGCTCCTGGTTCAGCATTTCCCGCAGGAACCTCAGCGACAAATCCCAACCGGCCTACTAATTGACCGGCCCGAATTTGGAACAATTGTACACAAGCAATTTCGCCATTTGTAGCCAACGCCAGCGCATCCCGTGAAACAGTATCATTTGGTAAAGATACTTTTTGATCAGCATTCAAGGATTTTAAACCACTAATTTGATCTCGTATTTTTGCGGCTTTTTCAAAATTCAAATTCTCCGCCGCCTCTTGCATCTGGGCTGCCAAAATATCCACCAGTTCTTGAGAACGTCCTTGAAAAATCATCGCCACTTTCTGCACTGTTTTATGATAATCTTCTGGCGACACTAACATTTGACAAACGCCTGGGCATCTGCCAATATCATAATTTAAACAAGGCCGGTCTTTAAACAAAGGTTGAGGGCGCTGTCTGAGAGGAAAAATCCGTTTAATAATGTGCATAGTTGTTCGCAAAGTCCGCACATCAGTATAGGGGCCATAATAGCGGTCTTTTTTATTACCAGCACGGCGTTTTCGGGTAATAAAAATACGCGGGTAATTTTCCGACCAAGTAATACACAAATAGGGATATTTTTTATCATCCTTTAAGAGGACGTTAAAATAAGGTTGATGCTGCTTAACAAGATTAGCTTCCAGCGCTAAAGCTTCTGTTTCTGTATCTGTGACAATAAACTCAATTTCTGTAACTTGCTGCACCATCATTGCAATGCGATCACTCAAACGTTGCGACTCTCGAAAATAAGAACGTACACGCGAACGCAACTTTTTTGATTTGCCAATATAAAGAATACTTCCGCTAGAATCTCGCATCAAATAAACACCTGGTTCCGCAGGAATTTCTTTAAGTCGGCTTTCTAACCTTTCCGGGTCTTTAAGCAAAGTTAAAATTTTAATTAATGGCATCACAAATAAAAACAAAAAGGTAAAACTTTAAATCAGGCTACACCTTAGCACAGCTATAGAATTCAGCCCTAATTATATTTTACCTTCTCCATCAAAAAAACGCAGAGATATCCTAAAAAACAGTAAGAAAAAATGATTACTTATCTGCGTTAATTTGGACTTAAAAATTTTTCTATCTGCAAATATTAACTACCCAGCAAACAGAACACGAGCCGGTACCCGATCAGAAAACTCACGAAACCGCGTAATTTTGCCATCCTTAAGCGTCCAAACCATCACCCAATCATTCTCATAAATCATGCCATTTGAAGGCGTCTGCATACGATTAAAACCCAAAACTACTACCTGATCTCCCCCAGCAATAAACTCTCTAACTTCTAATTGTTCAACTTTTTCTGCTGCAAACATAGCACCAAAAAACTGTTCCACACCCCGCCGGCCCTCCCACCGGCCTCCAGAGGTTATCATTTCTGGCTTAAATGCAGTTTCCCACTGCACATTTTCAGCTAACAGACTTAAAATACTAGACAAATCTCCCCGTGTAAACGCTGCATAAAGCCCCTGCACTACTTTTAAGTTTTGATCGCTCATAAAACCTTGTTTTGAAGCATTTGTTCTCAATGTAACAACTTTTGGGGATTACAAAACCCTGTTTTCGCGTCAAAATAATAAAGAAAATCCTAAAAGTTTGTATTTAAGGAGTAAAACCTTGGCTCAAATTAACGCCCAACTAGACACGCCGCAACAATGGGACTTATCAGACCTTTATAATGGCTTTGACGATCCTAATCTCAACCAAGACTTACAAAATCTCCAACAAACCGCCGTACAGTTCCGCGAAAATTATCGTGGTAAAGTTGCAGAAATGCGACCAGAAGAAATAGCAAGCTGCTTAAAACAATTAGAACAAATTTCGGAAAAATCCGGCTATCTATATGCTTTTCCTTCCTTGGTTTTTTCGGCGGATACTCGCAACACAGAAGCTAAACAATATCTTGATAAAGTCATGGAAGCCCTGACTTTAGTAGAAAATCAATTGTTGTTTTTTGACTTAGAACTCAAACAATTAAATATCGAAAAATTTGCTGAGTTACAAAAATCACCGGCCCTTACTAACTATAGGCATTATCTACATCGCATCGCTGAATTTCGCCCCCATAAACTTTTAGAAGAAGTGGAGCAAACTCGCAATCAAGATAACCTCACCGGCCGTCAAGCTTTTATCGAACTACGCACAATTCATTTAGGCGAACAAGAATACGAACCGGTGACAACTGCTGACGGTCAAACTATTAGCGAAGAAGCTCAACTCAGTGCTTTATTATTTCAGCCAAATGGAGAAGTTCGCTATCAAGCTTACCAGTCGGTACGAAAAGTTGTAAAACAACACAACTCTCTTTACGCCTACATTTTGAATAGTGTTGCTCAAGATCATCGCATCGAAAATCAAATGCGTGGCTATGCTTCAACGCTGCAAAAACAATTACTAGCTGATGAAGTTTCCGAGCCGGTTTTTCGGGCAATTATGGACGGCACCGGCTCACGTTTTGATTTGTTCCAGCGCTATTATCAACTCAAAGGAAAATATTTAGGTCAAAAAATCAGAATTTGCGATGTTTATGCACCTTGGACAACCGGCACAGATGGGGGTACAGAGAGGGGATTGAATGAACAAGCTTTACCCGCAATTAATTATCAAACAGGTGTGGAAACATTGCTTGCAGCCCTTGAGGAATTTGATATAAATTATGCTCGTCGTGCGGAGGAATTTTTTGTTAAAAATTGGGTAGATGCAAAAGTACGCCCTGGCAAACGCGGTGGTGCTTTTTGTGCTTATACTCATGGGAAGCACAGTTATTTGTTGCTTTCCTATACGGAAGATTACAATTCTTTGTTTACCCTGGCTCACGAAATGGGTCACGGATTACACTTTGCTTGGATAGGAGATAAGCAATCTTATTTTAACAGTAATCCGCCGCTGGTGTTAGCAGAAATTGCCTCGACTTTTAATGAATTGTTATTACTAGATTATTTGTTAAAACAATCGCAAGGTAATAAAATGCTAACCAAAGCTTTGCTAACTCGGCAATTAGAAGATCAGTTTAGTTTGCTATTCCGTCAAAGCACTATTAGCCGGTTTGAGTTGGCAATTCACGAACGCGCTGAACAAGGTAGTTTTGACCTGCAATGGGTAAATGAAAAATGGATGGAATTGTATCAAAATCTCTGCGGCGATGCTGTAGAATTGTTGAACGAACATCAGTATGATTGGGCAAGAATTGGTCACATTTTCTTTAAACCTTTTTATTGCTATCAATACACTGCTTCTAATATTGTCAGTTTGGCTTGTTATCAAAAATATCAAGAACTCGGCAAAGATTTTATTCCTGGTTATATGGAATTATTAGGGGCCGGTGGTAGTATCAATCAGGTAGAAGCTTTGCGTCGATATGTGGGAGTAGATTTAGAAGATCCGCAAACAATTCAATCGGCTTTAAGTTACATTCAAAACCTATTGGATCAGTTAGAATCAACCCTTTTTTAAATTGCCCTTAATCGGATAATTTGGTTTTTAAAAACCCGGTAAGTTTCAGTTTACCGGGTTTTTGTTAATTTTAAAATTATCGAATAAACAACATAGTTGGCACTAATTAAGCTATCAAAGCTAAACCAAAAATGATTGTATTTGCAATTAAAATCCCTTGCACTATTATTCCTTATTTGTGGATTTTAAAAACTCCGAAATTCTCTCCACAGCCTTCTTTAAAATTGCCGGATCCTGAACCAAAGCGAACCGCACATAACCTTCCCCAGCCTTACCAAAACCGGCCCCAGGAGAAACAGCTACACCCATTTTCTCCACTAATTGCTGACAAAAACCCATCGAATTATTAGCCCAAGGTTCAGGTAATTTTGCCCAAACATACATCGTCGCCACCGGCATCTCCACCGGCCAACCAATATCATTTAAAGCCTTAACAAAAACATCCCGACGTTCCCGAAACACAGACATCGTTTCTTTTACCCCTTCTTGAGGGCCGGTTAACGCCGCAATTGCCCCATTCAAAATCCCCTTATACTGATTAAAATCCACCGCCGCCTTAACCAAACGTAAAGCCCGAATTAACTCCGCATTGCCCACCGCATAACCAATGCGAAAACCGCCCATATTATACGACTTAGAAAGCGTAAAAAACTCAATAGAAACACTTTTATCTCTGTCAGCCTGCAAAACAGAAGGCGGTTTTTCCCCCTCAAAAACCATATCCACATAAGGAAAATCATGCACCAAAACCAAATCATTTTGGCGGCAAAACTCCACAGCCTTTTCAAAAAATGAAAGCGGCGCAATAGCTGAAGTAGGATTATGAGGATAACTTAAAACCATCATCCTTGATTGTGCTAAAACATGAGGAGGCACTTCTTCAAAAACCGGCAAAAAACCATTTTCTGCCCGCAACTCCATCGGATAAATTTGCCCACCGGCCAAATAAACACCCCCCGCATGGGAAGGATAACCAGGATCCAGAAGCAGTGCAAAATCACCCGGATCCAAAACCGCCAAAGGTAAATGAGCCGTTCCTTCCTGGGAACCAATCAACGTTAAAACCTCCGTTTCTGGGTTAACAGAAACCCCAAATCTTTCTTCGTACCAAGCGGCCACCGCTACCCGAAAATCTTTAGTTCTATTAAAAAGTAGATATTGGTGAGTTTGTTGGTCATACAAAGACTCAGAAATAGCTGATAAAACATGACTGGCAGCCGGTTGGTCAGAAGAACCCAAAGACAAATCAATTACGTCTAACCCAGCAGCTAAAGCCTTAGCCTTTGCCCGATCCATATCAGCAAAAACATTTGTTTGTAATGGTTCTAAACGTTTAGAAAATTTCATAATTATTAAACCAATAAGTTACAAAAATTAAAGTTCCAAGTAACCTCTAGTTCCACTAATAAACTCATCTGTATTTATCTGTTTCTGTCAACAGTTAATTAAAAAACTGGTTGTTTATGAGTTTTATTTTAAACCGCATTTTATAGCAGATAAATGCAGATAAGTTATTAGTGGGATGTAAGAGGTTTAAGAGTTGTTACAGGTAGGGTTCTATCAAGCTGGCCATTTTTTCGCGTGTAATGGCACCTTCGTGGGAGAGGATGACGTCATTTCCCTTAAACAACCGGAAAGCCGGTACACCCTCAACCTGGTATTCTTTGACACTTAGCGGGTTTGGATCAACTTCCATTTTGACAACTTTCAGGCGATCTGCGTAGGTTTCAGCCGCCCAGTTTATGGAAGGAGACACCAACCGGCAAGGGCCACACCAAGAAGCCCAAAAATACACTAACACCGGCTTTGTGGCGTTAAGGACTTCACTTTTAAATTCTCCATCGTTAATGACCAGGACGCTGCTACTCATAGATTCTCACTTCTAACTTCGCATCGATTGTTACAATTTGTTATCCTATTTTCAGGCTTTTGGGGCCGGTAATGCAAATACTCTCAACAAAAAAATTCCCCCCTTCCTCAAGAGGGGAATAGCAAGCAACCTGGGCAAAATTCTTAATACAGTTTCAAAAACCCAACCCGCATCTAAACTTTTTGAACCAGCCCGGCAAATATTAACTTTTTTTAAAATCTACACACTTTTCAACAAAATATGCTATGGGAACCCGACAAAGGTTCCCTAAAAAAAACTAGGCTTCGTTATTAAGCTGTTTACGCAACTGTTCCAACTCATCATCCACAGGAGCAGCAGCCTTATTAGGAGTGCCGGTAGGTTGAGCAGTGCCCGGTAAAGCAGTCGTCGCGCCGGTTGAGCCACCCAAAGCCATATTCGCCTTCAAACTAGCCAACTCATCATCAACATCACTGCCAGCCTCAAGCAGCTTAAACTGTTCATCGAGACTAGAACCACCCAACTCAGCCGCCGCCTGAGAACGAGCCTCCAGTTGCAAAACTTTTTCTTCCATGCGGTCAAACGCACCCATCGCACTGCCGGTGCCCAAATTGCCAATGGTATTTTGCAATTGCTCATTCGCCTTAGCCGCTTGGGCGCGTGCTTTGAGCATATTTTTCTTAGTTTTCGCCTCAGAAATCTTACTTTCCAAAGCAATTAAATTACGTTTGAGAGTCTCCACCTGACCCGATTGCTGGTCTAAACTCATCTTAAGAGTAGTAGCAGTTTCCGCATGAGTTTTTTTGCGAATCAAAGCCTCACGCGCCAAATTTTCATCACCCTTTTGAAGAGCCAACTGAGCACGTTGTTGCCAGGTATTAGACTGAGACTCGGCTTGATTATATTGTTGCTCAGTGCGTTTTTGCGTAGCAATAGCCGTAGCCACCGCTTGACGCAACTGCACCAAGTCCTCCTGCATATCAATAATGGCCTGCTCTAAAATTTTCTCCGGGTCTTCCGCCTTGCTAACCATATCATTGACGTTGGCCCGGATCACTCTGCTAATGCGGTCGAACAATCCCATAATTCTATATTTCCTATAAAGGGGTTTGCGAGGATTCGCGGCTACTGGCTGGAGCCACCGGCATTATCATTTAATACACCGGCTCGCATCATTACCTTCTGTCCGCGACAACTGATTTCAACTTAACATTTTGTTTAAGTTGGTGCTTTGGCTTTGGCTATCGTAATTTTAGGGTAGAGAAGCTCATCCATAAAAACATCTCAAACCGGAGGAGGAAGCTGATGCGGGTTAGAACTTTTAAGCATTTGATTTTTCATCGTAGCCAGTTCAGCATCTACATCAGTTGATCCTTCAAGAGAAGCAAATTGTTTTTCCAAAGTATCGGCACCAAGATCAGCAATGGCTTGAGAACGAGCCTCTAGTTGCAAGACTTTCTCTTCCATTCGTTCAAAAGCATTAACCGTACCACCGGCACTGATATGGCCCGCCAATTCGTTTAACTTTTCCGAAGCCCTCGCCGAACGAGCGCGAGCAATATACATATCTTTTTTTGTCTTAGCATCAGCAATTTTGCTTTCTAATACGCGCATATTTTGCTTTAGCTGGCTAACAATCACAGTTTGCTGCTCAATTTGACCTGAAAGCGCTTTTGCCGTTTCTTGGTAAGTTTTGCGGCGGCTGAGGGCTTCTCGTGCCAAGTTTTCATCACCTTTTTGGAGAGCCAGTTGAGCGCGGCGATACCATTCGTCAGCACTAGATTGAGTTTGGCTGCATTGACGTTCAGTACGTTTTTGGCTGGCAATGGCACCAGCCACAGCTTGACGCAATTGAACCAAATCTTCTTGCAGATCCATAACAGCCTGCTCAAGTATTTTTTCTGGGTCTTCGGCAGCGCTAACCAGACTGTTAAAATTAGCGCGAACAACCCGGAAAATTCGGTCAAATAACCCCATAACTAACATCTCCCAACCTGCATATTGTTACCTTACCCACAGGGTACCCGCAGAGAAGATAGCTTTGTGTATTAAGAAAATTTATGGCCGGTACACTTTGGCAGATAAACCTTGACGCTGCAATTCTGTAACGACTGTTTTGGCGGTTTCGGCATCATTGTAAGCGCCTAACTGAATTAGGGTACCGGATGGAAACTCGCGGGTGTAGGCATCTCCTACAAATTGCAGGGCTTTTTCTAAGCTTAGAGGGTCGGTGTAGTCTGTGACGACATAGTAATAGTCGTCTGAGTTGCTTGTAGGTTTGGGGGTGAGGGTGACGGTAGCAGCAGGTAGGGGTGTACGACTGGCTGTTGGTTTTTTGGTGGGTGCCGGTAATGGTTGTTTTGCAGGGGGTAGGAGGGTTGAGGAAAGCTTGTTTAAGCTGTTGGTGGGTGCAGGGCTTGCGGTAGTTGGGGTGATGGAACCTAGGGGAACGTTGGGGATGGTGACTGGAACTGGTGCAGTTTGGGTGGTGGGTTTAGGAGTTGGTGGGGGTGTGGTTTTGGGGTTGAGGTTGCTGAGGGTATCGAGGTTAACTTCGACAAATTCTCTTGCTGCTAGGTTGGGTGAGATTGGTACAGGTGACACGTTTGCGACTGGGGTTGTCGCTGTTGAGGGGGTAGTGTTGGGGGTTGGGTTGGGTTTGTTGGAAGGCCGGTTTCCTGTCAAGTGGGCAAGATTGGCCGGTTTGCTGATGACGTAGCCCAAGCTGATGCTTGCCATGAGAAATAGAAGCATTGAACCAATACCCAAGGGGCTGAGGAGGCTTTCTGAGGGTTTACGCGGTGGCTGTTTGGGGTCGTCCTCGGCTAAAGTTTTGATGAGTTGTTCGGAAGATTCGAGATATTTTTCGCCTGGGTTGTGTTGTTCTGCTATGGTTTGGCTTTCATTGCGTACTGTTAGGCCGGTGGGTAGTTGTGGTTGGGAGGGGGCTGGGGGCAGGGCGGTTGGGGTATTTGGTTGTGGGCCGGTTTTAATTTCCTGGGATAATGGTGGTGGTGGTAGTTCTACGGGTTCTGATGGGTTGGTTCTTCCGCCGGTGGCGTTTAGATAAATTAATTCTGGTTGTTGACTTTGGGCTGCGGTGATGACGCGCCCCACTTGGGCTAGTTCTCTGCGTCTTTCGCGTCTATAGCGGGGGAGTTCTTCTTCTAGTTTGATATCTAAGTTTGTTAGGGCGGCGATGAGGGCCGGTTTTAATAGTTGATTATTGGGGGAGGTTTTGCTATGTGCAATGTCTGGTGTTTTGGTCATGGGTTTTATCCTCTGCGGCTTTCCGGGTTTAGGGTTTAGCTCTGTAGTTGCTACCGATTAAAGTTTAACTTGTTATTTTACTGGGTTCTGCTATCACACGCTTCTGCTAGGGGATGTCTACTTATTTATATTTAGCTAGTTTGAAGAAGATTTTAAAAAGGTATGTTCTGTAATGTCTAATCTTAAGGGGTTTTATGAGTTTTGAATCTATTGATGGTGTTGTGAGGTTTTTGGCTCGTCAGCCTCATTTGCAGCCTTCCAAAGAGTTTGAGGGGGTGTTAAAGTGTTGGCCGCAAGTGATTGGGGAGGCGGCTTTAGCTCATACTCGTCCTTTGGAAATTGAGCGGTGTGTTTTAAAGGTTGCTACTTCTAGTCCGAGTTGGGCAAATCAGCTTTTGTTTAAGCGCCGATCTATTTTGTTGCAGTTAAATGATCTTTTGGGTTTAGGTTTGGTGGATATTCGTTTTTCTGCCGGTTCTTGGCATTCGTCAAATCAGCCTTTTTTTAAAGCTCCTAATCAATTGATATTATGGCAAGAACATCCTTGTCGGGCTCAGCCAAAAGCTACGGAGAATTTATCTGCACAGCCTGCTCAGGATGCTCAAAGTGTTTTCCGTCGCTGGGCGGAGTTAGTTCGTTCTCGTTCCGAGGGGTTGCCGGTTTGTGAAGGCTGTGGCTGCTCTACTCCTTCTGGGGAATTGCAACGTTGGGGTGTTTGTGGGCTTTGTGCTGCTAAAGGTTGGTCTAGTTAATTTGGAAAATTTCATTCATTTTTTTAAATATTTTTTTGTAAATATTTGTAAATTTATAGGCTTGGTCTTTAATACTTTTTATAGAGCAATAAAACCTCAGTAATTTTACTGATTTAACAGCAAGATAGCCGGAGAAATAAATCTTTTGAGCGGTTAAAAACTAAATTGCTGTTGTGTTTGGCAATCTAACTTTAGGTATATTTCCAGAGAATGATGCAAGCTACCACAGGATTAATCATCCTTAACAATATGATTTTTATTTAGTTGCTATTCTTGGGTGTTTTTGTTTAAGATTTGAGTGTGGTGCTTAAGTTAAGATTTGCCGTTTAACTTGATCCCCGTTACTTTTTCTTCAATAGCGATAAAGTACAACTCACATCTGTGTATCTAATTTTTAACCAATCCTAAGCACTTTTCAAGAAGATTATAAAGAAATGGTTAAAAAAAAAACTCTTAGGGGATCACTAAGATCCATACAGGATAACAGATTGATAGCTTTAGATCGCATAAATTGAATGATTAACAATAAAAGAAGATAATCACGAATCCCCCAACGCAAAGCTTATGAAAACTCTAAATTGTCTTACCTCTGCCTGCCGTCACTGCCGATTCTATCAGCCGCAAGGCCGACGCGGTGGTCATTGTTCTCAGTTGGATGCTCCGGTAAGGGGAACTTGGAAAGCTTGTTCGTTGGCGATCCCACCCTTTGCGCCTTCTTGGGAAAACCTCGAAACAATCAAGCTTTGGGAACAGGAAATGTTGGGGATACCGGAACTTCTACCTCTGGAGGGTTCTTTTGGTTTTACTACCGTAGAAGAGAGTGATAAGCAAGAGTCAGAAATAGCTGCTCAGTTAGTTGAAGCAATTTTAAGTTAGCAAAACAATACAAAACTATAAGAAATATGAGAGTGATATTACAATTAATGTAAAGTTTAGTGGCAATTATTTTAGACAAAAATTTGAACAGCGCTCTGGGATAAAATTTTAAAAAATTTGTTGAACGAGCGGAAGTTTTCTAAAGGTTCTTAGGCAAGGGAAGGGGAATGTTAGAGTTAAAAAACATTCCGGGTAAGGGATTTGAGGATTTTATTCTTTGTGCATCTATATTAAAAAATTTTTTTGAGATCCTCAGCTAGAAGTAATGGGAATTTATATGGAAAAGTCGCACCCAGCAAAATTGCCGGTGCGCTTTTTGGTGGAAATTTGGAAATTAAAGCTTTAGCTTAAGGCAACCAGGGATATTGGCTGAAGTTGGGAGGGCGTTTTTCGAGGAAGGCTTGCTTGCCTTCGGAACCTTCTTCGGTCATGTAATAAAGTAGTGTGGCATTGCCTGCTAGTTCTTGTAGGCCGGCTTGTCCGTCACAGTCGGCATTAAAGGCGGCTTTAAGACAACGGATGGCGATGGGGCTTTTTTCGAGTATTTCTTTTGCCCAGTTGATGCCTTCTTGTTCGAGTTGTTCGACTGGTACGATGCTGTTAATGAGTCCCATTTCTAGGGCTTGTTGGGCGTTGTATTGACGGCAAAGATACCAAATTTCGCGGGCTTTTTTTTGGCCGACAATGCGGGCAAGATAGCTGGCTCCAAAACCACCGTCAAAGCTGCCTACTTTGGGGCCGGTTTGCCCAAAAATGGCGTTATCTGCGGCAATAGTTAGGTCACAGATGATGTGGAGAACGTGCCCTCCTCCAATGGCATATCCGGCGACTAGGGCGATGACGACTTTGGGCATTGATCTAATGAGGCGTTGTAAGTCGAGGACGTTGAGGCGGGGGGTACCGGCTTCGTCGATGTAGCCTGCTTTTCCGCGTACGCTTTGGTCGCCTCCGGCACAAAATGCGTATTTGCCGTCGGTATGGGGGCCGGCGCCGGTGAGTAATACTACTCCTATGCTGGTGTCTTCGCGGGCATCCCAGAATGCGTCGTACATTTCGTTGATGGTTTTGGGACGGAAGGCGTTGCGGACGTGGGGCCGGTTGATGGTGATTTTGGCGATGCCGTCGGCTTTTTGGTAGAGGATGTCTTCGTAGGTTTTTGCGGTTTCCCAGTTAATTTCCATGTTTTCAGGGGGGTGTTTGGCTTGAGAATTTTAACTTATTGCTGGTTGTTTTTATTCTGGGAGGGAAATTATGTGGTTTTTAGGAATTTTTAAAGTGTTTGTTTGGAAAATGTGAAATTCTAGGTTTTTTAGAGGGGGTTGTTTGCAATTTTGTTTAAGTTTTCTTTGCGCCATTGGGAGTCTATTTTTCGGTTGGTTTGGATTTCTAGGATGCGAAAGCCGGTTTTTGGAAGGGGGTTTAATAGTTTTTGTAGTTGTTGCCATGAGGTGATTAGTTGATGGTCTACGTTATAAGTTGAACTGAGTTGGCTGAAGTTAATGTTTTGAGGTGTGGCAAAGTATTCTTCAAAGGGGGGGTCAAATTGGGAGACTGGCAACATTTCAAAGATTCCACCGCCGTTGTTGTTGATGAGGATAATGGTGAGATGTCCTTTAAGTTTATTTCTTAGTAAAAAGCCGTTTGTGTCGTGTAATAGGGCTAGGTCTCCTGTTAGTAAGATGCTGCTTTGATTGCGGTGGGCGATGCCTAATGCTGTGGAAAGTATGCCTTCAATGCCATTGGCACCTCGATTAAAGTAGGGTTGAATTTTTAAGTTGTTGGGTTTCCAAAAAAATTCTACGTCGCGTACCGGCATACTGTTGGAGATGAATAGGGGTGTGTTGGTGGGTAATGTTTGGGATAATATCCAACTGATTTTGCCTTCAAATAACCAGTTTATTTCGGCTAGGGTGGTATCTATTTTATGGCGAATTTGTTTTTCTGTTTGACACCAATTGGCGAGATATTTTGTGTTTGGGTTTTGTGGAGAGTTAGTTAGGTTCGGGAGGTTGTTAAGGAGATTTTCTAGGGTGAAGCGGAGGTAAATTGTTTGGTTGTGTAGGGGGTTTAAATTTTGATGGGTGGGGTCAATTATAAAGTGTATTGGTTGGGATTGTTGTAGGAATTGACGTAGTTCTTTGCTGGTGGGGATGTCTCCTATTTGAATGATGATTTTGGGTTGGAGTTTTTGGGCTAGTTGTGGGTTGCGTAAAATAATGTCGTAGGTGGAAATTAAATGGGGGTTTTGGGTTTGATAGTTTCGTAGGGGTGAGAGTCCTTCTGCTAAAACCGGCCACTGTAAAATTTGGGAAAGTTGGCTAATTTGTTTACAGTATTGAAGGGGATTTTTTGGTTCGTTTACACCGGCAATAATTAGGCCGTTTTCTGTATTTTTCCATTGCTGATAAAGAGTGTTGGATTGTAAGGGGTTGGGTAAACAAACGGTGTTTGTGAAAAATTGATTGTTAGTAAAAAATTCTTGGGTTTTAAAGTTGGTTTCTAAGGTTTGTATGGCCGGTTGAGGTAGGGGAAAAAGTGGGTCACGGAAGGGGATATTTAGGTGTACCGGCCCTGGAATGGGCAGAAGGGTTTTTTCGTAAGCATAAAAGATTGTTTGCCGCAAATAGTTAAGCATAGATATTTCGGCAGAGGGGGTGGCAAGTTCGGTTTGCCAGTTGGGATAATGGCTGTATATTTTGACTTGATCGATGGTTTGGCCGGAGTGACATTCTCGCAATTCTGGTGGCCGGTCTGCGGTTAAAATTAAGAGGGGAATTCGACTTTCTTTGGCTTCAATAATGGCTGGGTAAAAGTTAGCAGCTGCGGTACCAGATGTGCAGATAACAGCAGTAGGAGTGTGGTTTTTTTTAGAGATGCCAAGGGCAAAAAATGCAGCGGATCTTTCGTCTAAAATGGGGATAGTTTCTATGTTTGGATGGTTGACAAAGGCTATGGTGAGGGGGGTGGAACGGGAACCGGGGCAAATGATAGCGGTTTGTAATCCTATTCGAGAAAGTGTTTCGACAAGAATTGATGCCCAAAGGGTGTTTGTGTTGCGGAAATCTAGCATTAAATTAAATTAAATTAAGGCTTTTAAAAGGGCTTGGAGTTTAAGTTGAATTTCGGCGTGTTCTTTGTCGGGAATTGAACCTTCAACGATGCCGGCACCGGCAAAAAGTCGGGCGTGTTTTCCATCAATTATAGCAGAACGAATGCCGACAATAAATTCACCGTTTCCGCTGCGGTCTATCCAACCAAGGGGGCCGGCATATAGGGATCTGTCGAAGTTTTCATATTGGCGTATTTGTTGACAGGCAATTTCGCGTGGGGCGCCTGCTACGGCTGGGGTGGGGTGGAGTTCTGCTACTATATCGAGGAGGGAAACATGGGAGGGAACTTGGGCTTTTATGGGTGTCCATAAATGTTGAATATTTGACAGTTGAAGGAGGCTGAGGGGCGGAGAAAGAAGGGGAATTAAGCCCAGGTTTGATAGCCGTTGAATGATAAAATCTATGACTACTTGGTGTTCATGTTTTTCTTTTTGATTGTTGAGTAAAGTTCGGGCTAAATTTGCGTCTTCGAGGGGGGTTTTGCCTCGTGGGGCAGAACCTGCGAGGGCATCGGTTGCAAGGATGTGGTTATCGACACTGACTAGGCGTTCTGGACTGGCACCAATGAAGGTTTTTCCTTTCCCATTGCCGGTTGAAAATATGTAACAATCGGGGTGTAGTTTGCGGAGTTTGTTGAGGGATTGGATTATGTTAAAAGGGGTTTGGGAAAAAACATCAATGGCGCTAGCAAGGACGATTTTATTATAATGATTTTTTTGAATAGAATTTAAGGCAGATTGAACAGATTTTTTAAAAGTTTCAGGAGTTGTAACGGGATGTTTAGTAAAGTTTATGGTGGGGGTAGTTGAAGGTTCAATAATTTTATTAGTTTGGATAATATTTTGGATAGTTTCTAGGAAGGTATGATAAATTTTTTCTATATTTAGTTGGGGTTCAATGACAAGATTAGCAACTAAAGTACAGGATTCTTTACAGCGGGAAATTTGCCAACGAGGTAAAAAGATTGTGGCTGCGTTTAAGGTTGGATCTTGGTTGCGATCAAAAAAGCTAAAAGTACAGAAAAAATGGGGGCCGCTATAGGGTAAATTTAGGTTGCCGGTGGTGATGGTGTTCGCAAGGCAAGTACGAATAAATTTTTGGGCGCTATCGAATCTTTTTGGGCCTTCTGTGGTAATAGATTGGGCGCTATCTATGGCGGCGATAGCATCACTTTTGTGGATAAATTTGGGGTGGCTGGCGGGGGTACGAAATGAATTTTGGTAGCGGTTTTTTTCAAAGTAAAAATGAATTTTATCTGGTTGATTAATTGTATGTAAAACAACAAGGGGGTCAACGGTTGGAATTTCGAGGGAAATGCTAACAATTTGGGAATGATTTTTTTCGGTTGATTTTTGGTAGCCCGCAGAAAGGACTTGAAACAATGCTTTGGTGTCTTGAAACAAGTTTGATGGGTGGGGGATGAGTAGCATAAAAAAGGTTTTTTGGCTATTTTTTAAGATTTGTTACGCAATAAAAGTTAATAAAGTTGACGCTAAGAAAAGGGAGACTGTCTTTATTATCTAACCATTGGAAGGTTCGCTGAAACTAGAGAGTGGAAGTTTTCTATAGGGTTGCGTTGGATAAATCGAGATAAACGTTGATTTGGGCATCAGAGATGACATAAAATTAAATGCAAGTTTATAACAAATTAGCATAAAATTCTTGGGTTGCTTTGCGTTGATTGTGGTGTAAGGGTGGACGCGGGACTCTTAATTACTAAATATTAAGAGGTGTCAGCAATGCAATTAAGTACCCCATACATCGTAAAATTAATGCGCTGGCAAGATGTTAATCAATGACGCCGGATGACTACTCAAACAATAAAACCCTCGAATAGAAAATTGTGGATGGCGGCAATTAAGCCGCCGATGTATAGTGTGGCAGTTATTCCTATTTGGCTGGGAACTGCGGTGGCTGTGGCGGAAACTCAAAAACTTAATAGTGGAGTATTTTCTACTTTTTTAATTTCAGCCATTTTGATTGTTGCTTGGATAAATCTTAGTAATGATGTGTTTGATTCTGAAACCGGCATTGATAAAAATAAAGCCCATTCTTTGGTAAATTTAACCGGCAATAAATACTTAATTTTTGGGCTGGCTAATTTATTTTTAATTAGTGGAATTTTGGGGATTTTTGGCATTGCTTGGTGGCAGCAAGATTTTACGGTGATTGCTATTGTTTTGCTATGCTGTGGTTTGGGCTATACCTACCAAGGGCCACCTTTTCGTTTAGGATATTTGGGTTTAGGTGAAATTATTTGCTTTTTTACTTTTGGCCCTTTGGCAATTGCCGCAGCCTATTACAGTCAAACTCAAACATGGTCTTGGGTGGCAATTGCTGCGTCTATTGTAATTGGAATTACCACAAGTTTAATTTTGTTTTGTTCACATTTTCATCAAGTTTCTGATGATATAGCTGCCGGTAAACGTTCGCCAATTGTTCGTCTTGGTACTGCAAAAGGTGCTCAGCTTTTACCTTGGATTTGTGGTAGTGTTTTTGTGTTAACCGGCCTTTTTGTTGGCTTGGGAATTTTCCCGTTGAAAACCTTACTAATTTTCTTGAGTTTACCTTTTGCTATTCAGTTATGCCGTCATGTTTCTACTTATCACAATCAGCCGACGTTGGTAAGCAATTGTAAGTTTATTGCGGTGGCTTTTCACTTTTTTAGTGGTCTTTTTTTTGGTTTAGGATTTATTTGGTGATTGAAAATTGGGCCGGCGAATAGAGGGTTATTTTCTGTACGCCTTCCTATTTTTGAAGGAAACAATGAACAATCAACCATTAATCAATTTTCATTATTCCATCACCGGCAATTTCACCCAGCCGGTGATTTTATTCTTGCATGGCTTTATGGGAAATTCCGATGATTTTCTCCCCATTATCTCGGTTTTATCAAAAAATTTTTGTTGTTTAGCTGTTGATTTACCTGGGCATGGAAAAACTCAAGTTTTAGGTGACAATGACTGCTACACTATGCCTAAAACTGCCACAGCTTTAATAAACTTGCTAAAGCATTTAAATATTTCTAAATGTAGCCTTTGTGGCTATTCGATGGGAGGAAGATTAGGACTTTATTTAATGCTGACTTTTCCCCAAATATTTCATAAGGTAATTTTAGAATCAACTTCACCAGGTTTAGAAAACAAAACCGAACGTTTGCAACGTATTCAAAACGATGAAAAATTAGCTGAAATATTAATCGAAGCTGATTTTAAAAACTTTTTAAAAAATTGGTATAATCAACCGCTTTTTAAATCTCTACAAAATCATCCAAATTTCCGTCAATTAATTGAAAATCGCTTGCAAAACCGGCCGGTGGAGTTAGCTAAATCTCTGCGGTATATGGGAACCGGCCAGCAACCTCCTCTGTGGAAAAAACTTTGCCAAAATCAAATTCCTCTACTTTTATTAGTGGGAGAGTTAGATAAAAAATTTACAGAGATTAATCAAAAAATGGCAAATTTATGTGCATTTTCCCGCTTAGAAATAGTACCCAATACCGGCCATAATATCCACATCGAAAAACCGCATATTTATTCAGAAAAAATCACTCGTTTTTTGTTGTTATAAGTTATGTTGTATAAACTTGATCTTTCTCTTTATCAACGACCTTTTAAAACTCCCCTCAAAACTGCTTATGGAATGTGGAAAATTCGAGAAGGAATTTTGCTTAAACTAATAGAAGAAAATGGCAATTTTGGAGAAGGTGAAATTGCCCCTATTAGTTGGTTTGGTTCCGAAACTTTAGATGATGCCCTTAACTTTTGTAAAAGTTTTTCTGGGTTTATTTCCAAAAAAGATATTTTGACAATTCCTAATAATTTACCAGCTTGTCAATTTGGCTTTGAGTCTGCATTACCCTCAACAAATAAACCTTTAAATAAACCTTTAAAAAACAGTGCTTTATTACCCACAGGCATTTCAGCTTTATCCGCCTGGAAACCTTTATGGGAAAAAAATTACTCTACTTTTAAATGGAAAATAGGTGTCGCAGAAACTAACGAAGAATTAAAATTTTTTGAACAATTAATTGAACAATTGCCAACAAATGCAAAACTCAGATTAGATGCCAATGCCAGCTTAAATTGGGAAACTACAAATCAATGGCTGCAAGTGTGTGATGCCTGGGGTAAAGTAGAATTTTTAGAACAACCTTTACCAATAACTAAACTCGAAGCTATGGTAAAATTATCTCAGCAATATTCAACAGCTTTGGCATTAGATGAATCTGTCGCTACCCTAAATCAAATGCAGGCTTGTTATCAACAGGGATGGCGGGGAATTTATGTTATTAAACCAGCCATTGCCGGTTCTCCTACTAAGTTACGCCAATTTTGCCAAACCTATAAAATTGATGCTGTTTTTTCATCAAGCTTTGAAACTTCTGTCGGCAGAAAAGCAGCCTTAAATTTAGCTAGTGAACTTTCTTTAAAAAATCGAGATGTGGGTTTTGGTGTAGATCATTGGTTTGCAGAAACTGAGGTTAAATTAATTAAAAACTTATGATCAAAAAAGAAAACATTATTCAACATTTGTCAACTTTACCCTCATTTATTTATCCAGATAATAATCAAAATATTTTAACAAAAGTTCAAAAATTAAAAGTTGATTTAGAAAAAACCTCACAAAAACCCCTAAAAATCCTCTTGGCAGAAAACGAACCTATATCCTTTATAAGTAGTTTTTTGGCTGCTGTTAGTTGTGGATATTCAGTTTTTTTAGCTAATCCAAATTGGGGGGAAAAAGAATGGAAAGAAGTTTTAGAATTAGTCCAACCCGACATAATTTTAAAAAACAATATTTTCCAGAAATATATCAACACAAACTCTAGTGTAAAACCGGCAAACTTAGCAATTAAAAACTCTATAATGATAGCCACAGGCGGATCTTCTGGCAATATTCGTTTTGCCATTCATACTTGGGAAACCTTAATGGCATCTGTAGAAGGCTTTAGAGAATACTTTGGAGTTGATGTCGTAAATTCTTATTGTGTATTGCCTCTGTATCATGTTAGCGGTTTGATGCAGTTTTTGCGTTGTTTTGCCAGCGGTGGAAACCTAACTATTTTTGCTTTCAAAGAATTAGAAAATCATTTAATAAATCCCGAAAATTACTTTATTTCTTTAGTTCCTACTCAACTACAAAGGCTGCTACAAAAACCTCATTTAAAGTCATGGTTATCTAAATTTTCTACAGTATTGTTAGGAGGTGCACCGGCTTGGAATAAACTATTAGAAACTGCAAAAAGTGAACAAATTCCAGTTTCGCTTACCTACGGAATGACAGAAACAGCTTCGCAAATTGTCACCCTAAAACCTAACGATTTTTTGGCAGGAAATATTAGTTGTGGAAAAGTTTTACCTCATGGCAAAGTTAAGATTATGAACGATAAAGGCGAAACTTTACCGGCTAACCACATAGGAAATATTATTATTCAAGCTGAATCACTTTTTTGGGGATATTATCCCTTAGAAATAAAAGCAAAAAAACATTTTCAATCCGATGATTTAGGCTATTTTGATGAGAATGGTTACTTGTATGTAGTAGGACGCAGCAGTGATAAAATTATCTCCGGCGGCGAAAATATCTTTCCCACAGAAATAGAAGCAGCTATTTTAGCTACCCAGGCTGTTAAAGATGTCTGTGTGATAGGGATAGCCGATCAAAATTGGGGGCAAGTAGTCACAGCAGTTTATGTACCCAACAGCCAAATTTCTGTAGAGGAATTACAAACCGCCTTAGTTGGAAAATTAAGTAAATATAAATTACCGAAATATTGGATGCCGGTGGAAGTTTTACCCCGAAACTCTCAAGGAAAAATTAACAGACAAGAAGTATTAGAAATTTCCCGCCAGTGGTTGAAAATTTCCTCATCAATTAACTCACTAAAAACTTAACCATAACCAAACAATTACGCTGATCAGAAGTACGGGTATAAGTTAGCCTATCAGTAATTTTATCCATTAACATAATACCCCGCGAACCTTCTACCGTTGTCCAATATTCCTCATCATGTTGCTTTAGTTGTTGAAACTTAGCTTCCAAGTCAAAAGGCTTACCATAATCCCAAACTTTTATTTCCAAAGCTTCATTAAAAAGAGAAGCTTCAAATTCAATGGGAGTGTCTTTTGGTAAACCCTGATGGGCATGGCGAACCGCATTTGTAAAAGCCTCAGCAAGGGCAAGTTGACATTGCATCCATGCCATTTCAGGAATAGATAACTGCTGGAACTGATCAAACCACTCTAATACCTGAGACAATGCACTCAACTCGGTATTTACTTTAAGGCGAATGGTTTTACACACTGGCTTGCGATGATCTAGTTTTGTGCGTTGGTTTTTAGAGGTATCAAAGCGCATTGCAATTTTCATTAAGGATTCCCTCTTACGAATAAATCGACAGCTTAATCAAGGAATTTATTTAATAAAATATGTAAATATTTGTATTTATTCATATCATTGCATTGTCCTCCTGTCTATAGCGGTCTTTAGTTTATTTACATTACTTTAAGAACTTCAGCGATAAGACAGCCTCAGATACCAGCCTTGTAGGGCTTACTTCGCGCCTATTTTTAGTTTACGACGACCGTAGATCAACAATTAAAAAGACTCTCCCGAAGATAAGTGTTGAGAAGATTCTTGTCCATAAACTTGTTGCCACAGGTATTTGACATAAGTTTTGGTAGCTGGTAAAATGTGCGATTCCAGAGCCAACTCAGCAGCAGATCGTTCTAATATTCGTAAATCTGTGGCACTCAATCTTTGTCGGCGACTGCTAGAACCCAATAACCATACCAATTGAAACATCGTCTCAGCATCCACTGTGGTGTTAGGATTTGACCACGCTAAAGAAAGGGGATGAGTTGGATTAGCTGCATTAATAATGGCAGTACAATCCCAATAACCAAGTTGGCGAAGCCGCTGGGCGAGTTGTTGTTCTAATGTCATGGTTTTTAGGTTTTCTTGGGTAGCTGCTTCAGACCAGGCTTTGGCTATCGAAGCAACAAAATTTACAATTATTAATTAATATAAAGTGTCTATTTAAATTTTTATTAGAACTTCGTTAAAAATTTTAAAAAATTTAAAGAATTTACTCAGTGGTTAATTGTCATTTAATCGAGACAACCATTCTTGTATCTCTATGGGTAGAGAATGCCGTTGGCGTGTTATTGTTTCAATGCAAACATGGCGAGTTGTAGCAACACCTGCACATTTTTCTGTAGTCTCTGATGCAAAAACTTCATAATTAATTTCAAAAGAATTTTCGCTTAAAAGCTTAGGAATTAGTTTTACCATCAGTAAATCCCCACAAAACAAAGGTTTTAAAAAACTAATTTCTGCATGAATAATAGGAAAAACTAGAGGTGAAGAATTGCTAAAAAATACCTTTAAATTAATTCCCATTGCTGCCAAAGAAGCCTCGTAACTTTCATGGCAAATAGACAAAACATTAGCAAAATAAACAACACCGGCAGCATCCGTATCTTGAAAACGAACAATTCGGGTATATTGATAAGCCATGACGGACTGTTGATTTGCGAGAGGACAAGAGAGCAAAAAGATATAAAAAAACTAAAATAGTTTGACTGGAAAAAACTACAAGCCAAACCAAAACTAAGGATTCAGCGGCGAAGACTTTAAATTAGCCTTTACCCAATCTTCCCCAATACGAATAGTTAAATCCGACTCAAGATCACCCGTAGATTCGGAGATTATTTTTCCTAAACCCAAAGTAGTTTTAAGCTTAGAAGCGCTATCTAAATCGCCTTTTTGGACAATAATTTGTGTTTGCAAAAGTTGGTCAGGCCAATCTTGAACTACATAAACATTTTCATAACCCTGATCTTGCAAATATTTTGCCAAATTATCGGCAATTTCTGGAGAATTTGAGGTATTTTGAATAGCTATTTTAGAGAGATATTTTATTTTAGAAGAACGTCTTTCAGTGGGAGAATTTTCTATCACTTCTTGTTCAGGATTTTTTTGTTTTGGAGATACTTGGAAATAATCCTGCATCACCCGGTCTCGTTCTTCGGTATCCATTAACCAATAACTAGCGTTAAACTCATCAGGATAGCTAAAACGTCCTGGTAACAAAAGCATTTTAAAATTGTCTTGCTGTAAATTTAAAGAAAAATTCACCAGAGAAAGCATTTCTTCAAAACTAAGATTAGTATCAATATATTTTTCCATCGCCTCAATAATCTCAGGTAAGCGAGGCAAAACGGAGGGACTGGTTAGGCGAGTTTTTAATTCTTTAAATAAAGCTTGTTGACGTTGAACACGACCAATATCTCCTTTTCCATCATTACGAAACCGGGCAAATTGTTCGGCTTGGTCTCCGTTAAGAGTTTGCCAACCTTGCGCTAAATCTATTTTAAGTTTTTGTGTTTCATCGACATATTGCATGGGATAGGGAACAAAAACATCAACGCCTCCTAATAAATCTACCAATTCCCGAAAGGCACCAGTGCTAACTCTGACATAGCGATCAATAGGAATATCATTAAGATTGTGGCTAATGACGCGGGCGGCTAAGGTAGGGCCACCTTTGACGTTGGCATCGTTAATTTTATCAATACCAATACCAGGAATATCTACTTGGGTATCCCTGGGAATAGAAAGCATATTTACACTTTTATTGATGGGGTTAATTCTTAAAAGTAGTAGGGTGTCGCTGTTGCCTTCAAAAATTTTATTTTTATCTGTGGGAGTTTCATTAAGGCGGTCAATTCCCATAATTAAAACATTAACGGGACGTGTGAGCCGGTATTGAAAGTTTGTTTGCCAAATTTCGCGTAAAGAAGCTTTTCCTGACGAGTCAGAAGTTGGCAATGATAAGGGAGTTATTAAGGCCAAGGTTGCGCCAATAGTGGCTGACATGGCGGCTGTCACAAGAAGACCAAACCCCCACAACACCGATCGGCCAGCTACGTTACCAATTTTAGGGACGACAAATTCTAGTTTTTTTTGCCATTGTCGCCTCTCTTGCTTGGCTGCTGTTGACTCTTCTGTTACATCTTTTGAGGGTTCGACTCCATCCACCACCTGAATTTACCTCATCGTCACACTAGGGTCTTTTTGTGTTGCGTTGTTACACAACCGCAATGATTATATATCGAGCTTTAGGATTCATGGTTGATGGTTTCTGGCAAAACAATCAACAATGAACTGTGAAGTACCTAACTTTAAGCACAAAAAATGAATCGATCAATTACTCCTGTGATTTTGGCTGGTGGCAAAGGTGAGCGTTTTTGGCCCCTTTCCCGTCGTCACCGGCCCAAACAATTTTTGTCTCTTGATGGTAGTGGTAAAAGCCTGCTACAGGCAACGGCTGACCGTTTGTTACCCCTGGCCGGTAGTTGGGACGATTTGTGGGTCATCACTTCTGCCCAGCTTGCGGAGGGTGTGCGAGAACAATTGCCTAATTTACCGGATAAGAACATCTTAGTGGAACCGGAGGGACGAGATACGGCTCCTGCTGTTGCTTGGGCGACTTTGGAAATTGCCAAAGCCTCTGGAGAGGAAACGGTTATTGGGTTTTTTCCGGCAGATCACTGGATAGCAGACGAGCCGGCTTTTCAAAAAACTATCTATGCAGCGGCAGAGTTAGCTAGTTCGGAGCCTGCGATTGTGACGTTGGGAGTCAAACCAAATTATCCGTCAACGGGATATGGTTACATTGAACAAGGGGAACCAGCAGGAATTTCTAATAAAAATTTTCAAGATGTAGCGGTGTATAAAGTTAGCCGGTTTACTGAAAAACCGAACAAAGAAATAGCTGAACAATTTCTGGCAACAGGTCGGTTTAGTTGGAATAGCGGGATGTTTATTTTTCGGGCCGGTGTAGTTTTAAGTGAGTTAGAAATTCATGCACCGGCTATTCTCCATGCTTTAAAAGAGCAAGGAGTTGCATCTTATCCGCAATTGGAAAAGAAAAGCATTGATTACGCTTTAATGGAAAAAACACAACTTGCCTATGTTTTGCCGGCAGAGTTTGGATGGGATGATTTAGGAGACTGGAACGCCATTGAACGGTTGTTAAAAGGCGATAATGTAAACGTTGAACTTGCTTCTCATGTAGGGTTAGAAACTGTTGGTTGTATTCTACATAGCAGCAACTCTGACGAAGTTATCGTTACAATTGGGCTAGAAGATTTAGTGGTTGTTCGAGATGGAAATGTCACCTTAATTGTGAAAAAAGACCGCACTCAAGAAATCAAACAAGTCTTAAAAACTTTGCAAGAAGAACCGAAGTACCAAAAGTTACTTTAAGACGATACTCTGCTTACTATTACGCTTATAAGCCGGTGGGCTATGCCCACCTTACCTAATTATGTTCTCACTGACAAAAACAACTAATAGACAAGGGGAAATTTTAGAAGTTTTGTTTCGCAATGGTTGGGATTATATGCGAGGAGTTTTAACCGGCACTCGCAAAAATGATGAACCGAAATTACCTACTCCCGAAGTGTTGCGAAATATTTTAATAGAATTGGGGCCGGTTTATGTTAAATTAGGCCAACTTTTAAGCACTCGTCCTGATTTGTTACCAGGAAGTTATATTGAGGCTTTGACAGATTTACAGGCGAATGTGCCGGCGGTGGATTGGCCGGCGGTACGAGAATTAATTAGACAACAATTAGGCCGGCCTATTGAAGAGGTTTTTAGTAATATTATACCAAGAGCAATTGCTGCCGGTTCTATTGCCCAAACTCATAAAGCTATTTTAAAAAATGGTCAACAAGTAGCTTTAAAAGTTCAACGTCCAGGGATTGATGTTTTAGTTGAGCAGGATCTTTTGTTAATTCGGGGAATTGCTGAATTAATGGCGCTAACAGATTTTGGGAAAGAATATGATGTTGTCGGACTTGCTGATGAATTTGCTACGGCAATTTTAGCGGAGTTAGATTTTACTCAAGAAGGAAGATATGCTAATCAATTACGGCGAAATTTAGCGGCAACAAAATGGTTTGATCCAACCCAATTATTAGTACCTGAAATTTACTGGGAATATACAAGCCAAAAGATTTTAGTTTTAGAATGGTTAGAAGGTGTGCCTTTGTTGTTGGGAGAAGTTAGAAGTAATAATCCCACTGTTAGTGCGAGTGATAGACGTCGGGAATTAACCCGAATTTTGTTTAGGGCTTTTTTCCAACAAATTTACATTGATGGATTTTTTCACGCTGATCCACATCCGGGGAATTTGTTTTATTTAAGTGATGGAAGGGTGGCGATTTTAGATTGTGGAATGATGGGCCGTCTTGACCCTCGTTCGCAAACCATTTTGACGGAAATGTTGTTAGCAGTTGTTGATTTAGATGCGGTGAGATTAGCTCAATTAACTGTTCAACTTTCGGATACAGTGCAAGCGGAAAAGGTGGCTAATTTAGAGAATGATTTGGCGAAAATGTTGCGAAAATATTATAATATGAGTCTGTCGCAGTTGAATTTTTCGCAGGTTTTTTATGAGTTGCTGCAAGTAGCGCGGGCGAATAAGATTAAGTTACCAAGTAATATGGGTTTGTATGCGAAGGCAATTGCGAATTTAGAAGGGGTAGCGAGACAATTTGACCCAGAAGTTAATTTGTTGGATGAGGTAAAACCGTTAATGACGGATTTATTTCGCCGGCAATTGTTTGGGGATGATCCGATGCAAACAATGTTAAGAACGGCGTTGGATTTAAAGAGTTTGTCGTTACAATCGCCGCGTCAGGTGGAGTTATTATTGGAGAGGGTGACTTCGGAAACTTTGCGTTGGAATTTGACTTTAAAAGATTTGGATGGTGTGCGGCGGAGTTTGGATGATTCTGCTAATAGGTTGTCTTTTAGTATTGTGGTGGGGTCGTTAATTATTGGGGCGGCGATTACGTTTTCTAATGGCGGTACTCAGATGGCTTTTGTGAGTAGTGTGTTATTTTATGCGGCGTGTTTTTTGGGTTTGTGGTTGATTGTGAGTATTTTGAGATCGGGGAGGTTAAGGTGATGAGTATTCGCCGCCGGTTTCAACCGGCGTCTACACGAAATAAGTCCTAACGGACTACAAAATTAAAATCAAATTCTCTTAACCCCGGAGGGGTTTTATTTGTGTAGATGCCGGTTTCAATCGGTAGCTAATAATAAAATCAAATTCTCTTAACCCCGGAGGGGTTTTATTCCTGTAGATGCCGGTTTCAACCGGCACAATCAACCGGCACCACCCAAAACCTCATCCACCCCAAAATCCACATCCGAAAAAGCAAAAACCCCCACCCTCTCGCCCCGAAAAAACCTCAAAACCTCCTCATATTTCCCCCCCAAAGGTTGCCGGTAAACCTCCAAACATTCCCCATTAATATCCACCAACCAAACCTCACAAATACCCGCATCAGCATACAAAGAAATCTTCACCTCCCTATCAAAATCAACCGTCGTATCCGCCACCTCAACCAACAAAAAAACATCCCTTACTTGCGGATGTCCCGACTCATAAAAATCCTCACAAACCCTCAACAAAGAAACATCAGGCTGAGGTTGAGAATTATCATTCAACTCCACAGGATTTTGAATCGCAACTAAAACCCTCTCTCCTAACCTTGCTGAAAAAAGTTTATTTAAACGATTTACACCCGCTGCGTGTCTTCTCCCAATCGGCGACATCTCAACAATCTCTCCTCGAATTAACTCCACCCTATCATATTTTGTCAGAATTCCCGCCTCAACCATCCGATTAAAATCCCGTACTGTAAACAATTTTCTTATTAAATTAATCGCCATAATCAACACCTATTTCTTCAAAAAAAATCACCAATTCCCACATCCATCCATTATAAAACACAAAAAAAATATTCAAAAAATCATCAAAATCACAACCCCACCCCCCAACATGAGATAATCATAAACTGTGGTGTGAAAAAAACTGAAAAAATCGTGGTGGAAAACGTTATTTATCGCAAACCCTTTGATGGTTGGTCCTTAGAAGAAAGAGATCCCAACCTCATAAAAGCATTCCTACCCATCTGGGGATGGTTTTACGACAATTATTTTCGCGTCAAAACTGATGGCTGGGAAAACCTACCCGATGACAACAAAATGCTCATCGTTGGTTCCCACAACGGCGGTTTAGCCGCACCTGATATGTTTATGTTTATGTATGACTGGTTTCGTCGTTATGGAACCGACCGGCTTGCTTACGGATTAATGCACCCCACTATCTGGAAAGTTACCCCACCAATTGCCAGTTTAGCTGTTAGCGCCGGTGCGATTCAAGCTCATCCAAAAATGGGCATAGCAGCCTTACGAAAAAATGCTGCTGTTCTTGTGTATCCAGGGGGTGCCGAAGACGTTTTTCGCCCTTATAATTTGAGTGATCAAATTTATTTTGCCGGCCGAAAAGGCTTTATTAAATTAGCCCTCCGAGAAGAAGTTCCTATAGTTCCAATCATCTCTGCCGGTGCTCACGATACCCTCTTAGTTTTAGCCGATTTCTATGAAGTTGTTAAACAACTCCATGAGTTAGGAATGCCTTGGTTATTCAATGTTGATCCTGTCGTTTTTCCGGTTTATTTAGGTTTACCTTGGGGGTTAAGTCTTGGCCCTTTACCTAATTTTCCTTGGCCCGTTTCTATCCATACGCGAGTTTGTCAGCCTATTATTTTTGAAAAATACGGTCGTCAGGCTGCCGGTGATCAAGAATATGTTGATGCTTGTTATGAAAAAGTTCGTTGTTTTATGCAGCGAGAATTGGATTTGTTAACCGCAGAGAAACGCAGATCAAGGTAATAGATTTTTAAGGGTTTTTAGTCAGAGTTAATTCAGCTGTTAAAAAGTCTACAAATTGTCTGGCTGTACGACCAGATCGGCCGTTATGTCTTGTGGCCCATTGTAATGCACGAGGTTGAATTTGTTGCCATGATAGGGGTATATTTGCTTGTTCTGATAAATGTTTAACAATATTTAAATATGTCTCTTGGTTCGCTGGTTCAAATGTTAAAGTTAATCCAAATCTATCGCTAAAGGATAATTTCTCTTGTACAGTATCCCAAGAATGAATTTCATCGGCATCTTTTGGACGCGGACGATCATCAAAAAATTCGCGCACTAAATGACGCCGGTTTGATGTTGCATAAACTACTACATTTTGGGGTCTTGCAGTCAAACTTCCTTCTAAAACTACTTTCAAAGATTTAAAAGCATCGTCGTCTTCTTCAAAGGAAAGATCATCAACAAATATAATAAATTTATGGGGACAATTTCTTAAGTCTTCCACAATATTTGGTAAGGCTTTTAAATCAGCTTTAGACACTTCTATTAGCCTTAAACCTTTTTTTCCATACTCATTTAACAACGCTTTAACTAAAGAAGATTTTCCACTTCCCCTACTTCCATAAAGCAAAACGTGCAATGCAGGAAAACCGGCCAGCAAAAACTCTGTATTCTTTAATAAAGCTTCTTTTTGTCCTTCATAGCTATTTAAATTATCCAATCTAACAGGATCAGGATTTTTAATTTCTACAAACTCCCCAGACTCCCAACGCAAAGCAAAATTTTCGGCAAAAATTCCTGTGCCATATTGCCGATAATAAATAGCTAACTCTTCAACCGTATCTGACCAATTTTTTGAATTTTGCAAAACTTCTACTATTTTTGCATTAAGTTTATCAGAATTTAGACCAATTTCATCCGGCCAAAACACCGGCCCTTCTGCTGCATGACAAACTTCTTGTAACCATTCGCTTAACTGCTCTCCGGTACATTTATAAAGGCTTTGCAACGCTTGTAAATCGTGTTTTGCAGCATCAATTAACGGCTTAGGAATTTCGTTAAAACTTGTCGTTTGACTTATCCGACTAAACGGGTTTTCATCCCTAATAATTCCCTTAATTAAATAAGTTTGCCAACTTATATTTTGTGTTGCTAAGGCTTTAAAAAAAATACCATAAGCTTGCCAACACTTATTTTTTTCAGAAAACACACTGTTTTGGGCAGCCGCTATTTGTGCTTGTTGCAAACAACTCAAAAAATTTAAAAAACTTTTACCAACTTTGCTCTCAACCACCCCTTGATAAACCAACAGAGAAGCAGCCGAAGTATTTAAAACTTCAATTAAGCGAAACGTCGAA
This sequence comes from Halomicronema sp., assembly GCA_036704045.1. Taxonomy (GTDB): domain Bacteria; phylum Cyanobacteriota; class Cyanobacteriia; order Cyanobacteriales; family Oscillatoriaceae; genus Ancylothrix. Next base: position 32,378 of record DATNQM010000007.1, on the reverse strand, counting down.
CTTTTAGGAGATAACATAAAAAGCTTAGATAGAGATTCTTTTAAACTTCATAATCCACTACAGCCCTATCACTCACAACTTTAACAATAAAATCTCTACACTTTTCATGTTCGGGATGCACTTGATAAGCACTTAAAGCCTCCAAACTATCAAATTCCGAATAAAGCACCACATCAAAAACAGACGGTGATTCAATCACATTCAAACCAACTTCTAGTTTTTTAATTTCAGCAATTACACCAGGCAAAGCTTCTAACATTCCTTTAATTTTGACAGCATTTTCAGCTTTGTTAGCACCTTCTGCCAAATCCTGTAAACGCCACATAACAATATGCTTAATCATTTTGTTTTTCCTAATTAGTAATAAATTTTTACCACTTAGTAAGTACCCACAAAGCGCGAGCACGAACTGCTATTACATTATCAGTTAAAGAAATTTTTTCTAACTGGGTTTTAAGAGCATTAAACCACACCGGCTGCTCAGATTTTACGGCATTTGCCAACCCCTCTAACCCCACAACACCGGCATACCTCACAACCCATTCTGGGTCTTGACAAACCTGCAAAAGTGTGTTTAGTGTACGGTTTTGGGCCTCAGCGCGAGCCGGTGTCGGCAACTTTTCCCAGCGCAAATTGCCCAAACCCCTAGCAGCAGCACGGCGCACACTCAGGGCAAAATCGCTTTCTGCGGCGGCTATCAGCAGTTCTAAGCCTCGTGGATCTCCTATACCGGCAAGGACACGCACAGCCCAGGATCTCGCCCCATAATTGTAACCATCAACGCTTTCTAAAATTGGCCCTACTGCCGGCTCTCCCATCGAAATTAGTCCATCAACAGCGGCCACAGCAGCACCCGGATTGTTATAGCCTAAAACTTTAATTAAAGTTGGAATTACTGCCGGATCTTGTGTTGCAGACAATGCTTTGACAGCCAACAGCATCCCTTCAGCAGAATAGGCTTCATCAACGGCTTCTATTAATTTATGAATTTGATTTGTAGTCATTTTTAATAACATTAAACCGCCGATGAAATTTTATAAATTTATTTTAATAAAAAAGGCTTTTTTATTTAAGTATTTTTTTCTGGTACTACTGCCACTACAACAGAGAATCCATCAAAGTCATCACCCTAATTGCATTTTCAGAAAGCTTTAGAGGTTCTGTAGTCGAAGCTTCTAAAGTATGTTCAAGAATTCCTTTGAGAGAAATAATTTTAATACTATTTTCGGCTAAAGTTTCTGCAATAGCTTCCGCCGCCGGCAGATAACCAATTGCTCCTAAATCCATTAAAGCAGAGCGCCGTAATTGTAATTCTTTTCCCTGCAAAGCTTCCACCAAGCGGTTGCCATATTTATCATCTTTTGTAAGTTGATACATTGCTCTGGCGGCGGCATATTGGACTCGCTTAATCGGATGTTCTACAAAAGGTTGTATTAACTCAATAGCTTCTGTAGCACCCAGGGTTCCTAATGCTTCTAAAACAGCATCATAAGGCTCAGCCAAATGAGGTTTACCGGGGATTTGCACAGCAGATTCTACTCCACCGGAAAGCAACCGTAAAAGCGCAGGTATGCAAGACGGATCGCCCAGCATTTCTAACGCCTGTGCGGCTGCTTCCCGTAAGTAGTAGTCAGAATTTTCTAAACAGCGAATCAAAGCTGATACTGCTTGCTGGTTTCCCAACTTGCCCAAAGCCCGCGCTGCATTCCGCCGCAAAGGATAACCACCATCCTCTGTACGGTCAGACTCATCCTCAAGGGCAGCCAGCAAAGCTTCTATAGCTGCTGGTTCACTAACTCTAAATCTGCCCAGCCACCAAGCCGCATAATATCTTAAACCTGTATCATCTCCGCGAAGGTTTGCAATTGCCTGCTCAGTGGTGAGAGGTTCTCCACCTGTTTCTGGAGGGGTAGGTTCAAAATCATCTTGGATTCGGGCTTCGCGCATTTGGCAATACTGATTAGAGAAAAGTGATAACCAATTGAAGAGAGTTTTAGATACTAAGTTTTAGCCAAACCTCTGAAAAATTTAAAGTTAATTATTTTCAGAGTGCTCGCTAGATTCTTCGCTGCCGTTGATGGGTGTAATATTGACAATTTTGCCACCCAAACGAGTAATGCGCTGCATTTCTTCGTTCATTTTGCTATAGGGAACCGTGATAAACACGCTGCCACTATTGCGGATAGGGAAATTTCTTTTATCGGTTTGCTCGTTTTGCGCTAAACCTACCACTTCGTACCGATAATATCGGCTTGCAGAAGGGCTATTGCCAGTTTTGCCGTATGCAGTTTGACCCAGCATATTTGAAGATTCTCCTCGAACAGAGCAGTTAACACAATTATTTTGAATTTTGAGTTTTCAATTTTGAATTTTTTTACCCAAAACTCAAAACCCAAAATCCAAAACCTCAGTTTCTTAAATTAAGCCGTTGTAACGCTAGCAATTTTACCGCCTTGACGGAGAATTTGCTGCATCTTGGTGGTTAACTGGCTATAGGGAACAAGAAAGCTGGCGGTACTGCGGCGGACACCTTTGGTGTTAGACCAGGTGACTTCAAGCCGGTAGACTTTGCCATCTTCCCCGAAACCAACAAACGCTCCACCTAAAGCTGTATTTGGTGTAGAGTCGCTGCTAGAGCGGTAGGCCCAGCCATTGGCAGTGCCAGAGGGAGCAACCACAGCCGAAGCGCGGTTTTGTCCCAGTTCCCGACCTAAACGGGTTTTGCTACCTTCCAGTTGAGCGCGGTCGCTGTTGGCATAGCCGCGATACAAACGGAACATCCGGGTAAAACCTACGGTTTTTTGGCCGGTTTGGGTTTGGAAACCACGATAGTAGGGGACAATATTTTCGCCAAAGTTGTCTTGATATTCTTGGGAATCGATATAGGAATCGATCTCGGCATCAAACCCTTGGGTTTCATAGATATCCAAGTGTTCAATAACCTCCGACTCATCGTACGGAGCACGACCTAGCAAGTGCTTGGTGTTCAGTTCGATGACGCGGGTTTGAAAATTCCCGTAAAGAAATTTGGTCTTGTAAAGCTCAGATTTGGCAACAGCGCGGACAAATTCCCGTACAGTAATGTTGCCATTTTTTAACAGCGATTCCGCAGAGACAAGCCGTTCTGAGGCCATGATGTAATCATTGCCCAAAACTTGGCGGTAGACAGCGCGAATCACCGCTTCTACATCTTGTGCTGACCAGTTTGAACGCAGTTCTACTTGGGGGGCATCCAAAAATGCGGAAGTTCCCAACCGCGATGCTGCTGTTGTAATAGCCATTTAATAATCTCCCAACACTAACAACCGTTTACAGCAATCTGTTCTTTTGTTTCTAGCTTTTTTATCGGCTTTGAAACTGTAGATATACAAAGATGCCCGGAGAGGTAAACAACTACTAGCCTTTCGCTAGCACCTGCCTACCTACCCGGACATCCGTTGTCGGACTAAGCATTAGGCTTTAGCCCGCGCTTGACGCTCTGGATAACCGTTAATTAGCTCAGGGCGTTGATAGCGTAGTCGATGTAGGTGTTAGCTTCGGTAGCAGCTTGGCCAGACAAACCATGATTGGATTTGATGTATTTGAGGGCTTCAACGTACCAGCTAGGAGACAATTCAAAGGTGCTGTTGATTTCTGCCAAACCAGCAATCAGGTACTCATCCATAGGGCCGGTTCCACCAGCAACCAAGCAGTAGGTGACCATACGGAGGTAGTAGCCGATGTCACGAGCGCACTTGTCTTTGCCGGTTTGGCTAGAAGCGTAGTTAGCGCCTTGCATTTGGGTGGTGTAAGGGAATTTGTTGTACACAGCTTGGGCTGCACCATTGATCAAGCTTTGAGCGTTGCTGGTCAAAGCACGAGCAGCTTCCATGCTAGCGGCAGCGCGCTTGAAGCGACCGTCAACCGCTTGCAATTCGGTGTTACCCAAAAAACGGCCTTGAGTATCAGCAGCAGAGATGGCTTCGGTAATAGGGGTTTTCATTGTCTCGGTATCTCCTGAATGGTTTTCCTACACAGTTACAGTCAATTTAAAAAGTTAATGCCAGTGCGTTCAGGCAATTAGCCTACAGCAGAGGCAGCGCGATCAAAGTAGCTGGCCAACTCAGACATCAAAGCGCTGCAATCACCAGGGGTGATACCAGCGGGATCGTTAGCAACTTTGAGAGCAGCTTCTTTCATTTTTTGAACGCCGGTAGCAACAGAACCACCAGGAACGCCCAAAGCTTGGTAGGTTTCACGAAGACCATTCAAGCAACGATCATCGAGAACACTTGCGTCACCGGCAATTGCTGCGTAGGTGACATAGCGCAAGATGATTTCCATATCGCGCAAGCAAGCAGCCATGCGACGGTTGGTGTATGCGTTTCCACCCGGTTGAATTAACTGAGGCTGTTCTGCGAACAAAGCGCGTGCGGCAGAAGAAACGATGGTGGAAGCGTTGCTGGTGATACGGTTTACGGTATCCAAACGCTTGTTGCCTTCTTTGACCAAGTTGGACAGTGCATCAAATTGAGCGCTGCTCAGGAACTCACCACGAGCATCAGCTTGAGCGACAACCTTGGAAAATGCATCTAGCATGGACTCTATCTCCTAAGTAGATTGGTCTTTTTTTGGTTTGTATCTGTTTTGGTTTCAGCCATCTTTAGCTGCTTACGCAGCCTAGAAGTGTTTGGGACAGACTTGGCCTAAACTTTGGCTTTTGCCGGTCTTAAATGCTGATTCACTTCTTGTTTGTAAGCATATCAACATTTAAGCATTTTTGGAAAATTTTTTACTTTTTTTTTGACAATTTCTTTTCTTTTTTTCAAGGTCAGAAATTTTTAGAGTGTGCAATCGTGTCGCACTTTTAAGTACGACTTTTTGCTTCTCTAGGCTTTGTCACTAGCCTTGGTTTTTTTCTCCCTCACGGAATTAAAAAACCTTTCGACAAACCACTGTCTTGCGTTAGTTTCTGTTACGCTTTCCTCGCCTTCTGTTGCTTTTTCCTCTATTCCATGCTTCTCGCTCTGGATATTTTAGGCTTCCAACAACTTTAATCGGCTTGGTCTTGCTTCACAGTCTTTTCCACAAGCTTTTATGACTTTACCAAGTTTTATGAGAATTTGTAAAACTTGGTCGGATCAAATTTTTTTGCCTGTGGTCTGTCCTTTCAACCCTTCCGGTTATTTTTATACACCGCCCTTGTCCCGATTTTTATTACGTTTTGTAAAGATTCTTCAGTTTTTAGATTTTTTTAATATTTTCCGTTTTTTTCCTAAGCACTTGTACTTAATCATCTCAGAACTTCCTAGGATTTATACCCTCCATTTACAGGGCTAAAACACGCGTTCAATATCAAGCACAAAGCCACTTTCCGGCAGTTTTTGTTGTCCCTTCTGATCGTCACCGGCCTACCCATGACCATCTGTTGTCCTACTTATTCCAAAGGATAGGTCAGCAACAATACTTCACAATCACAACCCACTCCCTGTATATAGTCAGAATCTACCTCTAGATAGATGTACGCCCACACAAAAGCTTGATCCCTTCCTTCCCTACACCCAAGCCTCCCTCCTGAGAATTTTTTCTCAGCCAGTTTGTAACAATCTGTAATAAATTAAGAAAACTTTTAAAGTAGAAATAGACTGTCTGCTTATATACACATACAGAAAATTGTGTAAAAAACTAGCCATTTTCAGAATAATTATCAAGAATATCCCCATTTCCCCCATTTATTGATGCTATTAAAGACTGACGGTTTTTATTTATAAACACCGCATCAAAATATTCGACCACTCCCGAAGGCATTTTTGCTTGATCAATCATTCCAACAAAACAAAACCCCTTAGAAACCAAAAGGCGGTATATCATATCAAAACTCGCTTGATTCTCATAAACCGGCATCATAGAAACTTCAACAATACAAGCCAGCACAGAATCTAAAAAGTTTATAGCACCTTCTAAAACCTTATATTCATAACCCTGGACATCAATTTTAATTAAAATCTCCTCTTTAATATTGAGAGTGGGAATAATATAATCCAAAGTAACCTGAGAAACCTCCAAAACTTCTTGAAAAGCCAAAATTGGATAAGATTCCACACAGCTATCAGTAGTTTTTAGCACAGAAGAAGACAAAGTAAAATAGGGATGTTTATTAAATTTAATCGTAGTATTTTCATCACCTACAGCCAGATTATAAGCCCTAACGTTTGAACACCCATCAGCAAAACGTTTTAGCTTAGAAAAAGCAGTATCTACCGGCTCAAAAGCATAAATATTTGCCTTTGGAAAAAGTTTATGGAGTTTTTTAGTAGATTGACCATTATTTGCCCCGATATCCAAAATAGTTTGAATGGAGTATTCAGTTAAACCAAGCAATCGATTATCCCAATTGCTAATCGAGTGCTTTCGAGTCAAAAAATCTCCCAAAACATTAGAAATTCTAGGAAAAAGATATTGGTATTTTGGTGGAAGACTTTTAGGAAATCCATCAAACAGAAAAGATAAAAAAAAATTCATACTTAACTATAGAGAAAAAATAAATTGAATACATCCTAACACTTGTACTTAACAAAATCACCAGAGAGAACCCCAGAACCCCCAGCGGCAAAAAACCGAAATAAAACCAACCATAACCCAAAACCCTCCTCTTCCCTCTGTGACCTCTGCGCCTACCTCTGCGACCTCTGCGTGAAAAAAAACCTTCCATATAAAAAAGAGGGGAAAACAAAAAAAATCCCCTCCAAAGCAGAGAAAAAAACCCCGCCCCTAAAAAATAAAAAAACTACTCATCCTCAGCAAAAATATACTTATAGAGATCACGAGGATCAGGCTCAGGACTTTCTTCAGCAAACTTCACAGCATCATCAACAACCGCCTGAATTTTGCGATCAATAGCAGTTAATTCATCCTGAGAAATCAAATTTTGCTCAATCACATAAGCAGCAAAACGCTTAATAGGATCACGGGGGAACCAATACTCTTTTTCTTCCTTAGAACGCAACTCATCAGGATCAGCCAGAGAGTGACCCCGGAAACGATAAGTTAGCGCCTCAATCAAAGTAGGGCCCTCACCGGCCCGCGCCCGTGCAACCGCTTCCTTAGCCACAGAATAGACAGCCAGAACATCCATACCATCAACTTCTACACCAGGCAACCCAAAAGCCGGCCCCTTCTTAAAAATTTCCGGTTCAGAAGTTGCACGTTCGTGGGACATACCAATAGCCCACTTATTGTTTTCCACCACAAACAGAATAGGCAACTTCCAAAGCGCCGCCATATTCAAGCACTCGTAGAACTGACCATTATTGCAAGCGCCATCACCAAAAAAACAAGCCGTCACTTGATCAGAAGTTTCATCACCCATAGCCTCGCGACGGTACTTGTTTTGAAAAGCCACACCAGTTGCAACCGGGATACCTTCGGCGACAAAAGCATAACCGCCGAGGAGACGGTGTTTAGAAGAAAACATATGCATAGAACCGCCGCGTCCCTTGCTACAGCCAGTTTCCTTGCCAAATAACTCGGCCATCACCTCGCGCGCCGGCACCCCAGCACTCAAAGCATGGACGTGATCACGGTAGGTACTAGAAACATAATCTTCACCTGGACGCATGGCCCCAAGAATACCGCTAGAAACTGCTTCTTGGCCGTTGTAGAGGTGAACAAAACCGAACATTTTGCCTCGGTAATACATTTCAGCGCACTTGTCTTCAAACAAGCGACCTAAAACCATATCTTCGTAAAGGCGTAGTCCTTCCTCTTTAGTAATTTTTACTGAACTTGTGTCAAATGCCGGTACAGCGCGTTCCCCAATCATTATCTTGTGCGTCCTTTGAAATTGATTTTTGGCGTCCTTTGAATAATAGTTGGTAAAAGTATAGTCATCTATTACATAACGTGGCAGGCGTTGCGGCCAGACCCTTTCACTTTTACTTCGAGCGGATTAACCCACCTTGGCTGAACTACGCAGCTCTCTATCCCATTGCACAAGGCATTTGGGATTGCTTTTCGCATAATATTATAAGACGCATTCACATCAGCATTAATTAACACACCCTCTGCCGTTTTGTACAAGCCTCTCTGGATGCGAATGCCTGTAAATTTCATGCTAAGAGCATCGCTATCGCCGTACACAGGAATTGGATCTAGAGAAAGGAAGTTGGAGACAGAAGTATAGGATTCTTCCTGTATTATTACTTCGATTCCTACCAATCGAGCTTTGTATTCCAACATCTGAATTAATCGAGCGTGAGGAATACTGACAAAGTTTTGATTGTTTTGCTTACCTAAGTTAATGGAGTTTTTCCACAGTGGGTTTTTCCCAATTACTAACGTCCCAATCTGGCGCTCTCTCAAAATATTGATAATGAGCCTGCTGGTATGGTGTAAGTAATTATCTACTTTTTGATTGCGGCAGCGAGTGAGGCGCTGAATTCTTGATGATGTTTTGAGATTGCCTTTCAATTGAGATTGTAACTCGGATTTGCGCTTGTTGTAGAACTGATTGATTGATTTTAGCGGTCGCCCGTTAATCAGTTTTGGGATAAAACCGGGTTGATTTGATGTTAGCGCCACTAAGTTATTCAGTCCTAGGTCGATACTGGCGAGTGTTGCAGAACATTCTTGATTGATGGTTGACTCCGGTTCATTGTAAATTATCTCTATTACATAACAATCGCATTTGGGAACTACTCTCACTTGACACACTTGATCGGGTTTGACCATCGTTTTAATCGAAATGTTAGTCCCTGAAAGCTTGATAATTCCTTTTTTTAATTGTTTGCTGCTAATTGCTTGCACAGTATAAACGAGAATATTTCGTCCTTTGATTTTATCTTTGTACTTCGGTAATTTGGGGCGACCTGTAAATTTCGCTGGTTCATTGTTGTAAGCTTTAACGGCTGCAAAAAAACCTTGCCAGTTCTTGTCCAATATCATCAAGATTTGTTGACTTACTTTGGCAGGTAGTGCCTGATATGCTGGATGGGATTTCATCAACTGGGCCATTTGATTGTAAGTGAGATATCCCCAGCCATATAGGAAGTTTTGGCGAATGACGTAGTTAGCGGAGTTGTAAAGATTTTTGGATTGCCATGCTAAGTTATCGAGTTCGTCAAAACGCTCTTCTGTAGATTTGATAATATGTCTTTCGGCTAACTGCATAATTAGTACCAAATCTTGCTAGTTTATCAAGAGTGTTGGGCAATCGATATATTTTAATCATCAGACATTAGTAAGGTTTCTCATTTCTTCAAGCTTGTCAATTGAGTGGACACTCGAATTTCGTAACAACCTTGTCAGGAAGTTTCATGTCGGTCAGGATATACTATTTATGACTATGTTTTAATATAAACTTAATGAAGTTTTACAATACTTAAAACTCAGGCTGAATTTCTGTACAATTGCCATTTTTAAACAAAACCGGCCAATTTCTCAGATGCAAGTCTGGCAAACTGTAGTTTAAACGACTTAGCAACCCGCCAGAGCAACCCTTGTTAGTAAATTGTTTGAACTTATATTATCTTGTAGGAAAGGCGCTTTTAAACTTATAAAGCCTTGCTTTCAACCAAGGAAGCCAGCTTAAGCGAGTCCTTTTGGAGCGTACTCAAGACGAGACTCAAGGGCAAGTGAAAGCAATTTTTGGTATATATGCCTTATCATTAGCGATCAATTTAGGACTACTGCTGGGGAAGTGACTGTGCGTATCCCACTGGATTATTACCGAATTTTAGGCTTACCGATTCAGGCCACTGCGGAACAATTGCAGCAGGCTCATCGTGACCGTTCCGTGCAACTACCGCGACGGGAATATTCAGAAGTGGCGATAGTCGCTCGTAAACAGCTAGTCGATGAAGCTTATAGTGTTCTGAGTGACCCAGAACAGCATCAAGCTTATGATGCTGGGTTTTTTTCCAAAACTTACGAATCAAACAATTTAAGGGCGAATACAGAGGCGTTATCAGAAAACGTTAATGGCCCCTCTCCTGCTTTGGGTGGTAATGGATATCAGTTGGGTTCCGACACACATAACCCCACTATTGATATTGAAGATAAGCAATTGGTGGGGGCGCTGTTGATTTTGCAGGAGTTGGGAGAGTATGAACTGGTATTGAAACTTAGCCAGCCTTACTTGACGAATGGCCGGTTTAAATTAAAATTGGGCCAACTGGGAGAACCCCAACTTGTAGGGCCAGATATCATCTTAACGGTGGCCCTGGCGCTGCTGGAACTAGGCCGGGAACAATGGCACTGCGGACAGTATGAAAATGCTGCTGCCTCCCTGGAAACCGGCCAAGATTTGCTATTGAGTGAAGGTTTATTTCCAATACTGCGAGGTGAAATGCAGGCAGATTTATATAAACTGCGTCCTTATCGCATTCTGGAATTGCTCGAAGAATCGACATCTCAATCCACTCAACGCCGCAAGGGTTTACAACTTTTGCAAGATATGCTGACAGAACGCGGTGGAATTGATGGCACCGGCGATGACCAGTCTGGGTTGAGTGTGGATGACTTTTTGCGGTTTATTCAGCAGTTGCGCTCTTTGCTGACGGTGGAAGAGCAGCAAAATTTATTTGAAGCCGAAGCCCGCCGGCCTAGTGCAGTGGGGACGTATTTGGCTGTTTATGCTTTGATTGCACGCGGATTTTTTGAGAGACAACCGGCTTTAATTCGCCAAGCAAAGTTGATGTTACAACGCTTAGGCAAGCGGCAAGATGTCAATTTGGAAAAAGCTATCTGTTCGATGCTTTTGGGCCAAACAACGGAGGCTTCCCAGTCGCTGGAATTGAGCCAAGAATATGAAACTTTGGATTTTATTCGCCAAAATTCTAAGTCTTCACCCGATTTGTTACCTGGTCTTTGTTTGTATGGGGAACGGTGGTTACAGGATGAGGTTTTTCCTCATTTTCGGGATTTGGCGGGAACTGAGGTTTCGTTAAAAGATTATTTTGCTGATGTTGGTGTCCAAGCTTATTTGGAAACGCTGCCGGCCCAGGAAGAGGAGGCGGCTTTTGAGTGGTTTCCTGTGCAGTCGGTTTTAACTCCTGTGCCAAAGGTTCTTGAAGCTAGGAGTGTGCCGACTATTGAGCCTCCGGTGGCGGTGGCTTCTCGGTCTGTATCGCCTTCGATTCGTGGTTCTTCGTCTAATGCTGTTTCTAGTTTGCCAATTTCACAAAATTTAGCGAGTGAACAAGACCAGGAGCAAAGTGCTCCCCAAGCATTGCGTACAAGTTCTTCTTTGTTGTTACCGCCCACAATTTCTGTGGGCCCAACAAATTTAGGAACCAGTACACCGGCCCAACAGGCTACACCAACGGCAATTCGCAGTAGTATTCCGGCGGAACGTCGTAATTCCAGAATTCGCCCTGGGGGAGGTTCTGAACGACCGGCCTCGGAAACTGGCAGACAAAACCGCCGGTCTTGGCAGCGATCTACAACGAAGTTGCTGCAATCTTTGAAGATGGATCGGTTGGTTTTGTTAGGTTTGGCCGGTGTCTTGGGTCTGGGTTTAATTTGGTTTTTAACTTCGGCAACTTGGGGCTTTTTAGCTGGTTTGTTAAGGGGAGGTTCGGGTCCGATTTTAGCAAAGGATCAGCCAGCTGTGACATTAGATGCACCACCAGTGCCGATTCCAAAGGTAGAGATTGACTTGCTGGCATCCGAGGGGCCACTAACTCCAGAAGTGGCACAAAGAGCGGTGGAGACTTGGTTTTCTATCAAAGGAGAAGCTTTAGGGCCAAATCATGCGGTGGGCCGGTTGGAGGCAATTTTGACTGGGCCGGCTTTGGCAAAGTGGCAACAGTGGGCTAATGAAGGTAAGCAAAGTAATTCTTACCAAAAATACAAACACAGTTTGTCTGTAAAGTCTGTTGAACCGAGTAAGGATGATGTCAATCGCGCTAAGGCCCAAGTGGATGTCAGTGAAGCGGTAGAAATTTACGAGGGTGGGAAGTTGGCAGATCAGCGGGACGATAAAATGCTTGTCCGCTACGATTTGGTTCGCAAAGACAACAGCTGGCGGATTCAAGACTGGGAGGTTGTTCGCTAAAAAGTGTTGAGAGGGAGGATGTTTTTTTACAATGATCTCCTATTCACAGAAGTTTCCAACCTAGTTTCCTTAAAGAAGCTAGGTTTTTTGATTTTTGGTTGACTAATGGCGGCCACTGTTGTGTCTATTAATTTTAATGTCAGGAAACTTTGACATTTAACCCAACCAACCTCGATCCCGATCCTCTAAATTTGTCATACTTTCCTGACAATGTGATCCCACTTTTCCCTATAAATGCGTAAAAGTGCCTAGAATAAGCCTAAGAAACACTTGACCGAACTGGGGCTTTTGAGCAACATATAAGTTAACTTCTCGATCCCCATGATCCCAAAAAAATGCTGTGGTCGAGCATTTTAGGGATTTAAAAAGGGTAGAAACCAGTGCTCGATGGGTGCGAGGTTGCTGCCTTATTCCAGGTTTGCGGATCGTATTCGTTTATGACTTAATACCAGCTTGTAAAATTGCAGTGCTCAAACTAGGGGAATTGTCCGACCAGGTGTTTTTCTCATTTAACGGAAAAATTAAAGCCGTCTATTAAGTACGGAGACCAAGACATGGTAAAAGAACGTCCACCCTTAGAAGAGATGACTTTGCGACAACTTCGTAGGGTTGCAAGTGAATATGGCATCTCTCGTTATAGCCGGATGCGTAAATCGCAACTGCTGGCATCAATTCAAGAAATCGAACGTACCAAGCTTTCTGTTAATCCATCTCGTAATTTAGAGGCGCAAGAAGAAGTGGAAGCAGCAAAATTTGAACTCGGACAAGAAGATCGGATGTCAGGAGAACTCTCTTCGGTAGATGAGGGATTAGCTGATCTACCGGCTGGTTATGGGGAGACGCGCATTGTAATGATGCCTCGTGATCCTCAGTGGGCTTATACCTATTGGGATATTCCCAATGACCACAAGGAGGAGTTACGCCGACTCGGAGGCCAACAGCTTGCTCTGCGTCTCTATGATGTGACCGATATTAATATTGAGTTTCAGCGTCCGCACAGCATTCAAGAATATCCCTGTGATGAGCTTGCTCGTGAGTGGTATTTGCCTATTCCTGTAAGTGACCGCCACTATGTGGTGGATATTGGCTATCGCTGTGCTGATGGTCGTTGGTTGATTTTGGGCCGGTCGGCACGGGTTCATGTCCCGCCTGTTTATCCTTCTGATTGGATTGAAGATCAGTTTATTAGTGTGGGTTGGGAAGATGATCTGCGCGGTAAAACTGTGTTGGAACTTGTTACGCCTGGGTTTAAGATGGCTTCCGCGCCGGTTTATGAACAAGTCTTTGGCATGGCCGAAGAAGCAGAAGCTGCTCGCGTAGCTGGTTCTGTTTTTGGTTCTATGCAGCACGTCCCTGGTTCAGTTGCACCTGGTTCTGGTCAGATGGTGACTGGTTCTGGCCAAATGGTGACTGGTTCTGGTCAAATGGTGACTGGTTCTGGCCAAATGGTGACTGGTTCTGGCCAAATGGTGACTGGTTCTGGCCAAATGGTGACTGGTTCTGGTCAAATGGTGACTGGTTCTGGTCAAATGGTGACTGGTTCTGGTCAGATGATTATGGGCTCTGGCCAAATGGTGACTGGTTCTGGTCAGATGGTGACTGGTTCTGGTCAGATGATACCTGGTTCCGGCCAAATGATTATGGGATCTGGTCAGATGATACCTGGTTCCGGTCAAATGATTATGGGATCTGGTCAGATGATACCTGGTTCCGGTCAAATGATTATGGGATCTGGTCAGATGATTATGGGATCTGGTCAAATGATTATGGGATCTGGTCAGATGATTATGGGATCTGGTCAAATGATTATGGGATCTGGTCAAATGATACCTGGTTCCGGTCAGATGATACCTGGCTCTGGTCAGATGATTACCGGTTCAGGCCACATGATACCTGGTTCAGGCCAAATGATTATGGGTTCAGGCCACATGATTACCGGTTCGGGACACATGATTACCGGTTCGGGACACATGATGTCAGAACAATCACTTAGTTCTTATGTGTTTGCTTCTGGTATTGGTATGTGGGGTGTTCCTACCATGTCTGGTATCAATATGTCTGGGGTTGGTTTCTCGGCTTCGGCTCCTCCAATTCGCCCCCGCGAGTTTTGGCTAATTGCTGATGCAGAATTGATTGTGTATGGTGCAACGGAACCTGATGCGACGGTGACAATTGGTGGTAGCCCAATTAAACTAAATGCTGATGGAACTTTCCGCTTCCAGATGTCTTTCCAAGATGGTGTAATCGATTATCCGATTATGGCGGTGGCTGCGGATGGTGAGCAAACTCGCTCTATTCACATGAAGTTTACCCGTGAAACTCCTTCTCGCCATACGAACACAAAAGACGAGGCTGTTTTGGAATGGCTGAGTTAAATATTTCAGGGTTTTGAGTTTTAAATTAACTCTAAGCACTAAATAAAATATATCCCCCGACAGTTGCCGGGGGAATATTTTTTTGATTTTTACTTGATAAATATTTTTTTTTAGTTTTTAAGGAGGGATAAAATTTTCCTTAAGGTTGTTTTATAGAGAGGAAAATACTAAATTTAAGTGATGCTATAAAGGAATTAAATATGCTAAAGTAAAAACTCGGATTTTAGGAAAAATTTAAGATGAATTCTACGGAAATTAGTCAGTCGCTAAAAGAAATTTTTGGAAAAGATGTTCAGGTTGCTGCTGAGGGATCTTGGCAGGTAGAAACCGATAAATTTCGTTTGTTAGTGTTACTTTCGGATGATGGTTCTTGGTTAAGAATTTTAATTCCTATTGTGCCGGTTCAGGAAGCTTTGCCTTTTTTAGAGCAGCTTATGGAGGCGAATTTTGATATTACTCAAGAGGCTCGTTATGGCATTTATGAAGATGTTTTGTGGGGAATTTTTCAGCACGCTTGTAAGACTTTGACGGTGGCTGATTTTACGGGGGCTGTGGGTCGGTTGGTTTCTTTGCACGAACGTGGGTTATCAGATAGTTTTAATGATTTTCTGGAACAGCGGATTATTCAAATTATTAAGGCGGCGAAAATGAATGGGCAATCTTTGGAGGCTACTCTACAAAATTTAGAGCGTTTTTATCAGGAGGGTTTAATGGGTGATATGGCTCAATCTTCGGAGGCGCGGGAGGGAACTTTGGCGGCTTGGCGTTATCAACTTGAGCGGTTATGGTCTCAGGTAGAATAGGTTTTTTGAGCGCAAATTTTCAAAGGGGTTTGTATGGATATTTTGAGTGTTTTGAAAGAAGATTATGGGCGATTTCCTAAGAATCAAACCTATAGTATTTATGCGAAAGATGTTTATTTTAAAGATCCTTTGAATGAATTTCAGGGGGTTAATCGTTATAAGCAAATGATTGGATTTATTAAAAGATGGTTTATTGATGTAAGGATGGATTTGTATGAAATAAAGCAAGATAACGAAAAGATTTTAACGCGGTGGATGTTGAGTTGGAATGCTCCTTTGCCTTGGAAACCTAGAATGGAGATTTCGGGTTGGAGTGAGTTGAAAGTAGTTGAAGGGTTGATAGTTTCTCATATTGATTATTGGGATTGTTCTGTGTGGGATGTGGGGAAGCAACTGTGGTTTGGAAAAAACAGCTAAAGTAAGAAGGTGTTGATTTTGGAAGATGAGGTTTAAGATTTTATGCGTTTAATTTTGATGACTGGTAAGGGTGGGGTAGGTAAGACTTCGGTTGCTGCGGCGACGGGGTTACGTTGTGCGGAATTAGGCTATAAAACGCTGGTTTTAAGTACCGATCCTGCTCATTCTTTGGCTGATAGTTTTGATATGGAATTAAGCCATGAGCCGCGTTTGGTTCGCCCAAATTTGTGGGGGGCTGAGTTGGATGCTTTGATGGAATTGGAGGGCAATTGGGGGGCTGTTAAGCGTTATATTACTCAGGTTTTGCAGGCGCGGGGATTGGAGGGTGTGCAAGCTGAGGAGTTGGCAATTTTGCCGGGGATGGATGAGATTTTTGGTTTGGTGCGGATGAAACGTCATTATGATGAGGGAGAGTTTGATGTTTTAATTATTGATTCTGCACCGACAGGGACGGCTTTACGTTTGTTAAGTTTGCCGGAGGTTTCTGGTTGGTATATGCGCCGTTTTTATAAGCCTTTGCAACAGGTTTCTGTGGCGTTAAGACCTTTAGTGGAACCGTTTTTTAAGCCTATTGCTGGGTTTTCTTTGCCGGATAAGGAGGTGATGGATGCTCCTTATGAGTTTTATGAGCAAATTGAGGCTCTGGAGAAGGTTTTGACGGATAATTCTAAGACGACGGTGCGGTTGGTTACTAATCCTGAAAAGATGGTGATTAAGGAGTCTTTGAGGGCTCATGCTTATTTGAGTTTGTATAATGTTTCAACGGATTTGATTGTGGCTAATCGGATTATTCCTGAGTCGGTTAGTGATCCGTTTTTTGCTCGTTGGAAGGAAAATCAAAAGCAGTATCGCCAAGAAATTCATGATAATTTTATGCCGTTGCCGGTTAAGGAAGTGCCGCTTTATTCGGAGGAGATGTGTGGTTTAGCGGCTTTGGAAAGGTTGAAAGAAACGCTTTATGCGAATGAAGATCCGGCTCAGGTTTATTATAAGGAAACGACGGTTAGGGTTGTTCAGGATAAGAATGAGTATCGGCTTGAATTGTATTTGCCAGGGATGTCTAAGGATAAGATTCAATTGTCTAAAAGTGCAGATGAGTTGAATATTACGATTGGTAATCATAGGCGTAATTTGGTTTTGCCGCAGGCTTTGGCGGCGTTGCAGCCGACGGGGGCTAAGATGGAGGATGATTATTTGAAAATTCGTTTTACGACTGGGGCTAGGGTTTAATGTGTGGGTGGGCAAAGCCCACCTTTTTTTGTGAGGTAATGGAGAGCCGGTGGAGTGAGTTTGGTTTAGGGAGTTTCGATAGTTATATTCCAGGTTTCTAGGGTAGTTCCTAAAGTTTTTTGGAGGGTTGTTAAGGCGTTTAAGTAGTCGATTTGTGCGGATATTTCTTGATTTCTCGCAAAGATTAAGTCGTCTTGAAATCGGACGACTTCGCGGGTGAAGCTTCTTCCTAGTCGTAGTTTTTGTTGCTCGATGTCGAGTTGTTGTTCTGCTAGTTCGGTTGCGTTTTTGGCTAGTTCTACCTGTTTTAGTTTTAAGTTGATGTCGCGGATTTGATTTTGAATATCTATTTCTAAGTTTTGGCGACTATCTTGTAAGGTGTTTTCAGCTTTGAGGAGGTTTATTTTGCTTCTTTCGATATCTCTTTTTAGGCTGAGATCGCCAAATTCTCGGCTTAATATGATGCCGGCGGTAAAGTTTTGATTGGTGTCGGCAGTGCTGTTAGAAATTCCGCCGTAGGTGGCGTTAAAGTCTAGGTTCCAACGTTGGTTGTCTTCGACTAAGAGTAAGTCGAGTTTGGAGATTTCTCTATTTAAGATTGAACTTAGGTAATTTGGGTTATTTTCTAGGGCTATTTGTTGAATATTTTGCAGGTCTGGTAGGGTTAATTCGGGGGTGGGGTTGTCGGCTGGTAGGATGTTAATTTGGCGGTCTATATCTAATATTTGTAGAAGATCGGCAATAGCTTTTTGACGGTCGTTTTCAGCGGCTAATAAGCTTCCTTCTCTGTCTGCTATGGCTTTTTCGTAGGGGAGAATGTCAACAGGGGCTTGTCTACCGGCTTCTATTAAGGTTTGAAATTCGCTTTTTCTTTGTTTTGCTAGTTCTAAAAATTGAGTTTCTATTTTTACTCTTTCACCGGCCTGCTGTAATCTTCGGTAAGCAAAAATGATGTTAGTAATTGTGTCGGTTAGTGTGGTTTTTAAGGTAATAATATTAATTTGTTCTCGAATTCTAGCAATGTCGATGGAGGCGCGATTTAATTGAACTCCTGAGCCTCTTAATAATGGTTGAGTAAATCTTAATTGTAGGTTTTGTTCGGCGCTGGCTAATTCTGAGTCGGTGGGAAAGTTGTTTGTGTAGTTGTTGCGGGCGGCTCCTATCCATCCAAAACTAAATTCTCCGCCGGTTGGCATTTTAACAGAAATATCTGCACCTATGGATATTTGATTGCTGTTGTTGTTTGTTATTCCTAATGCGTTGCGGTTTAAGGTAATGGCTATTTGGGGTGTAAAAGTTGGTCTAAATTTTCCTTCTTCTGTGGCGAGTTCTTGTTTTTCTGCTATACGATTTAGATAAGTGTTTTTGATGTCTCGGTTGTTTTGTAGGGCTAAAACAATGGTTTCAGAAAGAGTTAGTTGAATTTGAGGAATGGAGGGCGTAGATATTGTTGATGATGGGTTTTCTGGATTGTTTTGTGTAATTTTTTTTGGATTTTGTTTAATGGGGTTGGGAATCTCAGGGGAATTTATACTATTATTTTGAGTGTTGTTTGTTTCTGCTAAAGTTTTGGCTGGGACAAAAGTGTTAAATATTTTGGGTTGGGTTTTTGTTAGAGTTTTTTGAGGGTCTTGGGCTTGACTTTTTTTGTGATCAATCGGCTGAGATTGTGGTAAATTAGGAGAATTTTTTTCAAGATTATTGGGTGGTGGACTTTGTGTTTTTAAAGTTTTGTTATATTCGGGTATTAGAGAAAAAAATGTAAAATTTTGGAGTTTTTCTTGGGAGGTTGATAAGGTTTTGATGTGGTTTTTTTCGGATATTTGAGATTTTAGTGCGAGGCTTGTACTGACGGGTATAGCTATGCTGAGAGAGACTAGAATTAGAGGACGGATGAGGCTGGAAGATAGAAATAAAAGAGGAGAGGCAAATTGACTATCGGCTTTTATAAAGTCAGCAGATGAAGGAGAAGAAGGTTTATTTTTGGGTGAGATTTTCATTTAAAAAAAAGGAAATTGGATAATATTTTTTATTCGGATCGTAGGGCTTTTACGGGGTCTAGTTGGCTGGCTCTGACGGCGGGAATAAAACAGGCTCCTATGCCGACAAATAAGGCTGAACTTAAGGCTATTAAGGCGCTATTTGAGTCAAATTCGTAGGGAAGTTCAAAAGTTTGGGCAACTAAAAGGGTGATGCCGTGTACTGTGATGATGGCTGCGATTCCTCCTACTAAGCTGAGTATGCCGGCTTCGAGAATAAATTGCAACATAATATCACTTTGAGTGGCTCCTATGGCTTTTCGTAATCCTATTTCTGGGGTGCGTTCTATGATGGCAGCAATTGTAATATTAGCAATTCCAACGCCGCCAACTAAAAGGGCGATTCCTCCAACGGCAAGTAAGGCTTTTGATGTCATTTCTAATGTTTCACGTTGTTGGAGAATTTGCCTAACGTTGTTCCAGGCATTAATGTTTGCTTTTGGAAAGCGTTGTTTCATTATTTTTTGTACTTTTTCTTCAAGGTTTTTGATGTCTTCTATGTTGTTGGGACGAATGGATATTTCTATAATTTGTTGGGTGCCGGTCATGGCGTTAGAAATTGTTATGGGGACGACTAATTCGCCTTTGGGTTCGCCACGAAAGGGGCCTTTTGTTTCCATAATTCCGATAACTGTATACGGTCGATTATCTATATAAATTTGTTTGCTGATGGGAGAAATTTGGTTAAAGAGTTTATCTTTTAAGGTTTCATCAATCACAACAACGGGTTTGAAGTTATCAAAATCGGCCTGTGTAAAATATCGGCCTGCTATTTTAAGTCGGCCTGATGTTTCAAAATAATCTAGGGTAACGGCGGACATATTGGGGTCTGCTTTTTCATTTTGAAAAATGACGTTTTCTTGACTATAACCAAACCAATTTGAGCCACTAATTGCTTTAATTTCTGTTATTCTTTTTTTCAAAAATTCCATATCTTCTAGTTTCATAACCGGCCCGATTTCGTCTTGAAATATAAACAGTGAAACTTGTGGTGCTTCTCTTTCTGCGAGTTGTTTTTCTATGACGGCGCGGCTAATGTTTCCAACTTGTAGGGTGGCGCTGACTGCACCTACACCCATAAATACACCTAATGTTGTTAAGCTAGAACGCAAGAGATTTCCACTTAAGGAGTTCCAGGTTAGAGAGAATAAATCTAAAATTGATAGAGCCATGATTTTAAGTTTTGCTTCTGTTTCTTGGTTGATTTTTTGGACGTTCTTTTTCGCTTTGAATTTTCACGGGCATTCCTTCTTCTAAAGGTGGGTCAGGGGGTGGTAAAATTACTTCATCACCAGCTTTTAGTCCTGATTTTATTTCTATAGATGTTAAGCCTTCTAAGCCTAATTTTACAGGGTTTTTCTGGGCTTTATTTTCACTATCTAATACCCATACAAAGGCGGATTGCCCTTCTCGCTGTAAGGCTTCAATGGGTAAAGAAATGATATTATTAACTCGTTCTGTAATAATTTCTACACTGACTAAACCACCGGGAATTAATGTGCGGCTTGGTGTGTCTAGTTGTACAGTTGCTGATACGCTGGATGCGCTGCTTTGACTGCTTCCATCTGGGTTGCTTGAGGTGGGGCTGCTGGCAATGGGTGATAAGCTTTTTACTAGTCCTTTATATTGTTTGGCCTGGGGCCCAATTACACTAATTCTAGCTTCTTGATTTGGTTTAATTTTAGCAGCATCTAGGGTGGATATTTGTAATCTGACAAATTCTTGAGAAGGGTCGCCTAATGTAAGTAAGTTTTCCGAAACTTTTACGCCATCACCGGCTTTTACGGTTACTTCTAAGACAACTCCATCAATGGGAGAAATCACAATATTATCTTGTAATTTTTTTTCTATTCCTTCTATTTGGAGTTGAATTTCTTGGAGATTGAGAGTGCCGGTATTAAGGTTAGTTTCTGCTTCTTGTAAAGCGTCTTGAGCTTGTTGTTTTTGTTCTTGGGCAGCTTTTAGTTTTTCTTCATCTTGTTTGGATTTTTCTAGGAATTCTTGTTCAATTTTTTGCCTTTCAAGTTGAAGGTTTTGCCCTTCGAGATTTTCTTGGTTTAATTCTGTTTGGGCGTTTCGTAAAGCGGTTTCGGCATTTCGGACTTTTTGTTGTTGTTCTCGGAGTTCGGTTTTGGCAATAAAGCCTTTTTGGTCTAGTTCTTCTACGGTTTTTAGTTCGCGTTGTTGTTCTTCTAAATCTTGTTTTTTATCAATAATATTTTGTTGTTTTAATTTTACATTTAACTCTTGTTTTTGAATTTTAACTTGCAATTCTTGAAGGCGAGTTTGTTTTTCATTGTCGCGTTGAGTGACTATATTTTGGAGATTTTCTTGTGCTATTTTAAGTTTTTCTTTGGCGCTATATATTTTTTCGCGGGTAGCAGCAAGAGTGATTTCTTGTTGGCGAATTTTTGCTTGTTGAATATTGCGGTCTGTTTCTGCTTGAGAGTCTCTTAAAACAAGTAGTTTTTGACCTTTAGAAACTCTATTTCCAACGCTAACAAAGATACCATCTACGGTTACATCTGCGGGTGCTTTTAGGGTTTGTTGGCCGCGTAATTCGATGGTACCACTGGTGTTAATGGGAATTTCTATGGTGTCTTTTTCAACTTTGAGAAGGCGCACGGGTATCGGTTCAGGCGGGCGGTTAATTATTTGGGCATAAACCAACCATCCGCCGGTGCTTATGGCGGCTAAAATGGCTGAGAGGGTTAACCATTTAAGCTCGGTTTTTAGTGTTTTTTTGCCTTTGTCCTTCATTCTATTAGTTGTGTGGGGTTTCACTCCTCGATTATATCTTTGGCTAAGATCATATTTAAAACGTTTAATTCGTTGGAGTTTAAAAGATATTTGCCGGTGAACATTTTTAAGCGCATTTCTTCTAAACTGTAACTTCTAAAAACTATAAAGGGGAATTCTTGATATTGAGTTCCTATGGGGAGGACGTTACCAACTGGATATAAGTTGTGAACATAGGCTGATAAAATATCTCGAATTGCTTAGATTAAAAATAGGTTTCTATAATTTTGTTGTTTTTGTTATTTTCAGGTTTTAATTTTCTCATTAAATATGTCATTTCAACTTTACAAAAAAAGACCGGCCTTTGGCCGGCCAAAATAAACTAAGACCGCAACTGCACCGGCATCACCAAATAAGTCATCTTCACCTCACCCAAAGGCATCACCACCACCGGCTTCATCGGATCATTCAACTTAATAGAAATCTCCGAAGCATTAATCACCTTCAAACCATCCAACAAATACTTAACATTAAAAGCAATCTCCGGCGGTTCATTCGACGAAATTTGAGCCGCAACCGACTCACGACCACTTCCCACATCCGCCGCCTCTACCGACAAAGAAATCTCCTGATTCTCTTGATTAATCGAACACTTCACAATATGATTCTTTTGATCCGCAAGCACAGCAATTCGCTCCAACGCCCCCACAAACTGCTTGCGATCCAAATTAATTTGATTCCCAAAAGAACGAGGAAGCAACTGTCGATAATTGGGATATTGACCCTCCAACTTCCGAGAAGTCAATCGCTGATCACCCCACTCAAAAACAATCTGACCCTGATCAAAATAAAGCCCCACCGCCTCTGAACCTTGACGCTGAGCAA
The DNA here is from genome assembly GCA_036704045.1 of Halomicronema sp. Taxonomy (GTDB): domain Bacteria; phylum Cyanobacteriota; class Cyanobacteriia; order Cyanobacteriales; family Oscillatoriaceae; genus Ancylothrix. The sequence continues at coordinate 9,856 of DATNQM010000007.1, read as the reverse complement.
GCATCCTTTCCAACTCACGCAAAGCCCTTGCCGGCACCGTCACAGCAAACTCCTGAATATCCTCAGCAGACTCTATTTCCTCCTCCGAAGAATCCTGTTTACTAGTCTCCACAACCGCCAGTCTGTGCCCATCCGTAGCCGCAAATTCTAAACCATCTTTTTGCACCTTTAAATGCACTCCCGTTAAAATTTGCTTCGTCTCATCCGCAGAAGTTGCAAACAAACAACCACGCAAACCTTCAATCAACTTAGAAGCCGGCAACTTCACCGAAACTTCATCCTCAATAACCGGCAGATCAGGATACTCTTCAGCCCCCATACCTCGCACCTGATAACGACCAGAACTAGAAGTAATAGTCGCCACAATTCCTACCTCTGGGCCCGCAATTTTTCCCACCGCAGCCGACTCATCATCCAGCGTAATTTCTCCATCCGCAAGACGCGAAATAATATCATTTAAAAGCTTAGCCGGCAACGTAATAGTCCCCCCAGTCATCACCGTAGCCGGAAAAGAAGTCCGAATACCAAGGCTAAGATCAAACCCCGTTAACTGAACACGCTGCGTCTCCGCATCCGCCGTCAACAAAACATTAGCCAAAACCGGATGAGTAGGACGATTAGGCACCGCACGACTCACCAACGAAAGATGCGAATTTAGGTCACTTTGAGCGCAAACAAACTTCATAAATTGCCTAACAAATTACTAACTTAAACAACACAAAAACCAACCAAGCAAAAAAGCCCGGAAAAAAATATTATCACCCTAAGTCATCCCCAAACCGGCCTTCCAAAAAAAACCCCCTTTCTCCAACATCGGTGGAAACTGTAAAAAATAACTCAAACGCCCATCATATCAAAACTTTAACCCTCGGCATCAAGGAAAAAAACCTCTATTTTTTCTTAAAAATCTTAAAAATTTGCTTCAACCACCATCTACATAAAAAACCCCAAAAAAACCAACAAAAACCATCTCAACTAATTTTGTCTAGTCATCAAACTAATCTTATCACCCAACTGCCTTAACATTTGAGCCATATTCGGATCACCCTCTTTTAATAAAGCAACCTTTTCACAACTATACATCACCGTTGTATGATCCTTCCCCCCAAACTCCTCACCTATTTTCGGCAAACTTAAATCCGTATGTAACCGCATCAAATACATACCAACTTGCCTGGCTTGACTAATTTCTCGACGACGAGAATTACTCTTTAAATCTTCAATAGAAACATCAAACATATCTGCTACAGCCATCATTACAGCCGCCGGCGACGCCACCACCTTCTCGCCCTGGGGATTCAAAATCGGCGCAATATTCTCTACAGTCATCGGCAAACCCGAAATCGAAAGATAAGCAACAACCCGAATTAAAGCCCCCTCCAACTCCCGAATATTCGACGTATATCTAGCTGCAATATATTCCACCACCTCCCGCGATAAACGCACATTTTCATACTCAGCTTTTTTCTGCAAAATTGCCATCCGAGTCTCCAAATCAGGAGACTGAATATCTGCAATTAAACCCATAGAAAACCTCGAACAAAGACGCTCTTGCAAACGAGGAATTTGATTCGGGGGCCGGTCTGATGCCAATACCACTTGTTTACCGGCCTCGTGCAGCGTATTAAACGTATAAAAAAACTCCTCTTGAGTGTATTCTTTCCCTTCAATAAACTGAATATCATCAACCAATAAAACATCAGCCGCGCGATAATGATCACGAAAACTTTGCATACTATCTTTACGAATTGCAGCAATTAAATCATTAGTAAATTTTTCAGTAGACACATAAAAAATTTTAGCAGTTGGGTCAATTTCTAAACGATAATGACCAATAGCTTGCATCAAATGAGTTTTACCTAAACCCACTCCTCCACACAAAAATAAAGGATTAAATTCTCTCCCCGGCGACTCCGCCACTGCCAAAGATGCAGCGTGAGCCATACGATTATTTGAACCCACAACAAATCGAGAAAAAACATATTTTAAATTAAGCTCATTCGGTTTCTGACGCAATAAAGACAATTCAGAAATACTCGGAGACTGCCACAATAACTGCGTTTCACCGGTTAATTCCAGCGGATTTTGTAGCGCCGCATTAATAGCTTGTTCTGTTGTAATATAAATCTCTACTTCTTTGCCCAAAACATCACGAACCACATCAGCAATTGTTTTCACATAATATTTTTGCAGCCAATTTCGGGCAAAAGGATTAGGAGTACGAATCACTAAACAATTATTTTCTAACTGTTCCGCCGTTGCAGTTTTAATCCACGTTTCAAAGGTAGGCCGGCTCAGTTGAAGCTGTAACCGCTCTAAAACTTCATTCCACAGAGTTTCCAAAGGAGTCACCGCGCTTCCTCGACTTCTGAGTGTGCCGAACTTATATTTTAAACGAGTATTTTAAACGAGAAGCGCCGACAGCAACTTTTTTGCCTAAAAGCTTTAACAAAGCGCCCCGGAATCTCTGTAACTTATAATGAAGTCAAGCACAGATAACCATCGCAAGGCGATTTTAAATTTTGTGTTTATAATTTTTAAAACTCAATCAACCAGCCGAGTACCTTTGTAATGGATAGTTCAACCAGCAAAACCCACGACTCTAAAAAACCCTCTTGGAAGCAATCAGCAGTTTTTCTGCTACTGCTGTTCATGGGTGCCGGTGGGACGTTTTTAGGAACTCGTCTCATCAAAGCTAACCCCCGTTTATTTTCGGGCAACAATGCCCCACCGGCCCAACAAATTCCCCTACCTGTCGCTCGTCAAGTTGAACAACAGCAACTAGCAGAACAATCTACCTCCTCCCAAGATTCTAATTTTATTGTGGCCGCCGTTGAAAAAGTCGGGCCAGCAGTGGTAAGAATTAACGCTTCAAGGACAGTTTCTCGCAACCGGCCTGATGTTTTTGACGACCCTCTACGACGGTTTTTTGGTCGAGGTCAAATTCCGCCAGACCAACGAGTTGAACGCGGTAGCGGCTCAGGTTTTATCATTTCCTCAAAAGGTCAAATTGTTACCAACGCCCACGTTATTGATGGTGCAGATACCGTAGAAGTAACCCTTAAAGATGGTCGCACTTTCACCGGCACCGTTCTCGGAGAAGATCCAGTCACCGATGTTGCAGTTGTCAAAATTGACTCCACTGATTTGCCGGTGGTAGCCTTTGGCGACTCAACTCAACTAGAACCCGGAGAATGGGCTATTGCCATAGGCAACCCAATGGGTTTAGATAATACCGTCACCGCCGGCATTATTAGCGCCACAGAGCGCTCAAGTTCCCAAGTAGGTATCCCTGATAAACGAGTTGGTTTTATTCAAACGGATGCCGCCATTAATCCTGGTAATTCTGGTGGCCCACTTCTCAATGCAGCGGGAGAAGTTATTGGCATGAATACGGCAATTATCAGCGGTGCCCAAGGTTTAGGTTTTGCAATTCCCATTAACACCGTTGAAGAAATTTCTCAACAACTCATCAAAACCGGCAGCGCCGAACATCCCTATTTAGGAATTGAAATGCGAACGCTGACATCCGAATTAAAAACTCAAATTAATAAAAACCCTAACAGCGGAATTCGCATTGCCGCTCAAGAAGGCGTACTTATTGCCCGTGTTGTCGAAAATTCCCCCGCCGATCAAGCAGGAATTCGGGCCGGCGATGTACTTCAAAAAGTTGCTAATAAACCGGTGGCCAAAGCTGAAGATGTCCAACAAATTGTCCAAAAAAGTCAAATCGGCAATCCTTTAGCCTTGGAAATTAACCGTAGTGGTCAATTAGTAAAATTACAAGTCCGCCCCGGAAAAATGCCGATGCGTTCTGAGTGATGGGGGATGAGTTATCGTAATTGCTTTAGGATTAATTTCAACAAAAAATTTAAGTTTGCACCCCTCCCCCATCCTTAATCATTTATTATCTGGATTGATAAGATTTTGACTTTGAGTTTGTGGTTGTTGGGTAGAACGAACTTGAGAAAAAGGCGCAAATTTTAAAGCACTTACAAATAAGGTAACTACAATCAAAGCTATATAAGGATTAAAAGGAAAACGGCTAAGCAAATGTTTAGCTTGATTGAAATTTACTTTATTTAATTTTGGTTGAAGATTCTCTGCCCCTTTTGCCCGAATTGTTAGCTCGGTTTTGGCAACATTAATCAGTTCAAGTTGTTTTAATTGTCGTAGAGCTTGGAATATTTCTCTTTCACTGTAAGGAAATTCTTTAAACTCTGCACTCCATGCTTGAAAGTCGCGTATGTCAACTTTTACCAGACTTGGGCCGCTCACTTTCCGCAAGATCCACTGGTATAACAAATTAGCGCAGGGAGTTAATTCTTCTTTTAGCATTGGCGTTAAGGTTATTTGGCAAAATTACCCATCCGGGCTGGCTTTTTTATCATGCCCATATTTGCTTACTTTTCCGCAGCAATTTGACAGAGTTTACAAAAATTTACATTACTTTTATATCTCTGTGCCGGTTGCGGTTACCCCCTAATTATGTTAATAACGAATTTCTGGAGTTTTACCTGATGAGTACGGAGACTTTTCTTAATATTTCTCAAATTGGCGATGCCGTTTTAAGAGATTCAGCTAAACCAATTACAGATGTTCAAGACAAGCGAATTCAACAACTTATAGATAACTTAATTAGCACCGGCAAACAGGCAAACGGAGTAGGAATTGCTGCACCACAAGTATCTGAATCTGTCTGTTTGTTTATTGTCGCTTCCCGTCCAAATTTGCGTTATCCCCACGCGCCAACAATGGAACCTACAGCAATGATTAACCCAAAAATTATTGCTCATTCAGAAGAAATAGTCAAAGATTGGGAAGGATGTTTAAGCGTCCCCGGAGTGCGTGGTTTAGTGCCAAGATATAAAACTATAGAAGTAGAATATATTGACCGCAATGGCAAAGAATGCCAACAACAATTAACAGATTTTGTAGCAAGAATATTTCAACATGAATACGATCATTTAGAGGGAATTTTATTTATTGATCGCGTAGAAAATCCAGAAAACTTAATTACCGAAGAAGAATACCAAAAACGCATTCTTTCCTAAAAACCAAAGTTTTTAAAAAGCCGATATTTTCCAGATCGGCTTTTTAAACTAGCAAAATCAGCGAGTAAAAAACTGTGGAAACAAATAACGGAAACCAATTAAAAACAGAAAAAGACCATAAAGCCTCTTCATCAAATCACTACTAATATAAGGTTGATTGGCAAACAAAGCCCCAAATAAATTACCGATAACCAACCCCATAGCAATAATAATCGCGTGGGAAATATTGAGATTATTATTTTTGTAATAAACAAGAGCCCCTAAAATTCCAATCGGCAAAATTTGAGCAGCCAGAGAAGTGCCGGTAGCAAACTTTTGATCCATTCCCATCAACAAAACCATCGCCGGCACCATAATAGCCCCACCACCAATCCCAAACATCCCACCGGCTACCCCAGCCACCAAACCAATCGCCAAAAGTTGAAGCAAAGTTGTAGACATTTGTCTCTCCTACAAAAAAACCAATCCTGGGCTGCATTCAAAACACTACCCTATTTTTTCATAAAACTCCTAAACAAGCGACACACCAAAACACCGACTTGTCATATAAATCGCCAAACCCAACAACAAAACTTGTAAAAACTTATTTAAAACATTTGCCGGCAACATATTCAACAACCGGCTACCAATTTGAACCCCAAAAATGCCCCCAGCCCCCAAACACAAACCAGGCACCCACAAAACATGACTATTTAAAGCGTGTTGAGTCAAACCCGAAGCAGAAATTGCCACCATCGCCCCCAAACTGTGAGAAACAGCCAAAGGAAAAGAAACCCCAATAAAAATAATTTCCATTGGCACAATCACAATACCCCCGCCAATACCAAACAACCCAGACATCAACCCCGCCGTCAAACCAATAGTCGCAAACTCCCAACCGTTGCCCCTTTCAACTTCCTCCGAAACAGATTCCTCAGACTTAAATTCTTCAGACAAAGTTTGCCGTAAATTCATCAAATAAATAGTCAACAAAAGCATTACGGCATAACAGCCAGACAACCAATAATCAGGCAACAAACCAGCCAAAAAACCACCCAATTGAGCCGCCGGAATTCCAAAAAAAGCAATTTGCCAAGAAGCGCGAAAATTAAAATCTCCTGCATACCAATGACGAATACTACCAGCACAAACACTTAAAAAAATACTAACCAAACTGGTAGCCGCCGCCTTCACCATTGGTACCCCCAACAAAGTAAGAGCCGGTACCAACAAAAACCCTCCACTAACTCCCAAAATACCGGAAAGAAAGCCGGTAAACCCTCCTAATAGCAGAAGCACCCCCAAAGTCACCGGCTCTATTTCCATAGATTACATCCGTTCTAAAACTGAAATACCTAACAAAGATAATCCTAGTTTAAGAGTTTTTGCTGTTAAATCGCATAGCATTAAACGAGAAATTCGTTGTGAATCTGGCAAAGCTGAACCATCCTTAGCTTTCAAAACCGGACATTGTTCATAAAACTGGTTAAACTTTTTACTTAACTCAAACAAATACTCACATAAACGATTTGGCAATAAATCAATTTCTACAGATTTTAAAACTTCGGTGAGTTGCAACAAATGTTTAGCCAGAATTAACTCTGATTCTTCCGTCAAAAGAATTTTTGCTTGATTTCCCACCGTCTCAAAATCAATTTCTCCCTTACGTCCAATACCTTTAACTCGCACATAAGCATAAAGCATATAGGGAGCAGTATTACCTTGCAAAGCAAGCATTTTATCAAAACTAAAAACATAATTACTGTTGCGGTTTTGGCTCAAGTCTGCATATTTCACAGCACTTAAACCCACCACTTTTGCCACATTTTTAATAAAGGCTTCTTCTTCTGTTCTTTCTTCTTCTTTTAGCCTGGTTTGTAAATCTTTTTCTGCTCGTTCAATTGCCTCATTTAGCAAATCTTTTAACCGTACAGTATCCCCAGCACGAGTTTTAATTTTTTTGCCATCTTCACCCAAAACTAAGCCAAAAGGAACATGAACAATCTCAACATTTTCTGGCAACCAACCGGCCCGTTTTGCGACTTGGAAAAACTGAGCAAAATGCGAAGATTGACCCGAATCTGTTATATAAATAATCCGAGTTGCCCCATCTTTTTCAATGCGGTAACGCAAGGCTGCTAAATCAGTTGTCGCGTAGTTGTATCCGCCATCCGATTTTTTGACAATCAAAGGCAAAGCCTCGCCTTCTTTATTAGAGAAACCCTCTAAAAATACGCACTGGGCACCTTGATTTTCTACTAGCAGGCCGGTTTTTTCTAAATCTTCTACCACTGCCGGTAAAAGAGGGTTATAAAATGATTCGCCTCGTTCGGTTAAATTAATATCCAACCAATCATAAATAACCTGAAATTCTCGGCGAGATTGCTCACATAAAAGCTGCCAAGCGCGGCGAGTATCTTCTGCACCGGCTTGTAACTTCACTACTTCTTGTCGAGCAATTTCTTGAAAAATCTCATCTTCATCAAAACGCTGTTTAGCCTTTTTATAAAATGCTACCAAATCGCCAATATCTAAAGCATTTGCAGTTGTCAGAGCATCAGGATAAACTTCTCTTAAATAAGCAATCAACATCCCGAATTGCGTTCCCCAATCCCCAACGTGATTGAGTCTTAAAACATCATGACCAAAAAATTCTAAAATTCGGGCAATACTGTCTCCAATAATAGTAGACCGCAAATGTCCGACGTGCATTTCTTTAGCAATATTAGGGCTAGAAAAATCTACCACCACTCGCTGGGGATTTTCTGCCGGGGGAACTCCCAAACGGCTGTCTGCTTGAATTGCCGTCAGTTGAGATTCAAGATAGGCTGGTTTCAAAGTGAGGTTAATAAAACCAGGCCCGGCAATTTCTGGCGTTTCACAAATATCGGATATCTCTAAATTTTCTACAATCCGCTGTGCAATATCACGGGGTTTCATACCGAGTTTTTTGGCAAGAGACATGGCGGCATTTGATTGGTAGTCGCCAAATTTCGGGTTAGTCGCAAGTACCAGCATGGGATCGGTACCAGCTAAGTCTCCACCAAAGGCGGCGGTAAATGCTTTGTCAAAAAGGGCTTTAAGTTGGTTAAGGGTAGAAGTCATGTTGCGAATAAGAGCACGCTCATACAAAAGTCGATAGGGCTGAATTGCCTATCACAATGTAGCAAGGGGTTAATTCTACCATTAAAAAATCAAGACAGCCGTTTTTCAGAAAACAAGTTGAAATAAAATTGTTCGGAATTGGTAAGAAAAAACTTTTTGTGCACAAAGTCAGTCTTTGTCAAAATTCCCTATTATTAAGACGCCAAAGGCGAATTAGTTGGGTTTTTACCGGCATTACTTGCTCACAAATTTTTTTCAGAAACAATGCTAAAATTTGCGACAATTCCTTTATAATTTCTTTAGGTTATGATTCTCAAAAAGCCTCGTCTAACGCCGTAAAGCAGCCTATTGATGATCGCGTGATGATCTTCTGTTAAGGATTCTTGCAAGAGTAAGACTTTCAGCTTTTGCCTATCTGCGTCTGTAATAGATCCACAGAGGAGGATTTTGCCAAATAAATCTTCTAAGCTTGTGGGTAATGGTTCAAGAAGGGTAGGAATAGGGCAAACTCGGTTGGTGATAATCATTTTTAGGGCTTCCTTTTACGGCTACATATTCCAATTTTGGCGGTGGTTGGTGGTTATGCCATCAGAGGAAGCGCTAATTTTTTTGGCTATTTTTCTCCGCAGTTTTACTCATAGAAAAACTACGGAGGCTATTTAAGTGGAAATACGGTTGCCAAATCGTTTGAAGATAAGTTATTGGGCGATTAATTTAAGAAAAATCTTGAGTTCGTTTTTAGCAGTAAATTTAATCTTGGGGCCGGTTGACGGTATTTTTTCTGAAAATCATCTACTTTTGTTACCTTAACTACAATTGAGATTTTATTCAAGGAATTTGCTTTAATTTCCTAACCCCTTATGAATACCGGCCAGTCTAAACAAAAACATAATATCCTAGTTAGGAGACAATAAAAAATCTGTAGGAGTAGAAAGATTCTTAATTAAGCAAAAAGATAAGAGTCCGAAAAACCTACCCCGGAATAGTTGAAAAAATAGGAGTATAAGGGTAAAAAATTGCCATACAATCAGGGATTTTTATGAAAAAAGCTTTTAGCCAGCCAGATTTTTAACTTAACGGATAAGCTAACCAGGTCGGTGAGAGAAATTATTATACCCATCGTTAGATTTTTGGCCATCAAACCATAAATACTTGCCGTTGGAATTTAAAAATGCTTCATTTAAGAAAAGATACCTAATCCAAACTGAAAGAGAGTCCCTGATTAGCCATTTTCTCAGCTGAGTTCCTAAAAAGACTGATTTTGGCATCCCTAGCAATAGCAAGCCATCCCCAACTACCACACGAACCGAGGATAAAAATCATGCAATTTAACCGCAATAACATCAACAATAAAATTGATAAACTACTTTGTTTAGAAATAAATCAAGGCTTACTAAACTCGCCCGACTTTCAGCAAGGCTATAAAGACGCTTACACCCATCAAGGCCAAAACTCAAAACATCCAGAATATTTAGTAGGATACTTGCACGGAGCAAAAGACCGTGTGTGTTACCGAGATTGTTAAAAAATAAAGCCGATGATGAGATTTGAACTCACGGCCGCTCGATTACGAATCGAGTGCTCTACCACTGAGCTACATCGGCATTCACAATTTTTAATTATAGCATGATTGCTGGAAATTGTATCCAGCAATCCGCAAAAAATTTAAGGAGTTAAGCCATTTTGATTGAGACCAATCACGCCAGAATAGACTAAAC
>DATNQM010000006.1:0-6523 GCA_036704045.1 Halomicronema sp. | reverse complement strand
TGTTGCTTTGCAGCCTTGAGGGTTCCTTTATCCTCCTTCTCTTTCCAGGTGCCTTTAGCGCAGTGGACCCACTCCGATTCCATCCCGAACTCGGTCGTGAAACTCTGCCGCGGCGATGATACTTGACGGGTTGCCGTCTGGGACAATAGCTCGGTGCCTGGTTCCTTTTTTCCATCTACTCAGAAAAACCTTTTATCTCTAACGATAAAAGGTTTTTCTTTTTTCATCCTTTCCTCAAAAACAAAAAGAAAGAAAAACAAAAGAAAAACAGGAGATTATCAACCCAGCCAACCTATAGGAATAGGAACGCTATCAAAAATTGAGAATATCAAATTGAGAATATCAAAAAAATTCACAAATTTCTCATTGTTATTACACCGTCAGCGTTCTCAGTTTTCCTACCACCATGATAAATGTCACAAAACTTTTAAAAAACAAGTGATGTAGACTAAGATAGTAACTCTCAACTTTATAGTTGCAAAGATTTTTCCGAAACGGCAAGCTTAAGAGGTTGGGGTGGAGTTGATTGAGGGAGCCAATTTAACTGTAAATTAGTTTTTGTGACAGAGGAAGGAACACTCAATCCTAAAAGCAAATTAAGCAAAAATGTAATAGCTGTTGCTAATATTACTTTTTCTAACATTGTGTAGTCCTCCTTTCTTCCCTAAGCCGCAGATATTATTTAAAAATAATCTATCTAAATTGATAGTGCATCCTAAACAAGATAAGAGAAGTGATATTAAACTATTAAAAGCTGTGATTGTTACCCACAAATTTTGTGATCTAGATCGCAATCATCCTTTCTAGGCTAAAACTGATAGTAATCAGAAAAAGAAAAATTTTTGTCGGCTATATGATATGGAAAAAACTTTTCTCACTTTTAGTAAAAAATGTAACCTATTGCAAAACTATAAATTGGTTTAAATAAATTTAAAATTATTTAAAAGTAAGAAGGTTACTTACTTGCTCTCTTAAAAAGATAGGTTCCCTATCTTGGCAGGCAGGATTAAGGGGCTTTTATCAAGGCTATGAGGGAAAGTATAGACTACAGCGGCGTTAATTGTACAATAAGTCAAAACTCCAATATAAAAGGTTAATAGCTGAACTGCTAATCGCAGAGAGCTTTACATGAGAGAAAATACCGCATCTCCCGCACCGCTAACCGATGATCTGAGTAGCCTTAGCTCCCAGTTAAGGACGGCTCCCGAAAAAACTCAGATCCAACTACTCCAACAGTTCGCCAACCCTAGCGAGGCGGCTGTGGAGATTTTGATGCAATTTTTAAGTGAGCTTTCCACAGAATCGGTCACCCCGGCCGCCGGCAAAGCTTATCAAATACTTTTGCAGTCAAGACAACCGAAAGTCACGGAATTTTTAAAGACACACTTTCCTTCTGGTGTCATTCCTCCCTACTCGGAGCGAAATATCGACTATAAACCTTTGGTTGAGTTGCTTGCTCAGTGTGAGTTTGAAGCCGCAGATCGGCTGACGATTAAATTGCTGTGCCAATTAGCAGGCGAAGGTGCAGTTACTCGAAAATGGCTGTATTTCACAGAAATACATAACATTCCGGGTGGTGATTTACAAACCATCGATAAACTTTGGTTTGTTTACTCGGAAGGAAAATTTGGTTATACAGTTCAGAGGGAAATGTGGCTGTCTTTAAGTAAAAACTGGGATAAATTCTGGCCGAAAATTGGTTGGAAAAACGGCAACAGCTGGACACGATATCCGGGAGAGTTCACCTGGAACTTGAATGCGCCCAGAGGACATTTACCGCTGTCGAACCAACTTCGGGGGGTACGAACAATGGAAAAACTGTTAAACCACCCTTGTTGGCAGTCGTCGGTTTAAGAAATTGGTAATGGGTTATTGGTAAATTCTGGAAATTTAGCCATTACCCAACCAATTGCCGATTGTTAAATGAATAGTAGAGAGTAAATAACCAAGCTTGATGTTTTCGTTGTTTCGTAAAAGACTTATTGAGGAGAGGAAAATATTTTAAATTAACTTTGAAGCGTTAGAGGAGATTAATGCTAGCACTCTCAAAGTTTATGTTGAGGTGAAGGAATTATCAGCACCCACAAGAGGAATACTCAGACAGATTGTTACAAGACTTGCTGCTTAGGGAACGATCTATGTAAGTCAACTGACCGCTAAAGTTATAAGCCCTTAGCCTGTATCTTTTGGGGGTAAATTTGGCAAAAAAATATAGCCGGTGAGCAGTAACGATTTGGCCATCCCGGCCGATGGTTACTCTTGAGCCTCGCTGGGTACACCGGCGGGGGAAATGGTGAGAGGATGGCGCGACAAGATCATTTTCCCGCTCCAGCATTTGTAATACTGATAAAGCGCAACTTAATCCATCGCTTGTTGGCAGAGGAAAACAAAAAAGTGAGTAGAGAGGATAGTTTAAGAGCGCTAGCACAGGAAAACCAACATTTGGGTCAGCCGCTAGAAGATAATGGTCTTTTACAAGGGCAACCTTGTCCGGTTTTTGAGCAAGCGTCGAAAGCGGCGGCTGAGTTTTTAGAAATTCCCATTGCTGTAGTAGGATGGTTGGATCAAAATCGGATATGGCTTTTGGCGGCTGAGGGATTGCCGAAGTGGATGCCAATCAAACGAGGCTCCCAGACGCTTTATATGCCTTGTGATGAAAGTTTTTGTAAGAAGGTGATCGAAACTCAACAGGTGGTGGCGATTCGTGATACGGCAGCAGAGCCTAATTTTGCTTATGGATCTTTGGTGCAGGAAGTAGGTATTCGGGCTTATTTGGGGATACCTTTGCTGACTTCTCAAGGTCAGTGTGTGGGAACCTTAGCAGTGATGGATCTCGCTCCACGTTATTTCAATTCAAAAGAAATTCAATTTTTAGAAATGACGGCTCGTCTTTGCATGAGTGAATTTGAGCGCCTTTCTTTACTTGCTTCGGTGGGTGTTCCTGAAGTGGGTGGGGGGATGGGACTAGATCCACAGCTTAGAATAAGTTCAGCCAAGGATGGGGATGTGGTTTTTAAAAATATTAAAACTCAAATGATTACTCGTGTGACAGAGGCGCTGCGAACACCTTTGACGTCGGTGTTGGGAATGGCGAGTGTACTTAACCGAGGAATTTATGGGTCTTTGACGAATAAGCAGCAGGAATATCTCGGTATTATCCACGATAGCGGTAAGTATTTGCTTTCGCTGGTGGATGAGGTTTTGGCGCTGATGGAACTAGACGACACTGGGGAAGCGCTGCGCCAGAGTCCTTTGGATGTGGAGATGCTTTGTTCTAAGGTGATTAATGCTTTGGAGCAAGACTTGAGTCGGAGAGAGCAAGAAATTCGCTTGACGGTGGAACCGGGTAATCGGATCTGGGTGTTGGATAAGCTGAAAGTTCAGCAGTTGCTTTATAACTTGATTTTTTGTGTGATTCAGTCTTCGAGTGCGGGTAGTATTGTTCGCATTCATGTTTCGAGGAAAATGGAGCGTCTTAATATCACGGTTTGGGTTTCTCATCCTTGGTTGGGGGAGGGTTTATCTTTAGCGGCGTTGTCTTCTTGTTCGCTAAATGAGCGGATGGTTGTCCCGGCGCTTTTGGATGTGTCGGATTCTAAGGAGTTGTCTGAGGATGATTATAGGTTGTCGATGGGGGGAATCGGAAATGGGGTGGCGGTTGAGGAGGCTGTCAATTCCGAAAAATCAGAAAAATTGGAGTCTCAGAGGCATTCTACTATGGTGAACCAAGGAAAGAAAACGGCATTCTACCGTTCTCGTGAAAGTTTAGGTTTGTTGCTTAGTTGCTTGCTTGCTGAACTGCATGGGGGTGAAATTTCTGTTCATGGTTCGCCAGAGGCAGGATATCGTTATCTGGTATCTCTAACGGAGTTGGGTTAGTCAAAAGTTATTGATGATGGCTTATAAGTCAATATTCAATAGTGATTTTAGAGATGCTATTGTTAATAATTTTTGACGTTTGTCTTTTTTGTGTGGATGGAAATTTTACTTTTTTAGGACTATGTTTTCTATTTGGCAACGTTTATCTTTGGAGAATTTTTTGCTACATGGGTGGCAAGATTCTAGTGTACTTTTTGCGTTTGTTAATCGCCCTCTGCGCCGGTGGCGACAAAGTAGTTTTCTGATGCAGTGGGGAGATGTTATTGGGGCTTCTATTGTCTCTTGTGTTTATCTCCTGGCTCCTTTTTCTAGTAATGATTTGTTGGGGATTTTGCTGGTTTGTTGTGCTGGTTTTTGGCTTTTGCTTACGTTGTCTGATGATTCTGGGGTTGGGGTGACTCCGGTTCATTGGATGGTTTTGCTTTATTGGTGTGTGGCGACGGTGGCGACGGCTGTTTCGCCGGTGAAGAAGGCGGCTTTTTCTGGCTGGACTAAGTTAACTCTTTATTTGATAATTTTTGCTTTGCTTTCTCGGCTTCTTCGTTCGCCGCGTATTCGTTCTTGGTTGATTGCTGTTTATTTGCACGCTGCTCTTGTGGTAAGTGCTTATGGGATTCGTCAGTGGTTTTTTAAGGTGGAAGCTTTGGCTACTTGGACTGATCCTACTTCTTCGACGGCAAATGTAACGCGGGTTTATAGTTATTTGGGGAATCCTAATCTTTTGGCTGGGTATTTAGTGCCGGCGGTTGCGTTTAGTTTGGCGGCGTTTTTTGTTTGGCGGGGTTGGGGGCCAAAGTTGCTGGCTTTGACGATGTTTTTGTTAAATTCTGGTTGTTTGGTTTTAACGTATAGTCGGGGGGGTTGGATTGGTTTTGCTGTGGCTTTGTTGGCGATGATTTTATTGTTGGTTTTGTGGTTTAGTGTTGATTTTCCGCCGGTTTGGCGCCGGTGGGGTTTACCGGCAACTTTGGGAGGTTTGGCTGCTATTTTGGTGGTGGCTGTGGTTTTGGTTGAGCCTGTGAGGGATCGGATTTTTAGTATGTTTGCAGGGCGGGAAGATAGTAGTAATAATTTTCGGATTAATGTTTGGGAGTCGGTGCGCCAAATGATTCGCGCTCATCCTATTTTGGGAATTGGGCCGGGAAATGTGGCTTTTAATCAGGTTTATCCGCTTTTTATGAAGCCTAAGTTTAGTGCTTTGAGTGCTTATTCTATTTGGCTTGAGGTGGCTGTGGAAACTGGTTTGATTGGTTTTAGTTGTTTTATTTGGTTGTTGATTGTGACGTTTAATCAGGCTCGTGTGCAGTTTTTACGTTTGCGAGATTTGAGGAGTGTTGATGCTTTTTGGTTGATGGCTGCTGTGGCTTCTATGTTGGGTATGTTGAGTCATGGTTTTGTTGATACGGTTTGGTACCGGCCAGAGGTTAGTACGCTTTGGTGGTTGGTTGTGGGAATGATTGCTAGTTTTTATTCGGTTCGCCGGCGGGTAGTTAATAAGGGGGAAATGGAGGTCGGTTAAAAATAGTTTTTTTATGTATGTAGTTGCTATTTAACGCTTTTGTATTTAGGTTGTGCAAAGAGAGCGTGCATCGCAACTACATACATTTTTTTAGTTGCTCTGCTAGGATTTTCACATGAGGTTTTCTCACCATAGTTAAATGATTACCCGGAATCTCAATAATGTCTACTTTGTCAGTGGTTAAATGATGCCAGCCTAGGGTTGAATCTTTGTTATTTAAGTTTTCTTGATTGGATTTAAAAAGGGTAATTCGGTTTGGAGAAATTTGGGGTGTGTAGTTGAGGGTGGCTTGATTATTTGCCCAAAATACAGGGAATATGGGACGGAGTGCTACTTCGCGGAAAATTTGCTGTTTTGAGTCGTTAGAAATAAGGTTAACTATTTGAGAAAATTTGAAGGTAGATTTTTTATTTTTGGGGTTTTCAGAAAGGGTGGTGAGGGAAAAATAATCTAAGAAAAAAGGCCAAATATAGCGGGATACGGTGGTGAAAAGAAATTTGCAAGTTTGCCATATTGAGGGTTTATTTGCACTCACCGGCGCTTGGCTATCAAGTAGGGCTAATAAAGCTATTTTTTCATCGGCTTTTTGTAGTTGTTGTGCCATTTCAAAGGCTACTAATCCGCCAAAAGACCAGCCTCCTATATAATACGGCCCTTTTGGTTGGACGGTTCGCATCGCTTGTATGTAAAAGGCTGCCATTTCTTCTATGCTGGTGAGGGGTGGGTGCTGGCCATCTATTCCTTTGGGTTGGAGGGCGTAGAATGGTTGATTTTTGCCGAGATGAAAGGCTAATTCATAATAGGGAAAAACTACCCCAAAGATGGGATGAACGCAAAAAAAAGGAGGTTCTTTTCCTTGGGTTTGGAGGGGAACTAAGGGCGACCAAGGAAGTTTAGGGTTTTCTAAGGTTAGGGTATTTGCTAATGCTTCTAAGGTGGGATTTAAAAAGAGGGAAGAGAGGGGTAAGTCTCGGTTAAATGTGGTACGAATTTGGTCTAAAAGCTTGACGGCGGTGAGGGAATCGCCACCGGCTTCAAAAAAGTTGTCAGTAATGCTGATCTGCTGGGTATGTAGTGTTTCTGCCCAAATTTTTGCTAGGTCTATTTCGGTGGGGGTGCGTGGGG
>DATNQM010000005.1:0-247249 GCA_036704045.1 Halomicronema sp. | reverse complement strand
CGATTAGTTAGAGTCCGTTGCTTTTTTAATATTAGTTTTAACTCGCTGGCGGGCATCTGAATAATTTGTTGATAATTTACTTTCATTTAACAATCCTTTTTTTCTATTGTAGCATATCTTTAGAGAAATGGTATTAGTTTTGGCCATCTAGCCCCTCCTACCGTGAGTCTTTTAAGTTTTTGCAGTTATACTTATTTGTTGGGGTTATGGAATTTTTGGGTTTGAGTGATTAAGTTGATTAATTCTTCCTAATTTATTCCTCTTAACCTTTAGGCTTACGATAGGCATTTTTATATATATTCAATCTGTTGAATAATTTTAATTTAGGGTAAAAATATATTTTACCCTAGGTGACATTACTTGAGCTTTTATGTTGGAGATGCCCAATAAAATTTCATCATTAATCATAATGATGAAATAAGGGTAAAAATATAAACTAAAAAAATCTTTTTCTTATTAACTCTTCCGATTCTCTTTTCTCCCTTTCAAAACTCAACAAACGCTTGCGAACACCAACTAACATATCATTCACCGTATCCAAATCCATTAAAAAAGCATCATGACCATGAATAGAATGTAAAATCTTTAACGAAGCATTAGGAATTAAATTGCCTAGTTCGTATTGTTCCTCTGGCAAATAAAGCACATCCGAATCAATAGCCACCATTAAAGTTGGTTGTTTTATATTAGCCAAAACTGCCTCAAAATTACCACGACCCCGCCCTAAATCGTGGGTATCCATTGCCTTCGTTAAAGTAATATAGCAATTAGCATCAAAACGCTCAACCAACTTCTCGCCATGATGATGTAAATAACTTTGCATTGCAAACAAGTTTTCTGATGGTTTATCAGATTGCAAATTGCGGCCAAAACGAGCTTCAAAACTAGCTCTTGTGCGATACATACACATAGCCATCATCCGCGCCGCAGCCAATCCAGCAGCTGGTGGATTCTCTATTGTATAATAACCACCGCGCCAGTGCGGATCTGCATATATAGCTTGTCGTTGAGCCTCACTTAAACCTATACACCAAGCCGAATGCCGGCCAGAAACTGCCATTGGTGCAATTGCTTCTACCAAATCAGGGTACATCACAGCCCACTCAAGCACTTGCATTCCACCAAGAGAACCGCCAATAACCATTTTTAGCCGATCTACCCCTAACCCCTTCACCAATAAAGCTTGTACCCGCACCATATCCCGAATCGTAATAGCAGGAAAATCAGGGCCATAAGGGCATCCTGTCGCTGGATTCACGGAAATGGGGCTAGTTGTCCCATAACAACTTCCCAAAATATTGCTACAAATGACATAATCATTTTCTAAATCAAACGCTTTACCGGCCCCAAATAAAGACCCCCACCAATTATCAACATCCGCATTACCGGTCAAAGCATGACAAACCAAAATCGCATTATTACCGGTAAACCGGCCCCAAGTTCGGTAAGCCACCCTCACCCCGCTTAAAACCTCACCAGACTCTAACAAAACCGGCTCAGGAACCTCATAAAACTTCGTTTCTGGCGAAACAAACCCCTGATATCTCATCATCAACATCTCCCATTTAGCTTAACAACTAAAACATTATTTTCAACGAGGATAACAACGGCCCTATCTTAGAGAAAAGCAGAGATACTCCTTTCCCTCTGCATTCCTCTTACTTTGTTTTTTTGTACTTAGCAGTGTTAAAAAAACGCAAAATTGAGCAATCAACCAAAAGCCTGTTCAAAATCAAGCTTAATATCATCAATATGCTCAATACCAACAGAAACCCGAATCAAATCAGGAGTTACTCCTGCTGAAATTTGTTCAGCATCAGTCAACTGTTGGTGGGTTGTAGAATTCGGGTGAATTACAAGGGTTTTTGAATCTCCCACATTTGCTAAATGACTTGCTAATTTGACATTGCTAATAAACTCTTTAGCAGCATCTCGCCCACCTTTTAATCCAAAATTAAGTACACAACCAAAGCCATTTTTTAAATACTTCTTAGCTTTGTCGTGATAGGGATGATTTTTTAACCCAGGATAATTAACCCACTCAACTTTTGGATGTTCTGACAACCATTGAGCTAAAGCCAAAGCATTATCTGTCTGACGCTGTACTCGCAACGAAAGAGTTTCTAACCCTTGCAGCAATAAGAAAGAATTAAATGGACTAATACACGGCCCTAAATCGCGCATCGCTTCTACCCGCGCCCGAATAATAAAGGCGATATTTCCAAAGGGAGAATTCATCCCAAAAGTCTCATTAAAATTCAAACCATGATACCCCGGAGAAGGTTCGGTAAAAATAGGGAATTTTCCACTACCCCAATCAAATTTACCCGAATCAACAATCACTCCACCGATAGAAGTTCCATGACCACCAATCCACTTTGTGGCCGATTCTACAACAATATCTGCACCATGTTCGAGAGGGCGACATAAGTATCCTCCACACCCAAAAGTATTATCAACAATTAAGGGAATGTTATGCTCATGGGCAATGTGAGACAACACAGCAAAATCAGGAATATTAAACCCAGGATTACCCATTGTTTCTACATACAAAGCTTTTGTTTTTTCATCAATTGCTTTGCGGAAATTTTCTGGATCATCTCCGTCAACAAATTTTACATTAATTCCCAAGCGCGGAAATGCGACTTTAAATTGATTGTAAGTTCCCCCATATAAAAAACTGGTAGAAACAATATTATCGCCGGCTTCACAAATCGTCCCAATAGCGATGAATTGCGCTGCCTGACCGCTGGATGTTGCCAGCGCCGCCACACCTCCTTCTAAGGCAGCGACTCGCTGTTCAAAGACATCCGTAGTCGGGTTCATCAAGCGGGTATAAATATTTCCAAACTCTTGCAGGGCAAACAATTTAGCCCCATGTTCGGCATCATTGAAAACGTAAGAAGTGGTTTGATAAATGGGAACTGCCCTAGCATTAGTACCGGGGGCCGGTTGTTGACCGGCATGGACTTGCAGCGTTTCAAAATGATAATTGCGTTCTTCTGACATTCAAAAATCCTCAACTACCCCCCAGGGGCCGGTTGTACTTTGACAAATTTTAATTAGGGTCGGCAAACTTTTCACCTTTTCAGGCCACTCTAACCCGCCCTAACTGAAGTTTTGTTATTATATCCCATTCTATCTATTTAGAAAAAGTTTCTTAAAAAAATAAAAAAGTTGTTAAAGTCAATAAAAATAGTTTCTTTAACAATTGTTAATATTTTCTTGACGTTTTGGGTGAAATCTCTTTTTCATGCTAGAGAATAGAAAATTTTTTTGCTGCTCTTATTTGTCAACAAAAATTTGTGTTTTTAATAGATTTACTAAACTCTATTCAACCTATTGTCTTGCTCGAATATACTCGGAACCAACCCATTCATCCCACCATTCAGGATAATCATCATACGTCACTAAATGTAATCCATACCACTGTTTTTTTACTGTAGCCGCTATCCATTCCTCACCACTGTATGCTTCCACTTCATCACCTACGGCAAACATTTCTGGTTTGTAGGGGCGAATTTGGGCCGGTGTCACCCAGTCTTCACTTTTATCTTCAATGTAAAATACTTTCACTTGTCCATCACTTTTTTCTAAAGTTTTGGCTTTATACCAATCGCCCTCATATTCAACTTCAACTCTTTTTCCTTCTATAGGATTTATATCTTCGGAAACATTAGCCAATACCATCTGCTGATCAAAATCGCCGGTCGTAAAAAACATTGATTTTTGTTCTTCGATAAAGGCCATTTCTAGTTCCGTATAGCGAGCAAAATCATAAAGTGTAATTAACCCATCGCTATCTAAATCAACACTGGGATCTCCACACAAGCCTTTATATAAGGATTCGGTAAATGTCCAATCGCCAGTGGAGGTATTGTGGGTATAAGCTGAGCTCACGCAGGCATAAGAAATTTCACTATCTTGCCGGCGTTTCGCTTCATCAATTAAGCCGCCAGAAAAACAACAATCTGCTAATAATAAAGCTTGCCAACCATTAAAATTATTTTCAATATCATCGAAAATAGATGTTACCGACCAATAATTATCACGATTTTCTGCATTAGCATCATAGTTAACAAAAAAATGTTTTCCCGTTTCCGAATCCCAATCACCATGACCGGCAAAATAAACAATTAATAAATCTTCTTCACCGGCATTTGCTACAAATTCAGGAAAACTACTTGTTATTTCTTCAAATGTGGCTTCGCTATCTTGCAAATAAATTATTTGTTCTTCAGGTACTCCTGAATATTTAAAAAAATTGACCAGTTTTTCATCAAATCGGCCCTCCACAGCATCAGGAAAAGGAGTCCATATTTCCTCAGCAGCCCATTCCAAAATTCCTACTGCATAAAGCCAAGTTTTTTGGGGATTGAAGTCTGGCATATTGGTATTCTAAACCAAGCTAGTTTTTTATTAATTTTACTCATAAAAATCAACTCAATGCAACCTAACAATACTTATTTTTAATAAAAATTAAACAAATTTTATTTTATTTTTCCATGATTTTAGATAGAAAACCTCCGTTGTCTATCAGACTACATTTAAACAACCCATAATTTAGCAAACTTCATTCAACAGCACCGGCATTTTTCAAAAGCTTTGCCACATTCTTGTAACCATTAAAATCCGCCATCATCCAAGCCGTATAGCCACCATGATTTTTAACATTCACTTCCGCCCCAGCATCTAATAGCAACTTGACAATATCTGTAAATCCACGATGGGCTGCCCACATTAAAGCCGTCGCCCCCGCATCATCCACCAAATTAACATCAGCACCTTTTTCTAACAAAGCTTGAACCACAAAAAAATGTCCACGATCTGTTGCTCGCATTAAAGCAGTTTTGCTATCTTCAGCGCGAGTATTAGGATGAGCACCAGCCTCCAATAAAACCTTAACTGTATGCAAATGACCGGCACTTGCAGCAAGAGTTAAGGGCGTTTCTCCGGCATTTCTTGTTTTCAAAAGAATTTGTGATTGTTCAGAGTTATCTGCCAACAAACTAGCAGCAACTTTACTATGATTATGCAACGCAGCAACTAATAAAGTTGTATCTCCCAGGCGGTTTTTTATCAACCGATCTGCACCGGCCTCCATTAGACATCTGACAACTTCCACATGACCTTCAATTGCGGCCAAATATAAAGCAGTTTCTAAATCATTATTTTGAGCATTAATTTCTGCACCGGCATCCAACAAAGCACGAACTATTACTTTATCTCCCCCAGCAGAAGCCACCATTAATGCTGTCCAGCCATCAAGGTTTTTAGCATTCACATCAGCCCCAGCGCCAATTAACTTTTTCACCACCTCAAACTGCTGACAATCTGCGGCTAAAAACAAAGCCATCTCTCCATCATAATCTCGTTCATTAATATCTGCACCATTGTTAATTAATACATCAATTAAAGGCAAATTTCCTTTCTGGGAAGCCACCATCAAAGCTGTTTTACCTCCAGGTAGTTTTGTATTAACATCAGCCCCTCGTTCTAATAAAACTTTGATAACATTGGCATCCCCTTGATTGAGAGCAATTTTTAAAGCTGTATCTTCATCTTTATCTTTACAATTAACTTCTGCACCGGCATCAATCAATAACCGCACAATTTGTGCATCTCCTTTTAAACAAGCAGCCATCAGGGCGGTACTACCATCATCATTTTTGGCATTAACATCAGCATTTAAATCAATTAACACCCTCACGGTATCCAGTTTTTTATTCGCTGCTGCTAACATTAATGCGGTAACACCATAGCATCGTCTGGAAATATTGACATTAGCACCACCATTCACCAACAACCGCACAATTTCTGTGTAGCCATATTGGGCTGCAAACATTAATGCAGTAGTACCATCTCGATCAGTAGCATTAACATCAATACCCTGAGAAATTAAGGCTTGTACGAGAGTAACTTTGCCGGTTTTCGCAGCCTTGATCAACAAATTATCGTTTTTAGAGGCCATCATGGTAAAGAGATGCGATAAGTAAGTTTATTTAAATGAGAGTTCAAAGACAAAATAACCTTAAATCGAACATTTGAGAAGATATTACATTAACCGAAGCTTGCTGTTTTCAAAATTTTTGCCACCAAAACCAATTACACCCATCCTGACAAATAAGGCCAGAAGTATGATAATTTTTATAAAGTTGCTTAAAATTTTGTATCGATCCTATGAGTTTGGAAATTCCGGCGGCGGTTAAAGTGTACAGTCAATTTTTCCACCCTATCCTAATGTGGGTGTTATTTGGGACATCGCTATACGCTCTATACCTGGGCGTGTTGGTTCGCCGTACCCGCACCACAAAAGATAGTGACCAACGTAAAGAACTTGTCAAAGGCAAGTTTAATGTCAAGCATTATCAAATTGGTTCCATATTAATGGCGTTAATGGTAGTGGGTAGCATAGGCGGTATGGCTGTTACCTATATCAACAACGGGAAACTATTTGTTGGCCCTCACCTCTTGGCCGGTTTAGCAATGACAGGCTTAATCGCACTTTCTGCTGGCTTGTCTCCCTATATGCAAAAAGGTTCTGACTGGGCGCGTTACAGTCATATTGTTCTCAATGTAACAATGCTCGGTTTGTTTGGCTGGCAAGCAGTCAGCGGCATGGATATCGTGCAAAGAATTATTAGCAAAATGTAACGAAAATGGGGAATAGATGATAGGGAATTGGCTAATTAAATAAATTGCTCTGTGTTATTACACTTTAATTGACCATTTCCCCTTTACTTCCCTGAAAAACCTACAAAAACCTAATTTTCAAACGAGGTTATAAATCAAAAAATTCGTTTTTTTTAGGCTTTTTTCTGGACATTTTCTATTTGCAATGTTCACAATGGGCAACTTTGCGTTTTTGAGCCACATTTTTCTTATAAAGTTGTAGCTTGTCTGAACCAAGAAAAGTATGAAAATCTTCTTGAACTTTAGAAGTCAAACGGCGTGAAACTTGTTTAACAATTTGAGACAACAGCCGATCCCCGGCATTCTGAATTTTTTCCCTTGGCAAGCCCAGTATAAACTTGGGAATACATACCCCCACTGCCAAATTTAATTTCCACTCAACCCGTGTCATTTTGCCATTAAATGCTTGTAAATTTTCTCCAAAATCCATTGCTGCTTCCACCAGGGCTTGCTCTGCTTGAAAATCCACTTCATAACCAGGCGGAGTATAATCAGGAACCGGAATAGTTTGGATCAAATAAACACCATCATTACCCGGCAATAAATCTAAACCCACTTTTGGCTCAACTTGATAACCCAAAGCACCAAAGCGTCCGATTGTTAAAGCATAGCCCGTTGTCCCAATAGGTTCAGCAGTCATTGGATGAGCACACCGGCGAAACCAACTGGAATGATCATCAAAATATTTAGCTACAGTCTCTACATCAGCATACATTTCCATATAGCCGGTAAAGTAAGTTTTAAACCAAATAGGATCGCTAACTTCCTTTAACTTCTGGGATGATGGCATTTCATTTGCCGCTTCATCTACAACAACTACATCTTCTTCAAACATTTGATCTTCAGTTATTGATGACTGCATAACACCCTATCCTTGGAGGTTTACTTTATTTTAAGTGTGTTTCAACATTGAGCCAAAGAAGTCTGATTTCTCTACTTTAATGTTTTTATATTGACACAGCACTCAGTATTTTTGCGGGACTTTTTCACAGGTTGTGATGAGAAGATAACACCTTACTCTAGTCTCATAATTTTTACCACTCTCTAAAAATATTCCAAGGCTTCTTGTCTGCTTGAGTTCCCAAGATTTTCTAGTTTATTTTTTCAACTCCTCATTTTCTCAATTCAACTATATTTTTATAGGATACCCAAACTTCTAATCTGTCCTCACTCACCATTCACAAAGTTACCGGCCTCCGTAAAAGTACGGAAATTACTAAACATATTTCTTAAAATCCTATCTTAGGGAGGATTACAGGTTTTAAAAACTCTCTCCAAAGAGAGAAATTTCAAGCAAAATTGTTAATATTTCTTTATCATTTTTAATCAAATACATACCAGGAAATTAGAAGCAATGAAAGCATTTGTCGCAGGGGCCACCGGTGAAACCGGCCGCCGTATTGTCCAAGAATTAGTTAAGCGCCAAATTCCTGTCCGCGCCCTTGTTCGTAACCTTGAAACCGCCAAGCAAATTTTACCAGCGGAAGCGGAGTTAATTGTCGGTGATGTCTTAAACCCAGACAGTCTCAAAAGTGCCATCGGAGACAGTACAGTAATTTTATGTGCCACCGGCGCCAGACCAAGTTTTGACCCCACCGGCCCCTACAAAGTGGACTATCAAGGTACAAAAAACTTGATTGATGCTGCTAAAGCCAAAAATATTGATCATTTTGTCTTTGTCACTTCCCTTTGTCTTTCCCGATTTTTTCACCCTCTCAATTTGTTTTGGCTAATTTTGTTCTGGAAAAAAGAAGCCGAAAAATATTTGCAAAACAGTGGGCTTATTTATACCATTGTTCGGCCAGGAGGTCTAATCAATGAAGATAACGAATTTGGCTTACAAATGTCTTCTGCTGATAGTTTATTTGAGGGGCGTATTCCTCGAACTAAAGTAGCAACAGTTTGTGTGGAAGCCCTTTTATCTGCCGCAGCCCGCAATAAAATAGTAGAAATTGTCTCTACTTCTGAGATTAACACTATTTCTTACGACCAACTATTTGCCAATATAGTTTAACGCCCATTTATTTCTTGTTATTGGTCATTATTTTATTCAAAAATGACTAATAACAAGTCTCTAATTTATTAAATAAAAATCAAAAATAAACCTTTTTAAAAAAGTTAAATCAGATGTCTTTACCTTTATTTCAACCCCCAAAAAATAATCTCTTTCCACCTAACCGCAAAAATCTAATCCGTATCCTTGCTGGAATTACAACGGCAATTGCTGTTAGCTTCCTGATGTTTTATTGGAATCAAGAAAGATGGCCATCTCTTGTTTACGACACTACCGGCACCCCGCCACCTTTAGCGATGCAGGGAGGCGACCCCTACATTCGCTCTTTAATGCGGACCATTTCTGCTAGCGAGTCCAACGTAGCGTATCCTTATTCAGTTTTGTATGGTGGAGAATATGTAAAAGATTTAAGCCAGCACCCAGACCGTTGTGTAACAATAGTCACCGGCCCTAACAAAGGTAATTGTACAACCGCCGCCGGTCGCTATCAAATGCTCACCACAACCTGGTATGAAACCGCAAAATATTATCACCCCAACCCCTCAAAAATTTTATTTTGGGAATTCTACAGTTTTGAACCAAAATTTCAAGATGCCGTAGTCTACGCTTGGTTAAAAGATCCGACTGCTTGGGGCTTAAATATTCCACAATTGTTGAGAGAAGAAAAAATAGAAAAAGTTTTGCAAGTCCTCTCTAATACCTGGACAAGTTTAGGCTATGGCATTGAAGATAACTCTATGACTGAGTATTTACCAGCAATTTATAAACAAATTCTGCAAGAAGAATTAAAAAATTCTAAAAAAAATTCATAACTTTACCGACCTTCACAAGTGGCAATTTCTAAAGAAAGCAGTAAACCCTGACACTCATTTTTGTCGAGTTTGCCAGCATCACAAAGTTCTAAAAGAGTCTGTGCAATCATTCGTAAAGCAATAGATCGGTCTATATAATCTTTTGCACCCGTTAAAGCACTTTCTAAACTTAGGTAAGCTTGCCAGTTCGTACAAATTTTATAACGACTCGGTGGCACACATTTAATCGCCCATCCGCCCTCCAACGCCATAGCTAAAATAGACCACTCCTGATAAGAAATACTCCAAGTTTTCATAAAAATTGTTCGGCTCCTTTAGTCAAGTCTTGTTTTTATTAAACTATTGTTTTTAAGTATCCAGTTTTTTACGCCTAAAGCAAGTGACGGCAGCAAACAAAATAGGTGACAACTAAGACAAAGTTTTGTGACGACTTGCAGGGATATAAAGAGATCGAAATCACATTTAAACTGTGATATATATCATATCTTCCCAGAGACACCTAGAAAAGTCTTTTGTGAGCTAGAAATGGTATTGAATGATAAAATAACCTCACTCGCTTAAAATATCCTTTTCAAATTTCACTCTAGCGAGCTCCCTTTTGACTAAACAAACATTTTTAAGATTTCTCCGAATTTTTAGATGGATACCAGTTTAAACTCAACTCGTCTTTGCTACAAATCTCTCTTATTCAATAAAAAGTTATTGATTTTTCCAATTCTACAAAAACAGGATAAGGGAAAAAAGAGAGCAAAAAAATATATGAAAATATTCCTGTCATTTTTGATAATCACCTCGGTTTTAAATGCGGAAAAAAGTTATGCAGAAATAATCTCAAATATTCCAATAAACAGCCAAATAAATCAAAAAATTGCTAAAAAAATAACTTTACTTCAAAAGGGTGGTGCTTTCTTGCTGTCATCGCCAGGAAGACAAGCAGTTAACGCAGATAGTAGATCGATAACTCAAACTATTGAAAATATAGCCCAAAAACCATCACAAAACTCGGAAAATGCCGGATCTGCACCAACATTAATACCTCAGCCTGTGACACCAGAAAGTAAGCCTTTTGAACCTCAAAAAATACCTCTGAAACCTTCTGCTAGGGAAGAAGACCGGAAACGATATATTAGTAGTCCGGGGACTACGATTTCTACACCATCAGGTTATGGTAAATCTTGGGGAACTGCCGGTGTGGGAATTGGTTTTCAAGGGCGAACTCGGTTTACAGAACAATCAGATGGAGCTATTGGTTTAAGTGCCGGTTTGGGGAATCCTCAAAAAAGTGTTGGTTTTGATATTGGTGTTAGTATTTTTAATCTTAGCGATGGTTTTGGAGACCGAGGTTCAGTGAGTCTTAAACTCCACCGTTCTTTTCCCGAAAATTTGGCAGTAGCTATAGGCTGGCAAAATGCTTTAGTGTGGGGAGAAAGTGATGCTGGGACAAGTTTATATGCTGTCACTAGTAAAATGTTTAGGCTTCAAGAAAATACTAATCAAGCCTTTAGTCAACTTTATCTTTCTGCCGGTATTGGCACCGGCCAATTTCGCACCGAAAATCAAATTGAAAATGAGATAGATACCGTTGGGGTGTTTGCTAGTGCAGCCCTACGCGTGGCAGAACCAGTTAATTTAATTGCCGAATGGACAGGACAAGATTTAAATTTAGGAGTTTCTATAGTACCCTTTCGAGAAATTCCTTTAGTTATTACACCGGCCTTAGCTGATGTCACAAATAATGCTGGGGATGGCGCAAGATTTGTTTTAGGAATTGGTTACGGTTTTTCATTTAAGTAGGTAAAATTTATGAAACAAGTTATGAGATTTTTTGGGGCTTTTTTTTTCTCACTTATTTTGGTGATTTCTCTTGCTTATCCAGTACCTAGTCAAACAGGAAATCAGTCTGATGCAACGAATCCAAATGTGATAGAAGTTGCGCCAGACTTTATAGAACAAAGCGAACAAAGTGGTGAAGTAGAAGAAAGTAAAGAAAGCGAACAAAGCGACAATAATGAACAAGCTGGAGAAGAAAACGAAATAGATCGAGATGGTTATGAGCAAGTGGTAGGAAGTGAAACAGATAGTGGGGTTGTAAATGCTTTTGAAGAAGCACAAGCACAAGACTTTAGCAGTCAATTGGGTACAGAATTTTATGGCAAAACTCCTAGCATTGATGAAATAGCAGCAGTCCTGTGCGACCTTTATTTAGTAACAGATAAAAGGGCGGCTATTATTTATGTTTTTGGCTTAAAAGATGAACTAAAAACCTTGACAATTTTTCCTAAATGTCGTACTTCTACTTTTTCTCCTTCTAGGGAATTAATGGCAACAGAAAAACAAGGAAAGCTAGGTTTAGTTGCCCAACAAGATCAAGATAGTCCAGCAGTTCAAAAATCTTTTTTAGTTAATCGAGAAGATTTAGAAAAAATATTGAATAATTTTCGAGATGAAATTACAAATCCTAGAAAAATAGGCAGGACGACTTATTTAAAACCGGCACAACAACTTTATCAGTGGATAATTTCCCCGGTAGAATTTAATTTACAAGAAAATAAGATTGATACCTTAGTCTTTGCTATGGATAGCGGTTTGCGCTCAACTCCAGTGGCAGCAATGCACGATGGGGAAAAGTTTTTAATTGAAAAATACGCTGTCAGTTTAATTCCAAGTTTTGGGTTAACTGATAGCCGGTATCGGGATATTAGAAATTTAAAAATTTTGGCAATGGGCGCATCCCAATTTTCGGATCAAAATGATTTGCCGGCAGTTCCTCTGGAGTTATCAGAAATATTAAGAGGGGATTGGCAAGGTCAAAAATTGCTAGATGAACAATTTACATTAGAAAATTTTATTGAACAAAATCAAAAACAGTATTTTGGAATTATTCATTTGGCAACTCATGGAGAATTTCAAGCAGGTAATATTAGCAATTCTTATATTCAGTTTTGGAACCGAAAACTCAAGATGAATGAATTGCAGGAAGTTGCAAAAGTGTTAGGCTGGAATTCAACTAGTGGTCAGCCGGTGGAGTTAATGGTTTTGAGTGCTTGTCGCACAGCATTGGGAGATGAACAAGCGGAATTAGGCTTTGCCGGTTTAGCCGTACAAGCAGGAGTAAAATCAGCTTTAGCTAGTCTTTGGTATGTCTCGGATGCTGGAACATTAGCTTTAATGAATGAGTTTTATAAACAGTTAAGCTTGACAGCAAATAAAGTAGAAGCATTAAGACAAGCACAGTTAGCTTTGCTTGGCGGTAAAGTGAAAGTAGAACAAGGTCAATTACGGGGTTCAAACCAAGAATATTTAGCTTTACCAAGCCAAGTTTCGCTAAATAATGTTAATTTGTCTCACCCTTATTTTTGGTCGGCTTTTACGTTAATTGGCAACTGGAATTAAACAACAAAAGGCTAAAAGAAATGAAAGCAATTTCTGGATTGATGGGATTGTGTGTGGGGGATGCTTTGGGAGTGCCGGTGGAATTTAAAAGCCGAGATTATCTTTTACAAAATCCCATTGATAAAATGACCGGCTACGGGACTCATAATCAACCTCCGGGTACTTGGTCTGATGATAGTTCTCTGACTTTTTGTTTGGCTGAAGCAATGTGTGGTGGTTTTAATCTCAAAGCTATTTCTCACAACTTTTGCCGGTGGTTTAATGAGGGTTATTGGACTGCTTATAATGAGGTTTTTGATATTGGGGGAGCCACAAGTAAGGCAATTTTTAATATCCAAGAAGGTATTTCTCCTACCAAGTGTGGTGGTACTCAAGAATTGGATAATGGTAATGGTTCTTTGATGCGAATTTTGCCTCTGGCTTTTTACCATAAAAGTGTCAATTTTGAAGAATTAATTAACAGAGTTCATCAAGTTTCGCAAATTACACACGGCCACCTTAGAAGTCAAATTGCCTGCGGAATTTATATCAGTGTTGCAGTGGGTTTGTTGGAGGGTTTAAATCTAAAAAATGCTTATTTAAAAGGTTTAGAAAAAGTTAATTTTATCTACAATCAACCGCCTTTTGAAAAAGAATTTAATCAGCATTTTCAAAAAATATTTTCCGGCAAAATAGATAAATTGTCTGCAAAAGACATTCACTCTAGCGGGTATGTGATTCACACCCTAGAGGCTTGTTTGTGGTGTTTGCTGACTAGCAGTTCCTATAAAGAGGCTGTCCTTAAAGCTGTAAATTTGGGAGAGGATACCGATACAACGGCAGCCGTTACAGGCGGTTTAGCTGGAATTTATTATGGTTATGATGGCATCCCTGCTGAATGGGTGAGCCAGATTGCCAAAAAAGAAGAGATTATGGATTTGGCCAAACGCCTAGAAGCAACTGTTGGCCCAGTATAGGCAGAACACAGCATTAGACCTTACCAAACAATCGACAAAATCAAAACTGCAAAATCTCAAATCGTAAAACTTCACGCTGATCCCCCACCGTGATAATCTGAGTAGTGGCATTTGTAAAGCTAAGTAAAACAAGCTGACACCGCGCTCCCTAGAGCGCTCTAACGACTATTCCAAAATCGCTAAACACAAAAAAGGCGCGAGCATGGTCACCACCGCAGAAAAAACAAACGTAGGCTACATTACCCAAATCATTGGGCCGGTTGTAGACGTGAAATTCCCTGGCGGCAAAATGCCCCAAATCTACAACGCTCTCAAAATTCAAGGCAAAAACGAAGCAGGCCAAGACGTTAACGTTACCTGCGAAGTGCAACAGCTTCTAGGTGACAACCAAGTGCGGGCCGTATCTATGAGTACGACCGATGGCATGGTTCGCGGCATGGAAGCTACAGATACCGGCGCCCCGATTAGCGTTCCTGTTGGTACTGCTACTTTGGGTCGCATTTTTAATGTGATCGGCGAACCTGTTGATAACCAAGGGCCGGTGAATAACACCGAAACTTTGCCTATCCACCGCGATGCTCCGAAATTTACAGAACTGGAAACTAAACCTTCTGTATTTGAAACCGGCATCAAAGTTGTGGACTTGTTGGCTCCCTACCGTCGAGGTGGCAAAATTGGTCTGTTTGGTGGGGCCGGTGTAGGCAAAACCGTTATTATTCAAGAACTGATCAACAACATCGCTAAAGCACACGGTGGCGTATCTGTGTTTGGTGGTGTGGGCGAACGCACCCGCGAAGGGAATGACCTTTATAACGAATTTAAAGAGTCAGGCGTTATTAACGAGAAAAACCTCTCCGAATCAAAAGTTGCTCTGGTTTATGGTCAGATGAATGAACCGCCCGGAGCACGGATGCGCGTAGGTTTGGCCGCTTTGACGATGGCTGAATATTTCCGCGATGTCAATAAACAAGACGTGCTTTTGTTTATTGATAATATCTTCCGTTTTGTGCAGGCCGGTTCTGAAGTATCTGCACTGCTCGGTCGGATGCCTTCTGCTGTAGGTTATCAGCCTACTCTCGGTACGGAAATGGGCGCTCTCCAAGAGCGGATCACTTCGACTACTGAAGGTTCTATTACTTCTATTCAAGCGGTATATGTGCCGGCGGATGACTTAACTGACCCCGCACCGGCCACCACTTTTGCTCACTTAGACGCTACCACCGTACTTTCACGGAACTTGGCATCTAAAGGCATTTACCCAGCGGTTGATCCTCTCGATTCTACTTCGACAATGCTGCAACCCAGTGTTGTTGGTGATGATCACTACAACACCGCTCGGTCTGTGCAGTCTACCCTGCAACGCTATAAAGAACTGCAAGACATTATCGCCATTTTGGGCCTAGATGAGTTGTCTGAAGATGACCGTCTTGCTGTTGCTCGTGCTCGCAAAATTGAGCGTTTCTTGTCTCAGCCTTTCTTTGTGGCTGAAATCTTTACCGGCGCGCCTGGTAAATATGTCAAGCTCGAAGAAACCATCAAAGGCTTTAAGATGATTCTGTCTGGTCAGCTTGATGACCTGCCAGAGCAAGCTTTCTACATGGTTGGCAATATCGAAGAAGCTATCGCCAAGGGCGAAAAAATGAAGGCCGGCGGCAAATAATCAAGGGTCAATGGTCATTTAACTTCTATAAATGACCATTGATTATTGAGGACTGACAATTAACAACTGACAAGAAACTTATGACTTTAACGGTTCGCGTCATTGCTCCAGATAAGACTGTCTGGGATGCTAGCGCTCAAGAAGTGATTTTGCCTAGCACCACCGGCCAGTTAGGTATTTTGTCAGGTCACGCTCCTTTGTTAAGCGCTCTTGATACCGGCGTGATGCGGGTGCGTCCTGATAAAGAATGGGTGGCCATTGCTTTGATGGGTGGTTTTGCTGAGGTGGAAAATAACGAGGTTACTATTCTTGTCAATGCGGCAGAACGCGGCGATAAAATTGACCTTGAAGAAGCTCGCAATACCTATAATTCTGCTCAATCTCGCGCTGAGGCTGCTCAAAATGGCTCCCGTCAAGAGCAAATTCAGTGTGAAAAAGCTCTGAAACGCGCTCGCGCTCGCTTTCAGGCTGCCGGTGGAATGCTATAAAAATATTTCTGCTGTGTTATACCAAGGGTGGTTAAATTAGCTAACCGTTTTTAAACTAAGTTGGGTTGTAGCTTTACCCTTTAGAGGAATTGAAGTGAAAGCCAACATAAATATTTTCGCCTTTGCTTTTCACTCATTGGTATAAATAACCCGGTTTCCACTCAGAAACCGGGTTATCAGTTTTGATAGTCTTTTTATTTAATGATAGTTCTTCCTTATCAAGTTTAGAATAACACATCACCAGGGTAATTGTCAATAGAAATGCAAAAAAAAACGCCTCTAATTTTAAAATTGAAAAAAGTTAATTGTGGGTTAATCAGAGATACTTAAAAGCTTTAAAATTATGCCGATGGCTACCCAGGCTAAATTAATATTATGATAGCTCAAACCTTGTTCTAAATTCTAAAGGTAATAGTTTTGTTTCCCTAGGCCATAGACCCTCAAAAATTGAAATCCCAGCGATTTTCCGCAACAATTAATGCAAAAGCCGCTTCCTTATCCAAAGGTTTATCAAAAAAATAACCCTGACCATACCCACATTTTAACCGCAACAATTCTCGCAATTGCTCTTGAGTTTCAATACCCTCTGCCACTACATCCACACCCAAATTCTTCGCCAAAGTAATAATCGCCGCTACAATTTCTGATTCAGATTTTTCGTTTTCTCCTCCAAGCCGACAGACAAAAGAACGATCTATTTTCAACGTACTAACCGGCAACTTATGTAAATAACTTAAAGAAGAATAGCCGGTGCCAAAATCATCAATGGCAAACTTAATACTTCTGGCTTTAAACTCTTCCAATACCTGTAGCGCCCCCGCAGCATTTTCCATTAACATTGTCTCCGTAATTTCCAGCTTTAAACAAGCAGCACTCAAACTTGTTTCCTCTAAAACCGCATCAATTTGCTCAACTAAATGTGGTGCAGACAGTTGTTTGCTAGATAAATTAACATTAACAGTCAAATTTAATGCCGGTGGATATAAATTTTGCCATAGACGTAATTGCTGGGATGCCTCCCGCAATACCCAAGCACCCAAAGGTACAATCAAACCAGTATCTTCGGCAACTAAAATAAACTCGGTAGGCGAAATAAAACCTCGTGTGGGATGACACCAGCGTAATAAAGCCTCAAAACCTGTCAACCGGCCCGTATCCAAACAAATAATCGGCTGATAATGAAGTAAAAAAGGGTTTTCTTTGGTCTGGGAAACTTCGTTTTTGTCCTCGATAACCGGCCCTATTTTTTCCACAGCCCGCCGCAGTTCTGTTTCCAGTGCCAAACGACCCACCGCTGCTGCGTGCATTGCACTATTAAACAATTCATGGCGAGCTCGGCCTAAAGTTTTGGCTCGATACATGGCTGTGTCTGCATCCCGCAATAAATCTTCGGGCCGGTGATAAGGATCAATATCAGAAGCAGGTAAGGGAAGAGTAACATCTTGAGAAGTTAATTCCTCAAGGCGGCTGAGGGCTTTTTCTGTGACTTGGGAGGCGGTAGTAGGAGAAATTCTGGCACTGCTGGCGGCAATACCAATACTGACGGTGGTGTACACTTCATAACCATCTAGGTTGAAAGGCGATTTAAGACAGGTGTGGATTTGTTCAGCGACAAAATTTGCATAATTTATATCGGAAATATTATCAAGTAAAAGTGCAAATTCATCACCACCCAGACGCGCTACGGTATCGCCATCTCTCAAAAAAGTTTGCAATTTTTTGGCTAAAGCTATTAGCAACTGGTCGCCAATGCTGTGTCCAAGGCTATCATTAATGAGTTTAAAGCGGTCTAGGTCTAAAAATAAAACGGCATATTGATAATTGGTCTTTTCTTTTGCCTGATCTACGGATACTCCTAAAAGGCGGGTAAATAAAGCACGGTTTGGCAAACCGGTTAGTTCATCGTGATAAGCGGCGTGCCATAGTTGTTCAGAAAATCGTTTACGTTCGGTAAAGTCACGGGTGACGACAGAAAAGCCTTCTAGGTATCCATATTTATCTCGCAGGGCTGTAATTACTACATCAGCCCAAAATTGGGAACCGTCGCGGCGGACATACCAACTTTCGAGCTCTAGGCGACCTTCGAGTGCTGCTTGTCTTAGGGCTTTCCAGGGGGTTTCTTGTTGAATTTCTGCTGGGTTGTAAAAGCAAGAATAATGTTGACCAATTATTTCGCTGCGTTTGTAGCCTGTGATGGTTTCTGCACCCATATTCCAGCTTTCTACCATTCCTAGGGCGTCTAGCATGAAAATTGCATAGTCTTTGACGCTTTCTAGTAATAAGCGAAATTTTTCTCTTTCTTGATAAAGTGCTTCTTCGGCTTTTCTGCGTTCGGTTATGTCGTGACAGCAATAAAGTATTGTTCCTTCAAGGATGCTAACTCGCTTGACGTTAATTAGTACGAAACGTCGTTTACCGGCTTTGTCTCTAATGGCGCGTTCAATATTTTTTATTTCGCCAATTTTTTCAAGTTCTTTGAGATCGAATAATTTAACTCCTAAGAGTTTAGAAATTTTTCCTAAAGCTTTTATTTCTTGGGCTGTATAGCCAAAAAAGGCTTGGACGTTTGGGCAAATAAAGGTAAAGTTTCCTTGGTTATCGGTTAAAAATACGGCTTCTGTAATATGAGATAGTGTTACTCGGTGGAGTTCTTCGGAGGCTTTAAGGGCTAAAAGTGCCGGTGTGGCGAAGTTGCTAGGTGGTGTGGGTATTGCTATGGTGATTAGTGTTGTATTTTGTTCTAGTAATTGTGTTTCTTCTATTTGCAGGCAAATAATTTCTCCGTTTTTTTTCCGCAGTTTGATGGTTTTTTGTGGAGAGGTTTCTTCTAGGTTGTTGGATGTTAGAAATTCTAAATCGTTTTCGTTTGCCAATAGGAAAGTTAATGCTTCTGCGGTGGCTAGGGCTAAGGAGCCACTTTCGCTAAGGTTATCAGATTTTTTAGCGTCCACCAGTTTTTCTGTGGGCGACCAGTCAGCAGTTGTTTGTTCTATTACACAACGTCCTTGGAGTTCTTGGGGGGTGTAACCCAACATCTGGCATAGGGGACGATTGATGTATTTTGTGATGCCGATGTTATCGACAATCAGCAGTCCTTGGTTCATCCGTTCGGCCGGTGGCATTCTTTAAATGATTGTCAAGTAAGGTTGTTTTGGTAGCACAACTGCTGCTTCTACATCTAACTTCTCTATCGTCTGATTGGCAAGAGTAATTGATAAAATGATTTATTTTTGTTGTTAGAGGTTTTTTGTTAAATGTTCACTTCGCTGGCTTGTAGTGTTTTTTGTTGAATTTTTTTAGTTGAAGTTTCTTATATTATAATTTGTTTGGATTTTTAATAAATAAAATAATAACTCTATCCTCGGCTTCTCAGTTTTGTAGCTTTGGGTAAGCAGGATATTTTTTTAGGAGTGTTAATCTTTAACTGGTTTTTGAAAAAATGGCATCGCTGGCTTTAGGAGTTTGGCTTTATTGAAAAAAAAGTAGTTAATGCTGTCGGTTACTGTATAATAAACAAAATGTTATCTACATTATTAGAACGATGGAAAAGATACAAATAAACACCGGCTTATCTCGTTCTCAGCATCTTTGGATTGCGGGTACTCTGTGGACATTGGTGGGCACCGGCCTATTTTTGATGGGGTTAGTGTTTTGGTTTCATTTTCCGTATTTGGGATTTTTGGATTCTCAGCATATTTTGGGCGGTATGGCAGCTTTGAGTGTGGGTTTAATTAAAGGAAAGTTTATTTTAGATAAAACTGCGAGTAGGGTAATTGATAGGGTCGATAATTTGCAAGAACCTAATCCTTTTAAAAGTGTGTTTCAAATGTTTGGCGCTAAAACAATTGGGTTGATTTTAGCAATGATTGGTTTGGGAGTGCTTTTGCGAATTGCTGGGGTAAGTTTTGAAGTTCGGGGGTTGGTTTATATCGCGGTGGGAATAGCTTTATTGTGGAGTTGCCGGTGTTATTGGCTTGCTTCTTTTTCGCCGATTGTTCCGACGGAGAAGTGATAAGTTAATGAGTGTTTTTTTATCAGACAAAAACCTAGCAGAACTTGCAAAAGTTGCCGGTTGGGTTGGATGGGGGGCTGGGGAGATTATTTTAGATTATTATTATGGAAGCAAGGAAAAATTAGGGATTCAAAATAATAAAGATGGGCCGGTGACAGCGGCAGATTTGGCCGCAAATGAGTATATTTTAAAGCAGTTACGGATTGCTTGTGGTTCGGAAAATTTTGGTTATTTGACTGAGGAAACTTATAAGTTAGAAAAAGATAAAAGTTTTTTGCCTTTAACTCAGCCTTTTGTCTGGATTATTGATCCCATTGATGGAACCCGCGATTTTATTGAGCATACGGGTAATTTTGCGCTGCATATTGCTTTAATTTACAAAAATAGGCCGGTGGTTTCGGTGGTGGCTTTGCCGGCTTTGGGTAAGCTTTATTCGGCTTATTTGGGTGGTGGTACCTTTGTGGAAAATTCCGATAGAATTGCTAGGCAATTGCAGGTTTCTGATGGAAAAGGAATTGATGATTGCTGTTTGGTAGGAAGTCGAACTCATCGCAATGAAAAATTCAATCAGTTATTAAAGAGATTTTCTTGTAAAAACCAAACCTATGTAGGAAGTATTGGTTGTAAAATAGCTTTAATTGCCGAAGGAAAGGCGGATGTTTATGTTTATTTGTCGGGAAAAACAGCGGCAAAGGATTGGGATTTTGCAGCCCCAGAGTTGATTTTAACTGAGGCTGGTGGCAGGTTTTCTCATAGTGATGGTAGTCAGATTCTTTATAATACCGGAGATGTTAGCCAGTGGGGATGTTTAGTGGCGAGTAGCGGTAAATTTCACGATGATTTATGTGGGGAAGCGGAGAGAATTTTGAAGGAATTGTAAAATAGTATTTAGTTTTTAAAAACTTTGGTTTTTGATATTTATAGAAAACAGCAGAATATTTTTAAATAATAGAATTATATTGATGATTATGCTAATGAAGGTAGGTTTTAAACTTTGAAATTAGCCATGATAATTCTTGGAAAAATTCTTTTAAATTACGTTCAAAAATCCCAGATTTACCTTGTTTAAACACCAATACTATCAAAATTCGATGTCAGACAATATGCCTAAGCAAAAGCATCATAACCTCACTAATTTTAAAGAAAAAAGAAATTAAAAACTTAATAAAATTATCATAATTTTTCAATTATGGTTACAATTTTAACAGAAAAATAACTTTAATACACCTAAAAAATTCACCCAAAAAAAACATCATCTCTATCTATCTTCAATCACCAACTAACGATAAAATCAAAAACAATTCATTAGACAGAACTATGTACGAAAAACTAACCCCCCCAACCACCGGCCAAAAAATCACCTTTGAAAACGGACAGCCTCAAGTTCCAGACAACCCCATCATCCCCTTTATACGCGGAGACGGCACCGGCATCGACATTTGGCCCGCCGCCCAAAAAGTCCTCGACGCCGCCATAGAAAAAGCCTACACCGGCCAAAGAAAAATCACCTGGTTTAAAGTCTACGCCGGCGACGAAGCCTGCGAACAATACGGCACCTATCAATACCTCCCCCAAGACACCCTAACCGCCATCAAAGAATATGGCATAGCCATCAAAGGGCCCCTCACAACCCCCATCGGCGGCGGTATTCGTTCCCTCAACGTCGCCTTAAGGCAAATATTCGACCTTTATTCCTGCGTTCGTCCTTGCAAATATTACCAAGGCACCCCCTCTCCTCACAAAAACCCCGAAAAACTAGACGTCATTATTTACCGCGAAAATACCGAAGACATATATCTAGGTATTGAATGGAAACAAGGCACAGAAATGTGCAACAAAATCATAGAACTTCTCAACAATGACCTAATCCCAAATAGCCCCGAACACAAAAACAAACAAATACGACTCGACTCAGGAATAGGCATCAAACCTATCAGCAAAAGTGGTTCCCAGCGCCTGGTTCGCCGTGCAATTCAAAACGCCCTTCGCCTGCCCCAAAACAAACAAATGGTCACCTTAGTTCATAAAGGAAACATTATGAAATACACAGAAGGTGCCTTTCGAGATTGGGGCTACGAAACCGCCACCACAGAATTTCGCAACGAATGCGTCACCGAACAAGAATCATGGATCCTCAGCAACAAAGAACATAAACCAGACATTTCCATAGAAGAAAATGCCAAGCTTATTGAACCAGGTTACGACTCCTTAACCCCAGAAAAAAAAGAAAAAATTTGTCAAGAAATTGAAACCGTCCTAAACAACATTTGGGAAACACACGGCAATGGACAATGGAAACAAAAAGTGATGGTCAATGACCGCATTGCCGACAGCATTTTCCAGCAAATTCAAACGAGGCCAGCAGAATATTCTATCCTCGCCACAATGAACCTAAACGGCGATTATATTTCCGATGCCGCCGCTGCCATTGTCGGAGGGTTAGGCATGGGCCCAGGCGCAAATATTGGTGATAGTTGTGCAATTTTTGAAGCAACACACGGTACCGCCCCCAAACACGCCGGTCTAGACAGAATTAATCCTGGTTCTGTGATTCTTTCCGGCGTAATGATGCTTGAATATATGGGCTGGCAAGAAGCAGCAGACTTAATCAAAAAAGGACTCGGAGATGCTATTTCTAACCGAGAAGTTACCTACGATTTAGCCCGCTTAATGGAACCCCCTGTTGAACCGCCTCTCAAATGTTCAGAATTTGCCGATGCCATCATCAAATATTTTGGGTAATTAGAAACTGCCTATGGTGAGTTCATAGCTGTTGGGGCGGTGAAAAGATGCCCGCCCCTACCAGATGCTTACCCAGCCACTAATTACTGACTTCCAGTGGGATTAGAAAACGTATTAATATTTCCTCCACCAATTGCCGAAGGTAAACTATTTGGTTGAGAAGAAACACCCGGCTGTACTCCCGGATTAGGATAACCTGGGTTCACGGTTCCAGTAGGGACATTGGGATAAGTTGCAGAACCATAGCCACCCACCGCAGGCATTACCGGCTGCATTACACCGGCACTAGGATTTGTCGGATAAAAACCTTGTCCATAGTTACCTACGTTTGCCGGCATCCCAGAGGGGCTAGTTCCCGTGACTGCCGAAGGCCCATAATTATTAACTGGTGCTATGGGCACTGGTGTCAAAGGTACTGGAGTTAAGGGTACTTGATTTAAAGGCGGCGTTGACTGTGGAGGAACACTTACAGAAGGTTGTGTTACTGTTCCATTGCCCTGATTTTCGACAAAAGTTCCACTATTTTGCAAAGCTGGCGATACTATTTGCACGACTGGTACCGGGTTGGCAGGTACGGGGTTGGCAGGCATGGGGTTTGCTACGCCCTGGTTAACGGTTGTCGGTTGGGTGCCGCCGGTTAAATAGGAATAAGAATTTGGTTGCGCGCCCATTGTTGTGCCGGTATTGCTGACAGAATTAGTCATGGTTGGCATTACTGGCGGAGACACTGGTACTGTTGGGATACCAGTTGCTGCTTCTAAATAGGAAGCACCGTTTGGATTAGCGCTTGAAGGAACTGTGCCGGTGACACCGACATTACTGCTAGGAGAACCTGCATTAGAAACTCCCATCCCGCCAGAAGAGGAAGGAGAATATTTCTCCATAGCCGCTTGCAGAGGATTAACCGGTACAATAGTTGAACTTTGGGTATTAGGGGAAAGTTGCTTATTACCAGAAAGTACGTTTGTACCCAAATTAGGGTTATAACTAGTTCCCGCAGGTAACAACAGCGAATCTAAACCGCCTGATTGTCCTAATTCTGGCAATTTCTGGGATGGATTTGGTGCCGGTGCATTTTTGCCATTTTTTAGGGTTGCTTGACTATTTGTTATCCGTAGCTGATCTTGTAATTTTTGATCGGCTGACAATGGATTTTGCTGTTTAGATTGATCTTTAGATTTTTCAGCGGTTGTTGGTAAGGCTTCTGAGTCTGAAACAACTTCTTCTTGCTCGGTTTGTAGCCCTTCCCAAAAAGAAATTGCTTCTGGGGAAGTCACATATTCGGCCAAAAAATAACCAGCCGGCAGAACTAATAGGGCAGGAATCCAAACTACAGGTTTTAAAAGTGGTCGAATTTTAGCTCGAAAATAGCGCAGTTTCGTTGAAAATTCATTAGTTGACATATTCATTACGAAGGGGTAAAGGGTAAATATCTTTGGGTGGCGACGGCGGAAAAGCTCAGTTGGGAATTAAATAGTCCTTTACTTATTATTATCCTTATTTTTTCGTTCTCACCACTTAAGTTTTCTAAATATAGCGGTTTTCAATCATATCAAGTACAAAAATAACCCCCAACCCCCCTTATTAAGAGGGGTTCAATCGTACCTCACTAGATAGAAAAATGCTATAGGATAGTTAACGAGAAGAATTGACTAGCAGGACGAATCCCATAGCAAAACCGCATAGGGTAGGCAACCAACCGGCAAGATAGGGCGACATTACGCCACTTAACCCCAAAGCATCTCCTACCGACATTAATAGATAATATCCAAACACCAATAATACACAGACACCAAATCCTGTTGCTTTACTGGTTCTTTGTGGTTTTGTTCCCATTGTTGCCCCCACTAATGCAAAGGCAACACAGGCAAAAGGAAGAGAATATTTTTGTTGAATTCTGATAATAAATTTGCGTATTTTTCTTTCGTCACCGGTGGGTTGAAGCAATTTTAGATACTCTTCGGCTTCGACAATATTCATTTCGTTCGGTTCTCGTTTTTTTCGGGATAAACTAATAGCAGCACGAGGAAAATAAAGTTCTTGTTGACTAAATTGCCCAATGTAACGATAGGAGCCATCGGGGGCTACTAAATAGCTGGTTCCATTAAAAAATGTTCCTGTATTTTTATCCATATTCCATGTTGCAGATTCGGCCACTAAAATTTGTGTAAAATCTGGTTGAGACAGGTCAACAATTGTTAATGCTTTTAGTTTTTCTCCATCATATTCTTTTGCATAAAGCCAATAGGTCAAGATATCTTCTTTTTCTCCATTGCCTACATCTACTTTAGTAAATTGTTGATATATAATGTTTTTTTCTGGTAAATCTGGAGTTTCTTCTGTGATAGCTCTTTTTAAAGTCACAGTAGCTTCATAATTCGCGGCTGGCACTACTAATTCATTTAAAACAAAATTCATGCCGGTGACAATTAAACTCATCAACAATGCCGGCACAACTAATCTATAAATACTAACGCCGGTGCTGCGTAAAGCTATTAATTCACTATTACTAGAAAGCTGACTATAGGTAAGTAAAGTGCTTAGCAACATCGACATCGGAAAAGACAAACCAATGAAAAAAGGTAAATTTAAAGCTAAAATTTTTACCGCTATCATCATCGGTAAACCCGACTCGGCGACTCTTCGCATTAAATCAAACATTGTACCAATCGCTA
Source organism: Halomicronema sp. (assembly GCA_036704045.1). GTDB lineage: Bacteria > Cyanobacteriota > Cyanobacteriia > Cyanobacteriales > Oscillatoriaceae > Ancylothrix. The sequence goes on along the minus strand of DATNQM010000005.1, from coordinate 221,804 downwards.
CACCCAAGGATGAAAAGGCACCAACACCAAATAGAAAGGGTGGTAAAAGCTGCATCATCAGGTAACGATCCATTACTGAAATTCTGGGAGTCAGCCAGTTTAGGGAATCAAAAGACTTGGATAAAGTTAATTTCATTTGACCTATTTAACGCTGAAAATTGTTACCTAAGTAATACTGACGGACAAGGGGATTACTATAAAGTTCTTCTCCATTACCGTCCGCTAAAATTTCGCCATCACGCATAATATATGCTCGATCTGTAATTGCCAAGGTTTCGCGGACGTTGTGATCTGTAATTAAAATTCCCATATTTCGGTCGCGTAAACCGGCCACAATTTGTTGAATTTCGGCAACGGCTATCGGATCAACTCCTGCAAAGGGTTCATCTAATAACAAAAATTTTGGGCCGGTGAGTCCAGCTGCTAAAGATCGTGCTAATTCTGTGCGCCGACGTTCACCGCCAGATACTTGAATACCTAGGGTAGAGGCAACTTTTTCGAGGCGAAATTCCCGCAAGAGTGTGTCTAAACGTCTTTTCCATTCTCTTCGTGGTACTCCTGTTTGTTCCATTACTAGCAAAATATTATCTCTGACTGTTAATTGTCGAAATATACTTGCTTCTTGGGCTAAATAGCCAATTCCTAATCTGGCGCGTTTGTGCATTGACAAGTTGGTAATGTCTTGTTCATCTAGCCAAACTTTGCCCTGGTTTGGTTTAATCAGGCCGGTGGTAATATAAAAAGTTGTGGTTTTACCGGCTCCATTGGGTCCGAGTAGGCCAACAATTTCGCCTTGCCCTACGGAAATGCTTGCTCGATTAACTATGACTCGCTTGCCATAAAATTTATGTACATTTTCTAGCCGGATTTTCATTGGTTATTAGTCAATTGTCGTTCGATGATTTGTTTATGTAAAATGGACAAATGAACTATTTAAAAGGCCGGTGGGGCTGGTGCTTGTTGTGTTCCGGGAATGGCAGCATTATCTTCTGGTACTAAATAAATTGATTCGACTTGTCTATTATCTTTGGGCAAGGCAATAAATCGACCTTCATCAATTAAGTAAACTATTGTTTCTCCTCTTAAGCTATTTCCTTCTTGCAAAACATAGACGTCTCCACTTAAGACAATACGTCTTTCTTTGCTAAAATATTGCGCTTGAGCGGCTGTAGCTTGTATTTGACGGGCTGGATAATCAATTTGAACATTGCCTCTGGCGGTAACAACGCCGGTTTTAGCGTCGGCTTCTTGGATATCTGAACGCAATGTTAGGGGCCGGTCGAGCATAGCCGGTTGGTTTTGGGCTGTTGTTTTGCCTGCAAGCATAAATAGCCCCGCCGCCGGCAAGATCATAAGCAGTGCAAGCGTTTTAACGGATAAGCGGGAAAGTTTGGTTTTTAATTTCATACGGTGTGAGGGCTTGAGGGGTTTTGGAAACAAAAGTAAAAATCCTCCTAGTTTATGATACTCACACCCATCCCCTTTGTTTCCTTTTTTGGGCTTTACTTCTTTTGGTTGTCTTTTGGGGAATGGAAGTGCGGGGGTTAGGGTAATACGTCTATTAATTTTCCTATCTAAGAATTTTTTGATTTTATGAGAATTTTTCAACGATTATTTTTACCTATTATTTGCATTATTTTGCTATCAAAAATTTACTTTTTTTCTCGTAATCTTTAATAGTTTTTAGTTTGTTTAGTGGTTTTTATGGTAAAAATAAAGGATAAAAAAAGATTAAAAGTCTCTTTTTTTAGTTGAAAAACTTTTGAGTAAATTATTTTAAATTAAGTTTTTTGAAGTATTTAAATTCGAGAAAAATTAGGATTACAAAACAAGTTAATTTGGTAAAATAAATAACATAAATTTTAAAAAAATGTATTGTTTATGACATAGACAACAAAAATAGTTATCTCTAAAGTTAGCTGTCAAAATCTAAAAATTGCTTAAAAATGGCCAAGAAGTTAAATGGCTGAACCGGCCGGCAAAAACTAGGAAAATTTTATCCTATAGCCGATAAGATCATCGCCACCCTTTAAATTTTATCCCTTTAAATGGATAATGAAATTTTAGTAGAGTTTCAGGGGAATTACGCATTTTTACGGAGAAGACAAAACTGTTTATCTGTCCCTAGCTAATAAAAAATAGCTACCAGACTAGAAAAAGATTCCTGATCATCTTACTTTTGTGCGTATTTGTTATTAAATGACTCTGGAGTATTAAAAATGACTTCGACAACATTTCTGAACACTAATTCTGATTGCGTTTCCCTGGTTTTTCTTGATACTGCTGTGGAAGATTGGCAAACCTTAGCTGTGGGAATTCAGCCAGGTTTTATAACTATTCCCCTAAAGTCAAACCAAGATGGTATAGATCAGATCACTGGGGAAATTGAAAAGTATGCCTTGATGTACGGTTTTGTTGAGTCTATTCATATTATCGCTCATGGCAGTGCCGGTGAAATAAAACTTGGTTCAGCTGTGGTTAATTCGGAGAATTTAAAATTATATAATAACTATTTTAAAAAATGGCAAGGGTTTTTAAGTAAAAATGCGGAAATTTGGCTTTATAGTTGTAACCTTGCTAAGGGGAAAGGTGTAGATTTTTTAAATTTAATCCGTGAATATACTAATACTGCTATTGCGGCGTCTACTCATGTAATTGGTAATTCTTTAAAAGGTGGAGATTGGAACTTAGACTTTTTAATCGGCAAAATACAAACTCCCATAGCATTTAAAGCAGAAACTATGGCTAACTACGGGGGAGTTTTGGCAACTATTACTGTTAGTAATACATCAGATAGTGGGGCCGGTTCTTTACGAGATGCTATTGCTACTGCTACGGCCGGTGATACAATACAATTTGCTTCTAGTTTGGCAAATCAAACTATTACTTTAACTTCCTCCCAATTAACTATTAATAAAAATCTAATAATTGATGGTAGTGGTGCGCCAGGAGTTCAAATTAATGGGAATAATAATTTTCGAGTATTTGAAATTGTAGCTAATCCTAATTTTCAAGCTTCAACGGTTACACTTAGGAATTTAAGTATTATAAATGGACGAGTAACAGCTAATGATGAAAGTGGGGCTGGGGGAGGAATTAAAACCGCTTCAAACACAATTTTGACCCTAGAAAATACCCAATTAAATAATAATTATTCTACCTATGGAGGCGGTGGTTTATTTACCGGTTTTAGAGGTCAAACCACTATTATTAATAGCAGCTTTAATGGTAACGATGGTAGTGCCGGTAATACGGAACGCGGCGGTGGTGCTATTGCTACAAAAAGCGAAGGTAGCCTTAGCGTTACTGGTTCTACATTTACAAATAATAAAGGTACTAATGGTGGGGCAATTAACAGCCTTTTGGGAAGCCTTACTGTAGACAAATCTACATTTATTAATAACGATACTACTGTTGGCAGCGGCACTAATACAAATGGTTACGGCGGCGCAATTTATACTGATGGAGCAAGTGCTTTAATTAACGATGCTGTCGGCGGAACAATTGCGATAAAAAATAGCGTTTTTGATGGTAATAAAGGCAGGGGACAAGGCGGAGCAATGTTTTTATTTGGCTATGCTCCTGATACTATTGTAGTCGAAGGTACGCTTATTAAAAATAATCAAGTAATTGCCGCTTCAAATGGTAATTCTTTTGGTGGTGGTTTGCGAATTGGAAATGGACAATATACGATTACAAATACAACCTTTGCTAACAATTCATCTGAAAGCCAAGGCGGGGGTTTATGGGTTGGTGAAATTTCTCCTGGTACAATTACAAATACGACATTTCATGGTAATAAAGCTGTTTCTCCAAGCGGTACAAGTGGAATGGGAGGCGGTTTACTTATTGCTAGTTCTAACCCTGTAAGTATTGTAAATACGACGATTGCTAATAATCAGGCTGGGGCTGAAGGTGGGGGAATTGCGGGTGGTACAAATATCACTATCAAAAATACAATAGTTGCTAATAATACTGCTAATAATTCCTTTGGAAATAAACAAAATGCGACGGATGGTAAAGGTTTTCAAGCCAATCCCGCCCCTTATTTTACTGATGGTGGAAATAACATACAATGGCCGGCTATTACTAATAACTTTAATGATGGTAATATTACGGCTAATGTTTTACAAATTAATCCTTTACTGGGCCCTTTACAAGATAATGGTGGGGGCATTCCTACGGTTGCATTATTGTCAGGAAGTCCTGCCATTGATGCAGGAACGGCTAATGGGGCACCGGCTACTTCTGCTAATGGCGTAAGTCGTCCTCAAGATGGTGATAGTAACGGAACTGTTTTAGTAGATATTGGTGCCTATGAAGTTGGGGGGGCAAAAGCAGAAATTCAAGTTTTAGAGACGAATGTTGATATTTTAGATAACACGACAACACCGATAGATTTTGGTACTACTAATGCCGGTGTACCAGTTTTTAAAAGTTTTATTATTAAAAATATTGGTAATGCAGCACTAAATTTAAGTAATTTACAATTACCTAGTGGGTTTAGTTTGGTGGGAAGTTTACCACCGACAATTGCTGCTTTACAAGAAGCTATTTTACAAGTTCAATTAGATGCAACTGCGGCGGGAAGTTTTAATGGTGTAATTTCTTTTACTACCAATGATAGTGATGAAAGTCCATTTAATTTTAATCTTGCCGGTACTGTTAGCGAAGTCACCACTACACCAATACCAACTCCAACACCGGGATCTACACCAACACCCACACCAACACCGGGATCTACACCAATAGATCCCCTATCATTTTGTGAACAAATGCCGACTCCAAGTTTTAACCCTATTCCTGCTCAATATAATACGCTTCAGCAAAGCTTATCTGGTACAGAAACTAACGATTTTTTTGTGGGAATTGATGTTAATGAAGGTTACAGTGGCTTAGGCGGAAATGACAGTTTATATGGGATGGGAGGAAATGATAATTTTAATGCTGGAAATGATAATGATTTGCTTTATGGCAACACCGGCACTGATTATTTAGATGGGGGTGCCGGTAATGATACGATTTTTGGGGGCAAAGATGATGATATTGTTTTGGGAGATAGCGGCGATGATATTTTGATGGGAGATATTGGTATTGATACCATTTTAGGTAGCGATGGCAATGATTTAATTTTTGGTAATGCTGGTAATGATTTTATTGATGCCGGTATTGGGAATGATACAGTTTTTGGTGGTAAAGATAATGACTTAATTAAAGGTGAATTTGGCGATGATATCTTGTTAGGAGATATGGGCGCTGATATGATTTGTGGCGGAGATGGTAATGATTTAATTTTTGGCAATACGGAAAATGATTTAATTGATGCTTCCGCTGGTGATGATACAGTTTTTGGTGGGAAAGATAATGATTTAATTAAAGGAGATGTGGGCAATGATATTATTAATGGCGACATGGGAGATGATGTGATTTATGGCAATACAGGATTTGATTTTCTGCGAGGAGGAGAAGGTAATGATTCGCTTTATGCCGGTAAGGATAATGATGTTTTAAATGGAGATTTAGGTAATGATTTTCTGCAAGGAGATATGGGCAATGATACGCTGACAGGTGGTGATGGTTTAGATCGATTTGTTTTGGTATCTGGAAAAGATAGTGATTTGATTACAGATTTTAGAAAAGGTGAAGATTTACTCGTTTTGGGAAGTGGTTTAACTTTTGGGCAGTTAAGTTTTACTCAAAGTGGAAATACTGCTTTAATTGGTGTTGCCGGTACTTCGGAATTGTTGGCAAGTCTTGCCGGTGTTGATGTTACTACCCTAACTCAGCAAGATTTTACCGCTATTTAATTTGATTGGCTGCCAAGTCAGTTTTTAAATATTTGTCTTAAGTCTTTGCAAAATTAGAGTTTGAGCTTGTTTAAAGGCAAGTTATTTAACTCTTATTTTGCATAACTTTTTATCAAAAAAACCTGGTTATTCAAATGAATCAGGTTTTTAAAAACTTTTTTTTACGGGCTTTGATTTTGTTTAGGGCTGTGATAAAAGTTTAAAAGATGTGGTTATATAAACAAAAACTTGGTAATCTTTATTGTCGTTCAACAGGGCGTTTAATATAGGGTATTGGCAAACTTCCTTGTTTCATTTTTTCAAGGAAATATCCAATTTTTTCTGGGCCGGATTCTTGCAATTCTTTTAATAATTCTGCACTTTCATTAATTAAATTTTCTACATCAATTTCAAAATAATTAGGTTCATAATTTCGCAATCTGCTAATACCTTCTCCCAGCAAAATTACCCCACCACGCCAATTAGAATTGCCTAAATGATAAAGGGCTACAGAAATTTGTAAAATCCCTTGATAAAAATTTCTATCGCCATCTTCCGCCTCCATCCACAACGCCTCTAAAGTATCGTGACAGGCATAAAATTCTTTTTGATTAAACTGTTCAACGCCTACCCAAAATTCTTCTATCATTTGTCAATATTGATTCTTAAAAGGATAAATGTAGGGGCAGTTTTTCGGTACCTGCCCTATACTTTTGACCAATTTTACATACTATTTCGCACAGATTTAATCGTCTCAATAGAAATTTCTTGAGAAGAACCGGCAAAATCGTTATCAGGTGTTAAAAACAGCATACAGTGACACTCTTTGCGTTCACGCATGGGCACGCATGGGCAATTCCAATAAGCAGCCGCCACTTCAGCTTCCTTGTCTTCATAATGCCGACATGGACAAAGCGGTGAGCCAAGTTCTTCTTTATTTTTTGCCAAGCCTTCAATCACAACCGCTGTCACAGAAGGTTCCGAACAAAAATAAGTGTCGGTACGCTGGGCATAGGTTTGCGAAAATTGACGCATTGCCTCTAGGGTTTTATCGCTGGATGTGGTAACAGTTTCGCTTTGGGTCATTAAATTTGCCTCTGGATGGGAGCATATTTTTTGAATTTTACAGGGGAATTGTCATTTGTCATTTGTGATGACTGAATCAAAAAATGGTATTGACAAAATAGGTGTTTTGTGTTTATAAAAATTCCTAAGCACAAATAACTAATATCCTCTGCTAAATTACCTCAAACTTTGTTGAAGTTGCAATTCTAAAAGTTGACCGTCTTGAATTTCTAAGCCCATTAAATGATGATTTATTGATATTTTATCTTCTTTGTTTGGAACTTTTTGTGGCCACAAAATCCACCGACTACCGGCCGGTAAAGAATGTAAAGTTTGTGAATTTTGTGTTAGCCAAACTAAAGGCTGATCGGGAGGTTCTCCGCCAGTTATCTCTTCTTGAGAACTCGTTGCTGCCAAAGTTTGCAAAGCGGTTTGATGACATTGTACAGTGCCGGTTTGTGCTGTCCAAAGTTTAACTTGCAACTGTGTTCGGCTGGCATAAAAAAATAACGAAGCTGCGGCAATTACCGCTTCTTCAAAATCATCAAAATTCCAAATACCAGCGGTATCTAAACAAATAATAATTTCCTGTCCGCCGGTTGACAATTCCAACTCACGGACTCGTAACTCTCCGTGACGTGCACTACTACGCCAGTGTATCAAACGAGTGGGGTCTCCAAAACGATAGGGACGCAGGGTACGGGTAATACCTTCGGTTGCCATTTGTGAAAGGCGTTCACTGCGAATTTGAGCGTTTTCTTCCCTGCCAATTTCATCAATTATTGGGCAAATATTTAAATTTAAAACTGTTGGATAAACCACTGCACAGGCTTTAGCAAAACGAGAACGCCGGCACCAAAATAACCCAAAGGGTGCACCTGTTCGTAATTGTATTTCTTCCCAACGATAGACACCCCGCCGCTTCGTCTCCTGATAATATACCCACAAATATTTACTATGGGGCGGAATGCTTTCAATTACAGCTTTAACCGGCCGGTCTAAGACACTCGGTAAAATGTCTGAAACTTCTAACAAAGATTTCGTTTCATTTGAACAATTTTCAATTTCAACCTCCACCGTCAAACAATCTCCTGCACTTACCGGCGTCAGAGAATGCCGATGCACCTGTAAAGTTCGCAATGAACGCACTGGCAAAGTCCCAGCCACTGCCAAAATCGCAAAACTAACCCCACTAATAACATAAAGCCATCCCGCCATCGTGTTTGTAGCCGCAGCGAAATAAAACAACGCCAAAGCACCTAACATCCACCCTGCATAGGCAGGAGAACAAATCCGAGTTTCCAGCCTATTGTTAATTTTTTTCAGCCAGTCGGTCAACAGGTGAGCCAAATTCATAGAAACAGAATTTTAGTTATTTTTACTAAGATAAACTACTTTAGGATCAAAAAAACCAATTTAAACAAAAAAATTACATCTTTTCATCTGCATTAGATAACTTTTTGCGGATTAAAAAATGTAACAAATCTCCAAAGCTACTAATCCCTGAAACCCTCAGCCAGCTAAGGAAAGCTGCCAATTTTACGCCTTCAAAAAAAATATATAATGTGGCAACCATCCCCAACCTATTTTATAATTAAACAAGCTTCTTTAGCTGCGCCTTGTTCCAAAAATTAACCGATAAATCCGGTTAGACTTTCTCAAAAACCTTTAATCATTCTAAGTCATGACTATAGTATTTTAGCAAAGAATGATTAGGGATTGATAAAGGACATCTGGTAAGCCATAAATCCATTTATTTCCAAACAACTCTTAGAGAAAAAAATGAACCAAGTAAATGCAGCCCTACCCAATCAACAAACTCCACAAACACCCCCACCACCACCACCAAAAGTACCACCACCACCAATGAGAACGCCGGCCAAACCACCGGCAACAGTTAACACAGTTGAGCAAATGGTAAAAGATGCTTTTACTCATAAATGTTCAGACATTCATATTCGTGTTGGTCATGTTCCTCGATTTCGCGTTCGTGGGGAATTATTACCAGCAGGAGACCATCCCAAAACTACACCAGAAATTTTTGAACAATATCTTTCAGAAATACTAACTCCCCCCCAAAGAAAAACCTTTGCTGAAACCAAAGAACTCGATACTGCCATATTTTATCCGGGGTTAGTACGATGTAGAGTTAACTGTTTTGACACCCTCACTGGCGGCGCAATAGTATTACGATTAATCACCTTACAAATACCTTCCATTGATGAGTTAAAACTTCCCCAAGTTTTAAAGAAAATGATTTTAGCTCATCAAGGATTGATACTTGTTACCGGCCCTACTGGTTCAGGAAAATCGACAACAATGGCCGCAATGATGCGGTACTTAAATGAAAATGAAACCAAGCACGTTGTCACCATTGAAGACCCCATTGAATACGTCCATCTTTCCCAAAAATGTCTGATTAGTCAGCGGGAAGTCGGATTACATACCCATGATTTTTACACAGCTTTAAGAGCAGTTTTGCGTGAAGATCCCGACGTTATTTTAATTGGGGAAATGCGCGACCGTATTACTATTGGAACTGCATTACAAGCCGCCCAAACCGGCCACTTAGTTTTAGGAACTTTGCACACCCGTAGTGCAATTAACACCCTAAACCGGCTTTTAAATATGTATCCACCGGAAGAACAAGAACCGATGCGGGTACAAATTTTAGAATCCTTAGTTGGAGTTGTCGCCCAATTATTATTACCAACAACCGACGGAAAAAGAACCGCTGTTCACGACATTTTAATTAACACCGCCGCCATGAAAGATTACTTAATGAAAGGCAATGAAGATGAAGCCTTCCGCTTAATGGCAACTGATACCATTGAAGGAATGCAAATTATGAACGTTGCACTTTATGAACAAGTCATCAATGGTCGCATTACTATCGAAGATGCTTTAGGTGTTTCCCCAGACATAAATGACCTAGAACGCCGCATGAGAACCGGCGGTTATGATTCCACCAAATCTCCTCGTGATTGGTCTTAAATAAGCCTTTATCTGCGGTGAAAATAATTTTTATTAAACCGCAGATAAACCCTGATTGATTGTCGGATATTAATAGAAAACTTGGAATTTTCCTACAATCTATAGTTAGAGTTTCAAGTGGTACAGGAAGTGCCAGTTTTTTCTTCTGCTAAACACATTTCGTTAGCAAAAAGTGGCAAAGTAATAGTAAAAATTGTGCCGTGATTGCTACTTTCTACTGTAATTTCACCACTATGTAAATCAACACAATGTTTAACAATAGACAATCCTAGGCCGGTGCCAGGAATTTTACCCACATTATTTGCCCGGCGGAAAGGTTCAAATAAATGAGGAATATCCTCCGAAGGAATACCAATTCCTTGATCCTGGATCCGAAAAATTGCTAAACCTGATGTTGCGTTATTTTTCAAGCAAGTCAAATTAAACTTAACAATTCCCCCATCGGGAGAGTATTTAATAGCATTTGTAAGTAAATTTGTCAAAATGTGTTGCAGCAAATTTTTATCTAAAAATGCCTCGGTACAATCACCCTGACAACTAAAAATAATATCACATTTGTTAACTTTAGAATTAAGATTAAAAGATTCTGTTTGCTCAATATTTTCTACTAAAATTTGACAAAACTGTTCTAATTGCAAAAGCGCCGGTTCGCAATCGAGTTTTCCCAAATCTGCTCGGCTTACCATCAAGACACTTTCTAACAAATTTATCATTCCTTTAGCCGAGTTTTGCATTCTTTGTAAATAGTCAATTTTTTTCTCAATTGGCCACTGGTCGCCATACATTTCTAACATTTGAGAAAACGAATAAATCATAGAAAGAGGATTGCGAAATTCATGGGACACCATTGAACAAAAATGTGATTTTAGATTATTAACTTCCTCCAGTTTATTGTTGGCTTCTTTAAGATTAAGAGACAGTTTTCTATTTCGCAGCAAAACTTCCACTCTTGCTTGCAACTCTATTTTTTCAATAGGTACAGAAATTAATTCATCAACAGTATGCCAAAGGTGACGAGTAACCAGTCCAACCTCTTGACGAGAAGCAATTAAAAGCACCGGCACAAAAACAGGTTCCTGCACTTCTTTTAGCTGGTGTAACCATTCACCAACTCGGTCTAGGGCCGGCCCATCAAGAATGCACAAATCAAAACTTTCTTGTAAACAAGCCTCTGTATCTGGCACAATAACCTCATAAAACAATTCTAGCCATTGTGCCAAGAGTCGGCGGTTTTCACGGTGTTCTAAAAGCAACAAAACTCGACTCATTCTTCCACCATTTAACAAATTTATAACTATAGACAAACCCTCAAAGCACCCATATAAATCCCCACCATAACCAAACCCATTACTTACCTAATAAATTGCGAATTAGGCCAAGAAATTGTTGAATAGCGAGAGGTTTTACTAACATATTACGAGCTCCATGAGCAAAACTTTCCTGTTGAATAGCTGCACTTTGACGTGGAGATAGAACAAGAAAAGGAATTTGAGATTCCCTCAGTTGTTCGCAATGTTCCCAGATATGCCTATCAAAACCGGAAATGTCTAGTAAAACCAAAGAAATGTCTGCCGTAGTAGATAAAATTTGCTCAAACTCCTCAACAGTATTGGCGCTGAGAACTTCATAACCTTCTTTATCTAAAAATTGGGCTAAAAGTTCAAGGTTACGCCGGTTATGGTCGAGGGCAAGTATTAACGGTTTAGCGTTCATCTATTAATGCTCATTATCGTTAACCCATTCGGGAGTTCCGCTGAGGATACCGCGCAGATCATTAAGGGGTTTGCCGACTTTTATACCATAGCGTGTAATTTCAATTTGTCGTAGCCCTCTTTCAAAAGAAGACAGGCGTTTTTTAAGAACTCCGATAGCTTTACTCATTTCGCCGTCCATTTCTATATATCGTAAAAAGACGATGTTATCGGCGATGTAACTCATACCAGTTTCGGTAACACGAAAATCGCCGGTGATATAGGCCATTTCGTTAACTAAAATTACCGTTACGCCCATATTTTTTAGGTATTGGCAAAGCGAGTGTAAATGGCTGACTAATTCATTGCTGCGGATGCAAAGTCCGTAGCCAGAGATACTATCAATCATTACAATACGAGCTTTTTTTTGTTCAACTTCGCGGCGGACGTGGCGTGCAAATTCGTCGGGGCTATATTGCATAGGTTCGACGGAAACAATGGAGAGAATACCGCGTTTTGTCATTGTGCTGACAGGGATATTTACAGACTGACAGCGGTGGATGAGGGTGTCTTCGGCTTCCTCGAAGGTGTAGACGACGCTGCGTTCTCCTCTACCGGCAGCTTCTTTCATAAACTGAATGCCTAGGGTGGTTTTGCCAACGCCAGTAGGGCCGGTGAGAATGGTTACAGTACCGCGTTCTAGTCCGCCGTGTAAAAGTTCGTCGAGTTCGGGAACGCCGGAGGGGATGGCTTCTTGTACAAAGTCGCGGCTAAAGGCTTCTGGTTTGAGGCGAGGGAAAATTTCCATGCCTTTGCCGGTGAGGCGGACTGTGTGGTGACCGCCTCTAAAGTCTGAACCACGAAATTTTGATATATGAATGGTTCGTCCTTGAGGGGTGTTGTTGAGATGAATTACGCCATCACTCATAAATTGTAAATCGTCATCGGGGGCGTTGTCTGTTCCTTCGGAAGTGGAGAGGACGGTGGCGTTGTTTTCTAATAGAAACCGCATGAAAGATAGGACTTGTTTGCGGAATTGGAATGGGTCGTTAGAAAGGTAGCGAAATTGTGTCATGGCGTCCAAAAAGACGCGGTTGGGCCTTAAAGCTGCGACGGTTTCAATGATTTTTTGGGTGGTGGGTTCTCGTTCAACTTCGGCGGGGGAAAATAAATCGTAGGTTTGTATTTCTGTGAAGAATTCGGAACTGGGGCTGAGGTCAAGAAATTCGATGTTTTTGGCTTCAAAACCCAGGTATTCGGCGTTGCTACGAATTTGGTCGGCGGGTTCTCCCATTGTGATGTAGAGAGTTTTTTCGTCTGCTTTAACACCGGCTGCGAGAAAGTGCAGTCCCAAGGTGGTTTTGCCGGCGCCGGGGCCACCCCGCACGAGGTAAGCGCGGTTGGGGATGAGTCCGCCGTAGAGGATTTCGTCCAGACCTATTATGCCGGTGGATAGGCGGTCTTGTGGCATTTGTCAGTTTTGCTCCTTTTTAAATCAACCTCATAGTAGCTAAGTTTTGTGTTGGTTTGTAATGTTAATTTTTTTTAAGTTAGGGCCGGTTTGGGGGCAACTGCTGGTTATTAAATAAATTTGCTTTTTTTGTTTTGGATTATTCTAAAATTTTAGTTAAGTTTCTGTAAATGTATTGATTTTGACTAATTAATATAAGCTTTATTTGTTTTCTATAAATTATATAGTATGCTTTATTTTTTAGGCTAAAGTAGAATTAAGCTTTATTAATCGCTCATAGGATTTTTCAATTTTTTTTGTATTGTTTATTTTTAATATTTCTTTAGCTATTGCATAGGCCACCGGCACACAAATAGAATTGCCAATTTGCTTATAACTTTCACTGACATTGGAATGAATTTTAAAGCTTTCAGGAAAGCCCATAATCCGATAACATTCTTTCAAACTTAATTTTCTCACTCTATCTTTTTCTGGAATGTAGATAAAAAATCTCCCTGATGTTTCTTGTGAGGGGAGAGTGGGATGGGTGCCATCAATAGAGTAAATGCGATTAGGTTGCCGGTGAACTCTTGACAAATGTTCTGTATTTGGTCTAATGCCGGTTTTCCAAATACCTTTATTTCTATACCCCACAAATAATAAACCGGAATCTTGCCGGCGGGGACAATCAATTAATGTGTATTCTGATTTGTCTAAAAACTCAAAATCCCCATCTTTCTCGATAAAATCTCTAAGTTTGGGAGTGACTTTAGGTTTCAGGTTATCAAAGCTAAATTCTTTGCCTTTTGTAGCAATAATAAAAATTCTTTCTCGGTGTTGAGGAAGGCCAAAGTCTTTAGCATTCAAAATTTTATAAGTGACGTTGTAGCCTAAATCTCTAAGACTCTCTAAAATAACTTTTAAAGTATTGCCTTTATCGTGATGAATCAAATGTTTGACATTTTCTAAAACGATAACTTTAGGCTGTTTAATTTCAATAATTCGACAAATCTCAAAAAACAGAGTTCCTCGTGTGTCCTCAAAGCCGCGCTTTTTACCACAAATACTAAAAGGCTGACAAGGAAAGCCGGCTACTAATACATCAAAATCAGCTATATTTGCTGGGTTTAATTCTTGAATATCACCAAAAGGAATTTCGTTGAAATTATTAGTATAAACTTCTCGACAATGTTTGTTAATTTCACAGGAAAATACACATTGAAAGCCGGCATTTTCAAACGCGAGTCTAAAACCTCCAATACCGGCGAACAAATCGATAAACTTCATTATTTGCCACAAATTCTTCAAAAAAAGTCAATAGACTATATCATACAACCTCATAAACAATCCTTAAACCATCAGCCTACATCTGCGTAGCGCTGGATCGATATTAGGGTATGGCTAACACAACGCTAGTATCTGGGGAAAAAAAATCACTCCACGATAATTCATCACCCTATTAAAATCAAATTTCCTATCAACTTCTGCAATTTTATAAATATTTAATCACCCTCCAAAAAACCCTACCTATAAAAATAGCCCGCCTAGGCGGGCTATGTCTGGATACCGGCAAGCTTCAGCCCACCCTATTTACTTACCGTTTCACCAACTTCTTACTCAACTTCCGTAAACGAATTGACTTCGGAGTAACCTCTACCAATTCATCCGGCCCAATGTACTCAAGGGCACGTTCCAAACTCATATCCACCGGCGCCTGCAACTGAACCAACTCCTCACCACCAGAAGCGCGGTGGTTAGTCAACTGCTTCGACTTACAGATATTAAGTTCCAAATCTTGAGGACGGTTATTCTCCCCGACAATCATACCCTTATAAACCTTCGTACCAGGAGTAATGAAAAACACCCCCCGATCCTCAGCATTTTGCAAAGCATAATACGTCGCCACACCTTCCTCAAAAGAAATCAACACACCATTTCGACGTGCCGAAATATCACCAGAGAGAGGCCGGTAATCAAGGAAACTATGATTCATAATCCCCTCACCGCGAGTCAAGCGCATAAACTCACCCCGGAAACCAATCAACCCACGCGCCGGAATCACAAACTCAATTTGAGTCCGTCCATTTCCACCAACGTGCATATCCTGCATTTCACCCTTGCGCTGACCAAGGCGTTCAATACAACCGCCAACCGCCGCCTCTGGTACATCCAACACCAGACACTCAAACGGCTCGCACGGTTGCCCGCTTACCTCACGATAAATCACCTGCGGCTGAGAAACCTGGAACTCATAGCCCTCACGGCGCATATTCTCAATCAAAATACCCAGGTGTAACTCACCCCGTCCCGAAACCAGGAACTTATCAGGAGAGTCCGTTTCCTCCACCCGCAAAGCAACGTTCGTTTGCAACTCGCGCATCAAACGATCCCGTACCTGACGAGAAGTCACAAACTGACCTTCTTGGCCACAGAACGGTGAATCATTCACCGAGAAAGTCATCTGCAAAGTCGGTTCATCCACCTTAATCAAAGGTAGAGCTTGCGGCTCATTCGGGCAAGTAATCGTTTCCCCAATATTCGCACCGGCAAAACCGGCCACCGCCACAATATAACCAGCCGTCGCTTCCTCAATATCAATGCGCTTCAAACCCTCAAAGCCCATTAATTTTGTGATTTTAGACTTGACAATTGTACCGTCTTCTGTTACCAATGCCGCTTGCTGGCCGGTACGGATGGTGCCATTGTGGATACGACCAATTACAATCCGACCCAAATACTCAGAATAATCCAGCGTCGTCACCTGCAATTGCAGAGGCTTACTCGCATCACCCACCGGCGGCGGAACATGATCTAAAATCGCCTCAAAAAGCGGCTGCATATCCGCAGACTCGCCATCCAAATCTTTTTTGGCATACCCGCCAAGACCAGAACCAAACAAATAGGGGAAATCACACTGATCTTCATCGGCACCCAATTCTAGGAACAGATCCAACACCTTATCAATAGCGCCATAAGGTTCTGCTTGGGGCCGGTCGATTTTATTAACAAACACAATAGGACGCAAGCCTTTTTCCAAAGCTTTTTTCAGCACAAAGCGCGTTTGCGGCATCGGGCCTTCGTTGGCGTCCACAATCAACAAACAACCATCCACCATACCCAAAACCCGCTCAACTTCACCGCCGAAGTCAGCGTGACCAGGGGTATCTACGATATTGATCAGAGTTTCTTTATATTTAACGGCGGTGTTTTTCGACAAAATGGTAATGCCGCGCTCCCGTTCGATGGCGTTCGAGTCCATGACGCAATCTGGGATGTCTTCGCCTTCGCGGAAGATACCGGATTGTTTGAGGAGAGCGTCTACGAGAGTGGTTTTGCCGTGATCGACGTGGGCGATGATGGCTACGTTACGAATGGGAAGACTCATATATTGCGTCTTGGACTTGCTTTTCTGAGCAGCGGTTTAAGTGAACTTATGTTAATAATTGTATATTATTTTTGAACAACCAATACATTCTAAATTGTCAAGAAAATTCTAAATTTATAGTTGTAGTCGGTAGCTTGTTAGTTGAATTTAAAGGTTTTGCAGGCTTTTTTAAGTATATTTACTCTTTAAAATTACTCAATTTTTTAGTTCGCTTCTTCCTAGAAGTGTAACCCCCATAACCCTAAGTCTTCGTCCGCCCAGAACAATTGCTATTATATTGTTGTCAAGCTCTCAAATGGGCCTTTGATAATCAAAAATCGCTCTCGGCTTTTTATTACACAGAGCGATGCCTACTATTTTTTACAATCAGCCGGTCTCTTAGCTTTATGTCAAGAGATAAATTAGTAAAGTTGCGGATTAGAGAATTGGCGGCGCGGGAAGGATGGACGCTTAAAGAAGTGGCGGATCGATCTGGGGTAGCGTACAGCACTGTTAAAACCTATGCTGTGTCTCAGGGAATGGCAATGGCAGAGTTGATGGCCCTGATTAAATTGGCTCGGACTTTTGATGTGATGATAGAGGATTTATTTGAGGTCGTCGATACCTAAAAATTCTCTTGGGAATGTCCCACCCCTCAAGAGTGCTTAATCATTGGTCAAGAGGAAAAAACAAAGAACCTTTGTAAACTTGACCAATGACCCTTAAGGTATGACTTTTAACGGTTTTCAGCACCGGCACCACTATTACTGTCGGGGGTAGCATCGTAACCCTCTGTGGGTGAGGCTTTTTCATTTGTAGTTGTTGTCGAAGAAGGCGAATTTTTAGACTCACTACGGGTTGCTGCGGGGGTTTGCACACTGCTACGCGGTTCGGTAGTTGAAGCCGGACTAGGCTGACTATTCGGAACTGTAATATTAATATCGGTTTGGGTATTAGAAGGCGCAGGCACTGCTCTTTCTCTCTCAATAATTGTTGTTTGATTGGGAGAGGTGGTAGGAACCGGCACCGGCACCGGCACTGTTCTTTCAATAATCGTCGGTTCAGGGGAACTCACCGGCACTTCTCTTTCAATTATTGTTGTATCCGTTCTGGTGGTGGCTGCTGGACTCGGTGTGGCTGTGGGTGCTGCCGGTACTCTGATTGGTGTGGAAGTTGGCACCGGCTGATTGTTCTGTTGGTTGAAAAAATATAATCCGCCTGCTGTTAATCCCACCAGTGAGGTCAAAATAATACCCAGCAACAAACCACGCGCTGCATTATCATTGTCTCGTACTTCTTGGCCCACAGCATCGCGGTTACTTTGGGAAACACGACCGTGAACATAGCCGTCATGGTAGGCAGATTGCTTAGAAGGCTCGACTTTGTGAATTTCTCCCAGAGTGCCTGGGGTGGTTGTATTTCTCAGTTCGGTATTAGAGTTTTTAGGTTGATTAGATTTCATATTTTACCTCATCAAAAATTTTCAAAATTTTCTACTATCTGGCTTAGCTTTTCACTTTTATCAACGGCTTTATTTTTAACTGTTGATATTTATTTAGAGTGTCTTTTTTGCTAAGCGATGCAGTTTTTATTTGCTATGCCTATACTATAAAACTTTGCTAGTCCCTCGCCTCTCCCACCAGATATATTTAGGTTGTACGGTCTTCTACTCTTTTAGATTAGTCTGGTTGAACTATATTTAAAATCTCATCAAAAGTCGTTGCTGTAAATTATGATTTTTTTGGCAAATTTAGCAAAAATACAGCTTTTCATAATAAAAAAATTATGGCTAATTTCTACTTATATAAAAAGGCTGTTTATAAAGACAAAAAGTAAGATGGAAGACCAGATAAAATCAAAAATAAGTTTAAAACTTCGAGCAAACAGGCCGAGCCAATTCTTAGCCAAGTCTGGCCGGTTGTTTTAGCAAAAAAAACTGCCTCTCTCAAAAATTCCCAGTCAAAAACCCCCCTAAGAACGATTAGACTAGGGGGGATTTGAATTTCAGACCAAAAGTTAGCTGTCATTCAGAGTCAAGATTTTGATTGAGCGATTCTTCTAACATCTGTGTCATTTCTAAAACTGCTGCTTGGATGCGGTGCAAATGCCGAAGTTTTGTTTCTGTATCCCAGGTCTGGCTGTTATTGGTTAGCAATTGCGTCGAAAGTATAATAATCGATAAAGGAGCTTGAAAATCCTGCGAGACTTTGTTAATGAACCTTGATTTGAGCGCCTTAAGCTCCTCTTCGGCTTTTTCTTGAGATATAGAAATTTGTGTTTTCATGGTGGTTTTGCTCAATCAATATTTTTAATATCAATAATTTTTAACGCATTTGCAGTGATTAAACACCGGCGATTAGGGTGATAATTAAATGCTATCAGGTTGATAGAAAACTTTTAACTAAGGTGACCAAATCAAGATTTTTTTGTGATCTGGATCTCTTCAGTTTGGCAGTTTGGTCTTTTGGGGTAGTCAACCTGGTTCTATATGTCCAAAATATATATCATGAAGAAATCTCAAGCTTCTGGACAAATCTAACTAAATTCCTCTTACCTCAAACCTATTTTCTGAATGGTTAGCAATTTTTAAGTGATTTTTGTCACTTTTAAGCGTTGGCGAATAACAAATAATATTTTTTCGTTGGCTTCTAAGTTTTAGGCTTCAATTTATCTTGGCTAGACAAACTTAATAAAATTGCTCTTGATGGAGGGAAGAAGTTTGTCGAAGGTTTAAAATAAAGACAGTTATGGATTTTGACTGGTTTTTGATATTTAATTCCAGGCTGATAAAAATTTAAACCTTTACCTATTAATTTTGTATTTATGAGTTTAAGGATTTACGGCAACCGACTGCTTAAAAGTTTACCTGGTCTTGACACCCGCCCTACTCCTGCAAGGGTACGCGAGGCTTTGTTTAATATTTGGCAAGATTATATGGCTGGCTGTCGATGGTTAGATTTGTGTGCGGGTACTGGGGCGATGAGTGCTGAAGCTTTATGTAGGGGGGCTGCTGAAGTTACGGCTATTGAACAATCAAATCGCGCTATTAGCATAATCCGAGAAAATTTGCAACAAGTTTGTGGAGAAAATCAAAAGTTTGTTGTGTTGCGGGGTTCAGTAGAACAGAGAATTAAAAGCCTTGCCGGCAAACAATTTGACTGCATATATTTTGACCCACCCTATGCTAGTGATTTATATGGGCCGGTGTTAGAAATAGTCGCCGAATATGAATTATTGAGTCCTGATGGTGAGATAGCCGTTGAGCACAAAAAAGAAAAAATGCCGGTTGTAACAGCCCTAGAAATATGCCGGCAGAAAGTGTATGGCAATACAGCCTTAACTTTCTACCAGCCCATCGTATTGTAGAAAAACCAGAACCGGCCCTACAGACCCAACTGGTTGCCGCGTTTGTATTGTTCGTAAGCCTTAAAGAACAAACCGGCCAAGGTGATGACCACCAAACCCAAAACAATACCTGAGAGTAAAGGTTCTACCACGATCAGACTCCTTTTGCTTGCCTGCAATCTATTAAAAATAATTACCTGTTTCTCATCCTACAAGCTGTAAGGCACTGATTAATCACACCGGCAGACAAGTTTTCCACATCAACGGCCAACCCCCGCCGGTTATGTTAATGTAACAAAGTATTACAGGCGGGTCACAGCCAAATTCCTGAAACCTGCTGACGCTCGTTCAAGATTTTAAGGTATGTTATTAAACGATAAACTTTTGCGACATTTTTCTTTAAAAACAAACCCTTTGGACAAGCAGCAGCCTGAAACTGAAAGAACACTCCACCCAGGCGTACTGTGGGCGTTTGGGGTTGTGGGAGTCATCCTGGCCGGTATTTTTGCTTTTTACCAATTGCAAATTTCCGATCCTTATATCAAAAATGTTTTAACCCTCAGCGGCGATCCTATTAAGGGTCATGCCATCTTTCAAATTAATTGCGCCGGCTGTCATGGGCTAGAAGCCCAAGGTAGAGTAGGGCCAAGTCTAGGACATATTTCTAAACGCCGATCTCGTGTCAGCCTCATCCACCAAGTTATCAGCGGCGATACCCCCCCTATGCCTCAATTTCAACCTAATCCTCAAGAAATGGCGGATCTTCTCGGTTTTTTAGAAAAGCTTTGAGAGTTTAGGTTTTTGTGATTTTGAGTCTGAGGAGTTTGTTTGTTAGCCCAGATTAACTTAGGTAGATTTTCTGTTGATTTTGGGGTGGAAATGGGCCGGTATAAAGTTAAGGTTTTGAATTTTTTGCTCAATTCTATTGGATAGATGAGTAGATTTAATACTATTTAAACTCACTTATTGGCTGAATTGTTGAGCATAAAAACGGGCATATCGGCCTTCTTTTTCTAACAATTGGCCATGAGTTCCTTCTTCAACAATTCGGCCTTTTTCCATAACTAAAATTCGGTCTGCCCGACGAACTGTAGCAAGGCGGTGGGCAATAATAAATACAGTTCTGTCTTGCATCAATCTTTCCAAAGCTTCTTGTACTAAAGCTTCTGATTCTGAATCTAGGGCAGATGTTGCTTCATCTAAAATTAATATACGCGGGTTTAACAGAACTGCGCGGGCAATTGCTATTCTTTGTCTTTGTCCTCCTGATAAGTTTACACCTCTTTCTCCTACCCAAGTTTGATAGCCTTCTGGCATTTGACTAATAAACTCATCAGCATTAGCAATTTCTGCGGCTTTTTGTACATCTTTTAAATCAAAAGAGTTTTGACCAAAAGCAATATTTTGGGCAATTGTTCCTGAAAATAAAGTCACATCTTGCGGTACAATTCCAATTTGCCGGCGTAAACTATTTAAAGTTAAATCTTTAATGTTTATCCCATCAATTAAAATTTCTCCATCTTGCACATCATAAAAACGCGGTAACAAATTCACCAACGTTGTTTTACCGGCACCCGAAGAACCCACTAATGCAATGGCTTCGCCCGGTACAGCCAGCAAGTTGAGGTTTTCTAAAACCGCTACAGAGGAATTAGGAATAGGAGATGAGGAAGTATTTTCAGAATTTGCTCCTCTTTGGCTATCATAAGCAAAAGTAACATGACGATATTCTACTTTGCCGGTGACTTCGGGAAGGGGAATAGCATTAGGATTTTCGATAACAGCCGGTTGAATTTTTAAAAGTTCAAAAATTCGGTCACAAGAAGCTTCACCTTGTTTAAAATCTCCATAATTACTTGTAGTAATTGCAATTGGATCAATCAGCAAAGCAACAGCCGTAACATAACTAATAAAACCAGGGCCGGTTAACTGGCCATTAGCTATTTGCCAACCTCCTAAAAAGAACAACAATAAGACACTAAGGGCTTCTAAAAAACCCACTACCACAAATTGCAAAGCCTTCATTCTTTCCGCCAAATATTTTGCTTGACGGTTTTGTTCTGATTCTGTATGAAACCGCGAAAGCATATAATTTTCAGCCCCAAATGCCCTCACTAAACGAATTCCTGAAAAAATTTCTGTTAAAAGTGAAGATAAATTAGAGGTTCTATCTTGACTGCTGCGCGAAAAAAACAAAAGTCTCTCGCCAAACCAACCAATTAATACTGCTATTAAAGGGGCAATAATTAAAGTCGCAAAGGTTAGTTGCCAATTCAGCCAAATCATATAACCAAAAACAACGATTAGTTGTAAAACGCAAGGAATAAATTGGTGAAAAACTTTATTCACAACTTCGCCAATACGGTCTACATCTTCTGTGAGACGATAGGAAAGGTCGCCGGTTTGGGCGTTAGCAAAATAACCTAAACTTAAGTTTTGTAGGTGAGAAAAAACTTTAACGCGCAATTCTAAGGCAATTTTTAAGGCGGCTTTTGCCATGAGGGAATCTTGCCCATATTGGACAGTTCCCCGAATTAAAAATATCACTGCAACTAAGCCTGCTAATTCGCCAATGGCGCGTAAATTTCCATCTCCTACATACTTTGCCATTCTACCGGCCAGGGCAGCTATAATTGGCCAAAATACTGTAAAACCTATGGTACAAACCAACGCTTGAGAAATGGTAGGCCATTGGGGGCGAATATAAGGCAAAAGTTGCCAATAACTAGATCGATTTTTTGACATTTTTAAGGGTGTCTGGGGGGCGGAAAAACTTTATCATTTTACGCTGGTTTGATGTTTTATGTTAAGTTTTGGTTGCAAAGGGTTTTAGATCACACAGAGGGTGCAGAGGTATTCACAGAGGGCGCAGAGGGTTCTGTTTTGTTTATGGTTTTGTTTGAGGGGTTTCTGGAGTGCGGTTTTAGAAGAAGGTTTTTATATTGAGTAAAGCTTTACTTTTAACTGTTTCCAAAATATTAAGTTAATAGGGGTATTTACTCAATAAACTCTTTACTTATGTAAATATGAAAAAATATTAAATTTCACGCTTATAACATTTAATTAGCATATATTTAATAATCAAAGCCTAGGAGTAAATCCTCACAGGGCGCATATTTGTTATCTTTTCCTAACAAAACCATGAACATTTCCCGATCCCTAAAAATGGGTGTTGCGGCCACATTTATGTGGTTATCTACATCAGGAAGTAGCTTTGCTGCTACCAGTCTTATTTCAAACAAAAACCCGTCCATCACTCCTGAGATTCCTACTAATTTAATTTCTCAGGACTTCAGGCGAATGGCCGGTCAAATTGGTGGATATAACAATGTGAGTAAATTTGATGAGATTTGGAAGAGTAAGACTGACGTACAGAAAAGAATGTTGGAGTATTGCAAGACTCAAAAAGATGTTGAGGCTGACGATTGCTTTGCTGGTTTGCAAATGTGGGGATTAGATCAGATGATGAACAACAATAGGAATTTAGGTCGAGAAGAATGGGATTTACTAGACAGCATAATGGAAGAAGCATCCAATATGAGGCAAGCTCTGCTCGGTAAATAACCCCTATAAAGTAGGGATTGAGATAACTTTCATAAAAATCTGAAAATTGGGAGAGTAAAGGCCGGCCCCAACAGCAAAAACTATAGGGGGAATTTCTCCTTTACTCTCTTAACTTTTTGATTTTTTGAAATATTTTGGTTTTTTGGATTTTATATAAAAACTTAAAAACTCTACCTTGCCATTTTTTAGTTCCGTCGAACTCACGTTAAGTTCTGAGTGCTTAATTTTTGGATGGGTAAATAAGAAGTTTTGGCTTCTTCTAATGGCAGTACGGTAGTACCTAATAATTCGTAAACTCTTAAACTTTTTTGCTTCCCTCTCGGTGTCACGTCATCAATAAAGTTAAAATTAAATGAATTGCTATTATTTAATGCAGAAATAGTCTTTTCACTAACAATCACCTGACAACCATAAACCTTAGTTAAATCTTGTAAACGAGATGCCGTATTTACAACATCTCCAATTACCGTAGAATCCATGCGAGAATCTGCCCCTAACGTGCCAATTAAACCACGTCCTGAATGAATACCTACCCCTATATCCACCGGCATCTCTAAATTCAAAATCTCATCACTAACATTAAAATCCTGCAATGTTTGCCGCATCATTACTGCCGCCATTACCGCATCTTCTGCATGGTGATCTGGCCGGTCAAACACAGCTAAAATCGCATCTCCTAAAAATTTATCAATAAAACCATTATTCAACGAAATAACTTGATTCATTTGCGTAAAGAACGCATTTAACCATTTAAAAGTTTCCATCGCCGGCATTTCTTCTGCAATCGTTGTAAAGCCGCGAATATCGCAAAATAAAATCGTCATTTCCTCCTCTTTTGCATTTCCTAATTCTATAGACTCCACCCCTTGCGGGGCAATTCTTTGCAAAAATTGTTCAGGAACAAATAAGCGAAATTTCTCTGTTAAAGCCTGATTAATTTGCCAAGCAGCCGACAAACTTTTTTTAGTTTTTTCTTGGATTTTTTCAGTAAGCTTAGCTTGAGAATCCTTATTTCTCATAGCTTGTAAACGAAATAAACTTGATATTTTTGCCAGTAACATTTTACTTTGAATAGGTTTGGTTATATAATCATCACCCATAATTTCCAAAGCCTTAAGACGAGACTCATCATCATCAAGGGCAGTTAAAAAAATCACCGGCACAGTTTGTAATTGTGGATCTTCCCTACATTGACGACACACCTCAAAACCATCCATAACCGGCATCATTACATCCAGTAAAATTAAACCAGGTTCACAAGATTTTGCCAAACGCAAAGCCTCTGAACCAGATGAGGCAGAAATAGTTTCATAACCTTCTAATTCCAACAACTCGGCGAGTAAAAACAAATTTACAGCATCATCATCTACAAGTAATATCCGAGGGGTTTTATTAGACATAAAATTAATAAAAAAACAATGGATTTTCTCATTAAATAAAAAAGTTTACGACAGGAGAAAATATCAAAAAAGTAGTTTACTAAAAAAATAAAATTCTCCTGCCCAAATTCCCTTGAAAATTTTTCACATTTTTAAAGCTACAGATTTAAACAAACAAAGCCTTTAACGGCTTAGTTATTATCTTTAAAACTGTTGCTGTCTCAAATTAAAATACTTAAGATACCCCTGTAGACTGAGCGAAAATAGCAAGCAAAAACCCACATCATTAGAAAAGTAGGTTTTTTATATATTAATCTTTTAGGGAAAATCTTGGGTTCAGACACTCCCAATCAAAGACCGAACCGTAGAAATTACCTCATCCAAATTTAAAGGCTTACTCAAATAACCATCAGCACCGGCAGCCAAACAACGCTCACGATCACGAGACATAGCCAAAGCAGTAACCGCCACCACCGGCACAGCCCGCCATACAGCACTAGCCTTTAACTGACGCATCAACTCAAAACCATCCACATCAGGAAGCTGAACATCCATTAAAATCAAATCAGGAAGACAAGAAACCTTAACCAAAGGCGAGTGGATAGTTTGCAACATAGAATTACCATCACAAACCAACTCCACCATATAACCTTCCGACTCAAGAAACTCCGCAATTAAAACTTGATTAGACAACTGATCCTCCACCACCAAAATACGCTTAGAACACACTGGAGTTATTTTGGGAGTAGGATTAGAAAAACTCAAACCAGAACTTAGAGGAGAAAAAGAAGCCGGTGGAGAACGAAACTCAGTCTTCGGTATCCACACACGAAAAACACTACCCTCACCCGTCACAGACTGAAAAGAAACCGTCCCCCCATGCAACTCCGCCAAACGCTTAGTTAAAGCCAAACCCAAACCAGTACCCTCATGACGGCGAGAAAGAGAAGCATCAATTTGCTGAAAAGGACGAAACAACAAATGCCACTTATCAGGAGAAATACCAATACCAGTATCCGTAACCTCCAAACACAAATAAGCAGTCCCCGGATTAACAGGACTTCTATCAGGACGGACATCTTCACTTAATTGAATACCATAAGCCAACCTGCCCGCCAGCTTAACCTTACCCCCCTCCGGCGTAAACTTAACCGCATTAGATAGTAAATTAATCAGCATTTGACTAACCCGGCGTTCATCCAGCAACATTCGATCAAGCCGATAATCCAACTCCAAAGCCAAACCCAGACTTTTCGCCTCTGCACGGGGCTGAATCATTCGCAAACACTGACTGCATAACTCGTGAATAGAAACCGGCTCTAAACTTAACTCAACCTTACCGGCCTCAATCTTAGACAAATCAAGAATATCATTAATTAACTGCAACAAATGTTGACCACTAGTTTCAATCGCCTTAACGTGATTAATTTGACGAGGAGTTAAAGAACCGGCAGTTTGGCGTTGCAACAAATCAGAAAAACCAATAATACTATTCAACGGAGTTCGCAACTCATGGGACATCGAAGCCAAAAACTCAGACTTTAATTGCGAAGCCCGTTCCAGATCCTTATTAACTTGAGTAAGATGTTCTTGAGCTCTCGCCCGTTCAATAGCCACACCCAAAGTCCGACAAGCAGCCAAAAGCATATCTTGATTCGGAGCATCCTGAAGTTTTTGGAGATTACGAGACTCCAAAGTAAGCACACCAATAATCATACCTGTGGGTGAAGGAATCGGAAAAACCCCCAACTGACCAATCGCAGGATGACGAAACGCCTTAACCGCCTTTGGGTGATTTTGATAATCATCCACAAACAACGGCAAACCACTTTCTACCACATCCCAAAGCAAACCCTCTCCGTAGGGGATACCCTGGTTAAGTAAAGCCTCCATATCAGCCACCGCCGGCACACCATAGGTAGCAATAAACTCCGTAGAAACTTCATTACTCAAAACACCGGCATAACGATCAACACCCTCACCATTAATCACCTTCACATCGCCAAACGCCGCATTCATCGCCTCCACCAAATAACTCAAAGCAAAATGACCAATTTCGCGTAACTCAACCGAAGCCTGCAAACGTTCCGTCAAACCCAACAAAAAACGTAACCGACGCACCTCAGCATTCAAATTCTCTTGAGACTGCCGGTAAACCGTCACATCCCGAAAAGTAAATAAACGTCCCCCATCGGAAGTCAAAGTGCTATAGACCTCCAGACAAATACCATTGGCCTGTTCCAAGTAAAACGAAACACTTTCCGTTTCTGTTTGAACCATCGCCTCCCGAAGCTGCTGACCCTGAGAAGAACTCCAACAACCCCTCTCCGCCAACTTAGCCAAAAGCACATCACAATGAGGTTGAGTTTGCAACCATTCAGAAGATATCCCCCAAATTTCCGCTAGACGCAAGTTAAACAAAACCAAATGATCCGACACATCAAACAAAGCAATAGCATTATCAACTTGATTAAGGATAAGCTCCTGCTCTTCCTTAAACTGTTTTAAACGTTTTTCAATTTGTTCTGAATTCATAATCAGGGGATGAGGTATTAGCGTTCAGCGACTAGAGATGGGGGAATAAAGGAAAAATTATCTACAGGTTATTAATTCCAATCCCTAAGTTTACAAAGTGTAACAAAAACCTCAGTCCTATCGGGATCTACATAAACCTTTCATAAAAGGGACTTTTGATATAAAATTCTATCATTAAGCAAAAAACCATCGGCCCCATAAATGCCAAAGGGTATAAAACGCTTAAAAATGCCGGTAAACCGAAACTGAGGAGAACACAATGGCAATTACATTACCCGAACTGCCCTACCCAGCAGATGCCCTAGAATCAGCAGGGATGTCTGCAAACACATTTTCCTTCCATCACGACAAGCACCATGCTGCCTATGTCACGAACCTCAACAAAATGATTGAAGGAACGGAACTGGCAGACAAAAGCTTAGAAGAAATCGTCACTACCTCCTACAAAGATTCTTCCAAAGCCGGCATCTTCAACAACGCAGCCCAAGTTTGGAACCACACCTTTTTCTGGCATTGCATGAAGCCGGGTGGTGGCGGAACCCCCACCGGCGCCCTCGCCGACAAAATTAATGCCGACTTCGGTAGCTTCGACAAATTTAAAGAAGAATTCAAAACTGCTGCTGCTACCCAATTCGGAAGCGGTTGGGCTTGGTTAGTTTTAGAGAATGGTAAACTCAAAGTTACCAAAACCCCCAACGCTGAAAATCCAGTTGTACATGGTCAAACCCCCCTTCTGACTTTGGATGTGTGGGAACACGCTTATTATTTAGACTTCCAAAACAAACGTCCTGACTTTATCGCCAACTTCCTTGATAAGCTGGTCAACTGGGATTTTGTAGCCGAAAATCTTGCCAAAGCTGCCTAAGCTTTTTTAAGCTAAACCAAAAAATAGGGGCAATCCGATTGGTAGCGGTTGCCCCATTCCGCTTAACAGATTTTTTGAAGAGATACAGGCCCCTACAAATAGAAATTCTGGAATAACCTATGAACAGCAAAGACCTTGCCCACTACATAGAACAAACCGGCAGCATCAGCAAACCTTGGGTATTAGCTCAACTACGGTTACAAAAATTGGCAGAACGCCGCACCACTATTTCACCAGAACAGTACACAACAGAACTCGCAGATATTCACAAAGATTTGATGAATCTTGGGGAATGGTGGGTTGGCCAAGAAGATGAAGTTTTTTAAATGAGAGTTTTAAAATAAGGCCGGCATTAGATAATAGTTATCAACGCCACCTGGGACTTTTATGCACCCGATTAACCAAGTTACAGAGTTTAATTTAAATGCTCCTGAGTTTTATTTTAGCCGTGAACTAAGTTGGCTGGAATTTAATTACCGGGTTTTGCATGAGGCTCTTGATGCGCGGACTCCTCTTTTAGAACGCTTAAAGTTTTTGGCAATTTTTAGTTCTAATTTAGATGAGTTTTTTATGGTTCGGGTTGCTGCGTTAAAGCAGCAAGTTGAGGCAAAAGTCCGCAAATTATCTCCTGATGGTCGAGTTGCTAGTGAACAATTAGATGCAATCAGCGAGAGATTGCGTCCGATGGTAAGCCTTCAACATCAACACTTTGAGCAAGAAATACGTCCAGCATTATCTCACCATAATATTCATATTCTTGAGTATGTTGACCTTAATCAAGAACAACGTCTCTATCTTCAACGCTATTTTGAGGAACAGTTATTTCCAGTTTTAACACCTTTAGCTGTTGATCCGGGGCACCCGTTTCCGTATATTTCTAATTTGAGCCTCAATCTTGCGGTCGTTGTAAAAGATCCAGAAACCGAAGAAGAATTTTTTGCGCGTGTTAAGGTTCCTAAATTATTACCTCGTTTTGTTCGTCTCCCAGAACAAGATTGGGGCGGCGGCTTTGTTTTTGTTCCCCTAGAACAAGTTATTGCTCATAATTTAGAGTTTCTTTTTCCGGGGATGAATATTCAAGAGTATCATCCTTTTCGGATTACTCGGAATGCAGATTTAGAATTAGAAGAAGATGAGGCTGATGATTTATTAATAGCAATTGAACAAGAATTGCGGAAGCGTCGTTTTGGTGGTTCAGTTGTTCGGATGGAAGTTCAAGCTACTATGCCTTTGCCGGTTTTGCAAATGCTAAAAGAAGAACTTTCTCTGGCAGATACCGATGTTTATGAAGTGGAAGGAACTCTGGGTTTGGGTGATTTAATGGCTTTGATGTCTCTGCCTTTATCAGAGTTAAAAGATGGTTCTTTTACACCGGCTATCCCTCTTCGTTTTCGTCGTCTTGCTGATGCTGGTACTCTTGCCGATGAAGGCGAAGATATTTTTGCTTTAATTCGTCAATCGGATCTTTTATTACATCATCCGTACGATTCTTTTTCGGCTACAGTTCAGCGTTTTATTACCGATGCTGCACACGATCCCTCGGTTCTGGCTATTAAAATGACTCTCTACCGGACTACAGGTGATTCTCCCATTCCTCAAGCTTTAATTGAAGCCGCCGAAAATGGTAAACAAGTGGCTGTTTTAGTTGAATTAAAAGCTCGTTTTGATGAAGAAAACAATATCCAATGGGCTCGCCGTTTAGAAAAAGCCGGTGTTCATGTAGTCTATGGGTTAGTAGGTTTAAAAACTCATACGAAGGTAGCAATGGTAGTTCGTCGTGAGGAAGACCGTATTCGTCGTTATGTTCATATCGGCACCGGCAACTACAACCCAAAAACGGCTCGCATTTATACAGATTTAGGAATCTTAAGTTGTCGAGATGATTTGGCTGCTGATTTAACAGATTTATTTAATTACCTAACCGGCTATTCTCGACAACGGTCTTACCGAAAACTTTTAGTCGCGCCGGTGAATATGCGCGAAAGAATGATTGCTTTAATTCGCCGGGAAATTGAACATACAAAAAATGGTCGTGCCGGTCGTATTGTAGCGAAAATGAATGCTTTAGTAGATGCCCAAATTATTGCTACCCTCTATGAAGCTTCCATTGCCGGAGTGCAAATTGATTTAATTATTCGCGGGATGTGTTGTCTGCGTCCAGGTTTACCAGGGATTAGCGAAAATATACGGGTGGTGAGCATTGTAGGGCGGTTTTTAGAACATTCGCGGATTTTTTATTTCCATAACAACTCTAAACAAGAGGTTTATATTGGTAGTGCTGATTGGATGCCTCGCAATCTTAACCGTCGTGTAGAAGCAATTACCCCCATTGAAGACCCAGAACTTATTAAGGATATTGAAGAAATCCTTGGTATTATGTTGGCAGACCATCGTCAGGCTTGGGATTTACAGTCGGATGGTAGTTATGTTCAGCGCCGGTCTCCTGATGGTTCCCGTGAGTTAAATTGCCAAAAAGTTTTGATGGATATGGCTAATTCTTAATTGGTCATTGGGTACAGCAATAAAGTGTACAAAATTGCGCCACTCTAAATGTCGTAATTATTCCCAAACATTACGGAGGCCATATCAAAATTAGCTGTATCCGAGAATTAGTTAATACCGACGAAAAAGTTACAACCATACAGGGTTTAAAACAGTGTCATGAATTACAGCCAAAGCCATCAAAGCTGGTTTAGAAATCTTCAATGAATTAGCCACTTTTTACTTATTTCTTGGTAAGGCTATCACTTTGTTGTGGGATAGGTCAAAATAGTAAAGCAAACATTTGGGATATGGCCGGTGAAAATGCAGCAGTTTTATTACAAGCTTTCCCCGGTGCATTAACCCTCAAAAGTAGTCTAAGTTTGCAATATTCTGGTAAAGTCAAATTAATTGATCACCTATCCGTCCCATTCCCCAGCGGAAAAGTAATTACCTGAAATAGGTAATTGTCATTTTTTAGTTTTTAAAACCCACTTTTTCCATAGCCCAAACAGTCAGTTTTGTAACGCAGGCATTTCCCAGTTTTTAATAAGCTTATCTAATCAAACAAAAAAAATAATTTAAATATTTATATCTATTTTACAATTATCAGCCCTTGAAAAACCCCATTTTACAGATAAAATTCACAAGACTTTTACGAAAGAATCAGGGTTTCGTGGTATTATCAAAATTGTAGACTCACAGGCATGGTATGTGCCAAATTTTGCAAAAGCACATCAAAAGCTTATTCTTCCGTAAGCTTTTCCCAGAATATCTCAAAAAAACCCGGTTAGCGGTGTAAAAGTTTTACCCACTAACCATGATAAAAATTTTCACTCAAACATTGCTATATTGACAAAAAGCCTAAAATATGCAGGTTTATTAAAAATAAAAAGCCGTAGCCAAAATCGAGCAACCATTCCCAACAGTCAA
Organism: Halomicronema sp.; assembly: GCA_036704045.1. Taxonomy (GTDB): domain Bacteria; phylum Cyanobacteriota; class Cyanobacteriia; order Cyanobacteriales; family Oscillatoriaceae; genus Ancylothrix. Next base: position 190,352 of record DATNQM010000005.1, on the reverse strand, counting down.
AAATACCAAATTGACATAAACCATATAAAAAACCCTCCTATCTTCCCAACAACCGGCATAAAAAACTAAAATCACCTCATTGCCTAATCAGCCAAGCCTAAAATAATGACAAAAGTGATCGGTGCCATCAGTGGCACATCCATAGACGGAATTGATGCAGCCCTTGTAGAAATCACCGGCAGCCAAGCAGATTTAAAAATAAAACTACTTGCAGCAAACACCTACCCCTACCCAGAACCCCTCAGACAAAAAATCCTAGACCTCTGCGCCGGCGAACTCATCAGCCTAGCAGAACTAGCCAGCCTAGATGACCAAATTGCCCAAGAATTTGCCAAAGCAGCCATCCAAATAAACACCGGCCACAACAAAGCCGAACTAATAGGGTCTCACGGACAAACCGTATATCACCGGCCACCCGAAAAAGAACAACTCGGATATAGCCTGCAACTGGGAAGAGGCAGCCTGATTGCAAAACTTACTCAAATAACCACCATCAGTAACTTTCGTACCGCCGACATCAATGCCGGTGGACAAGGAGCCCCCCTAGTTCCCCGCGTAGACGCTTACCTCCTCAGCCATCCAGCTAAAAGCCGGTGTGTGCAAAACCTAGGAGGAATTGGCAACACCACCTACCTGCCGGCACGAACACAAGACAACCAAACCTGGGAAACAAAAATATTAGGATGGGACACAGGCCCAGCAAACGTCTTAATCGACTTAGCCGTACAACACTTTAGCAACTCAAAACAAACCTACGACAAAAACGGCGAATGGGCAAGCACCGGCACACCCTGCCAAGAATTAATCGCTCAATGGATGCAGCATCCCTTCTTTCACCAACCACCACCAAAATCAACCGGCAGAGAATTATTCAGCCCGCAATATTTACAACAATGCCTAGAACAAGCCAAAACCTATCACCTCACCCCCGCAGACATCCTCGCCACCCTCACCGAACTCACCGCCGTTTCCATTGCCCATAGCTACCAAAACTTTTTACCGCAAATGCCCGAACAAGTCTTGCTCTGTGGCGGAGGGTCTCGTAACCTTTACTTGAAATCCAGACTGCAATACCATTTAAAAATAGTGCCGGTTTTAACAACCGATGAAGTGGGTTTAAACGCAGATTTTAAAGAAGCCATAGCCTTTGCAGTTCTCGCTTATTGGAGAAATCAGGGAATTGTGGGAAACCTACCTCAAGTTACAGGAGCAAAAAAGTCAATACTCTTAGGAGAAATAAATCTCTAAGACTCTTCTTCCCCTACCCACAAAAACCATGCCTATCTTACCAACGCCCTACGGCCCACTTTTCAATTTATCTAAAATCTAAAATCCAATGAGTCATACATTTTTAATAGAATCTGGTCGGTGGACACTAGAAGGCACTTGGTTAGAACGCAATGCAATGCCTATCCCTGTCAAAGGCAAAACCTTGGTCGCTTGGAATCAGGATAACTGGTTTACGATGGTAACAAAACTCGTTTTTCCGGGTAGTGAACGTGAAGAAATTACGTTTCAATATCGCGGACACCTGGATGAAGAGGAACGACTTTACACTTTTGTCCTCCAACACAGTGAACTCGGTAAGGTGGAGGGGGAGGGTTGGATAGCCCCACAAACTATTGTTCAACGTTATTGGGTTTTGGGCGATAAGGAACGTCGCAGCGGTTTTGAGGTGCTTCACCGGCTTGATAATAATAAGTATTTTCATTCGAGTGGAATTATGGCTGGTCATTATTTAACTAGCACTATGGAAGCTACCTATGAGAGACAACGAAATTAATCCACCGTCTGTATTTTTACCGATAACAAAACCTTAAATATATCTAGTTTTGTATAGAAAATGTATTTTATAGGTTTTAAAGGTTTTTAACAAATAACACCGACTTAAAAAAATAACCTATCACCATCTATCTGTAGTTAACAGAAAAATTTTAAATGCCGAACCTCTAAAAAAAAACCTATATAAATCAAGCTTATTATTACTTTTTCTAGGGCTATTGAAAATCGACTTTGCATAATAAGGGATATCTTTTAGGAGTAAAAGTTATTCGTAGTTTTCCCAAAACCCTACAAGTTAACGACAGGATATCAGATAATTTACCAAATATGCAACTCCTGAAAAGCTTTTTTATACAAACCATACAAAGCTAAATATCTAACATTTGATTTTAACTTGAGTTAAACAAGGTAAAACCCAAAACTCCAACTATGACAACAGTTTTCAGCACTCGAAATAATAGCCGCCAATAAACATAGTATAGTATCAATCTTGATCTCCTTTACTTTAAGGTGTTAAGGCGTTTAAAAAATTCACCAAAAAATTTCTCTAACTAACTCAGCGCAAAGGTTATAGACAATGGACACCAAAATATTTGAATTGATTTCTGCATAATTCTTCGCGGATGACTCCAAGAAATAATTAACAAAGCAAAAAGCGGAAACACCCTAGATTAAGCAGAAAAATTACTGCTTTTATCCAAAGGCAAATTCCGTTATTTAGCTTTCGTCTAACACCTTTTTTACTGGAGTCTTATAGTCATGTCAGTCAGAGATATCATCTTCCCCATTGTCTTCACTGTTGCTGTTATTTCTACTAACTATAAAACCGCCTTCGCTTCTTCTTCAAAGCTTATTCTCTTTACAGAAACAGATATAGAAGTGCCGGTGATAGCCACTAAAGAATCTCCTAAAGAAGAAAAACCTCAGCCTCCCTGTGGCAAGGAAATCTGTCCGTAACTTTGATTTTACCAGACGCAACATCAAATTTATCTGCCAAAATTTCAACGCAACAAAGACTCAAAACAAAAATGCAGCCTATTGCGAGTCTATCTGCATAATTTATTCAATTTTTCCCCAAATAGATAAAAGCAAATCAACAGTAATTCTGTTGATAAAACTTGCCTCTCAGACTCCTTCTATATAGGAGGAGTTTGGGCTGTATTCTTTTGTCAAATTACTCTGCAAAGACAACAAAAAATCATGAGAAAAATTTTTGAATTTCCAAAAATCAAGTTATTTTCAGAAACAATCCCCGCCATTGTCGAGGAGGAAATTACCGCAGGTAAACGAGGAAGGGTAAAATGTCTGGGAAAATACTGGCCGGCTCGCCTATACTGCCCTAAATGTAAAATAAATTTGTCAGCCTCCGAGCCGGTGTTGGTCGTAGGAATAGAAAAAATGACTTTGCTGATCCAGCCTTTTGCTTCCAACTCTGGACTACAAAGCCCGCCCAGAAAAAATTTCCCAAATTACTAGCCAAAGCTTGCCAGTTTATAAAAAACCGTGCTATCATTAATGATGGTATGTCAGCGGATGTGGCGAAATTGGCAGACGCGCCAGATTTAGGTTCTGGTTCCGTAAGGAGTGTAGGTTCAAGTCCTATCATCCGCACTTATTTGTAGCAGGAGCTTCGGCTCCCACCCCATTTTTAAAATTTAATAAAATCAAAAAGCCAATAGGTACTAATTGTGGCTTTTGCCTCAACAGCAGCAAAGAGAGAGAGTTGTAATTAGTTAAACGAACAGCGATAATGTCTTTAAGGTGACGCCCCGGCACCCCTTGCTTTTTTCCAGGAGTGGAACTCAGCACGAGATGGAGGTCGCCCACTTGGAGCGTAAATTCTATTCAAGACCTGTAGCCTGCTCTAAACCCCACTGATGTTTGAGAAGATGTTGGTAAGTAGCTTCCCGAATCATCATTTGTTCGTAGAGCTTCACCAGAAAGTCTTGGGCTTGTTCTTGATTCATTTCTTGGACTTGGGTAGCAAAGGCGCGGATGCTAAATTGTTGCTCTAAGCTGAGATTGATGTTGCTCATAACGTCCTCGTATTTAGACAGCTAAAAAGTTGATTAGTACAAAAACCAGAGTTATCACGATTGTTTCAGAGTTCTCCAAACGGTATCAGGACAAGCCCTTTTCGTTTGTTTGTTCTCTTATGTTAAAAAAGATAACAAACCTTTGACAAAATGCACATCCTTCTGAATGAGGAACTTATCGGGTGATAAAGTACAGTCTTTCAACCGACTTTTATGACTCCGGTAGTACAGTTGTATCAAATTGTAATAAGTAAAAATGCTCAATATGAACAAAAATTCTGGTCACAGAGAAAGGTAAGGTCAACTTTTGAACAAAATTTCTAAAAATGATTCCAACAAATTTCTTTAGAAAGTAAGCAAATATATTCCTTTTATACCTTGCATTTAAAGGATTTAAGCTAATTTTAAGTAACAAACTTTAAGTGAAAAATATAAAAAATTACCGTTTGCCTAATTTTATAAACTAGGTTTTCAAACGGATTTTATATTAGTTTTGTAATCAATCAAAAGTAATAAGAGCACCCTTAGAGGGGGAGAAGAAAGAAAGCAACGGACAAAAAAGTTTACTCCTCAGCCGAAGATCGAGACTCTGAAGCCACAATAACCACAGTAATGTTATCTCGTCCGCCCTTATCCTTGGCCGCATTAACAAGAGTTTTGGCAGCTTGGTCACAAGAGCGAATAGACTTAAGATGAGAAGAGATGATGCTATCAGAGAGTTCTTCAGTAAGACCATCAGTGCAAAGTAACCAGCGGTCGCCCGGACTAATGGAGAGAGAACGAATCACAACCTCTTGAAGATCCTGACGACCTAAACATTGAGACAAAACATGACGCCAAGGGTGAGTACGAGCTTGATCGAGAGTAAGATGACCGGCTTTCATAGCCCTAGCAATCCAAGTATGATCTTCTGTAAGTTGCTCTAACTTAGAACCCTGTAGCCGATAGATCCGAGAATCGCCAACATGAGCAACCCAGCTTAAACTAGACTTGTCGGCTTCGTTTTCCCAAAAAATCAAAACCACCGCTGTTGTTCCCATATCCGAACGTTCAGGGTGAGTGCGTTGGTCATCAAGGATAGCCTGATTAGCCTTAAAAAAAGCATTTTCGAGGAGTTCTTTAGGGGAAGAAGCAGAGTCCCAATGGTCTGACAAATAAGCTTGCATCACAGAAGTAGCAATTTGACTAGCTTCTTGACCACCCGCATGACCCCCCATGCCATCTGCCACAATATAAAAACGTCCCTTTGGGTCAATGTAGTAGGAGTCCTGATTAACAGATCGAATAAGTCCCTGGTCAGTCAGACCGGCAGAATAACGTTTCATGTAACAAACTCGTTTTTTAAAAGCTGTATAGCGGTGCGGGAATAGGGAAAAAGGCAATAGAAGTCAGCAAATTTCCCTTTTTTTCACCTGAGTGTGCTGCTAGGAGCAGCAACCGAGAGATTATTATAGATTCTCAAAACCGATCCGTTCTGTCAACGCGCATTAACAGGCGGACAAAAGCCAGCAAAAGTAGCCCAGCGACACCGGCCAGAGGGATTGCAAGCCATGCGTAGTTATTCACTAATAGGATAGTAGCCGACAAAGTGAAGCCACTAGAGAGCAAAGCATAATTTGTGCCCAACTGCATATTACTGAGGCGACGGATAGCCCGGTCAGTTTCGGTTGAGCGAACGCGTACCCGAATATCGCCCCGTTCCAATTTTTCAATGGTATCCTCAATGCGACGAGGCAGACTCAAAGCCGTACTGCTGACTTGAACCGCTTGCCGGCCCAACTCTCCCAGAAAACCGTTGCCATCAAAAGAATTGCTATCAGTCATAATTTCCATTGCAAAAGGCTTTGCAACCTCCATAAAATTAAATTCTGGATCAAGACCCTTCCCGACACCTTCGAGGGTAGAAAAAGCCCGCATCACAAACGTAAAGGTGGCGGGAAAGCGAAAGGGTTGGTCGTGGGCAATTTCGTACAAATCATCGGTAATGGCAGCTACAGACTGATTTTCAAAGGGCTGATCCATAAAATTGTCGAGCATGAATTGCACAGACCGGCGCACCGGCCCCATATCATCCATTGCGGACAAAGCGCCCAACTCTACCAAAGTCGCCACCACCCGGTCGCCATCTTTTTGAGCAATGCCAAAAAACAACTGCATCAATTTTTCGCGGACATCATTTCTGACTCGGCCCATCATGCCAAAATCATAAAAAATTAGAGAACCATCGGCACTGACGGCAATATTCCCTGGGTGGGGGTCGGCGTGGAAAAAGCCATCATTAAGCAATTGCTGTAGATAAGCAGTGGCGCCTAATTTTGCTAATTCTTTGCGGTCTAGTCCGGCAGCTTCCAAAGCTTCATAATGACTAATTTTAATTCCGGGGACATATTCGAGAGTTAAAACCCGTGAAGAAGCATAGCGCCAATAAACGCGCGGAACTTTCACCCAAGAATAGGGGCGAAAATTACGGCGAAAAGTATCAGCATTGCGACCTTCGTTGAGGTAGTCAATTTCCTCATAAAGAATTTTGCAACACTCATCATAAATGCCCATCCAATCTCGTCCTTTTCCCCATCGGCGATGGTTTTGGAAGTAACGAGCAATGCCTTTGGCAATATCTAAATCAATATTAAATAAACGCCGCAAACCTGGTCTTTGTACTTTCACCACCACTGTTTCGCCAGTGTGCAGTTCAGCTTTATGGACTTGACCTAAAGAAGCTGCTGCGAGGGGAACCGGATCAAAACTGGCAAATAATTCATTAACTGGCTTTGATAAATCTTGCTCAATAATTTTGTAGGCAACTGTATCATTAAAAGCCGGAACTTTATCTTGCAATTTTGTCAATTCTTCTACATATTCAGCGGGAATAATATCAGCGCGAGTAGAGAACAATTGACCAAGTTTAATAAAAGTTGGCCCTAATTCTAAAAAAGTTTCTCGAATCCAAATTGCTTGTCGGCGCCGACGGGCTTGTTTTTTGGCTTCGGTCATTCCCCCTGGATAGGTCCAGGCTTTGCCATCCCACCACAAACTAGCCATTAACGTTAATACAAAAGCCCATATTTCGATAAAACGGCGTTTGTGCGAGTAATTTTCTCGACTCCAGCGGTATGCGGTATCTTTGGATTTCAACAAACCGCCGATTTGTTCGGTTCGGTTCGGGGAAGCGCTCGCTACACTGCCTGGGTTTAAAACGGCTGTTCGCTTTGCGTCGCGTAGGGAGTGATCCGCCGGTGACTGGGGGCCGAGAGAATTGCGCTTGCTGGTCACAGGTTCATCAGGTAGAGCAGACACGAGATTTCCTAAATGTTTGGGGGACTTGACTTTTTTTGAAATGTATGATATCTGCTCAGAGCTAAAAATACTCTGAGCAGTTAACTGGTGCGGCTGCTGCGATAGCTCTGGAGTTGAACGCGCATTTGGGCAATTTCAGCCCGCAGTTCGTCAATGGTGGCTTGCAGGTCAGAGTTTGGTTGAGTTGCGCTGGGGTAGGAAGAAGTTGGTGTAGAAACCGGAGTTCGTTGGGTTTCTAAATCAGCCTTTTGCATGACAGTGTTGGTGAACTCGCGTAAAAATTCCCGTTGTTCAGCATCAAATTTGCCAAGTTCGCTGAGGGCGTTGGTTAAATTTTGTTCGAGTTGTTGATAAAGAGCCTGAGCGATGGCTCTACCGAGAAAAAAAGCGTGAACGGAAGAATTATTATTCATAGATAATTGTTGCGCCTATCCGTAAAGAATTATAACGCGATGTTTCAAAGCTGATTGAGGATTTATTGAGGGCAAGGATGGGGCCATTGCTTGTAAAGTCATGGCTGAGGGGCCAAAAATAGAGGCTACTTAGTATTGTTGCTTATGGGGCGGTTCCCAAGTTGGAACCCCTGAAATTTCCTAAGTCTTCCTCTGTTGGTGTTTCTACGTTGGAGTCTAGGGGTGTTGTTAAGTCGCCAGAAGCTTCCACCGGCTCAGTAATAGGCCAATCTTTGAGGGGAGGAAAAGACTGTTCAACATCTAAAATTTCGGCGCTAATTTGACCAACTAAACCTAAACGTAATGATAATCCGAGACTAATACCAAAAAAACCGGCAATGATAGCTGTAAGGGCAAAGGCTCGTTTGTTGGAAGACTTGAACCAAGAATAAAATGCTGGAGTTGTTTTATTGGCTTCTGTGGTGGGATTAGAGTGGGGCACTTCAATGGTGATGGCTGAGGTTTCGGTTTCGCCTTTGGAGGGGGGTAATAGGGCTAACCAAGCTTCTATGCTGTGGGGCCGGTGGAGGTCATCTATTTCTAAACCTTTTTGTAGGGCTACTTCGAGGCTGGGGTCAAGGTTGGTAGGAAATTCATTCCATCTTTGTAACCATTCTTCAATGCGGCTTTGACGTTGGATTAGGCGCTTGGCATTTTTATAGGTTCTCAGGGTACTGGCGCTTTTGACTCCGAGGGCGTTTGCTGATTGGACGATTTCGCGGAGGGGTGGGGGTGAAGGTTCTTCTTTGGAGGATGTTCGGATCGCTTTTGGGGAGTTAATACGTTCTCTAAGAGGTGCTGCTAGAGGTGGGGAACTGGTGAGGAGACAATAAAATGTGGCGCACAGAGAATAGATATCGCTTTTGGTTGTGAGTTGGGTGTGGGGGAGGTATTGCTCTATGGGTGCATATCCGCCAAAGAGTCTTTTTTGATTGTTTGTGTCTATTTTGGGGATGAGTTCATGGCCTTCTGCCTGTCGTAGGTAATCGAGTATGCCAAAGTCTATTAAGACTACGGTGTTGCTGCCTTGGCGTTTTTTGATGTTTTGGGGTTTGATGTTGCGGTGGAGGATGTTTTGGTGGTGCAGTTGTGTGAGGGCTTCTCCTACTTGACGGATATACTCGATGGCTAAGGATGGGGAAATTTGTAAGCCGCTGTCTAAGATTTCTTGTAAGTTTTGGCCGCGTATGTATTCCATGACGCTATAGAATTTGCCGTTTTCGGAAAAATTGTCTAAAACTCTGACAACGTTCGGATGCTGGCATTTTCGGAGTTTTTGGCTGAGGTTTTGAAATTGGGTTTGTAGCCGGTCAAAGTCTTTGCGATGAGGGGAGATGTTGAGGGTTTTGATGATGACTGGTAAGTTTATGTCGGTTTGTGTGGCTTCGCAGGTGAGGATAATGCCGGTGCCTAATATGGTGTCTATGGTGTATTTCCCGTTTTGCAGTGGTGTGCCGGCTTTTAAGGAGATTGTCATGTTTTTGCTGTCAGGGGATTTAAAGGTTTTGCTCGTTAATATATCGCGGTAATGCGGTGCTGGCTATGGGATGCTCTCTGGGGTTTAGAGGATTTTGTTTTTTTGAATTGGTGTATTAGGTTTGAGTTTTTTAAGCGCAGATTAACCCAGATGGGTTATTGGTTAGTTTTTTGGTTTAGTTTAGGTGTTAGGGTTATTTTTTTGCTTTTCATGGGTTTATTTTTTTTGATTTAGGGTTTTTCTATCATAGTTTTAGGCTAGTTTCAAGTTTTTATAGGTTATGATTGGGGGAATTAAGGCTTTGTTTTTTGTTTTGTGTTTAGGCTTGGCCGGTGGTAATAGTTTTTTTGTTTGATTTTGGGGGTGAAGATGGTCAGTAAGTGTTTTTTTAATAAGTAAAATAAGAGATAAGGATTTTTTGCAGTTTTTTAGAGTTTTTTATGAATAAACTTTTTTTTGTGTTTAGTTTTTTAGTTTTGTTTGGGGTTTTTGGTTGTAGTGGACAAGGGGAAAAGGTTTCAGGGGAAAATCAGCAATCTTCTGTAGAAAATACGCAAACTAGGGATGTTTTAGCGGCTAATCAGCTTGTTAAAGTAGAGTCTTTTTCTCCTCAAAAAATTGAGGTGCTTTTGGAGAGTTTACCTCAACCTTTTGCGACTGATAGTGCGTCTAAATCTCCGCAGGTTGTGCCGGTGCCAGCTAATCCTATTTTAAGGGTGCCTGAAGGTTTTACTGTTAATGTTTTTGCAGACAAATTGAATAAACCTCGTTGGTTGGGTTTAACTCCTTCTGGAGATGTTTTAGTGACGGAAACTCCAGATAATCAAATTCGTTTGTTGCGAGATACAAATGGGGATGGAGTTGCAGATGTGAGGGGGGTTTTTGCTTCCAGAGAAAATAATTTAGATTTGCCTTTGGGTATGGCTTTTGCTGGGGGTTATTTTTTTGTAGGTAATACGGGGGAGGTTCGGAGGTTTGCCTATAAAGCTGGGGAGGATAAAATAACAGGAAATGGAGAAAAAATTGCTGATTTACCAGGACGTGGTTATAACCAACATTGGACGCGAAATGTGGTAGTTTCTCCTGATGGTAAAAAGCTTTATGTTTCGGTGGGTTCAGAAAGTAATGTAGAGGAAGAATTGCTGCCCCGCGCTGCGGTGTCGGTGATGAATTTGGATGGGGGAGAAAATAAAGTTTTTGCTTCGGGTTTGCGTAATCCTGTGGGGTTAGATTTTCACCCAAAAACAGGGGAACTTTATACGAGTGTAAATGAGCGAGATGGTTTGGGAGATGATTTGGTTCCTGATTATTTTACTCGCATTCAGCAGGGTGATTTTTTTGGGTGGCCTTATGCTTATTTGTCATCAAAAAATCTTGATCCTCGGAGGATGCGAGATGGTAAAAGTGAGCGTCCTGATTTAGTGGCGAAAACTAAGTCTCCTGATGTTTTATTTCAGGCTCATTCTGCGGCTTTGGGTTTACAGTTTTATGATGGAAAAACGTTTCCTGAAAAGTATCAAAATGGGGCTTTTGTTGCGTTTCGTGGGAGTTGGAATCGGAACACCGGCACAGGGTATAAAATTGTGTTTATTCCGTTTAATAAGGAAGGCCGGCCATTAGGTTTTTATGAGGATTTTTTAACGGGTTTTTTAGTAGATCCGCAGGGGCCGAAAACTTGGGGTCGTCCTGTGGGTTTGTTGGTTTTACCTGATGGTAGTTTGCTTTTTACGGAGGAGGGAAATAATCGAATTTATAGGGTACAGTTTCAAGGAAAGTAAGGGAAGAGTTTTTTAGTTTTATAAGCGCTTTAGGGGGTGATGTTTTTGTGTGTATCCGTTTAGGTTTTTAATTATTAGAATATTTGAGGAAAAGACGAGGGGAGGTTACTTTTTTCATGGGTATTTAGTATGGTTGATTGTGACAGTGTTTAGGTTGTCTACTATTGGAGGGAATATTTTTAGAGGAAAAGAGGAGGTTTATGTGACAACTGTTATGGTGTCATAGGTTGTGAGTGTGGCAGACAATTCTATGAGAGGTTATAACGTAGATAAAGTTACGACAATTAGCTGAAACTTTGAGGAAAATAATATGATTTCGGACAAGTTTCGTCACCAGCTACGCCATGAGGCAAAGTTATGGCAGGCTGAGGGTTTGATTGATGAAAATTTGTATGGGCAAATATCTCAACGCTATCAGTTTGATAGTTTAGAAACTTCTGCTCAAAATCGTTTTATTGCGATTTTTATTGGTTTGGGTGGGGTTTTGGTAGGTTTGGCGGTGATTACTTTTGTGGCGGCAAATTGGCAGGAGTGGTCGCGGGAATTTAGGGTTATTTTGTTGTTAAGTTTATTTATTGGGGTGAATGCTGCCGGTTTTTATTTATGGCGTATTTCTCCAAAATCTCCTGAATTTTTAATTGGAAAAAATGGGGGAAATACTAGAGGTATTGTCTCTATAAAAGGGGGATGGAAACAAAGATTAGGTCACGGTTTGTTGTTGTTAGGGGCAATTATTTTAGGGGCGAATATAGGGTTAATGTCGCAAATGTTTCATATTAGCGGCTCTCCCTATGGATTATACCTGGTTTGGGGGTTGGGCGTTTTGGCAATGGCTTATAGTTTGCGCCTAACTTCTTTGGGTGTTTTGTCAATTCTTTTAATTGGTTTTGGCTATGTTTTGGGAGTGGGAGATTGGCGGTCAAAGGAAGAGTTTAATGCTCTTAAAGTGTTGATAGATTATATGCCCCTATTTGCCGGTTTGGCGTTTGTTCCTTTGGCTTATTGGTGCCGGTCAAGAGCGATTTTTTTACTGGCTGCTATTGGGGTTGTGAATTCCCTAATTATTAATGTTTTAGCGAGTTCTTCGAGCAATATACCGGAATGGATTTTTATTGTTTCAGTTTGTGCGCTTCCACCGGCTTTGTTGTGGGGTTACGATGATGTGATGTGGCCGAATATTCATAGTCGTTTGTTTCAACCACTTGCTCGGAATTTATCACTTTTTTTCTTGGCGATTTTGTTTTATTTTGGTTCTTTTAAATGGTGGAACTATACGACGGATGGAATTAACAACTCTGAGTCTATTTTGGGATGGACTCCTTTTATTTCGGTAATTTTGTTGGCGGTTTTGACGGTCTATGAATGGTTACATTTAAGTCGTCGGCAACGTAAACATGGAAGACGTCAAGGAGGAGATTTAACAACAAATGTGATGGGGGTTTTTATTGCGATTTCCACCTTGTTGCCGGTGTGGCATTTTAATGTTTTTCCGATTGGGATTTTGGCAATTTTTCTCTATAATGTTTTGTTATTTCTGTTAGGGGCGGGTTTGATTCGGGAAGGTTTAGCAATTGGTAATCGACGCTGTTTTTGGGGTGGTTTGGGAGTTTTGAGTTTACAAATTCTTAGCCGGATGTTGGAATATGATACGGGTTTGTTGTTTAAGGCTTTTGTGTTCTTTTTGTGTGGAGTTGGGGTGATTGTTGCTGGGTTGTGGTTTGAACGTTATTCGCATCGGTTAATGTCTTCGGAAGAAAAAGTAAAAATTTAAGCATAAAAGGAGAAAAGAAGATGAGTCAAAATTTGGAAAATGCCGAAAATTTAGTTAAAGAAAAGCCGATAACAGAACCGGCAATTAGTTGGGAAACCACAAGGGAACCTTTACGAAGTTGGCGGTTGTGGTTGCCTTTGGTGTTGCAAACAATTTTAATTGCAGCGGTGCCGGCGCAGTCTGCTTATACGTTTGTTACGGGAAAAACGGTGATTTTGCAAACGATGCCGGTTGATCCTTATGATTTGTTACGGGGATATTACCAAACGCTTAGTTATGATATTTCGCAACAAAATACATTGAAAACTTTGCCCGGTTGGAATGATTTACCGGGGACTATGAGTAGTTGTCCACCGGCGCCGAAACCACCGGCCAAAAATACTTGCAAACCAGAGAAGTATGTACAGTCTGGGATTTCTTTATATGTGATTTTGGAACAGCCAAAAACGCAGAAAACTTCTGGTTTACCGTTAGCTTGGAAGCCGGTGCGAGTTACTGATAAATTGCCGCAAAATTTGCCAGCAAATCAAATTGCTATTCGGGGCAAATATCAGGGATGGCAAACGGAGTATGGTTTGGAGAGTTACTATATGCCCGAAGACCAGCGTAATGAGATTAATGATGATATTAATCGAGCGACAAGTCAAGGCGGGCAAAACCGACAGAAACAGCCTTTTGTTGTGGAGGTGAAGGTAGATAAACAGGGTAATGCGGTGCCGGTGAGTATGTGGGTGAAAGATCGAAATTACCGATTTTAGGATAAAAAGGGCCGGTTTTTTCAAGAAATTGACTTTTTAAACCGGCTTTTTTTATGCAGCCTGTCGCTAAGAGATACAGACAAGTTAATTCTAAAAATTTTAAAATGTTAATTACTTTTTATCCTTGGTTGTGTCTAGGAATTTTTGTTTGTTTTTAATAAACTATACTTTTAAAAGATTTTGGGGCAAGCTATGGTTAAAGAAAATGGGTTGATTAAAAAAAAATGATAGACGATAAGCAAAAGGCAAAAAGTCAAATTTTACATATATTGAAAATGCAAGGTTCGCAAACGGCGACGGCGCTGGCAGAACAGTTAGAGGTGACACCGATGGCTATTCGTCAGCATTTACAAATATTACAGGCCGAACGATGGGTGACGTATGAGGAGGAACGGAGACGTTATGGTAGGCCGGTGAAGTTGTGGCAATTGACTGAAGAGAGTCGCCATTTTTTCCCTGATTCTCATGGGGAGTTGATGGTGGATTTGTTGCGTGGGGTGGAGGTGGTTTTTGGTGAGACTGGTTTGGAAAAGTTACTTGCAGAGAGGACTTTAAGACAAATTCAAAATTATTCTTGGCGCTTAGAAAATATTACAAATTGGCGTGAAAAAGTGATGGCGCTGGCACAATTTCGCAATCAAGAAGGCTATATGGCGGAGGTGATGGAGTTACCAGAAGGCAGTATGCTTTTGATAGAAAATCATTGTCCTATTACTTCTGCGGCAAAGAGTTGTAATTTGTTATGCCGGTCTGAGTTGGAGGTTTTTAAAACTTTATTAGGGCCGGCGGTTTCTGTGGAAAGAGTAGAACATCTTATGGACGGTGATCGCCGGTGTGCATATCGGGTAATGGGTTAATGGTTATTAGTTTTAGGCGGGCAGGGTTGTACTGCCCGTAGGTTTATTCGATGCGGAAATTAAACGGTAAACGGGCATAAACGCCTTTAGGATCGTTTAAAAAGGTGAAGACTTGAATTTCTTTTTGGAATTTTTCCCACTCGGCAGTAATCATGTCTGGACGGGTTGGGGTTGTTTCTTTTACGCCGATGATTTTTTCAAGAATTCTCTCTTCTAAACTTCGGTTTTTAGGGTATTCGTCAATTTCCCATTTTTCCAATTTAGCGATTTTGGCTGCTGCGGTAATAGCGTCTTGGATGCCGCCAATTTGATCAACTAAGCCGAGTTTTTTTGCTTCTAAACCTGACCAAACTCGGCCTTGGGCAATTTGGGCAACGTTTTGTTTTGATAGCTTTCGAGATTCGGCTACTTTTGTGAGAAATTGATCATAAATTTCTTCAACGACTTGACGATAAACGGCAAGTTCTTGTTCAGTTTTGGGACGAATTGTGCTTTGAGAGTCTGCATACCGGCCGGTTTTTACAACATCCCAAGTAATGCCGTTATTATTAGCAACTTTTTGGATATTTGGTAATAGGCCAAAGACTCCTATGCTGCCGGTGATTGTATTGGGTTCGGCAAAAATTCGGTCGGCATCGGTGGAGATCCAATAACCCCCAGAGGCGGCAAGATTTCCCATTGAAACGACAACGGGTTTGACTTTACGAGTGAGTTTTACTTCTCTTTGAATGACTTCGGATGCGGTGGCGCTTCCGCCCGGACTGTTAACGCGTAAAACAACGGCTTTGATGTCTTTATCTAATCTTAACCGCCGCAATTGTTTGGCTAGCCGGTCGCCGCCTACTTGGCGCAAACTTCCTTGTCCATCAACTATTTCGCCTTCGGCATAAATGACGGCGATGCGGTTAGAACTGCTGGCAGAAATTTGTTTGTTTTCGCCAATTTTGGCATAGGTACTAAGGGCTATTTGTCGGAAGTTTTGGGAGTCTTCTTCTTTGTCGCTGATTTTTTTTAGTTCGGTAACAAGTTCATCAAAGTAGGCTATTTTGTCAACGAGTTTACGTTTTTGGGCATCTTTGGGCATAAAGACGCCTTGGCTGTCGGCAATTTGTTGAAGTTGTTGGGGTGTGATTTGTCGATATTTGCCGGTGGTGGTGCGATATTCTCCCCAAAGATCGTTTAATAGTTTTTGGGTTTGTTGTCTATTTTCAGGGCTCATTTGTGTGCGTTCAAAGGGTTCGACGGCGGATTTATATTTGCCGACGCGAACTACTTGGACTCCTATACCAAATTTTTCTAGGGCACCGGCAAAAAATGTGGTTTGGGTACTAAATCCGTTGAGTTCTAAGGCGCCCAGGGGGTTGATATAAATTGTGTTGGCTACTGAGGCGAGATAGTATTCTCCTTCTGACCAGTCTTCATCATAAGCATAGATTGGTTTGCCGCTTTTTCTAAAGCGTTCTAGGGCTTCTCTGACTTCTCTTAAGGTGGCGAAACCGTTGGAGTTTCCGAGGGTGGTTCCTTGTAAAAATAGGGCGGTAATTCTGTTGTCTTTGGTGGCGCGATCTATGCTTTCTAAAACGCTTCTTAATGTTAGGGAGTCGTTTTCTTCGTCGGCTAGGGCTTGTTGAATTGCTTCGCCGGTGCTGGAGGTGGGACGGCTATCAGTTATATTTGCAGATAAATCAAAAACTAAGACTGATTTATTTTCAACTCTTGGGCCTGGTTCTTCGCGGTTGGCGCTGCTAAAAGCGAGAAAAATTAAGCCGCCAATTCCGAAAGTTGATATTAAAATTAGTCCGAGGAGGTTGCCAACTAAGGTAGCAAATGTATATTTAAGAAAATCTCGCATGGGTTGGGGGTTGGGGAAAAGGTGGTTGTATTTTTTTATATCAATAGGGCTTAGACAGAATGCTTAGGTTTAGGTTTAACTAGAGGCTGTTTATGTCTACTAAACTTTATAGAGAGTTTTTGCCTAAGTGCTAGTTAAGTTGTTTTTTACAGAAGGATTGTTGATTCCCTATTCTCTTCTATGCTAATCGTTGTAGAGCGTTTGCGTGTTTGAGTGTGTCAAGATTTGTGGTGCCGGTGCAAAATAGCACTGTTGTAATTTCTGCAAATAGTATTTCTGTGAGTGTGTGTAAGGCTTCTGGGGATTCGGCGGCGGCTTGCAAAAAGGCCCAGGCCATGCCGGCTAGGTCTGCGCCCAATGCTATAGATTTGGCGATGTCTAAGCCGTTTTTGAGGCCACCAGAGGCGATGAGGGGGATGTTTGGGTGATGGCTTCGGATGCCGGTGATACATTCGGCGGTGGGTATTCCCCAGTCTGTAAAGGTTTGTCCTAGGCGTCTTTGTTTGGGGTCTTGGGCCCGTTCTCCTTCGACTTTGGCCCACGATGTGCCACCGGCACCGGCAACGTCGATGGCGCTGATTCCTGCTTCTATTAGCTTTTGGGCCATTGCGGGGGAGATGCCGTTTCCAACTTCTTTGGCTATGACCGGCACTTCTAGGGAAAAGCATATTTTGCTAATTTTGTCAAGTAACCCGCGAAAATTTGTATCGCCGTTGGTTTGGACAGATTCTTGGAGGGGGTTAATATGTAAAATTAAGGCATCAGCTTGGAGGCTATCTACTACTCTGCGGCATTGTTCAAGGCCGTAGGTGTAGTTAAGTTGCACAGCCCCTAGGTTGGCAAAAAGCAATATATCGGGGGCAATTTTTCTAACATCAAAGGTGTTTTCAACAGTCGGGTTTTCGATGGCGACGCGTTGGGAACCTACACCCATTGCAATTTTATAGTGTTGGGCAACTTCGGCCAGCCGGTAGTTGATGGTTTTGGCGTAGTCTGTACCGCCGGTCATGGAGGAAATAAGGAGAGGGGCGTTAAGTTTTTTGTTGAAAAATTGAGTGGTAATGTCTATTTCGCTGCGGTTAATTTCGGGTAAACAAGTGTGGGTGAAACGGTATTTTTCTAGGCCGGTGGTGATGTCTTTAAATTGTACGTTTTCTTCGATACAAATTCGCAGGTGTTCTGCTTTGCGGTTTTGGGTTTCTGGGGCATTTATTGGCTGGTTCATTTGGTTTGTCATTTGTTCTTAGTTTTTTGTTGTTAATTTGTATTGGCTAGGGACAAATGACTAATTAGCCCTAATTAATTGTACGGCGTCGCGTCCATCTAGTTCTTGTAAAAAAACTTTGACTTGTTCTTCTTTGGCGGTGGGAAGTTTTTTGCCGGTGAAGTCTGGATGAATGGGTAATTCTCGGTGTCCTCTATCTACGAGAACAGCTAAATAAATTGCTTCTGGTCTTCCGTATTCGTGGACGGCATTGAGGGCGGCGCGGACGGTGCGGCCTTTATATATGACATCATCAATTAATACTACAGTTTTGCCGGCTAAGTCAAAGGGAATATCTGTTTTTGCCGGTGTTCTCATGCCTATTTGGTCAAGATCATCACGGTAAAAGGTGATATCTAAAGCGCCAACGGAGACTTCTATTTGTTCAAGGGTTTGTATTTGTTGGGCAAGCTGGTTTGCAAGGGGTACTCCGCGTGTGTAAATTCCTAGGAGTACAAGTTTTGATAAGTCTCTCACTTTTTCGATGATCTGGGATGCCATACGGGTGAGGGTACGGCGAAATTCTTCTTCTGTTAAGATTTCTACGATTTCTAGGGACATGATTAAATGGGGGTTTTGATTATTATTTAGTATGCAGCAATTTGTTGTTTGTGGGTAGTTTTTTTTTCGGATTTTTGTATTTTATCGGAGTTGGGGGGCTGGTTGCCGGCGTAGGGGATGGTTTATTAGGGTTAATGAAATTATATTTTATATTTAAGAGGAAATTTGATTTAAAATAAAGGGTTGATAGGTTATCAAAATTTGCAAAATTAGGCTAATAGTTAACCACAGCAAAAAACAATGACGAGTTAGTTGTAAAGCTTGTTGAATTGTAGCTGGGGTGATGGGAGAAAGTGCGTCACCTAAAAGGGGTTTTTCTTTAATTTGACCTTTGTAATAATTAATGCCCCCCACTTGTACGTCTAAAATTGCAGCATAGGCGCCTTCACTCCAACCTGAATTAGGGCTAGGATCTTTGATGGCATCGCGTTGACAAATTTGCCAAACATGGGCAATTTTTCCAGAAATTAAGCCAAGGGTGAGAACTGCTAACCGGCAGGGAAACCAGGTAATAATATCTTCCAATTTTGCGCTAAACCAGCCTATATTTTTGTAGGGTTCAGTTTTGTAACCAACCATAGAATCGAGGGTGCTGGCGGCTTTGTAGGCTAGGGCAAAACTAAGGGCACCGGCCCCACCAGCAAAGCTGCCAAGGATGGCATAAAATAGGGGTGCAAGAACGCCATCTACCGCATTTTCTGTAACAGTTTCTAATACGGCGCGGAGAATTTCTGTTTCTGATAAGTTGTCTGTATCTCTTCCTACATAATTGCTTAATTTTTGGCGAGATTGAATGATGTCTTGATTTTGAAGTGGTTGTAAAACTTCTTCAGCAGCATTTCGTAAACTTCTACCGGCAAAACAACTGGCTAAAATTATAACTTCGAGGCAAAATGCCAACCAAGGAGAAAGCCGGTTAGTGAGAAAAATTAAGCCCCAACCACAAATAGCAGAACCCAAAATTAAACTAATTCCTAAAATTATACCTGCGAGGCGGTGGATAGTTGGAATTAATGAATTTTTTTCTGAAATTGGTAATTTAAAAATAAGCTGTGTGTAGTTTGTAATAACCCAACCCATAACGCGTACAGGATGGGGCCATCCCCAAGGATCTCCTATCAAATAATCGAGAGTTGCTGCAAGGGGTAAAATAATCAGATTTTGGAGAAAAATTTGGCTCACGTTTCCTAAAATTAGTTAGAGTTTTAATATAGGAGTTTTAATATTTTATATCACAAAACTAGCTTCTTCGCCTTGGGCAGCTTGCCAACTGCGAGCATCAAAATATAAATCTTCTAAAGAAATGCTATAAAGTGCTTCTTTAACTTTTTGATGTAGCCGGTTCCAAACTGTAAATGTTACCCAATCTTCTGCCTGTTCACTATCAGCAGAAAGACGAGGTAAGGGGTCAATTGTTTCGCCCACAGCTTCGAGAATTTGACCTAAAGAAATATGCTTAGGTTTTTTAGCAAGCTGATAACCGCCCTGGGCACCGCGTACGGAGTTTACCAAACCGGCCCGCCGCATTTCAATTAACAATTTTTCTAAATAAGGTGCCGGTATTTCTTGCCTTTTGGCAATCGCGCGAACAGAAACCGGCCCTTTATTTTTTTGCATAGTTAAATCAAGCAAAGCTTTAACACTATAGTGTCCGCGAGTAGTGAGTTTCATAGCAGGTTTCAAACCACAACACTTCTAGCATATCTTAATTTTTAGCACAGAAAAACACAGAGGATATTTATTAATACTCCTCTGTGCATTAAGTTGTGATTTAGAAACTCAAAAAAGATATTAACTTCTAGTGAGATAAACAAGCTGCTAAGTCAGCATCAGGAGTGGTTATGGCTTTTAAACCATAATTGTCTGAGAGAAGTTTAAAAACATTAGGAGTAATAAATGCCGGTAAAGTTGGGCCTAAGCGGATATTTTGAATTCCTAAATAAAGCAAAGTTAGCAACACAGAAACCGCCTTTTGTTCATACCAAGAAAGAATCATCGACAACGGTAAGTCATTAACACCAACTTCAAAAGCATTAGCTAAACCAAGGGCAATTTGTACCGCAGAATAAGCATCATTACATTGTCCTACATCCAGCAAGCGAGGGATACCATGAATGTCTCCCAAGTCTTTATCAAAAAAGCGGAATTTACCACAACCCAAAGTTAAAATTATGCAATCTTCGGGTACTTTTTCTGCCAATTCTGTGTAGTAATTACGAGTGGGTTTTGCACCATCACAACCACCTATTAAAAAGAAGTGGCGAATGTCTCCTTCTTTAACTGCTTTGATAACTTCTGGTGCCACACCTAAGACAGCATTGCGGGCAAAACCAGTTAATACTTGACGTGGGGTTTCATCGCTAGTAAAACCAGGCATTTCTAGGGCTTTATTTATGACAGGAGTAAAGTCATGATTATCTAAATGTATCATGTCTGGCCAACCCACCGGCCCTAATGTAAACACTCGATTTTTATAGGTTTCACGAGGTGGCATTAAACAGTTTGTTGTCATTACAATGGGGCCCGGAAAAGCAGCAAATTCTGTAGTTTGATTTTGCCAAGCGTTGCCATAATGACCGTAGAGATGGGGGTATTTTTGTTTTAATTTTGGATAACCATGCGCCGGCAACATTTCCCCATGCGTGTATATGTCAATATCTTTGCCGATGGTTTGTTTTAGCAATTCTTCTAAGTCTTTAAGATCGTGACCAGAAACTAAAATAGCTTTGCCTTTTCTGACATTTAAAGGTACAGGAGTAGGAACAGGATGGCCGTAGGTTTCTGTATTTCCGGCATCCAAAAGCTGCATCGCTTTGTAATTAACTTCGCCAACTTTTAAGGCCAAAGCAACCCAATCTTCTAATCTTAAATCATTGCGATCTAGTTCTGATAAAGCTTGGTGGAAAAACGTATAAACTTCTATGCTTTCTTGTCCTAAAACTTTGGCATGGTAGGCATAGGCTGAAATTCCTTTTAAACCGTAAATTACTGTAAGTTTTAGCGAAAAAATATCAACGTTTTGTCCAGAAGTTGAAATGAATTCTAACTCAACTTCTCTACCTTGTTGTGTTAAGGCTTCTAGGGTAGTGGCGGGAATAAAATTTGCTGCTTTTTCTGGAAAAGTAATGTCTGGAATAAGAGTTAAAAGTTGGGTTTTTAAAGTTTCTCTTAATTCAATAGATTGATTAATATATTCAACAAATCTTTCTGCATCAAAATTGACGTTTGTAAGGGTAGAAAAAAGTGCTTCTGCGGTGAAAGAGTCAACTTTTGGGTTGATAATGCCATACCGACGCGCCGCTAACGCTACTTGCCCTAAACCTCGTAAAGTATATGTAAGCAAATCTTGTAAGGCATCGACTTCGGGGCTTTTTCCACAGGCGCCTGAGACTAAGCAAGCGTCGTCTTTGGCGGTTTGTTCACATTGGCTACAAAACATGATGTTAATTTCCTTTGCTTTTCTTGTTACCCTCACTGTAGGACAGCCCCTTTTGTCGTCGCCTTGACTTAAATCAAATTTTCACTCATTTTTTTGTTAAGTTTATTTGCGTTTTTAACAATGAATCCCAAACTCACTGAAATTACCCCAATTTTAGCCGAAAATTCTCTATTTAGAGGCTTAGCTAACAGCCAGCTTGAAGCGCTTGCTAGTATTGCCGAGGCGCAAAGTTATGGCAAAGGAGAAACGCTTTTTTGGGAAGGTGATATTAATGTTGGTTTTTTTATTATGGTTTCTGGAAGAGTTAAGGTTTTTAAAAGTTCACCAGATGGGAAAGAACAAATTTTACAAATTTTTTCAGCAGGTGAACATTTTGCAGAAGTACCGGCTTTTGATGGCCAACCTTTTCCGGCTTCTGCTGCTGCTTTGGAACCTGCGGATGTGTTATTTTTTTCTCGTAATTCTTTCTTAAATTTGCTGGAAAAAATTCCTAGTTTGGCTATCGAAATTATTGCAGTATTTGCCCGTCATTTACGCCGTTTTGCTCTGCTAATTGAAGATTTATCTTTAAAAGAAGTCCCGGCGCGTTTGGCGGCTTATTTGCTTTATTTAAGTGAGGGTTTCGAGGATTCAGATTTGGTTGAGTTAGATATTACAAAAACTCAGCTTGCTGCTTTTTTAGGTACTATTCCAGAAACTCTTTCACGGGTTTTTGCTAAGCTGGCAAATGAGTCTATTATTGAAATTAATGGTTCAAAAATTACTTTACTAAATCGACAAAAATTGAGGGATTTAGCCCAGGGTAAGATAAAGTTTAAAGGTTAGTTTTAAAAAGGTAGGCATTTAAATTTAAGTTGTTTTGAAAAACTAATTTTTTAGGATTTAAAATAAACCTTTTAATATCTCTATTTATTTACAAAAACAATTAATTTTTTATGTGTAAAACTATGACAGCAAATAAATTTCCGTATCTCTTTCAATTTTTTGGTGCGTATTTTCATCAAGACTGGGATTTGGAAGCCCAGGAAGATGAAGGGATAATCCGTAATTACTTACAAGAATCTTCCTTAACTGCTGTAAAGCAAACTATCACAGAAATCACTCAATTGTTAGCTATGAATTTTTCAGAAAAACGATTAAAAAAGTTTTTAATACACGAACTAGGCTGTTTTTATAATCCTACTTCTAAAGGAATATCTTATCAAGATTGGTTGCTCTGGATTGAAAATTTTATCAAAAAAGAAACATCAATTTCTTAAACTTAAACTTAATATAATTAGAGGTTTTTTAAGTCAAAAATTAAAGAATTTTATCCCTAATAAAAGGCTATAAACGCAATTTTGTCAAAAGAAACCTAACAATCGAACCCATCAGGATAGTTTTGTAAAGATTTGTTAAGTGGCCCTCCTCTTTTTAGCCGAGGCTGTGCTATAGGTAGATTTAGACCTTAGCTATTACAGGTTGATATAAATGCTTGAACTATCGGCTTTGGGTTTATTGCAACGCCAACCTCTACACGGCTACCGGCTAAAACAACAGCTAGAAGTCTTTATGGGAAGCTGCATTAGTGTTAATTATGGTGCTATTTATCCGCTACTAAAACGCCTGGAAAAGCGGGGCGATATCATTGCAGGAGAAGAAGAAGCTTCTCAAGCCGGTCCTAGTCGCAAAATTTACGAAATTACCGAACAAGGACGAAATGTGTGGCGTAAACAAATGCAATCTCACCCCCAAGAAAGTTGGGTAAATAGTCGTTCACGGTTTTATATTAAATATTTCTTTTTTAATGATTTAGAGCCAGAAGAACGCATTAAATTATTAGAACATAGGCTGATGGTATGCCGACTGCGTGAGGAATATTTGCATGAGCAAAAATCAGAATTTGCTCCGGTTGGTTCCTATCAACAAGAAGCTATGAATAGATGTTTTAAAGAGCTTAGCATGGAAATTCAATGGGTAAAAGAGCAATTGACTAAGGAGTATTTTATTCTCTCGGTAAATGATAAATATCAATCTTGCCTAGAAACAGTTTCTTGATGAAAAAGTCTGGTAAAAGTTAAGGGAGATAGATAAAAAGTGGTAAAAAATCAGGGGCAATCGAATCTCATCAAATATTTATATAAATTAATACCTAAGAGAGATAAAAAAAGCCCCTAGGAACAAGTAAAAATTAGGGAAATAAAAGTAAAGAAATTAAACCGAGTTAAAGAATAAGGTACTTAGCAATACAAAAAACAATGACGCAAAGAAATAACTATTCAACATCTGAACAGAAAACCACTGCTGAGGTGGTAGAAAATGCCAACCTAGAGATTAGGGATAGTAGGGGTAGCGCCGTTTCTACGCCTACGATGGAGGAGGCTATGACGGGGGGATTGCACCCAGAAAATGGTAAAGTTTTGGTGGATGCGCCGACGATGGCGGGGACAACGACAGGGGAATTGTCTCCAGAGGATTATAAAAAACCGCCATCGAAAAAAAGCTGGTGGCTACCGCTGATCGCAGTGTTGTTGTTGGCTGGTGGTGCCGGGGGAGGGTGGCTGTGGTGGCAGCGTAGTCAAAGCGCCGCCAAACCACCGGCCGGTGCCGGTATGCCGCGAATGGTGCCAGTTAAACTGCAAGAAGCCCAAACTACAAATGTGGAAGATAGCAGCGAATATCCTGGCACTCTTGAAGCGACAGAAGCGGTGGATCTGCGATCCGAACTTGACGGGAATATTCGGCAAATTTATGTGAAAGCCGGTGATAGCGTTGCAGAAGGTGATGTGGTTGCTCGTTTGGAAAGCGCCGACTTGGAAGCACAACTGCGATCTGCTAAGGCTAACCAGCTGGCTGCGGAAGCGCGCCTTAAAGAATTAGAAGCAGGCAGCCGACCAGAAGAAATTGCGAGGGCTAAAGCTGCTGTTTTGCAAGCCGAGGCTAGTTTGCAAGATGCTACCACCGGCGCTCGTCCGGCAGAAATCGCCCAAGCGGAAGCGCAACTGGAATCAGCAAAAGCGGATGCTGAGTTGGCGAGTCAGCGCGTCAACCGTTATCAAGATTTGGCTACTGAAGGGGTAATTTCTCAAGATACATTGGATCAATATGTCAAGGAAAATCGCAGCGCTGAGGCGAGACTTAACCAAGCCCAAAAACGATTAGAAGAAGTTAATAAAAGCCGAGGTTCGGAAATTGATCGTTTAAAAGCAGCGCTGGAACAACAACAGCAAGCTTTGAATTTGGTAGAAAACGGCACTCGTCCTGAACAAATCGAACAAGCTGAAGCACAAGTGGCCCAGGCGGTTGCTCAGGTAAGAAATATTGAGGCTGCTGTGGCAAGATCGG
This sequence comes from Halomicronema sp., assembly GCA_036704045.1. GTDB lineage: Bacteria > Cyanobacteriota > Cyanobacteriia > Cyanobacteriales > Oscillatoriaceae > Ancylothrix. The sequence continues at coordinate 165,704 of DATNQM010000005.1, read as the reverse complement.
CTGTAATTGCTCCGTTTACGGGTAAAATTGGCGATATGCCGGTGAAAGTGGGAGATTATGTCAAAAAAGGAGATAAAATCACTAGCCTTATTCAAAATAGTGCTTTAGAGTTACGAATTTCTGTACCTCTCGAACGTGCTAATCAATTGCGGGAAGGGCTGCCGGTGCAAATGTTGGATAGTTTGCGTCAACCTATTGCCACCGGCACTATTAGTTTTATTTCTCCAGAGGTTAATGCTACTTCGCAATCAATTTTAGTGAAGGCAAATTTTGGCAATTTTAATGGCAATTTGCTTAATCAACAATTGATTCAAACCAGGATTATTTGGGCGAACCGGCCCGGAATTGTGGTGCCGGTAAATGCTATTTCTCGCCTCGGAGGAGAAACTTTTGTTTTTGTGGCAGAAAAAAATGAAAAAAATCAACTAGTTGCTCATCAAAAGCCGGTGAAACTGGGAAATATTCAAGGTAATAATTACCAGGTTTTAGATGGTATCAAACCAGGCGAAAAAGTCATCACATCTGGGCTTTTAAATTTAACGGATAAAGCCCCGATTATGCCTGAAACAGAGATGCCAATTCCTGAACAAAAACCGAACTAATTTTGTTTTGGTTTAGGGCCGGTTTTTCTGAAATTCTGGCCGGTACGCTGACAATCGTAGGCGGGATGTCTGCGCCATTGGGGGACACGGCCCCTACAGCAATTTTTATGCAGGTTTTGAAGGACTATTGATAACGAAAAAATTACAGAGAAAAAACTAATGTTTGCCGATTTTTTTATTAAAAGACCTGTGTTTGCAACCGTTTGCGCTCTGCTAATAGTAATCGTTGGAGCGATTAGTATTACGGTGTTGCCGGTGGCTCGTTTTCCTGATATTAGCCCCACCCAAATTAGCGTTACGGCCAACTACACCGGCGCTAGTGCAGAGGTTGTTGAAAATGCGGTCACAAATATATTGGAACGTCAAATTAATGGTATTGAAGGCTTAAAATATTTAACTTCTAGTAGCAGTAATGATGGCACTAGTAATATTACTGCTACTTTTGATGCTTCCCGAAACAAGGATATTGCTGCTGTTGATATTCAAAATCGTGTTTCTGTTGCTCAACCCCAATTACCAGAAGCTGTCCAAAGAACAGGTGTTAGAGTTACTAAACAATCAACGAGTATTTTATTAGCAATTGGTTTATTTAGCGAAAATAACCAATATGATAATATCTTTTTAAGTAACTATGCTGACCTTTATTTGGCTGATGCTGTAAAGCGAGTTAAAGGTGTTGGAGATGTTAGGATTTTTGGGGAACGTCGGTATGCAATGCGAGTGTGGTTAGATCCAAACCAACTTGCTGCAAGAGGTTTAACTCCCCAAGATATTAGCAGAGCTTTAAGTGAGCAAAATATACAAGTTGGGGCTGGTAAAATTGGTACAGAACCGGCACCAAAAGGGCAAATGTATCAGCTTGATTTGCGAGCAGTTAGCCGGTTAACAGATGCCAAACAATTTGAAGAATTAGTTTTAAAAACCGATGAAAATGGTACTTTAGTAAAATTAAAAGATGTTGGACGTGCTGAACTAGGAGCGGAAAATTATAACTCGTTTTTAAGATTTCGCGGTAATGATGCAGTAGGGTTAGGAATTTATCAATTACCAGGAAGTAATGCCTTAGATGTTGCCAAAGCAGTTAAAGCAGAAATGGCAAATTTAGCTACAAGATTTCCCCCTGGTTTGAAATATCAATTAGCCCTGGATACGACTGCTTTTGTGGAAGAATCTTTAGCAGAAGTTGTCAAAACATTATTTGAAGCAATTGTGTTAGTGGTGATTGTGATTTTTGTATTTTTACAAGATTGGCGCACCACTTTAATTCCGACTATTGCAATTCCCATTTCTTTGATTGGAACCTTTGCTTTTATTAAGGTTTTTAATTTTTCCATTAATAGCTTATCTTTGTTTGGTTTAACCTTAGCCACCGGCTTAGTAGTAGACGATGCAATTATTGTTGTCGAAAATATTGACCGGCTTATCCATCAAGGAATGAGTCCCCGCGAAGCAGCATCCGAAGCAATGCGCGAACTTTTCAGCGCAGTTATTGCCACATCTTTAGTATTAATGGCAGTGTTTGTGCCGGTGGCTTTTTTCCCCGGTACCACCGGCGCACTTTATAAACAATTTGCATTAACAATTGCCTTTTCTGTTGCCATTTCTACGTTCATGGCAATCACCCTAACTCCATCGCTTTCCGCCCTAATGTTACGCCGCCGCAAGACCTTTAGTGGGCCGATTGGTTGGTTTTTTGATAAATTTAATAAAGGTTTAGATTGGATTCGCAAACAGTACCGAGAATTTTTGTTTTTCCTAAGCAAAATTAAATTGTTTGTTCTTGGTTTATTTATTGTTTCATTAGGATTAACAGCTTGGCTTTATGTCACTGTACCCACCGCATTTATTCCTGAAGAAGATCAAGGCTATTTTTTAACAATTATTCAAGGCCCTCAAGGCGTTTCCTTGCAATACACTCAGCAAGTAATGGATAGAGTAGAAAAAGAAATTCTTGAACTACCGGAAGTGTTGGGAACTTTTACAGTAGGAGGCTTTGGTTTTAGTGGTAGTACCGCCAATAGTGGAATTATTTTTACCACCTTAAAACCTTGGAAAGAACGCAAAAATGAAGACCAATCAATTCAGGCGATTTTAGGTAAGTTACGCGCTCAATTTGGGGCAATTACCGAGGCAAGAGTGGTGCCGGTTAACCCGCCCGCCATTCAAGGCTTAGGACAATTTGGAGGCTTTCAATTTCAACTCCAAGACCGCCGGGGAGGAAGCGAATTAAATGCTTTATTGCAAGCAATGGGAGGCATTTTAAAGCAAGCAAATCAAACCCCTGGTTTACAAGCAGTTTTTAGCACTTTTGCGGCAAATACTCCTCAATTATTAGTAGAAGTTGACCGCAACAAAGCTAAGTCTCTACAAGTTTCAATCAATGATATTTTTAGCACTTTGCAAACAGCATTAGGTAGCCAATATGTCAATGACTTTACTTTGCAAGACCGCAATTATCGAGTGTATGTCCAGGCCGATCAACAGTTTCGTTCCAACCCTGAAGATATTGGAAAATTATTTGTCCGCGCTCAAAATCAACAGATAATCCCGCTGAGTAGTTTGGTAAAAGTTACCTCAACAGTTGGGGCGCAAACTATTACTCACTACAACTTATTTCGCTCAATAGAAATTAATGGTTCACCGGCACCCGGCGCCAGTTCAGGACAAGCTCTGCAAGCAATGGAAAAAGTTGCTAAACAAGTATTAGCCCCTGGTTTTGGCTATGAATGGTCAGGTACTTCTTTAGAGGAAATAGAATCAGGAGGTCAAGCGCCAATTATTTTTGGTTTGGGCTTGCTATTGGTGTTTTTAGTCTTAGCCGCGCAGTATGAAAACTATGTTGATCCATTGATTATTTTGCTATCAGTTCCCCTGGCAATTTTTGGCGCACTATTAGCACAAATGAGCAGAGGTTTATCCAATGATGTTTATTGCCAAATTGGTTTAGTAATGTTGATTGGTTTGGCAAGTAAAAATGCAATTTTAATTGTAGAATTTGCCAATCAACTACGACAGGAAGGTTTATCAATTACAAAAGCCGCCGTTGAAGCATCCCAAGAACGTTTGCGGCCTATTTTGATGACATCTCTTTCGTTTATTTTAGGAATTACGCCCTTGATTAATCCTGAAGGGGCCGGTGCAGCTTCCCGACGTTCTTTAGGAAATGCCATTGCGGGGGGGATGGTAGTTTCAACATTTTTAAGCTTATTTATTGTGCCGGTTTTGTATATAATTATTGTGTCGTTGCAAGACAAAATAAAAAAACCAAAGCCCTCTCAAAATTCATCAAATAACGGTCATTTGAACGGTCAAACAATCAAAGAACATTCACCTGTTGACGAAGAAAATTCTCCACTCAAAAAAGACCTCACCCCCAGAAACCACTCCTAAAACCGGCAACTACCAAAACTTTCGGGCCACAGCCCCCAAACCCCCCAAAGTTTTGTCCAGCTTAACTAAACCATAGGAATTTCCATAGGATATTGCATAAACCTTAACAAATAAACTATGTAACAATATGTGAAAGACCTCTAATCCAAAACCCCAAAAGGAGGCCCGATGGTAGCTCTCACCGACCGAGTGCAACAACGCCGGCTGACAATCGAAAAATCTGAAATTGCCAGCGACACAACCGCTATCCGTTCCCTAGACTGGGATCGTGACCGCTTTGATATCGAATTTGGCCTAAAAAACGGCACTACATACAACTCTTTCATCATTCGCGGCGAAAAAATCGCCCTTGTCGATACATCCCACGCAAAATTTCGCCAACTTTACCTAGACACCCTCACCGGCGAAATTGACCCCACCACCATCGATTACATCATTATTAGCCACACTGAACCAGACCATAGTGGCCTTGTAAAAGATGTCTTAAACCTCGCACCTCAAGCAACAATTGTAGGGTCAAAAGTTGCCATTCAATTCTTAGAAAATCTCGTCCATCAACCGTTTAAAACCATCCAAGTAAAAAACGGCGACAAACTCGATTTAGGCAACGATCATATCCTCGAATTTGTCTCGGCCCCTAACTTACATTGGCCAGATACCATCTTCACTTATGATTCCAAAACGCAGATTTTATTCACCTGCGACGCCTTTGGAATGCACTACTGTTCCGATAAAACCTACGACGAAAATCTAAGTGATATCGAAGCAGATTATCATTTTTATTACGAGTGTTTAATGGGACCAAATGCTCGTTCTGTTTTGGGTGCAATGAAACGCATGGCAGAACTTGGAGACATCACAACCATTGCCACCGGACACGGGCCCCTATTGCGTCATAACCTCGTTGAACTAACAGGACGCTATAAAAAATGGAGCCAAGAACAAACAAAAGCAGAAACTACAGTTGCCGTTTTTTACTATTCTGATTACGGCTACAGTGACCGGCTTTCTCAAGCCATTGCACACGGTATTACAAAAACCGGCGTTGCTGTAGAAATGATGGATTTAAAAGTAGCAGAACCGCAAGAAGCACGAGAACTTGCCCAAACAGCCGCCGGTATTGTTATTACAGCAGCACCCGTTTCTGACACAAATGCTGAAGCAATTATTGGCACAATTTTAGCCAGTGCAAACAATAAACAAACCTTTGGTTTATTTGAATCGGGCGGTGGCGATGACCTCTCAGTTTATCCCCTGGGAAATAAATTTAAAGAACTAGGATTAAAAGAAGCATTCCCCGCAATTTTAATCAAAGAAACACCCCACGATTCTACTTATAAGCTTTGCGATGAAGCCGGTACCGACTTAGGTCAATGGCTAACTCGTGATAAAGCCGTTAAGCAAATGAAATCCCTAGATAGCGAACTAGATAAAGCCTTGGGAAGGCTTAGTGGTGGCTTGTATATTATTACCGCTCAAAAAGGCGAAGTTAATAGCGCCATGCTTGCTTCTTGGGTAGCCCAAGCCAGTTTTCAACCGATGGGATTAAGCATTGCAGTGGCAAAAGATCGTGCCATTGAAGCCTTAATGCACGTTGGGGATAAATTCGTTTTAAACGTGCTTGCAGAAGATAATTATCAAGCTTTGATGAAGCACTTTTTAAAGCGTTTTGCCCCTGGTGCAGATCGATTTGCCGGCATCAAAATTCAACCTGCAAATAATGGTTGTCCTATCCTTACAGATGCTGTCGCTTACCTTGAGTGCGAAGTTCAAAGTCGCATGGAATTAAGCGATCATCATATCGTTTATGCAACCGTTGATACTGGCCGAGTTTCTAACCCCGATGCCTTACCGGCTGTCCACCATCGCAAAGTTGGAAATCACTATTAAGTAAAAACCAGGTTTCTTATTGGATAAATTTTCTGAGAAACCTGGTTAATTTTCTCCACACTTTTAACCGCAGATAAATGCAGATAAAGGCGAAGAATATTGATATTTTGTTTGTCAAATAAAACTCAATATCCCGGTCAAAAATTATCCTCTTCATCTGCATTTATCTGCTGTTTATTAACTCAACCCACCCAAACCTATGCCAGCAACTCTCACCGCAACAAAGCCCCGCGATGTACAAGCAATGTACCTCGGCACAGACACCTTAATTTTGCGTTCTCGCACTTGGGATCGACTAAAATTTGAAGTAGAATACTCTCTTGCTAAAGGTACAACTGCTAACAGTTTTGCCATTATCCGCGAGAAAATTGCCCTCATCGACCCCCCCGGAGAATCCTTCACAAAAATTTATCTTGAAGCTCTACAAAATCGAATTGATTTAACCAAAATTGATTATGTAATTCTCGGACATTTTAACCCAAACCGAGGTGCAACCCTTAAAGCACTTTTAGAATTAGCACCTCAGATAACTTTTGTATGTTCAAACCCTGCGGCCATTAGCTTACGGCAGTTTTTTGAAAATATCGAATTAAAAATAGCAATTGTGCGCGGTGAAGACCGGCTGGATCTTGGACAAGGCCACGAATTACAGTTTATTACTACCGCAACTCCTAAATGGCCTGATAGTCTTTGCAGCTACGATCCAAAAACTAAAATACTATTTACAGATAAATTTTTTGGAGCTCATGTTTGCGGCGATCAAGTATTTGATGAAGGCTGGGAAGTTTATAGCGAAGACCGGCGTTTTTACTATGATTGTTTACACGCTTCCCAAGCAAAACAAACTCTTACAGCCCTTGATAAATTAGCTGAATTTTTGACGCCAAATAACGAAGGGAAAATGTTAGTTAATTTTTGCGCCCCTGGTCATGGCCCAATGGTTCAGTACGGCCTCACGGAACTGTCACACCTTTATCGGAAATGGTCAGAAGATCAAAACACAAAAAACTTGACAGTTGCCCTAATTTATGCTAGTGCTTACGGCAACACAGCTATTCTCGCCTCAGCTATTGCCAAGGGCATTACCAAATCTGGGGTAGCGGTAGAGTCAATTAATTCTGAGTTTACGGAACCGTCGGAAATTCAAGCGGCGGTGGAAAAATGCGATGGGTTTATTATTGGCACTCCAACACTGGCCGGTCATGCACCAACACCTATACAAACTGCTTTAGGTCTTGTGCTATCTACAGCCTCAAAAAATAAATTAGCAGGTGTATTTGGTTCCTACGGTTGGAGTGGAGAAGCTGTAGATTTAGTAGCTGATAAATTGCGAGATTCTGGATACAAACTAGGATTTGAACCCTTGCGAGTTAAATTCACACCCAACGGTACAATCCTACAACAGTGTGAAGAAATTGGTATAGATTTTGCACAAGCACTGAAAAAATCCCAGCGTCTGCGCGCCCCGCGTCAGGGGGCAACTGCCGGTCAGGGAGACCGTACCGCTCAAGCACTAGGCCGGGTAGTTGGCTCACTTTGTGTGATGTCGGCACGGCGTGGCGATGTCACAAGTGCAATGCTGGCATCATGGGTATCACAGGCAACATTTAGCCCCCCAGGGTTAACAATTGCGGTAGCAAAAGACCGCGCAGTTGAATCTTTATCCCACACCGGCGATAAATTTGTCCTCAATATTTTGGCAGAAGGCAAACAAATTCGTAAGCATTTTATGAAAAATTTTGCCCCTGGAGAAGACAGATTTATCGGTTTAGAAACAAAAGAATCAGAAAATGGTTGTCCTATTATTTTAGATGCCCTTGCATACCTAGAATGCACTGTGCAAAACCGTATGGAAGCCGGCGATCATTGGATTATTTATGCCGTTGTAGATAACGGTCAATTGTTGCAATCTACAGGCGTAACAGCCGTACATTATCGCAAAACCGGCATCCATTATTAAGGCTTACATAAGGGCTTTGTAGAACCCTGTGCTTGCCCATAAATTTGTAGAGGCAAACTTAAAAGGGCGGGCACAGAGGCACCGCCCCTACAAAGCATTTCAGTTAATTAAAACTCAAAGCTTTTCCCCGCACCTCTGTATTTAACTTTCCTCGCTCATAAACAATATTACCCCCAACAATTGTAAACACCGGCCAGCCAGTTAAATTCCAACCTTCAAACGGACTCCACCGGCATTTTGTTTGCAACTCTTCTTTCAAAACCGGCTTATAATTTTCCAAATCAACCAACACCAAATCTGCATCATAACCAGGAGCAATTAAACCTTTGTTCGGAATATTATAAGCCTTTGCTACCGCCGTTGACATCCAATTTGCCACTTGAGCAACCGTACATTTTCCCTGTTTTGCCTGCGTCAACATCACCGGCAAAGACGTTTCTACCCCAGGCATACCAGAGGGAGTATTGGGATAACCTTTTGCCTTTTCTTCTAAAGTATGGGGCGCATGATCTGTGGCAATAAAATCAATCACCCCATCTAATAAAGCTTTCCACAAAACATCATTATTTTCTGGAGAACGTAAAGGAGGATTCATTTGAGCTAAGGTTCCAATTTTCTCATAACTTTCTGTATTAAGCACCAAATGTTGCGGTGTAACTTCCGCCGTCACCCAACTCGGTTTATCTTCCCTTAAAAGTTCCGCTTCAATGCCCGTAGAAAGATGCAAAATATGTAATCGCCGCTGATACTTTTTAGACAAAGATAAAGCTTGTTTAGTAGCAAGTAAAGCCGCCGTTTCATCTTGAATTACAGAATGAATTGCTGGATTAGTTTCTCCTATATATAACTTTCTTCGTTCATTAATTCGTGCTTGATCTTCTGCATGAACAGCAATTAACCGGCTTCCTTTAGCAAAAATTGCCTCCAAAGCACTATCTTGATCCACCAACAAAGCACCGTGCATCGAACCCATAAAAATTTTAATTCCACAGGTAGGATTAGCAGTTACTAAATCAGGCAAATTTTCTGCCGTTGCGCCAATAAAAAACCCATAATTAACTAAACATTTATCCGCCGCCCGTTGCAACTTATCATTTAACATCTCTTGAGTCGTTGTCAGCGGTTTTGTATTCGGCATTTCTAAAAACGAAGTCACCCCGCCTTTTGCACAAGCACAACTCGCCGTAAATAAATCTTCTTTATATTCCAAACCAGGCTCACGGAAATGCACTTGTGGATCAATCACCCCAGGCAATAAAGTTAAATTTGTGGCATCAATTTCTACCGCCTCACTATCGGTAATTTCCTCAGCCACTTGAACAATTTTCCCATTTTTAATCAGCACATCTCCTAATAAATAATCTCCTTCAGGCAATAAAATTTGAGCATGACGAATCAGTAAAGAATTAGAATCAAAAGACATAACATTAAAGGGTAAAATTTCAACACCATCAGAGAGATTTCTACATAAATAATATAACCATCAATTCAGCATCTATCCCTCATTGGTATGTGGTACAAATTACCATAATAGAGGTTTTTAAAAAGCCCACTGGCCTTAAAAAAATCTTAAATCTTTGTATATAGCATTTTTCTATCTGCTGACCCCCCTTGAACCCCCCTGGGGGGTATGATTGAAAACCGCTATAGATTAATAGATGAAAGCTGCGTTCGTGCTTTTGGCTGCTTGGAAGACATGAGCGGAAATATATCGACTAAGATAGAACAATAAAGACAACATTCCTCCTCTCAAAACGCAAAGACCCATTAAACTCCTCGCCTTCGTCCCTAATTCCTCGGCCTGGGGAATGCCATAAAAATGTAAAGTTTAACCTATAAACTTACATTAGCCCTGGGTGGGGAACTTTTTAGGATGTATCTTCGTACTAGTGCTGTTAAACTTGCTAATATATACTGCTTAAAAGCCTATGACCCCTGTGCAAGATCCCGTCTCGGAACCAAATAATAATCCTCAACAAAACACAGAAAACCCCTGGATAGAGGCGCTTAAAACCGTCGGACTGAGCGTTATTTTGGCCTTTGGAATTCGTGCTTTTGTTGCAGAAGCGCGATATATCCCTTCGGGTTCTATGGAACCAACGCTACAAATTAATGACCGGCTAATCGTTGATAAACTCAGTTATAATTTTGCAATTCCCCAACGCGGCGATATTGTGGTGTTTAACCCCACAGAAACCTTAGAAAAGCAAAATTTCCACGATGCTTTTATTAAACGGGTGATCGGTTTACCCGGTGAAAAGGTGGAAGTCAAAGGGGGGCGGGTTTTTATCAACGATAAAGCCTTACGGGAACAGTATATTGCTGATGAACCAAATTACCAATATGGGCCGGTGACAGTACCGGATGGTCAATATTTGGTTTTAGGAGATAATCGCAATAACAGTTATGACAGTCATTACTGGGGTTATGTCCCTCGTGAGAAAATTATAGGCCGCGCTGTGGTGCGTTTTTGGCCTCCTAACCGTGTTGGCGAAATTGGCAATCAGCCGGTGTATTCAGGTCAATAGTTTCTATTTTATTAAACCCTATGCACACAGTTAAAAAAGCATGGCATTTTTCTATATTCATCTGTGTGCATTTGTGGTTCCCATTCCCCAAACTTTAGTAACATGACCGGCAATTTCTTTATTTAACCAATAAGTATTATTTGATAAACTTTGTAGGTTTTTTTCTTCTACTTTCCAAGTTTGTTGAGGGTTAAAAAGAATAAATTCAGCAGCTTGGCCCATAGCAATACTGGCCGGTTTTTGATTTAAACAACTAGCCCCACCCACACTTAAGCTTCTCCATAGTTCTAAAGCGCTTAGATGGCCGGTTTCTACAAGGTTTTGCCATAACAACGGAAGGGCAATTTCTAACCCGATGGCACCGGCCGGTGCTTCTCCAAAGGCTACAGTTTTTTCTTCATAGGAAAAAGGACTATGATCTACAGCAATTGCATCTATAATTCCTTGCTTAATTCCTTCAATTAAAATGTAGCGGTCTTGGGGAGTCGGTAAAGGAGGATCAAGACGAAGGTTAGGGTCGTAGCATTCAATAGCTTTTGTGTCAAGAATTAAATGCTGCCAAGTTGTGCTAGCGGTGATAGGTACGCCTTGGTTTTTGGCTTCTTTAATTAGTTGGACGCTGCGGGCAGTAGAAACGCGCATAATGTGAACGGGAGTGCCGGTGGTAGCAACAACTTCCAGCAAAGCAGCAAGGGCTGTAGTTTCAGAAATAGCAGGGTTTCCGGGGAGTCCGAACATTATAGAGTCTGGCCCTTCACGCATGACACCGGCCCCTTCGAGTTTCCGATCACAAGGCCACAGGGCCACCGATTTCTGGAGAGGTTTAACATATTCCAAAATCCGGCGTATAAGGGCCAGGTTTTGCACCGGCACCCCATCAGCAAACCCAACAATACCACTTCGGGCCAGTTCTGCAAATTCCGTCATTTGCGCCCCAACAATGCCCGTAGTTAAGGCACCCCAGAAATATAGTTTAGTTGCAGACTCAAGCATTTCTGCCCGGCTTTGTAGCAAAGATAAAGCCCCTGGGTTGTCAATGGGGGGATTAGTACCGGGCAACATAACAACGCGCGTAAAACCACCCGCAGAAGCCGATTTTAGAAAGCTATCAAGAGTTTCGCGGTCTTCATATCCCGGTTCACCACCCAAACTATAGAGGTCGGTGAGGCCAGGGCCAAAAATCAATCCCTGACAGTTGAGAGTCTCCGTGTTGGCTGGTAAATTGCTTATGTGGGGGGCAATATCTTGGATGATGTTATCAACAATCAAGACATCGCCGATAGTATCGGTAGCCGTCAGAGGGTCTAAAATTCGGACTTGTTGGAGTAATTCGCTGGTCATAATTTGTCAAGAGTCAATGGTCATTAGTCATTAGTCATTTGTCCCAGTCCTTTGTCCTTACAAATGACCATCAAACATCTGTAATAAGTTTGGTAAAACGGTCATTCTCCCTGCCTTTAACACGCTTTTTCCAAGATGTTTCTTAACCATTAATTCAAGACAAATAACCAAGGACAAATGACAAAAATCAATAACTTTTAAAGGGCACCGGCCGCAGTTTTGTCTAAGATACTACCGCTGAGGTGACTAGTAATATTAAGGGCTTGCAAAACAGGTTTTTCTTTTGGCCCTTTAGGGTAGTCGATGACGGTGACTGCGCCGTTTCCTTGCTTAAATTTCCAGAAATGTTCAGGACTCAGATTAAACAATTGGCAAAGGATAGCTTTATTGGTAGCGTCGTGGGCGACGACAATGCCGGTGCTGCCCGGTTTGATGTTTTCAATAATAGTTTGCCATGTTTGGGCTACTCGTTCCCAAACTTGTTGGAGGTTTTCGCCTTCTGGCATTTGCACAGTTTCCGGCGTTGTTTTCCATTTTTCCAACAATCCAGGAAATGAATGTTCAATTTCGTTTTCAAACTTACCTTCCCAAAGACCGTGACTAATTTCTCTTAATCCATCATAGAGTTCGAGTTGTAATTGTGGATGAAACTTAATAATATTTTCGGCTGTTTCTTTTGGCCGTAACATGGGGCTGGTGATAGCAAAATCTAGCTGCACATCTTCAAGAAAATCACTAGCTTTTTTGGCTTGACTTCTGCCGTTATCGTTGAGGGGGACATCTATTTGTCCTTGAAATTTACTTTGCCGGTTCCATTCCGTTTCGCCATGACGAATTAGTAACAATCTAATGCCTTGATGCCCTTCTCTGGGATTAGGAAATTTTTCGCCGACGTGGGTGGTAATGTTCATTGATTCTAGTTGAACAGATCCACTTGTTTTTTTGTCGGGTGTCCAATTATCAGGAAAGTTTAAAACACTAATTCCGCAGTTTGATTGTTGGATGGAGTGGTAATAGGCGGGGGGTATGCCTGCTGCTGTGCTAATTAAAGCACGGTTAATGCCGTTGTGGGCAACAATTAAAATTGTTTTACCGCTATGTTTGGGTAGGGTTTCTTTCCAGAAATTTTTTGCTTGTTCGTAAATTGCTAATACGGGAAAATGTTCACGAGGGCCGGTGTTTTCTGCTACTGTCATGCAGAATTGATCGGGGTGTTCTTGCCAGCATTTGTAATCATCAGAAAATTTTTCTTTTACCACATCTCGCTGCATTCCTGCCCATAATGGCAGGTCAATTTCCATGAGATTTTCTGAAGTTTGCAGGCTTGGGTGTTGGGCTTCGCTTTCTAAATTTGAAAGGATGACTTTTGCTGTTTCTTTTGCGCGTTGGAGGGGGCTGGAATAAATAGCATCAAAGGTTATGCCTAGCAGGGCTTGTGCTACGAGTTGGGCGGTGGCTTGTCCTTGTTCTGTAAGTACCGAAGCGTCTAGCCTGCCTTGAATACGGCGTTCTAAGTTATAGCTGCTTTTACCGTGTCGGACGATGATTACGCGAGTAGTCAGGGTTTTGTCCTCCTTTTTTGGGTTGCTCTCCCTGTGGTGCATCAGGGGGCTAGTTATTTTGGGTCAAATTGATTTTACCTGGTTTTGGATCTATTTATTTAGGGTGATTTAATTTTTAAGGAGGGGGACTTTTTTTTTGGTTATTTGAGTTGAATTTTTATAGAATTTAATAGCAATTTTTATGAGAATTTACCTGAAAAATTAAAGATTTGATATTACTTCACCTGAAATATTGGACTTACAATAATCCCGCAAAAAACCTATATTTTAATATTGTAGTTGCCGGTTTATAGGACGATATATCTAAATATTTTTAAACATTATTTTTATAGATTACCTTCCTTACAGTAAGCCCAAAAATCTACTATCAAAAAATTAACCACCACTCACCGGCGGAATTAATACTACCTCGTCTCCTTCCGAGAGGGGAGTATCAGCAGGGACAAATTGTAGATTAACACCAAAACGAGTAACAGTGCGCCATTTTTCTAGTTCTGGATGTGAATCAACGATGTAGTCTAAAACAGCGCCTACCGGGCTACCAGCGGGCATTTCCAGGTTTATTTCTGTTAGTCCGTAGGCTTCTTGATAGGCCGCAAAAAGTTTGACCGTAAGGGAAATTAAATTTTCTGACATATTAATAAACAAATAACTAAGCAATTTTATTTTAAATTTTCCCATAAAACAAATTTTCTTTGCTCTCCAGAGTGATCTGGCTTCTCTGGGATCATAAGTCTCTATGCTCAAAAAAATAACCTGTTACTTGAAGTTTGTAACAGGCTCTCCTACCCAGGTTTTGAGGTTTTTTCCTCAAAATTATTGCTTTGACAACAGCGACGTTTTGTGATGTAGAGATAAAACCAGCCTTCCCTGTTGCTATAGGCAAACTTTAAAAACTTTAAGAATTTTCCTTATTAATTTTAGTTATTCTAATATCATCGCGCGGGTCAACACTTGTGGTGGCAAATTCTGGGCCGGCCGGTGCCATACTAGGAGTATCATAAATACCCCATTCTTGGATACCTCGCAAACTTAAAATTAGTTCCGCTTGGTGAATTGTCTTTGAAGTTCCTTCAACCATAATTAAGTAGTGTCCGTGAGAAATTCTCTGATTATAAATGTGGGCGCGTTCTTCAGGAATTCCTAAACCCGTAAGTGATCCTATTAAACTCCCGGCAGCCGCACCAATAACCCCACCCGAAACCGTTGCTGTGAGAGCCGTAGCAGCCGCACCGGCCACCAAAAGAGGGCCCAAACCTGGAACAGTTAAAGCGCCTATACCGATAAATAAACCAGTAGCAGTTCCTAATGCTCCACCAGCAAGAGCACCAGTTTTTGCACCAGTAGTAAGTTGATTATCAGTGCCGATATTACTCTCAGAATTAGGCGAATTTTTGGCAACAACCGAGACATTTTCCATGCCAAAGCCCGACTCTTGTAATTCTTTGAGGGCATCTTCAACTTCTTTTTGATTTAAAAATACGCCGACGGCTCGTTTATCCCAATGCTTTTGCATAGTGAAATAGGCAACTTATCTGCCAGAGAAAATAGTTTTTTAAACAGTTAATAGTAGAAAAAGTTAATAGGAACGAGTGTTAGTTAAGTTGTTATATTTACATTCTGTAGTTTTGATAAAAAAGTTTCATCCCTCTTTAGGATGAAAATTAAAAAATAGGGACAAAGCCAAGCTTGTCCCTGTGGTGGAAAATTGACACTAACTTATGGCATGACCTTTAGTGCAGAGGTGTGCGGTCATGGACGGTTTCTGGGAAAGGTACGCCAGGAGCGCCGGTGGTAGTGGTATGGGTAGTATTGGTAGTATGGGTAGTTTTTTCCACCGGCTGATTATAAACACCCCATTCTTGAATACCGCGAGAATGGAGGACAGTTTCAGCCCGATGGATATCATCATCGCTACCATCAACTAATACCAGGTATTCACCACGAGAAACGCGCTCATTGTAGACGCGGGCGCGGTCTTCGGGAATACCTAAACCAACTAAACCGCCGAGTAAACCACCAGCTGCGGCACCAATAGCGGTACCGGCGAGGGTTGTAGCGAGGGTTGTAGCGGTAGCACCGGCCAACATAATCGGGCCAACGCCGGGGATAGCGAGAGCGCCTAAACCAACTAAAAGGCCGGTGAGAGTACCCAAGGCTCCGCCGGTGGCGGCTCCTGTAGCAGCACCTTCATCAGCTTTGTTGCCTACAGGGTCTTTAACATCAACACCCGCAATATCATCCTGCTTATCAGCATCGCGGGCAATGACAGAAATTTTGTGCATAGGGAAGTCAGCACGGCGCAATTCTTGAAGAGCCTCTTCTGTTTCGGCGCGCGTAGTGAATACGCCCACAGCGCGGCGGTTGGCGCCGGTGACTCGGTTATGCTCATGGCTGGCATCATAAACGCCCCATTCTTGGATGCCGCCGCGATGAAGGATAGTTTGGGCACGCTGGAGATCGTCTTGGCTGCCTTCGACAACAACAAGGTACTCACCGCGAGAAACGCGCTCATTGTAAACTCTAGCTCTATCTTCAGGAATTCCTAAGCCAACGAGAGCGCCAACTAACCCGCCGGTGGCTGCTCCAATAGCTCCCCCTATGAGGGTATCTGCAAGAATAGTGGCTAGGGCTCCACTTGCCAATATCGGCCCAATACCGGGGATGGTGAAGGCGGTTAGGCTACCGATGAGGCCAATTAAGCCGCCGGTTGTGGCTCCTGCTACAGCACCGGCTTTGGCACCTCCGGCTACTTGGTTTTCTTTCGGCTTGTCTGTGAGACCCACTCCGCTTAAATTTTGGTTGTCATCGGCGTTTTTAGAGATGACAGAGACTTTGTTCATCGGGAAACCAGAGGTTTTTAGTTCGCGTAAGGCTGCTTCGGCTTCACGGTAGGTAGAAAAAACTCCGACTGCTCTTTTTGTTAATCCTATGGTCATGGTTTTCTCCAGAATAATTTACTTTTTTTACGAGAGTTATGAATTCAGATTTTTTATCTGTTTCTTGCTATTTTTATTTAGACATTTTAATCAACCGAATTCATCTTTCGTCAGGGGTAATGTTTGTTTATGTCGCTAGATAGATGGGGTAAGTTTTGCAATTTATCAGACGTAGGGTGGATAGCCCACCCTAGTTTTTATTAGTTGTTGTTGTCGTTCGCTTTGGGGGTAGCGGGGGCAACAGTTGCTTTAACTTCTACACTTTGAACGCCTTTAATTTCTTTTGCTAAGGGTTCAATTTTGGCAAGTTGTTCTTGAGTAGGAACGGTACCACCCACACTAACTGCACCTTCTTTGGCATCAACGGTTAAAGAACCTGCGGGTATGTTAACTTCTAGTTTGCTGCGAACTTCCGAGGCTAAATCATTATCGGCTCTTTTTAGGGGGTCGCCGGCAACGTTATTGCGTTGTTCCCGTGCCCGAATGTCAGAGTTTGCTTGGGATCTGCGAACTTCGTTTGTGCCGTCTGCTTGGTTTTTTTGAGCGGTTTCTGCATCGGGGGTTTTAGCGGCTTGGGTGGGCGCATCGGGAGCGTTAGCGCTAGTTTTTTCGGCATCAGAGCAAGCAACTGCTCCTACAAGTAAGAAACTGCTCAGTAGTAAAGTTGTAAATTTTTTCATGGCTCTCTCCCTCATCTGTTGGCAAAAAGAATTGTAATTTAGACTTCCATCCTGATTGAATGATTGTCTTTTTTTAGGTGGTTTCTCCCCTGGTTAAACCTCTTTACCATTTGATAATTTCTGTGGGAAAGTTTAGATGGGTAAAAGCTACGGCTTTTTGCGTGGTAGCTTTTTTCTAATAAATGGTAAAAAATGCTATGGGGTAGCAAGGGGTTGAAATAGAACTTTTTTAAAGCCTAAGAAAATCCTACAAAATATAGCTTAATTATTCATCAGTCTGGGGATGTAAGTATTTTCTCTATCATTGGAGGGAGGGCCGGTGATCGCAAAAGTGTTGCTGTCTGCAAAAAATGTGGTAAGAACTTTTGCAGATAGGGCATTCAGAGATTTAGTGGTTGAAGATTTTAAAATCTGTTTTTTGAAAAACTTGCCGTTTTTATTCGCTGAGCATTAGTTTATATGAGACTGATTTTTTATTTGGTGAAAATTGAGAGTTTTTGTTTAATCATCTTCGTATTCTACCCAAGAATTAGGTGTTTCAGAAACTCTTACTTTTAACTCAACATTTTCTGGAATTCTTCTTTTTGTTTCTTCGTAAATATATTTGGCAATCATTTCTGCTGTGGTTTCATAATCGGGTGGTAGAACTTCATTTAAAACACAATGATCTAAGCCTCCCTTGGTAACATCCTGTTTGGCCCACCGTAAGGTTTTAAAATCGGCAACCATCACTTCATGGGGGCAAAATTCTGAGGAATTAAGTTTTTGGGATGTGGCTTCAATTTGCACTCGATAAGTATGACCGTGCATCCGACCGCATGGCCCTTTATAGTCTTTAATAAAATGAGCACTATCAAAACTAAATTCTGTTGTCAGTTTCCATTTAGGCATGGTTGAATCCTCTCTGTATTTTGTAATCTTATATGTACTAATTTAACTCAATTTTGACTTTTTCTATCTATGCCAGGAAGACAAAAATAACAACAGCTAAAATCCTCTTTCAGAAAATATATTTATTTTGGGACAATTGTTTGCTATAATAAACTTTGTTTACTGGCTCCTTAAAAAGCCCTTCATTACCTACCCAAACTTTCCCTAAGTTAGGAGAATAAATGATGATTCAAGAATGTGTTTCGACGCTTGTTCAGTCGAGCATACAGACTCAGCCTGTAATTCAGCTAGAAACGCTACAATATCGAATGTTAGCAGCAGAAACTTTAGCCGAACTCCACACCCTCATCACAGATTATTCTGACATAGAGATTAAGGAGGTATATCAACGGCTTACCCCCTCGCAACAAAGCCGGTTGGATGCCATTGAACAGAGAGATAGCTTTAATAAAAAGCGCTAGATATTGAAAAAGCCTGCACTTGCAGGCTTTGTCTTTATGTTTGTTTATAGTTATCAAAAGCCTAAACTAAAAATCGGCATCACGAAGAATTTAAGACCCAGCAGTAATTTGTTCGATTAACTCTTTCAAGACCTCCTCTGCTCGCTCATTATCTATTTGACAAGTACCGGCATTTTCATGGCCACCACCGCCATATTTAAGCATCAATTCGCCGACATTAAGATTAGAACTGCGGTCAAAAATTGATTTCCCTACTGCAAAGACAGTATTTTGTTTTTTCAAACCCCAAAGAACGTGCATAGAAATATTACATTGGGGAAACAAAGCATAAACCATAAAACGATTGCCGGCATAAATAACCTCTTCCTTACGCAAATCTAAAACCACTAAATTTTCGTAAGTTTTTGAGCATTTCTCAACTTGATCTTTAAAAAGCGTATCTTGATCAAAATAAAGATTATAGCGCTCAGCGACATCGGGCAATTCCAAAATTTCATCAATGTTGTGATTACGGCAATAATCAATTAACTCCATCATCAACTGATAATTAGAAATGCGGAAATCTTTAAACCGGCCCAAACCTGTGCGAGCATCCATCAAGAAACTCAACAACTCCCAACCTTTAGGATGTAAAACATCTTGCTTGGTAAACTTTGCCGCATCCGACTTATCCACAGCCGCCATCATTTCTTCTGACACATTGGCAAAGCGTTCTTTGCCCCCATAATAGTTGTAAACAACTCTCGCCGCCGAAGGCGAATTTGCATCAATAATATGGTTAGATTTTGTTTCTGTATTTCTGATAGTTTCACTTAAGTGATGGTCAAAACATAAATAAGCTGACTCCACATAGGGTAAATTTGTAGTGATATCGCGGTTGGTAATTTCAATTTTTCCATCCTGCATATCTTTAGGGTGGACAAATCTAATCTCATCAATCATTTCTAATTCTTTTAAAAGCACCGCACACACTAGACCATCAAAATCACTGCGGGTAACTAATCTGTACTTTTGATTGTTCCCAGACATAATAAAACCTCAAACTCAAAGCAGCAAACAATTATCCACCTTGACACTATAGCTTATGAGCCGGCCCTATCCAAGCACCGGTTAGAAACAATTTCCAAAAAATCATAATTTGTTTGATTTTATCAATGACATCCCTGTCACAAAAAAGAATCGCAACCAGACAACCAACCCGCCCACAGAAACAAAAGTTGGCTTTTATGGGCCATTTTGGGGAATAATTTTGTCAGGTTCTGCTAAAAATCTCCGGATCGACATCTACAACAGAGAAAACAAATAAGTAGATGCACCCTGATTGATGGCTCTCTGGCAATTTTGTCAGAGTGTTTTTTTTTGAAAACAAAAACTATCCTGATATTGTCGGCATCCCATGAAGATAGAGAATAGATGCACCCTGATTGACGGCTCTCTGGCAAGTTTGCCAGAGGCTTTTTTTTTGGGAATTAAAAACATCCCGAATTCATTATTTTAAGGCCGCATATTATTAATAGATGTACCCTGATGGATGTTCTCTGGTGTCCCCTCGCTGTAAAGTGTGGGGAATTTTTTTGTTTTTAATTTAATTACCATTAGATGTCCGAAAAAACCGACATCTAATAGAGTATGAGGGTCGGAGCAACGATAATATATTCGTAAAATTACGCAGACTCTATAATTTTTTTGTTTTTGCAAATATCCGTCAAATAACGGATGCAAAAAAATCAAAACTTTTATTTAATATTAAATAGCAGAGATAAACAATAATGAAAGTTAATGAGCTATATAAGTAGCATTCATAAAACTATCTCTGTAAGAGCTTCCCAAATCAACAAAAGCATCTACGCTCTACAAATCAGAAGCATCTAAGAAAATTTGGGAAAATTATCAATCTTACATTTACATAATGCTTCAATTCTTGGGGAAAAATATCAATTTTTTTTGGAGCATTCAAAGGCAAAAATATCCTAATTTTTGTAAAAATCTAGACATTTGGGAATAACTCTAGGGCTGTATCTACAAAAGTTATTAATTACCTGGAGTCTCTACCATGACATCTCAAACAAAGCAAATAACTACCACTAACATCAACTCAGAAAATCCTTCACGTTCTCTGATTTTTATAGACAGAGGACTAGAAAATAACGAATTACTGGCTAACTCAATAACGGGCATAAAAATATTCCTTAACTCTAACCAAGATGGAGTTGAGCAAATAACATCTGAACTGCAAAAATATTCTCAACTTTACGGAAAACTAGATGCAATTTACATTTTTTCACACGGTAGTCAGGGAAGCTTAAACTTAGGCAATACACAACTTTCTTCAACTACCCTAGAAAGCTATAGTGACTCATTACAAACCTGGCAAAAATATCTCTCTCAAAAAGCAGACATTTTGCTTTATGGTTGTAATGTAGCCAGCGGCGTTGAAGGCAAAAACTTTGTATCCAAATTCAGCCAAATAACCGGCACAGATATTGCTGCCTCAGTTGATATCACCGGCAACAGTAATTTAGGCGGAAATTGGAACTTAGAATTTAGTCAAGGGCAAATAGAATCAGAAAACCCATTAATAGCAGAAAGTATAAGCGCTTATAACGGTCTTTTAGCAACCAGAATTGTCACAAATAATGCAGACAGTGGTGCCGGTTCCTTGCGACAAATTATTGCTGAGGCACAAGCAGGGGATACCATCGTTTTTAATAGTAGTCTTGCCGGTGCAACCATCACCCTTACCACCGGCCAATTGTTGATTAACAAAAACCTGATAATAGATGCTGCTGCTGCACCTAATTTAACCATTAGTGGTAATAACAGCAGTCGAGTTATTCAAACTAGCCCAAGCACACAGGTTACTCTTAAAAACCTGATTATTGCTAATGGAAAACTCGCCGCAAATACCGATGAACCTACCGGTGCCGGTGCCGGAATTCAAAGCGGTTCCCATAGCACTTTAACACTCGAAAATTGCCAAATTAATAACAACATAGCCGGCTTTAGTGCCGGCTTATATACCGGCTGGAGAAGCACCACAACCATTCTCAATTCTAAATTTGATGGAAATGATGGTTCTCTTGCAGCAAATACGGAACGGGGCGGTGGTGCCATTGGAGTAAAAAGTGGCAGCACTCTCACCGTAAAAAATACAGAATTCACGAATAATAAAGGAACCTTTGGCGGCGCAATTAATAATCTTTTAAGTGGTCTCACCGTCGAAAATTCTACCTTTAAAAATAACATTACCACCAACGGTCTTGGAGGTGCTATTTATGTCGATGGTGCAAGCGAATATATTAATGATTCCATCGGCGGAAATGTTATTATCCGCAAGAGTGTATTTGACAATAATACAGCCACCGGCGAAGGAGGCGCAGGATTTTTGTATGGTTATCCTCCCGATAAAATTTTGTTAGAAGACAGCGTTTTTATCAACAATAAAGCCATTAAATATAGTAATGGTACAGGAGGTTCTGGGGGTGGCATTCGGGCCGGTAATGGTGATATTACCGTAACTAATTCGTCTTTTATCAATAACGATGCAAGTGATAGTGGGGGCGGTTTATGGCTGGGTGAATCAGCCAATGTAAAAATTACAAACACAACAATTTCTGGTAATAAAGCCGCTGTTAATGGTGGTGGAGTTGTTGTTGCCACAAAAGACGCATTTTCCACGAATATTGTTAATACCACCTTTGCTAATAATTCAGCCGGTTTATATGGAGGTGCTATTACAGCCTATAGCAATTTAGCCACACCGCCGGTTACTGTTCAAAATTCTATTTTTGGCAACAATACTGCTGGAAATCAATGGAAAATTCAACAACAAACCAACCGTTTACTTATTGATGGTGGCGGAAATATTCAATGGCCGCCAAAACTAACTACGAATGATCCAAACGATAGAAATGTTACATCAACAATTACTCTTGTTGACCCCAAAATTGGCCCTTTACAGCAAATTAATGGTCAATATGTACATTCTTTACTGGCAGGAAGTCCTGCTATTGATAAGGGCATAACAAACGCTGCATTAAGTACCGACCAAGTTGGTCAAATTCGCTCTCAAGATGGGGATGGAAATGGCATAGCAAAAATTGATGCCGGTGCCTATGAAATGCCTGGTAAAAATGCAGAAATTCAAGTGCTTGATAGCAATATAAATGTTGCTGATGGCAGTGCAATTTCTCTGGGTACTACAGAGATTAATTCTGCTTTAACTAAAACTTTCACTTTGCAAAACACCGGCAATGCTACTCTCCTTCTCAGTAATTTACAATTGCCTCAAGGTTATAGTCTTGTTGGCACTCTTCCCTCTACAATTTCTCCTTTGGGGCAAGCATTTTTGACGATTCAATTACCGGCAAATGTTGCTGGTACTTTTAATGGAGATGTTTCTTTTTCCACTAACGACTCTGACGAAAATTTATTTAATTTTTCGCTTTCTGCTGTTGTTAATAACCCCCCAACACCAACACCAGAACCCATCCCAACACCCATCCCAACACCAACACCACAACCTATCCCAACACCAACACCACAACCTATCCCAACACCAACACCAGAACCCATCCCAACACCAACACCACAACCCATCCCAACACCAACACCCATCCCAACACCAACACCAGAACCTATCCCAACTCCAACGCCCATCCCAACTCCAACACCAGAACCTATCCCAACTCCAACACCCATCCCAACTCCAACACCAGAACCTATCCCAACTCCAACACCAGAACCCATCCCAACTCCAACACCAGAACCCATCCCAACACCAGAACCTATTCCAACTCCAACACCAGAACCTATCCCAACACCAACACCAGAACCTATCCCAACACCAACTCCGATAACCGATGTCACAACACCGACACCAGAACCCATCCCAACACCAACTCCGATAACCGATGTCACAACGACACCAGAAACCGATGTAACGCCAATAACCGATGTCACAACACCGACACCAGAACCTATTCCAACACCAACTCCGATAACCGATGTCACAACGACACCAGAAACCGATGTAACGGCAATAACCGATGTCACACCGACACCAGAACCCATCCCAACTCCAACTCCGATAACCGATGTCACACCGACACCAGAACCCATCCCAACTCCAACTCCGATAACCGATGTCACAACGACACCAGAACCCATCCCAACTCCAACTCCGATAACCGATGTCACAACAACACCACAAACCGATGTAACGCCAATAACCGATGTCACAACGACACCAGAACCCATCCCAACTCCAACACCAGAACCCATCCCAACTCCAACACCTATAACGAATGTCACAACGACACCAGAAAACGATGTAACGCCAATAACCGATGTAACGCCGACAGCAGAACCTATTCCGACACCAGAAACCGATGTAAAGCCAACATTAATAGAAGATGCAGAATGTCTTTGCGAACAAATTCCCAACCCTACATATAACAAACCAACTGCTGTAGAAAACATCTATAACGGCATTGAAGAAAACGACACTCTTATGGGTACAGAAAAGAGTGAAACCTTCATGGGAAAGGGAGGAAATGACATAATTGTGGGAATGGATGCAACAGATAATATTGAAGGAGGAGAAGGTAATGATTTACTGTTTGGAAACCTTGGGGATGATTTTTTGGATGGAGGAGAAGGCAACGATACTATCTATGGGGGTCAAAATAATGACTTTTTGCAAGATAATTTAGGCGACAATATTCTTTTAGGAGATTTAGGAAATGACAGCTTAATAAGTGGAGAAGGCAACGATTTGCTTTATGGCAATTTAGGTTTAGATTTTCTTGATGGAGGGGCTGGTAAGGATACACTTTTTGGAGGAGAAAATGCCGATATTTTGAAAGGCAATTTAGGTGACGATATCCTTTTAGGAGATATCGGAGACGACAGTATTTGTGGGGGAGAAAACAACGATTTACTGTTTGGTAATATGGGTGCAGATTTAATAGATGGATGTGAGGGAGATGATTGGATTTATGGAGGAAAAGATAATGATACTTTGATGGGAAATAGCGGTCATGACTTTTTGAATGGAGATAAGGAAAATGATTTTATCAGTGGCAATAGTGGCAAGGATGTTGTTAATGGAGATGAGGGTGATGATACTGTTTATGGGGGTAGTGAAGATGACGTTGTTTCTGGGGGTGCCGGTGCGGATGTAATTAGTGGTGATGCTGGTAATGATATCCTTAGTGGTAATGATGGAAAAGATAAGTTTATTTTGCGGGCCGGTTTTGGAACGGATACAATTAGCGATTTTGAGAAAGGTCAAGATGTGATTGTATTGGGTGAAAGTATAAGTTTCAATCAACTGGAATTTATTTCAGATGCGAATAACACTTTGATTAAAATTGGTGCCTCTGGGGAAGTTTTAGCTTCTTTAGCCGGCAAAGGGCAGATTCAACTAAGTAGCAGTGATTTCCTGGCAGCTGTATAAACTTATTTTTTTCAATCACTAGTAGGGGGCTTATAGATAAGGCTCCCTACTTTTTGCCTAAAAATTTTTATATTTTTCTTTTTTTATAGTGATTTACGTCACAGCTAAAATTGGCTTTAATCACTTTATTTAGTTATTTAAATCACACTGCACCCAAATTATAATCACATAAATTTGCGATATAAATCACAAAATTTCAGAGATATTAATCAACTTTTTACAAACAAAATATCACTAGAAAACCTGACTAATAATCATTGAAAAAAAGCAAAAAAGACTTGATACTATAATAGTCGTGTTTATCCTAAATAATTATGTTATATATGGCGGAGCAAACAAATGATTTTGATAACACAAAAGCGATTCAAAAGCCGGAAATAGGTTATGCAACGGGAAATTTAAAATCTAAAATTCAAAATTTAAAATCCAAAATGATATTATTCCCCATACTCTTGCTACCCGGTGCGATTGCAGAACTGGTTGCCTCTACAGCCACCACCGGATACATCACTTTAGCAGACCGCTACGGCTTGATGGCTGCGGTGTTGGATGAAACATTGCCCGAAGAAGAAAGACTTTCCGTAGACCGGCTATTGCGCGCTATTTGTCGAGGCCGGTTAAAAATAGTCAATGAACTTTCAGCGGTGACTTAGCAGCTATCAGCCGTCTGCATTTAACGCCATCAGCCTCAAAAGTATTTTTTGAGACTATTAGAACGTTTGATCTGTAGCGGACAGCCTAAAGCTTAGAGGCTGGTGGCAAAGAATTGGCGTAGCAATGTTAGGGTTGATTGATATAAAATAGGCTTGTCTGACGGCTAGCAATAAAGAAGATAAACTCAAAAGCAATGGTCGATAACCTCATACTTCCAGCCGAACTAGCAATAGTCGATAACAAAGAAAATATAAATAAATGTCAGCTAGCAACGTGGTTATCTTATACAAAAAAATCCAGAGCCAATGGGCGAAAAAACCACAGGAATCAAGCATGGCTGGCAATAAAAACACAGCCCACAGTATAGTATTGTCCCTAGCCTATGTGGTGTTGGGGATGACAATCATCGGAACTTTCGCAACGGGGCTGAGAGCGTGGCAGTTTTATAACGATTTAAAACAAGAACAACAAAACAACTTGTTAGCCTTTGCTACTTTTAAAAGTCAAGCAGTGGAGGAATATTTAGAAAACCTTAAAAATATAGCGATTAGTGTTACTGACAAAGCTAAAATTATGCCAAACTATCAGGAGGATAGGGCGGGTTTAAAACAAACAATAAAGGTAGTAAAAAATTTAAAAAATAATAATACAAAACAAACGATTTTTTTCCAAATCGAAGACCTTTTAAAAAAATATCCAGAAATTGCAGGTATCAGAGAATATAACAGCAGTAATAAATTAATTGCTCAAATAGGATTGACAGCAACAGACACATCGGCAAACTCGGAAGGACTAACGTGGATAGAAAATAAACCTTATTGGTTAGTAAAAGTGCCGGTTTTAGATAAAAAGTCTCAGGTAGTGGGAACCAAGGTAGTATTATTTAAACTTGATAGGCTTAATCAAATTCTTGAAAAAGGAGCCGGTGAAAATAAAATAAAAACAGCCCTTTTTAGTCAAGAGAGCCGAAGTCTAATATTTCCCTTTAAACCAATACCGAAACAAACAACCCTAGATAAAAATTCTCCCTTGGTAATTGCATTAAAAAATGGAAAGTCAGAAACAAAAGGCATCCGCAAGATAGATGGCCCTTTTAAAATAATCGCCTATACTTCAATTTCGGGCAGTAAATGGTATTTAATAGCGTGGAATGACGTAAAGAAAAACGCATCTTCTCCCTTAGAAATAAACTTTATTTGGCATTTAGTAATTGTTGGCCCCGGCACACTAATTTTAATCGGATTAGGTGTAACAAGCATTATAGTTTTGTGGAGACAATTCAATAAAACATCTCAAAACTTAGAATTAACTCCAAAAAAAAATAAAGGAAATTATGAAAGCGAAGAAGCACAAAACTTCACTATAAAAAACCAAGAAAATTTAACAAACAAAACTAAATATAACATTCCAGTTCAAAGGAGTAAAAAATCACCAACACTAACGGAAGTTTGGAGGGCAGAAGTAGCCGGTGAAGGTGGAGAAATTTTTGGGTTGTGGGATTGGAATTTACAAACTAACGAAATATATTTCTCTCTACCAAGACAAAACGGTAACCCTTATACAGACAACGAAATTGGCAATCATCCCGATGAATGGTTTAAGCGGGTACACCCAGACGACATAGAACGCCTGAAAGCACAATTAAGCGTGCATTTTGCCGGGTTAACGCCCTATTTTTGCAACGAACATAGAATTTTAGACAAAAATGGATCCTATCGGTGGATGCTGGCGCGAGGAGTAGCTTGGGGCGATAGCAATGGCAAACCTCACACCATAGCCGGTTCAATTTCCGACATTTCTGACAAAAAAGCAGCCGAAGAAGAAAATAAACGCCTAGCAGCATTTCCGAGAAATGACCCCAACCCTGTCCTCGCAGCAGATAAGAGGGGCAATGTAATTTATCTCAACCCAGCAGCTAAACAAATTCTTAAAAAATTGGATCTCAATGATCCAATGCAATTATTGCCGACTAACCACTACTCTATAGTCGATAATTGCCTTTCATCTCTAGCCTCCGAAAGGCATATTGAACGTAACATTAAGGACTGCATTTTTTCTTGGAGTTATCACCCCATCCCCAGTCTGGGAGTGATTCATCTTTATGGTTCAGATATTACGGAACGACAGTGGGCGCAAGAACAATTAGAACAAGCGGCATGGCATGATGGCCTCACCGGCCTGCCAAACCGCACTTTATTTATTAACCGTGTTGAGCAGGCGATCACCCAAGCAAAACAGCGTTCTAACGGTTTATTTGCTTTACTATTTCTTGATTTAGACCGCTTTAAAGTCGTCAATGATAGTCTGGGTCATAGTTTGGGCGATCAGTTTCTTGTAGCTGTGGCGCGTCGCCTCAGTAGTTGTGTGCGTCCGGGCGATGTGGTGGCGCGACTGGGTGGAGACGAGTTCACTATTTTGCTTTCATCTATTAGCAATATTGATGGTGCTACAGCTTTTGCTGAGCGGATTCAACAAGAATTAGCAATGCCGGTAAATTTAAATGGCCATCAAGTTTTTACTAGTGCCAGCATTGGTATTGCTGCGGCAGCCTACGGTCACATTGTAACGGGTACGGATGACAAAAACTCTGATCAGTCTTTATGGGGCCGGCCCTATCTTCAACCAGAAGATTTATTGAGAGATGCCGATATTGCTATGTATCACGCTAAAGCTGAAGGAAAAGCGCGTTATGTGGTGTTTACGCAGGCAATGCACGAGCGTGCCATAGTTTTGTTGAGCTTAGAAAATGATTTGCGTCGTGCGATTTCTGAAACAGGCTTTACTCGCCCAGAAGGCAGTAGTTTGGAATCGAGTTTAAGTGTTTTGGCTTCTTCGTTTGTTTTACATTATCAACCATTGATTGCTTTGGATACGGGACGTATTGCAGGTTTTGAGGCTTTGGTTCGTTGGGTTCATCCTCAGAGGGGAATTGTTTCGCCGGCAGAATTTATTCCGGTGGCTGAAGAAACTGGTTTAATTATTCCTTTGGGAACGTGGGTTTTATATGAAGCTTGTCGTCAACTAAAAGCCTGGCAAGAACGTTTTCGCTCTGTGCATAATTTAACGATGAGTGTTAATCTTTCTGGCCGGCAATTGTCTCAAACAAATTTGCTCTCTCAAATTGACGAAATTTTGGAATGTACCGGCATTGAACCAAGTTGTTTAAAACTAGAAATTACTGAAAGTGTTTTGATGGATAATGCTGCTACTTCTATTTCTACTTTAGAAGAGTTACGCTCCCGCAATATTGGTTTGTGTATTGATGATTTTGGAACGGGGTATTCTTCTTTAAGTTATTTACACCGTTTTCCTATTAATACTCTCAAAATTGATCGGTCTTTTGTAAACGAAATGGGCGGCGATGATGAAAATTCTGAAATTGTCCGTGCTATTGTTATGTTAGCCCACAATTTAGGGATGTATGTGGTGGCTGAAGGGGTAGAAACCGAGAAGCATTTGGTACAGCTTTGGGCGCTTCAATGTGAGTATGGGCAGGGGTATTTTTTTTCTAAGCCGGTGTCGGCGGCGGATGCTGAGTTATTAATGGCTGATGCTCCACAGTGGTAATTTTTTCGGAGAATATTTTGGGTTTTTAAAAACTGATTTTTATGCCTAAGTAGATGGGTATAATTTCGTTTAAAAATTCAGGATATAGCAGTGGTACATCCTGAAAATTGTGTTTATGCTTTTTTAAAAACTAAAGTCAAGAATCCTATTTTTGTTCGCGGCAATTTCCTCCGGGTTGATCGCAATCCCAATCAGTAGTGATTTCAGAAGTGTTAAAAAAAAGAGGTGTTTGGGCAGTTTGAAAAGTAGGAGAGTTGGTTTTGCTGGTGTGGGCTGAGGAGATATTAACAGTGGCAGCCAGCGATAAACTAATGGTCAAAAACAAGCAAAAAGATTTCATAAGGGGTGTATTGTATTGAGAGATTCCCATTCGTAATTCCGCACCCCGCTGATATAGACTGAATTAAATTATTTGCCTGCTTTTATCTGCGTCGTCCGCCGCTATCGGGTGCCGGTGGATCGTTGCCTTGGGCTGTCTGCGCTGTACCGGCAACTCGATATTCATGAGAGTTGGCATATAAAGAGGAAAAACTTGTTGTGATGGTCATAAATAACAAGCTTGTGACAAACAAAGGGGCGTAGCGACGCATAAAAAATACCCGTATCAATGATTCTTTTTACTGATACGGGCCGCTGATTTGTTGTCCGGACAAAAACAAAGCGATAAAAAAAATTTTTATGCAGTTTATTTTATGAGTATTAAAGTTATACCAATTCTATAAAGTCCAAAAAAAGATACTTTTTAAATAGAATTGGGTATAAATTGTTTATATTAAGTTTTTAAAAACTTAGGAAAGATAGAATGAAATAAATACTAAATCTTGTAAATTATTAACTTAATAAAGCAGCAATTTCATTGAGTAAAAAAGTTGGCTCCCAAGGTTTAGTAAAATAAGCTGTGACTCCATAGGATGCGGCGCGTTGTCGGCATTGTTCACTGTCGCGCGAGGATAAAATAGCAAAAGGTACATTTCTGGTATGGGGATTAGATCGAACACTTGCCAGCAATTCAAAGCCACTGAGACGAGGCATATCTAAATCAGAAATAACTAAGTCAAAAGTAGCCCCACTACGCTTTAGTTCTTCTAAAGCTGCTTTGCCATCATTACACTGAGTAACATGATACCCTGCTTGACTTAAAAGCTGATCTAAAGCTCGTCGAACCGCTATAGAGTCATCGGCAATTAAAATGGCCGGTTTTGGGATGCAAAAAGCAGTGGATAATGTAGAGTAAGTAATCTCTAAAGGTTGCTCCTTAATTTCCCGATTATCTAAATCTTCTCTTTGAATTTCCTCAACAATTGAGACAGCAGATTGTAAGTCATTCCATTCTTGTTGTAAACCGGTTGTTTCGCTGTTGTTTTCTAAATAAAAAGAAGAAATTATTTGGTCTATAGTTGATTGGCTAGGGATAATTTTTTCCCTTAAATCTTGGGGAGAAATAACCGGGACAATTTCGCCATTTCCTAATACAGTACATCCCGCCAAATAGGAAGGAACTGGGACAGTTTCATCAAAGGGTTTAATCACTAATTCACATTCTTGAAGAATGGCATCTACAGCCAAAACAATTGGTTCATTATTGACTTCTAAAACGAGTCCGACTGGGGGAGGGTTTTGGGTAGATTCTATACTGGTATCACGTCCGTATTCCAATAAATCTATTAAGGAAAAAACCCTAATATTTTTGCCGTTCCAGACAACATAATTAGTAGGTTTTTGTTCTCTTAATTTATTGTTTGATTTTACAAAAAAGGGGTGATCCAATAAATTGATAATTTCTAAAATATTTAAACAAGGAATAGCTAAATTGTGAGTACCACAACGGCAGAATAAAAGCTTCACAACTCTAAGTTTAAAAGGAACATTTATTGTAAATTTTGTGCCATATCCGACGCGGGTTTCTACTTGAACAGTTCCACGCATTCGACTGATTTGATAGCGAACAATATCTAAACCTACCCCACGCCCAGACAAATCACTTTTTTGTGCCGCAGTAGAAAAGCCAGCCGAAAAAAGAAAATCTAAAATTTCTTGTTTTTTAAATTTTTCTATGGGAGTTGAGGTGTCAATTAAACCCATTTGTTTAGCCCGATTATAGATATTTTTGATATCAATACCCCGGCCATCATCTTGCAAAGAAATTGTTAAATAATTCCCTGATATTTGAGCATTTAAATATATTTTAGCTATTTTGGGTTTACCGGCTTTCAGCCTTTCGGAAGCTGTTTCAATGCCATGATCAAAAGCATTGCGAAATAGATGTGTTAAAGGAGTATTTAGTTGTTGTAAAAGGGCTTGATCTATAAGTAAATTTTTGCCTTCCACAACCAATTCAACAGTTTTATCATATTGTTGATTAAGAGTTTGCAAAGAAGCTTGAAACCTATCGGTAAGTAGGCCAAAATTTACCAACCTAGATTGTGTTAAGTTTTCGTTTAAGTTGTGTAGAGAATTGTGGAGTATATCAAGGGTTTCTTGAAATTCTCTAGTCAGCAAATCTATATCCGATCTACTTTCATTAATTTGTACAACTAATTCATAAAAGTCTTGAAAATCCCCATTAAAAATGGTTCTATTTAATGGTTTATTCAAATGTTCTGAAGTAAAATCTTTTGGTGAAATAGAATTTTTTACTTCATTTATTGAAGTCTCATTTTGTCTTACTTGAGTGAATAAAGCATTGTTATTTAAATAAATACTTTCTTCGTCAATCTCGTCTTTTGTTGTTGGCATTTGCTGCCGATTTCGACTTAAAATTGTATTGTCTTTTTTAGAGTAATTATTGAGAGACTTAAGTTGTTGAATTTGTTTTTTAAGATTGCGGCTAGTTTGAGAAAGTTGTTGTTGATATTGGGAAAGTTTTTCGTAATTGATAAATAATTCCCCTACTGTGTCGCTTAGTCTGTCAAATTCGTGGGCCGGTACACGAAGTGTCAAGGAAGCTGATGTAGCTAAATTTTTATCAGGTTTAGCTACAATATATTTTAAAAACCTGTCTGGAATTGTTAATAATTCTTCTTTAACTTCTGATTTTTTAACTTGATCATTTTGTGCTAATTGGATATTTTCAGCTTCTTCGGTGTTTGATTGAACAACAGTTTTTTCTTCTGCTAAATTATCATTTTTTGATTCAAACGAGGTTATTTTGTCGAGAATTTGTTCTTTCCAATTTCTAATTTTATGACAAAGTTCTCTAGTAAAATCCTCTAAGGAATAAAAATCGCTTTGAACCTTTATTCTGATTAAGCAAGCCATTTTTTCTAAAAAAAACAAATTAAAAACTTCGCTCAATAAAGTAATTTCTTCAGCAAAATTATTGAGCGCATCTTTAATATTTTCAGAAAAATATACAGAAGTTTCTTCGGCAACCGGCACCTCTTCTGGAAGCTTTAAATTAAGCTGATTACCAGTAACAGATGGCGAAGAAGAAAGCGCTTGCTTATCCGCAGAAAAAACTGAATCATTACCAACAAAATTAAAAGCTCGAAAACTCAGTAATCCACTTTCCTTATAATAATTTTCTTCGGAACTAAAAAAGTCTTTTTGGTTGTCGGGGGAAGTTGATGGCAAAAAAGCTTCAAGACGCTGGAGATATTTTTCGAGTTCAACAGAAAGAGAATTTTTTATAAAAGCTTGCTGAGAGGGAGTTTCTCTTGAAAAGTCAGTAAAAAACTGGGAAATTTCATCTATTTCTAAAGAAACAGAAAGCGAATCTTCTGGGCAAAGAGGAGAATTTATAACATCAGAAAAACTAACATGGTGACTTATTTCTTCCGAAGTTTTTTCGGTCGGAAGATTTAAATTTAAATCAAGAGACTCTAAATTAATTAATTCATAAATTTGTTGAAATTTCTCAGCAATGAGTTCTATTTTTGCTTCGTCTTTCGGAAACTCAATTAGTTGTTCAAATAAATCTTCAAGCTGGTGGGCGAGGTGGCAAATTTTGGGCAACTGAGCAATACCGGCACCCCCTTTGAGGGTGTGGGATGCCCGAATTAAAACAGTATATTCTTTGGAACTTAAACTTTGTTGTTTTGTAATTAAATTAAAAATTCCTTGTTTAAGAATGGCGAGATTTTCAGGCGCTTCTTCTTCCAGAAATAAGAGGCGAGATTGTTCGGTAATCGCTTCTAATTGTTGAAGAGACAGGGAATGAGAGGGTGGGGGGGCAAGCTCCCTATCCTGGTTCATAATATTTTTGTAATATTGACGCACTTCAAACAAGTTTAACGAGAACGGTCGTTATCGGCGCGAAACCGGGCGACAGATTCTTGTAAAGCTTGCGCGACAACGACCAATTCGCGCAGGGTTTGGGCAACAATTTGGGATTCAGCAGAGGTTGTTTCAGCAATGGCAGTGGTAGCTTGCATAGTTTGATTAACTTGTTGAGAAGATTGGGCCTGAGAAACGGTACTTGCTGAAATAGACTGTAAAAGCTGATTAATGTTTTGATTGATGGTCGTTAAATTGGCGAGAGTGTCTTGAGTTTTAACGACAGCTTTAATGCTGACGTCTACACTTTGAGAAGCTTCATCCATTGTTTGTAGGGCTTCATGGCTGGCTTCTTGAATAGAACTTAATAAATTTTCAATTTCTTTGGCTGACTCACTGACTCGTTCGGCTAAACGTTGGACTTCGCCGGCGACAACGCGAAAAACTTGGCCATTCTCACCGGCGCGGGCGGCAGCAATAGAAGCATTAAAAGCCAATAAGTTAGTTTTTTCCGAAATTCCAGCAATTATATAAACAATTTTATAAATTTCTTGAGATGACTCGGCCAGGTAGCGGACTTTTTTAGAGGCGTGGCCCACAACATCCTGTACTTCATATATGCTGTTGACAGTTTGAGCAATAATTTTATTTCCATCTAAAGATTGAACGGCCCCTTGACGGGCAACGACAGCGGCTTTGAGGGTGGCGCTGGCAATAGTTTGCATAGACCGGCCCATATTAGCCACCGCATTGAGGGCGGTGTTAATGGTTTTGGTTTGGTTACTAGCGTTAATGGAGAGGGCTTGTACTTTTTGTGTGCTGCGGGTGGCGTTTGTGTGGACTTGGTTGGCGGCGCTTTGAACACTGCTAACAATTTCGCGGAGGTTGTCGATGGTAGCGTTAATGGCTAGGGCGAGTTCTCGCAAGATAGCCCCACTACTGGTTTCGAGATCGCTTTCCACCGGCACTTTTATGGCTAAATCTCCTTGTTTGGCAACCAGAAGGCGGGTTAGTAATAAATTCATGCCTTGTTGGAGGCGTTCTTTTTCGCGTTTTTGAAAGGCGGCTTCGCTTTGAAAACGGCGTGTTTGTTCTTCTAGGCTGCCAATGGCGGCGTTGAGGGTGCCGGTAAGGTTGTTGAAACTTTCTGCAAGTTCTCTAATTTCGTCTTTGCCGGTGAGAGTGGCCCGTACACTGCGATTTCCTCTTGCAAAGTCTGTGGTGGCTTGTGTAATTTTTTGAAGAGGTTGGGTAAGAGTTTTGCTAAGCAATGCTAGTAGCCAAAGTTCTATGGCGAAAATAACACTAATTAAAACTAGCAGGCCGGTGATCGTAATAATATCTGTCAAAGGGGGATTTTTGAGGTTTTCTGCGGTGCCTCGAAGGAGAATTACGCTAGGAGTGTTAGCGCTTTTAGGTTGGAGGGCTTTGGCGCTAAAGTTGTAGGTTTTGTTGTTTATTGTCAGCCGGTGAGTGAGTAATTTTTCTGGACTATTACCGGCTTTTGTTAATAGTTCTTTTAGCTTTGGGTAAATTTCTTGACTGTTTTTCCCTATATTTCCTGTAGCAGACAGCAGTTCAAAACCTGTGTTATTGGCTTTTTTATAAATAGCGCTGTAGCCTCCATTAAAGGTTTTGATTGTGTTTTCTGTAGCTGTTTTTTCTTTGTTTTGGGTTTTATAAAAACTTTCTGTTGCCGCTAGTTGAGCCTGAGAAACCGCGATATTTTTTTGATCCCTACTAATAGTTCCTATCAAAAAAAATCCGGCTGTAGCTACAAAACCTAAGCTTAAAAATTGAGTAATTAAAAAAAAGATTAGTTGTTTTTGGAGAATAGGTTTATCTCTCAAAAATTTTAGGATTTTTTGTCGTATCCAAAAATCTTTGAACTGGTTTGAAAAATTTGTTTTTAGCGCCGAATTACTATAGTCTGTCTGATAAATTTCTGGCGTAGAAATTAGCTGATTTTCGGGGGGTAAAAAAGCTCCACTAGATGAAAAAACTCCCCCTGGATCGGCATTGGCAATTTCCGAGTAAAGCGCTTTGGCTTCTTCTAAACGACCCTGCTGGCTTAAAGCTTCTGCTAGATGGATTTTTGCTATCCAATCACTAGGGTTTTGATTGATTTGTTCTTTAAGTGCATCTATGGTTTCTAACATTAGAGTATAATGGGGGATTAGGGATTAAATAGTTTAAAAAATAAAATCAAGTTTTGATGAGTAAGGAATATTTTACCGGATGTTTTTTGAGCGAGGAATGAGTTTAAGAAAGAAAATGTTTTAAACTTTTAAAAAATTTATATCAACCGGCGTGTAGGAAATTTGACTGGTTTGATGTTTTTATTTTGGCTTAGGGTTCGGCGAGTCGCAGGGCGGCAAAAACTGCTGAGACATTTAAAACAGCGATAGGTTGGTCTTCTGTTTTAACTATACCTGCGAGAAAAGAACTAAAGGCGGGGGAAAAGTGTTCGGGAATGGCGCTAATATTTGTTTTATTTATCTCTACAACTCCTTTGAGTCCAGAGACAACACAAGCGAGTTTTTGAAGGGAAACACCTTTTTGGTTGTTGGGAGAGTTGATAATTAAAAGCAATGTGAGGGTATCCCATTTAGCATAATCGATTGGCGAGGGAGCCAGCCCCAGCATTTCGCTGAGTAAGTCTCCAAGTTCTAATACCCAGATCAGTTGTCCATTTTGGGTGATGACACCAAGTAAGGCTGTGGGAACTCCGGGGATGGGACAAATTTCTCCGTAAGGTACGCTCAAAACTTCTGCTACATTGTCTATGGGAAGTGCTAAACGAGCGGACTGCCGTAACTGAATACAGAAGTAGTCTTTCAAAGGAATATCAGGAAAGGCGGAATAAATCCATAGGTTGGATAGTTATATTTTACTATTTTGGTGGTTTATGCACAGGCATTACAGGGCTGGATATCAATTCGGGTTTGGGCTGTCTGGTGTGTGGGGCTATGGAGGTTGTGATGGATGGTGTTGAGGAGTTGTTGGGGATAAAAGGGTTTGGTGAGGTAGTCGGTAGCCCCAACCATTTTGGCTCGGAGTTTATCTACTATACCGTCTCTGCCGGTGACCATGACTATAGGAATGTCTTTGAGGAGGTTGGAGTTTCGTAATATTTTGCAGAGTTCATAGCCGCTGATGTCGGGCATATTTATGTCAAGTAAAATTAAGGCTGGTTTTTGTTGGGCTAATATTGTTAGGGCTGTGGTTGGACTGGTAAGGTTTAAGACTTGATAACCGCTGGCTTCGAGGGTGAGTTTAACTTGGCGTTGGGCGGTTTTGCTGTCGTCAATACAGGCGATGAGGGTACGGTTATGGCGTTGGGGTTGTTCATAGCTAGTCATGTTGACTAAGCCTGATTTTATGGCCGGTTTTAAGAGGGTGGCGAGAGATAAGGTGTCGATTTTTAAGAGGGATGCGGTTTCGTAAAGGCTGAGGTTTTTTCTGATGACTTTGGCGAAGGTTTTAAGAAATTGTAGGTCACCTATTTTCGGCCATATTAGTTTACAAAGTTTTTCGATGTCTTGAACGATAGGTCTTTGGAATGGTGAGGTTATTTCTGTATTCAGTTTGGCCCATTGATGGATGAATCCTTTAACGGGTGTGACAATTTCTTTGAGGGGAAGCGAGAGTAATATGGGGTCGAGTCCTAGGTTTTTTTCAAATTGTAGGGTGGCTTGGGGTATTGATAATATTTGAACAAAGGCTTCTTCTGTGAGCCACATTAATAGTTTACGGGCTTGTTGTAAGGAAATTGCAGCGGTTTGCCAGTAATGACAAATTACTTCGTAGTCGGAGGAAAATTTTTCCATTGAGACTATTTCTAGTTCGGGATAGTACCACTGAAGGAGGTAGGGTAAACGTTCTAGGTGTCCCATTGCGCTAGAGGCAAAATGTACTTGTCCGTTCCCAAAATATACTCGCCAAAATACTGAGGTGTCGTTGGGATCGCCTATGGTTAATCGGCCGGTGAGTTTTTTGTTAACTATGCTGGTGAGTGCTTTTGCCGGTGAAATCATGTTCTGTGATTGTTCATTTATCTGTGTGGAAGCTGACGATATTTTGGTGTTCATAGGTTGGGTTTTTAGTGTTTTTTGGGTGACAATGGTTAATTTAATTTGACGTGTTAGTTGTCAGTTTTGAGTTAATAATTTTTAGGTTTATCTGATTTCTATTTTACGTTTTTTGAATTTTTACGTCTTCCGCCAATTTGCTTAGTTTTTTAAGCTAGGTATCTTAATTTCACTGTTTTTTATAGAGGTTGTTTGAGTTTTGCAGGGTTACATTAATTCCTCTAGTAGTTCCTATGTTTAGGTCTTACTGCAATAGTTTTACTTGTTTTTGAATAAGTTTTTGTGACTGTTATCACACTTGTTGATTTCTTTAAATTTTGGCTCAAAAGTTGGGTTTTTAGTTGAAGGCTTTTAATAATAATTATAGAAATAGATCTGTTTTTTCGACATCCGTGTAAAGGAATAAATGGCAAAAAGTTCAGCCATCTGTACAAATACTATCAGGGACTAAGTATTTTTACGATGAGAGTTTTGCGTGTTTCTACGGAAGATTAAGTTTATATAGATTGTTGTGTTATGTTTTTATGATTTTTAGTTACTATTGAACCCCCCAGCCCCCCTTAGTAAGGTGGGGTTTTAAAGACGTTAATTTTTCCTTTGAACCCCCCAGCCCCCCTTAGTAAGGTGGGGTTTTAAAGAGGTTAATTTTTCCTTGATAACGGGGGTAGAGATGAGTTTTTTTGTGCTTTCTACAATGGAAAAACCGTGTGATAGAAAGTGGAAAAATTGGCCTTTATTATTTGTTTTTACAGAATTCTTTTTTCATACAACTTCCGCACACTACAAGCGTTGTCTGAGAGAAACTGTGATTTGTTTCAATTGCCTAGTCAAAACATCAATTAATTTATTATTTCAATTAATTTAAAATTATATTTATTTGGCAAAAACTTTAGATTTATGGCACAATAAAACTAAATCAAAAAATCAAGGAGTAATGTGCATGAGCTATGATTATGATTTATTCGTGATTGGGGCCGGTTCCGGCGGACTCGCCAGTTCTAAACGGGCTGCATCCTATGGTGCCAAAGTTGCAATTGCAGAAGGTGATTTAGTTGGCGGAACTTGTGTTATACGCGGATGTGTTCCAAAAAAATTGATGGTTTATGCCTCTAATTTTTCTCATTTATATGAAGATGCAATGGGCTATGGTTGGGGTAAAGTTGAACCGAGTTTTGATTGGGCAAAGTTGGTGGGTGCAGTAGATAAAGAAGTACGCCGTTTGAGTGCCTTACATATTAGTTATTTGGAAAAAGCCGGTGTAGAATTAATTTCAGGTTTTGCTAAATTTGTTGATGCCCATACTGTGGAAATTGGGGATAAAAAAATTACTGCCGATAAGATTTTAATTGCTGTAGGTGGAGAAGCAACTAAACCTAATATACCGGGAATTGAACACACTATTACGTCGCGAGAAATGTTTTTATTACAAGAACAACCAAAGCGGTTTGTTGTGCTAGGAGGAGGTTATATTGGTGTAGAGTTTGCCTGTATTATGAATGGCTTGGGATCGGAAGTAACACAAATTATCCGCCGGGATTTAATATTGAGGGGTTTTGATGAAGATGTCAGAACAGATATTCAACAAGGAATGATAAAACATGGTATTAATGTGGTTGCAAATGCGGAGATGGATAAACTTAAAATAGAAAAAACAGAGGAGGGTTTAAAAATTTCGGTGCTGGTGGGTGATAAAGAAGAAATAATAATGGCTGATGCAATTTTGTGTGCCCTTGGACGCAAGCCACTTTTAGATAAATTGGCATTGGAAAATGCAGGAGTAGAAACTGTTAAAGGTGCGATTGTTGTTAAGGAGGATAGTAGTACAAGTCAACCAAATATTTATGCGGTGGGAGACTGTACAGATCGCATTAATTTAACTCCGGTTGCTATTGGTGAGGGACGGGCTTTTGCAGATACAGTTTTTGGTCATATTCCGCGTTCTCTTAGCCATGAAAATGTTGCATCTGCGGTATTTTCTCAGCCCGAAGCTGCTACGGTGGGAATGACAGAAGCGGAGGCAAAAGCAAAATTCGGAGAGAATGTTAAGATATATCGGGGCCGGTTTCGTCCGATGTTTTATAGTTTGCCCGATGTGGATGAAAAGGTAATGGTTAAACTTGTGGTGGAGACAACAACTGACAAAATTTTAGGTGTTCACATGGTGGGTAAAGATGCTGCGGAGGTAATCCAAGGCATTGCAATTGCTGTTAAAATGGGGGCAACGAAAAAGGATTTTGATGCTACTATTGGCATTCATCCTTCTACGGCGGAAGAGTTTGTGACTTTACGATAATTTAAAGTAGATTTTTAACCGCAGATCAAAGCTATTTTTTGTCTGCGGTTAAAAAAGTATATACAATAAGGTTTTGATGATGTTTAAATATCCTCGAACTTACCATATTGAAGGTTCACGTTTTCAGCCAGGAGATGAAGATTTAGAAAGTGTACGTTTTAAGGTTTTAGAAAATCGCTATGTGGTGGTAGAAGAAAAGGTAGATGGTGCCAATACCGGCATTAGTTTTAATGAAGCCGGTCAAATGTTACTACAAAGTCGCGGTCATTATCTCACCGGCGGTGTCAGAGAAAAACATTTTAATTTATTCAAACAATGGGCTTATACTTTAACCGGCCCCCTTTGGGAAGTTTTGGGAACTCGTTATATTTTATACGGCGAATGGCTTTATGCAAAACATACCGTTTTTTACGATAATTTGCCCCATTATTTTATGGAGTATGATATCCTTGATTTAGAAAATCAGGTATTTTTAAGTACAAAAAAACGCCGGGAAATTTTGGCTAATTTGCCAATAACTTCTGTGCCGGTTTTGTATGAAGGAAAAATTAAATCTCCTAAGCAGTTAAAAGAAATGATTCAGCAATCAAATTTTATCCATCCGGGTCATTTAGAACGTTTAAAAAAAACTTGTATTGAGATGAAATTAGATGTTGAAAGGGCGATGAAAGAAACGGATAATAGTAATTTGATGGAGGGGTTGTATTTAAAAGTAGAAGAAAATGGTATTGTGGAAGATAGATTTAAGTTTGTTCGCGCTAATTTTTTGACTATTATTCAAAATTCAGAGACTCACTGGTTAAGCCGGCCTATTATTCCGAATATATTGAAAAATAGTACAAATCTGTTTTCTTAAAAATTCACAAAACTTTTATTTTAACTTCGGGTAAATTAGTTGTTTTATGACAAAAATAATATAAAAATGTAGGTTTTACAAACCCCATAAATAACGACTTTTTGCTTTTGTTTCAGTTGATTTCTTATAAAAATAACTAAATTAGAATCGGATAAAATTATGATTAATTGGACGGAAATTTTTTCAGAATATCCCTGTTTAGAAACTCTCAGAAATTGTCCTCAAAATCCTCTCTATCATGCCGAAGGAGATGTTTTAACTCACACAAAAATGGTTGTAGAAACTCTTGTTTCCCTTACTCAATGGCAACAATTGTCTGAAAACGAAAAAAATATTCTTTTTACAGCAGCCTTATTACACGATATCGGCAAACCAATTACCACTACTATTGACGAAAATGGTATTATTACTTCTCGTGGACACGGGCGGAAAGGAACCCAACTTGCTAGATACATTCTCTACCAAAAAAACACCCCCTTTTGGGAAAGAGAAAAAATAGTTTCCCTTATCCAAAACAACGGTTTACCCCTATGGTTTTGGGATAAAGAAAACCCGCAACGCGAAATTATTAAAGCCAGCCAAAATATAACCTGTGAATGGTTAGCAATTTTAGCTGAAGCAGATATTGGAGGCAGAATTTGTACAGATCAACAAGAATTATTTGAACGTATTACATTTTTTCGGGAATATTGTCAAGAAAATAACTGTCTTACTAAACCTTGGCAATTTCCCGACAGCTATAGTCGGTTTATTTATTTCCACAAAGACAAAACTGATCCAAATTATCAAGCCTTTGATGATAGCCGGTGTCAAGTCATCCTCATG
This sequence comes from Halomicronema sp., assembly GCA_036704045.1. GTDB lineage: Bacteria > Cyanobacteriota > Cyanobacteriia > Cyanobacteriales > Oscillatoriaceae > Ancylothrix. The sequence continues at coordinate 124,499 of DATNQM010000005.1, read as the reverse complement.
GCGGGGCTACCGGCTAGTGGTAAAGACACTTGGATAGAAAATAACCTCTCAAACTTCCCAGAAATTTCCCTAGACAAAATTAGAAAAGAACTTAACAACTCCCCCGAAAAAAATCAAGCATTTGTAGTCAACTTAGCCAAAAAAAGAGCAAAAGACTATTTAAGAAAACAGCAAAGCTTTGTATGGAACGCCACCAACACCACCAGACAAATGCGCCAACAATTAATCGAATTTTTTACAGACTACAAAGCCAAAATTCGCTTAATTTATTTAGAAGCCCCACTACAAGAACTATTAAACAGAAATAGCCAAAGAAACGAACCAGTACCCGAAGATATCATAGAAAAATTAGCTAGCCGCTTAGAAATTCCCCGCCCCACCGAAGCCCACGAAGTACAATGGGTAATACAGTAAAAAATTAGAAACCGCGTTTCTTCCTAGATATCCAGATAAAAGCTTAAATATTGCAGAAAAACCCGCTTTTTTTGCCTACAGGAGAAAACCTTATGATTTCCCTAACCACACAAGAAATTACCTTTGACCAATTCCTAGAAGAATGCCCAGAAGACGGCATCTATGAACTTGTAAATGGAGAAATTGTTAAACTGGCTACCACAAGAAACCATGAATATGTCGCCGACTTTATTGCTGACTTATTTAAAGAAGAAATTAAACGACTAAACCTAAATTACGTCGTCAAAAACAAAGCCACCATCAAAACAACCACCAAAAAAGGAAAAATCCAAGGACGCCGGCCAGATGTTAGCGTCATAAACCGAGAACAATGGAGATTAAACCGCGAAGCATACGCAGCATTAGAAGAACCCATACAACTAGCAGTAGAAGTCACCTCAACAAACTGGGAAGACGACTATATCGACAAACTAGATGAATACGAAAGATTAGGAATAAAAGAATATTGGATAATAGATTATCTTGCCATAGGCAGTAGAGAGTACCTAGGCAACCCAAAAATCCCCAGCATATTTATATTTAATTTAGACGAAACCGGCAAATATCAACTCACTCAATTTAAAAAAACCGACCAGCTAAACTCCCCCACATTTGGAGAACTCAACCTCACAGCAGAACAAATTTTAAACGCATAAAAATTCAAATGTCATCAAAGAACTACCCACAAACCGACAATAGAGACAACAAAACCCTTAAAATGATTTGGATTTAGCAAACCGATTCAAAACCGGCCCCTGCAAATCTAAAAACGAAAAACTAAAAACAAAAATTCCTATGCCTCGCCGCGACGACATCCAAAAAATTCTAATCCTAGGGGCCGGCCCCATCATCATCGGCCAAGCCTGCGAATTTGACTATTCTGGCACACAAGCGTGCAAAGCATTGCGAGAAGAAGGTTATGAGGTGATACTCGTCAACTCAAACCCCGCAACAATTATGACCGATCCCCAGACCGCAAACCGAACCTATATCGAACCCTTAACCCCAGAAATTTTAGAAAAAATAATAGCCAAAGAAAGACCCGACGCCATACTTCCCACAATGGGAGGACAAACAGCCCTAAACCTAGCCGTCACCCTCTCCAAAAATGGCACCCTTGAAAAATACGGTGTAGAATTAATCGGCGCCAAACTCCCCGCCATCGAAAAAGCCGAAGACCGGCTACTCTTCAAAGAAGCAATGGCAAAAATAGGCGTCAAAACCTGTCCCTCCGGCATCGCCACCACCCTTGAAGAAGCCAAAGCAGTCGCCAAACAAATTGGCTACTATCCCATCATCATACGCCCCGCCTACACCCTCGGCGGTAGCGGCGGTGGCATCGCCTACAACCAAGAAGAATTTGAAGAAATGGCCCAAGGCGGACTCGACGCCTCCCCCGTCTCCCAAATCCTCATCGAACAATCCCTGCTAGGCTGGAAAGAATACGAACTCGAAGTCATGCGGGATCTTGCCGATAACGTCGTCATTATCTGTTCCATTGAAAACATAGACCCTATGGGCATCCACACCGGCGACAGCATCACCGTCGCCCCCGCCCAAACCCTAACCGACAAAGAATATCAAAGACTCCGCGACCAATCCATCAAAATTATCCGTGAAATTGGAGTTGAAACCGGCGGCAGCAACATCCAATTTTCCGTCAACCCCACCAATGGCGACGTCGTTGTCATTGAAATGAACCCCCGCGTTTCTCGTTCCTCCGCCCTCGCCTCCAAAGCCACCGGCTTCCCCATCGCCAAACTCGCCGCTAAACTAGCAGTCGGCTACACCCTCGACGAAATACCCAACGACATCACCAAAAAAACCCCCGCCTGCTTTGAACCCACCATCGACTATGTTGTAACAAAAATTCCCCGCTTCGCCTTCGAGAAATTCCCAGGAACCACCAACACCCTCACCACCCAAATGAAATCAGTCGGTGAGGCAATGGCCATCGGTCGAACCTTCCAAGAATCCTTTCAAAAAGCCCTCCGTTCCCTTGAAACCGGACGCGCCGGCTGGGGTTGCGACAAAGAAGAAGTTATCCCCAGCTTAGAACAAATCCGCGCCAACCTCCGCACTCCCAACCCCGAACGCATCTTTACCATCCGCCACGCAATGCTGATGGGAATGACACCAGAAGACATTTACGAACTCACAGGTATTGATATCTGGTTCCTCGATAAAATGCAGGATATCCTGCAAACTGAAAAATTCCTCAAACGCACTCCCCTAAAATCCTTGACAAAAGACGAAATGTATGATATTAAGCGTCAAGGATTTAGCGACCGACAAATTGCCTACGCGACCAAAACCAAAGAAGACGAAGTACGCAAATATCGTAAACAACTAGGCATAGTGCCGGTTTACAAACTCGTAGACACTTGCGCCGCCGAATTTGAAGCTAAAACCCCTTATTACTATTCAACCTACGAAGAAGAAACCGAAGTCATACCTTCGCAAAGACGCAAAGTAATGATTTTAGGAGGTGGCCCCAACCGCATCGGACAAGGCATAGAATTTGACTATTGCTGTTGCCATGCCTCTTTTTCATTACGAGAAGATGGCTTTGAAACGATCATGGTTAACTCAAACCCTGAAACTGTTTCTACCGACTACGACACCAGCGACCGGCTTTACTTTGAACCCCTCACAAAAGAAGACGTCCTTAATATTATTGAGGCCGAAAATCCAGAGGGAGTTATCATTCAATTTGGCGGCCAAACTCCCCTCAAACTTGCAATTCCCATCCAAGATTTTTTAAACAGCCAAGAAGCTAAAACCAGCGATGGGGAAGTTGTCCAAACAAAAATTTGGGGAACCTCTCCCGACTCTATTGATATCGCCGAAGACCGCGAACGCTTTGAAAAAATCCTGCGGAAACTTGATATCAAACAACCCCAAAATGGCACCGCCCGCAGTTACGATGACGCCCTCATAGTAGCAAAACGAATTGGCTACCCTGTGGTGGTTCGTCCCAGCTATGTTTTAGGTGGACGGGCAATGGAAATCGTTTATTCTGATACAGAATTAGAAAGGTATATGACCTTTGCTGTTCAAGTGGAACCAGACCACCCAATTTTGATTGATAAATTCCTTGAAAATGCCATTGAAGTTGATGTGGATGCCCTTGCCGATCATACCGGACGAGTTGTAATTGGTGGCATCATGGAACACATCGAACAGGCCGGCATTCACTCTGGTGATTCGGCTTGTTCTATACCCTACGTCACTCTTTCAGAAAGTTTAGTTGAAACTATTCGTAACTGGACTGTTCAACTTGCCCAAGAGTTAAAAGTTGTGGGGTTAATGAATATCCAATATGCCATAAAAGGCGATGAAGTTTATATTTTAGAAGCAAACCCCCGCGCCTCGCGGACAGTTCCTTTTGTTTCTAAAGCAATAAATGTACCTTTGGCAAAAATGGCTTCACGGGTGATGTCAGGAAAAACTCTTGTATCTCTTGGCTACACTGAAGAAATAATACCCAAACATATCTCGGTAAAAGAAGCCGTTTTGCCTTTTGATAAGTTCCCTGGGGCTGATACTATTCTTGGCCCAGAAATGCGTTCCACCGGCGAAGTAATGGGACTTGATTATGATTTTGGTACCGCATTTGCCAAGGCAGAATTAGGGGCCGGTCAACGTCTACCTTTGGAAGGGACAGTGTTTGTGTCAATGATGGATCGAGATAAGGATGCAGTTGTCCCTATTGTGCGAGATTTCTTGGAAATGGGTTTCAAGGTGATCGCTACTACCGGCACTCGCAAGGTTTTACACCAAAATGGATTAAAAGATGTACAACTGGTGCTAAAACTGTATGAAGGTCGCCCTAACGTCCTCGATGCTATCAAAAACCAACAAATCCAACTGATTATTAATAGTCCTTCGGGAGAAGATGCCCAAGCAGAAGGCCGATTAATTCGCCGCACCGCATTAGGCTATAAAATACCCATTGTGACTACGATTGCCGGTGCCAAAGCAACCGCTGCTGCTATTCGCTCATTAAAATCTCAACCCCTCGAAGTTAAGGCACTGCAAGATTTTATCTAGTTGAGTAGTTAATTTTCCCTCTCTGGAACTAGGGGAATTTTAAGGAAAACACAGAGTTTTAATAAAGGAACGCAGAGGAAAAGTTGGCCTCTGCGTTCCTCTGCTTTCACTCCATTTCCTTAAAAAAAATCTTAAAATTTTGTTTAGTCGGATGCAGTTGTGTTCGTTGCTTCTGGGTACTCTTTAGAAAAGCATCCTTAAGATATAAAACTATGCCTCTGGAAATATTTTTAGGTGATTTATCCAAAAAAGTAATATTACCTAGTAGACAAGTTTTTCAGAAATGTTACAATAGTTTACATCTTCCCCAAAAACTTAACAAAACTTATGACAAACATCATTATTATTGTTCTCTCCGGTTTGGCCATCGCTATTGCAGCCAAACTTTCTGAGTCTGAGAGCCAATCTCAACCAGAAGCAATTCCCGTTCCGGTAAAAGTACGCTCAGGTCGGTAAACAAGAGCGGTGTTCAACCACACAGACGCTCAGGTGCCATAGCCGCGAAGCTTTGATCGGATGGGTTGCCGGTACTTTGCTTGCTTTGTAACTACAAGCGCTTCCCGGCGGTTTAAATTCGCACTTATATTGCAAACCCTTTACTACAAATCATTTGAGACACTGCCATGAAGACCGCTCAGACTTCCACCGATTTAGTCCGCACCTACCTCCGTGAGATTGGCCGCGTGCCTCTGCTGACCCACGAGCAGGAAATTGTTTTAGGAAAACAGGTTCAACGTTGCACTGTTTTGCATGATTTGAAAGAGGAGTTAGCTTTAGAATTGGGCCGCGAACCAATGGACAGCGAATTGGCGCAGCACGCCGGCCTGTCGGAAGCTGAGTTACAGCAAGCTTTAGAAGCCGGTGAAATGGCAAAGCGCAAAATGGTGGAAGCAAATCTGCGCTTAGTAGTATCGGTGGCCAAAAAGTATATTAAAAGAAATGTAGATTTATTGGACTTGATCCAAGAAGGCACCATCGGAATGCAGCGGGGAGTCGAAAAATTTGACCCTACAAAAGGCTATCGTTTTTCTACTTATGCCTATTGGTGGATACGCCAAGCCATAACTCGTGCCATTGCTGAAAAAGGCCGAACGATTCGTTTGCCTATTCATATTACAGAAAAATTAAATAAGATTAAAAAAGCTCAGCGTCAATTGGCCCAAAATTTAGGCCGGTCAGCGACAGTAGCAGAGTTGGCCCAAGAATTAGAATTAACACCTAAGCAAATTCGGGAATATTTAGAAAGAGCCCGTCAGCCTTTGTCTTTAGATTTGCGGGTAGGCGATAATCAGGATACGGAGTTAGGTGAACTTTTAGAAGATAACGGGCCGTCTCCAGAGGATTTTGCCGTCCAGTCGTCTTTGCGGTCTGACCTGGAAAATATTATGGCTGACCTGACACCACAACAGCGTCAAGTTTTGTCTTTGCGTTTTGGCCTCGAAGATGGACAGGCTATGACTCTGGCTAAAATAGGTGACCGCCTCAATATTAGCCGTGAACGGGTGCGGCAAATTGAAAGAGAAGCTTTGACCAAATTGAGAAAGCGGAAAGCAGATATGGGCGAATATGTTGCCAGCTAAGCGTATTTGAGATTGTAGAATTACCTGCTGTTGAAATCAGAAATAGGTTTAACACATCTGAGGGTATGACAATCTAAAATCGGGTCATCCGTAGGCGTTGGTTCGGTTCAGCCTACTGTTAAGTTATTATTGAGTTGTTAAAGTAGTGTAAAGAAAGGCAAGAAAAACTCGATTATAACCAAACAAAAAAACAAGCTCTACCGAAAGGCGGAAATTACTGCGAGGAGACTTATGGTAAATAATTCATCTCATTTTCCAGAACACATCAGCGGCGAGCAAACGGAAGCGGGAAATTTATTATGGCATTATGTCCAGTCTATGAGTCCTGAAACCATTGCTCAACTTTCTAAACCAAACACTAGCGATGTGTTTCAAGTAATGGAACGGAATATTATTGGGTTGTTGGGAAATTTGCCATCAGAGCATTTTGGCGTAACAATTACAACTAACCGTGAACATTTAGGTCGGTTGTTAGCCTCTGCTATGATGAGTGGTTATTTTCTCAGAAATGCAGAACAAAGGATGACTTTTGAAAAATCTCTACAACACGCCGAAACAAGTCTATCCGAAGACGAATAACCTGATCAATATTATCTCGCTTAGATAACCAAAAACGGTTATCTCAAAAATTTTTCTTAACCCACAGACCGGCACGGCAGAAATGACAAAAATCTGCCGAATTTTGCCTTTTTATAGTTACCCAAATTTCTCTTTTTATGGTATAATGTTAAATCTGATTTAGACTTGTTGTTTTTGTCATGCTTTAGAAGACGTAGAGAAGTTGGTTTGTAGCGTTGGAGTTGATAGGATAAATAGGATTTTAATTTCCCTAGCCTAAATTGGGAATGCAATTTAAATTATTTATGCAAGAAGTTTGTAGTTCTATTCCTCATAAAAACATTGGTGTGGCGGTGATTTGGAATAACACCGGCCAAATTTTGATTGATAAACGCCGTAATCAGGGTTCCTTGGGGGGTTTGTGGGAATTTCCGGGGGGGAAGGTTGAGGAGGGTGAGACGCTAGAGGAGTGTATTCGCCGGGAAATTAGGGAAGAGTTGGCGATTGAAGTTGAGGTGGGAGAGCATTTAATTACGATAGAGCATACTTATAAAGATTTTCGGGTAACGTTGAATGTTTTTAATTGCTGGCATTTTGCGGGGGAACCGCAGGCGATTGAAAGTGAAGAGATTCGCTGGGTTAATTTAGATGAAATTGATCAGTTTTCTTTTCCAGTAGCGAATATAAAAATTATTGAAGCATTGCGCTTGCAAAATTCAAAATCTTAAGCGTCAAAAAGCCGAGGGTAAACTTTTATGTTTCATTAAAACTGGGTGAATTTCTGCTTGCCTTAAATCGCTTTTAGAAAAGATAGTTCCTTCTAAATTAGCTCCTTCTAAATTAGCTTTTGTTAAGTCGGCTTTTCTTAAATCTGCACCTTGCAAATTAGTATTTCTGAGGTCTGCTTTGGTAAAATCAACACCTCTTAAATCGGCATCTCTAAGATTAGCGCCGATGAGGTTAGAACCCGTGAGGTCAGCATTTCTGAGGTCGGCTAAATGAAGGTTGCTGCCGGTGAGATCGGCTCTTGTTAAATCGACTTCTCTGAGGTCAGCTTGTGTTAAATTAGCGTGTTTTAAATTGGCTGAAACTAAGTCTGCATTTCTAAGTTCAGCTTCTTTTAAATTGGCTTTTTCGAGGTTTGCTTTTCTGAGGTTAGCGTTGGTTAAATCAATGCCTTTGAGGTCGGTTTCACTGAGGTTAGCTCCGCTTAAATTAGCGTTGCTGAGGTCGGCATCTGTTAGTTGGATGCCGCTGAGGTTGACTTCTGGGAGAGAAACGTTGGGTGCGATCCAATAAGCACCTATTTCGCTGGGGTCAATTTGTTCGGAAAAACGGGTTTTAATATCATAAACTGCTTTTTGGAGGTTGGTGCCGTTTAACATTGCTCCTCGCAGGTCTGCACCGCTGAGGTTGGCTCGGAAGAGGTTGGCGTTTTCCAGGTTAGCGTTGATGAGTTTGGCGCTGCGGAGATTGGCTCCTCGGAGGTCGGCTCTTTTGAGGGTGCAACCGCTGAGGTCTGTGCCGCTGAGGTTGGCTCCTGGGAGGGCGACGTTGGTGGAGATGCAATAGGCGCCGGTGGCTACGGGGTCGAGGTTTTGAGAAAATCGGGTTCTGGCATCGTAGATAGCTCGTTCAAGGTTGGCGCCGGTGAGGTTAGCTTCGCTGAGGTCTGTACCGCTGAGGTTGGCTCCTGTAAGATTTGCACCGCTGAGATTGGCTCCTATAATTTTTGCTTCTCTTAGGTTTGCTCCGCTGAGGTCGGCGTCTTTGAAATTTGTTCCGACAAGAAGAGTGCCGCTGAGGTTGGCTTGTCTGAGGTTGCTTTCGGTGAGGTTGGCGAGGTTAAGACAGGCTTTGATGAGGTTGGCGCCGGTGAGGTTGGCTTTTGTGAGGTCTGCGTCTAGGAGGTCGGTGTAGCTTAGGTTGGCTTCGCTGAGGTCGGTGCCGCTGAGGTCTACGCCGCGCAGGTTGGAGCCGCGCAGGTTTGCTCCGCTGAGGTTTTCGCCTTTGAGGGGTATTGGTTGTAGGTTGTTGATTTGTAGGTCTTGGTTGTTTTCTTTGGTGTTTAATAGGGCACTTAAGTCGTTATTGCCGGTTAAGGGTTCGTTGTTAAAATTTGTCATTTATTTTATAAAATATTTGGGAGTTTATAGGGGAATTTGAGCGGTTTTTTACAAGGGGGTGGTGGTTAAAATTAAGGGGGTAATTGATGTCAGTTTTTATATTATCTCTTGTTTTATGTCCTAGGATGGACTTTTTGAGGAGTGGGCTTTTTGTCGAGGAGGGAGTGAGGGGTGAAAATATTTACTAGAATGGTTAAATTTAGGTTTTGGAGGTGTAAAAAATGGGGTGGGCTTATGAAAGTTCGTTTTTGTTGAGTCATGGGGTTTGATGAGATAGGAAAAAGGTTATAAGTTTAGGAGTTGAGGATTTTGGTGTTGCTTGGGGTTGTTTGTTGTGGAGATGGTGGTTTTTGAGGGTTTAATTTTAACACGCATAATTTTAATGGTAGTGAGGTAGGCTTTGAGTTTTTGTAGCGTTTTTAATGATGGGGGAATTAGGTTGTGGATAGGAAGGTTTAAAAATTAGGTTTTTTCGAGTTGAAAAAAGGGGGGGCGGGTTGGTGTAGGTTGGGAAGTGGGTATCTGTGGTGTCAAGATTTTTCTGTAAGGATAATTTATAAAAAAATGAACAGTAGGGAATTGCCGACCGGCACAGCACAAATTGATCTTATGGGTTCTCGCCAGTTTCCTAACTGGTTGGCTGAGCAGTCGGTAAGTTTGGCGTTTACGACTTATCAAACTGGGAAGTTGTTTTTGATTGGTTTGCAACCGAATGGCCGATTATCGATTTTTGAGCGGACGTTTAATCGGGCTATGGGCTTATATGCAACAGCGGATAATTTGTATATGAGTTCTCTTTACCAGCTTTGGCGATTTGAAAATGCTCTGGAACCGGGACAGTTGCATGATGGTTATGACCGGCTTTATGTGCCTCAAATAGGTTATACAACTGGAGATTTAGATATTCACGATATTGTTTTGGATAATTCGCAAAAAATTGTTTTTGTTAATACTTTGTTCGGGTGTTTGGCGACGGTTAGTGAGAAGTATAGTTTTGAGCCGATTTGGAAACCGCCTTTTATTTCTCGTTTGGCGGCGGAGGATCGTTGTCATTTGAATGGTTTGGCGTTGGTGGATGGGAAACCGGGTTTTGTGACTAGTGTTTCGGCGACGGATGTGGGGGATGGTTGGCGAGATCGTCGGAAAAATGGCGGTTGTGTAATTGATGTGAGGAGTAATGAGGTGGTTTTGTCGGGTTTATCAATGCCGCATTCGCCACGATTTTATCAGGGTAAGTTGTGGGTTTTGAATTCGGGTACGGGGTATTTTGGTTATGTGGATTTGCAGACTTGTAAGTTTGTGCCGGTGACTTTTTGCCCTGGATATTTACGGGGTTTGGCTTTTGCGGGGAATTTTGCGGTGGTTGGCTTGTCAAAACCAAGGGGAAATAAGACGTTTTCTGGTTTGGCTTTGGATGATAATTTGACGAGTAAGGATGCGGAGGCGCGTTGTGGTTTGCAGGTGATTGATTTGCGGACGGGTGATATTGTTCATTGGTTAAGAATTGATGGAATTATTGAGGAGTTATATGATGTGGCGGTGATTGCTGGGGTTCGCCGGCCTATGGCTTTGGGTTTTAAAACTGATGAGATTCGTCGGGTGATTACGGTGGCCCCAACATTTTGAGGGGAAAGATTTTTTAAACTCTTTGGTTTTTTAAGTTGGTTTGTAGTGTGGCTTAACCGATTTTTTTTGAATTGGTATTAGTGGTGTTGGGGGTTTATTGTTGCGTCTGGATGCCCGACAGGTTTAGTTTTATAACGGTATGATATAAAAGTTGAAACTTCTTAATGAATGTTAATCAATGTCTGTTTCATCCTCACGCACAAGTAATATCAAAACGTCAATAACAGAAAAACTGTTGTTTGGCAATGAACCAACGCCAGAGTTAATGGCTATTTTGTTGGTTTATTTTGTACAAGGTATTTTGGGGTTAGCCCGTCTGGCCGTTAGTTTTTTTCTGAAAGACGAATTGGGCTTATCTCCGGCGGAAGTTTCCGCTTTATTTGGTATTGTCGCTTTACCTTGGATCGTCAAGCCGTTGTTTGGCTTTATGTCGGACGGTTTACCCATCTTTGGATATCGACGCAGACCTTATTTAATTTTGTCTGGTTTGGCTGGTACTTTTGCTTGGGTTGCTTTGGCAACATTGGTGAATAATGCGATTGCTGCTACGGCTGCTATTGCTTTATCTTCTTTGTCTGTGGCGGTTTCTGATGTAATTGTCGATTCTCTTGTTGTTGAAAGAGCTCGCAAAGAATCTCTTGGTGATGCCGGTTCTTTGCAATCAGTTTGCTGGGGTGCTTCTTCGCTTGGTGGGTTGATTACGGCTTATTTTAGTGGGCAATTGCTTCAACATTTCAGCACTCATACTATCTTTTTAATTACGGCAAGTTTTCCTTTAATTGTTTCTGCGGTGGCTTGGTTAATTGCTGAGGTGCCGGTGAGTAAATTAAAGACAGAAGAATCCTCGCTAGAAGATGCTAAGGCTACAGAATCGACTAACGAAGTTAAAAGTGTTAAAGAACAAGTTAAGCAACTTTGGAAAGCGATTTCTCAAAAAGCTATTTGGATGCCAACGGCGTTTTTATTTATTTGGCAAGCCACACCTTCGGCTGATTCGGCTTTCTTTTTCTTTACCACGAATGAGTTAGGTTTTGAACCGGAGTTTTTAGGGCGGGTTCGTCTTGTTACGAGTTTGGCTTCTTTGTTAGGAATTTGGCTGTTTCAACGCTTTTTTAAGGCGGTTCCTTTTCGGAGAATTTTTGCCTGGTCTACGATTCTTTCTGCTGGGTTAGGAATGACGACTTTGCTGTTAGTTACTCATGCTAATCGGGCTATGGGTATTGATGATCACTGGTTTAGTATTGGTGATAGTTTGGTGCTGACGGTGATGGGGCAAATTGCTTATATGCCGGTGTTGGTTTTGGCGGCTCGTCTTTGTCCGGCTGGGGTGGAAGCGACTTTGTTTGCTTTGCTGATGTCGGTGGTTAATTTAGCGGGTTTGCTTTCTTATGAGTTCGGTGCTGTGATGATGCACTGGCTTGGCATTAATGAGCATAATTTTGAGCAGCTTTGGCTTTTGGTTGTGATTACGAATCTTTCTACTTTGCTGCCTTTACCTTTTATTAATTGGCTGCCAGATACTAGTGCAAATGGTGAGGGTGCTAGTGGAGATTTGTTGCCGGTTTTGGAACCGGAACCGAGTACAAGTGGGCCGGTTGGTCAACATTTGATTCCTGATTTTATGCCGGAGTTGGTGCCAACTTCGCTTGTTTCTGATAAATTAAAGGCTGAAGAAAGCCGATAATAGTTTTTGGTTTTTTTCAAGTTTTTAACCTCACATCCAAATGCTGGTTTTTTAGCTGATGGGTTATGGTTTAACCACAAATTAACTTTGGTTAATGCAGATGTGTTAACTGGTTTTTCTGTGGCTAATTATGACGAGGGGTTGGTTAATTTAATGTTAGTTAAGGCTGGTGGGTATAGCCTACCTGAAGAATAGAATAATGGAAACACAACAAAGAAAAAAGCTTTCTTACGACCGCAAAGATTGGCAACGTGGTTATGAGTCTCAGCCTCAAGAGTTTGAGTATTGTATTGATGAGATTGAGGGCAAAATTCCGGCTGATTTAGAGGGTACTTTTTTTAAAAATGGCCCTGGTTTGTTGGATATTAATGGTAGTTCAATTCATCATCCTTTTGATGGGGATGGGATGATTTCTTCTGTGGCTTTTTCTAAGGGTAGGGCTTATTTCCGCAATAAGTTTGTAAAAACTGCGGGATATTTGGAAGAAAAAAAGGCTGGTAAAATTCTTTATCGTGGGGTTTTTGGTACTCAAAAAAAGGGTGGTTGGTTGGCAAATATTTTTGATGTTAAGATTAAAAATATTGCGAATACTCATGTTATTTATTGGGGTGGAAAGTTACTTGCTTTGTGGGAGGCGGCTGAACCTCACCGGCTTGATCCTTATACTTTAGAAACTATTGGTTTAGATTATTTGGATGGAATTTTACAACCGGGTGAGGCTTTTTCTGCTCATCCTCGTGTTGATGGTGATAGGTTGGTGAATTTTGCGGTTAAACCGGGCCCTTCTACGACTATTACTATTTATGAGTTGGATAGGGCGGGTAAGCTGATTACAAAACACGCTCATTCTATCCCTGGTTTTGCGTTTTTGCATGATATGGCTATTACGCCAAATTATTGCATTTTTTTCCAAAATCCTGTTTCTTTTAATCCTTTACCTTTTGTTTTAGGTTGGCGGGGGGCGGGTCAATGTTTGGAGTTTAATCCGAAGGAAAAGACGAAGGTTATTTTGATTCCTCGTAATGGGGGTAAGGTTCAAATTGTGGAAACAGAACCTTGTTTTGTTTTCCATCATGCGAATGCTTTTGAGGTGGAAGATAAGGTTTTTGTTGATTCAATTTGTTATTCTTCTTTTCCTTCTCCTGATGCGGAAGGAGATTTTCGTGAGATTGATTTTGATAGTATTCCGGCTGGGGAATTGTGGCGTTTGGAAGTGAATTTGACGGCAAAAACTGTTGACCATGAGGTGATTGAAAGCCGGTGTTGTGAGTTTCCTACTTTGCATCCAAATAAGGTAGGGAAGGCTTACCGTTATTTGTATATTGGTACTGCTCATCAACCAAGTGGTAATGCTCCTTTACAGGCGGTTTTAAAGATTGATTTTGAAACTGGTAAGCGTGAAATATGGAGTGCTGCGCCGAGGGGTTTTGCGGGGGAACCGGTGTTTGTTCCGCGTCGAAATGCTGTTTCTGAGGATGATGGTTGGTTGTTGTTGTTGGTTTATGATGCTGGATATCATCGTTCGGATGTGGTGATTTTGGATGCTAAAAATTTGAGTTTTGGGCCGGTGGCTCGTTTGCATTTAAAACATCATGTTCCTTATGGTTTACATGGCAGTTTTTGTGAGGAATATTTTGGCCCCTAATTTTGTTTCTTGGCTGGGCTAGGAAATGCGGGGAGGAGTTTAAGTTTTTTGTCTTGACGGGCTTATGGAGGCTAACTCTAGTTAGGAAATTAAATTCTAAATTGTAGGGGCAATCAGGGTATGGTTGCCCTTCGTTTTAGGGTAGGCTAGAGGGGGAAGATTTTTAATCACTAATCACTAATTACTAATCACCAATGCAGTACAGACGTTTTGGCCGTACAGAGTTACAAATGCCGGTGTTTTCTTGCGGGGGGATGAGATATCAATTTAAGTGGCAAGATGTGTCGGCTTCTGATATTCCTAGGGATAATCAGGAGAATTTGGAAGCGACTATTAAACGCTCTTTGGAATTGGGAATTAATCATATTGAAACGGCTCGCTTTTATGGAACTTCGGAAATGCAGTTAGGGGAAATTTTGCCGAAGTTTCCAAGAGAAAATTTAATTATTCAAACTAAAGTTTGTCCTTGTGAAAATCCCCAGGAATTTTTAGAAATTTTTGAGAAGTCTTTGGCTTATTTGCAGTTAGATTATGTTGATTTGCTTTCGCTGCATGGTATTAATACTATGGAGTTATTAGAGTGGTCTGTGCGTCCGGGGGGATGTATGGATGTGGCGCGGAAGTTGCAAGCAGAAGGAAAGGTGAGGTTTATTGGGTTTTCTACTCATGCTCCTACGGATGTTATTGTTAAGACAATTGAGACTAATGAGTTTGATTATGTAAATTTGCATTGGTATTACATTAATCAAAGAAATTGGCCGGCTATTGAGGCTGCAACTAAGCTGGATATGGGGATTTTTATTATTAGTCCTTCGGATAAGGGAGGGTTGCTTTATAAGCCTTCGGATAAGTTGGTGGAGTTATGCCGGCCTTTGAGTCCTATCGTGTTTAATAATTTGTTTTGTTTGAGTTATCCTCAAGTTCATACTTTGTCTATTGGTGCTTCCAGACCGACTGATTTTGATGAGCATATCAAGGTTTTGCCTTTGCTTGATAAGGCGGAGGAGTTTTTGCCGGCAATTATTGAGCGTTTGGAAAAGGAAATGGCGGCAAAATTAGGAGAAGATTGGGTAAATACTTGGGAAGTGGGTTTGCCAAATCTCGAAGAAACTCCGGGGAATGTGAATATTGGGTCAATTTTGTGGTTGAGAAATTTGGTGGTGGCTTATGATATGGTTGAGTATGGAAAAATGCGCTATGGATTGTTAGGAAATGGCGGTCATTGGTTCCCTGGTAAAAAAGCGGATAAGTTGGATGAGTTGGATTTAAAAGCTTGTTTGGCAAAGAGTCCTCATGCTGATAAAATACCGGCTTTTTTGGCAGAAACTCATCAGCTTTTGGGGGGTGAAGAGCGACGTCGTTTGTCTCAAGAGTGACCAATTTGAGGTATAAGTTTTAAAAACCCCTGGTTGATTTCTAGCTTAAGGTGGGAAGAGGTTTTGCCAGGGGGTTATAGGGCTTCAATAGATAGCGATGACAAACAGATGAAAGTATTTTATTCTCGCTTTTTTCAGCTTTTAATAATATTTTTGATGGGGATTTTTTTGGGTATTTTATTGCCTAGAGATCAGGCGATTGAAAAAAGCCTGAGCAAAACAAGCCAAGAAAGTGTAATTCCGTCGGAATTTGAAGGTAAGTTATCTTTGTTTATTCTGGCGGGTCAGTCTAATATGTCCGGAAGGGGTGATTTATTGCCGGAAATAACTAATCCGAAAATTTTAGTTTTTGGGAATGATTATAAATGGCATTTGGCGAGTGAGCCGGTGGATGGTGTGACAGGTCAAGTTGATAAGGTTTCCCAAGATTTTCATGCCGGTTATAGTCCGGCTTTTTCTTTTGCAAGGGAGTTATTAAAACATAATTCTAATCAAATGATTGGGTTAATTCCTTGTGCAAAGGGGGGAAGTTCTATTGCTGAATGGCAGAGGAATTTGAGTGAAAAAAGTTTGTATGGTTCGTGTTTAAAAAGAGTTAAAATTGCGGCAACTAAAGGGGATATTTCGGGGTTGCTTTTTTTTCAAGGTGAAGCGGATGCTTTGAGGCCAAAACCTAATTCTAAATTTCCGCCTTTTCCTGGCCGATGGGCTGCTAAATTTACGCAGTTTGTTGAGGATGTTCGTGGTGATTTGTCGCAGGCTGATTTACCTGTGGTTTTTGCTCAAATAGGAACCACAAAATCGCCTCATTTATATGTTAATTGGCAAGAAGTTAAGCAACAACAAGAAAATGTTAATTTATCATCGGTGGCGATGATTTATACACAAGATTTATCTCTCAAAGATGATGTTCATTTTACAACGGCCAGTTATCAAAAAATTGGAGAGCGTTTTGCTTATAAGTTTTTGGCTCTGACTGAGCATAAAGTTAGACGATAACTTTAAGTTTGTGCGTTAGAATATTTTTTAAGGTTTTTCTAACAACAAGGAAATAGCAATAATGAGTTTAAATCGTCGAAATTTTCTGTTTATAACGGGTGCAAGCGTTGCTGCGGTGACAGCCGGTGCTTGTAATGCTTTGGGTAATAGTCGGGTGGTTAGTAAAAATTCTTCTACGCCTACTCAAATTGCCCAAAATACAGGGGCTTTTGAATTAGCGCCTTTACCCTATGCCTTTAATGCGCTTGAACCCCATATTGATGCGCGGACTATGGAATTTCACCACGATAAACACCATGCTGCGTATGTAAAAAACCTCAATGATGCTATCACTAAACACCCAGAATTAAAAGGAAAAACTGCTGAAGAGTTAGTGCGTGATATTAACAAAATTCCCGAAGATATCCGCACAAGTGTGAGAAATAATGGTGGTGGTCATGTAAATCATACGATGTTTTGGGAAATTATGAGTCCCAATGGTGGCGGCGAACCGACAGGGGCAATTGCTGATGCCATTAAACAAAGTTTTGGCAGTTTTGATAACTTTAAAAAGCAGTTTAATGATGCCGGTGCTAAACGTTTTGGTAGCGGTTGGGCTTGGTTAGTTCGCACTCCTGCCGGTAAGTTGGAAGTTACGAGTACAGCTAATCAAGATAGTCCTTTTATGGATGGTAATTATCCAATTATGGGTAATGATGTTTGGGAGCACGCTTATTATCTGAACTATCAAAATCGCCGTGCAGATTATTTAACGGCTTGGTGGAATGTGGTTAATTGGGATGAAATTAATAAGCGTTTTGCTAAAGCGATGGGTTAATTGAATATTGGGGCGGGCACGACGGCACCGCCCCTACTCAAAGGTTTAAGAGTTCAATTTGCGAGGGAAATTTTGGTTGGGTTTAGTGGTTTTTTTGAGGTGTAAACAGTGACGAACACTGTTAGTTAAAGGGGTGGTGAAACTGTCAATAAAAATCAGTTCTGCACCCCATTTTTCTAAAACCGGCTGTAAGGAAGTTGTTTCTTCTTCTGTCCAATGACCCCTATAAAGAATTGCTGTACCGTTCATTTTTAACAAGGGTAAAGCATATTCTGCCGCCAAAGATGCCGCACCTACTGCTCGAATTAATACTAAATCATAACTTTGTCGGTGTTCAAATTTGCGACCTATTTCTTCTGCCCTAGCTGTGATTGTTTGAGCATTTTTTATGCCTAGTTCTTCTAGGTATGAATCAATAAAAACTAGCTTTTTTTGAGTAGAATCAAGTAATTTTATTTGCCAATTTGGGTTAGCAATAGCCACCGGCACGCCTGGAAAACCAGCGCCGGTGCCGATATCAATTACTTTTAAATCCGTATCATCTTCAGGCTTATAATTAGGAAAAATTCCCCGTAAAGAATCCCATAAATGCTTTTCCCAAAATTCATCAGGTTCGGAAATTCTTGTTAAATTTAACCGTTTATTTCCAGCCAAAACAACTTGATAAAGCTTTTGAAATTGCTCTTGCTGAAAAGAAGAAGGCTGCCAAGAAAGAGTTTCTAACCACAACTCATTCATTGCCGGTATTTGAGGCAAATTTGCTGTTAATTTTTCAGTCATCTATAATTTTTTACTCCGCTTTATCAACTAACCCCAGACAATTGTTTTTTTTGAAGTTGTCCTGGTTCTATTGCTTTTAAATTACCATGATCCAACGTCCAACAACGATCTGCTACACTTAACAAATCTCCAGCATCGTGAGTAACAACCAATAAACTCCAATTGGCTTTTAATTTTGCTAATAAACTTACCAATTGTCGGCGCATTGACCAATCTAAACCGGCCGTAGGTTCATCTAACATCAATAAATGAGGCTGACGAATTAGCTGAACTGCCAAAGCTAAACGCCGTTGTTGTCCGCCGCTTAAAGAATTAGGTGAAGTGTGCAAAGGGAGATGTTCTAAACTCACTTCTGCTAGAGTTTTATTAATTTGTTCTGACCCAATTTCTGGATGCCCTAGACGCAATTCTTGTAAAATTGTACTCCCACAAAAATGCCTTTCTGGAAACTGAAAAACTAACCCACCTAACTGTTGCAACTGTTCCGCTTCCAGTTCTTGGTCTCGCCAAAAAATTTTGCCCTTTGTAGGAGTTGCCAATCCTGCTAAAATTTCTAAGAGACTAGTTTTTCCTGAACCACTGGGCCCAATCACTAATCCTAACTGCTGAGGGGCGATTTCTAAATTAATAGATTTCAGAATTGGGGCTGGTGTGGCCGGTGGGTGATAAACCAAGTTTTTGAGATAAAGCATTTAGTGAGATAAAAGTTGCTTGGTCGGATATTTTCTCTATTCTATCACTTTCTCTATCATCCTCGGCTAGTTAGGCTCAAATTAATTGTTATAACAGTTATTTTTTATCATTTCTTATTTATCGTGTTTTGAAAACAAACTTTAAATCTGGCTTTTTGATTTATTTTATATTGGTAACTCAGTTAAGTAATACCAATTAAAAAAAAGAATGCAACCCCCTAGGAGGTTATTTTTGTACTTGATATGATTGAAAAACACTATATGAAAAACAGAAAAAATATTAATCATTTATCTTCTACTAAATTTCGCAGCAATACCGGCTTTTTCGTATTTGGGTAATAAATCATAATCAATATAAAACTTAACAGCCCCTTCCTTAAAAAATCAACTGGTATTAAACTAAAACTTAAACTCAAAAATTGAAAGTCTATGACACAAGCACGAAATGTTTTCGGGCAACCCTTGCAAAAGTGCTGCGACAAGCCCCGCACCGGCTATTATCGAGACGGTTACTGCAACACCGGCGACCTAGACTTTGGCCTCCACGTCGTCTGTGCCCGCGTCACCGCCGAATTTCTCGAATATACCAAATTGCAAGGCAACGACCTCTCCACCCCCGCCCCAGAATATCAATTTCCGGGCTTAAAACCGGGCGACTGCTGGTGTTTATGTGCTTCGCGTTGGAAACAAGCCTTTAATGCCGGTTGCGCCCCCCAGGTCAATTTAGCCGCCACTCACTCCCGCGCCCTTGAAGTTGTTTCTCTGGAAGAACTTAAAGAATACGCTATTTAAATGAAATGGGGGTTTTTTTTTCACACAGAGGGCACAGAGGGAGGCACAGAGGACACAGAGGGGTATTGGGGGCTTTTTTTCTCGGTCTGGTTTTTCTGTTGATTATGTTTTTACGATTTCATCAGTTACTTTATGTTTAGAAAAGTTTGGATTTTAACAGCAGCAACGGGTTTTCTTTTTCCTATGAATGTGCTGGCTACAGACATTAAAAACGAAGATTCTACTAGTTATAACCTCAGAATTGAAATGGGTAACACTACTTTTACAAATCAAATTGGTGCCATTTCTACCCAAACAGATATCTGTGACAAAAAATGCAAAATATCGCTCCGAGGAGCCAGCATAGAAGCAGAAAAAGACGATGTTATTATCATCAAAAACGGCCAATTTACAAAAAAACCTAAAGAACAAAAACAACAATAATGAACAATCCAGAATACTGCATAGTCTTAGTAACAACCGGCAACCGCCAAGAAGCAGAAACCATCGCCAAAGAACTCATTTCCGCCAAACTCGCCGCCTGCATTACCTTACTCCCCGTACATTCCATATACACCTGGCAAAACGAAATCCATAACGATGATGAATGGCAACTAATCATCAAAACAAAACCCACAAAATTTAATGCACTAGAAACCACCATAAAAAAACACCACTCCTACCAAACCCCAGAAATCCTAGCCCTCCCAATACTAACCGGCTCACCCCCCTATCTAAACTGGCTCTCCCAAAACCTCAATAACCCATAACCCTCCCCCACAACAAAAAACCCCTCTCTACCCTCTGTGACCTCTGTGAAACCTCCGTTCCCTCTGTGTGAAAAAAAACCCCCCCCATCCAACAAACTACTGTAAAAACCGCGCCCGGAAACGGAAAAACCCATAAGAACCCGTAGGATTAGACCCCGTAGCCGTTGATAAATTCCCCAAATTTACCACCACAGCACCATTAGAATTTACCCCTACACAAGGTTGAGAACCCGCCGGCACCGAAATAGTAGAACCGGCAGCAAAAAACTGTCCAACATCTCCATCAACCACATTTGTTGAAATATTCTGAGTATTATTTAACAACACAGAAACACCACGATTACTACCAAAAGCATCACCAATAAACTGTAAACCGGCCGGTATTAAATCACACAAATTCACATTAGCAGCCTGGGCCCCACCATCCGACAAGAAATAAATCGTATATTCCACCTCATCACCAGGTTGAATAAACGTCCCATCAATACGACCCTGTAAAAAGTTTGGCGGCCAATTAATGGCATTATCATTTGTATCCGCCGGATCATCCACCACCTCATTAAAAGCAGTACCATTCAACGCCGTTACGCGCTTCACCAAACGGACACGGGGTTTATTTGGCAAAGATAAACTCGCCTGGTCATCCTCACCCGGATTATTATTACCCGGAGTAGAATCAGGATCGGCCTGGTCACTAGCTTGTACCTGGGCTGTATTTGTAACCATATCAGAAGTATTCAAAGTCACCGTCAGCCGCAAAGTTGCACTCCCACCATTGGTGACACTCCCCACATTCCAGAGGCCGGTTGTCCCATCATAGGTACCTGTTGAAGGAGTAGACGACACCAAAGTTAACCCCGCCGGTACTTGTTCAAGAACCTGTACACCAGTCGCCGTCGCCGGCCCAGAATTTCGCAGAGTCACAGTATAAGTAAAAGTAGTACCCGGCGTAGGATTCAAATTATCCGATGTTTTACTCAAAGACAAATCAGCTATATCTTGAGGTAAAGTCACACTTGCCTGGTCATCCTCACTAGGATTATTATTTCCCACAGTAGAATCTGGGTCTGGCTGGTCAGAAGCCGACACTTGGGCGGTATTAGTCACCGGCCCTTCCGCCGTCTTCCTGGCTTGGATAGTTAGAGTCGCCGTTCCTCCACTCGCCACATTTCCCACCGTCCAAACACCGGTAGCTGAGTCATAGGTTCCACTAGCCGAAATAAACGTTAACCCTGCCGGTAGCCGGTCTGTGACTTGAACACCGGTAGCATTTTGGGGGCCAGAATTTGTGAGAGTGAGAGTATAAACAATCGTATCTCCCAGACGGGGGTTAGCCACATTTGCAGTTTTCCGCAAAGATAAATCAGCCCCAGTTGCCGGTACGGTCACACTATCTTGGTTATTGGTTGTATTGGGGTCTGGTTGATTAGAAGCGGTTATAGAAGCAGTATTTGTGGCATTGGCTGCATTTAAAACCGCTGTAATTCGCAGAGTAGCAGCTTGACCGTTATTCAAATTACCAAGATTCCAAAGGCCGGTTGTGTTATCATAAGTTCCCGAACTTGGTATGGCGGAAATAAAACTTACTCCTGCGGGAATTTGGTCTGTAATCTGTACGCCGGTGGCATTGGCGGGGCCGGTGTTTGTGACAACTATAGTATAGGTAAATTGTTGACCGGGAGTAGGATTAGGATTATCTACGGACTTAGCCAAGACTAAATCGGCTGCTTGTTGAGGAGTAGTTACACTGGCCGAATTATTACCGGCAACGGGGTCTGGTTGGTCTGAAGCGGTCACTTGGGCTGTATTTGTAATCGGAGTGGCCGTATTAACGCGGGCAGAAATGGTTAAAGTCGCGGTGCCGGTGTTGGGTACATTGCCTACTGTCCAAAGGCCGGTGGTGGCATCGTAGGTGCCTTGAGAAGCATTGGAGGAAAGCAAAGTTAAGCCCTGGGGCAGTTGATCAGTTACGGCCACATCGGAGGCGTTACCAGGGCCATTATTTGTAAGGGTAATTGTATAACTGAGAGTTTGGCCGGGGGTGGCATTGGGCTGATCGACGGTTTTTGTGATTGCCAAATCTGCGGGTATTTCTGGGATGGTAACACTGCTAGAATTATTGGCGGAATTGGGGTCTGTTTGATCGGAGGCGGTGACTTGGGCTGTATTGGTGACTGGGTTTGCTGTTGTTACTGTGGCGCGAATTGTGAGAGTGAGAGAGCTTCCATTGGCGATATTTCCAGCATTCCAAAGGCCGGTACCACTATCATAAGTGCCTTGACTGGTTGTAGCACTCACAAAAGTTAAGCCGGGTGCGAGGGGTTCGGTTACTTGAACATTTGTAGCATCTCCAGGGCCATTATTTGTAAGGGTTAATGTGTAGTTTATTTGTTGTCCGGGGGTTGGGTTAGGGTTGTCTACGGTTTTAACTATCCCTAAATCTGCGGTTGATTGGGATGTTAAGGTTACAGAGGCAAAATCATCTTCATTTAAATTGCCATTTCCGGGAGTAGAATCGGGGTCTGGTTGATCAGAGGCGGTAATCTCGGCGCGATTTGATTGGGTAATAGCGTTATTGACGGTTGCTTGAACTGTTAAAGGGACATTTCCGCCATTGACAATTGAGGCTAAATTCCAAACAATTTGACGAGTTACTGAGTTGTATGTACCGCCATTGGAAGCGGAAACAAATGTTAATCCGGGGGGTAGGGTATCGGTGATTTGAACATTCGTAGCTGTAGCCGGCCCGTCATTTGTTACGGTTAAAGTAAAGTTGATGTTTTCTCCTATTGCTGGTGTGTTGTTATTGACAGTTTTACTTAAGCGTAAATCGGCTTCTAAGGGTGGTAAAACTACACTAGCTTGGTCATCTTCGGCGTTATTGTTGTTCCCAGGAGTTGAGTCTGGGTCTGGTTGGTCGGAGGCGGAAACTTGGGCTGTATTGGTAATACTATTAGTTGTATTTAATGTGGCGGTAATTTGTAGCGTTGCGGTGCCATTAACTGCGACATTTCCAACTGTCCAAAGGCCGTTAGTTGCGTTATAACTTCCCTGGGATGGGTTAGAAGAAACGAAGGTTAAACCGGCCGGTAATTGGTCGGTGACAGCGACGTTTGTTGCCGCCCCTGGGCCGGTGTTATTTAATGTAAGAGTGTAGGTAATATTTTGCCCGACAGTTGGGTTCGGGGTATCGAGAGTTTTTGCTAAGGATAAATCTGCCGGTTGTTGGGGAACAGTAACAGAACTTGTGTTGTTATTAGGATTAGTATCTTGTTGAGTAACACCACTAATTGTCGCAGTATTTGTAACTTGATTTGGTGTATCTAGTCGTACAGTAATTTGTAAAGTTTGTGTGGCACCGCTGGCAATAGTTCCTACTGTCCACACGCCCGTTGTATTGTTGTAAGTTCCCAAGGAAGCAGTAGAAGAAATAAATGTAACCCCAGCAGGGAGTTGATCAGTAATAGTAACGTTATCTGCCGCAGAGGGGCCGTTATTAGTTAAAGTAACCGTGTAAGTGAAGTTTTGGCCAACAGCTGGGTTAAGATTATTGGTAGTTTTTATGACTTGTAAATCTGTAGGAATTAAGGTAGTTTTAACAACTGATTGAGTACGGCTTAGATAGGTTTGCGGCTGCACTTTTCTATCCATAAAAGATGTACCGCTGATAGTAGTAACATCTGTAACAGTTGCACCGGCATTTGGCGTGACGCAGAGGTTTAAAGAAATAGTTTGTCCGGGGGTTAAAATACCCGTGTCTAATGCTCCATCTCCGTCTAAATCAGTAAGAGTAGCGGTATTGGCGGCATTTCTTAAAACAACCGTGTAATTAGGATTAGAACCGGCCAAAGTTAGATTAATAATATCATTAGTAAAAAAGTTATTTGTAACTGTAAAAGGGTGGCAAACTTGAGCGCCGATGGTGGTACTTAAAGTGCTATCAGGGGTAAGGGTAAAGTTGCCGGCGCGGGAGGGAGTTTGGTCAAAAATAATCAAGCGGTTGCCATCCGCATTTGCTTCTACAAGACTTTGGTTGTTGTTTGTGAAGTTATTAATAGTTAGTCCCCAGACACCGGCATCTCCAACACCCGCCCCGACACTAGTAGTGCCGGTGAGGGGAACGTTATCTTGACCTGTGTTGAGGGTGCCGCCCCCATTCCACAGACCATTAAGTCCAGAAGTCCCTGGGACTATTACGCCGCTGGGGCGAGTGTAGCTAACAGTATTAGTGCCAGGGCCAGAATTTTCGTTAAGGTCAAAATTTCGTAATCCTAGATTAGAGGCACCAGGACCAACTAAGAAGTAAAAGGGAAGGTTCAGAGGTAAGCCGCTATTTTGTTGAAGGGTGCCTTGAAACTGTCCAATTAATGCTTGCGATGAACTTCCTGCAATAGTTGGGACGCTAATTGAAAAGGTATTGTCATCATCATTGAGGTTGAGGGCGTTGTTGCCAAAAATAGGGCCGGCACCGGTGACGCTGGTGATAGTATAAACGCCGGCTGTGGTAACAGTAAAATTAATAATTGCACCGTTAGCGGTACCGCCGGTGATAGTTTGTGTATCTAAAATTGCGCCGGTAGGAGAAATTAACTGAAATTGTGTGGGGTCACAGTTTGTACTAGCGGGACAAGTAACTCCGCCTACACCTGCAATAGGGACGGTACCACCACCAATTTCATCTAATGCACCGTTGCTTTCTGCATCGTTGACAGTAATAGTCAGCGTTCCACCACTGGCAGCAAGCATATCTTGGGTAATGTCAATAAAAAAGCGGTGAAGTCTATCGGTATTGCTGCTTGGAGTTCCGCCATTGGGAGTACAGTTTGGTGGCACAGTGTTAAGGTTATTTGTTGTGTACCAATCTCCAACACTGGCGCAGCGACCAGAGCCACTGGTTTGAAAGTTTAAGTTAGTGTTGGAGGGTAATCTTACTTGGGCTTTGGCACTTTCAGAAAACCCAAAAACACCGGCCACAATGACAACTCCACCGGCCAGTAAAGAAAACTTGGAATTAGAATTTAAAAAATAGGGAAACAAGATTTTCATAGTTATTTTTTGAAAAAAAATTATTATTTGATAATTGTGGCATTTTGGGCGGGTTCTGAGGTGCCAAATTCGGAATTAGTGGCAATGGCACTGATAATATCACCGGCTTTTAATGTTGTTAAACTAATTCCAAATCGGCCTTCTTTATCAGTTTCTGTACTGGCAATTTTTTCGGTTAAGGGGCCATAATTTGATTTAAGGTTTTCTGAAAATAAAACTCGATAAATTTCAATAGTTGTCCCTGGATCTGCTTTTCCATCTATGTTGACTTTATCTCCTAATATTAAAAATTCTCTTGCTAAAAATTGGGGTGGTTTGGTGGCGTTGTTGCCGGTTTCTTCTCGCCGGTAATAAGAGTTTCGGATCGGGTTGGGCCCATCTCCTATTAAATAAGCTGCAATGCTTTCGTTTAACTGAGTGGTAAGGTCTATACTTAATCCATCTAAGCTTGAAAAAGAATTGCTGGTTATTTGGTTTCGATAACTTTGGGGATAGGCAGCAACCGCAACCCCCGGCCCATTTTGTTGACTAATTTTGTTTTCTCTGATTTGATGTCCGACTCCCATTAAGTAAATAGCGGCGGTTTTTTTCCCTCTTCCATTCATAAAAATGTTATTTTTTATGATTTGGGTTGCGCCTTGGGTTTTAAAGAAAAATATCCCACTTCCTGCATTTTGACAAATCAAATTATCGCTAATTTGACTATTATTAATGTTGCCTTCAAAATGTATGGCATTGGGCATTCCTGTAAAGCCATTATTTTCTATAATATTTTCAACAATTTGGGTATTTTCTGCAAGGATGCCGGTAATAATTCCGCTGCCGGTGTGGTTGGCTATTTGATTTTGTCTAATCGTTGTTCCCTGGCTATTAAATATCAAAATTCCAAAGGCAGACAGGGCAGGTTTTGTATTAGTTACTAAGGATTTTTGTACAGGTGTTAAAGGGATACCGGCCCCCAAGGACGGAGATGAACCAAACTGATTTTTTTCTACTAACACATTGCGAGGTATTTGTAAAGGTTTATTCAAAGATTCTGGAGAGATTTCGTTAATAGATTTTGGTGGCAATTGATTTGTAATTAAAATGTTTGCCGGCAAAACAGATGCAACTGCGGTTTCTCGATTTTGATATCTACTATTAAATCCAAAAAAACTTAATCCTCTCACCGTAACATCTCCCGAAATAATGGTTAAACCTCGCAAAACTTCTACACCATTGGCAGGAGTTAGGGTAACAACTGGTTGAGGAATTTTTGCCATCAAATTTTTTGCTTGATTTTGACATATTTTAGAACCAGCCATAGAAAATTGATCAATATTTTCTTGATATCCTGGTTGAGTTGTTCCGTCAATTATGGCCGGTTTTTGAAGTGGAGGTAATTCTTGTAATAATTTTATTGTAGTTAAATTGGTAGGCAAGTTAAAAGTAATTAAATTAGGGGTATTTTCATTGTCAACCAGAGAAACAATCTGTGCCTTTTCTATGGAACTAAGTTGAGAAAAAGGCAAATTTCCATTAATAATGTCGATGGCCTCTCTTAAAGTAAGATTCGCATCAGCTTTAATGTCTCCATCTAAATTGCTATTAACAATAACATGAAAAGAAGGACTAGGCTGGGCATAAGCAACGAATAAATCATTACTAAAAATTAGGCCGGTGGGCAAAGTCCAACCTACGATTAAACCCAGAATATCAGTTAGTTTTGTTTTACGCATAATTTTCACCTCTTGTTTTATTGTTGATTGGATAAAGGACGACTAACTGATGATTGTAAAGAATTAACTTTTTTGGCTTGAGTTGTTTCAGGTTTGGGCGGGAGTGCCGGTGTGGGTTTCTGCAAACCAAAACCGCTAAATAACTCATTTAATTTCACCGTTAAACCAATATAGGGCCCACTGGCGGAACGAGAAGCATCAAAGTCTCGATCTGATATTTCTCCAAATACATAACCGGCAGCAAGACGTAAATTTGGAGTGAGATAATAACCAGTTTCTAAAACAAAACCAGTCTCACTATAATTATCTGCTGGTTGATTAATCCAACGAACCTCCCCCACCACATCCCATTGATAGGCAAAACGATAAGTTGCCCTTAATTGATTGAGGTAAGTTGTACCACTGCCAATTAAATCACTAGCCAAATAAGATGTACTGTGACGCAATGCCGTTTTACCATAAAATTCCCATTGCCAATTAGGTGCATAAATGGTTTCTAAAGCAAAAGTATGATCATTGCCACCGGTGCCACTTCCAAAAAATAAAGTATCGGGAATAATAGAAGGATTTTGACGATATTCATAACGTAATAAAGCATTAAATTTATCGTCTTCTGGATCTCGATAAGCTAGTCCTAAACGTAAATTTTTTGTATCTCCCAAAGCTTCGAGAATTTGGTTAGAACTTGATGCTTGTTGATAACGAAATAAAGCCATAATTGACCGAGAAATTTTGCCATTGGCTGTAGCTGCAATAACTGTATTACTTCCTGCACTTGAATTGCGATGTTCGTAACGGGCAGAGGCTTGAAAATCAGGATTATTTGTATATTGAATTCCCACACTATAGGAGTCTCCACCCACAACTCCTAATGCCGATGCGCCACCTCCGTAGGCGTAGGGTTGGGCATATTGTACGCCTGTTCCTCTCCTGCCAAATAAGTCCCCAAAAATATGCTCATAGCTGCCATCTATTCGCAATCCTGGGGCGATTGTCCAGCCTTGACGTATCCCGACGGCCCCGGTCATTGCTTGAGCATTTACAAAGCCAAACCGGCCGGTAAGAGTGGTATCTTCTCCTAATTTATAATCACCCAAAAAATCTAAACTGGTAATTGAATTTGTTTCAAATTGTCCGCCGGTGAAAAATACATGACTTAAGCGAACTGTAATACCTGGGTAAGCTGTCCAATCTAGGGCTAAAATTGTCCTATCTGGATAGATATAATCTTGTTGCGAACTTAATCCTAATTCGTTTTGGGCGCGAAATACTAAGTTTTCGGCAAAACGATAACTTAAACGTGATCGTAGTTGGGAAGATGAGGAGTTTAAAGGGCTATTTTCCCGGCTATCTTGTCGGTTTCTGGTAATCCAATCTAACTCAAAGGTTGCATCATCTCCTAAGCGTTGTAATAAACCGGCAGAAATAGTTGTTAAAGAATTATCTTGTTGTGTACCTGGGACAAATTCTAATCGCGGTTCAAATAAATCTGTATAGGATGTTAAAGGGCGTGGTGCAACACCTTGATTTTTTTCATGGTCTGCTTGAAATCTTATTTGAGTTGTTGATGAAACATTTGCCGAAATTTGTCCTCCGTAGCGTGTTTGGCCGGCTACAAAAGAGGTAGTAGCGTTGTTACTAAAACCGGCATCGGTAGAACGATAATATAAACGGTAATTAATGGGAGAACTATTAGAATTATTATCTACGCCAGGGGTTTTAAAAATTTCTGTGTTACCAAATAAACTCCCACCTTGTCCCAGTCTGCCGGTTAATTCTAAACGATAGGCAGAACCGCTGACTCTTCCTAAAAATTCTGAGTCATTAGTGGAGTTTGCATATTCGGCAATTAGTTGATTTTTGCCAAAGGAAACAATCGCATCTGCGCCATAAAGTTCAAAATCTCTTACCCCGCGATCTTCTCTTAAATAAGTAGTACCAATCCACGAAGGACGGCTTATATCTCTGGAAATATTGTATTGTAACCGGCCTCCTGTAATACTTGTACTTCCATCATTATTTTCGTATTGATAGGTTCCCACAATACGTCGCACTAAAACACTTCCCAAGGGGTCAACTTCTACCCGTAAAATAGGACGACGAAACAAAAGTGTCCCTCGGTCATAATCTATTTCGTAATCAGTACCCCTGGTTAATTGTTTGCGATAAAGAACGGTTCCAGGTCTTTCTAACTCCTCAACTTCTAAGAATATATTTTCACTTCCAGGAAAAACTAAACGCCGCGATAAAAAGTAAAATCCACTCGTTCCATCGGGGACAATTGTATCTCGTTGAAAACCCTCAACATTCCCACTATAAAATCCACTAAGTTGTAAATCTCCCAGATTATAATTAGCTTTAAATCCGTGTAATTGTCTGGTAACAGCCGTAAATTGTTGTGATTGGGTGGAAAATTCTGTTAAACCATAGTCTCCCCACATAAAATAGTCGGGATTTGCCCCCATAATCCCAGAGGATCTTTCAAATCTCAAATACAAACTATCTCTTGATGGAGTAACAGTTTCGCGGGTACAGTTATCTCCATAAGTAGGATAATTTTGTTCATAAAATTGTGTATCTCGAAATAACCGATCTTGGTTTCCGCAGGTTTCATTTAAGGTGCGATAACTGTTGAGTGCCCCCGTAAATAACCAGCCTCCAAAAGTGCCGGTGGCAAAGGCTGCACCTTTGGCATCCAATTGATAGCTGTTATCGCTTCCATAGGGTAAAAAATCTTCAAATCTTCCCCAATAATCTGTTCCCCCGCGTCCAAATCTTAAATCAACTACCCCAGTCATTAAACTTGGTCTTAAATTGGTTTCAAATTGTATTTGCGTAAAAGCTTCTAATTCTTGTTTTTCTCCTTCGTTAGCAAGGGTATTATTTTGTTGTTCTGGGGTGGAGTTGGGATTAAGGGTGACGGCGCGAATTCTTACTAATTGTGCCTGAATTCCTGATTGCAATGTGGCTGTAAATTCGCCGTTAATTGCTTTTACTTGAAAACCCGGTTGATCTGTATCATAATCAGTGCTGATAAATTTACCGGCACTAGCTGCTAGGGTAATAATTGCATCTCGGTTTGACCTATTACCTTTTTCGTCTAAAATTTCCCCGATAATTGTTGCTGTTGAACGTCCATCTGCCGGTATTCTAGTTTCTTGGGTCTTAACTTTTAGTTGGCTGACATTTCCTCTTACCGCTATAGATACTTTATCTGGAACATTGATATTAGTTGAACTATTTTTAATAGCAACTTCAAGGCTGTTTTCTCCTTCTTTTAGGGGGACTCCATACCAAGTTTGGGTTGTAATATTTGTGGTTTCATCGGTTTCGGTTCTCCCTATCAAACTCCTATCTACCGGCACTCCATTAACCAACAATTCTATTTCTAATTCTGCCGAATACTGTAAAATTACCGTTGTTGCCGGTACGTCTAAAACACTGGCCGGTGTTGGCGAAATAATTTTTACAAAAGGCGTTTGATTTTGTTCTATTTGAACGCTATTTTGTTGGGCTATTAAAACACGATTTCCCCCATTCACCGGCCTATTTAATGTGTTCTCACTTGTGCCAATTTTTGTACCAGTTTTGTCATCAAAACTTGAAAAAGTGCCAGTCTTTATGCCAATTTTATCAGGATTTGATAACAATCCGTCTACTAAACTGTCACTTTTTTCCGTTGCCAAAAATCTTGTATTTAAATCGCTAAAACCTTTATCTGCTATAAATTCTAGGTTATTTTTAACCCCAGAAATAGCCTGTTTTTGAGCCATAAAATGCCCAAAATACCCTATTAAATTACCAGAATTACGAAAATCAGTCAACTCTTGACCCGAAACAGAATTATACTGAGTATGCTCTTGCGTTTTTGCCTCAGATATGGTATGTGTACTCGCCCTGGCCGGCCGGGAAACCAGAGAGAGTGTCCCCAAAAAAGACATCAAAACGAGAAATTTATAATTTTTAAGTATCAGCATATTTGTTATGAATCATTTGTTATTTGTCATTAATCATTAATCAGTTCTAGCAACAAACTATCTAGGGTTTGGCCGGTATAAAAGCCTCATAGTCATTGCTAAATTGACCTAAGTTAAAAACCGGCATCATCCTCACTTACCCTCCCCCTGAAAAGCAGGAGTAACAGCAAAATTCATCCTTACTAAACCTCCCGGTTCTAAACGAACTAACCTTGATTGAGAATTGCGTTCAATAAAATAATTATTCGGCGCAAAAGTGTAACCAGGAACACTAGTCAAATCTAAAACCCCCGTTCGATAACCAGGTAAAACATTTGCCACAGAAAACAACCCATTCGCATCAGTTGTAATACGATTTCCATCATCAAGAAAAACTACCGCATTTGGCATACCAGGTTCCCCTTCTTGCTGTTCCCCATCAAAATTTTTATCAACAAAAACCCGACCAACTAAAGTACCACAATCAGCAACAATCCCTGGACGAATCGCCAATTGATGACTCGCCGGCCCATCTTTCACCTCCGCATTATTATCACTTCTATTACCATTTACCGACGCAACATTTCGACCATCTCCGCGCATAGCATCGGGGGTAAGACGCGCCGCATAAGCAATATTTACAACCCCAAAAGCCGGCAAAGAAAAACTAGAAGGTGCCGCAAAAGTCACATCTCTACCATTATTACTAGCCGTAATTTGTAGTGGTGAAGCAGCAACATTAGTACCCACCGAAGGAATAGAATTTATATTAACTTCACCCCTCACAGAATCAGTCAAAAATGCCAAACCCAAAGGCAACTGATCCGTAATTTTTAAATTATTGACAGGGGCTGAAGAAAGATTGCGAATAGTTAACCGATAAATTACCGTATCCCCTGGTTCAGCCGCAATACGATCACCAGTTTTAATAATTTGAATTTCTTGCGCCTCGCAAACAGCAGCCGTCAAATCAAATGCCGCTAAATCTAATCTTCTAGTTTCCGTACTTTGCAGATTGATTGTTCCAGTTGCCTTCGTATTTCCCGTCTGAGAACTGATAGGCCGGCCATCCAAAGATGTAGCCGTATAACTAATTACACCATTATTATTTCTACCTACATCAATCCTAATTCGTCGTTCACTATAATTAGAATCTGGCGGCGGAATAACCACCAAAATATAACGTTTTCCAGCTTCTAGTTGACCCTGATTAACATCAAGCAAGAAATTATAACCACCCTGATCACCATTCGTTAAGAAAAACGGATTACTGTTTTCTTCATTGGGTGAACTGCCCACCGGAATATCATTACTTGTATTATCAGGAAACTCAGTTTCTCTTAAATTAACTAATCTTCCTAAACCAGTACCGGTCGGGTCATTACCATCCGCCTCATAAAGCCCTACCCGAAATCCTGTATAGTCTGGCAAAAGTTCACCGGCACATCCCGTAATCCTTCCCAAAGGCGAAGTTAGAGGGTTTCTCACCACCACCGGCGGAATAATCAAGGTTTGCGACACCGGCGCATCCGGGTTTCCCACCGTCACGGTCACAGAAGTGCCGGTGTTTGGCGTTGGTGTCACCTGCACATCTACCCCCACCGTCACCGTCCCCCCAGGCGGAATAATCACCGGTGTTGGTGTCGTCACCGGTACCGGCGTCGGCGTTGGTTGAGGTTCCGGTTGAGGTTCTGGCTGAGGTTCTGGCTGAGGTTCTGGCTGAGGTTCCGGCTGAGGTTCCGGTTGAGGTTCCGGCTGAGGTTGAGGATCCGGTGGAGGTGCAGGAACCGGCGGTGGAACAGGAACCGGACAACCGCTAATTGCTTGATTTGGTGAACCGGCATCCGTCACACTATATTGCACACCAGTCACAATTCCCGTCCCAACAATGCCATTTTTTTGAATACTATTCGCATCAGGAACTTGAAATCTTAAAGCAGTTTGCCCAGGATTAGTAACCACAAATTCAAACTTTAAAATATTGCTTTGTTGACTATTAATACCCGTCCGAATAGCATTAACTTCCCTTGTAAAATCTTCCCGTAATTGTGTTAAAAGTTCTGTTTGATTTGGCAACGCCGCTGTCATTGCTTGAAAAGCTGCATCAAACGCCGTATTTGCCGGTGTATTTCTATTACTTGCACTCAAAGAAGCAATAGCTTGCTGAGTCGCTGTCTCCGCCTCTTGAGTATTTAAACCACTCGTTACTAATTGCGACTTTACCAAATTAGCAAAAACCGAAACACCAATTTGTTCTGCGGCATTTCTATCCAAATTTTGAATAATATTTGCTTTCGTCGGAATTGCCTGGATAACTGCATCTCTGGCTACAGTTGCCAAGGTTCCAAAGGTTGCCGAAGTTGGTTGTTCTGCTAAAGCAATTGTGGCAGAAATTACCGCCTTTGTTGCTTCCGGTTGCGTGAAACCTAGTTTTACTAATTCATCTGCCAACGCCCCACTAAAAGCCCCAACTGCTAAATTATTATTACCATCTAAAATTCCCCCAGATGCCACCGTTGCATTGCCTGTTCCTACAAAGCCTAATAAAGTTGCATTTGATAAGCCATTAATCGTCTCCGAAGATACCCCATCACTGTAGGATACTCCCACTTGGTTTTGAATTAAACATTGCGGTTTTTCTTGGGCAAGCAATGCTTTAGTTAGTCCTAACGAAAAAGTTGAAGATACAGCAAATGTAGAAAGTATATATTTTATTATTTTATTCATTTTAATTCTTCATAAATAACGTAAGCTATACTCAACTCCAATTACTTTATTTAACTTTTACTTGATAACTTGCTTTGAAGTTATCCGGCACAATCGGAGTATTAAATACATACCGAATATGGGTATAGTTTTCTGCCGGTGCCGGTTTTGTTTCAATTTTTCCGTCTGGCAAAGTTATTTGAATTGTTGGATTTTCTGTAAAGGTTTTTCCCCCATCAATGCTGTAAACAATTTTCATATTTTCATTTCCCTTTTGGGCGACTTCTGCTGAATTTAATATATAAATTGTTTGAGGTGAAATTGCTTGTGTCACAACAAAATTATTAACCGGCTTGTTTTGTTTTTCTTCTCCTCTCACCGTATAAAGCAGAATATCTCCCGGTTGAACAACTGATGTTTCTCCTAATGGTTGCCAATTTATTTTGTTTTTCCCATTTTCATCCTTGACAATTACTTGTTTTTGTGCTTCTAAAATTAACTTTAATTGATTGCGGGCCGGTGCCTGACTTAACACCCCCGTTGTACTAATTAGGGCGGTTAAACTAGCTGCAACAATTGCTAAAATTCCAACTTTGAAACGAGATAAATTTTTCATGATTTCTTATTATTTAGGACAAAGTAAATGAATTTAATTTTTATGTTTAATTATTAACTCTCCTTTGAAAAGTAAAAGTCCCCGATTCGGTAGGCCCAATAGGTTGATTAACAGAAAGTACATATTTAGTCACATCCGTATCTAAACTATTGCCAGTAATATCACCCACAGAATTAATAGCTGGCCGACCATTAAAAAATCTAACTATTCCTCCTGAAGCAACAGCAGAACCGGGAACATTACTCGTATCAATACCTGTTGTCGGATTATTATCTTTATCTCCATCATCATTATCCAAA
The DNA here is from genome assembly GCA_036704045.1 of Halomicronema sp. GTDB lineage: Bacteria > Cyanobacteriota > Cyanobacteriia > Cyanobacteriales > Oscillatoriaceae > Ancylothrix. The sequence goes on along the minus strand of DATNQM010000005.1, from coordinate 90,228 downwards.
GCCCAACTATTTCCATTAGGATTACTAAGAGAATCAAAAGTTGTTCCATCTTCAACCACCGTAATATTATTAGCCGTTAAAATTCGATTTCCCACCGGCCCGCTTTCGGAAATATTACTATAAGTAATCCGAAATTCAATTAAATTACCAGGCGAGGGATTTTTTGTATTATTGCTAAAGACATCTTGACCCACAGGAACCGCAGGGCCGGTACCCTGTAAAAGTCTTGTTTCTTTTGTCACTTTCAAAAATCCTGTATAAACTCGATTAATCACTGTATTACTCGGTTCACCGACCCCCGGAATTCCATCACCATTACTATCAATAAAAGAGGTAATTGGTACCGGAAAACCAGTTAATTGTGGAACCGTAGGCAAATCAATACTGACGTTATAATCGATACTTTGATTGGGCCCCACATTGGGAATCACAATCGGAGGATCGGAAGAAGTAAAACCAGTGGTTGGATCGTAGGTATAAACCACGCTTCTTCCACCATAACTAATTGTGACTTTTGTACCGACCGGAATGCTATTAGTGTTGGCCGGTGGAGTGGGTAAAAGACTAATATTAATCGGAGAATTAGACGTATTTTGTACCGTATTTATGAAATTAACCGGCGCAGGATCAATCGGGCTTGCCGGGTCAATTCCAGGGGGAATAGGCGTTGATTTATTGGCAAAATCATCATTATTTTGATTCGGGCCAACGGCACCGCTATTACCTTGAGGGCCATTGACTAAAACCCCTGTAGTTCCGGGAAAAACATATATTGTTGATTCGCCTCCGGCGCCGGTGCCGGTGTTATTATTACCGCCATCAATGCCTGTAAGGCTGGGGTTAGGAATGCCGTTGGGAATAATTGGGTTGCCGGTGCTATCGGTGGGCGGTGGTGTACCATCATCATTAAAATTAGCAGGGCTTTGGTCGCCGGATTCGTCATAAACGACGCGGTTGGGAATGCCGGGGGTAGTTCCAAATACTTGTGCAATGTTGGCTATGGTCGAGGCGGTGGTTGCTTTGGAAGTAATGACAGTAAAGTTAAAGCCGGTAACAGTGGTGCCTTTGGTTATGGTGCCGTCAAAAATAAAGCCAATGCGAGTAACGTTTGTTAATCCTCCGATGGGTTGGTTGTTTGGGTTGGCAAACCATTGGGCTTGTAAGGCATTAACAGTAGCGGGATCGTCGCGGGTAAATACAACTTGCCAGCCTGGCGGGGGTGTAGGTATGGCGCTAAGAACGGTGGCGCTGGGGATGACATCAGAAACTAAAATTCTAGTAACTTGGCTGTTGTTGAGGGTTATGGGGGTGCCGGTGAGATCGGCGGGGACGATGTTTAAAGTGCTGCCGGCAGGGGTTTGGTTACGAACTTCAAGGGCTAGGTTATAGGTGAGGCGGTCGTCTGCTGGGTCGGTAGGGTTGCCTACATTCACCGGCTGGGCCAAGGTTTTATATAAGGTGGGCAAGGCTTGGGGTGGGGCACCAATAGAAATACTTTGAATGGCGCTGGCTTCACGGCTACCGTTGATGGGGTTGCCGTTGGCTTCGCCGTTGATGCCAGCATCGGGGTTATCTACGGTGAAGAGGTCGTTTTCTTGGGGTGTACGCGGTTGGTTTTGGCTGTTGTTGGGTGTGTTGCCGAGTTGGACGTTGATGCTGTTGCCGGTGGTGGCGTCTGTGTTTACGGTGACTGGAACCCTGACTCTAATTGAACCTTGTTGAGGAATGGAGGCAGTGATGAATTCGTTACCGGTGATGTCTATCCAGGTTTTGCCGCCATCGATACTAATTTGTAGGTTGCCGGTGACTGTTGCTGGGCCGGTGATCGTGGCTGCGTTGGGTATGCGAAAACGGGTGGGGTCGTTACCTACGTTGGTTACACTGAAGTCGAAGTAAAGGAGGTCGCCCGGTTCGATGTCGCTGTTGCCGTCTACTTCTGTAATACCGGCCGGTGTGACGGTGATGCCGGCTACTTCAGCTACGGTGATAAACACTTTGTTGGAGGTGACGGAGTTGGTTTCGCCGGTGGTTGGATCTTGAAATGTGCCGGTGGCTTCGTTTTCAATGCGGGTGCCGGCGGGGGTGAGTTGGGCAAGACTAAGTTTTGACACCATTAAAATTGTCAAAGGCAACAGAATCAATGAAATTAAGCTGTTGCGTAGATTATTTTTTTTGGAAATTTGTTGGAAATTTTCCTGATTTTTTTGGTTCTGCTGGAAAGCTGAGTTACCGAGTTTGATTAGGGCTGATTGTTTTCTCTTTTTTAGTTTTTTAGTTTTCTGGGGTGGTTGGTTTTCTTTTGTCACTGCCAAAGACTCCTAAAACATAAATATAGTTATTTTTAGTCAATAAAAATTTGTGCGCTGTTTTTGAAAAAACAACACTAATTTAAAAATAAACTGTTCTAAAAACAGCATTTTAATGCGCTCAACTATGATAAATTTTTGGCAAAAAAGTTTTCTTAATTGCAGAAAAATTTACTGCCAAAACAGAAGGGTAGTTTGGGCGCAAAATTAAGGGAATTATGTAGATGCTTCCTGATGTAGACGCTGCCGTTTGGGTTTTACCCGTTTTTTAACTCAGCCTGGGTGGATCTCCCTGGCTTTTTATCTTTTGTGGTTTCCCACAGTTTTTGTTTGCACCCGATTTCCATCGGCGGTCAGATAATATTTTTATCTTAAAATTAGTTTCTATCATGTTTTTACCCTCTTTGTCTAGTAGGGAAATGTTTAGAGTTTCTGAACTTGTTTCTCAGTAGTCTAGTTTTCTTGATAGTCGGTGATTACCATAAACTTCTTTATAGCTTTTTGTTCTATACTATTTAAGATTTATATGTTTGCATAAACCTACGTTTCGGTTCAGGCTTAGAAAAATTACTTTATTAGCACTATTTGATGTTTTTTATTAAAAAATCTAATTTCTTAGCAACCTTTGAATTTTTAAACTAAAGTATATAATTTTTGACCTTTGTGAGAAATTTATTTGTTGGAAGTTTGCCTAACAACTCCTCCCTAACCTGTAAATTAACAATTGGTGTAGGTAGATAAAAGTTCTTAAAATCCACACCAATTGTTGCTTATTTTTTGGTTTTATGATATCTTAATCCATCCCAAAAAAGTAAGAAAATAGTTTTTTAAGTAGGTTGAGTTCCATTGCCCAACCCTTCCCGGCCCAAAAAGAAACCGATCTAGCTAATGTAGATCCATAGAATAAAACCTAAACTTTCCCTCACTTTCATAGAAATTTATAGAACAACGAGAAAACACGATAGTTTAAATTATCTTGGCCACAAGAAATGTTTAGACTCTCACATTTTTTGAGAGGTTTTTATTAATGTCGTTGCAAGAATATTTTTTCTATGTTTTCTTTGAGAAAAAATGCCAATTCCTGCTAAAGCAAATAAGCCTAAAAGTTGCGGTGGTTCCGGTACAGTTTCTGGTGGTGGTAACGTAGAGAGAGAACCACTTTTGAGAAAAACTACAGAATCCATCAGACCGTCACCACTATCTCGGATATTAATGGTGAGGGTGTTGCGAGCGTTGCGATTAAGGAGTCCTCGAAAATTTAGAATTTTAGTGTAGCCGTCCAATTTCGTGAGGGTGTTGGCTCCGGCCGGGTTGTTGATATAGTCTGGGTGGTAGGGGCCTAGGGGATTGGGAACTAGGTTGCTAATAGTGACATCCGAACCATCACTGAGTTTGGCAAGGTTTACGCCATTAAGGAGAAGTTCAAAAGAGTCGTTAAAGTCGGGAGAGCCTCCAAATTCGGCAAATTCTTCGGAACCAAAAACGTAGTCAAAGAATATTTCGTTTGCTGAATTGTTGACATCAAAGCTGATATTCAGAGATATATTGTCGTCGCCGTCTTCGATGCCTTCTGTGCCAAAATCGGTGCTGAGGTCGTTGGCGAGGTCAAAGAGGTTTCCGTCTTCAGTATTTTGTCCAGCAATGTCGGCAACTCGGCCGGTGCTAAGGGCGATACCAGAGTTTAAACCAAAGGGGTCATTTTCAAAAAGGCCAAAGCCTTCGGGAGAACCGTTAATCTCAGTTGTGAAGTTGCTTAGGCCGGTGGTGTTGCCCAAGAGCGTGTTAAGTAAGGTAGCGGTGTCGCTGTTTTGGGTTAGGGTAAACGCCTTTACTGGAAGTGTGGTTAGGGTGCTGATTGCTGCAAAGGCTAAAAGGGCCGTTATGCCGGTTGTCTGTTTCATTGTTCCCTTGCCCCAGTCGGGTTGTAGATGCTGTAACTGTTTGCCTAACTTTGGGTCAGCGTGAAAGCAGGTCTGAAAGGTTTTAAGCTCCCTATTTGTACGCTTGCTAAAAAATCAGGCTTGTGTATAGCTTGGCATAATCGGGTAAAAGCCTATGATCTTTATATAAAATTTTTACAAACTTTAATAAAATTTTATTAAAGTTTTTATAAAGTCTTTCTTTAGGTGGATGCTTTAGAGAGGACTAGAGGAGAATATTTCTCTTCAAATAGGCTTAGTCTTGATTAATTGGGACAAAAATTTAGGACTAGGGGCGTGTAATTCTATACAGGTTAGAGGGGAAATAGAGAACATCTGAACCGTCCCACTGTAGTTAGATTGAATCGGGGCCGGCAGTTTTTTGATAAAATTTACTTTTAAAAATTAGCTAGGTCGCGTTTTTCTGATAACTAAAGGAAACCAAAAGCTTAGTTTTTAAAAGTAAACAGGGTTTTACAAAACGTTTCTGTGCTTTAGATAAGTAAAAAAAGCTATAAACACAAACAAGATAGCCTTAATAGCTGTTTATTGAGGCTAGAAATTTATTTAATTTGTTTAGTTTGAACAGAAAAAAAGCCGATTAAGATTCAATGGGAGTTTCCTCTTTAGGTTCCTCTTTAGGTTCCTCGTCAAGAGTTGCCCGAACTCGGCGTATTGGTAAATTAGCAATGAGGGCGGTGGCTCGCTGATTGCTTTCGAGAGAAAATTCTAAAGCTTCAATATCGACTTCGACATAACGGGAAACGACTTCTAGAATTTCTTTTTGCATGGACTGTACCATCTCTGGGGAGAGGGCGGCGCGGTCGTGGGCGATCACCAATTTGAGGCGACGTTTGACTTCTTCACGACTGGTATCAGTGCCGGCGCGAAATAAAAGTCGGTCTAGAAGTTCGCTAAGCATGGCGTTTAGGGTTATCGAATAGAAAGCTATTAGTTTTTAGAAAAAAGTTTGCGGAACCAGGAAAAAAAGCCATCTTGTTGTCCATTGAGGTCAATAAATTCGACTTTTTGACCTTCTAACCGGCGAGCAATATGATCGAATGCGGTGCCAGCGAGGGAGGTGGTTTCGCTTAAAACTAAGGGTTCTCCTCGGTTTGTAGAAACGATAACCTTTTCATCATCGGGGATAACTCCGATGAGGGGGATCGCTAAGATTTCTTGGACATCCTGTACTGACATCATATCGTTGGCTTGTACCATTGCCGGTCTAAGCCGGTTGACAATCAATCTAATGCGTTTGATGCCATTAGCTTCAAGTAAGCCTACTACGCGGTCGGCGTCGCGTACGGACGCGATTTCTGGGGTGCTGACGATGAGGGCTTCTTTGGCGCCGGCAATGGCGTTTTGAAAGCCTTGTTCGATGCCGGCAGGACTGTCTATAAGGATATAGTCGTACCTTGTTGCTAGTTCGCTGACCAGGGTGTTCATTTGGTCAGGGCTAACGGCATCTTTCATACGGTTTTGGGCTGCCGGTAATAAGACTAAACGGGGTTGGCGTTTGTCTTTAACTAAGGCTTGTTCAAGTCGGCATTCTCCGGCTAAAACTTCGACGGCGGTGTACACGATGCGGTTTTCTAAACCTAATAGTAAGTCAAGGTTTCTTAGTCCGAAATCTGCATCGACTACTGCCACCTGGCGACCTAGTTTTGCTAGAGCCATTCCCAGATTAGCGGTACAGGTGGTTTTGCCCACCCCTCCTTTACCAGACGTGATGACGATTATGCGACTCATGTACTGTAGAACTTACGAACTGACTGGTTATTAAGACGGATTTGGCTTTGACGCTCAACCATATCGCCTGTTTTTGTTTCCGCTTTGGCTTGGCTTTGTCCCGGTTGATTCGGATTGAATCAACGCTTGGCAGAGGATTAAATTTATCACAGTCTGGAGGTTGGTAGTATAGTTTGCTGGAATTTATTTGGGTTTTTCATTGCTGGGTTCGCGGTAAAAGCCGGCTGCTGGGGTGATGCGAATGCCGCCATCACTGATGTGGGCGACTTCTGGATAGTATTGGTTGGGCGGTTCGGGGGCCCGTGCTACGATGTCTGCGATCCGTATTTGGGTGGGTTCCATTTCTAGGGCCATGATGATGCAGTCGGTTTTGCCACCGGCACCGGCATGGACAAGCCCCCGCAGTTTTCCCCAGATCAAAATGTCTCCATCAGCGATGATGCTTCCGCCTGGGTTGACGTCTCCCATGACGATGACGCTACCGGGGTGGCGTATTTCTGTGCCTGATCTGATGGTGCTTTCCAGGTAGAGGGGGTCGGCAAAGGCGCGGGTTTTTGTTTGGTTGAGGGGGACTGCGGTGGAGTGTTGTTCAACGCTGTAACCGGCACCGGCAGCGGTGATGGCCGTTTGGCGTCTGGTGGTGTGAACTCGCACAAGTTGTAGTTTAATGTCGCTGAGGGCGTCGGCGATGGCTTGCAGTTGTCTGTTGTCTAGGAGGCGATTGTTGGTTTTAAGATGGACTTCGGTGTTGGGTTGCCAAAATCTCTCTCCTGCGTTGAGGCGTTGTTTAATTTGTTGCCAGAGGTCATTCCAGTTGGTGGCACTGGGGTTTTGTGGGCCGGTGGTATCGGTTTCGGGTGGCAAGATTATATAAAGTTTTCCGTCGTCGCTTTTGACTAAGACTTGCTGGTTTCGGTCGGTTTCGACTGGGGTTTCGGTGGCGGCTTCGACTGGGGTTTCGACTGGGGTTTCGACTGGGGTTTCGGTGGCGGTTTCGACTGGGGTTTCAATGGGGGTGCTTTCTGACATCATGCTGCTGAGGAATGGGGAAAGGTTTAATGTTTGATTTTATGGCATTTAAAGTTGTTGTCCTCCCCGTCTCAGTCTTTATTGAACTTGCGAGGGGTTCGGACAGACTCCCATACTGCCACGCGGTTTGATGGAGGGGCCGTAAATGGCTGCTTGCTGGGCGTTTGGGTTTCTAACTACCGTGTTGTTTAAGTTGCTTTGAATAAGGTTTGTGGTTGAGTCTACACTGCTGTCTCGAAGGACGGTGTAGCTAAGGTTGGCGTTGGTGAGAATAGCGCCGTCTAATTTAACGCGATATAGAGTATTACGGCTAAGGTCTGCGCCGGTGAGGTTGGCATCTTGAAGGTTGACGTCTATAAAACCATTTGTCCGTAGACAGCTATTATTTAATGTGGCTCCAATCATGGATGCGCCGGTGAGGTTGGCATCAGTGAGGTCAGCCCCAGTGAGGTCGGCTCCATTTAAGTTTGCATCTTTTAAATTAACACCTCTAAGGATGGCTCCTCGGAGTTTGGCGTTTCTTAGATTTGCTCCTATAAGGTTGCTACCACGAAAATCAACTCCGTCTAGTATTGCGTTTTCTAGGGATGCTTCTAGGAGTTGGGCGTTGGTCATGTCTCTGGTTAAAAGTTGCAGGTTGTTTAAAACACATCGGACGCATTTTTTTGTGGTGAGAAATTGACCTACTACTTCGTTGTCTAGGGCTTGTAGGGGTGGAGTTAGGCTGAGGATTGTTAGAAAAGTTGCTAGGGCTAGATTTTTTGGTTTCATACTTTTTTGGGTTATTTCTTTAGAGGGTTAAGTTTTTTTGGGGAATTTGGTACTTTTTTAAAGTGGACTGTCTGCTTTGTTTTTAATAAAAATTGCTTATTTTGTCAAGGGGCAAATAAACTTTTTTTCAAAAAAAATGCTTTATTTAGGTAAAAGACCGACCCTGGTAAGCCGGCCTAATTTTTTCTGAAATATTTGCTCAACTTTTTTCTGGAAATTAATTAAATTTTGAGGCGTTGATAGACGGTGGCGAGGGCATTTTCATCACCGACGTTACCAGGAAATAATACCACCGGCAAATCAGGAAAGAGGGGATGATCCGCAGGGGTTTTTACCATTGAAACTCCTGCTAATATTTGACCTAATAGGCGGGCAGCAGTGAGTGATAGGCCGGTGCTTAAAACGTCGTTGGAAGTGATGCCGCCTTTGCTGATTAAAAAGCCGATATCTTTTGGCAAGCCCCGGACAATATCCATGAGTAAAGTAGAGACATCATTACCAAATTTTAGGCGAGTTTCTACGTCATCAAAGCTTAGTTCTTGACGACTTGTGTAGATGACTGGTGTTTGGTTTTTGTTATGGATTTTGTGGATTTTTTCGAGGGTTTGGTTGAGGAGTTCTTGACGTTGGTTTGGGTTTTCTTTAAGTAATAAAGAAACGTCTATTTCGATGCCGGTTATTCCTGGTTGTTTGAGTAATTCTTGCAGTTGTTGGGTGGTTTTTTTGACGTGGGAACCCACTATAACTGCACCGGCTTTTTGTTTCCGCACATATTGTGCCATATTTTCGGCTGAAACCGGCTGAGAACCAAGGTTAGCAAGGGAAGTTAATATGCTTGCTGCACTACGAAATAGGTAGCGTTTTCCTTGGCCGGCGGCGGTTAAAATATCGGCAGCAAATTTGTCAAGATCACTTTGAGTTTCGCCATCGACACAACAGCAAGTATTTCCGGTTAATTTTAATAACCGATCCAGAGAATTTTGCCGAATATCTGATAGTAAAAATCTTTGAACTTCACTGGCTTTAATTTGTCCTTGGGTTTTTTCTTCTACATAGTCTGGTAGGTAGCTATGATGATAGCTAAAAACGGAATCTTTGGCGAATTCTGTTTCGGCTACTGGGGTAGGTTTATTGTTAATTATCAGGTAGTGGATGCTATCGCGGGTGATGCGTCCCCCTTCAAAAAAGGCGGGGATTAAAAAGTGGGCATCAAAGGGGCCGAGTTCTTCCGCTATGACTGTTGTTTCTACTGGATAATGTCCTCGTAGGGTGGAGTCGGAACGACTGACTATGAGGAAGTCTTGAATGTTTTCTTGGGCTATGGCTGTTTTTAGGTTATGGCAAACTTCGCGGGTGATGTTGCTGGCTTCTTCGGGGGTGAGTGCTCTTGTGTTGGTAAGGATGAAAAAAATGGGTGATTCATCGCGTAAACCGAGGCGTAGGGTGTCAATATCCCAGCGTGTGAGGAGGAGACAACTGTGAACGGTTTGTGACCCTGTAGGGTCATCGTCGAGGACTATGATTTTGGGTTTGCTGGTCATTTGTAATTGTTAGATTTTTTGTCTTTGGTTTGAGTATCCTATTTATTGGGCGTTTGAGTATATAGATTTTTTAATTATTTTGATAATTTTTTTTTGTCAGAAGTCTGTTTTTGTAAAAAAGAGAGTTTTTTTGGGTTATTTGCTGAAATGAGTCTAACTTGGTTTAGAGTTTATAATTGTTGATGGTTATTTATTTGAAATTAACTAAAATAATGCTAGAAAATCGTCGTCCTGATATTGGTTTTATTCCTACTGAACCTGAAATGATTAAGGCGGCTTTTGCTTTGGCAAATGTTACAGCCATTGATGTTATTTATGATTTGGGTTGTGGGGATGGCAGAGTTGCTATTTCGGCTGCGTTAGAGTTTGGAGTGCAAGCTGTGGGAATTGATATAGATCCACAACGAATTAAGGAGGCTAAAGATAATGCTTTGCAGGCCGGTGTTAGCAATTTGGTAGATTTTCGTTTAGAGGATTTATTTAGTTGTGATTTTACAAAGGCTACGGTGGTTTTTTTATATCTTTTACCACATTTAAATTTAAGGTTAAAATCTCAATTATTACGACAACTTAAGCCAGGTTCTCGCATTGTGTCGCGGGATTTTGATATGGGTAATTGGTTGGCAAAAAAATTTGTGGTTATTGAAACACCGGAGGAGGAATGTACTCTGTATTTATGGTATATTCCTGGGGATTTGTCACTGGATAATTAGTCTAAATATTATGTTTTATATCTTTAATCAAAATTTTATTTAATTGAATTGTTACTTTTTTAAAAATTTTTAAAATAAGAAAAGTGTATTATTTTTAGATTGGCTATGGAGCTTTTTAGACATAAAAAAACCAGATTTATAGTACAAATCTGGTTTTTAAAAACCAAAATTATCGGCCTTTGATAAAGTCTTCAAAATCGGGTACTTTCACCCACGTTCCCGTTGCATGAGATTCTTGGGTTAAATCCATCAATAACTGTGAATAAACCCCTTCATATAGGCCAGAAACCGGCTGTTTTCCTTCTTCTATGGCTTGTATCCATTGGTCAATTACTCGCATAATAGGGGCAATTCTCCCATCAGGAAAAATACAGGGAAATTCTAAATTTTCGGGTGTTTTTATTTCTGCTAAAGCTTGACCTTTTAGGGAACCCCACACCCGAAAACCATGTACATAATCTTGCTGATTATCACTTCCTAAAACAAGAGTTCCTTTATCGCCATAAACTTCTAACCAATGTCCTCTTCCTTGATAAGTAACTGAACTTAAACAAACCTGACAAGGGGTACCATCTGCTAATTCCATCATCAAAGTACAAGTATCATCTGCATCTACCGGCTTTAATTTTCCTCCCTCATTTGGATCTGGGCGGGCAGGTATCGCTGTACTTAATAAAGCACAAAGTCTGCCCACCGGCCCAAATAACCAGCGGATATAATCAAAAGCATGAGAACCTGTTGCGCCTAAAACTCCGCCACCTTTTTCTTTTTGTGCATACCAATTCCAAGCCCGTGTTTCATCAGCCCGACTTGACACCATCCAATCAATTTTAATTAAGCGTTTTTTACCTACATATCCTTGAGATAGTAATTCAGCAAAATGTAGCCATTGGGGAACATAGCGAAATTCAAAATCCATTGCAGCAATTACACCTTTAGCTTTTGCTTTTTTATAGATTTCCCGCGCTTCATTGGCTGTTAAAGTTGTGGGTTTTTCTAACAGCAAATGTTTGCCGGCATCTATCACTTTTTTTGCCATTTCATAATGCAAAAATGGCGGGGTGGAAATGCTAACGGCGTTGACTTCTGGCAGATTAACTATTGCTTCAATGCTATCGCAGGCATGGGGAATATTATGGGTAGCTGCAATAGCTTTTGCTTTGTCTAAATTTCGGTGATAAATTGCTACAACTTCGGTACGAGAATGTTCTTGAAAAGCTGGTAGGTGGACTTTTTGACCAAAGCCGGTGCCAACAATTGCGATGCCTATTGAATTAGTCATAATTGGGAATTGGTGATTGGATATTCGAGAGTTGGGCGGGCAAGTTAAGACGAACCCTAAAAATTGGAAGGGGAATAAAGTTTAGTTTTTAGAAGGGACATTTTTTTCTACCCATTCTATAACTTGAACTCCTAAATTAACATTGCTAAATCTGTCAATTTCGCGGATGCCGGTGGGGCTAGTTACATTCACTTCTGTAAGGTAGCCGCCTATAACATCTAAACCCACAAAATATAAGCCATCTTCGCGGAGTTTCGGTGCAACTTCGGCACAAATTTCGAGTTCTCTTTCAGTAATTTCTGTAGCAGCAACTCTTCCACCTACTGCCATATTTCCTCTAAATTCGCTGCCGGTGGGAATGCGATTAATCGCACCTACGGGTTGTCCATCTAAAACAATAATACGTTTATCACCTTCTTTGGCTGCGGGTAAATATTCTTGAACCATCACCGGCACTACACTGTTTTGAGTGCTAATTTCAACTATCGAGTTAAAGTTTGGATCGCCGTCTTGTAAAAATAAAATTCCTTCACCGGCTTTCCCCCCCAAAGGTTTCAAAACGGCTTTACCTTTGGTTTCTAAAAAATGTCTAATTACCATTTTACTATGAGATACAATTGTTTCGGGAATTGAATTTTTAAACTGTAAAGCATACATTTTTTCATTGGCATTTCTCAGTCCCTGGGGTGAATTTACTACCAAAGTTTTCTTCGGATTAATATAGTCTAAAATATAGGTTGCATATAAATAGGTAACATTCACCGGCGGGTCTTTTCGCATAAAAACCGCGTCCATTTCTTCTAATAAAATTGATGTACGTTGACCAACTTCGTACCAATTAATAATTCTAATCCAACCCTGTTCACCTAATTCTAAAGGCGTTAATTTTAACGGTTGTAAACTGGCCTCGGCTTTACCTTCGACCACACTTAAATGCTGCGTTTGGCAGATAAAAAGTTCGTGACCCAATTTTTGGGCTGCTTCCATCATTGCTACAGTGCTGTCGTGGCCGGGATCAAGGCTCTCAATGGGGTCAATAATAAATGCAAATTTCATGGAAAATCTCCAAAATTAGACAAAATTAGATTTTAGATTTTACGTTTTAGACTTTAAATTTTACTACTTTTTGGCTACGACATATCACCGATTAATTTGCAATTTTCAATTAGGTTATTTTACTATTTTTTTACCGCTAATTATGGAGGAGAATAAGCCTTTTGATTATTGTTGAGTTTGCACAATTATGCTAAAGGCAATCAGGGTGTGGTGGCCCGAAAAGGCTTAGATTTGACTTACCATCATCACCTGAAAAATGCTACAAAAAGCTTGGGGTAAGCTGCCTTGCCTACCCCTACAAATAGCATTATTTAGGATATGTAACGGTTAATAGTTACCTACTAAACCAGCAGAGGGTCAAGTTTACCCGCAGCATTTAGGGCGTGAATATCATCACAACCGCCGATGTGTTGGTCATTAATAAAAATTTGTGGAACAGACCGGCGGCCATTAGCACGTTCAGCCATTTTAGTACGGGCCGGTTCATCGCCATCAATGCTATATTCTGTAAACTCTACGCCTTTACTTTTGAGTAAATTTTTGGCCCGAATACAAAAGGGGCAAGTTTTCCAGGTATAAATTTCCACTGTAGCGGCCATTTTTTTCTCCGACATTAAGTTTTATAACTTTAATTTTAAACTGTCTGCCACTAACTGCATTATAAAAACGAAAAAACCCAGCTTCTAGTAGAAATTGGGTTAATTTTGATTTGGGTTCAATAATTTAAATTTAGGGTGGGGTGGGTTGAAAGCGACGGCGACTGAGTAGAAGAACACCGGCCAGTAAAACTGCTGAAACTGTTGTAGGTTCAGGAATAGACTGTTTTTGTGTTGTTGGAATTTTAAATTCACCTGCCCCAGTTGCACCCACATAACCTTCCCCATTAATATTTTCGTAACGGACACCAAAATTACTCAATGCAAATTGCTTTACCGACCCTGAAAAAGCCAGTGTTGCGTTAACAGTTGCTTGGTTTGTTAACCTTGTGTTGGGATTATTATCTACACCATTAGCACTATTATCATTACAGGCATTGGCATCGGTAAAACAAACATCGACAATACCTAAATTAGCAATTTCGCCGCTGAAGTCTTTTCTAAAAATTTGCCCTTGTGAACGAGTGTTGCCGGTAGAGTTACCACCAGCATTTCCAACGCCGAGTAAGTTTAGTTTATTACCTTGACTATCACTAAGATCAAATCCCAAAGCGGTCGTTCTTGATAGAATATTGCCGCTAGAATTGTTTAGCATTGTAATTTCAAAGTTAGCTTCGGTTTTATCCACCAAAGTTGTCAAACCCAAAAACTTAAAAGTTGCTTCAGAGGAAAGACCTTTAACTTTATTGTCCCCTACTTTGCCGTCAAACTTGGCTGTAAAACTTTGACCAACATCACTAGCATCTACTTGAACGCCACTACTGTTAAAGGTAAAAGCCTCAGCAGGGATAGAAGCAGCCAAGGCCCAAATTCCGGCTGTGGTGAGAACAGCAGAAGCAAGGGTGAGTTGTAAGGATAGCCTAGACATTGTTTTGAACCATTGACTACTGATACAGCTTTTGGATGGAAAAGTTGGATGCACTGGAACCGCTAATCAAATGGAGTGCAGATTTTACACTTTGTATATCTTTGTTAAGACAGTGGTAAATTTCAAATAACCACTGGAAGAGGGGGTGAGGGTCTTACCCCTCTTTACTTTACTTTTTCAGTTCGGTTGGTGTCTATAGGTTTTTCTAAGCTTATCGAAATCTTCATATAGATTACTGAATTTATTAAGGGTTTAATTGATTTACCTAGGTTTTGGGCTGTCTACATTGGCTTTTTGGTAATATTTTATACCCTAGGGTTAGTTGAGATTTGAGAGGGCAAAAAGTCTTGGAATACAATAATTTTAAGACTTTTTTGCAGACAGGTTTTTAAAGATGACGATGAATGTTAAGGGCGGGTGCCTTTGCTTAACGGTTTAATTTTGTTATTCATTAGATTAAAAGAGTTTTAGTCAAAATGAATCCCGCCACAGAAAGATTTTGCACCTACCTTTGTATTAGGGTAGGCTTAAGTCTTTTGATAGAAAAACTCCGATGGTTAATAGGGAAACCGGAGAATATTTATTTAGCGATCCGAGACAGCATAGTGAATTAACTGGCCTAAACGTAGGCGTAGAGTTTCTAAACCAAGGGCGTTGGAAGCTGAAATAAAAACGGCATTAGGGAATTCTTCCCGCGCTACAGCTAAAGTTTCTCCGTCTACTTGGTCTATTTTATTAAATGCCACCAAGGCCGGTCCTGGAGAAAGGGGCATTTCTGATAAAATTGCCATGACTGAACGAATTTGACTTTGCCAAGCGGGATGAGATAAATCTACCAAATGGAGTAAAGCGTCTGCTTCTGTTACCTCTTCTAAAGTTGCACGAAAAGCATCAACTAAAGAAGGTGGTAATTCGTGAATAAATCCTACTGTATCTGTTATTACAATTGAGCGAGGTTCAAGGGTGATGGAGTCAGGAATGGTCAACCGACGACTGGTGGGGTCAAGAGTTGCAAATAATTGGTCTGCTGTATAAACTCCAGCATTTGTGAGAGCATTTAAAAGCGTTGATTTTCCAGCATTTGTATAACCAACAATGGCTATGGAGGCGACTTCTTGATGTTGACGACGGTTGCGAAGACGGGAACGGTGGGCCTGCAATTGATTTACTTCTTGTTGCAGACGAGCAATACGCTTAGCAATGGCCCGGCGTTCGGTTTCTAGTTTTGTTTCGCCTGGGCCCCTTGTGCCAATACCGCCACCAAGACGAGACATGGCTTGACCTCTGCCGGTGAGTCTAGGCAGCATATATTCTAGTTGGGCTAGTTCGACTTGTAATTTCCCGGCCCCAGTACCGGCCCGTTGGGCAAAAATATCTAAAATTACCTCTGTCCGGTCTACAATTCGGATGCCAATTTGTGTTTCTAAATTACGCACTTGGGCCGGTGATAAATCTCGGTCAAAAACAATTAAATTCGCGCCAATAGTTTGTGCTGCTAGGGAAATTTCTTGAACTTTTCCTTCGCCAACAACTGTTTGAGGATGGGGACGTGACCGGCGCTGTTGCATAGTTTGTAAAACAATACCACCGGCCGTATCAATTAACCTCGCTACCTCTGCTAAACCATCTTCAAATTGTTGACGACTTGTATGGTCTGTCATTAATCCTACTAATAACACTCGGTCTTGATCGGCGCTGACTTGTTGAGCAACAAATTCTCTCTCAAATTCTGCTTCTAAGTTGCTAACTAATTCCAAAAAATCTTGATTTGCTAGAGTATCTAAACTTTGTTCTGTTGAAACAAATGTACTTTTAATCGCATTATTGTCGGTGTTATTTTCGGCCTCATTGGAAAGCGGAATTAGATGGGCGAGATAAGTTTCTTTGATGTAGCCGGTGGCACCACCGCCCCGTCTTTCAAAACCGCCCCCACTCAAACTAAGCCAAACTAAAGCATCAAGTCTTTGTAGCGCCATTGAAGTGAGAGCAGCTTCACTAGGGGGTTCAGATTTTAGATGGGTAGCAATACAGCGAATGCCACTAAGGCGACCTGCACCATAACGAGGTAACTCTAGGGCAGGAATTTGGGTTTGACGGGGCGTACCAACGCCGACGCGGATCACTTGTCCTCGGCGGTTAATATAAGTACATATTGGCTCGTCAATTTCTGTACTAATAGCGGCGAGTCGTTGGGCAAATTCAGTTGTTGTGATGCTATCTCCGGGGAGACGTTGGTGATAGAGACGTTGTAGTTGTTTGAGTTGACTGGGTTTGAGTCCTTGAAGATTTCCGTAGATAGTTTCGATAGAAATTTTGACCAGATTGCTGGCCCCTCTAATAACGACCTTTATGGTTATCTTATCTTGCTAACCTACACAGTGTCATATTTGTGTAAGTTTCTATAGGGTGTGGGTTGTTTTTGAGGCGCTTGGTTTGCCTATTTAGGACTTTTTCTTAAGAGAAAATAGGATTTCTACCTGGGATGTTGTTTTGTCTGGCCAGTTAGCGGTGCCGGCAATTCCATTAACAGAGTTAAAGATAGCGCTGGTTTCTGGGGGTAGGGGAGTGCCGGCGGCTTGACTAAGGCTATTTAAGATGGTTGAGGTTTTTTCTATGTCTATATAAAGGTAGCCTTGATTTGGTTGCGGTAAATTGCCGGTGGCGGTTTTAAAAGCTGGATTTGTTTGTAGAGAATTACCGCCTGTTATGAGGCTATCTGCTAAGGGGCCAAGGGTGATAAATACAGATTTATCATTCAACCAACCCTGGGTTAAAACGGTGCCTTGGGGTATTTTCCATTCGGTAATTTCTTTACCATTAATCTTTGTAGAGTTGCTGGTAAGAAAGGGGACATTTTGACGCAAAACTGTTTGAATTTTATTGAGACTGGCTTCGGCGGCTTTGCGATTTGTAGTTTCAACAATTAAGGCACTACCAAAGCCAAATTGAGATAATATTCCTTGGTTTGAGGCAATTAAACCAAGGCCAAATTCTCCATCCATCCAGTTAAAAAGTTCTGTGTCTGCATCGAGGTTGACTGTATTTTTTAGGGTTTCTCTAAGGTTATCTAAGGATTGTTTAATTTCTGGTGTGTTTTGAGAGTCTTTGACCAAATCATTCCAATATTGATTAAGTCCTGAACCGTTAATTAAGGCGATGGTTTCGGAGGGAAATTGGGTGATAATTTTGCCGGGGCTGGGTTTAAATTCTTGCTGAATTGTTTGGGGGTTAAAAAAGGCTTTGGCTTTGAGTCTTAAGCCTTGGGAGTCGGCACCAAGGCCACCTACGACTACTTTAATTTGTTCGAGTCGTTGCAGGGCAAGGGGGGAAACTTTGGGGGCATCGGGTTTGTTTAGGTAGTATTGTTTGATTAATTCGCTGTAGTTGGTTAGGTAAATTTGGGCTAGGGGGTTTGGCAAATCGACCCCTTTTTCTAATAGGGGGGCTGCCTGGGGATTTTTGGCAAAGGATGGTTTTCCTTTGAAGGTGTCGATGGCTGCTTGGAGAGTTTTTTCTTCAAATGCTATTAGTAAATGTTCGTCTAGTACGGCGGTACTGTACGTTGCACCGGCTTTTTCTGTGATGTTTGTGTAGGTGATGTTTTGATGTTGTTTTTCTTGGAGGGTGGCTTGGTTTTGTGTTTTCAGTCGGTTGGCAAAGTTGAGGGCTGCTACTTTATTTTTGATGCCGACAACCAGTAAAAGATTTGGTTGGGTGGTTTGGCTTGGTTGGGGCATGACGGCAAACATAATTCCTCCCATCCAAGGTTTTATGTCTTTTTCAAAGTTAAGGTTGCTGTCGGTTAAAATTTGGTTTTGGAGGTTTTGTAAAATTCCACCGGCCAGTTGTTGGGCTTCGGGGGTGCCAAATTGTTGTAGTTTTGCCCAGGTTTGGTTGTCGGTGGTAATGAAGCCGGCCATCAGGGCTTGTTCTGGGACTAGCTTGGCGCTTTCTAGGGGAGTTGTTTGTTTGTCGAGGTTTTGTTTAAAGTACAGGTAGGCTGCTATAGTGCCGGCTAACAGTGCGGCGGCGGTGGCGGCTACTATGATGGTTTTTTTTTGTTCGGGCATTTTGGTTATTTTTTTGGTGGTGTTTTATTACTATTCAGTGGTTTTTGGGCTTTTTCCTATAATAAGGATTATTTTTTTAGGTGGTTTTGGTTTTGTATAATCAGCATATAAAATTAACCGCAGATCAAGGCGGATTAATGATGAACTTGTGGCAATTTTTGTATAGGTTAGTAAGTTTTGTGAGTTGGGCTAAAGTTGGCTTGTGGGATGCAAGGTTTGGCTGGTTCGCGCTATTCTGGTAAAATAACGAATTCTGTTAAATGTTTAACTAATTTGGCGTTATTCAAGTTTATTGTAGGCGGGTAAATTTCTCATGTTGCAGTCATACTTTGATGTTGAATCTAATGGTCATAAGTCTTTTGAGTTGCCTGGGGCTCGTCCGCATTATAACCCAGACCGGCCCGGACAGGTAGAGCATATTTTTTTAGATTTGATCCTTAATATTCCTAAAAAAAGTTTTGAGGGAGTTTGTAGTATTCGTTTAAAGCCGGTGCGAAATGGAATACAGTTTCTAAGTTTGGATGCGGTAAATTTAGATATAAATTCGGTAAATGTTGCTGGGGATTCTCAAAGTTTTGATTATGATGGCGAGAAGTTAAATATTAAATTAAATGCGCCTACAATGGCTGGTAATTCAATTACTTTGGATATTGCTTATGGGGTAGAAAATCCTCAACGTGGTCTTTATTTTGTGGGCCCGACTAAGCATTATCCCGATAAGCCGGTGCAGGTTTGGACTCAGGGTGAGGATGAAGATTCTCGGTTTTGGTTTCCTTGTTTTGATTACCCTGGACAGTTGGCAACTTCAGAAATTCGAGTGAAGGTTCCTAAAGAGTTTTTGGCTATTTCTAATGGGGAGTTGATTAATTGTGAGGAGGCCGGTGATGCAAAAATTTATCACTGGTTACAAAAACAAGTTCACCCTACTTATTTGATGACTTTGGCTGTAGGAGATTTTGCCGAGTTTTCTGATACTTGGAATGGCAAGCCGGTGACTTATTATGTGGAAAAACGGCGGGCCGATGATGCGCTAAGGAGTATGGGTAAAACTCCGCAGATGATTGAGTATTTTAGTGAAATTTTTGGTTATGCTTATCCTTTCCCAAAATACGCACAAGTATGTGTGGATGATTTTATTTTTGGAGGGATGGAAAATACTTCAACAACATTGTTAACTGACCGCTGTTTGTTGGATGAAAGGGCGGCTTTAGATAACCGTTCTACAGAAAGTTTGGTCGCCCATGAATTGGCGCATCAATGGTTTGGAGATTTGGTGGTTATTAAGCATTGGTCTCATGCTTGGATTAAGGAAGGAATGGCTTCCTATTGTGAGGTTTTATGGACTGATGTGCAGTATGGAACCCAGGAAGCGGCCTATTACCGGCTAAAAGAAGCACGCAATTATTTGGCAGAAGATAGTAGCCGCTACCGGCGTCCGATTGTAACTCATGTTTACCGCGAAGCTATTGAATTATACGACCGGCATTTGTATGAAAAAGGCGCTTGCGTTTATCACATGATTCGCGCAGAATTGGGCGATGAGTTGTTTTTTAAGGCGATGCAAACTTTCGTCCAAGATAATGCTCATGCAACGGTGGAAACGGTAGATTTATTGCGCGCTATTGAAAAGGCTTCAGGACGCAATTTACTGTTTTTATTTGACCAGTTTGTTTATCGCGGTGGTCATCCTGATTATAAGGTGGCTTATGCTTGGGATGGAGATAGTAAGTTGGCGAAAATTACGGTAACTCAATCTCAGGCAAAAGATGGAAATAGTAAGGATTTGTTTGATTTAAAAGTTCCGATTGCTTTTGGTTATGGCTCAGAAAAAGGTGAAAATATAAGCTTTAAAACGTTTACGGTACGAGTCCATGAACGGGAACAAAGTTTTTATTTTCCCTTAGAAGAAAAGCCACTTTTTATTAGTTTTGATGTCGGAAATCATTTGTTAAAAACTGTGGCGCTGGAGTATCCGGTGCCAGAGTTGAAGGCACAGTTAAAGTATGATTCTGATCCGCTTTCTCGGATTTTTGCAGCGGAAGCTTTGGCAAAAAAAGGTGGTTTGGAGGCGGTGAAGGCGTTGTCGAAGGCGCTGCAAAATGATGACTTCTGGGGTGTTCGTGCAGAAGTGGCTAAGTTGTTAGGGGATATTAAGTTAGATCAGGCTTTTGATGCTTTGCTTAAAGGCTTGAAAGATAAGAACCCTGATGTGCGTTTTGCAGTGGTGGAGGCTTTGGGTACTATTAAGACCCATGATAGTTATAAGGCGCTGAAGTCTATTGTGGATGAGGGTGATGCTAGTTATTATGTGGAGGCGGCTGCTTGTCGTGGTATTGGGGCTATTGGTGGGGCGAAGTTGAAGGAAAAGCCGAAGGAAGAAAAGGTTTTGAAGTTGTTAAAAAGTGTGCTGGAAAATCGGGCCGGTTGGAATGAAGTTGTGCGGGCCGGTGCGATGGGGGGTTTAAGTCAAATGAAGACGTCTGAGGAGGCGTTAAATTTGATTTTAGACTATACCGAGTTGGGTGTTCCTCAGCCTCTACGTTTGGCGGCAATTCGTGCTTTGGGGGCCATTTCTGTTGGTCAGGATGCTGTTAATTTGCAACGGATTTTAGATCGTTTAAGTTTGTTGGCGCGGGAGTCGTTTTTCTTGACTCAAGTTTCGGTGGTTGTGGCGCTTGGGCAAATGGAAACGATTAAGGCTATGGGGATTTTACAGTTTTTGGCGGATCAAACGGCGGATGGTCGAGTGCAGCGGATTGCTGAGGAGGCGATTGGTAAGGTGCAAAAAAATGCGGGCGCTGATAAGGCGGTGAAGCAGTTACGCGAGGAGGTGGATGAACTTAAGAAGCACAATCAGGAGTTAAAGAGTCGGTTGGAGTCTTTGGAGGCGAAGGCTACTAAGTAAATTCTCTCGTTCCCAGGCTAAGCCTGGGAATCGGGGAATGGGAAAAAAGGAAAAACCAGAGGTAAATTTTATGAGTTTTACTGTTAATAATTTGCTTTCTTATATTTTTCCTTTTGCGGAATCGGAAATTTATTTTGATTTAAAACCTAGTTTGGTTTGTAGGATTTTGTCGCACAAGTTTCACACGGGCGAAATTGTTTTTCGGGAGGGTTCTTGGGGTTGGTCAGATAAGCGTTTCACCGGCTCTGTGAATAATGAAGTTTTCCGTTTAATTGGGCCTTTTGGCAATAAGGAGTGGGTTTTGGTTACTCAAGGTACGATTAGGAATCACGAGGGGGGAACGGTGATTCATTTATCGTTTCGGCTGATTACAATTCAGCTTCTTGGTGTTTTGGCGATGTTGGTTTTTTATTTTTTTTATGGGTTATATGTTCTTGGTTTTTGGCCGTTTTGGCAGATTTTAGCGGCTCAGGTTTTGTTTCTTTATACGGTGATGATGTTTGTTTTTCATTATCAAATTTCGCGGATAAAAAATTGGTTAAAAAGTTGGGTAAATGAGGGGTTAGATTTGCCAGGGAACCGTCCCAGGTAAAGGCTTTATTTGATATAACCGGCTTCTTTGAGGAATTTTTCGAGGTGGGTAAAGTATTGTTGCCGGTCGCTAAAATTATAAAGTTGTCTGATTCGTTTCCACCCGTCTTGTTGTTGATTTAAAAGATATTTGTTTGCTAAATAGGCGGCGAAGACAGATTGAATTAGCTGCCGGTTAGTTTCTGGTTGAACTCGAAGTTCGTTGTTATAAATTTGCCAAAATTGATAGGCATCGTTATAAATAATTTTGGGATAGTTATGAGTAGTATTAATAATTTTTCCGTCCTGGTATTGCCAAATTTGGATAGGACGAAATGAACCGGCATAACCGGCAAATTCTCCCGAAAAACGGTCATCTCTAGCAATAAATTCTGGGGTGCCATTTTCGTCTATATCTTCTATTTTGCCGGTGCTGGGAAAGTTACCCCAATCAACTTGTAGCCGGTTGTAACTATCGTTTTCTGGATTATAGGTATAAATTAAAGTGTAGGAACAACAATGAGCCCCACGACTGCTAACAGAAAGGATAATTTCTTTATAGTTATCTCCATCTAAATCAATAATTTTCGGTTCTGATACACCTAAAAAATTAGTGATTTCTTCATTATTTGCACTTGTTTTTGGGTCAGTTTGTTTAACAAAAATCGGCTGTTCTAAAATAGGTTTACCATCTCGTAAAATGAATAAGCGGACATTATTTATATAAAAATCTTGTTCTTCATAGGAAACTTCGGCTCTTGTTGCGCCGGCTTCAGTTGCTTTCATTTGTCTTTGAGTTGATTGTGCAATTTGTGCTTGCACTGGCCCGCCGTAACCAATCAAAATCAAAGCTAATAAATTTACAAGTTTTTTAAATTGCATATTTTAAAAACACAAAAAACAATAAACTTCAGATAAACGCAGATGGAATTTGATAGGTTCTCTGCGTTTATCTGCCCTTAAAAATTAAACATTGCTAACAGCACGACTAACCGTAGAAAGGGCTTCAACGATGCTGCGAACGGCTGCAATCATTGCGATTTCGTTGTCAAGCCGGTTGATAGCAGAACCAACGCCAACACCGGCAGCACCGGCAGCAATGGCCAGAGGTGCGGTGACACTAGAAATGCCAGAAGCACACAAGACCGGCACACTTACAGCATGGGAAATTTCATAGGCAGCGGCGAGGGTAGGGGCGGCTTTTTCAATTAAACCAAGGCTACCGGCGGCTTGAGGGTTGCTGCTGGTGCCGCCTTCGGTTTGGATGATGTCTGCACCGGCATTTACCAATTCTTCGGCCAGTTTTACTTGTTCATCAAGGGCCAAAATGTGGGGGACGGTCACGGATAAAGTGATATTCGGCAACAAGGCACGAGTTTCGCGGGTAATTTGCAATACTTCTGCGGCTTCAAACCGGCGTCCTTCGGCGTAAAAGGCGTCATAGTTACCGATTTCGATCAGGTCGGCACCGGCCTCTACGGCTTCGACAAATTTCTGGGGTTCAACAGCAGATACACAGACTGGTAATTTTGTCAAGCTTTTTGCTAATTTTACCAAATTGGCATCAGCGGCGATATCGACAAAAGTTGCACCGCCAAGCTCAGCGGCGCGAACGACTGCGGCGACGCGGTTCGAGTCAAAATTGGTCAAACCGCTGATAATTTTGAGGGCGGTACCTTGTTCGAGGGCGCGTTGCAGAGATGTAGGGATGGTCATGGTTTTTTTGTCGTTTTGTTTGGTATTAGATCAGAGGATCTCAAGGGGGGCCAAAAACCGATTTTTTTTAAGAAACCGGGTTTTTTACCTAAGTCTTATTATTTTGTCATTATTTTGGCTAAGAAACTAGAGGGTGAGTACAATTCGGATAAACTCTTGTATTTTGTTGTTGATATAATTCCAAAAAATCCTGAGTATAGTTGGCTAAGTAAGTTTCTTCAAATTATGCCTAAGTTACTTTTTAAATAATACAAAGCCTCCACCAAATTTTTTGGAAAAACCATCAAAAACCACCTTAAAAACCTCAATTTATAAACGTAAAACCTGCAAAGAAAAATCCAGCCGACAATCACAAACCTCTCTCGAACCAGTAACCGGCGCAGCCCTTTCAGGAGTCGCCGTACAAGCCAGCGGAATATGCCCTTCAGCAGTCAATAAAGCCGACGTTGGATCTATACCAATCCAGCCCGCACCCGGCAAATAAACCTCAGCCCAGGCGTGTAAATCCGCAGAATCTTTTTTAACTCCATCCGGCGAATTATCAGCAGAAACCAACTGAATTAAATACCCTGAAACAAACCGTGCTGCCAAACCATAATGGCGCAACATTTGTACCAAAAGCCAACTAGTATCCCGACAGGAACCCACCTGTTTTTCCAAAGTTTCCTCACAACTTTGCACACCATCTTCTAAACGCTGCGAATATTCCACAGTCTCCCTTAAACTTTGATTTAAAGAACACAAAAAATCCGTAATATAAACTTCTTTTTTAACAAACTTATCCACATATTTTTGTAATAAAATCCCCGACTCGTTGCGTTCTAAAAACAAACCTAACTCTTTTTCCAGCGCCGGCTCATAATTAAAAGGATACTTCGCCGCATAGGCTTCCACAAAAAAATTAAAAGGATTCACCGGCCTAATTTCTGCCTCCACCTCCACCTCAATATTTAAAACCTTAGTTGGCGATGGAAAAGTCACCCGCGCCTGAAAATTTCCATAGGGATCTTGTAGCCAATGCAAAGAATGTTCAACCCCTAAAACTTGCAAAAAATACCTGGAAATAGGCACAGGACAATGAGGGGCCGGTCTCAGTCGCAAAAAATGCGGCCCCAAAAACACAGCACGGTCATATTCATAATAAGTTTGATGCTTTAAAACAACTTTAGTCATCACAGTAATTAATAAACAATAAAGGATAGGAAAACTATCATAACAATTCCCCATTACCAAGTTTCAAATTTTAGATTTTTAACTTAACTTATGACCACAATGAGAACAAAAACGATCACCCGCTTGCAAAGGCGAACCACATTGCGAACAAAAGTTTTTTCCCTCAGAATTAATCACCGCCTTTCCCATACTCATCTGCATTCCCCCAAGGCGCATTTCCATAGTAGGATTCATCTTCATTTCCATATTCCCCATTTTCATAGGTTCCATAGGCTTCATACCAGGCATAATAACCTCCTCAAGACTTAAAGCCTGACCTTCCAAAGCCCCCGGATCAGGTTGCAAACTAATACTATTTCCTTGGATATTAAAAAAAAGCTTACCTTCGGTAGTAGTCAACTCCAAAACAAAACCAACCCTAGTAGCAAAAACAACCGGCACAGAAACCCACATACCCGTTGTAAAGCCGGTAGAAGAAGATTGTTGTTGCGTACCCTGAGAACTCATCAAAGTAATCAAAGTTTGGGTACCTTGATTTTCCACAAAAACTTGTTGGCCGGTGCCAGAGTTAAATTTATAAGCCATAATCTTGCCTAAATTTCAGGCAAACACACGCCATCTTTTATTGTAGGCCGGCACACTCCAGAAAAAACCCAACATAAACCTTAAAATCTTGAAAGGCAAGCAAATTGCCTGCCTTTCCCAGACTTATTTAAAAGCCCTAACCTCAACAAAACACCCGTAGTAAAACACTAATCCATAGCCTCATTAACAGGAAAGCGATCAATCAACTGAATTGCCCGATAAGCATTAATTTTTAACGACTGGGAAATATGAGGAACATGAGGAATTTGAGACAGAAAATCCAAACTCCGGCGCAAAATTCGCACCACATCCCCCTCATCCAAACTCGTATTGCCACACAAAGGCATCCACTCCACACCCAAAGCCCACTGTTCCACCAAACTAATCAACTCAACCTCCAACCACACCGGCAAAGCCACCCGATAGCGGCGCTGCATCTGAAACAAAGCCCGGCGCCCTGAACGCAAACTACCCAAAGCCTCCTCCACCTCCGGCGACAAATCATAACCGGCCCAACTACCCGGACGAGAAACCTCCGTCACCAAAGCAGCACAAGCCGCCGCCAAATGATGCGGATCAAGATGATCCAACTCACCCGAATACAAAGCCAGACCCAACCACAACTCATTATCTCCGCGAATTGCCGCCGCAGCCTCACCTAAACGAGTAGGCTTTAAATTCTCCAACCCGCCAAAATTTTGCAAAATCTCAATTAAATCCAAAAACTCCTGCCAGTGACGCTGAGACTGTTGCTGTAAACGCGTTTCATAGCGGGCAATTTCACCCCGCATAGTTTCAGCACGGCGGTGACGTTTTAACAAAGAACCAGGATCACCCCATTGGTGAATTGGGTGGGCTTCCATTTGGGCTTGCACAGCAATCACCCGGTGCATTTGTTCAATTACCTCGGTCGCTTCTTCCGGTGAAGCTGGCACCGGCATTCTCCTAGCTAACTCCGCCGTAGCCTCCGAAGCGCCCCGCACAGCCCCCAATTTCATCGGCATATCAGGTGGTGGCCCTTCCAAACTCTCCACACCTTGCAATCGCGGTAACTCAGGATATAACCCCACAACATCCGCACCGGCACAAACATACCAACGATTATCGCGCCCCAAACACAACAAATAGGGCATAGAGCCTGAACCCTGCACCCGCGCCGCCAGAACCGCCACCATCGGCTCACCAACGCGCACATTCTTACCTTTTAGACGTAAAATCGTCCCTGGCATAGCATAGGGCAAAGCCACCGCAATCTCACTAGCAGAGACTTGCTGAGCTTGTTCTTGCAAAGTCTTCAATAATTGTTTTTCTGTTCGCAATCTTTCAGATAATTTTTCATATCTGCGAAGCTGATTTACATCTACCGAAGCCAGAAAACTTTCCGTTTGAGCCAATTCTTTTTTAAGTTCGTTAATGGCATCGTGATGAGGACGCAAAGCCAAAGAAGCCAAATATTGGCCAAAACTTCGTTCTATTAATTCTTTTGACTCGTCGAGGGTATGAGTTTGCAGCAAATTTAAAACCATGCCATAGCTAGGAGCAAACTGACTCACCAAAGGGTCAGCCCCAGAAGTTGCTAAATAAGCCGCTTCTTTTGCCCCCTCAAACGGAGTTTGCACCGTCACCACATGACCAAGTTTGTCCATTCCTCGGCGACCGGCCCGCCCTGCCATTTGCAAAAATTCCGAAGCTTTCAGCAACCGATGACCATCATCAGTACGTTTAGACAAACTAGAAATCACCGTTGTTCGGGCCGGCATATTAATTCCAGCCGCCAAAGTTTCAGTAGCAAAAACCACCTTAATTAAACCGTCTTGAAATAACTCTTCGACTAAACCTTTCCAAGCGGGTAAAATGCCGGCATGGTGGGCTGCAATACCCCGTCGCAGCGGTTCCACTTGACCAACACGACCGGCATCGGGGTTGCGTTCCAAAAACTCATCAATGCGTTGCGAAAGTTGTTGAGATTCTGATTCGTTAACCAGGGTAAGACCGGCACAGTCGGTGACTGCTTTATCACAACCTTTGCGGCTAAAAATAAAATAAATTGCCGGTAGCATATCCCGTTGCTCTAAATGAGAGAGCAAATAATTCATGCTAGGGGCTTCGGGTCTGCTACGGGCCGGTTTTCCGGGTTTAGGTTTAAGACGCGGCGAAATTTTTTTGCCACTGTCATCAAGGAGAGGAAATAAACCCTTGGGGTTGCAAAAGTGAAATTCTAGGGGGACAGGGCGAAAGTCCGAGTAAATGCGTTCCGTAGGGCCGTGTACTTGCGAGATCCAGTCTGTGAGTTGGTCACTATTGGCGACGGTGGCGGAAAGGGCGACAAGTTGAATTTCTGGAGGGCAATAAATGATAGATTCTTCCCAAACGGTGCCTCGTTGGCGGTCGTTCATGTAGTGACATTCATCAAGCACAACCGCTTCAACACCGATCAGGCTAGTTCCGACTTCACCGATGCGGGTGCCGTAGAGCATATTACGAAAAATTTCGGTGGTCATTACCAGGATGGGGGCATCGCGGTTGACGGAGATATCGCCGGTGACTAACCCTACCATGTCGGGGCCAAATTCGCTGCGGAAGTCGCGGAGTTTCTGGTTAGAGAGGGCTTTGAGGGGAGTGGTATAAAAAACTCGTTTGCCTCGGTTGAGGGCTCGGTGGATGGCGTATTCGCCGATGAGGGTTTTTCCTGAGCCGGTGGGCGAACATACGACTACTGAGCGACCGCTGTTGAGGGCTGCGATGGCTTGTAGCTGAAATTGATCTAGCTCGAAGGGAAAGATGGCGCTTAATTCGGGTTGTTGCTGTTGCAGGTTTTGAGGCACGGTAGACACGCGAAAAGATCGGGGTTTTTGTGGGGGTTGCTTTTATCTTTGATTGTAGTCTTTATGTTTAGGGTTGTCTGGGGTTTTGTTGTGGGTGAGGAGATTTTTAGAGTTTTTGCATTATTTGGGGTAGGAGGTTTGGGGGAAGTTTTGAGAGGGCTTGGTTTTGTCCAGAGATGCCGGTTTCTGTGTAAATTGCTCGGATTGTTTGGAGGATGAAGTTAAGGGCTGTTTTATGAAAGTCTGGTTGGTTTTCCCAGCCTTGGAAGGCTTGTAGATGATGGTGTAGGGCTGTTTCTAGGTGTTGGGTTTTGTGGGTTTTTTGCAGTTCTGTTTGGGGATGGGTTGCGAGTTGATAGTGGGCTAATCCTAGGTTATTATGGGCTGCAAAAATGTCGAATGTTAGTCGGGTTGGTTGGTTTCCTTTTGTTAGTTCTGCGGCTATGGCTAGGGCTATTTCGTAGGCGGTTATGGAGTTTTTTAGGGTTTGGGAATATTCTTTTGGGTCGGCTTTTATTTGGTTGGCTAGGTGCCAGTAGGCTGTTGCTAGGTTGTTTTGGGTGGCGGCGCAGCCGGTGGGGTTGTTTTCTGGGGTGCGATAGGTTAAGGCTATTTCGTAGGCTTTGATGGCTTGGGGCAGGTTTTCTTGGGGGTTTTCGTATTGGGCTAGGTTCCAATAGGCTGTTCCTATGTTGTTTTGCAACATTCCATAGTCGAGGGGTTGTTTTTGGGGGCTATAGTAGCGGAGGGCTTCGTTATAGGCTGATATGGATTGTTTTAAGTTTCCGAGGGGTTGTTGATGTTGGGCTAGGTTCCAATAGGCTGTTCCTATGTTGTTTAGGGTGGCTGCGTATTGTTTGGTGGTTGTGGCTTCTAGGTTTTCTGGATCGGGCCGGCGATATCTAAGGGCTTCTTGATAGGATAAAACTGATTGTTGTAGGTTTTGGGCTGGATGCCGGTGGCGGGCTATGTCTCCATAGACTGCTCCTAGGTTATTTTGAATTAGGGCGTAGGATTGGGGGTTGTTTGCTGCTTGGATGTTCATTAAAGCAGCGTTATAACAATGAGTTGCTAGGTCTAAGTAGGGTAGTTTTTGTTCGGGGTTTGGTATGTATCGAGAAAGCATCCAGTATAGGTTGGCAATGTCATTTAAAATGTCTGGGGCTTGGGGGCTGGCCGGTTCTAAATATTCGAGCATTTGTTCGTAAGCTCGAATGGCTATCATTAGGTATTCTGGTGATATTTCGCCGCGTTCTATCCGAAAACGATAGATGTCTCCCAAGGTTTGATAGGTGTTGGCTAAAACGTTTTTTGAAATTGGTTGTTCATAAAGTTGCTGAATTTCTTGCAGGGTTGAAATGGGGTAAAAACTATTATTAATGCCACCGGCAGCTATTTCTTGGGTGGCTGTGGCTACAATTAGTTCGACAAGTTCGCAAATTTCTGGCGACTGTTTTTTTAAGTTTGTAAAACCATTGATAATGTCAAAATCAGCCGGAGATGTTTCTGTTTTTTCGATGGTTGTATTAACGGTTTCTTGATTTTGTGGTTGACTTGTTTCTGTTTTGGTTGGTTCTAAAGTAGCTGTAAAGTCATCTAAAATAAAGGAGGATAGTTCTTCTTCGGTTTGGGTATCGTTTGAGAGGTTTATTATTTCTTGTTCGGGTTTTTGGTTGGAATTTGAAAGGGATATAAGGGAGTTTTCGTTTGATTTTTTGACTGTAGATTTAGTTTTTTTGGCTGAGGTTGTATCAGAAGAAAATGTATCTAATTCAATATCAAAGTTTTTGGCCGGTTTAGGTTCACCTTCAAATTCAAAAATAGCTGTGCGCCAATTCCAAAATTCAGGAGCAGAATCTTGAATAGATCGCAACCAAGGGCGTGTTACCCACAGTAATAAATTGGATTCTAAAAAGGGTAAATTTCCTTCAATTTCTCTTAAGTTACTTAAAAAAGTCCATTGTAATGCGGGTTGTTCTCGCATTAAGTTTTCTACGCCTAAAATTTGGAAACCTGGTAAATTTCCTGCATTTTTAATGGCTGGATGTTGCCCTAACCACTGACGAATCTGAGCGACTGGATCTGGATGACGCATATTTAAGCGTAAACTTACTAAGCCGGCAGATTTTTTAATTGATGGTGGGTAGCCAAATTGGGCTTGTAAATGAGCCGCTAACCTATCGCGCACCGGCAAGTCATCACAAACTGCAATAGTAATGCAGCGGCGTAATTCTAAACTCAGCACTAATTTAAGACGATGTAAAACCTGCCGGTTTTTTGGGCTAATTTTGATAGCGGCAACTTCTGTCACAGTTTTCTGACTTTACATAAAAGTGTTTATTTCTACTATAACTTAAATGCCGGTTCAGGATTTGTATTAATAATTAGAAAAAAATGAGTGGGTGAGGTTAAATTAGTAAACCTCACCTATGCTATTAAACCTGCTTGTTTAAATACTCAAAAAAGACTTCGGGAACAACTCTTAATTCTCCAGATTTGCAGCGTTCAATATCAACCCAAAGGGCAGTTTTTTCGCGGTCTTTTTCGGCAAAAGTAATTGTTTCTTGTTCATAAAATTTAGAATCAACAAAATCACAGGCATAGAGTTGAATGATTTCGTGTCCAGGTTTTCCATTGAAAGTAAATAAACTTTCTAAACAACCTAGATATTGAATGTTTGTTAATTCGGCTGCTATTTCCTCTTGAAATTCGCGTTTTAGGGCTTCATAGCTGGTTTCGCCAAATTCAACTCCACCACCCATTGCGCGATAAAAAATTTCCTGTTTAACAGGATCATATCCTTGGGATAAAAAGATGCGGTTCCCCTTTTGAATTACTCCTAGGGCAAGGACTCTAATTTCTTTTGGTTTGTGCATAATTGAATTATGAAGTAGTAAAGAAAGTTTTACATTAATAAATAGAGACATTAAGGAAATACTGCAAGGGACAAATAAACCTTAATTGCCTCTACATAAAAACACATTAAATGCTCAGTTAATTATTGTTAGCAAAAGAAGATTCGCGGGTGTTGCGATCCACCGGCCAATCGGAATTTTCACCGCCAATAATTAATTCTTCAATGGTGACATATTCTTTGCTGAGTTGTTGAAGAGAATTTATTAAAATATCAAGGGCTATGCCGTCACTGGTTCCCAAATCAAACCAGCAACGCCCCCATATTCCTTGATAGTCAAATTCTCCCATATTGTGCATGAGTGCCATCATGCTATTTTCAGAGGTGTAATGGTCATATTCCAGGTAACTAATTTCAATACCAACTTCTTGAACTTGGATATTTTCTGCATTGAAGCCTCCAAGTTTTCCCAAAAAAAACCAGGAGTTAAAAACTTCTTCAAGATAGTATCTTTCTTGTTGGCTGGGAACAGTGGTAAATTTTACCCATATCCAAAGGTCAAAGGGGTCAAATTCTCGAAATCTTATTTGCATGATTTTCAATTGGTTAGTCTAAGCTTGGCAGTTCAGCAGGGGCCCAAATTCCGGCGGTTTCTGTAATTTTATCGCGGAGTGCGTCACAGTTGCGAGGTTTATTGTCTATGCGGTTTAAGTTGCGGCATTTTTCAAAATAGATTTGCTGGACGAGGTTTTTGGGCAGTTGATCGGGTTTAGCTAAGGCTAATTGGAAGTTTTCTTTGGCTTCTGGGTATTTTTTAAGGCTAAATAAAATTTGGGCTTTTAGATAATGAACTTCTGGATTATTTGGTGTTTCTTTGAGGGCGCTATCAATCGATTGTAGGGCTTGTTGATATTGTTTAAGATTGCGTTGTCCTACTGCTATTCCTCGGTTGGCTAAATAGCCAGGGGCGGCATAGTTTTGCAGGCGGGTTATGGCTTCTGATGGTTCGGAAAAAGGTAGGTAAACAGATAATATTAAATCCATGTATCCTTTAAACAAATTGAGTTCCGGATCTTGAGGAGAAATTTTTTCGGCTGTGTCTAAATATTGAAAGACTTGGCGTAGTTTTGCTAAGGCTTGGGGGGTGGCTTTTACGGCGCCTTCTTCGGTTAAAGCGGAACCGCCTTCTAAAAAGTGGCCGGCTGCGGTATAAAGGTTGCCGCGTAAGGGGTTAGATGCGGTTAATTGTTCTCCCATTTCACGGGTTTTTGTGGCGTAGGTTTTGAGGGTTCCCCAGTCTTCGGTAAGATAGGCTAAGGAGGCTTTCATGGCATAGGCTAAGGGTTCGTTGGGTTCGCTTAATAGGGCTTCATCAATGTAGTCTAAAGCTTGTTTATAGTTGGCTTCTACAAATAAAGCTTTAAAGGCGGCTTCGGTTTTATCGCCTATGGGTTGGGGGTTGTTGTTCCGAAAGGGATCGGCTGCTATTAAGGGTGTTGCTAATAAGTTAAAAGCAATGGTTAGTCCTGTGGTAATGTTTAAAATTTGTCGGATTGATTTGAGAGATTTTGTCAGTTTGATGTTCATTTTAGTTAGGTTGAAAAAGCTTTGCATGACGGTTTGACGCTGGTAGATGGGGTGAGTTCCAATTTTTTTGGAAGGGCTAGATAGTAGGTTGGTGGTTAGGAAAAATTAAAATTCTCTAAATTTATCGCAAAAATTGATGGGTGAGAGTACCCTAAAGATAAGAATATATCTCGTATTGGGGAGATAAAAGTATGTTTTGGTTGTTTGTGATTTTCTTTGTTTTACTAGCAATTTCTGCAACGCCACTTCTCGGTTTGCTGGAGGTTAACTGGTCTTTACCTCTAATGATTGGTTTGTTTGGTGTGTTTATAATTTTGGGGTGGGCGTTGTTTATTTTTTACCCCAGTTTTTCTTAAAAGCGATGATGAAATTAGAGAAACTACTGAAAAAATTAGGGGAGTTTTCTCCCCAATTCCCTAGTTAGCGTTCACAATTTTCTAATATCGTTTCATGGCCCTTTCCATGTCTCGTTTGTCTTCGCGGCGTTTGATATCTTCGCGTTTGTCGTGAAGTTTTTTACCTTTACCAAGGGCAATTTCTATTTTTACTCGGCCGCTTTTGAAGTACATTTTTAGGGGGACTAAGGTTAGTCCTTGTTGGTCTACTTTTCCTAAAAGTTTACGAATTTCTGCTTTGTGTAAGAGCAGTTTTCGGGTGCGTTTGGCTTCGTGGTTAAAGTATTCGCTGGCGGTTTCGTAGGGGGAAATGTGGACGTTGAGTAGCCACATTTCGCCGTTGCGAATTAATCCATAGCCGTCACGGAGGTTGGCTTTACCGGCCCGAATTGATTTAACTTCTGTGCCTTTGAGTTCGATGCCGGCTTCGTAGGTTTCTAGAATTTCATACAGAAATCTGGCTTGACGGTTATCGCTAATAATTTTAAATCCTTCGCTTTTTTTTTCTGCCATTTTTTGTTATTGGTTCCTTTGATTTGTTCTGCGGTTAATGTTGTCTGTTCCTAGTTCTGATGTGCTCTTAATTGCCCATCGCCCTTTGGCTTCGTTGTCGTTTATTTCGTATTCTAAAACGCCGATATTTTCTTGTGGTCCCCAGCCGACGGCTAGCCAGTCGTCTGTACGAATTCCCACGCCGCTATAGGTACTGTTGTCGGTTGTCCAGGTGAGTTGGTAGGTGTCTCCGTTTTTATTTATGGTTAGATTTCCATTGTATTCTCCGCCGCTGTCTCTGCCGGTGGTTTGGTATTCTCCCTCAAGGTCGTCTTTGTTGTCGGGGGTGGCGGTTTCTTCCCAAACTTTGCCTCTGGCGCCGCTATAAGTCCATTCGCCTTGCAATATCCCGTCTTTGCTGATGCGATACAAAATTAGGCCATAAATTTCTCCAACCGGCGCCCAGCCAACGAATAATCGGCCATTTTCGTATAAGCCAAGTCCGTTGTAGGTGCCGGCGGAGGTTTTCCAGGTGACGTTGTATAGGTTGTCTACGGTGCCGGTGGCTTTGATTTCTAGGGTGCCGGTGTATTCTTCTCCGTCAGGGTTTTTGCCTTCGGTGATGTTCCAAATTCCCTCGATGTTGGCTTGTCTTTGGGCGAGTTGGATGGGGGTTTGGGGGGGTGTGTTGAGTTTTGTGCTTAATTCGTTGGCGGTTACGGCGTGGTTTGAGGAAAGGGCGATGCTGAGGGCGGCGCTGAGACAAAAGCAGGTGATGAATTTGGGGCTTGTTTTCATTTTGTTTTGAATGGTGTGGGTTTAAGAGAATTTTTACAGAGGTTTTTTGGATGTGTCAGGGGTAGAGTCCTGGGAAGGTTGACCTAGGGCATAATGGGCCGGTTCCTGGGGGATGTCAAGGGGAAACTTTGTAAAGTTTTATTAAATACTTGACAAATCTGGAGAAAACGGTAACAATGAATACAGAAAGTAAATCGTTCATCTTCCTGAGCTAGTAAGGGAGACGGAAGTAGGGAGAAGTCCTGAAGGAACGCGCCTCAAACAACTTGACACACACAACAACAAGAAGAGGCGAAAATTATGAAATCTGTAAATCGTGAATCTGCTTTTACAACTAATTTGAATGCTCAAGAAAAAGCGCGAGTTTTGATGTTGGATACTCTTCGTGCTTCTCACAATCGGCAACGTTCTTTGTTGCGTCGGTCGGCTGATGAAATTGGCTGTGACTTGTAAGAAAGTTTAGTTTTTGATTAGTCAAACCCACCTTATTTGTAATGATTTAGGGTGGGTTTTGCTTTTGTTTTGATGGGTTGTTTATTTTAAAAGTTGCGGGAGATAGTCAAAACCATCAATGCCAATGTAGGGGATAATTTCGGGCCGGCATTGTTGTAAGATGGTGGAAAATTGTTCTCCGAGTTGTCGTTTGATGGTGCTAAGAAGATTGGCCGGTTGTTGAGATTCACCGGCACCAATTTGGTCTAAGAGATACATTCCTAAACAACTGTAGGTAGTGGCTTTTTGTAAAATCATTAAGTTGTAATAGGCTTGACCAATATAGCTAAAGTTTAAACCTTGTAAATATAAATCGCCGGAAAATTGGGCTGCTTCTAAGCCTTTTGCGAGATGAGTTAGGGCTTCTTGGGGTTGGTCTAATACGACGTGGGCTATGCCAAGACTGCTGTAACATAGGGCTAGACTTTGCCGGTCGTTTAATTTTTCGGCGAGTTGTATTCCTTGTTCTAAAAAGTTGATGGCGCTTTCGTATATTTCGGGTTCGTTTTGGTTTTCTTGTTTGGCTTGGAATACTTCACTAAAGCCAAAGTTGGCGAGGGCGTTGGCTTCGCCTTGTTTGTCTCCGTTTTGGCGGGATAATATTAAGGCACGTTGGCTATAATTGATGGCTTCTGCATAGTTTTTCTGGGAAACGTAGGTGCGGCTGAGGTGGTTTAGGTTGGCAATTTCACAGGTGCGATCTTCGGCTTGGCGGGCAATTTCTAGGGCTTCTTCGTGATAGGAAATGGCTTGTTTGTAATTTCCTTGGGCGCGTTGGGAGTAGCCTAATAGTGTTAATATGCGGGCTTTTTCTTGGGTTCCTGAAACTTCGCGTAGGGGTTCGCTGAGGTAGTCGAGGGTGTTTTTGAGGTAATTGCCAGAAAAGGAGGCAAATATGCCGCCGTAGAGGGGGAAATAGGGCTGTTGAGAGAAGGTTCTAAGGATTTGGAGGGTGATTTGAAAGCAGCTATTGATGAGCCGGTCTTTGTTGCGGGGGTTGAGGGTGGTGGAGTGTTGAAAGCCGGTGGCTAGTAAACTCCAAATAGCGGCGTAGGTGAGGAAGGTGGAAATGGAGAGTTTGGCGCCGGTTTTTGTGTCGTAAATAAGTTTGTCAAACCATTCGACGAGTCCGCGTTGTTGGCATTGTAAAATGATGGCAAGTTCGATGAGTTGGGCGGGGGTAATGTCGGTTTGTTGGTTGATAAATTCGATTATTGGTTCGTTGAGGGCGATGGTTTTAAAGAGGTTTTTGGGGAGGGGGCTATTGAGTTTTTTTGACCAGTGAATCCAGGGGCCGTTTTGTTCGGGGCCGGTGAATCCAAGTTTGTTGGGGTTTTCGTATATCCAGCTAATTAAATCTGGCTGTAGTTGTTGCCAGGATTGGATTCCTGCGGTGAGGCCGGTGATTATTTGTTGGATATCTTCTAGGTGGCTTGGGTTTGGGTTTTGGGTGATTTGTTGATGGAGAGTTTTGGCGATTTGTTGGAGTTGATCGAGGGTGAGTGGTTGTTTTTGGTTGGGGTCAAGGATGCGAAATAATGTTGTGAGTCGGTCGGTTTCTGTGCTGTTGAGAATTTGGCCGGTGGCGGTGTTGAGGGTGTTGGTAGTTTGGTTTTGTTTTTGGTAGCGTTCCCATTCGCTTTGGATGGTTTTTAGTGCGCGGTGGATGCGGTTTATTTTGGCTTGTTTGAGTTCGTCTGTTTCGGTTTTTTGTTTGGTTTCTGTGGTGGTTAGTTGTTGGCTAAAGGCGCGTTCAAAGATTTCGCCGGTGCCGGTTTCTATGCCTTTGAGGAGCATTTGATAGACTTGTTCTTTTGAGCGTATTTGTCCTTTGAGGGTGGTTTCTACGATGTTGTCAATTAGGGTTTCGTAGCGTTGTTGTAGTGATTCTGTCATGGGTTTGGTGATGGGGTTTTCTTTATTTTAGGTTATTGGTTAGTTAGTGGCCGGTTAATAGGGCTGAAACCGGCATCTTTTCTTGAAAACCCGCACCTAAAATATTTACGGCGTGGTTTGAGGAATACACCGATCCGCTATTTCTTGTGGCAGAAAATCACTGTCTTTTGCCCCTTCTAGTTCGGCGAAATAGCTATCGCGGACTGCTAACAAAAACCCTTTTATTTCTTCTGGGGATGGCTGGAAATCAGCTTTCCTGAGAAAGGCTTCCCACTTCTTTTTATTTTTCCCATTTTCTTTGACTAAATACAATCCAGCTAGATATTCGGCGACCGGATCTAGCGAGAAACGGATGTTTTCTTTGGCGGGGCGTATGGTTTGAATGAGGTGGAGTTTTTCTTCGAGATATTTGAGGCGAAGTTCTGCATCTTGGGAGTTTAACTTAGATAAAACATTGAGGGCATCTTGTCGTTTAATAGATGCCGGCTTATAGGTACTTTTTAAACACTCGCAAGCCAGCGCTTTTGCATCTCGTTGAACGGTCGTAATATCTAACGGATTTTCTGCAATAGCCCAGTTAAGTTCGTCGATATAAGATAACATCAAATCAGGAATGTTTTCCGGCAATTTTCCTTCTTTGTTGCCTTCTTGTTTGGCAATGAGTAAATCCGTATAGAGTTTAGCAAATAAAACTGTGGTGCTTCTTCCTTGGGCCTCGATTACTTCTAAAAGTTTTGCTAAATCAGCGCAGTGAGTGTGAAATTTGGGGCCGGTTAATAAATCCTCCGGTTTTCCTAGCTTTTCCAGATATTTTTCGACAAAGGTAGCCAGTTCTGAGTCTTTTATGCGTAGGGGATGGATGGTGGTTTTGCTGGCTTTTCCAAGACTGTTTTCGAGTCTGGTTGTGATGGCTAAAGCATTAACGGGAAACTCGGCAGAATAGGGGTCTATTAACTTTTGGGTAGCTTGAGAAAGTTCGGAAAAATGGTCTACAATTACGAAAATTCTGCGCTGTTGAAGCAGTTTCTCCAGCAAGGTTTCATCAATGGGGCGAGGGTGGTGGGTGAGGGCTTTTAGTTGGCCGCGAATTGTATCCAGAAAAGGATGTTTGCCTGGGGTGATTTGTCCGTCGAGTTCCTGTTCTATTAATACGGGAATCATTAAATGTTTGCAAAGACGTTTGGTTTCGTCTGGTTCCATTGCTGCTAGGGCTATTTGGCAGGCGATGCTGGTTTTTCCTATTCCGCCTTCACCCCAAATTAACAGGCAAATTCGCTCTTTGCTGAACATTGTTTGCAGGTTTTGGGGGGTGATTTGGGGGTATTTTTCAGTGTCTATTTCAATGGCGACGGGGACGTAGGTGCTGCGGTTTTTGACGGTTTCGAGTTTGTAGAATTCTTCGCGGGCGGTTTTGATATGTTTGGAAACCCAGGCATCAAGTACGCGGAGACGGTATGTAAACAAGCTCAGTAAGGTGAGATGGCGAATTATCACGGGTGCGCCTCCCCAAGTTTCGGGTAATTTAAAAAGTTGGTACTGTTTAAGGGCATCATTAATTGCTAATATCCACAGGGGGCGAATTCCTAGCAAAATCAACCACAGGCAGAGGAAGAATGCTAGGTAAATGAGGATGCCGCATACCCAAGGATATTTGTTGATAATTATCGTGAGAAGACGGCTGTTTTTTTCGTCTTTGAGTTCGCTGAGGGATGTTTCTAATCGGGAGAGGTTTTCTGCTGGGAATGCGTCTTTAGAATTTTTTAGGATTTCGAGGGCGGTTTCTAAGCCTTTTATTGCTTTTTCTAAGTCGGTTGGAGACAGTTTTTTGCGGTTATCTTGAAGATTAAGAGCGATTATTGGCAAAATATTACTTGCTCGGCTACGGACACGGTTATCAGAGTCTTTGAGAGCTTCCACTAACTGAAGGATGACAACCTTGGCTTCTGTACCCATATCTCCCAGAGCATAAGCCGCACTGCTACGCACACCGGCATCAGAGTCTTTGAGAAGTTTCACCAACTGAGGGATGGCGGCTTTGGCTTCTGTACCCATATTTCCCAGAACAGCAGCCGCAATGCTACGCACGCCGGCATCAGAGTCTTTGAGAAGTTCCACCAACTGGGGGATAGCGGCTTTGGCTTCTGTACCCATTCTTGCGAGGGCAGAAGCCGCAGAGTTACGCACATCGGCATCAGAGTCTTTGAGAAGTTTCACCAACTGAGGGATGGCGGCTTTGGCTTCTGTGCCCATCTCTCCCAGAGCAAAAGCCGCAGAGTTACGGACATCGGCATCAGAGTCTTTGAGAAGTTCCACCAACTGAGGGATGGCGGCTTTGGCTTCTGTAGCCATATCTCCCAGAGCAAAAGCCGCAGAGTTACGGACATCGGTATCAGAGTCTTTGAGAGCTTCCACCAACTGGGGGATGGCAACTTTGGCTTCTGTACCCATCTCTCCCAGAACATCAGCCGCACGACGACGCACACCGGGATCAGAGTCTTTGAGAGCTTCCACGAACTGGGGGATGGCGGCCTCAAAGCCGGCTGGCGCTGTATTATTCTTGTAACTCCACAACATAATACTTAATACCAAAAACTCAGCCGCACGCCGGCGGACTCCAACATCGGAGTCTTTCAATAATTTTGCTAAAGCAGAATTTACTGTCTGATCATTTTCGTTAAAGGGATTCCCCAAAGCATCAGCCGCACTCCATCGCACTCGCACATTTTTCGACTGTAAAGCTTTGATTAAACTTGGGACAGCCGGCTTTCCTATTTTTCGTAATGCCTGTACTGCACCCTGACGAATTGCTAGATTATCAGACTCCAAGGCTTTGATGAGTTGGGGAACGGCGGGAGCACCAATTTTTTCTAATTTCTCAATTGTCTGATCGAGGTTAAATTCATCGGCGGTTTTTAATTTCTCAATGAGGGGGGCAACTTCACCGGCACCGACCTGTTTTTGGGCGCTATTTTTCCCCCACGCAATGCCGTTGATCAACAAGGGTGATGTGATAGATAGTAATGAAACAGTCAAACCAGCCAATAATTGATGCCGCCTATTTTTTCTCATTTCGGTAGAAGCTTGGAAATATGAATCATATAAGCTACATTCTAATTTAATTGTATTTCGGAATTGGGGATTTAACATATCCCTAAGAAGCACCGGTTAAAATCGGCACCTACACGAATAAAACCCCTTTGGGGTTAGGGTGCCGGCGGTATTAACCTACAATTTAAAAATCCCACATCACCGGCTCATCATCTAAATGATCAGTAACAGTGCGCCCAATAGTATCAATTTCTGCTAAATCTTCCGCAGATAATTTAACATTTCCCGCTTCAGCATTGCTAATGGCTTGCTCTGCATTTCTTGCCCCGACAATCGCATTTGCTTGAGGTTGGGCAATTAACCAAGCTAATGCTAACTGTCCTAAAGTGCAATTAATTTTATCAGCAATAGGCCGTAATTTTGCTAAGGCTTGCTGTACTCTTTGATAGTTTTCTTTGTTGGCAAATAGCTTATTTATTGAGCGGTGATCACCTTCTGCAAATTTGTGATTCGGGCCAAACTTGCCGGTGAGTAAACCTTGGGCTAATGAGCAATAGGCAATAATTGAAATGTTATTTTCTAAGCAATAGGGAGTGACGTCTTTTTCTACCCACCGCCAAAATAAAGAATAAGGTGGTTGTAAGCTATCTATTTGCCCAAATTGTGAAGCTTCTTCTAGTTGTTGCCGGTTGAAATTTGAGACACCAATACTGCGAATTTTCCCTTGTTGTTTTAAGTCATTTAAGGCTCTCATAGTTTCTTCTATTGGGACAATTTCGCTGTTCCAACTACCGGCCGGCCAATGAATTTGGTATAAATCGATATAATCGGTTTTTAGGTTTTTTAAAGAACGTTCACAAGCTTCTATTACTTGATTATATTTCAGATGATTTGAAAACACTTTTGTTGCATATACAATTTTGTCTCGAACATCTGATAATGCTTGTCCAAAAATTTGCTCAGAGTGTCCGTTTCCGTACAATTCGGCGGTGTCAAATGTTGTGATGCCTGCGTCAAATGCTGCCCGCATGGCTTTGCTGGTTTCGGTGTCTTCTATTCCTACCCACATACTTTTGCCAGCTTGCCAGGTGCCCATAATGATTGGGCTAATTTTGATGTCTGATTTGCCGAGGTTTCTTGTTTGCATTTTTGTAGTTTATATTAGTGCAGATTAATGAGAATGGGTTTATTATAAAAGAAGTTTCGGAGGTAAGGTTATGGATGAATTTTTAGGTTTTGCTTTAAAGGAATGGGCAG
Organism: Halomicronema sp.; assembly: GCA_036704045.1. Classification (GTDB taxonomy): domain Bacteria; phylum Cyanobacteriota; class Cyanobacteriia; order Cyanobacteriales; family Oscillatoriaceae; genus Ancylothrix. Next base: position 49,672 of record DATNQM010000005.1, on the reverse strand, counting down.
TTGCTGTAGAGGCTTTAGAAGCTGGTAGCACTATTCTGTTGTTGCGGAAGGGGGGTATTCGGGAAGAAAATGGGCGTTTTAAAATTGATCAAGATCGGGTTTTACTTTACCCAACTTTTGAACATCAAAAATCCGATTTACTAAAGCCTGAATATGGCAATAAAGTTGAGTTTGTTGAATCTAACTTTCATCCTGAAACGGTTAAAATTAGTAGTTGGGCAGAGATTACTGATGTTTTTTTAGTTGCCCATGAACCCGCTATTAAAGCGCTTTTACCTTATCATATTTGGAATGAGAATTTTATTTCAGAACGGCTGAAATGGAAACCCCATCAGCCAGTTTATATCTTATTATTAAAAATTTATAAACTCCCCCAACCGCAAATCATCATTTACCAAAAAGAATACAGCGGATGTAAATCTTGGATTAAAACAAATGAAAATATTACCATCAAAAACTCCATACCAGCCTTAACCGAAGCAGAATACAATAAACAAGCAAATACTATCCGCCAAACCATAGCAAACCCCCCATAAAAACCCCTCTGTGACCTCTGTGCCTCCCTCTGTACCCTCTGTGTGAAAAAAAACCTCAAATCACCCCAAAACTAACCCCAACCTCCCGTAACCATCTCCTATAAAAAATCGACCCCTTATCAAAAGGCAAATGAAACTCCGCCTGCAAATCAAGCGGCAAACATTTAGGCTGCTGAGACTCAACAATAGGGATATCTTGACACACCACCTTATCTTGAAAAGCCCTTAAATCAGCTTCAGAAATCTCAAAACCATAATTCATAGCTATCCACATCCACCCCAAACATTCATCTTCATTTGTAGGAGTAACAGTAAAATATATAGCTAAACAATTGCCATTTGTTACTTTCACAAAAGACACAGTTAACGGACGCCAAACCCGGTAATTATAGATAACTTTTCCACCTTTGCCGGTGCCGTCTGGATCAGGTTGCCACACCGGCACATTGACAAGTGAGAAACCAGTCTCTTCTTTTCTCACTTCATAATCCTCAACAGCTGTATAATTACGACTTCCCAACAACCCATCATGCACAAAAGGAAAGTGAGAAACATCTAAAAAATTCTCAATAGCACGAAATCCGCTTGATTGATACTTGTATGGGCCGCATAAAAATTTGCGATAACTGCTATCTTGCCATTCTGCAAAGGGTGCCGGTTTGGGGGTGTTGGGGGTGCCCAAGCATACCCATATTAAACCGTAGTATTCTTGCACTGCATAGGTTTTGACGCTGAGGCGCGATGGTGGTAGCCGGTTTGGGTAGGCGGGGATGTGGATACAGGCGCCGGTGGTGTCATACTGAAATCCGTGATAGGGACAAATGAGTGTATCACCGGATATTTTACCCATTGCCAGACTTACGCCTCGGTGGGGACATTGATCTTGCCATGCCATAAGTTGGTTTTTATAGCGCCACAAAATGATGTTTTGCCCTAATAAACGTACCGGCAAAAGAGTAGCCGGTTTTAAGTCTTCTCCTTTTGCAACTGCGTGCCAATCATTGAATAAAATCAAATCATTTGTCATGGTTTTGACTTCTATAAAATTAGAATTTATTTACTGAATAAGAGAGGTTTTTTAGCTTTAAAAAATCTCTAACAACTTCTTCCACCGGCCTAAATTCTGCATCCACTTGATAGTTCATTGTTTGCATTTCTTTGGCTGTAATTTTATCTTCTAAATTTTTGAATACTTCCCGTAATTTGGGATATTTTTTCAGAGTTTCCTGACGGACAACCGGCACAGCATCATAGGGCGGAAAATAGCGTTTATCATCTTTCAAAATTGTTAACCCTAAACTAACAATTTGCCCATCCGTAGTACCTCCGGCAACCAAATCAACTTTTTTTTCAACCAAAGCGCGATACATTAACCCTAAATCCATAATTCTCGGACTTTTTAGGAACCTCAAATTATAGGTTTTTGCTAACCCCGGAAATCCATCTTCTCTTTCCATAAATTCATAGCCAAAACCGGCTTGCCATTGCGGGGTATATTTAGCTATATCTGATAAATTTTGAAGATTTAAACGTTTTGCATCTTCACCTCTCACAACCATTGCAAAATTATTTTCAAAACCCAAAGGTTCTGTTAATTCGAGTTCAAATTGTTTAGAATATTCTTGTTTCACATAATTATAAACAGCTTTAGGATCAGTGATAGTTTTTTGTTTTAAAATTGAAGCAAAAGCAGTGCCGGTGTATTCTACATAGGCATCTAATTGGCCGGTTTTTACTCCTTCATGGCAAATGCCGGTGCCACCTAAGTTAAATTTGCGTGCAACTTTTAGGTCAGTGTTTGCCTCAATTTGCTGAGCTAAAAGTTCGCCTAAAATTACTTGTTCAGTTAAGTTTTTTGATCCTATAACAATATCTACACCACCATTGTTTTTTTGAAAAAAATTACAACCAACGATTAGAAAACAAACTGAAACTATTAAAATACAATATAAAGATTTTTTCATGTTTTTACCTTTAGTTTTTGCTCAATCAAGCCAATAACAAAATCTGCTAATAAAGCTATCCCGGCTGCTGGAATTGCACCAGCCAAAATTAGCTGATTATTAACAACAGAAATACCCCTGAAAATGAATACTCCTAAGCCACCGGCACCAATAGCAGGGGCAATGGTTGCAATACCAATAGCAATAACAGTAGCAACACGAACCCCAGCCAAAATAACGCCCATTGCAAGGGGAATTTCCACTTGATATAATAACTGCCAATCAGTCATTCCCATGCCCCTTCCTGCTTCACGAATTGCCGGATCTACAGAAGTAATGCCGGTGTAAGTATTGCGAATAATTGGAAGTAATGAATATAAAATCAAAGCAACAATTGCAGGATTATCACCAATTCCTCCCAAAAAAGGAACGGAAATTAAAAAGCCAAAAAGAGCTAAACTTGGAATAGTTTGCATAATGTTTGCCAGTCCCAAAATTGGTTTAGCAAAAACTGGCTGACGAGTGATTAAAATTCCCAAAGGAATCCCAATTAAAACAGCAATTCCTATAGAAATAGTTACTAAAAACAAATGTTCGCCGGTGCGAGTCAAAATTTCCGAACTATATTTGATAATAAAAAAATCCTTCATAAATTTGCACTTGTTTCTTGCATTATTTTCAAACAACTCAAAAAAGCTTGAGATTCCGGTTCCTCAGATTTTAAAAACTCTGTAGGCGTTCCTAAGAATATCATTTTTCCGTTATCCATCAAACCAATTCGAGAACCTAAAATAAAAGCTTCTTGAATGTCATGGGTAACAAAAACTACAGTTTTTCCTAAATCCCTTTGTAAGCGTTTAAACTCTTTTTGAATTTCTACCCGCGTAATTGGATCAAGAGCTCCAAAAGGTTCATCCATCAACATTATAGGAGGATCGGCAGCCAAAGCCCGCAGTACCCCAACGCGCTGACGTTGACCCCCAGAAAGCTGATTTGGATAACGTTTAGCAAATTTTTCTGGATCTAATCCCATCAAGTTTAAAAGTTCATACACACGACTTTTAATTTGTTTTGGTTTCCACCCTTGTAGAGAAGGAATTAAACCGACATTTTGCTCAATTGTAAAATGAGGAAATAACCCAACTTCTTGAATAACATAACCAATTTTTCGACGTAATTCTATTGGGTTCCATTGCCTTGTTGATTGGCCCTGCACAATGACTTCACCACTGCTAGGAATCAAAAGATTATTAATTAATTTCATAGTAGTAGTTTTTCCACTGCCACTGCGTCCAAGTAAGATTAAAGCTTCTCCTTGGCGGACTGAAAAATTTAAATCAGACAAGACTTCTCGATTGTTGATAGTGACATAAACATTTTGAAAATGAATGTCAATTTTGTTATTTTGTGGCATAAATTACTCAAAAAGTTATTAATATATTTTACTACAAATTGAACATTTATCAAAAAAAATACCAAAAAATAATTTAACTCAGAATCAACAAAAAAGTCTCCCTATTTAGCTTAAAATATTAAAGAAAAAAGAAAAAATAAAACAGTAATGGCACGGCAACCAACCCTCACCTATGATCGCGGCACCCTCATATTACACCCACCCCCAAAAGGCAAAGCTTGGGTAGAATTTGCTACCTGGGATGATCGAGTCGAAAAATTCCGCATACCGGCCAACCAATACCGCCCCCTAGTCGAAAAATTACTAGCAGAAAACATCGAATTTAACGACCAAGCAAAAGCCTTTTCACCGGCCGAACTAACATCCAGCATCGAAATGACACCCTACCCTCATCAAAGTGAGGCATTACTAGCTTGGAAACAAGCACAACGTCAAGGAGTAGTTGTATTACCCACCGCCGCCGGCAAAACCTATCTCGCACAACTAGCTATGCAATCAACCCCCCGCAGTAGCTTAATTATTGTACCTACCCTTGACCTCATGCACCAATGGTATGCTCACTTAGTAGCAGCCTTTCCCGACATAGAAATAGGCTTACTCGGTGGCGGCGCGCGCGACAGAACCCCTATCCTCGTTGCAACCTACGATAGCGCTGCCATCCACGCCGAAGCCTTGGGCAACAAGTATGCCCTAATCGTGTTTGACGAATGCCACCACCTCCCAACCGACTTTAACCGCGTTATTGCAGAGTATTCCATAGCCCCCTACCGGCTTGGACTCACCGCCACACCCGAACGCAGCGATGGTAAACATAGTGAGCTAAACTATCTCATCGGCCCCGAAGTATATCGCAAAACCGCCGAAGAACTGGCCGGTGGAGCCCTCGCCAACCATGAAATCGTTCAAATAAAAGTCAAACTATCACAAATTGAACGAGAAAAATATAACCAACTAATTCAAACCCGCAACGACTTTTTAAAAGAATCAAAAATATCATTAGGCAGCATAAAAGGTTGGCAATTATTTGTACAAACCTCCTGCCGATCCGCCGCCGGTAGACGTGCAATGTTAGCCCATCGGCAAGCACGAGAAATAGCCCTAGGAACTAACGGAAAAATCCGCATATTAGCAGACTTATTATCCCAACATTACCCCGAACGTACCCTCATATTCACCGCAGATAACGCCACTGTTTACCGCATATCAGAAGAATTTTTAATACCCGCCCTCACCCATCAAACCCCCGTCAAAGAACGCCACGAAATTCTTAGTAAATTTAAAACCGGCGAATATAAAGCAGTAGTCGCTTCCCACGTCCTAAACGAAGGCGTAGACGTCCCTGACGCACGAGTCGCCATCTTACTCTCAGGAACCGGCTCAAAACGCGAATACATACAACGCCTAGGCCGCGTTTTAAGAAAAGGAAACGACCCAGAAAAAACAGCAATAATGTATGAAATTGTAGCCGAAGACACCACCGAAGAAGGCACATCAATGAGAAGAAAAAGCGAAACCCAAAAAACACCACTAACCCCCAAACAACAAGAAACAAAACAACTAGAACTCCTACCCCCCACCCCAGCACCAACCCCAATTTACACCCTCAAAAAAAACCCCACAAAACGCGCCGCCGAACCCAAAAAACAATGGCCTAAACCCAACCCAGAAAACCAATAAACCCTCTGTGTCCCTCTGTGTTCACCTCCGTGTCCTCTGCGTGAAAAGAAACCCATGTTACCAACAGATCTCCTCATCCACCGTCAAACCGGCGAAACCCTAACCCCAAAACACCTACCCATAGAACCAAAAAATCTCCAACTATCCACAGAAATTATTACCTGCTTTCAAGAAAATCTTGGCAACACCCAAAGCGAACTTGATCGCCAACTCCTAGAACTAGAAGGAGACAGCACAGACTACCGAATAAAACGCGGAATTGCCCACCTTTTAAAAAGCAGTTTTTCCACCTTTGAAATCATCAGCCCCCTCGAACCCATAGAACTCCGCAAAAGAGTTTTTACCCTCGCCGCCGAAACCACCCTAAGCCCTCAAGCAACACAAAAAACATTACAACAACTCGCCACAACATTAACCGAAGAATTAAACCGAGAAGTATTACCCATAGAAATAAAAACCGGCCTTTATGCAGATTTAAACGAAAACAAAATCCTCACTCAATTTGACAACCCAACCCCCGAAGAAATCCTTCACCGCTACAACTTATCCCAAGTTCAAGGAATATTTTATCGAGCCACCCATATCACCCTAAACGCCCACAGAAACAACCCCGGAGAATATAAACTTTTATTCCGATATTTAAAACTATTTCAACTAATGGCCTACATCGAAGGAGACGCCGATCACGGCTTTACAATCACCATAGACGGCCCAACAAGCCTATTCCAAAATAGCACCCGTTATGGCCTCGCCCTAGCCAAAATGTTACCCGCTTTATTGCACGTTACAAAATGGAGTTTAAAAGCCACCTTACAAACAAAAGACTTTTATACAAACGAATGGAAAACCGGCCAATTTGCAATTAATTCTGACTGTAAATTAGTCAGCCACTATCCCCCTGGAAAACCTTACGACAGTATGCTAGAAGCCTCCTTTGCCGAACGTTGGGAAGCCCTAAAAACCGACTGGATATTAGAAAGAGAAGTTGACTTAATTCCCATCCCAGGCAGCGTAATGATACCCGATTTTCGGCTTGTTCACCCCGATGGGCGTACCTATTTATTAGAAATAGTTGGTTATTGGAGACCTGAATATTTACAAAAAAAATTCTCTCAAGTTCGGCAATCAGAAAACACTAACTTAATATTAGCAATTTCTGAAAGATTGAACTTAGAAAAAGCCGGTGTAAATGTCCGAGACTTGCCGGTAAAAGTTATTTGGTTTAAAGACAAACTCTTACCGAAATCTGTCCTAGAAGTCCTCGAATAATCCCGCTCTGCTTTTATTGTAAGTATATAAAAATATCTTTTATATACTTTTTCTTTTTCACACAACCCTACTATCAATTATTAACAGCATCTAACAATCCCAACATTCACCCAATCAGTGCGGGATACTAGAGAGAAGAAGTAAACCACAATACAAAGAAACTATGGAGCCAGATTCACTACCCACAGAGGTCATATTGACCGAGCCAAGTCAGTCATTAGGAAGCGTTCAACTCGACTGGAACCCTCAACCAGGCAACTATCTTGATTTGCAAGGAAAAACCTACGCTGTCCTCGAACGTAGGCACCGCTACCAACTCCAATCAGGTCGTTATCGTCTCCAAAAAATCGCTATCTACGTTCAATCAGCCCAGCGACCAATCGACAGCAGCCTAATAAATGGACGCTGGATAATTGGAGATCCTACCTGTTCCTACAACGCCTTTTCAGAAATAATTAGATGTGCCGTAAATCCACAAGGGCCCTGCGATGGATGTCGGTATTATGAAATCTCCCAATAATCGGGAATGGGGGATTGGTAAGCCGGTGATTAAGAAACAAAAAAAGCTTTTTAATTAATACTTTTATGGTATCTCTCTTTTTCACCAGCAGACAACCAACCCCCCAAATCAACATGATTTTACGCCTAATTGTAGATGTCATTTTACCCCAGCAAATTCTAGCTTAGAAAAAAGAAAATTATAATATTTTTACCATCCAAAAATGCCCCCAAAATTAGGCTTAGTTTGCATCACAACCTCTGACTCTGTTCGCTTTCGCACAGTCACCCGTAAGCGCCTTTTGCAAAACACCGAAACCGAACAAGAAAATATTTTAAAAGAAATTTATCTCCACAACCTACAACGCCTTAATAAAGCCTGGGATTTTTGTCAGGAACATCAAATTAGTCTCTACCGGCTTAGTTCCGAACTATTCCCCTTTGCCGACACTCCCCAAGGCGAAAATATGCTCCACGAATTAACAGAACAACTCGCAGAAACTGGCCGGCGTTCCATAGAAATTGGAATTAGAGTAGTAGTACATCCCGATCAATTTGTTGTCCTTAGTTCAGACAAACCAGAAGTCATTAAAAACAGCATTAAAATATTAGAAACCCATGCTTTGATAATGGATAAATTGACACTCCCCCGCTCACCTTGGGCAATTATGGAAATTCATGGAGGAAAATCAGATCGAGCCGAACGTCTCATTAATGTTATTCAACAATTACCAGAAAATATACGCAACCGAATTGCTTTAGAAAATGACGAATATGCCTACAGCGCCACTGAAATTTTAAACATTTGTAAAGCCGCTTCTATCCCGATGGTATTTGATGCCCACCACCATATTATCCACGAAAAATTAAATAGTTATGATGATTCAAGTGTTAGCGAAATGCTTGCAGCAGCCCGTACAACTTGGCCGGTTTCTGATTGGCAACTTGTCCATATTTCTAACGGGCGTGAATCATTTAACGACCGGCATCACAGCGATTTTATTACCATCATGCCCCACTGTTATATCGATGCTCCTTGGATAGAAATAGAAGCCAAATTAAAAGAACAAGCTATCGCCAAATTAGAACAAGAATGGCTCCCCAATCTTGTTTAAAAACCAGTTTTTACCAACACTTAAACATCTAAATTATATTTTGGTTTAAATTTTAAGCTGCCGGTTAAAGCCACCGATTAAAATCGGTGTCTACACAAAAAAAGTCCAAAAGACTAAATAATCAATCCTCCTAACCCCGAAGGGTTTTTATTCATGTAGAAGTGGCTTTAACCGGCGGTTGACAATGAATCCTCCTAATCCCGAAGGGGTTTTTATTCGCGTAGACGCCGGTTAAAACCGACGGCTTTTTACCCCAAATTATTAGCCCCCATTTTCCAAAACTTCACCCACCGGCAACCGAGCACCATTTACAAAATCCCAACCTGATTGAGGACGTTTTCCCGCCCGTTGTACACTGTGTAAAAGCAATAAACCATCGCCCGTTTGAATCACCGGCCCCAAATTTTTTACCACACTCACAACCTCCCCTAATTTCCCCTCCAAACTTAATAAACTTTCCCAATTTTTAGTCAATACATCAAAGCCATTTGGCAAAACCTCCCTAAAATCCGAACTCAGTGGCACAGTTTGCAAAACTTTAATAGTTTCCCCCCTAAACCTTGCCCCACAATTTGGATAAAAAGCCCGAATTTGATTATGCAAACTAATAGCAGAAAGAGACCAATCTAGTAAAAAATTTTCCTTTTTAATCAGCGGTGCATAACTAGCACAGCTATCATCTTGCGGAATTGGTTTTATTTCCCCAGCTTGCAACTTTAACAAAGTTTCAATTAATAAACTTGCCCCTTGTTGAGCTAAAACTTCTGCCAACTCCCCAGCATTATCAAACAACCCAACCGGTGTAAAAGCCTTCAATAACATGGGGCCGGTATCCATCCCCGCATTCATTAACATTGTAGTAATTCCCGTTTGTTTTTCACCGTCATAAATACACCATTGAATCGGAGCCGCACCGCGATATTTTGGTAAAATTGACCCATGTACATTCACACAACCAAATTTAGGCATATCTAAAATTTCTTGCGATAAAATTTGCCCATAAGCAACCACAACAAACACATCCGCACCCGATTCTTTTAAAAAATTTAAGGTTTCTCGATCTTTTTTAATTCGACTAGGTTGCCACACCGGCAAATTGTACTCAGCAGCAAATTTTTTGACCGGTGGAGGCGATAATTCCTTTCCTCGTCCTCTCCGTTTGTCGGGTTGAGAAACCACCGCCAAAACCTCAAATTCACCATGCTCTAATAACTGCCGTAAAGTCGGAACAGCAAACTCAGGAGTCCCAAAAAAAATAACTTTCATACAGAAAATATTGCTCAATATTTAAGAATTTTTATTATAAACCTCTCTCCAGCCGCCCTAAGCAAAGAATCTGAGATATGCCAAAAACAAAACTGCCCCACAACCACCGGTTGCGAGGCATCAGGACAGATAAACGCTTCACCTTTATTGTCTGCAACAAAGTTTTCTTCGCGTCAACAGCTTGTGCCGGTTTTAAAGGTGTCTATTGGCCCTAACTTTTTTTTTCAAGCACCATCAGTTACAAAAAACGTAACCGGCACTCACCCTAACATTATTTGTCTTAGCCTAGTATAAAAATCCTCATGCAATCAGAGCAGCCCCAAGGCCGGCTGCTTTTTTATTCACTTTTTCCCGTTCCTTACTTTTGTGGAAATCTTATCTATTTCCCACTACTAATTTCATCACCAAATCCCCATGATTAAACAACCAATTTGCGCCCCCTCCTGCTCCCATAGAACCTAACGATAAAATACTTATAATTAAAAAAGCCTTCAGATCACCAATCGCCGAAGTCTGCAAATTTAGCCTAGTTAAAGATGCCGCAATCACCAAAAGCACTACCTGAGTAAAAATATGAAACCAAGAAAGAATTACCACACACAAAAATGCCCAAATTGTCACGGCAAAAAAAGCTTTGATATCAGTGCTAAGCCAGCGTAAAATAAACTTGCGAATAAGAGCCCAAGGCGAAGCCAGCGCCTCCGCCAAAAATAAAATTAAAAGAGCTACCAATAGCCAATTCCACCAGGGAACTCGATACAAAGCTAAAAGCCATCCTAAATTGAAATAGGCAAGTAAAAAAAGTAAAAGCGAGAACTGGTTATATAAAATAAACATTTGAGCCTGTCTGTAAATTAAGAAATTATATTCTTAGAATAGCGCTAATTTACTTCCCTAAATTCCATCCCAACACCGGCCCCCCTTAAAAGCCCTTCTTTTTTTGCTCTCTATGGTAAACCCAAAATCACAAATTTGTAGAAATAGCTTCTACAGGACAAGTTGGAATACATTGCTCACAAACAATACAGCGAGAACGAGTAAAATTGAGCTTAAAACTTTGAGAATCAAGCGTCAAAGCCTCCGTCGGACAAACCCCCGTACACAAACCACAATGAACACAAATTTCCTCATCAATTAAAATTTCTCGACTTGCCAAAGAAACATTAATATGCTGTGACCGCATCCAGTCAATTGCAGCATCAAGTTCATCAATATCTCCCGAAAGTTCCACCACCAGCGTACCAATTTGATTAGGTGCTACTTGAGCACGGATAATATTTGCAGCCACATTAAAATCTTTAGCCAGTCGATAAGTGACAGGCATTTGAATCGCACGTTTTGGAAAAGTAAGCGTTACCCGTTTTTTCACGATAGAAAACTTCCAGAAAAGTTAGTTATATTAAAATCATATCTTGTCAAAAAAAATCCATGACAGCCAACACACCTCAACCAAACAAAACCCCCACTCGTCTAAGAAACTTTCTCATTGCCCTTGCCGCCATTGCCCTTAGCATAGCAATTTTTATTGGTCTAAGGACAGAAACCACCGCAACAGAACTAACAGAACTGGCCCAAGAATCTACCCCCTTAGAAATTGCCCTCAGCAACGGACAACCTACCTTCATGGAATTTTATGCAAATTGGTGTACAAGCTGTATGGCAATGGCACCAGAAATCAAAGACCTAGAACAACAATACAAAGGAAAAATTAATTTTGTAATGCTCAATGTTGACAACACAAAATGGCTACCCGAACTAATGAAATATAGAGTTGATGGCATTCCTCACTTTGTATTTTTAAACCCCAAAGGCGAAGATATTGGGCAAACTATCGGAGAAGTACCCCGGAATATTTTAGAAGCAAATTTAGAAGCTTTAATAGCCGGTAATCCCCTGCCCTACGCCAAAGCCAACGGTCAAAAATCTGCCTTTGAAAAACAAGTTTTACCCACAAAAAACAGCAGCAGCGATCCCAGAAATCATAGTAGCCAAGTGGTTAACTAAAAGATATTAGTCCCCCGACCGTTTCCATAAAAAAAGAAAGATAAAATATATTATCTTCCCCTTAAATTAAATAGGAAAATTTGGAAAATGGTTAGGGGGAGAGATTTTTAACCAATCAACTTATTAATATCCTTATTCGACCCAATCACTACCATAGCCGTTCCCTTGTGCAAACGTTTATTAGGAGTAGGGTTAATCTCGAACTTGTTATCTTGACTAACCGCCAGTAAATTCAAACCATAACGAGAACGTAATTGTAACTCAGAAATTGTTTTCCCATTAAAATCTTCAGGAACAATTAGTTCCACAATACTATTATCGGGGTCAAGCTCAAAACGGTCTAAAATACTAGGTTGTGTTAAAGTTCTAGCCAAAGTGCAACCCATTTCATGTTCAGGAAAAACAACATGATCAGCCCCTACCTTTTTTAACAACTTAACATGAATTTGTGTTGAAGCTTTTGCCACCACATGAGGAACACCCCCATCCTTTAAATTAAAAGTAGTAATGACACTAGCTTCTACATAATTCCCAATTGCCACAATTACCGTATCAAACTCCAAAACCCCCGCTTGTTTTAAAGCACTAGATTCAGTAGAATCTAGTTGCAAAGCGTGCGATGCCAGCTGATCCGTTAAAACTTGGGCTACCCGTTTTTCATCCGTATCAATGCCTAAAACTTCGTATCCCAAACTATGTAAAGTTTGGCAGACCGCCCGACCAAAACGGCCTAAACCAACCACAGCAAATTGTTTATTGTCTTTACGCAAACTGCGTAAAAATCCAAGAGATGAAAGATTCACAACTATTAGGTAGAGCAACAATGTTAATCTACATTACCAACATTTGCCCTAATTTTCATGTTTTTTGAACTTTAAACTATACAAAAAACTTATGTCTCTTTCCAATTATCAATTTCCCAGTCTCCGGTTTATCCCACCAGTAAATTTTCTTCAGGGTATTTAACTATAGTAGGTTTAGGATCTCCCAAAATTGCACCCATCAAAAGCAAAATTCCAACCCGGCCGATATACATTGTAGAAATAATAATTAATTTCCCAGCTACAGAAAGTTTAGCTGTGATACCAGTCGAAAGTCCCACCGTTGCAAAAGCAGAGACAACCTCAAACAAAATTTGAATAAAATCACCCTCCGAATTCAGTTTATAAATTGGATCAGTAAGCCCAATCAAAGTTGTGCTAATCATCACTACCATCAACGAACCAAAAAACACACCAATAGCTTTTAAAATCAGTGAAATTGGAATTTGACGCTGAAAACATTGCACTTCATCTTTGCCACGCAAAACCGCTTGAGTACAACTTCCTAATACAACAAAAGTCGTTGTTTTAATACCCCCGCCAGTGCCCCCAGGAGAAGCGCCAATAAACATCAAAATAATCGTAAAAAACAAACCCCCACTTGTCATTTTTCCAATATCAATCGTATTAAAACCAGCCGTTCGTGGTGTTACAGATTGAAACCAAGCCGCCATTAATTTATCCCCAAAACTTAAGGGACCAAAAGTATCGGGGTTGTGAAACTCCATCAATAAAAACCCCAAGGTTCCAATTATCAAAAGTGCCAATGTTGCACGAGTTGCAATCTTATAATTTAGGGGAAACACCACACACACAGAACTCCGAGAAAATCGATCACGTCCCCAGAAATAGAAATTCATAATCACTTCGTAGCCAATTCCTCCTAAAATAATCAGTCCTGTCACCACCAAATTAACCAAAGGGGAGTTGACGTATCCAATCAAATTATCAGAAAACAAACTAAATCCCGCATTGTTAAAAGAATTAACACTGTGAAAAATTGATTGCCAAAGCCCTATATAAAAACCAAACTTTGGCACAAAAACAAACATCAGTATAAACACGCCTGTTAATTCTAATAACAACGTCGTCGCAATAATTGACTGTACAAGTTGAACCACACCGGCCAAGCCTTGTTTATCCAAAGATTGCTGAATCGCTATTTTTTCTTTTAACCCAAACTTGCGGCCCAAAATCAACAGTAAAAATGTCGTGGCTGTCATATATCCTAAACCACCAACCTGAACCAAACAAACCAAAAATAACTGCCCCCAAAAAGAATAATATTTTCCAACATCCACCACAGATAAACCCGTCACACACACCGCAGAAGTTGAAGTAAACAACGCCGTTACCACATCACTCCATGACCCATCTTGAGTGGATATTGGCAACATTAATAACAGCGTACCGGTCAGAATCACCGCCAAAAAACCTAGGCAAATTGTTCGAGAAACAGTCATGGAATTTTAGGTTTTAGATTTTAGATTTTAGCTGAGTTGATATGTCTTCAACCAAATTAAAAACAACTGTACCGCAAAAAGGTATTTCTTGATTAAACTTCCCAAGCCGCTTGAAAAAAATCTACCTCACACTGCATCGCATAGCGGTAAGCCTCAGCCACTTTTTCCCCTACTCCATAACTATCTAGCAACTTTTCTAACTGTTTTGCCAAACCTTCAAAATCTTCACTTCCATAAGTACCAATCCACTCCCCATAAACATGATCAGGAATGCCATTTTCTGCTAAAGATTTACCCAAAAAAGCATATAAACGCATACAAGGAACCATCGCCGCTGCTGTCACCCCTACCTCATAACTCCAAGCCGTTGCTAACAAAAAATCTGTATAGCGGCGAGTTGCAGCAGCCGGTTTCAATTCAGCCAAATTCACCCCCCATTTTTTTGCATAATTTTTATGTAATTTCAACTCTTCTAAAACCCCACTTGCTAACCCATGAAACACCTCAAAACCCTCCCAATCAGAACATCTAGCCGCAGCAATAGAATAAGCCCGCGCAAACGCCTCCAAAAAAAACGCATCTTGCCCCACATAATAACTAAACTTATATTCTGGCAAAGAACCCGATGCAATACCCTGCACAAACTCATTTTCTAAACAAGCAATCGCCAAATCCTTATTCGCCCGCCATAAACTTTCAGAAAAACTCATAAAATCTCCTCAAACATTTACTAACCTTCCTAGCTTAGAATAAAATAATTACCTATTAACAAAAACCCCTATGAACCTATCCGAAGACATAAAACAATTTTATGATGCCTCCACCAGCCTATGGGAAGAAATTTGGGGAGAACATCTCCATCATGGATACTATGGCCCCAACGGAGACCAAAAAAAAGAGCGGCGACAAGCCCAAATTGACCTAATAGAAGAAATCTTAAACTGGGTAACAGTTCAAAACCCAAAAAATATCCTCGATATCGGTTGTGGAATAGGAGGAAGCACTTTATATTTAGCCGAAAAATATAACGCCAATGCCACAGGCATCACCCTCAGCCCTGTCCAAGCAAACCGCGCCACCGAAAGAGCAAAAAATGCCGGTTTAGACCATCTAACCCAATTCCACGTCATGGATGCCCTCCAGATGACCTTTCCTGACAATTCCTTTGACCTCATCTGGTCCTTAGAAAGTGGCGAACATATCCCAAACAAACAAAAGTTTTTAGAAGAATGTTATCGCATCCTCAAACCCGGCGGTACATTGATTTTTGTTACCTGGTGTCATCGCAACCTTGACGCAAACTCCGGCGGACAACTCACCGACGACGAAAGAAAACATCTAGCAGAAATTTACAACGTTTATTGCCTTCCCTACGTCATTTCCTTAGCCGAATATGAGGAGATTGCCAAACAAACCGGCTTCCAACATATTAACACCGCAGACTGGTCAAAAGCCGTCGCACCTTTCTGGGATATTGTCATAGACTCCGCCATTAACTTCCAATCAATTTTAGGCTTAATAAAAGCCGGTTGGACAACCATCCAAGCTGCCCTTTCTCTCCCCTTAATGAGTAACGGATATAAACGCGGACTAATCAAATTTGGCCTCCTGACCGGCACAAAATAACCACTTGTTCTTTTATCCTATTTCCCAGGTTCCTCCTGGGAACAAAACCTAAAAAATTCACCTCTTCGGCAAACTTTATAACTACATCAACCGGTACACTTGAGATGCCGCCCGATGAAGCAAAGAATGCCGGTAAACCAAACTTTTCATATCATTACAATAGCCCCCACCAATCACAGAAGCCACCGGAAAACCAGCCCTAATACAAGTAGATAAAACCTGCATATCCCGACGAAATAATCCACTATCTGTCATCGCCAACTTACCCAAACTATCCCCCAAATGAACATCAACACCGGCATCATAAAAAACTAAATCCGGCTTTACTTGTGAAAGCAAACCTGGTAAATAATTTGCCAAAGTTTGTAAATATTCATCATCCTCCATTCCCACCGGCAAAGGCACATCTAAATCACTTTTTTGTTTAGTCAAAGGAAAATTAACTTCACAGTGCATTGAAAAAGTAAAAACACTATCATCTCCATCAAAAATAAACGCCGTTCCATCACCCTGATGCACATCTAAATCTACAATTAAAACTTTCTTAACCAGACCCAACTTTTGCAAAACCCGCGCCGAAATTGCCAAATCATTAAAAATACAAAAACCCGACCCAAAACTAGGGAAAGCATGATGCGTACCTCCCGCAGTATTACACGCCAAACCATACTCCAAAGCCAACCGCGCCGTTAAAATAGTCCCCCCCACAGCCACACAAGTTCTATTTACCAAAGCCTCACTCCAAGGCAACCCAATACGCCTTTGCGCCTTAGCATCCAAACTCCCCTCACAATATCCCTGAACATAACAACTATCATGCACCAACTCCAGCCAATCTTGCGGAGGCGAAACCGGCCTATAAAACTGATTTTCCCTCACCACCCCATCTGTCAAAAGCAACTGATATAACAACCCAAACTTTTCCATCGGAAATCGATGTCCCACCGGCAAAGGTACCACATAATCAGAATGATAAACAATCGGAAGATCCATTATATTTTGGTCTTAATTTATTAAAAAACTTACACTTAAATTATTTTTTACTTTATCAAAAAAACATAAAATAATCAACTATTTTTGTGATTACAAAACTAACTTTCTCTTTAATTTATTTGCAAATTTCTAGCAAGTTTAGCCCTCAATAACTTCTATTTAAACAAAAAATATCACCTAAACATAAGTTTAAGTTGGCAATTTTACCAAATTAAGCTAAAATTTGAAATGTTTTTTTTAAATCAGGGCAAAAATAAATGATTCAATGGATTATCCCCGTAGCTTGTATCTTAATTGGATATATATCAGGGTTAATTTTTGAAAAAATTATCCTCAAAAAAATTAAATTTATTTTAGCTAAAACCGAAATAGCGGGAAATGAAATATTCATCCAATCCTTACGAGGAATCACCCGAATTTGGTTTATGGTAGCCGGCTGTTATAGCGCCGTCCTTAGCCTGCAAATCAATCAACTTATCTCCCAAAACATTGCCGACACCCTCATCAAAATTCTCACCGCCATTTTCATGTATTCCGTCACAGTCGTTTTAGCACGACTAGGCGTTAATTTTGTTGAAATAATAAGTTCAAAAAGTGAAGGTGTATCTGCCTCCCTACTATCCAACCTAGCAAAAATTACCATATATGTATTTGGCATCCTCACAATATTACAAACCCTCGGATTTTCCATCACCCCAATTTTAGCCACATTAGGAATCGGAGGATTAGCCGTCGCCCTAGCATTTCAAGACACTTTATCAAACATATTTTCCGGCTTATACCTAATCATTTCTAAACAAGTTAGACCAGGAGATTACGTCAAACTAGAAACAACCCAAGAAGGATATATTATAGACATAACTTGGCGAAACACCGTCATCAAAGAACTTCCCAACAACATCATCGTAGTCCCAAACACCAAACTAGCCTCAGCAATTTTCACCAACTATCACTTACCCTCCAAAGAAATCACCATCAAAATCCCCATAGGAGTAAGTTATGATAGCGACCTCGAAAAAGTTGAACAGGTTACAGTTAAAGTAGCCAAAGAAATTATGCAAAAATTTTGTGAACCCGAAACACAATTTCAACCTTTTCTCTGTTACGATCACTTCGGAGATTACAGCGTAAAATTTACAGTTTATCTACGCGTTAGCGAATTTCAAGACCAAAGATTTGCCATCCATGAATTTATAAAAAAAATTCACAAAAGTTATAAACAAGAAAACATTCAAATTCCCTTTCCTACCGAAGACATTCATATCAAAAGATGAATTTACATAAAAAAACTACAAAATATAAAGCCCTGAAATTCCACTCAGGAGCACAATTTGTGATAGAGATTTTAAAAAAATCCTTACCATCAAATCCCTAAAAACCACAATTAAATAAAACCAAAACCGCAACCACCCGCCCCCAACACAACCTAAAAAACCCACATCAACAAAAGCATAAGCAGAAATTATCTAAAATTACCCTAAACATTTTCCAAAAAAAACTACCCGAAAAAGCAAACCATTCTGATAATCTAAACCTTGGCCTCACTAGAACCAATAAGCGGAGAACAAAAGTGGAACGCACATTCTTAGCAATCAAACCAGACGGAGTACAACGCGGATTAGTCGGAGAAATCATCAGCAGATTTGAATCAAAAGGCTTCACCCTAGTTGGCCTAAAACTGATGAACGTCAGCCGAGAAAAAGCAGAACAACACTACGGCGAACACAAAGAAAAACCATTCTTTGCCGGCCTAGTAGACTTCATCACCTCCGGGCCGGTTGTCGCAATGGTATGGGAAGGAAAAGGCGTAGTCGCCTCAGCCCGAAAAATGATCGGCGCAACCAACCCCCTCAACTCCGAACCCGGCACCATTCGCGGAGACTACGGCATCGACATAGGCCGGAATATCATACACGGTTCCGATGCCGTCGAAACCGCCCAACGAGAAATCGCCCTTTGGTTCAACGACTCAGAACTAGCCACCTGGGAACCCACCCTCACCAAATGGATCTACGAATAAACCACGTTATAGCCCACCCTTAACTGGTAACTCTTCAAGTTTTCCGTAAAATCCAAACAACAGGGGCACCCCATAGGAGTGCCCCAAAAATTACAGCATTTTTCTTATAAATTGGTTACGCTATTTTCTACCATTACCAACAAAAACCTCTCCACATAAACTAAATTTTAATCAATCACGGAGTTTTTCAGGCAACTCCTCACTAACAGGAATCACCTTCTCATCAACACCCAAAGGCTTCCGCTTAGAAAAGCCCCACAAAAACAAACCACCAATCGCAGTAATCATCAACCAATCTGGCGGCACCAATTGATCATTAAAAACCCTCACCAAAAGCCGTAAACCAACAAAAGCCACCGTCACATAACCGGCATCCTCCAAATGAACAAACTCATCCAACCAGCGGATAAACAACCCCGCCATAAAACGTAACACAACAATCCCAATCGTCGCCCCAGTCAAAACCAGCCAAGTCTCATCAGAAACAGCAATCGCCGTAGTCACACTATCCAAAGAAAAGGCCAAATCCGTCAAAGCAATCATAGGAATAGCCTGCCACACATTTGCAAAACGAGGGCCATGATGTTCACCATCCTTTCCCTCACTCGAACTGAAATGCTGATAAACCAACCACAACAAATAAACCGCCCCCAAAAACTCAAACTGCCAAAACTGGATTACCCAAGTAGCCGTTAAAATCAACGCCATCCGCAACACAAACGCCAGAACCAAACCCAAGTTAAGCGCCTGACGCTGCATCTTTTCATTCTCCAACCCTTGAGAAATAGATGCCAAAGCAATAGCATTATCTGCCGACAGCACCGACTCCAGCGCCACCAAAATCACAAGCAGAAAAAACGCATCTACCCCGAAACTCGGATAAAAATCTAAAAATTGGTCTAACATTACCGCTTTTTTAACTCAGATACTTACAAACTACAAGCAATCAGCCCTTTGTCTGATTTACCAACATTATCCTTACTCAGCTTAACCCGAACCCGAAAACCCTGCCTCACGAATCTCCCTCACGCCTTGTCCACCCCACCCCCAAAACCTCTTTTGTTGCAACTTGTAACAACACCCTTCCAGAAAAGCGCAAATTAGTCCAAATTGGTGAACGAAACAGTTTTTATCTGGAGTTTTATAGTCATGGCTTTAACTGACACCCAAGTTCTCGTAGCTCTCGTCATCGCTTTGATTCCGGGTATTTTGGCCTTCCGCCTCTCTACCGAACTTTACAAATAAAGTCAAAATCCGGGCCATACCCAAGCCCTCAATCGGGGTCTTCCACAACTCAAAAAACCTTTGCTCAAATAATTTGCTTCCCTATCCCGAACAAATTTTTTAGCCGGTTTTTGGAAACCCCTCAAATAAGTCCCGACAGCCACAGCCCTCTGCCGAAAGCTGTTAGGACTTTTTTTTTAGCCGAGACTGGGATTAGGCAACACCCATCTGGTAAAAACGATAAAATTCAGCTATCGTAACAAACGCTATGTTTTAAATTAAAAGTCTGGCCATCGAAGCTTTCGCTATAGTCAATAAGTTGCCAAACTCAGTTACTCTCAATCCTTCAGGCTGACTACCAACTCCATGACTGCCATTGAACCATCAAGACATCTCAAGGAATCGGCCCAAAAAAGCCGTGTACCAACCCCTAAAAAAGCGCGACGCAAACAGCGCTCAAATCCTCACGTTGTCATCGCTACAGAAACAACTGTCAAATTAGCCGTTAATTGTTTACTTTCTATCGTCGCGGTTACAGCCTTAGTACAGCTATTACCTCTGAACCGCTCTGGCCAAGAAAAATTGCAACAAATTCAAACCGAAGTCAAACAAACAGAACATCGAGTTAAAGCCCTAAGAACCGATTTTAATCGCTCCTTTGACCCTCAACAAGCCAAAACCATCATGCAAGAACACAGTCACCGCAATGATCCCGAACAGTTACAGATTATCTGGCTAGACAATTCAACTTCTCCAAACTCAACCACTACTAAAGAAGATTCAGAAAAGGATTTTTAAGCAGTCATCGGTGGCATAAGTTCATTTAACCAGCTTTCCACACGAGACTCTAACCGGCTATCAGATTCATTTCTCAATTGTTCTAAAGCTCTCCGATAGTCCGCAACTGCATAATTCCAATCGCCCAATAAATGATAAGTCCGACCTCTTTCTGCCCAAATTTTGGCTTTTAATCCACCCAAGAGTAAGGCAAAATCAAAATTATCTAAAGCTAGTTCATAAATTCCTATATCTCGAAAAGCAATTCCCCGATTGATCCATGCCCGAATATTGGCTGGGTTGAGGTCAATGGCAATGTCATAATTAGCAATAGCCCCCATCAAGTCCCCTAGGGTTGCATAATAATTTGCTCGGTTATTATAAGCACCGGCCAAATTTGGATTCAGTAAGATCGCTCGATTATAATCAGCAATGGCTTTATCAAGTTCTCCACTTCTGGCATACATCAGTCCTCGATTATTGTAATCTGTGGCACTCAAGGGATTTTTCCGAATTAACTCACTCAAAATTTTAATGCTAGTTTGCAAATCACCCATCTCAGCTGTTTGCAGTGCTTTCCGCCTTGTGATGGTAGGATCTTCGCAGCTATTTTCGGAAGCGGTCGTTTGTTGGAGGTTGATCATTGAGCGAGGATTCATAGCAATGTCCTTATTAGCCTTTGAAAAACACTGTATTAGGTTCTTTGTTTAGGCGGAATTGTTGTCTGTGGCAGTTTCCTATGCGTCTTGAAATTTTGTCCCAACTGGCACAGGAAGCGTTTTCTTTACCTTCACTCCCTACAGTTTCGCCTTATTCGTTTCCAGACAATCTTTTAAGTGGTACAGTTTTTTCCTTTGTTTCTGCTGCTTTTGTTTCCTCCCCTGCCTAAAAGGCAAGGGAATTGGCGCTTAGGTGTTCTTAGGTGTTTCCTTTAGGCAGCATCTGCTAAAGCTGAGTCTTGCATTAATAAATCCACAGCAGCTTGATATTGTGGATCTGCTTCGGTAGCTACTTGAAATCGGGTAATGCCTTCGAGTTTTACTACTCGATCTGGTGTGATGCCAAGTTTATGAATATCTCTGTGATTGGGGGTTTCGTATTTGGCGACGGTGACTGCCATTCCTGAACCGTCAGAAAGGTCAAATAATGATTGAATCAAGCCTTTACCAAAGGTTTTTTCTCCTACCAATACAGCCCGCCCGTTATCTTGTAAGGCACCGGCTAAAATTTCACTAGCGCTGGCTGTACCTTGATTTACTAATAATACTAAGGGGTCGTCTGTTAAAGCTTCACCAAAGGCTTCAAAACCTCCGACGATGCCCTGGCGGTTGACTGTGTAGACAATGGTGCCGGTGTCTAACCATAATCGGGCAATTTCGATGCCGGCTTGCAGTAAACCCCCTGGATTATTTCGCAAGTCTAAAATGTATCCTTGGGCTCCTTGTTTTTCAAATTTGTCTATGGCGTGGGCAACTTCGGCGGTGGCGTTGGCATTAAATTGATTGAGGCGGATATAACCAATGGGTTTAGTGCCGGTGGGGTTTTGCAGTTCTGCATAAACTGGATTAAGAGCAATTCGATCCCGCACCATATCAATTTTTAAAGACCCTTGACTTTTTTCTCTTTTTATGGTAATTGAAACCGAGCTACCAATGGGGCCGCGCATCTGGCTAGCGGCATCATCTAAGGAAAGACCGGCCGTAGAAATGCCATCAATTTCAAGGATCAGATCGCGGGGTTGAATGCCGGCGCGTGATGCTGGTGAACCGTCGAGAGGGGCTACTACTTCAATTTGGCCTTCTTCATTAAGAGCAATTTGCAAACCTACGCCGGTGAGTTCGCCGGAGGTGCTAACTTGTAAGTTTTTATATTGATCGGGGGTTAATAGTCGAGTAAAGGGGTCATCCAAACTTGCCAGCATTTGTGAAATGGCTTTATAGGTTTCTTCACGGCTTGTAAGGGGTACTTTAAGGGCTTTTTGACGAATTTTCCACCAATCTTGATGGTTAAATGTATCGTCTACATAGGCGCGGTTAACAATGCGCCAAGCTTCGCTATACAACTGTTGTTCTGTTCCCTTGGCAAGGCCGGTATTATCTATTAAGGCTGAGGCTGGTAGAGAAAACCAGCCAAAGGAAATAACTAAAATCAGTGCTATTTTCAGAAACCAGGAAACTCTTTTGTGCATGGTGCTTATGTTTTGATGAGAATGATTTACCGCCTTCCTCTTTGTATTTATGGGCAAGAGTAGCGGTTACGGAAATAAAACTAAATAAAAATTTAGCTTTTGAGTTCAGGCGACTTGACTGTGGTAGTAGATTGTTAAAACTATGTTACAAAACTGTCGTCACAATTAGGGCTTTTGGTAAACCCAAACGTTGATTGAGGCAGTTTTAAAGAGAACAGAGTAAATAAAATTGTCAGCGAATGAATAATATTTCTCAGGCAACTCAGAATGATGTATTGATTTCTACAAGATGCCCAGGTATCGCGGAGAAACCTCAAAAGCATTGAAAAACAATCATGGTAGCCAAAAAGTCCCAGCCTTGGCAAAAAAGTCAAAAAGGGGAATTCAGAAATGTGATAAAATTTAACAACTGACTCATAGATGATTCATAGGCATCAAAGCCTCTGGCAAAAGCCTTTGACAGCTATGTGTAAAGATTCGCGCAGCGATTTGAACTCGCGTCCGTTTCCTGTGCCTTGGGGAGGACTCTCGCCTTTATTCTCTGATAACCAGCCACGCGATAACAAGCGTTGCCTAAGTCAAAGAAAGCGCAGAGAAAAAATCGGCAACCTTGACAATAAAAAAGTCATCAGGTATAATCCATCTCCCTTTGGCGAAAGCTGAGTTTTGCAGATGGAAGCCGCTTCACTCTTGAAAGGAAGAAGCAGAAACGTTAAATTTTCTAGAACAGCAATAAATTTTTTTGGGAACGCTTGCTTTATGGCCAAGGTCTATGACTGGTTTGAGGAGCGCCTGGAAATTCAGGCTCTCGCAGATGATGTAACAAGCAAGTACGTCCCCCCCCACGTCAACATTTTCTATTGCTTGGGCGGGATCACCTTGACTTGCTTCTTGATCCAGTTCGCCACTGGATTTGCCATGACGTTTTATTACAAACCGACGGTAACTGAAGCTTTTACCTCGGTACAGTATTTGATGACTGAGGTTAACTTCGGTTGGCTCATCCGCTCCATTCATCGCTGGTCTGCAAGCATGATGGTTTTGATGATGATCCTACACGTTTTCCGGGTTTACTTGACCGGCGGTTTCAAAAAGCCCCGCGAGTTAACTTGGGTCACAGGTGTGATTTTAGCCGTTATTACTGTTTCTTTTGGCGTGACTGGCTATTCTCTGCCTTGGGATCAGGTCGGTTATTGGGCCGTTAAAATTGTGTCAGGGGTTCCTGAAGCAATCCCCGTTGTGGGTTCTTTGATTGTTGAATTGCTGCGGGGTGGCGAAAGTGTAGGTCAAGGCACTCTGACCCGCTACTATAGCTTGCACACCTTTGTTTTGCCTTGGTTGATTGCGGTGTTCATGTTGTTGCACTTCTTGATGATCCGCAAACAAGGCATCTCTGGGCCGTTGTAAAAAGCGTACATAATTGTAGAGACGTGAATTATTGCGTCTCTACAGGGTTTTGAAATAATAAAATTCAAGACTCTTAAAATGATTTCAGCGAGCGCACAATAACAGGAGAACACACCCGACTATGGCAACTATTAAAAAACCGGATCTCAGTGATCCCATATTACGCGCCAAATTGGCAAAAGGCATGGGCCATAACTATTATGGTGAGCCGGCTTGGCCTAATGACTTACTCTACATTTTCCCAGTGGTGATTTTGGGAAGCATTGCTCTCTGCGTGGGCTTGGCTGTGTTAGATCCCGCTATGGTGGGTGAGCCTGCTAATCCGTTTGCTACTCCTTTGGAAATTTTGCCGGAATGGTATTTGTGGCCGGCTTTCCAAATCCTCCGCATTTTGCCTAACAAGTTGCTGGGGATTGCTGGTATGACTTCGATTCCTTTGGGTTTGATGCTGGTTCCTTTTATTGAAAATGTGAACAAGTTTCAGAATCCTTTCCGCCGGCCGGTGGCTACCGCTGTATTCTTGTTTGGTACTTTGGTAACTCTGTGGCTTGGTGTTGGTGCTGTTATGCCTATTGACAAGTCTTTAACTTTGGGCTTGTTCTAAGTAACGGCAATTTAATTTTTTTTGCCTGTCCTGTTTTTTGTAAGTGCTAGTTGTACTTGAAAAAATAGTGGCAGGCTCTTTTATTTTTATGTTTTATTTAGATTTATTTAAATTTTAGATTTTGTTTAGATTATAAATTTAAAATTATGGCAGCTATATGCTACAAAACTTGACTAGTAGTTTTTAACAAAAAAAGCTAAGTTAGCGGCACAATGGTAACTGATATTCTTGCCCCATCAACCACAGGTAAGGCTTGGTTATGTTTCAAGAAAAACATTTGACAGTTCGCAGTGATTTGTCTGTTTTAAGCAAAGTACAAAAGTGGTTTGAATCGTTTTGTCTCGAAAATAGCGGTAAGTTTGCTTGGCCGCAACAGCAACTTTATGCGATGGAGTTGGCACTGGCGGAGGGCTTTACTAATGCTGTGCGCCATGCACATCAAGATTTACCGGCGGCGACTCCTGTGCAAATTGATTTGGCTTTGTGGGATGACAGACTAGAAATTCGCATTTGGGATCGGGGTAAGCCTTTTAATCCTGATTTGTTGGTGGAACCAAAACCGGGGACTCTTCAGGAGGGGGGGTATGGTTGGTTTTTGTTGCGCCGGTTGGCTGATAAGGTGGTTTATGAACGTTATCAAGATCGGCAAAATTGCTTATTGATTGTTAAGTATTATTTTCAGCAAGATTAGTTTTGAAGGTGGGGTTTTTGTTGGTTTGGGTGGAGGTTTTTTAACCGCAGATTAACGCAGATCCGTTTTTGATTTTTGGTTGGGGGGTTTTGTTTGTTTTTGTTTCTTGAATGAGGGTTTTTTGTTTGTTTGTAGGGTTGACTTTTATCGATTTTTGATGCTATTTTATGCTGATTTTTTTATTTTTTAGAAAGAAAAATAAATGATAAATTTACATAATAATTAACTTGCAAAAACATAAAAAAAATTTTTGTTTTTTGTATGGCATTCGTTGTGGAAATCAATTAGATTATTTTTTAATCTTCAAAAAACGTGGGTTAAAAATTGCTGCTCTTACCTGTGTCAAAAATTTTTTGGTCAAGAGTAGGTGTGCATCTTTAATTAAGAGAGGTATGTGATCTCAGAGTTTGATATTGGTGTAGTTCAAAATAATGCTACCTATCTAGGTACTCTCAATAGTAAAGACTTGACAGACATCTATAAATTTAATTTGACTACTGCTGGTGCATTTAACGTATCCCTTTCAGGCTTAACTGATAATACAGACCTTTTCTTATTAAACAATAAGAATCAAATCATCCAAAGTTCTACACTTTCTGGAAATTCATCCGAAACACTAAGTTTTCAAAACTTAAACGCTGGCATCTATTAACTACAAATTACATCGACTACCGGCCCTACGGACTACCTTCTAGGTATCCAAACTCAAGAAACATCAACTGTTGAAATAGATCCATTAACCGGTCTACCTTTAACCGACAACCAACTCCCTACGTACCCAAACTTTGAAACAGGGATATTTCGAGTAGGAGAAACCGGCATTGTCAATATAGACTATCTGTATGATGGTGGAAGATTTGCAGGAGATTTTGGTTTATTTAACTTGGCCGGTATGGAAGCATTCACACCGGGTTCAACTAATTATATCAAAGAAGCCGCCCGGCGAGCATTAACTAACTCATCTTTAGGTTATACCGTTATTTCAAATGCAACAGAAGGCGCAAAATTTGGAGGTGTTTTCACCCCAACAGAAACAGATTTTAACACCGGCACCTATCAGGGAATAAAAACCTTTGCGATGAACCCCGGAGATACATTTGGGTTTATTTTAGCTCCTCAAGATAGCCTGCAAACAATCTTTAATGGCATTGCACATTTGTGGTATGATAGAGGAATATAGTTAACTAACTAAAACTATGATTTGTCCCGACTGTCAATCAATCAACATCAAGAAAAATGGCTTAAAAAGAGGTAAACAAAACCATATTTGTTCAGATTGTGGTCGGCAATTTATAGATGTTTATTCTGAGCGAGGTTATCCCCAAGAGGTAAAAAAGCGGTGTCTCCATCTCTACGTAGAAGGAAATGGTTTTCGGAGGATAGAACGCCTGACGGGTGTTTCTCATAATACAGTTATTAATTGGGTTAAACAGGCCGGTTCCAGCATATCAACCCAACCAGATTATTATGAAATTCCCGAACTAGCCCAGTTAGATTAATTACAGACTTACGTTGCTAAAAAAAACAAAATATGGCTGTGGACAGTTGTAAATAAAGCAATAGCAGGAATTATAGCCTTTGCAATTGGAGACCGCAGTGCAGAAACATTTAAACCTTTATGGCAGATTGTTAAAGGATGGCAGTGTTTTTTATATGTAACGGATGGCTATGTAGTTTACCCCCAATTTATTGAGGATGCTGACCATATAGTAAACAAAACATATATGACACGGGTAGAAGGAGAAAATACTAGATTAAGACATCCGGATCGCTCGTCTACATAGGAAAACTTTATGTTACTCCAAATCAGTAGAAATGTTAAATCTATCGGTGCGCTTGGTTGTTTACTATCTCAAACATAAAACTGTACCCCTCCATCCCCCTATCCTACCATAAATGTGCAACGTCCTCAAAATGCTCCAACAGAAGGAATTTGTACGGGTTGGTTTTACTCAGTTTTAGGAGGGGGTAAGGATAAGCGTCAATTCCCTTTACTTGGAGTTCGCACGCCGGTTAATTTTGATAACTCTGCTGAAGCAAGGATGGGGGGAGATTTTGCGCTACCTACTTTATTTAACGGCAATTTTGATGCTATTACAAGCAAATTTTTAGGCCAGAATATTCCTGGGTTATCTTTTTATAACGACGGAAATAATGAGCGGAGGTTTTTATGATATTTTAACCGCAGCCTTGAGCAGATTAACGCAGATAAATATAGTTGAATTAAAATGGTTGATAAAAAGAGGGCTTATGCAAAAAAATCCGGTGGATGTGTTTGTTTTTTTGGAGGTTTTTTGCAGTGAGGGGGGTATTCAATCTTATGTTAAGGATGTTTTGAAGGCTTATATTTCTTTGGGGTGTGGAAAGGCTGAGGTTTTTATTTTAAGAGATAGTCCGGAATCTGATATTTTTTTTGCATCAGAGTCTTTGACTTTTCACTTTTTTAAGACTTCACCGGCTTTTCTAGGCAGAATTCGTTTAACGATAAGTTTAGCTTGGTTTTTATTACGAAAACGTCCCCAGCGGATTTTTTGTGGTCATATTAAGCTAGGGCCGTTAATACATTTTTTGTGTAAGATATTAAAAATTTCTTATACTGTTTTAAGCTATGGCAAAGAAATTTGGGACCCGCTAACAAACAGATATCAAAAGGTATTATTAGAGGCAAATGAGATTTGGACGATTAGTCGGTATAGTCGGGATAAGGCTTGTGCTGCTAATGGGTTAAACTCTGAGAAGTTCAAGATTTTACCTTGTGCGGTGGATGGGGATATTTTTACACCGGCACCAAAATCTTTAAAACTTTTGGAAAAATATCATTTAAAAAATTACCGAGTCTTGATGACAGTGGCGCGGTTGTGGTCTGGGGATATCTATAAGGGCGTGGATGTGACGATTCAGGCATTGCCGCGATTAGCACAAAAAGTCAATAATGTCAAGTATTTAGTAATTGGTCGGGGAGACGACCGCACCCGTTTAGAAAAATTAGCCGAAGACTTGGGAGTGAGGGATAAAGTAGTATTTGCAGGGTTTGTAGCCAGTGAGGAGTTGGTAGAACATTACCGGCTGGCGGATGTGTATGTAATGCCCTCTCAAGAAGGATTTGGGATAGTGTATTTAGAGGCGATGGCGTGTGGAGTGCCGGTGGTGGCGGGAGATGCGGATGGTTCGGCAGATCCGCTTTTGGATGGTAAGCTAGGGTGGCGCGTGCCTCACCGGAACCCCGAAGCTTTAGCAGTGGCTTGTCTGGAAGCTTTGGAGGGGAAAGATGGCCGGTGTGATGGAGAATGGTTGAGAACAGAAGTGCTCAAAAACTTTAGTAAAGAGGCGTTTGAGGGCCGGTTAAAGACTTTAATACAACAAAACCATGACGCTGAGAACACCTCAGCCGGGCTTGGGGGCGGGGAGAGGTAAAAGAAGAATTACCACGAACAACGAACCATGCACAATATTTGTGATTAGTATGGAAGTATCCCATTAAAGCGCAATATTAGGAGAATTCGCCGTGAGCCAGCGCAGCACAAATACATTTCAATTTAACCTTTCAGGCGTAAGCAACTGGCTGACATTGTTAGCAGTTGTTTGGTTAGTGGCAACCTTTGGTTTAGGTTGGTTGGTAAATTCCTTATTAATTTTATTAGGATTGGCCTTTTTTGTGCCGGCATTAGCCTTTTTTGGCCTACGGTGGTGGTTAAATCGAAATTTAATACAAGATAAATGTCCTGTGTGTAGCTATGAAATGTCTGCTTTAAACCAAACACAACTACAATGTACTAATTGTGGAGAACCTCTACAAGCCGTCAACGGACATTTAGAACGTTTAACCCCTGCTGGAACCATTGACGTAAAAGCCGTTGACGTTTCTGCGGTTCAGTTAGAAGACAAATAAACTGCAAATTTTCAGCAAAAACCTATTGATAAAACCCTAAACCCATCTGTTTACATCTGCTTTTATTTGTCTCTATCAATGGGTTAAAAATAAACCCCATCCATCAAGGATTTTTTGTCACAGACAAACTAAACTGATGCTGACCACCGGCCCGGTCTCCAACATAGATATTATAGGTTCCGGGGTTCCAAAAACCGGAGATTTCCGGCTGGGCCAAGCCACAAAAACGACCAGTGGGGCCTTCTATCAAAAGGGTTGGCTGACCGGCACCTTGAACAGAAAAACGTAAATAAGTAAATTGCTCGGTTAATTGTAGTTGCAAATTAGGTGCAGAAGAAATAGAACCGCAGTCGCCACTGTTTTTGCTACCGCCAGAGGTGCCGGTGGCGATGGGTTTAGGATCGGGGTTAAAGCCTGGGGCTAAAACCACTTGTGCTTGAGCAATAATACTGCTGAGTGTAGCCCAGAATAGGGTGGTTGCTGCGAGCAGAACTATGCTGTGGTTAAGTTTTTTCATTGGTTTGCTCACAATGTTAGTCGTTATCATTTATATGACGAGGGCGAGAAAAGTCAGTTCCGATTAATTACAGAGGGGTTTTTTTAGGGCAGAAGATGGGGTGGGTATCACAGGAAAGAGTAAGAGGGCGGTTCTTCTGTGGTGTACAAAAATTAGAGGGTTAAAATACCACTACTGCTTTAAATAATGTGGTGAGGAAGTTTTTTGTAAAAAATGCTGAAGATGTATTGTCCCAAGTGCAAAACTTATCACGTCAATTGCTAAAGTGGTACAAAAGGTTTGCTGTATTTCAACATAGGGCGGTTATTATAGTTTGCATAGGGCGGTGAATTAAATCTCGCTTTTTGTAGGTTAGCTATTTTATTAAAAAAAACAACTAATTACCTGTAAATCCTCTAATGGCAAGTTCTACTTTTCCTTTCAGTATTAATCGGTTAAAACAAGTGTGGCCATCTCAAACCAATCCTCTGCCTCTGTTGACAAGACGTTGCGGTGCTTGGGCGGCAGAAGTTTCTATTATTTTAGCAAGTGCTTTAGTTCCTTTTGGTTGTGGTTTGTATGCCCAATCTCATTTATCTGAGAAAGTACCTTTGAATCCGGTTTTATCGGCAACTCAGGTGGGGGTGGCGAAAACTTTGGCGCTTCCTTTGCGGGAAACAAAGCAAAAGGTTTCTCCTTTAACTAATTTATTCTGGACTGGTAGTCTTTTGATGCCTTGGTTGGTGGCCGGTAGCCAGCTTTATTTGTTGGCGAAAACCGGCAAAACTCTGCCTAAACGTTGGTTTAATTTGCAGGTGGTGACGGCTTCGGGTGAGGTACCGGGTTTTAGTAAAGCTTTGTTGCGCGAGGGTAGCCGGTGGGGTGTGCCGGTGGGCCTTGGTTATACGATTTGGCGTTATGGTGGGGCAGTGCCAGATTTAGGGATTTTGACCGGCTTGGTGGGGGTTTTGCTGGTGGCTGATGGCGTTTATGGGTTGTTTTTCCGCCATCATCGTACGTTCCATGACCGGCTGGGGGGGACTTTTGTTCAGGA
Source organism: Halomicronema sp. (assembly GCA_036704045.1). Taxonomy (GTDB): domain Bacteria; phylum Cyanobacteriota; class Cyanobacteriia; order Cyanobacteriales; family Oscillatoriaceae; genus Ancylothrix. Next base: position 18,697 of record DATNQM010000005.1, on the reverse strand, counting down.
TGCTGATACTATTGCAGTGCCTTTTCGCCAATTTGATGCCCCGCGTTTTCAATCTCAGTGGAATGAGGCTGATGAAGATGGCGAAATAGGGGCTTTGGTGGTAAGCCAGACAAGTGAGAAAGGGCTTTCATCGGGTATTTGGTTTTGGATGCGCCGTCATCCGGGTGTAGCAATTTTGATTGTTGGTGTTTCGGTTTTGGGTTCGATTTTGCTGACGTTTGTAGGGACTCAGGTTTATGTTCAAAATCAGGAAAATTGGCGTTTAGGTAAGTCTCAAGAAAATCAAAGGTTTTTAGAGTTAGTTAATAAGTTTGCGCCCGATCAAAGACGGGGGGCTATTTTGGCTTTAGCTACTATTAAAAATCCTGATGCCGAGGTGATGGTTTTAACGGATTTATTAAGCTTGGAAACTGACGCGCAACAGATGGAGGCAATTTCTCAGGCTTTGGTGAGTGCGGGGCCGAAATCGTTGCCTTATTTACATCGATTAAATGTGTCTCTGAGGAATGATTTGGATGGGGCGCGCTATGGTGGTGATAAGCAAGAAAAAAGGGTTGTTGCTTTGCGTTTGCGGACGACAGGAAGGGCTATTTCTAAAATTTTGATGCTTTATAATAATCAGGTTTATAAAGCTGATTTGAGTCGCACAAATTTGGGACAAATGAGTGAGCCGGCTAGGTTTAATTTGGTGTTGGATAAGTTGGATTTGTCGGGGATTGTTTTGAAGGGGGCTATTCTTTCTGGGGGAAGTTTTCAAGAGGCTCGTTTTTCTGGTTCTGGAGAAGATAATTTGTTTGGTACTTTTGATGATTTGTTTGCTGATTTGAGTGGGGCTGATTTGAAGGAGGCTAATTTGTCTCGTGCTTTGCTTTCTGGGGTTTTGTTGAATAATTCGAGTTTGATTCGGGCTAATTTAAGTGGGGCTAATTTGAAGGGTGCTAATTTAAGTGGGGCTAATTTAAGTAGTGCGGTTTTGATGGGGGCTTCTTTGCGGGATGCGGTGTTAAAAAATGCTCGTTTAACGGGGGTTGATTTACAGGATGCGGGGTTTGTAAATGCAAATTTAGTGGGGGCTCGTTTGGGTAAGGTTAAGGCGGCTGGGGCGAGTTTTAAGGGTGGTAATTTGGGTCAAACGGAGTGGAAGGGTGGAGATTTAAGGAAGGTTATTTTTAGTGGGGCTAATTTAGAGAATGCTGATTTTTCTTCTACTTATCTTGAGGGTGGGGTTTTTCGGGGTGCTGTGTTGAGATATGCGAGTTTTCGTGAGGCTAATTTGGTGGGGGTTGATTTGCGGGGTGCAAATTTGCTGGGGGCTGATTTTCAGGGGGCTATTTTTGTTGAGGAGGAGGTGAAGAAGCCTGATCAGTTTATCCAAAAGGTGGGTGATGGTGTGCCTTCTTTTGGTTTGCAGGGTGTGGATTTTTCTAAGGCGAAAAATTTGAATGTTAAGCAGTTGGGTTATATTTGTTCTCAGGGTGGTTTGCATCCGAAGTGTGGTGTTATGGGTCGGTAGTTTTTGATATTTGTGGTGGTTAGGGGTGCCGGTTTTTTGCAGTGGTTAAAACCGGCATTTACACAAATTAAATAAAGCTCTTATTGGTGTGTATAAAATTAAGAAAGGTTTGTAAATTTTTAATCGTATTTATCTCAGTAAAAAAAACTATTATTTATTCAATTTCAACTCTTATTAAATTAGAAACAATGTCACCACAACCATAAAATTATCTTCCTGACATTCCACTTTAAAAATTTCTTTGATAGCCAGAGTAAATTTTAAAATATTTAATTAAGGTTAGCCGGTAAAAACTCCCTGGCCTTAAGTTAAAATTAACCAAACTGCAAACCTTTGTACGGGGAAGTGAGGAGTATAAAATGAAACACCTAAAAAAATTACTATGGGGAATGAGTTTACTCACAGCCTCAACAACGGCAGCATTGACATTAAATGTAGCCTCCGCCAACGCCCAAGCCGCCTATGGTAGCTATGTTGGTGTAGGAGGATCCTTTGGTAGTGGCGGCGAAGATCGTCAAGGGCAAACCGCCGGCGTTATTGCCTTTCGCTATAAACTTTTAGAAGTGCCCATTTCTTTACGCGCCCAAGCTTTTTTAAATAGCGATGGTGCCGCCATTGTCCCCACAATTTCCTATGATATTCCTACTAATTGGCAAACCGATGCCTATGTTGGTGCCGGTGTCTCTCTTGCCGCTGGTGATACCCCCATTGGAGATAAACCTAGTTTTGCCATTCAACCTGGTATAGATTACTCTTTACCTAATAGCAAATTAGTATTTTTTGGTAATGCAATTATTGCTTTTGATGCTTACCGGGAACAAGGAGGCGCTGCTTTTTCTTTGCAAGGTGGCGTGGGTTTAAGATTTTAAATTAAATGGTGGGTAAATCCCACCCTATAATGGTTTAATGTGGGCCGGTGGCCAGTAAATTTTATAGGCTTTTCCAATAATATTAGCTGCCGGTAAATATCCCCAAACATGGGAATCAAAGCTATCATTTCGGTTATCTCCTAACACAAAATAAAAGCCTTTGGGGATAAGGTGTGGACCCCATTCATAAAGAGGAGGTGCCGCAACATAAGGTTCATCTAAAGCAACATTATTTACCGAAACAATACCTTTTCTAATTTCCACAACTTCGCCAGGCTTTCCGATAGTTCTTTTAATAAATAAAGTATCTTTTGTAACATCTTTATTTTGGGCTGCTGGAGGTGCATAAAATACAATTAAATCACCTTGATTCGGAAAAAAATTAGTAGATTTATCGACAAAAATAGCATCGCCAATTTGTAAGGTAGGCAACATAGAGTCACTGGGAATACTAAATTTTTGAACTTTAATTTCTATCCATGCCGGTAAATAACTGGTGATAATTCTTAAAACTAAAACTAAACTAACAAAAAATATAATCCAGGTTTTAGATTTTCTCGGTTTTTTTTCAACAATAAAATAAGAATGATAAGAAGCAATAGCATATAAAACCGGCGGAACTAAAAGCAACTGACGATACAACACTGCTAAATTTGCAAACAACACAATACCCGATAACAAAATCCCAGCCATTACAGCTTTTTGTAAATACAAATGCCCTAAACCTGGTAAAATTTGCGAAAGAAACACCGCTAACCAAGCATCCTTTCGACTAAATTTTGGTTTCACATTTTGAGCATAAAATGTGAAATTTATGCTATTTTTTTTCCCGCCAACACAATCATAAGCATCAACTAAATTCCACAAATATCCCAAAAATCCCCCACCTAAACCAACCATTCCTACAAGCGTATTTCCCCTGGCTGCAAAAATTGAACAAAGACAACAAGCTAGTAAAGTTATTAAAGCAATTAAAATAAAAATTCCTTTTAACTTTTTGCCCGCATAAATTTGACCGGTACCAGGTAAAACCAAAGACAAATTGACTGCTAACCAAGGTTCTTTTAGGCGGGAAGATGCTGGCTGATGGATATTTCCCAAAACCTTACCTCCTTCTCCCCTCTTCTCAACAAAAGAGAGGAATTTATAAAATTCTTGCTCAACAACGCATAATTTAACATAAATTATTTAGAAGTATGACGATGAACAAGTATTGCACTAGCTTGATCATTTGGTACTAACAAAACTTCGCTAATATTAACATGAGCCGGTCTTGTTACACAGAAAAAAACTACATCCGCCACATCATCACCAGTCAAAGGAGTTAAGTCTTGATAAACCTTTTCTGCACGGTTTAAATCTCCATGAAATCGTACAATACTAAACTCTGTTTCTACTAACCCCGGTTCAATTTCTGTGACTCTAATAGGCGTACCAAGTAAATCTTGTTTTAAACCTTCAGAAATTGCCCTTACAGCCGCTTTGGAGGCACAATAAACACTCCCCCCAGGATAAGCAGAACGACCGGCGATAGAGCCAATATTAACCACATGACCGGCACCCCGTTTTACCATTCCGGGGACAACTGTTCGCGTCACATAAAGCAACCCTTTAACATTAGTATCAATCATCTCTTGCCAATCTTTAATTGAGCCTTCATAGAGTTTTTCTAACCCCCGGCTTAAACCGGCATTATTAATCAAAACATAAATGTTTTGCCAGCTTTCAGGAAGATGAGAAAAAATAGTAACTTGTCGCAACTCCCTCACATCAAGCGAAATAAGATACGTTTCACATCCGTATTCTTCGCGGAGATTGTTGGCAAATTCTTCCAATTTCTCATATCTTCTAGCAGCTAAAATTAACCTCGCACCCGCCGCCGCAAACACCCTCGCACAAGCAGCACCTATCCCACTAGACGCGCCAGTAATTAAAACAATTTTATCTTTAACAGAAACCATTTCACTCCTCTTAAAATATCCCCGAAAAATCAATAATTACTTACTTTTATTAACCCGCTGAGTAACAGCAGTCATCCCATCTTTCCGCACAATAATTGCCGAAAACCATCGAGAATATTCTTCTGCTGATGCGTTGCCAATTTTGAATAAACCTCCCGCTTGCAACAGTTCTAACTCAATTGGTGTCAAATTCAAATAATTTTCAGGCTTCACCGGCTCTTCTACCGCACTACCCAAAAGTAAATCATTTTCTAAAGGTTCTTGCACCACCGCATCAAAAGTATATTCTTCACCTGGCTTAATTTTCTCAGGCAATTTAAGTTCCAAAGTTGGAGGTTTAACGCCAGTAGTTACTTGAGAACGTTCAGTTAAAATTTCTTGCTGAACAATCTTTTCTTCCTGATAACGTTGACGAGAACGTAAAGTGGCATTTAACGTAAATTCTCTACCATTATTTGATTGCTTGCCAACAATTTGAGTAACCGTTTCCGCAACAATAGTTTGACCATCCACTTGCCAAGATTGCAACTCTGTGCGATAGCTAATTTGCGGATAACGCTTCCAAAACTCCACTAAAGCATTTTGCAAATTATCCCGTGTTAAACCGTCACTGTGGCTAAAACTTTGACTATAAAAATCCATTACCGCATTAATATCTTGGCGATTAGCAGCGCTATCAATTTGAGTCAAAATTGCCTTAAGCTCAGCCGGTGCCGTATCCGGCGTTGCGGCCATTGCCCCGGCACACCATAGCACAAAACCAAGCACTGTACCGAGTCCAGATATTTTAGAAAAGCAAAAACGAGATTGAGATTGACGCATCATAGTGGTACTTTGAATAATTGGCAGACAAAGCGCAGCCAACTTACATCTTAGAACCTAGATACTAAACTTACAAACACAAAAAACAACCGCTTGCCAACCTCAGTATCCCATTCCTATCTATCTGGGCTCATCTGCATTTATTTGCGTATCGCTAAGGCGAGGCTACCGCGCCCCTCGTCGCCAACAAACTGCGCGACAGCGCTACGCTAACATCTGCGGTTAAAAAAACCAAAATCTCACAATGATAACTCACTCTAAAAAACTTCTAATCGCAGCCAGCGGCACCGGCGGACATTTATTTCCAGCACTTGCAGTAGCCGAACAACTCACCGATTGTGAGATAGAATGGCTAGGGGTACCCAACCGACTTGAAACCCAATTAGTGCCAAAAGAATACCCCCTGCACACGGTGCCCGTTGAAGGCTTTCAAACAAAAGGACTCGGAAGCTTAAAAGTATTTATAAAACTTGTCAGTTCAGTATTTAGTGTTCGCCGGCTCCTTAAAAAAGGCAAATTTGACGGCGTTTTTACCACCGGCGGTTATATCGCAGCCCCCGCCATTTTAGCAGCCCGTTCCCTGGGATTACCGGCTATTTTGCACGAATCCAACGCCTTACCCGGAAAAGTAACACGCTGGTTTAGCCCTTTTTGTACTGTAGTCGCCCTGGGTTTTGAAGCCGCATCCGCCTATTTACCTCGTGTAAAAACCCTTTATGTAGGCACGCCGGTGCGAAAACAGTTTTTATCTATCCAGAAATTAAACTTAGCGGTGCCGGACAATGTACCCCTAATTGTGGTCACAGGAGGCTCACAAGGTGCGGTAGCTTTGAATAAATTAGTCAGAGAATGTGCGCCGGCCTGGTTTGAGCAAGGAGCATGGATCGTTCACCAAACCGGCGAAAATGACCCAGATTCACAAACCTTGCAACATCCGCAGTATATTTCGCTACCGTTGTATGACAATATGGCCGGTTTATTTGAGCGGGCAGATTTAGCAATTTCGCGGGCCGGTGCCGGCACCCTCACAGAATTAGCAGCCACCGGCACAGCGGCGATTTTGATACCCTATCCCTTTGCCGCAGAAGATCACCAAGCCTTTAATGCCACCGTATTTCAAAGGGCTGGTGCCGCTGTGATGTGCCGGCAACAGCAACTTACAGCCGACAAATTGCAAGACTTAGTTTTAAACTTCTTAAAATCCCCAGAAAGTTTAGAAAAAATGGCAGAGAAAGCTCGCTCGTTGGCAGTACCCGATAGCGCGAGTCGCTTGGCCGGTTTAGTAAAACAATATTTAGCCACTGACGGATAAAAAATTTCATAACTACCAACAACCGCCCCCATATCCAAACGGTCGGGGCGGTATCCCCCAAACCCAAAGCCCACCAAATATGTCACCGGCAGAATTTGAATATTTAATAAAAAAAACCCTCACCTATCTTGAATTTCATAGCGACGACTCCGCCAAAGAATTAGCCACTCAGTGGGCAAAAATCCTTAAAGATATTCAGGCCATCAAAAAAAAGAATCCCAGCAAAACAGCAACCCCAAAAAAACTTTCGCCTCCCCCCCCGGCAAAACTGAGAAATGAGGAGGAGGCAAATTAGCCGAACAAAACTAACCGGCCAAACTTTCTAAACTCAAAGGCACCATATCGCCACTTGTCGTCAAACCTAATAACATTGGCTCTTGCGGTCGAATCAGCTTGCCCGTAATCACACAATGTTCCTCTTTTTGCGCTATCGCCGAAAGCGAAGCCCGAATATCATTTCTGGAAAAATTAGATCGATACTCTCCAGACTTTTGCTGAACGTAATTCCAGAGAATATCTCGAATTAACGCCTGATATCCCTGATTTCCAGACAATTCTTTGAGCTTTTCTTTAAGATCCCGCTCCAATCGAATGCTGGTAACTTCCATGTCGGTTGTAGAAGTGCGAGTCAGGGTGTACATAAAATTTCCTCCGATAACTAGACAAGCTTGTAATATTAGTGTAGTATATTGGCTGTAGGATTCAAGTAGTTGCCTTCAAAGAGTTTTCCAGTGAACAGTATATGCCTTTGCTCCACAACCTTTTTTGCACTCTCATGGCTCAGCCATTGGGAATCAGCAGATATGGATGTGGAGTTTATTTTTGCGGCATATTTCGGTTCGGGAGAACAGGGCAATAGCAATAATAAAACCAATAATTATCAGGCCAACATTCTACGGCCAGAAAATAAAACAAACCAAGGAAGCGGAGGTACAGACAGAACTGTACCAAAATAGGGCGAAAAATCAACCATAAAAGATTTTTAATCACCCCCGCTTCCAATCAACAGAGGCGGGGGTGATTTTATTCAGGGTTTTGTCAATATAAAAGAAATCTCCCGCAATGGTCCCACAGTACAGCAACTTTTGTAGATGGGCTATATGACAACCGCAACCGAGATATTAAGTAGGTCAGTAGTCGTTTTTTCCCAAAACTACTTACCGATCAGCCGGATCAATATTAAACGAGCAATTGTTTTGTTAGTCACTGGTAAGGCAGAACCCTTAAATTTAGGCACTCCCACTAGCCTTAGCTGGCCGGTGCGTTCTCCCAGTTGTGTCTTACAAGTGCCAGAACATATCCGTTTAACTATTGCTGGGGGCGAAAGGATCTGGAAAATTCCTCCAGTTAACCGACGAGAAGTTTTAAGGCGAGATCACCACACCTGCCAATACTGCGGTAGCGGCAAACATTTAACCCTTGATCACGTCATCCCTCGTTCTAAAGGGGGTACTCATACCTGGGACAACATTGTTATCGCTTGCGAACGCTGTAATGCACGCAAAGGGGACCGAACCCCTCTCCAAGCCGCTATGCCCTTGAAGTCTCAACCTCGTGCCCCTATGCACCCAGCTGTTGCTTTTGCGGATCATTTCTGGCGCGATCAACAACTTAGAGAGTAGTAGTTTGTCAATTGTTATTTGTCATTTGTTTTTATAAGAATGGGTTTTTTAATACTGAATGATTAATGACAATTGACTTTTTTAGTAAAGACCCCTCAGCAAAAAAAATAACGGGAGAAAACCGCCAATGCTGAAGTTTACATACACCGAAACAAGCTTTCACCTTGAGCGTTTGGCCCAATCTTTAGAAGAAGTTGTGGCCACACGAGTGATTTTGGCGCTGCGTGTTGGTCAAAGTCTCTGCGTGGAACCTATTACAGCTTCGTTTTTGCTGCCTTCTAATTTACCTGGTTTGCATTATCTGGAAACTGAAGCAAAACGAGAAGATTCTGAGGTGATTTCGGTATGTGTAGCTGATGCAGAATTTGTAGAAATTAGCTTACACGGAACTTGGATCGCTGCTGATTATGAGACGGCTGAGGGCATTTTTGTAACTTCTTTGTATGACCGTACGGAGTTTTTTTTGGTGAAGTTATGGCAAGAGGCTGAAAATAATATTTCCTGTGTTCGTGAAACACAAGATTGGTGATTGTTTTAATAATTATTAGTCTTGTTGGGGTGGTTGGCCTATTTCCACCCCCTATTATTTTTTGAGGAGAAACAATGCAGCCAGAACAAAAAAAAATATTGATGGGATATTTTTTTGAAGAGTCTAATGAATTGGTTAGTATTTTAGAGAAAGGTATTGCAAATTTACCGGAAAGTTTGCAAGATTCCCAAAGGTTACAAGAGTTATTTTGCTCTGCTCATTCTCTGAAAGGTGGCGCAGCTTTTTTGCAAATTAAGAGTGTTGGTAAAATGGGTTTTATTTTAGAAAAATGTCTGGGGAAGCTTAAAGATACGCCGGTGGAGGTAGATACAAAATTACAAGGACTTTTTATCCAAGCGCTTGAATTTTTGAAACTGTTAATTAAGGAAATGCAGAGTTATGATGAGTTACCAGAGGAAAAGATGGCAGAAATTTTTGTCCAAAGTCAATCAACTTTTGAAGAGTTAATTTTTTATGTGGATATTTTAATTCTGGAAAAAAAGCTTTCTTGAATGCTTCTGCTATTTTAATCGGCGATGCTTAACCAACCTCTTCGTACGGCATATAGCATTCGATTGATTATTCTTAATTCGCTTTCGCTGAGGCTGCCGTTTAGTAAGGCTGTTTTAATGCTTTGACGGTTGCTGGTAGTCATTATTCCTTGTTTCCAAACGTTAGCAAATAATTCGGAAAGGCTGGATTCTTCTGATAAAATTGCATTGAATGACATGGTTTTTTGTCTCCTTGTAATCGCCAGTGGTTAAGTTTCTTTAGATTAACCTTTAAGTCTGGATTTTGCGATCTATCTTTTGGATGAAAGTTTTACTCTGTCTTAAAGCAGGTGTGATGGGGGAAAACTAACAGACACTCACTACTTTTTGCAATTAATTTAGTTTGAACTTTTTATAGGTTTTCAATCATGTTTAGGTAATTATTTTAAATAAAGTAGAGATAATTTGATAAAATTGTGATGTAATTTGTTGCTATAAATTGAAAGAGGTTTTAGGGATGGCAAGGGTGAGAGTTAGGCAGCACGTTAATCCACTCAGTAATGTTTTTCAAGTGCCGGTGTTGCCTCCAGATTGGGTTCAAATTTATGGAGATTTGAAAAAACCCTTGCATTTAGATATTGGATGTGCTAGAGGAAGGTTTATTTTGAGTATGGCACAGGTAGAACCGACATGGAATTTTTTAGGTTTAGAAATACGACATCCTTTGGTAGAAGATGCTAATAAGATTGCGTCAGAAAAACAGTTAAAAAATTTGTTTTATTTTTTTTGTAATGCTAATAATTCTCTGAAGGTTTTGCTGGAGTCTCTCCCACCGGCAATGTTGCAAAGAGTGACAATTCAATTTCCTGATCCTTGGTTTAAAAATAAACACCAAAAACGTCGGATGGTTCAATCGGCAATGGTGGAAGAGTTAGCTGAGTTTTTAGTGGTGGGAGGGGAAGTTTTTTTGCAGTCGGATGTGGAAGAAGTGGCGAAAGAAATGAGAGAACGTTTTGCTGCTAATTCGGCTTTTGCTTTTAAATATGATCGGGAAATGTGGCTGGCAGAAAATCCGATGCCGGTGCAGACAGAACGAGAACTTGCTACTATAAAAAAAGGCCAGCCTGTTTATAGAACTCTATTTGTGAGGGTTTAATACTCTTGGGCAAAAGTTGGGGTTCACGATTGCAATTGGGTTGTGATTTTGTGAAACCCAACTTAAAAATAAATTGTTGTTGATTTAGTTAAAATTGGTGTCAAATAAAAATGATTAAATCTACAGTTTTAGCTTTGGCATTTTTGTTATTAAATAGTAGTTTATCCTTGGCGGCTAATCCTCAGCATATCCAAAGATTATTACAAACTAAACAATGTCGAATGTGTAATTTAGCTGGGGCAAATTTAAGCAATATTGACCTCAGTAAAACTGATTTAAGAAGTGCGTTTTTAGAAGGGGCAAATCTTTCTGGAACAAATCTTTCTGGCGCTGATTTAGTTGGGGCAAAACTGAAAGGCGCAAACTTGACAAATACTAATTTAACAGCAGCTAATTTGCAACGGGCTATTTTAAATCAAGCAGATTTAAATGGCGCTGATTTAACTTCTGCTAACTTAGATTTTTCGTTTTTAATCAAAGCTAATTTAACGGGTTCAAAAATTACTGGGGCTTCTTTTGTAAAAGCGAACTTAAAAGAAGCAAATATTACTGGTTTAGACTTAACAGGTATTAGTCTTAGCGGCGCTATTTTACCTGATGGTAGTGTTTCTGAGGAATCTGAGGAAGAAGAATAAGTTATTGGTTATTTTATCTATTTCTCTCGTTCCCCAAAGCTTTATAGGGAACGAGAGTTAAGGCTTAAATCCACGATTCTAACCACATCCGAAGATTAAAACCAGCCGAAGAAAGAGGCAAGCCTAAATAAATTGGCAACCAAAAAATAAAGGCAATTATTATTCCAAAAATTACGGTGATGCCGGCAGTAAAATAAGCTATTTTATGACTTCTTAACCACCTTTCTACCAGCCAAGCAATCGCCATAAAAGCAAATACGGAAGCTGGCATATAAAGATAAATAAAAGTGCAACGTGTTACTATAACCCAAGGTAAAAAATTGGCAGCATAATTAAACACGATAAAACATACTAACCATAACTCTGCCGATGTGGGAAAGCGAAAAGTTTGCTCATTTGTATTAAAGCTTTCTGGGTATGTGTACCAGATAAAAATTCGATGAATTAAAATCACCGACAACAACAAAATTGCTAGGGCAGAAACGACCCACAGCGCCGGATTTCCCATGCCATGAACATCATAATAAATCTTACCAACTCCTTCGGGTAAAGATGGATATTCTGGTACTTTTTCATTCAAAGTTAGGGCTTTTTCAAATAAATAAACCATTGGACGCCACATTAAAGGCCAAGTGTACCAACGAGAACAATAGGGGTGAATATCTTTGCCACTTTTTAATCCTTTGTGGAAATTGAATATTTTTTGATGAACGTCGATAAAATTTGTATCTGTATTAATTTCTAAATGAGGCTGCCAAACTGCATAATAAACAGCTGCTGGTACAATTCCTAAAAATAGTACAATTTTCCACCAAGATAATTGAATAAACCGTTTTTGAAGTAGGGGAAGTGGTAAGGGAATTTTGGAAGATAGTTCAAAGCTTTTAATGCCGGTGTTGGGGTTAATAATTTCAATGATAGGCCGGTTTAGTTTTTCTTGTTTGCGTTTCCATCTATAGGCTATTTGTGCTACAAGCCAAGTTAAAAAAATGCCGAGTAAAAATCCTAAACCGTTCCATTTTACGGATATAGAACTGCCAAAAGATATACCGGATAAAAATAACCAAAAAACACTGAGAAAACCACGATTATTTAAGGCAATAAGTAATAATAATTGAGCAAGAAGACCAAAAAATACTAGGTAAATATTAATGAGGGCAAAACGAGATTCTACTAAAAGTAAACCATCTAAAGCTGTAAACAAAGCTGCCAAAAAAGCATACAAACGCCGGCCCGAAATTTGATAAGCAATACCTCCGACAACTAATGGTAAAAAAGACCCGACGACGGCATTTAACCAACGATAACTAAAGGGTGAAAGCATCATGCCGGTTAAACCATTAGGAATGCCGGTGTTAAATGGCAAATGTGAAGCTATCCAAATGGCTGCTGTAATGGCATATTTTCCTAATGGTGGATGAGCATCAAAAAATGGTACTTTATCTAAATAATTAACTCCATAAGTAGCATAGTATCCTTCATCAAAAACTAGGGCATTAAAAAAGTTGATGTTCCAAAAACGTAACCCCAATGATAATAGAAAAATTCCCCACATTCCCAGGGTAAACCAGGGATAATTAGAAAGTTTTTTAGTGGGCTGGTTGGGGGGATTTAGTTGAAACATAACTTTAGGTTTTAGATCCATAATTTTATTAAAATGAATTGATGATATTAACCTCTTAGTAACCATTCAATGCAGATGCGCTGGTGGCTATGGCAAGGGATGTTTTTGGCAATTGTGTCCTATTTTGCCAAAAAATGTGTTCCTTCGCTGTAGGCTAAAGGCGGTGTATTTAAGTTTAAACCTATGAGTGATTCTAATTTCAATCCCAACCCCAAGCCATCGTTGGCAACAGTAGCTAATTTTTTCAAGTTTTCGCAAAATCACACAAATTTTCGCACAGAAATTTTGGCCGGTGTGACAACTTTTATGACAATGGCCTATATTTTAGCTGTCAATCCTGCAATTTTATCAAATGCTATTTTTTTGCAACAACCCAAGGATCTTTTTTCTGAATTAGTCATTGCTACTGCCATCTCTTCTGCTATTGCTACTTTGATAATGGGTTTAATAGCAAACTATCCCTTTGCCCTCGCCCCTGGAATGGGATTAAATGCTTTTTTTGCCTTTACTGTTGTGAATGCTTTGGGCATTAATTGGCGAGTTGCCCTCACTGCTGTTTTCATAGAAGGTTTAATTTTTATTGCGCTAACTCTTTCTAATATTCGTAGTCAAATTATTAGCGCTATTCCTGAATGTTTAAAACAAGCGGTTGCCGCTGGAATAGGGTTATTTATTGCCTATATTGCCCTATCAGGAGATACCGCCACCGGCGGCGCAGGAATTATTGTCGCTAACCCCGCTACAAAAACTGCTTTAGGTTCCTTAAATCAACCCCCCACTCTAATTGCAATTACCGGCATTTTTATCACTTCCGCTTTAGTTGCCCGTCGGATCAAAGGCGCTTTACTTTGGGGAATTTTTGCCACAGCTTTACTTGCTTGGATTTTAGGAGTTGCACCTTGGCCTTCTGGTATTATAGCTTTACCACAATGGCCGGTAGATTTGTTTGGACAAGCAATTGTTGGTTTAGGTAATCTTAGTCAAGTTAATTTTTGGGATTTTATCGCAGTCATTTTTGTGTTTTTCTTTGTTGATTTATTTGATACTATTGGAACTCTTGCCGGTGTAGGTTTACAAGCCGGTTATATTGACGAAAAAGGAACTCTTCCTCGCGCTAAAGAAGCCCTACTTGCTGATGCTATTGGTACAGTTGCCGGTGCGATTTTAGGAACTTCTACTGTTACCAGTTATATCGAATCAGCTGCCGGTGTTTCTGAAGGAGGAAGAACAGGATTTACTAGCATTATTGTGGCAATTTTATTTCTTTTATCTATCTTTTTTATTCCTCTACTTTCTGGAATTCCTGCCTTTGCTACTACCCCTGCTTTACTCATTGTTGGTGTTTTAATGGCCGGTAATGTTCGTCACATTCGTTGGGATGATCCCGCCGAATCAATTCCCTCTTTTTTAACTATTTTAATGATGCCTTTAACTTATTCTATTGCCGAAGGTTTAGCTATTGGTTTTATTAGCTATCCTCTCCTCAAAAGTTTTCAAGGAAAAGCTCATCAAATTACCCCTACTGTTTGGATTTTAGCCGCAGTTTTTGTGCTACGCTTTGTATTAATGGCTGTTCAATCTAGCAATTAATATCTAAATATTTTTACTTAAGCCGGTGTAAATAACAATTTTCTCCAAGCCATCGGCTTATTTATTTAATATCAAGATATAGCGGTTTTCAATCATACCCTCAACCCCCTTAATAAGGGGGATAAGAAGATAGAAATATTCTTTAAAAAAATGAAAGTAATTAGCTTTAATTTACGTTATGACAAACCTGATCCTGGGAATAACGCCTGGAATAATCGTCTTCCATCTATTACTCAATTAATCAACTATTATGCCCCAGATATTATCGGAACCCAAGAACTATTAGATCACCAAAAGCATGATTTACTTAAACAATTACCCGACTATCAATGCGTTGGAAATGACCGCAATGGCAACGCTACCGGCGAATACTGTGCCATTTTTTATAAACGGGAATTACTCTGTTTAAAAACAGGAGATTTTTTCTTAAGTGATACTCCCAAAATTCCTGGTAGCATAAGTCAAAATTGGGGGAATCCCATCCCCCGCATGGCAACATGGGCGACTTTTTTATCTCCAAACCAACAGACTTTTATTGTATTCAATACCCATTTAGATTATCGTAGCCAAAAAGCCCGTGAACTAGGTGCAAAACTAATTTGTAATTATATTAATCAAATTCATACTAATGACTCTTTTTTATTACTCACAGGCGACTTTAACGCTGAACCAAACACCGTTACCAGAAAAACTTTTCTCACTTCTTTTTCAAACAAAATTCAACTTTTTGATACCCTGGCTAAAATGTCTTTAGAAAAACAAAAAACCTTTCACGACTTCACCGGCCAACCTTTTGCAGCAATTGATACCATTTATTACGATTCTCGTTTAACATTAAAACAAATCAAAATAGATACAAGCCGGTGGTTAGAAAATTGGCCCTCGGATCACTTTCCCGTCATCGCAGAATTTTCTTAACTTCCATTTAAATAACTAACCTATCTCGATTAATGGGCTGCTAAATAACCTTTTTCTAATCAAAAAATCTGACAAAAAAGCCGAATTTCACTCAAATTTAGTAGAATTATAAAAAATTTTTAGCTAATTGGGTTGGCAGTTTAGAAAAAATCCCCCATAATAAAACACATCCTCATTCAAAGTGGATAGCAATTATGAACAAGAAATCTCTCACCGGCATTCTCTCCACCGTCGCCCTCACCACCGGCGTTGTCTTCGTCTCCGTCAGCCCATCCATAGCAGTTTGCCCCTTCTCCAGTCAAAGCAAAAACGTCTCCGTTTCTGATAACGGTTTTTCCCCCACTTTTAGCCAAAAACCCATCGACAAAAAAAGTGGAATCACCGCCCTGGGATTAGCGGGAGTTGCCGGTTTAGTAGCAGCATCCAGTGTCGCATACAACAACCGTAAAAAGCAGAAAAAACAAGCAATTATCGATGAATTGCCTGTGATTGAAATTGAACCAGTAGTCACCTCTACTGTTTCCGCAAAAAAAGAACTCACCTTAGTTAACTAAACTCAAAGCAATTTTTTTAATTTATTACAAAATAACCCTCTTTCATTGATCCAAGAGGGTTATATTTATTTTTTGGAGAGAAAAAACTGTAATGGAAAAAAAAAGTCTAAGCTGGCAATCAACAGTGTTTCGAGAAAAACTAGCCTTTTATTTAGAAGACATTGAAACTCCAACCGGCCGTCTTATTAATTTATTTATTACAACCATTATTTTAATATCTTGTCTGGTTTTTGTAGCAGAAACCTATCCACTTCCTTCTGATATTCAAGATACTTTACATAATATAAATACCGCAACTTTAATAATTTTTGCCCTAGAATACTTACTTAGACTTTGGTGTGCAGAAAGCAAACTAAAATTTATCTTCAGTTCCTATGCTTTAATAGACTTAATTGTTATTTTGCCCTTACTTTTAAGACTTGTAGATATCAGTTTTTTAAGAATATTTCGTTGGTTTAGAGTCTTGCGACTCCTCAGATTTTTAGACAAAAAAACCTTAATTTTTGGTAAAATCAGCGCCGAAGATAGTCTGATAGTTGCCAAAATTTTATTTACATTAATTGCCATTATTTTTGTATTTTCTGGCTTAATTTATCAAGTTGAGCATCCTGTCAACCCCGAAACCTTTGGCACTTTTTTTGATGCCGTATATTTTTCTGTTGTTACCATGACCACTGTAGGCTTTGGAGATGTCACACCTATTTCCCAAGCGGGCCGGTTAATGACAGTTTTAATGATCCTAACCGGCATCGCCCTCATACCCTGGCAATTAGGCGATCTCATTAAACAATTTCTCAAAACTGCCAATCAAGTTAAAACCCGCTGTTCAGGGTGTGGTTTAGCTTTCCATGATGCCGATGCGCTTTTTTGTAAACAATGTGGTGCAGAGTTAAAAAAATCTTTGGTTAAAATTGAGTAGCATTATGCCGTTAATTTTTAATTCAAATTAACATTTATTGCCCAAACTCTAACCTTGCCTGTTCAACAATTTCTGGTGTCACAACTTCCAACTCTCCCTCCCGCGCCAGTTGTTCGATACGCTGTCTAGCCTGAGAACGTACAAAATAAGGAATATTTTTTAACTTTTGCCTAGCTTCCGCCGTCCATTTCAACTCATCCGAAAAATTTGAATTTTTCATAGCCAATTACACAAGTATATATAACGATTATAGTAGGTTGCGCTGTTAGCAAAGGGATGTCTTAGCATTGAAGCAATACCTAAATATCATACTAGTTTATATTCCTTTAGCCTAGCCTGCGTTAGACCGACGGGCAACATACTACATACGACTTTAAAAACTAACCTATTCTACTTTGATGTGCCTTTGGATTTAAAAAATAAACTCTTAACAATTAAATCCAGAACCTTCAAAAAAAGACCTTGTATAAATTGGATTTTCTATAAAAACCCACAAAAAAAATCCCTGCCGAAGCAGGGACTTAAAAATAAGAAAAACTCAAAAATTAGTCGAGTTCATTCATAGACATAACTGGCTCATTTTCGCGGTCGATACCTTTTTCAAAACCAGCAGCAGCAGCGCGAGCGCGACCCGCGTGCCACAAGTGGCCGATCAAGAAGAAGAAACCCAAAATGAAGTGAGAAGCAGCCAACCAAGCACGGGGGTTAACATAGTTAAACCCGTTGATGTCGGTAATAATACCGCCCACAGAGTTAATAGAACCGTTCGGAGCATGGGTCATATACTCAGCAGCACGGCGCAATTGCCAAGGCTGGATGTCTCCCTTGATTTTGTTCAAATCAAGACCATTGGGGCCACGCAGAGGCTCTAACCAAGGACCTTGGAAGTCCCAGAAACGCATCGTTTCACCACCAAGGATAATTTCGCCGGTAGGAGAGCGCATCAGGTATTTACCCAAACCAGTCGGGCCTTGTGCAGAACCTACGTTAGCACCCATTTGTTGGTCACGGGCCAAGAAAGTCAAAGCTTGAGCCTGAGAAGACTCAGCGTTGGTGGGGCCGTAGAATTCACTGGGGTAAACAGTGTTGTTGAACCACACATAGCAAGAAGCGATAAAGCCCATTAAGGACAAAGCGCCCAAGCTATAAGAGAGATAAGCTTCACCAGACCAGATGAAAGCACGACGTGCCCAACCAAAAGGCTTGGTGAGAATGTGCCAAACACCACCGGCAATACAGATAAAGCCGACCCAAATGTGACCACCAATAACGTCTTCCATGTTGTTGACGCTACAGATCCAGCCCTCGCCACCAAACGGAGAACGAGTCAAATAGCCGAAGATCACAGCGGGGTTGAGCGTCGGGTTAGTGATCACGCGAACGTCACCACCACCAGGTGCCCAGGTGTCATACACACCGCCGAAGAACATCGCTTTAAATACCAAAAGCAGCGCACCAGCACCCAACAAAATCAGGTGATAGCCGATGATGTTGGTCATTTGGTTTTTATCTTTCCAGTCGTAACCAAAGAAAGAAGAGTATTCTTCCAAGGTTTCCGGGCCACGAATTGCGTGATAAATACCACCCAAACCGAGAACGGCAGAGGAGATTAAGTGCAGAACACCAATCACGAAATAGGGAAAAGTATCAATGACTTCGCCACCAGGGCCAACGCCCCAGCCTTGAGTTGCCATGTGAGGGATCAAAATGAAACCCTGCTCGTACATGGGCTTTTCGGGGACAAAGTGAGCGACTTCAAACAAAGTCATCGCACCGGCCCAGAACACAATCAAACCAGCGTGAGCAACGTGGGCGCCCAGCAACTTACCAGAGAGATTAATCAGGCGTGCGTTACCAGACCACCAGGCAAACCCTGAAGATTCCTGGTCACGTCCGCTCACCATTGCACTGTTAAAGGATGTTTGCACGGAGCAGAACCTCTTTTGTCTTCAACACTAAATAAATATTGATTGTCAGTTGTCTGTGGTCATAAGTCATTGATCAAGGATATCTAGTAATGACTTATGACTTATGATCCATGACTAATGACTATTACAGAGCGTTACCGCGAGGAAGGACTTCTTCGGGGAACTCAAAGTTTTCGTGGGGTTGGTCAGCCGGAGCCATCCAAGCGCGGATACCTTCATTGAGCAAAATGTTCTTGGTATAGAACGTTTCAAAC
>DATNQM010000004.1:0-30783 GCA_036704045.1 Halomicronema sp. | reverse complement strand
TGGTGCGCTCATTAAGGCCACTGTTTTAATGTTCTGTTTGTCTCTCAGGTAATTTACTTATAGCCTAAACGTGCAGCCAAACGCTAACGGGCATTTATGGGTATTTCGTCAGATAAAAGCAGACTACCGGCCCCATCTAGCTAACGATACGCAAGTTACTCAACAATAAACTAGAATTTTATTAAAACTTAGCGGCACCGGCTTCTGTAGAACAAATATTCAATTTTCAGAAATTATAAGAATAAGAGAAGGTAACAAATCGTGGGAAGCTTGTATATGTTTGGAGATTAACAGTCAATTAAGCTGCGATATCGTGTGAATACAAATACTCCTGAAACCCGATAAACACTTCACTAATATTCGCAACACTTCCAAGTTCCACCACCGCATCACGAACGGTATGATATTTTAACTCTAAAAGTTGAGGCAACTTAGTCCGGTCAAGTTCTCCCACACCGGCTATGATATATTGATCCAATACAAAATCAATAAATTCTTGCTGTTTACCTACATCCCTAGTTACCATTTTATCTAATGCCGGTCGTAAAGGAGGCGCTCTTATACGGTTTTACTGTATCATTTCAAATAATTACTAAACTGGCCAGATGCTTTGCCTCGACAAAAAGTTTTAAGGATTGCCAAAGAAGCGGAGATTCCTAAGATTGGCTTACCCATTGTGTCAAATCTGAAATCTAAACGGCCCCTTCCAAACTAGGACCAGCAACTCAGTTATAATCAGCCCAAACAGCACAGAAGCTTATGTGGCCGGTGAACCTAGAGAAACTGGAGAACGTAAACAGGCCGGTGTCACACTCGGAAATTTAAACTTTTATGGTCATTTTAGGCCGGCCTGAAAAAATACACAAAGAAGAGCCCATAAAAACCCCCATCCCATTTACCGGCATTCCTGGATCTAATAGGGCGGGCGGATATGGAGACACCGGCTTCTACGAAAATTTTAAGTTTTAGGAAGTATTTCATTTAATACGAAAATTTTAAGTTTTAGGAAGTATTTCATTTAAAAGGTCAGAGATTTCTTTTAACGATGTAGCTTCATTTTCAATTAGCCATTCTGTAAGTTTTACCGAATCTCTAGTTTTTGAAAATTCCACCCGGCCTTCAGATAATTTTGAAAATATATCTTTTAAAACCCTCGCTCCATCAATATGAATATCTACCCATTGCTCATCTGAGAGGTTTTCATCTGAAGGATTTTTAGAAAAATAATCTTTTTTATGCCTAAAATCATTCAAAAGCTCATTTATATCTGAAGCGGAAATAGGGTTCTCTCGATATTCATCCAGTTCATTGAGAATATTGGCAATAGCCTTAGAATTCAGTAAGTAATTTTCATACATACGTCGAGGTAAAAATTTAACCGGATTTGAACTACGTTTCTGCAAATCTTCTATTTCTTGTGGGGTACGAAGTTCTTTATCAAATAAAAAGCCTATTGCTGGAGGAAATAAGTTTTGACCACCACTAAGCTTATCGTAAACATCAAAAATAACGTGGGCTCTTTTTCCTTCCAAGTCACCTGTATTTTTAATTGCAAGAATTTGAATACCTCTAAGAGGCTTCTTGATAATTTCTTTAATAATTAATGGGTAGCATTTTTCTTCAGTAGGCCCTTCTACCCAAAATATCTGATCCATTCCAAATACATCAGACAGCCTAGCTCCCACCTCGTCCAGAAGGAATTTTAGCTGCCGGGTATCCTCTGAATTCATTACAGAGACCGCTGTTTCACAGCTTTCTATATATCGAAGCATTACAATATTTGTAGGTTCGGCAGAAGCAATTACAGTTGGGGAATGGGTAGAAATAATATATTGGTGTTTTGAAAAATTACTATTTTTTCCCAATTCTCTAAGAATTTCTATCAGCTTTTTAGCTGCTCCAGGATGTAAAAAAGATTGAGGCTCATCGATAAGGAATACTCTTGGGTTCTGTGCAGTAAGGACAACATATAAAATAGCTAAAACTTGTCCCACTCCAGTGCCACAAGCGGATAATGGGAAGGCTAAATCGTCTCTGTATGTTGAAGTATCAATATACCAAACCTTAATTTCAACATTTGATGATACTTGTGAAACAGTAACTCGCTTGATCTGGGGAAATACTATAGAAACATAACTGTTTAAAAGATTGAATAATTCTGGATTCTCTCCTTGTAGTATGCCGAGAACCTCCGGTAGATTTGAAGCGTTAGGTGAAAGCTCCCAACTATATATTCTACTGCAACTACTAACATTTAGGCGTTCCGCTAGAAATCTATAAATTCGATTTCTCGCAATCATAAAAAATATACTAGAAACACTCTGATTTAGGGGTGGATTATTAGAAGATACTGCTATTAATTGTCCATTTTCATCGTGTTGAAGTTGATGATGGAGACAGGCTCCAGAAAGCACTTGCACTGGCTCATACAAACCGAAAGATAATAATGTATTACTAAAATTATTAAAAATTAAATTTGAGTTACCTTCAATAGATAGGCTGTATGTTAGAGGTTGTGGATTATCTAACCACGCCTGGAAGAGTTGAATAGTTTCCGGCATCTCTATGGAAGCAGCTTGAGGGATGGAATAAGGTTTTGGAAGTTGTGCTACTATTTCTCGAACTTCTTGCTCTGTAAAATGCAGAGAAAATTTAACTTTAGATTGACTGTTTATTGGAGAAGAGCGAGTTGGTAATGTGCTAATACTCTTATGAGGCACATTTTGAAAATCTAGTGTTATCGCTTCGAGTAAAGCTGTCTTACCTGCACTATTTTGACCTGTAATGATGTTTATTCCCGGTCGGAACTCTATCACTCCCGAATCACGAAATGATTTATAGTTTAAAATTTGAATACTTGAAATCAGCATAAGATAGATAATTTACTAACCCAGCACTATTTTAGCCGATTTGCTAATTCAAGATTTTGACGTATTTACATAACTTAAAATAAAACTAATACTAGCTCCTCATTTCAGATAAGCCTTTAGTTTCATAGGCACTTACCCTCTACCAAAAGCCTCCTTCTATCATCTACGACCGACAGTGAATCAAGCGGGGTATGAGGGAATTGCTACTTTACCTTTTGTTGCGATTTAAGTGATGTTTGGTGTTCGTCAAAGTATTTTTCACCCTCGGTAGCGCAACCATACTAGCAACGGCTCCGAAATCTGATTTTTCTATTGTTTACTCAGTTTATTGTAAAAAAAGGCTTAAGCAGTGCGGAGCCGTTTTGTATTGCTAGTCCCCGCTTCTGCGAGCTTTTAGGTACCGATGGGCCTGAATTGATGACCTTGCTTAGACATTTAATGGTTTACTTTACATTGCATTATCTCAGGAGTCGATGACAGTTAGGGAGTGGATAAATTTGCTTTCTGCCGGTGAAAACGAGTGGCATATTGGTTATTCCAAGAAAATCCTAAATGTTACAGGCTCCAAGACGCCCTCCGCGACTTTGAGCAACTGCGTTGGCTGGTGACAGGCTATGCCAACGAAATAACAGTTGGGATGGGGTATTGATTTGGCAGGCCGGGGAGATTTGATGAGAGGGTGATGCCGGTGTTCTGAGGAGTGAGAATTCAGCCTAAACCGGCAATTTCTTTTACGAAATCTTAGAGCGTGTCCTCGGAAAGCGCGTATCTAGGCTTTACCGTAATTTGTAAAAACCGGCATGTGTAGAGTGGTTGCTAGATAAAGGTTTCAACCTTAGCGTACAATTTTTCCGTTTGGGTACGGTGATACCTTTTACTTCTACCCTCTGCTTTCTGCCTTAACACCCATCACTAAAATTGCGCGAGAACATAAAATTTTTCGTTCTTTTTATTAAGGCTTTGGAGTGGTTTTTTAAATCTGTGGATGCTTCGGAAATAGAAAGTCCGTTTATAGAGTGGAGTAGGCGTCTCGCCTGCCCTAATGGTTAATTAGTAATCGCGGGCACGATGCCCGTGCCACTGGGATTTTCATCGGCGCTTATAATTCCAAAATACTCCTATTGCCCAGCCGATGAATACAGCAAAACTTATGGCAAAAGCATGGGACAATGAATAGGCTTCTTTTGTGTTTGGTTGGGGGGTGGGAATTTGGGTTGAAATTAGGGTAGCTGTGATACCGCTGGCTGCTAGTCCCAGTCCGCTGATTCCGATGGTTAGGTTGAGGTTTTGTTCAGTTCTAGTTTGCTCAATTTGGTTGAATCCTTCGATGGTTTTTATGAAGTTTTCTAGGAGTGTTAATGCAGGGCTTAAACTTGTATAGTCGGATTCAATTTGTTTGAGATATTGGTTCTCAGCAACTTGGCTGAATTTTTGGAAACTTTCTAGGTTGGCTAGGGAGTCTTTTTTTTGCAGGATTTCAATTTGGTTATTGTAGTTTTCTAGGTTAATTTCTAGGGTTCTCTTTTGTAGCAATAAGTCGTTTAATTTTACTGCTAAGTTGGCTAGTATGTCAAGGGTTTTTGTGAGGGTTTCTTGCATTTTTTCTGGGTTGTTTTTATCCTTGATAAAGGTGGCAATAATTTCTTTTATTTCAGCGTAGGAGTTTTTTAATTGATCTTTCAGTTGGCGGCTTTGGTAATATGCAAGGATAATTTTGTGCCGATGACAGAATAAGCGGATGAGATTTGTATTGATGTTAATGATTTCTGTAGTTTTATTTTGGGTGATGTCATTGGGAAATAGCCAGACTAGATGATGTTCGGCTTCTATTTTATCAGTAGATAGCCATTGTTTTGGGAAACGTTGGCATTCAAATAAATAGCCGCCTAACAGTTGGCTGGGATTTTCTGTTTTTACTTTTTCTTTATCCCAGTTGAGGTTAAGTGCGACAACTTCTGAGTAATAATCTTTGGCGGTTTGTTCTATGTTTTGGCAATTGGCTGGGAGTTGGCCTAAGATTAAACAAGTTTTTCCGATAGTTGGTTCATTTATTTGGAAATTTTTATCAATGAGTTGATAAATATCTTCTAGGTTATTTGTTTTGTCTTTTTCTCCAGAACAGTCGATGAATAAAATGTAAGTATCGCCTAGTTGGAAGGCGTAATGACCACCATCAATATTATGATTATTAAAGGCTTTTTTATCTGAAGTTCCGTATAAAGAAACTATTACTCTTGATTCTGAGTTTTCGTTCTCTTTATATTCTTTTAGCTCGTCGTCAGAGGTAATTTTTTTATAAATTCTCTGCCAAAACTTTAGCCGATTTTGCTTAATTTGTTCTTTTTTTTGCCCTAACCCTTCTTGCAAGTCATAGAGAAATAATTGAATGGTGGGTTTGATAACTGGGGCTGTCATGGTTATTTTTTGGTTAAAATTATAGACTATTTGTTGTCGGTGTAGGCCACCAGTTTTAATCGGTGTCTATACGAATGAAAAACCCCCTTTGAGGGTTCGGTTGGTTTTGGTGGAGAGGTGGTTTTTTCATTGATGTCAATATTTAAAATTCCCCAACCCCAGAGAGCTTTGTTTATATGAATGCCAGTTGCAAGCGGCAGTGTTATCCGGCAGCGGATCTTTTAAACCGAGAAAAAAATCTTCCTAAAAAACTCGTCTTTTTGGTTTTTTTAGCTTCGTTTACGGAATCACTTGCTTCTAAAATAGCAATATCATTGGGAGTATATCCCTCATCATCATCTTGACTAAGATCCACCCCAATCCCGCTTTTTTGACGTTCAGCAGCCGCTTTTAAAACCTCCCTCAGTTCCATTTGATAAATTACTTGTAGCGGTTCATAACTCAGTGCGAAATTGTGGATATTTATAATGTCAAAATTAGAGTTTTCTCGTAGGTTTTTACCAATTTCGTTTAGTTGCTTTTGCTGTTTCGGGGGTAAAGGTTTTTCTTGTTTAGCAAGGGAGGTAAGAAAAACTTCGATGATCGTTTGTTTGTTCATGGTTTTGGAATGCTTTTTAGGGTGTCGAATGACAACCGTTGATGATAAAGGCTGACCAATAATAGGGATGTGGGTAAGGTTTATCATCGGAGGGGTTTTCGCTTGCTTCTATTTTAGCAGTGTAGACGGTTATTTGAGTTGTTGAGGCTTCGGCGAGTTCGGTTTTTAATTCGGTTTCTAGGCTTTGATAAAATTGGTGGATGTCTTGCCAAGTTAGATTTTGCAGCCAAATTTTTGCTTGGGCTAAGGCGATGGTTTCTAGTTGGGTTTCCCGCAGTTCATAAAATTTAGCCATCATTAGCATACTGGCTTCTTCGGGGACTCGCCAAAGGGTGGTGAGGATGTAGGGAATGCGGTGTTTTAAAAAGGCGCTGACTAAGCCTACATAATCGATTTTAATTTCTTCTTTGGTGATGGCAGTTTCGCAGGCGGAAAGGGTGACTAGATGGGTGGTTTGTAGGGGAATTTGGCTTATTTGTTCGAGGGTGAGTTCCTCGTTTTCTGCCAGATATAGGCAGGATTTTTTGGGTTGATAAAAATCGTGTCCTGCGTGGCCGGTGAAGTGTAAAATATCGTGTTTTTTTTGCAGTTCTGGGATGATGTTGTTTGTGGTGGCATTGGCTTCGGAAATGCGTTTTGGGGTGGGAAATTTTCGGCAAATGCTTGCGGACTCAATGGGGGCAAAACGGAGGTCTTTTGTGGGGTTTTCTATGCTGAGGATATGGTTGGGGTTTGGGTTGGGGGTGCGAAGGTTTTTGCCGGTTTGCAGGCTGGGAAGTCGGGTGAGGTGATAGCGGTTGGGAAAGAGAGTTTCTAGGGGGAGGTTGTGTAAGTCTCGGTGGGGTATGAGGATGAGGTTGGAGATGTTTTGTAGGTGGTTGAGGAGGGTGGGAATATTCAGAAGGTGGCGGAGTTGGTCGAGTTTTTCGGGCATTTGTTGTCGCCAGGGATGGTTTTTGTTTTCTTCTCCGGTTGTGTCTTGTTGTTTAGTTTTGGGTAGGTTGCAATAGTTTTGATATTCGGTTTTCCAGTCTTTTATCCAGGTTTCCAGGGTGTCAATTTCTGGCGTTGTTTCTAATAGGATGGGTTGGGGTTGGTTGGCTTTGAGGATAAAGGTGGTGAGGCTGTATTGGCTTTGGTGCCAATAGATAATGGCGGTGGTTTCTGTCAGCATTTGCTGCATTTGTTGCCATCTGGGACTGAGGGTGGTTTCTTGGTAGGTGTCGAGTATCCAAGTCAGGTAAATATTTTTGTCGGTTTCGGCGGTTTGGATGGCTTCGATGGGGAGGTTTTTTTGGATGATAATATCGACGCGGAGTTGGCGTATTGACCAGAATTTTTCGTAGATTTGTTGTTTTTTGTAGGAGGAAGTTGGTTGATTGAGTAAGGTTTGCAAGACTCGCATTCCTTGGAGTTGGTATTTTTCGGCTTGTGGGGTTTCTTGGAGTTGCAATAAGACGCGAATTAATCTCTGGATGACTTCTAAATGTTCTTCGGGATAGCCGGTTTCTGTGAGGGTTTGTAAGGCAGTTTCGTAACTGTTTTTGGCTTGATAAAGGTAGGTTTGTTGTTTCAGTCCGCGTCCCCGGTAATATTGAGCATCACCCATGTAGTAATGTAGCATTCCCCAGCCGAGGGGATGGGTGTGTTGAGGACAGTTTATTATGCCTTGTTTATAGGTGGCTATTTCTCCCTCATAGCCGGCTTTGTTGAGGTGGGGGTATAAGATATAAAAGGTTGAGTTGAATAGGATGTTGGTGGCGGATGCTAATATTTTTTCTCTGTTTATTAGGCCGGCTGTTCTACCTCGATTTAACCAGGCATCGTGGTTGTCTGGTTTAATAGAAATAGCTTGGTTATAAGACTTGATGGCTTCCTCATACCATCCTAATTTTTTTTGCGAAATACCTCGGTTTCTAAAGGCATCGTGGTTGTCTGGTTTAATAGCAATGGCTTGGTTATAAGACTCAATAGCTTCCTTATACCGACCTAAATTCTCTTGCGAATTCCCCAGGTTATTAAAGGCATCGGGCTCGTCTGGTTTAATAGCAATGGCTTGGTTATAAGACTTGATGGCATCTTCATATCGGCCTAAATTATCTTGGGAAATACCCAGGTTATAAAAGGCAACGTGATCGTCTGATTTAATAGCAATGGCTTGGTTATAAGAGTCGATAGCTTCCTCATAACGGCCTAAATTATCTTGGGAAATACCCAGGTTATTAAAGGCATCGGGCTCGTCTGATTTAATAGCAATGGCTTGGTTATAAGAGTCGATGGCTTCTTCATACCGGCCTAAATTACATTGCAAAACACCCCGCTTATAAAAGGCTACGTGTAAGTCAGGTTTAATAGCAATGGCTTGGTTAAAAGACTCGATGGCTTCTTCATACTCTCCCCGCATAAATTGCTCATTACCTCGATCTAACCACGCTTCAGCCTCAGCATCTTTTCCGCTAATTTCTAACCCATTTCCTCTAAATTCTTCATCAATCACCGCCCAACTATCAACAGGCGGCGGGGGTAATTGTTCCATAATTTTATTACCAATTTCTAGGGCACTTTGTCCGATTTCATTTTCACAAAGGTTGCCAAATTTTAGCAACCGGCCCGCAATTTCTGCATGATTTTCTGGAGTTTCTAATAATCTTTCGCCAAAGCGTTGTAACCACGCGGTTAAATGTTGTTTGTTGACGGTTGTTAAATAGCCTTTGATATACCCGCGTCCCATTCCTCGGTTTACGGCATCGAGTGTTTCTAAAAATTGGGTTTCGTATTCGATGTCGGTGAGGGGTGGTGTTTCGGTTTTGGGTTTGGGTGGAGGTGGGGGTGGGGTTTGATTTTTGCGGAAAAGGTTGCGGATGAATGTGAGGATTTTTTGCCAATTTTTGCGAAACATTGCGGGGTTTTGGGGGTGGTTTTTTGGGATGATTATAGCAGGTTATTGTTGCCGATTAAAATCGATGTCTACATGAAGAAAAACCTCCAAGCTTAGGAGTGACAATGCCTATAGTTGTGGATGCAGATGGTTATAGATGTACTTTTTTTATCTCAAAATTCCCACATGATTTTATATTTTATAAATTGGTTACAATTTTATAAAATGTAAATACTATTAATTTTTACTTTTTGTAAAAAATTACAAATACAAGCAAAGTATAAAAAAATCCAGCAACTCTTCGTAATTAAAATTTTAAGTTACCTCGCGCACAATATCTTCGGAACCTCACCCATTAAGCGTTCAAAAAGCGGATTTCCCCAACTCATATACTGCAAAATCGGCCTCTCATCAAAAAACTCTGGATAAAACGTCACCTCATAAATTTTACATTGATAACTCAACTGCCAAATACATTGGCAGGCAAGATGCCTGTCCCATTATGATTCTACCTTTTCAAAAACTTTCCCTATCTGCTTAATAACGAAAAAATTTGTTAGCAATTCCTCTGTTTTTTCTGGACAAATCAGTGCCGGAACAATGGCACTATTAATTTTTAATAAATCCGTTTCTCAATCTCTAGTTATCATCTCATCTAATACCTGGCGTAAACGTGGCACTATTACACGGTTTTATTCTATTATTTCAAATAATTACTAAACCGACCCGATACTTTGGCTTGA
Source organism: Halomicronema sp. (assembly GCA_036704045.1). GTDB lineage: Bacteria > Cyanobacteriota > Cyanobacteriia > Cyanobacteriales > Oscillatoriaceae > Ancylothrix. The sequence continues at coordinate 21,279 of DATNQM010000004.1, read as the reverse complement.
CAAAAAGTTTTGAGGATTGCCAAAGAAGCCGAGATTCCTAAGATTGGCTTACCCATTATGTTAAATCTAAAATTTTAATCGGCCCCCTTGCCAACTAGGAGCGGTAATTTATTTATAGTTACCCCAAACAGCACCAAAGCTTATGTTGCCGGCGTTACCCATCTCTCGCCCTAGACAACTTCAAACGCCCACAGAAACATTTTGATGGTCGGAGTGTATGCGCGTTGTTAGCCTACATTCACACTGGGTTAATGAAGACAATAACTTTAAGTTCTTCTTTCGACTGCTTTTGTAAATCAGCTATAAGGCCGTTTGGATTCGTAATCCTGCCATCAGGATCATAGACAAAACACACAAGCGTGGAACAATCTCGATGCTCTTTGTATCTTTCAACATCTATAAGTAGTTGATCTCCAATTTCTTTGTCGCCTAGTCCTTTCCTTGTCATTTTCACTTCGATAGCAACACGTTCTTTCTTCAGAAGGAAATCCACACGTGCTGATTTACCTGCATAACTTGGAGTCACTTCCTCTGCTCGAATATCATCAAAAAATACAAGTAATAAACCATGCAGCAAATCCTGCACGTCATATTCGTCGCTAACATCAAGGGTTTCACGGTTAGAATGCCTATCCCGTAATCGCCTGACAATGTTGTGAAATCTAGAGAAAATGCGTTCCAAAGTTATGAGTGGGAACTCCCGATCACTTTTAGTCTTGACCTTGGTTTTTCCATACCAAGGAAGCTTTTCTCCACAATTCTGGCAAAAATCTGGTGCTGGGGTCTCATACCCTCCTAATATAACAACACCAGTGTCCTGCATATCCCCTGGTATTGGGTTTTTACAATTAGGACAAGTCGTAATAGTCTTTGCGCCACAAGTATCACAGAATTCCTTATTGTATTCAGGATACTTTTGGTAACTACCATTGATAACGTGCCCATTAAGACAAACTTGCATCACGTCACGCCAAGGTTGATGACGCCTTCTTCCAAACAAGTCAACGTATGGATCGCTACCTGAATACATACAATATTTCCTTATTGCAACATGAATAGAGCAATTGTACTACTGAAATATGGCTTCAGCATCTTGAAGCTTCCGGTGCAGCGCGCAAAAAAAACAAGGTCTGGCTCTGGAGTGTCGTGAATAGCCATCAGCCTGGAATTATTAAGTTTGTGGTCGGAGATCGTTCTTTAACGACTTTTATGAGCTTGTGGCAAATGATTCGTGGTTGGGCTTGTTTCCTCTACATCACTGACGGTTATTGTGTCTATCCTTGCTTAATCGACGAGTGTGACCATCTTGTCAGCAAAACAGCGATGACGAGAGTTGAAGGAGAAAATTGTCGTCTACGGCACTATCTGGCTCGACTTCACCGCAAAACGTTGTCTTATTCCAAGTCCGTTGATATGTTGTACAAGTCAGTACGCTTACTCATCTACTATCTCAAGCACGGGCAGATTCCTCTTTTGTCTTAATCATTCATCTTTGTGCAACACCCGGTTTTTAGGTGTCATTCACCCTGACTCAATGTTTTGCTCCTAACCAATTCATTCGCCCCTCGCTGTCAATTGTTACGTTCTCGCTTGTAAATCAGTAGGTAACGTGAAACTCACCATGACTCGATTGAGCGATCGCATTAACTAGAACGATACAATGCGATCGCGCAATGCGATCGCACAATTAGTGTTATGCCGTGCCGCTATAGCTGCTCTAGCAACCTGTCATAATCCGTGTGTGAACCTGTTCGGGTAAATCAGCAAATAATTTACGGAACTCAGTAGTGGTGAGCGATTTCACAGTGTCTCTGGGTCAAGTTATTGAGTTTTACCTGCATGGTATTCAGCCATTGCGGAAGCTGCCAGTTTTGCCAAAATATTGGGTGAGCGTGAGAATGATTCATCCCAGCGCCGTTCATCCTCTATTTCTTCCATAATCATTGCAGCCATTGTATCCTAGTCTTCAGGGGGTGACAATCACTCTAAAAGGCAGAACTAGAGGGGGTTAGAGAGTTTAGAGTCTCTAGAAAAATTAAAAGCTTATTGACAAGGGAACTAAGGAGTATCCCAAGAGTGGTAAGAATTGTACCCTGTGTATGGTAAACAAGAACGGTCTTATTCACCGAACAAGACCGCCATCAAAAAATGCTACCGACATTTTATCTTGAACTGTTGCAGAAATATCTGTCCCAACGACAACTCATTACCTTAAAATTATTAGTCTGGCTATTGCAAAATCAAAAACAAGTCAAAATAGAAAAATTGGCAGCAACACTACCTTTACCAATACAACTAGAAAGTCGCCGTCGTCATATCCAAAGATTTTTGAGTCTGACTAAATTGAGCGTAGTGCTCCTCTGGTTTCCCATCATTAAAGAAATCATAGCTAGGCAAATAGGTAAAGGAAAACAACTTATTATTGCCGTAGATAGAACCCAGTGGCAAGACAATAATATTTTAATGGCAAGCGCAATTTATGAAAGACGAGCCTTGCCTATATTTTGGATTGTATTGGATAAAAAAGGAGCGAGTAATTTTAGAGAACAGCAAATTGTCTTACGGCCTGTAATCCGACTATTCAAAAGCTATAAAATGGTGATTGTCGGAGACCGAGAATTTCACGGAATTGAGCTATGGCAATGGATAGACGCTCAGGGAGTCAAGTTTGTACTCAGGCAGAAAAAAAATACGACTTTCCGTCAAAAAAGACAAAAATTCTCTTCTTTATCAACCCTAAAATTAGCTCCAGGTCAAAAACAATTTTTACCTCAAATTCATCTAACTCCGAAAAAAGGTTTTAACCGGTTGAATCTGGCTTGTTACTGGAAAAGAAAATATAAAAATCAACAAGAAAAAGAACCTTGATATCTCCTGACTAACTTGGGAGATATAGAAACGACCGTAAGGGCTTATAAACAACGTTTTGGTATTGAAGCCATGTTTAGAGATTATAAAAGTGGGGGTTATAATCTTGAAGGTTCTCAAGCTTCACGCCTTGCGATTAGTCCGTTTAATTCTCTTGATAGCGATTGCTTTAACTGCGGCTTGGTTAGAGGGTGAAAAAGTTGTTCAAGCTGGGAAATCTTCTTACTTGAAAAGACCCCATGAAGCGGGTAGGCAACAGCAGAGAGCGAGTAAATTTTCGGTGGGTTTATCAGCCCACAATTTGATTGTAGCTTTTCATCAGTGCCAGGAGCTTATTAAAGAACTGCTCAATGCTGTTGGCAATAAGCGCAGATTTTACCGGCAGGGATTAAAGGCTATAACCCTCATACAGCAACCTTTATAGCTCCTTTGTCACCCCCTGAAATTAAAGGGATTACTTCTTTACACTGATGACCAGAAACAAAAGCTATATAATTTTAGTGCAGCCGGAACTGGTCTTAACTGTCACTAATAGAATCTCTACATACCTCACATAATGAATCAACCTCGTTGTCTACAGAATTTACCCAACTAGGATAAATGGAAATATCGGCTTGTTTTTCCCATTCCTTTAGGAAGGATATATATGAATCTTCACATCTAATGCAGTAATGAACTGTATATTCTGCTATGCAATTAAAGCAGTGAGTAACTCTAGGATACTTTGATGTTGGATCAGGAACAGCGATCGCTTCCTCTTCACACATTTCACAAGTAAAATATTGGTAATCAACCCTTTTTTCTTTCGGATCGAAAAGAGGTATTCCTTGAACTGGCATATGCTGGATGTAAAACAAATAGGCCATAGACAGAGTTCGATAGGTATTTTGGTTCTCAAAATTATTAACATCTCCTCCATCTTCGAGAAGCTCTTCTTCACGCGCTTCGTCAAGGGCATCCAATTCTGTCTTGAGACTAAAACCTAGTTCTGTAGATACAAAATCATCGAGAAAAAGGAAAGCAGCACCTAAAAAATTTTTGACCTCATCTTGATTTAGCGTAACTTCTTTGTGTTCAATTGCATTCCTAGCTTTTCGTAAAGTATCTAATGGCCCGCTAAGTTTGCATTTCCCTGAATCTTGAATCTCTGCGTAAGGAGACAGTGGAAGCTTAACTTCTTTAATTAAGAGATCCATTGCTTCATCACAATTTACTGTGTTGCCATTTTTGCGATTGCGATAAATGAGATATTTATTGTGTTTAGCCAGCCTTGCTTTTAGAAAAAGCTCAATAGCATGAAAAACATGAAGAATGGTATACTTCCAATTAGTCTTTCTTCTACCATAAAGATGATGCTCTACACCATGCACCAGAGAATCCATCGCATTCTCTTTCAGCTTTAGGACTAGCCCGTGATTATCTAACACTGTCTCATCTGTCATTTCTATTCTCCTTGTTATCTAAAATCAGGCGTTCATTTCACTTTAGGGGTTGATTTGAGTAAAGCCGAGATACGGGTAAGAGCAATTCGTTCTGAAAAAACCCAATAGCTGAGAATATTCCGAACTTTAGTAAAGGAATTCCAGCAAGAGGTGAACCCCTTTTAATTTTTTACTGATGATAACTTAATACCTCAACTTTGCCTTGATAACTCAACTTCCCAACACGCGACTTTAGCTTTTAAAAGATGTTTGCATCTGCTTAACAGCTAAAAAATTTATTAGCAGGCTCTTCATTTCAAAAAAATCAGTGATGGCGGAATTGTTTGATTATTTATATCAATAAAGCGGCTTCAATACCCCTAGTTATCATTTATCTCATTACGTTGATAGTAAAGATGGCTTTTTTAAGTTGCTCTATTGCATTATATCAAATAAAGGCTAAGTCGGCAAGATATCGTGCCTTAGCAAAAGTTTTGAAATTGCAAAAGAAGCGGCGATTATTAAGATTCCCTTATTGAATGCGGTAAAGCTCCAAACTAAAACCGGCCCCCTTGCCAACTAAAATCGGCAACTTATTTATAATCAACCCAAACAGCAGAAAAGCTTATGTGGCCGGTGAGAACAAATGAAATATTGGTTATTTCAAGGAAATCTTAAATACTATGGCTACGAGAAACCATCCGTGATTTTGAGCAACTGCTCTGGCTGGTGACACGCTATGCTAAAGAGATAGCTGATTAGATTTATGAGATATTTTTGACCCATGAATCTTTCTTGATGCTGGAACCTGAATATCTTCCTTTTATCCGGCTTTGAGAATGGTTGTTACTCCGTCACGTTTGACTCATAGCTTTGTAACTGGCTCCTTTTTTCCCTTTAGTGGTATGTCTCTGACGTTGGATTGCTCAGTGTTTCGGATTTACCTAATAAATGAGCGAACCTTAACAAAGCAATGAGTTTTTCAGTAAAATTACTGATGTTAAATTTTTATAGTACATTTATTATAAATCGAAATTCTTGTTCGACACCTTCTTATACTTAGCCTTTTTATACAAAATAAAAAAGGGTATTAACTTGCTTGAAGTTGTCATTTTTTATCGTAAAATTAGTGAGGACTACACTATGTCGGAAGCTTTTTCAAGAATTTTTAAAAATTTTATTTCCGATTCAATAGAAGACCAAAATCAAGACATTACTCTTATAAAACTTTTAAGTGGAATTATATTTGGGTTTCTTTCAATTACGATTGCATTTACTATTGCTACAAATGGACAACAGATAATGCAAGAAATTTTTAGTTTTAAATTTACTAATGATGTAATTTACTTACTTATTGGAGCATTTATTCTTATTTTTACCCTTACAAAAATCGGAACTAAGAAAAGTAATTCAGATTAAACAACTTTTGTTAAAAAGCTATTTCAATGTTAAGGCTCACAAGACAACAATCAGAGTTCAATAGCTTTTGTCTAGGCCTCGACATTACCGAAAATTGGGAGAAAGCCGAAATAACTGCAAAAGGGGAAGCTTGAATCCTTATATCTTTATACCAACCCTCTTTACCGCATATTGGTAAAATCGACTCCTCTAAATCAAAGGTGATGCCAGTTCAACGGAAAATTAGTGAGTGGCTTACTGTCTATTCCAAAAAGGAAAAGGGTTAGAGGATGCCTGAAAGACCCCTACATCTGAATGATTTGACAATTAGGATACAAGAAAACGCTATCTTTATTTTGAAATGAGAGTAAAACCATGAAAAATCTAATGAAGAATTTAAACAAATTTATAGGTGTAATAATTTGTTTAGTTGTACTTATTACCTCTCTTTTTATAAGTAGCCCAGACGCTCTCGCTGAATTTAGTCGAGGCACGGTGCGAAATGGTAGATTTGATTCTACAACAGCGGTTTTAGATAGAACTTTCAAAAAACCAGGTGGTTACATCCGAAAAAGAGAATTAAGTTTCCTAACTCCATTAAAGAGAGTTAATGTCTATGATAATTCCGGTAAAAAGATAGGAGTGGCGAAAAAAAATTTACGATCAAGTGGACTAGATGTGTATAATGAAAAAGGGAAAAGAGTAGGATATTACAGTTATTATTAATATTAAATGTCATTCCTTTCAAATAAGTGCTGTTGAGCCAAACTATCATTACAGCAGGGGGTTAGCGGATATTTACAAAGGTTATCTCCCCTGCTTCTAGTACGATTAAAGCTTATCGTTATAGTGCATTGAGTTTGTAGTTGAGAAGCTAAGCGATGTTCAATTAATCAAAACCGTTCCATTTAATCATGTTGATTATAGTAGGCACACATATCCCTACCAACTGATTATGCCGGTGAAAACAAATGAAATATTTGTTATTTCAAGGAAATTCTATTTTTTACAACATCTCCATAAAGTAGCCTAGAACTGATACTAGCCAAGTTGTGGTTGTTTATCTGGTGCATTTTTATCAAATAGTATTGTTCTTTACTCCAGTTTAGTATTTGCTTGAATATCCATTTCATCCAAAGGTTCCTCAATCGCATTCCGAATCCAATTGGGGTCAAACTCTCCCTTTGTAAACGCTTTAACTTCAATTTTAATACTCATATCATCGGCTCTATCAGATAATCTTTGTAACATCTCGAAAAATTCAAAAATTTGAGCTTTATTCAAAGTAGAACTAAGAGTATAACGTTTCGCAGCTTGCTTACCATCCACAATATCAACTAATACAGAGCGAATTAAACTACTACTACCCGACTTATACTCAACTGTAGGCTTTTGTTCTCCAACTTTTGAACTTGTATTTCCCGCTAACGAATCAGAATAGTTGATAAAATCAGATTTAGTTTTATCATTTTCAGGGTCAATAATAGGTGGCTGTTGTTGGAATTGTTCAACGATACGGGGTGCCAACAAATAACCCGATAAATCTAACTCATCCGCCGGAATATGACGATTAAAACTAATTAATTCCGGCTTATCAATTGCTACACTATCCCCTACAATTTTAAGTTTAGGAACATACCCCATACTGCCATCCGCAATTGCCCCCAAAATAGCTTTTTTAATCGGTTCATCACTTAATAACTTAGGATAACCAGGAAATCGGAAAAAATAACTAATCAACTCATCTCCCTGAATCACCCCAATTTCCGATTCATTAATTTTAGAAAAACTAAGAATTTTAGAAACCGTAATAGAATTAAAAACGTAACTTTTCAACGCATCTAAAACCCTGTCTTGTAAATTCTGACTCGTATTTATTTGAGATTGTAAATCAACCATTTCTAAGCGAAGAGGTGCTTGTTCTTGCTGAAAACGTAAAGGCAATAAAATTTGTTCATAAAGACGGCGTAAACCGGCATCCAAACTTGAAGTAGCCTCCTTTGCCTTTGCTTTTAACTCATCCAAATCCTCAACAGAAAACTTATGTTTATCCTTATCCTTCACTAAAGAATTCACCGCCAATAAGGTTCTAGTCGCTTTTCTAGCTTTATCAAATTGGATAGCATTAGGAACCACAAAAGCAATCGCATTCTTATAATCTCGTTTATCATTACCCCGATTTTCTAGCCACCTCATTCCGTCTTCCTGTAAAGCTTCAGTGCTTTTTTCCGCCCAACTAGAATCTAAATAAACTGTACAAAATTGATTAATATGGTCAGGAATTGCACTCGAATCTTTTGGCCATAAAACAACTTTACCTTGAGCATTCTTTAAACTATTTCTCAAATCAAATTGAATTTTTTCTAAAACTTCATCACTAGAAATTTTATGCTCTTCATCCGCAACTAATTTATTGAGATTCGCTTTCGTTTCAAACCGATAACGCTGCCCAACATAATGTAGATAAAGCAACTCTTCTCGTAAATCATTTAACACCGTAACAATCGTATTCCTATCTAAACCTGGTGCCAAACAAGCCCCTACAATCTCCTGTTCAAAAACCCCACGTTCCTCACCACCTCTTGCCCCAAAAGAATACATTAAAATCGCTGAAGCCAAACGACTCCCAACCTTTAAATTAGACATAGCCGGCACATCTTGAGCAATTCTTTGATCTACAAAGTTTACCTTCGCTTTTCTGCCAATTAAATCAGCCGCAATAACTGCACTATAATTATCGCGTTCTCCAACTTGAGTGAAAAAAGCACTCCTCACCGCTTCATGATCAAACAAAACATTTCCCGGCGAAATTAACCACGAACGGTCATTTTTTTCTCGCAAGGCATACACCATTGATGCCAGAAATTGTAACGCCCCCCTAGTACGTTGATAACTCGGCAAACTGCCCCAACGATGATACATTAAATCCAACAAATCGGGGTGAAACGGATAACTTAACTTAATTCTTTCTTCTAATATATTAGCTTGCTGTTCAACTTCCTGCTTTTCTCGATTTGTAGTAGCACAACTTTCTCTAAACTTCCGAAATAATGCCGCCTGTTGACGGGCAACTTCTGTAATAATTTCTTCATCCCCAATATCTGTAAATAACCGTTTTCGCACCACCTCCATCACTTCATCCCCAGAAACCGGCTCTTTTTTCGCATCAATACGACTCACCAGTTTATCTAAAACACTCAATAACCCTTCATTTCCCACAGCTTCTTGTACACTAGCTTGCAGAGAATAAACTAAAACAGTTTTAGGCAATTCTCGCACCACTTCTGTAAGTTTCTGCACAAAAGTTAAAACTTGTCGCCCAAAAGTAGAATCTCCAAGTGTTATCCCCATTGCGTTTTCCACATAAACCAAAAATTCATCCATGAGGATAAGAGTTGGTTTATCACCTATCATTTTTCGTAAATCATTATTGCCTGGGGCGGTGCGGTTTTTATCATCGGCTTCTATTAATTGATAAGCTTCAATTCCCCCAATTTGCCAAGCTAAATAGCCCCAAGGAGTGAGAATTTGGGGGCCGTTTTCTATTTGTATTCCCGTTGAAACGCTAATATCTAAGCCGGTAAATGCAGCAACCGTTACTTCTCCCGGATCTGGTAAAGAGTCTAGCTGAGAAACTTCCCACAGTTGATCGCGGTGTTTCGCAAGGTGATAGAGACTTAATAATGTGTGGGTTTTACCACCACCGAAAGGAGTTCGCAGTTGAATTACTCGGTTTCCAGCATCTCCTTGTAAACCTTTAAAAACATCGACTAAAATGCCTCTAATTTCTCCGGTTAAGTAGGTAGCGTTAAAAAAATCACGGGCATTTTTATATAACCGAGGGCATTGAGGTTCTTGGCGAATAACACTACCTAAATTTGCAGCGTAGGTAGCATTATCTAACTTCCCATCCAAAATATCGGGGTGGGGAGTAACAACTTGTGTCCAGGGTTTTAATTGATAAGCTGTCATGGTTTTTTTAGGGGAATAAACAACAATTGGGAAAATAATTATTAATGACTGATTTAAGACTTTTGCTGCGTAAACAAATTATCTTCAACTAAGCGTTTCCAAGAGGCTAACAAAGTATCAATGGCTTGCTGTTCTTTGGTACGGCTAGAAATCGTTTCTGTAGTTCCTGCTTCTGGGGTTAAAGTTCGTCCTCCTAATGCTTGGGCGACTAATTTTAATTGAATTGCATCCGGCGTACTTTGGGCTAAGAAGTTATTAACGTTTTGGGGTTGATTTTCGGCTAACCATAGTAAACGATGCAGAATATCAATTAAAGTTGAAGGTAAACCGATGCTTTGAGGGAGTTCATTAACATTTTGTTGTTTTTCGGTTTTCTGAATTCCTAAACCTTCAACTTCTCCCCGTTCCGTATAATCCTGTAATTGTACTTGATTTTTAGTTTTCTTAACTAAGGCTATTTTGCCATCGGTTAAACCTCCTAAACTATCAAGTTCTACGCCAACACCTCTAGCTAAAGTATTAGCTTCATCAAAGTCCACAACGGCTTCCCCATATTCATAACGCGCTAAAATATAATATTGGGTGGGTTTGTCAACAAAACTGACACCTTTTTTATCGCAAAGTAAGACTTCTGTTAAAACAGTTTCTAAGACTTCTTTTTGCACTTCATTTAAGAAGGAATTGGCATCTAATTCATCTCCATTGGGCAATTCTACTTTGTCATATTGCGTATAAGCGCTTAACCCCGCACCCACACAAGCAATGATTAAATCTGCCCCCGCTACTCCTTCTGACATTAAGCTTTTTACTCGGTCTTGAATTATGCTTTTTAGTTGCGGTTGTACGTCCATTGCATAGTCACCAATTTCTGTATTGGTACGTTTTCTAGCAACTAAAAAAATACTAGAAGCCAAAGCAGCAGAATTCATGGCACGAAGTCTACCTGCTCTTTCAGTATCTAACGGCCATGCTTCTGTAATTGTAAATTTTGCCCGTCTTAAAGAATCAATTAAAGTTGACCATCCGGCGGTTGTTTTATGAGCATAAACCACAACCATCATTCCCCCATTTTTTAAGACTCGGTTGGCTTCACAAAAGGCTTGGTGCATCATATCTTCATAAGCTTTAGCAGCTTTCTTTTTATCTCCACCATGTCGGGAAGGTTCCATGATGGCTTCATTTTTTTTAGGTGTTAATTGTCCTGAAAAATGTTCTTTATAAAGATGACCAATACTTCGTTTTAACCAAACATAAAAGAAATCTGATAAATCAGCATAGGGGACGGAATCAAAATAAGGAGGGTCTGTAATAACTGCATCTAATATTTCGCCTTCAATAGGGAGTGAAACTGAAGAAGCTCTTAATAGGGATAAATTACTGCTACATATACACAGAGGAATAGTTTTTGATATAGCTTCAATGCCTGCCTTAAAATTAGCTCCTAACGGGTTAAATGCAGCCGATTCAGCAAAATCCCATACCATAGGTAAAGCTTGACGTGCAAAAGTATGTAAAGTCCCCCTTCCACCTGTATAATTCCAAGTACAGAGCGTTGAGCCAAAATCAGCAGCACGGTCAATTGCACTAGCTAAATAAGTAACAATTGCCTTTGCTAATTCTTCATCATATCCCTGTTGTAATATTTCCTGGTGTGCTAACTTCACCCATTTAACAAACGTCATTAACGATAATAATTGACGCGGAGTAAATAACTTACCAAAATTATCTAACCCATAAAGTTGAGTAAAAAATGCTCTAGTATCTCCAGAAAAGATAGGTTCATTAGGAACTGTTAAACCTGTTTCTTCACAAAGTTTTTCTAACCTTATTTTGATTGCGTAATCATCAGGGAGGTAATGTAAATAATCCGTAGCAGATAAATATGTTTTACCCTGTTCTCCGTGCGTTGTACACACAATCGCCATTAATTGGTGATTGATTCTATCTTCTTTTCCTTCGGTTTTTACATAGTCACTTTTAACAGTTGTTCCACAATGACGACAAATAGAATTACCTCTTGTACTTCCAGAAGCTGGATCAAATTCTAATCCTTTTTCGGTAGTAGATTCAACAACTTTAAACTCTACTTTCTTCGTTTCATAATTCGGGATAACCTGCAAAGCTACATACTTTTTACTTTTCTTACATAACCAAGTTTGTCGTACCAAAGGAACCGTCGCCCCACAACTAGGGTTAGGACATTTAACCGTTCTTGTCCATAAATAAGCAACCGGAGTTAAATTTTGAGCTACAGTTTGTTGCGGTTGAGTAAACAATTCTAACTGTTCACCTTCTGGAATTAATACCTCCCCCACCCGAATTTCTGGATATAAGTCACCAATTTCCCCCCTAACTTTTTCAATAACCCAATTGCCCCATTTTTCTACCTCATTCGCTAATTTTTTTCCATATTTTTGCGGATAAACTAACGTACACAATTCAATAATATGGGCAACCGGATTTAAATCAACCGCATAGGTTTTACACCCCAAACGTAACGCTTCTAGCGGAATTGCTCCACCCCCCGCAAACATATCTAAAACCTTTGGTGGTGGTACCTCATTTAATGGCGTATTTTCTGGTAAATTTAATCTAATTTTTTGCGCTTCTAAAATTTTGTTTCTAGCTTGTTCTACAGTCTGACTTCCCGTTTCCCATTTACATAAATCAATCATAAACTCTTTCAAATCTAGGCGTTTTTGGTGGGTTTCGGGTGCCGCCACTAAAGACGCAAAAACCGCAGCCCTTGCCGCCACCAATGGCCGTCTCGCCCACCATAAATGCAGCGTTGAAATGTGACCCTTTCTAATCGATTTTTCTCTGGCAGCTTCAACAGAAATTTCTCGAATTGGAATAAAATCTTCAATTAAACGGCGTTCTGGGTTCATGGGAATTAGAAATTAGGGTGAAATCTGCCATAACTACTATTATTGCTCTTTGGAGTGCCAAGAACACAAGCCGCCGGTTGAAACCGACGACTACAGGAAAAAAACCCCAAGGGGTTGAGGTTATTGGTTTGTGATGGGGGTGTGGAGAATTTTGAATGATTACACCGGCATCAAATATCGGCTTACTAACCCCGGAGGGGTTTTCTTTATACTTATAGACCCCGATTTTAATCGGTGAGTTTAATGGCTATGAACTATTATTGTCCTTGGAAGTGACAAAAATATAAATTTTTTAGTTTTATTCAAAAAGTGCATTTTGTTGCAGAGCTTCTCCCTCCACTAAATAACGAGTTACCTGCTGAATTTCTTTAATATCTTTGGCTAAATTTTGAGTAGGGTTAGGAATTCTCAATAACTGCGGGTTAGGCGTCTCACATCCCCAAACCACATATAACCAATAGGAATCTCCCAACTGTAGCGCTTTGCGCCATTCATTAGCCGTCAAAGACACCCCTTGCCCTTGTTGCGCCCGTCCTTTTACCTCAATGCGTCGCACCGGCGGCGGTTGCAAATTATCAGGACTTGGCCCAATACTGCGAATATCAAAACCACTACCATCCTGATAGCCGCTTACGTCTTCTGGTTTCCAGCCCTGTTGTCGTTCATACTCCATCACAAACTGCATAGCAAAGGCTTCCACTTGTGGGTCATTTCGCATCGTGGTTGTTAATGCTTCCTGGGGAGTTGGATAAACCAGCGCCGTCCCCAAATACATTACCCGTCCGGGGCGGACAATTTGCAGATAATCTAATTCTGTCTGTTTAGTTTTATAGCGTTCTTGGAGAATGCGGACTTTGTTTTGGGCGCTATCTCGTGCTACCCGAAAGGTTTCATCCCCCGCTGCGACTTTAGCCGCCAATTTCATTTGAGTTAGTTGGGCTTCCCGAATGGCTGTATCCATTGCAGCTTTGAGATAATCTTGCCGAATTTGTAACTCTCGTTGTCGTTGGCTGCGGGCTTCATTCATTAATCCTAATTGGACTTTCGCTTTTAACCAATTTTCCAGTTTTTGCTGTTCTGTGGGAATGAGGGGGTGCAAAATTTCCCCAGACTCTAGGATAAAATTTGAAGAAACTGGCGATAAATCATGTAAAACATCAGCCGCGATTAAATTAAGTTCACCAGAAATTTGTTCAGCCACCACGCAGAGTTGAGCTTTAAAAATCTGCGGTTCTCCTCGACTAGTTTGCCCTTCAATTTGCAGCTTAAAAAAGTGAATTCGGTAGGGTGTTTTGGTATCGGCATCAGTAAATATAGCGGTTTGTTGTCCTACTTGTTCTACGAGTTGCCGGTCTAAGCGTTCTGCTAAAGCTGCAAATAGGCAATGTCCAGGCGATAGAAATTCTGCATCTTGGTGACTGGCAATTTCTAAATGTTGTTTGTAAAATGTTAATTTAGGATAGTTTTTTTCAGGTGTTCCTAGGCGGCGCACTGCTTCCAACTGTTCGGAACGAAATTCTTCTTTAAGATAAGGAATTCTCCATAAACCATCGGCCCTAACTTCTAATGTTACCCGCAAATAATCACAGGCGCGACGAAAGAATTCTTCGACATAATAGGGCATTAATCGCTGTTCTTCTGAACGATAATCTTGGGTTTGTGTTGTGCAAATTTGAGTTAAATCGACATGGGAAGTTGCTAGGGCTACTCCTGTGGCTTTTTCTAAGGATTGTAAGTGTTCAGGGGTTAACCTATCCAGGGTTTCCATTGCTTCGTTTTCATTAAATTGAGAGTAGGTTGCTTCTCTTACTAAATCTTCAAAGCGAATTTCATTGACTTGTAACAGTTGCCCAATTACATCAAAAACCCTATCGCCCATTGCATTTTTTATTTCTTCTAATTTGGTTAATAGTTTATTTAAAACTCGTCCTTCTACTGTTGTAATGGCAACAAAGTTAAATATATAAACTTCATATTCCTGTCCAATGCGGTGAATTCGTCCCATACGTTGTTCTAAACGATTGGGATTCCAGGGTAGGTCATAGTTAATCATTAAACGGCAAAATTGCAGGTTAATTCCTTCACCGGCGGCTTCTGTGGCCAAACAAACTTGTTTGTTAAATTGAAAATCTTTTTGGGCGGTTTTCCGTTGTAAAACATTCATTCCCCCATGAATTTCGCAGGTACTATAACCCCACGCATTTAAGTTTTTTTTCAGATATTCTAGGGTATCCCGATGTTCTGTAAAAATTAATAGTTTTCCCCTTGCGTCTTTTAATTCGGTGAATTCACTACGTTTTAAACATTTTTCTAATTCGTTGAGTTTCCGTTCTGTCCCTTGTTCGATTGTTTCTTGGGCTAATTTTACTAAGCGTTTTAATTCTCGTAGTTCTTCTCGTAGTTGTTCTAATTGTTCTGCTAAAGTTAATTCAACGGCAAAGTCTTCTAAATCTTCTTCAGAACAATCATCAGATTCTACTTCACTATCAACAGGTCTACCTAAATTGAGTAACCGTTGTCTTTGTTCTTGGGGAGATAGTTTTTCTAATTCTTCTAATAAATCGAAAAAACGTTGTTGTCGTTTTTTTAAGGAATTAAGAATGGCGTTTAAACTGCTGGCTAAACGTCGTTGTAGAACTGTTCTTGCTAGGGCTACGGCGGCTTGTTTACGTCCAGGGGTTTTACCTAAATAGCGGTTAATATATTGGGTGACTTGGTGATAAAGATATTCTTCCGCAGAAGAGAGGGAAAATGGAACGGTAATGGGATGGCGTTCTTTAAATAGTTTTTGCCCGTTAAAGTCTCGGAGTTCTTCTTTTATTCTTCGTAAAAACCAAGGACTATTTTCTAAGCGTAGTAGATGGGGATTAATGTCATTAGAAATAAATTGTTCAGGGTCTAATAATCGTAAAAAATTATGAAACTGGTTAACATCTCCTTGGTGAGGGGTAGCGGTTAATAAAATAATCCTTTCTGTGATTTTAGAAAGTTCTTCTGCTAGTTTATACCGGCCGGTGCGTCGTAGTTCGTCGCCTTGGGTTCGGGCCGAACATTTATGGGCTTCATCAATAATTACTAAATCCCAATCTACTTGTAATAGCCCTGGAATGACATCTTCTCTTTTAGCAAAATCAATGGAGGTAATACATTGGCGAAACCGTTCCCAAGGGTTGCCAGCCAGTTGATTTTTTGCCAAAGTTGAGGTAATTACTTCGTAGGTTTCAGAAAATTTGTTTTTTAGTTCATCTTGCCATTGAGTTGTTAAGGGTGCCGGTGTGAGAATTAAAACTCGTTCAATGACACCCCGCAGTTTTAATTCTTTGATGAGTAGGCCGGTCATAATGGTTTTGCCGGCACCGGGGTCATCTGCGAGGAGAAACCTTAATCTAACTTGAGGGAGGATGCGTTCATAAACGGCTTCAAGTTGGTGAGGGAGGGGTCGGACTCCACTTAAGCTAACAGCAAAGTGGGGGTCATAGGCAAAAGCTGTTTTGATGCGAGTTGATTCAATAAACAGGGAAAAGGCATTAGCATCAACAAATTGAGCAGGTTGGTTTTGTTGTTGGCTAAGGAGGTTTTCTACCTCTGCAAAGCTTAGGAGTGCTTCTTGAAGGTCTCCTTTAGTGGTGCGGACTTGCAAGACGACAGTATCTTCTATGAGTTCAGCAGCTTCTACTGTGACCGCCCCTTTAAATTGTGTGGGGATTGAAATGCGTTTACCAAGTATTGCATTAATCATTAATTTAGTTCTGGGTTAAATACCATGATTTATATAACGGAAATAATAAAGATTTAGGGGTATAATAGCAATTAAATAGCTGTCAACATAAGTGTATTCAGAAAAGTTTACAAAGATTGAAGGTAGATTTATTTTAGGTTGATTGTTAGACATTTTAATTTTTCATGGTGCTGACAACTTTATTTATGGGATAGGTTCAACCAAAAAATACTTGATGCCATCAATTTTTTCCACAGTATCTCACCTGGTTTTTTCCTCCCCTGCCCACACCTACTTCCTAAGACCGTATATTTACAGCGGTATAGTTTTTTAACTCATGCTAAAGAACCTGTCATTATTGAAATATTGTTGCCAATAAAATAAACAAAATACTGCAAAAATTCGTATTTCAAGGTAAATATTTACCAGGCTTTTTTCTTAACAACAGAATAGCGCATTTATATACCAACTATTTCACCGCAAAAATCGGCCGTTTAGTCGGCTCTGCATAAAAATTAGTAACCAGCCTAAACTGTGTACCACTTGCTTCTACTATTTCAAATTGGGCTTCTAATTTTGCCCAAACGCTTGAATTAAGACCACCTTGGTAACTATGGTAAAAACTGTTTGTCTGAGCTAGTTCGATCTTGATGTACTCTAGTTCACCAGGTAGCCAAAAGTCGGTCATTACTCTTTTTGTTGCTAAAGAGGGTTCTGTTTGAAGTAAATCAGCCATTGGTGCATTTATCCAAAGTTGCCGATCATCATTCATACGAACCAAACTCATTGGACGCTCAGTTTCTACCATTCGCTCTAAGATATGTAACAAATCCTTATTAATAACAGGATGACTGGGCCCATATACTGCGCTAGAAATTCGCTCAAACGTCTGAGGATTAATAGCAGAACTAGGAATTTTTATTGCTTTTTTTGGACTGGGACGATTTTTTTTAGCCCAAGCGGCGGGTATTTCATAAGGCTCAGAATCACCGGGAAGAAAAATTTGGCACCACTGGCGTTTTGTTGCAGCGGCACTTTCTGCTAAGGTAGATGCCCCTGCCAGTAGAGCTTCCAATATTAACGGTAAATCTGGATGTTCTTCAAGACGCAAAACTAGAGCTTCTTTTGTAAAAGCTGGAATCGCCAGAAGTAAAGCATCTTCACAAGTATATTTTTTCATAAACAAGAAGCACCTGAGTGGCAATGGTGATCTTCCAAAGAATCGTGGTAATCTCTTTCGCGCATGGTACTCAAAACTTTCGAGTTGAGGCCAACTTTTCGCAAAATTCTTGAGAGCTTAACAATTTCACTGTCGGTTGGTCGTTCTCCTGTAGCAATAGCAGCCATACGTTCAAAATCAATCCCACATTTTTCGCTCAAGGCTCCGGGGTCAAGTATATCGACAATCTCAGCAATAGACAGTCGATAAAATCGAGCATATAAAGAATCTTTAAGAAGTTGTCCTCCAAAACCAGACAAAGAAAACCCATCTGCCAGCGGTTCTAAAAACTCCCGTAGCCCTTCAATATCAATATTTAGCCTATCAGGCATCCGAATCCACCTTTTCTTACAAGCTACTTCTTCATTTTAACGAAACTAGCAAAACTTCTCCCAAACTGGCACAACATCAAGTTATTGTCTTTTGCTATTTATCAATATGATAAAAAATGTATCATTTTGGCAAAAAAGTTGTCCCAAGGATAAAATAGAGCGGTAAGAACCTATCCAATGCTCAAAAAAAGAGACGGATTAAACCGCCTCTGTAAGAGTTACTAATTCAAAAGGCCATCTCTATGAACACATCCACGTCTCTTCATACAAACTCCAATCCCTTAAGCTCTATGCTCCTGGGGCAACATCTGGCGATTTATCTTCCCTTTGTTCAAGTAGCATCAACAAACGCTCAGAAGCTTTGAGGCTAACTAAAGAGAGTTCTTTTTCAGTAAAGTTTGCCAAAAGCTCAACGACATCATTTACGTCTCGTTCTGGTTGGTTCTCTCGTCGCCTAAGCGATTCCTTTATCAAGACAACCGCAGCATTACTCACGCTGGCATACGGATACTCTGCTAGTTCCTCCAACGCTTGCCGCAGTTCTTTAGGAATCACAAGAGACAGCCGAACTAAGTTTTTACTCACTACAACAAATTTCCTAGTTTCAGGGGGCTTACAAATTAAAAATACCTCTTCCCACATATTACTCGGTTCCAAAAAAAAACCAATTTCCTTACATCAGCATAAAAAGTATAGTGTATTATGTTGAAATAATAGGAAAGACGTTTTTTACGTCCCTGTTATGCAAGCCCGGTAAAAAAATGGGAAGTTTGCAGCTTCCCCCATAAAAAATAGCCATTTAAGCCTATCACCATGAACACATTCAATGCCATACCTTTTCCACAGGGTACGCCTGAACTCCTTATACAGGAAGCATTAGAAAGTTTGCCGTTGTTCCACCGGCTCAACAAGACCAACCATTGCGTCCTCGAATTGGATGTTATCGACCACCTGCTGGATCTAAAGGAAAAACTCGGTAATCAAGTATTCAACAAGCTTCTGAAATCCCACTATCCCTTGACTACCAAGGAAATTACCCAAAAACTGGGGATGGCGGAACTCAAGAGGAACCTTGAACAAACCGGCCTCCTCAACCCCACGACATTAGATTATTTACTCCAAATTGGAACAGAAGGGTGTGCAGCATTAGCCAAAGGTTCAGAAGAATTAGCAGCCACGCTTATCAATCAGATTTTTGATGTGGCCGGTGTAACTATCGGTACCCTACGAGCACTGGTACGACGGGAGAAAAAAGGATTTAACCCCCTTCCCTCTGCCGAAGAAATTGCCATCTACCAACCAAGCACCCTCGTTACTATCATCAAACCTGGCAGACAAAAGAACTGGGTAGCCGAAGTCATCGAAACGCCAGATATTCTCGGACGAGTTCAAGTAAGACTGGTTAAGAATAACCGTAAAAAAACATTATTCTGGTGGGAAGTTGAATTACACCAATTAACCACGCCAGACATTGAGGATGAACTACCACCGGCCTCTCTACCGCAGATTATCAAACAGTTTGTCCTACAAGACACAGATGGCAAATATGCCCCACTTTCCGAGAATGATGTAGAAAGCGTCAGAGAATATGCTCAAACCTGTGCCAGAGAGGATGCAACCGAAGACAGCGATACTCTAGCAATCAAGTGGAAACATTTGTTAGAAGCGGTTGAACGGTATAACTTAGTGCCGATGGAGAGTGTTTTAGAAATACAGGAATCAGTTACACCGGCATCTTCGGAATCACCGGCATCCTCCTCAACACCGGCCACTCAACCAAACCAGCAACTCGTCAAAGAAATTGCCGGCGCAAGGAAACAATTGGTGGCCCTACAAGAAGAGATTGACAAGTGCGTAGAGTGGGAAACTAAGGGGTTACTTAAGCAAAAGCAGCTTCATGCTCAATTACGCCTTGATAAAGCTCTAAATGCGTTGTGTGATGAAGTGTCGGTGGAGGAGTCGTTGGAGATTCAAGAGCCGGTGGAAGTAGAACCGGCCGGTGAAATCATCATCAAACTGGAAACCGAGCGTAACAATTTACTCCATGAAATTAATTCACTTAAGAGTCAGCTTGTGTCTGATTCAACCGGCTCCTACACCGTCCCCCCAAACAAACTGGATTATCAATTTGAACCAATCACTAACTTAGAGGAATTGATGGCCGGTGATTGCATCAGAATTTCTCCTCCAGACAGGGATTTGAAATTTGGTGATGTCATTGTCGAAATTACTGAATTTGGTGAAGTCAAAACACAGTGGTTTGGAACTCTCGACAACAATGATTTCAAATTAGGTTGGAAGTTTGAGAAAGTTATTAATCCACTACAACAGCTAACAGTTCTCCCACCACCGGCCCCTATAGCAGAAGAGTGGAAACACCTCGACGGGCCACTCTATGAAATTGTGGAAATGGTAGATGCGCGGGCCGGTGAAGTGCGATTAGAGCCGGTGAAAGGTTGCAAAATAATTCAACACCCGACTCCATCAAATGGGTGGTACTACTTTTTATCACCAACCGGCCAGAAAATCTCAAAACCAGCAATTGATGGTGAATGGGTGAAAGAACAATCATCCTCTTATTGCGAATTGGATTTCTAAATTCCTTAATCAACAATTTTTCTACCTTCAAGCTTTAGGTTTCACTAAAGCTCTGGTTTCCTATACCCAAAAATCTGAATCATGGCTAACAGCAACATTTTTTACCTAACAGTTGCCACCGGCAACTATGAAGCAGCAACAAATATCCTCGCTCATTACCTGAGAGCGTTTGGATATAAAGCAGCATTAGATTTAGTCGAGAACATTCAAATTAATCCGAATCCTGTTATTAGGAATCAGTATCAAAACATCATCAAAGCTGGTGTTTTCTTGAAAGCCCAGTTGCAATTAAATCCACCAATTCTTCAAAAGATAGCCAATAACGTATTAACTCGTGGTTATCACCTAGTTAACGTATTGGGGAATGCTCGAACAGAACAACCAACTGTTACCTATAGCGTTGGTTTATTTCATACTTTTCGTCATCCAGAGATAGTAATATTTGGCATTCCCAAAGAATTATCTAACGTTGTCCTCGACACTTTGATAAAAAGCTGGGTGATTGAGCAGAAGCAAGTTTTCATAGCCGGTGAAACTTACAGAGGTTTAACTAACAGACCAGCAGAATTCACCATAATTCCTCAAAACTTAGTAGACGCTCATTTAACGGGCTGTCGGTGGTTTTATTCAAACAATGAATTTCCAGTATTGGAATGTATTTGGGGAACCAAACTAGCGAAACTACCAAAGCTTTCTTAATAACGGTTAATCACTTGATCGCACAGGCTGTCGATGGTTTTACTCAAACTCTGAATTCCCAGTATTGGAATGTATTTGGGGAACTAAACCAGCCAATTTACCAAAGTTTTCCTAAACCATCAAACATTATGGCAAGAGCACCACCACAAATAGAACCGCTACGCGG
>DATNQM010000003.1:0-101075 GCA_036704045.1 Halomicronema sp. | reverse complement strand
ACTCGGTCGTGAAACTCTGCCGCGGCGATGATACTTGACGGGTTGCCGTCTGGGACAATAGCTCGGTGCCTGGTTCCTTTTTTCCATCTACTCAGAAAAACCTTTTATCTCTAACGATAAAAGGTTTTTCTTTTATTTTCTTGTTTCTAAGAAATATGTTGACATTTCTCCCTTGCCTTTAATGTGAATAACACCTCTTTCTTCAAAAATATATTCTTTTTTTAAACATTCGTAGGTTGCTCTTGTTACTTGAATTCTGCCGGCAATACCTTGAGATTCCATCCGAGAAGCCATATTCACAGTATCACCCCATAAATCATAAATAAACTTTTTAATACCAATCACACCGGCCACCACCGGTCCTGTCGCAATACCGATGCGAATACGAAAATTTTGCTTTGTTTGAAAGTTTAAATTTTCCAAAGCTTTCTGCATATCTAATGCCATATCTGCAATAGATGCTGCATGATCTTCTCGCTGCACAGGCAACCCAGCCACCACCATATAAGCATCACCAATCGTCTTAATTTTTTCAAGTCCGTGTTTCTCTGCCAAATGATCAAAAGCTGAAAAAATTTCATTTAGTAATTGAACTAAATCATGAGGCGAAACTTGACTAGAAATTTCAGTAAAACCCACAATATCTGCAAACAAAACTGAAACTTCTCCAAAGCTTTCTGCAATTATTTGATGATCTTGTTTTAGTCGGATAGCAATCGGTTCTGGTAAAATATTTAACAACAACTTTTCAGACAGTTCTTGCTCATTTTGCAATTGGCTATAAGCTTTTTCTAAATCCCGCCGAGCTTTAAATTCTCCTCGCTGTAAACGCTCGTATAAAAACACTGATAAATTACAAATAAAACAAATCCAAAACATATATAAAATCATTGCATTAGGCGTAAGCCAAACAGCCGGCATTCTAACTTCTAATCGCAAAAATACTACAGCCACCACACAATAAAATAACACGCCCAACTGGGAAATTAAATGTAAACTCCAACGCACCGGCATCAAAGTAGCTTGGCCAAAAAACATCAACGGCCAAATCAATAAAGAAGGCTCAAAAAAACCATTAAAACTGCTCTGAAATTGGGGGCCAATTGTCACTGACCAGGATAAAGCTAAAAATATTAAAGTTGGATGCTGTCGGCCCACTGGCAAGCGAAACAAACCCAAACAAAATAGCAAACAAATTTCAACAATGATTTGCGTAATCAACCAATCATTGTTAAATTCATCCGGTTTAAACCAAAAATTTCTTAACTCTAAGCTCGTAAATGTCAAAAAGAAAATCAACGCCACCCACAACCCCAAAAGCAGCCGACTTTGCATAAATTCATGTCGCCAAGTTTCGTAATTTTCAGCATCTGATGCTGCTTTTGGCGACCGAAAAAGTTTAAGTAGTCGTTTATATAGCGAACTCAGCCACATTCTTCTCAAATATTCCTGATGCATTAATTCTATCCCTTACCCATTTTTGGACATTATTTTTCAGACTTCTTTTCGCTTTTTTTTAGTTGTAACCTTTAATGCATCCATAAGTAGCATAAAATTTTAACTCATACATGAAAAAAATTTTTATGCTGAATGCGGCTTTTTGTCAGAATCTCTTAAAAACTTTCTAAAAAGCTTATAACCCAAAACATGACTAGCTTTAAAAACTGTCAGACTATATTTTTGTGATTTTGGGACTAGCGCAAGTTTACACTTTTGTGGTATTAATTGATGCCTGTACAATTTAAATAAAAGGAGAAATATAGATGGCTGGTAGTGAACTTAGAGCGGATATTTGGATTAGCGAGTACATTACACCTTGGGATATTTATGTTCACGGCATTACTCGTGTGCTGGCTTACAAAAAAACTCAATATCAAGAAATGTATGTTGTTGAAAGTGGAGCCTATGGAAAAGGGCTTGTTCTTGATGGAAAATGGCAGTCTTGCACCGGCGATGAATTTTTGTACCATGAGCCCCTTGTACACCCCGCTATGCTATTTCATGGCAACCCGAAAAACGTTTTAGTTTTAGGCGGTGGAGAAGGAGCAACAGTTCGAGAAATTTTGCGCTGGAAATCAGTTGAAAAAGTAGCAATGGTTGATATTGATGGTGATGTTGTAGAAGCTTGCCGTGAACATTTACCTGAAATGCACGCTGGTGCTTTTGACGATCCTCGTACTGAATTAGTAATTGGAGACGCTCTTCATTATTTAGATACTACGACAGAAAAATGGGATGTGATTATTTCTGATCTTTCCGATCCTATTGAATCGGGACCCTCGTTTCAATTGTTTACAAAAGAATATTTTGAAAAGGCAAAAAGGGTACTTTCTCCCGGTGGTTTTTTTGTAGTTCAAGCTGGCCCAGTTTCGCCTTCTGAACTCAAGCTTCACGCGCGTATAGTTAACACCCTCAAATCACTTTTTTCTAATGTTCAATCCTACACGAGCTATATCTCTACCTATGGTTCTCCTTGGGGTTTTGCAATTGCTTCTGATCAATCAATTAACACTATGCCAAAACCCGAAGAAGTAGATAAAATATTGGCTGAAAAAACTAATGGTGGTCTGCGGATGTTTGACGGAATAACCTTGTTAGGAAGTTTGAATACTCCAGGGCATTTGCGTCAAGCAATTGAAAGCGAAACACAAGTTTATACGCTAGCAGAACCCCCTAAGTTTTTTGGAAAAGGTTCTGTAGGCCAGTAATTAGTTATGGTTCATGGTGTATTAAACCCTGAACCATTATCCTTTATTTTTAATAAAAATTAATTTAAAAACTCCTGAAAGTGAATAAATGTTTTAAATTAAGGTAAAGCAAGGATATTAAGAAGTTCGGAATTTACGAAAAGCAATTAATCAGTAATTAATTTTAAAATTAAACAAAACAATTAAGTAAAAAAACTGAAAAGGCAGGATGGCAGATCAGCAAAAAGAAAAACCGGCAATTATAGAAGCACCTGTGGGTTTAGTCGCTGGGCTAACTTACCCATTAAGAGCCTTAGTTTATCTGTATCAAACTCCGCGTCTTTGGCGTTATGTTTTAGTACCAATTTTAGTTAATCTTTTTGTGGCAGTGGGTTTGTATGTGGGTTTGCTATTTCCAGGTTTACAGAGTGTTAACAATTTCCTTGTAGATTTCTATGGCTGGTGGAATATTCAACTCGCAAATTTACCTCAATGGTTAAGCTATTTGAGCTTTATACCCATTATTTTAGGTTTTTTGCTAAGGATATTGTTGGTGACAGGATTGCTAGTAGTAATTGGCTTTTTATTGGTGCAATTTGGTGTAATTTTAGGTTCTCCGTTTTATGGTCAACTTTCCGAACAATTAGAATTATCACGAATCGGTAAATTACCGTCGCCAGAACCTTTGAGTTTATTTACTCTGGGGCGTGATATTGGGAGGGCAATTTTACATGAATTAAAAAAATTAGTATTAATTATTTTTGTAGGTTTACCATTGCTAGTTTTAAATTTTATTCCTGGTTTGGGTACAGCAATTGCCAGCATTGGCGGAATAGCCCTTGCGGCGACAATTGTTTGTATTGATTTTTTGGATTCACCTTTAGAAAGACGCCGGCTTCGGTTCCGAAAAAAGTTAGAGTTAATTTTTCGGAGTTTACCTGCTTCGGGAACCTTTGGTTTAGCTTGTTTAGGGTTAATTAGTATTCCTTTATTAAATTTAGTAGCAGTTCCTCTATGTATTACTTCAGGAACGCTGTTTTTTTGTGATCGAATTTTACCAAAATTGAACAATAATAATGAATGAAATTTAGGTATGTAGACAAAATGACTATTGCAATTGACTTCGGAACAAGCAACACGGTAATTGCTCGCTGGAATAGCGCCACCGGCACACCAGAAACCTTAAAATTAACTGGTCTTTCCGTACAAATGGCCTCCAATCCTCCCCTTATTCCTAGCTTAGTTTATGTTGAGGACGCTTCTCGTGGAGGAGTAATTCTGGGACAACAAGTGCGCGATAAGGGACTTGATCTAAAAACTGATCCTCGTTTTTTTCGTAGCTTTAAACGCGGAATAGGTTCAGATATTCAAGGATATTTACCTGAAATTGACGGGCAAATAATTACCTTTGAAAAAGTTGGAGAATGGTTTTTAAATAATATTATTAAAAATTTAAAAGAGACAAATTATGATGCTGCTGAATCCCTAATTTTAACCGTACCCGTTGATAGTTTTGAAACTTATCGTGATTGGTTGGGAAAAGTTTGTGAATCATTGCCAGTTCAACAGATACGAATGATAGATGAGCCTACCGCCGCTGCACTAGGTTATGGTCTTGCAGATCGTCAACTTTTATTAGTTATCGATTTTGGCGGTGGAACTCTTGACCTCTCTCTTGTTCGCCTCGATACAACAATCTCTGGTTCCGCTAAAAAGCCTTTAGGTTTTATTCTTAAATGGGGCGAAAAAAACCTTGCTGAATCTTCGGGCCAAAAACCTAAAATAGCGCGCGTTCTCGCAAAAGCTGGTCAAAATTTAGGGGGAACAGATGTCGATAACTGGCTTGTTGATTTCTTTTTAAAAACCCAAGGCTTAAAACCGACTGCTCTCACCACTCGCCTTGCTGAACGTTTAAAAATTCAACTCTCTTTACAAAACCAAGCTACTGAAATTTATTTCAATGACGAAACTTTAGAAACCTATGAACTCACCTTAAATCAGCAACAATTTGAGCAAATTCTCAGCGAAAATCAATTTTTTGAAAATCTTGATGAAGCGATGACTCAAGTATTACAACAAGCCCGCCGGCAAGGAATCGAAGTTGCTGATATTGATGCAGTTTTATTAGTTGGTGGAAGTGTTCAAATACCGGCCTTCCAAACTTGGGTTAAACAGTATTTTGATGCAGATAAAATTCGCTCTGATAAGCCGTTTGAAGCTATTGCTCAAGGTGCTTTACAACTAACCCAAGGTATTGAAGTTAAAGATTTCCTTTATCACAGTTACGGTATTCGTTATTGGAACCGCCGTGAAAATCGCCATAATTGGCATCCAATTATTCAAACCGGCCAATCTTATCCAATGAGTGAGCCGGTGGAATTAGTGCTCGGTGCTTCTTTAGAAAATCAACCAAGTATTGAATTAATAATTGGTGAATTAGGAACCCAAACCGGCAGAACAGAAGTTTATTTTGATGGAGATCGTTTAGTAACTCGAAATCTTGCTTCGGGAGAAACTTCTGTCCAACCACTTAATGATAAAGAAGGTGCTCGTTCTATTGCTAAACTTGACCCTCCTGGCTTTCCGGGTGGTGACAGAATAAAGGTGTTTTTTCAAGTAGATAAAGACCGTTTTTTACGAATTACTGTGGAAGATTTACTTACCAATCAAACTTTAGTGGAAGATAAACCTGTTGTGCAATTAAGCTGACTTTATTAAAAATCTAGGAATCCTTTTCATCAGCGGAAACTTTCTACCAACTTTAAGGCTTTAAGGATTGGTATATAAAGCCTTAAAGCCTTAATTAAAGGGCGAACAGAAAAACCCTGACTATACAAAAATTAATAGTTACCAGTGCTTTAATTATGCACAACAACAGGAGTACCAACCTCTGCCCAATTAAATAACCATTCCGCGCGATCAACTGCTAAATTTGTGCATCCATGACTGACCGGTGTGCCAAAATTGTTATGCCAATAAGCTCCATGTATTGCATAGCCATTATGATAATACATAGTAAACGGCACATCAGGAACGTTGTAATCGTCTCCTTCCATTTTTGCAAACAGATGTTTTGATTGAATATTAAAAGTTCCCGGTGGTGTTTCGTAGCCTTTTTTGCCGGTGGAAATAACTAAAGCTAAAACTTGTTTATTTCCCTCCCAGGCAAATAATCTTTGCCGCTTCAAATCAATTTGAATCCAGCGCTCTTTGGAGTTTTGTAAATTCATAATAGTGCTAGCAATTTTATTATGCGCCTCATCGGCTATTGCTGGCTTACTCAAAAAAGGTGTCGAAAAAATCCCCAAAGTTGAAATAATTAATCCCACCCCAGCAATCCATTTTCCTGACCGGGATCTTAAACTAGAATTAACATTCTTCAAGTTCATTATTGAGAACCTCCTAACTTTAAAACCTTCTATTATTATTTAACCTTTTTCTACTATTGTGCTACACCGGCCTAAAAGGATATTTCGGTAAATGCCAGAAAAAATTATAATTTTTTGACTAAACCAACAATGCTTGTTTCAATTTCTGACATCTTTCTGCTACCGCATCCCAGTTTCCCGTAGCGACAAGGGTTTTGGGAAATAATTCTCCGGCTAAACCCACAGCAATTGCCCCTGCGGCAATAAAGTCTTTAGCATTTTCTAATGTGACTCCACCCGTAGGAATTAAAGGAATAGAACCCAATGGCCCTTGCAAACTTTTAATATAACTGACACCTCCGACTGCTGAAATGGGAAACACCTTCACCGCTGCGGCACCGGCACTCCAAGCATTGATAATTTCTGTAGGAGAAAGGGCACCTGGGACAATCGGAATTCCGGCGGTTTTTGCTATTTTAATCATTTTTTGATTGGTGTGTGGAGAAAACAAAAACTCAGCCCCTCCAGCCACAGCTTCCTTTAAATCATGAATGTTTAACAACGTTCCTACGCCAATTACACAATCGGGCAAATGTGAACGTAAATAATTAATTGTTTCAACCGGCCTATCACTATTCCAAGTAATCTCGATTAAGCGCATTCCTGCGCTTGCGACTGTCTGAGCCATTTTTATAGCCAAACTCATTTGGGAAGTGCGTATTACCGCAATTGCTCGCTCTTGTTTTAATAACCTTAACCATTCCTCATTATCCATTGTCAAAACTTCTGAAAATCCTTAAATTTCTTCTTTATAGTGTTTTTCAGTTATACAAAAGGTTTTTTAAAAACTGTGTTTTTACAAACCGGATTTCTGGTTTACCATAGGTCTCTGAAATACTCTATAGTTTAAGGATAAATCTTTTTGACTCTCATGTAGGACTGTTAATCTCAAATTTAATGTAAATTAAACAATTACAACTGCTTAATCTTTTGGACGATTTAGTTTTACAAAGAAGATTAAATTTATTTAAAACAACAAGTATATTAAATACTAAAATAATATTATAAATAACTAAAACAATCAGCTTATCAATGAAAAGTATTGATTGGTAAAAATTTATGGCAAAATTAATGGTGTTAAAAGTGTTGAGTAAGTTTGTTAGACATAAACTGAAGGTATTAAATCAAAGAAAATTATAAACCTTTATAAAAAATCGGATTAAGGTTATTTTACCTAAAACTATCGGCTTTTGTTAAGAAAATAAAATTTTGCATATTTTACCCTAAAGGACTACTCCCTCTGAACATGGATTCAATTCAGAATAATGATACTTGCCTATAGCTTTTTGAATTAAAGATGCGTAAATTTGTATAGATTGGCTGCCTGTTTTAAACACATTATAAAAAAATACTCCTTCTAAATCCACCCGACGGGAGAGAGAAACTAATCCAGACTTTTTTAGAATTAGTCTATAAGATTTCAAGATGAGGAAACTAACAATGCCACTAATTAAACTCCAAGAATATTATCCAAACTACAAAGAAGAAATTTTAGGCGGTGATGATATTTATGGTTTTGAAGTTTTCGCTGGCAAGACTACTCAAAAAATTGGTATTGTCTGTGATGATGTTATAGATTTAACTGGTAGGTTTAGATATTTAGTAATTGATACAAGTTTGTGGGGTATTAATAAAAAAATTTTATTACCTGTGGGTTCGTGTAGGCTTGATTTTACGAATGAGAGAGTCTATGCAATTGCCATTACAACCAAACAAGATATTGCTGAATTACCCGATTATAGCGGTGGAATTACTGTAGATTACGATTATCAAGAGCCGTTATATAAAGCTGAGCAAGCTCCACCGGCGCTTATTGTCGAAACTTCGGATCAGGAACAATCGCAAGTAGTTCAATTGTATGCAGAAAAACTCACCGCACACAAAGAGCGGCGACAAAAAGGCGAGTTGGTAATTGGAAAGCGTATTAAGACAGAAACAGCAAGCATTTCTGTACCAGTTTATAAAGATAAAATTGTTATAGAGCGAAATGTGCGAGAAAAAGCCGGTGAAGCTATCAACGCCTCTGAAGTGAAGTTTTGTGAAGGTGAGGTGATACGAATTCAGCTTTATGAAGAAATAGCTGATATTCGGAAAGAAGCGTTCGTCTGTGAAGAAATTAGTATCAAAAAAACTATTGAGCAAAAAATTATTGAGGCTCAAGCAACTTTACGGCGAGAAGAGTTGGAAGTTTCTGGGGAAGAGTCTGGTTTTTTTGGTTAAGTTTAATGAAGTATTTTTTTGTCGAACCCCCTAGGTTTAGCGGGGTTTCTTTTTTTTACGGACTCTGCAATTTTGTGAAGCACTGAAGGGTTAGCAGGGTTTATTTTTTTTACAAACTCTGCAATTAAATTGTAGTTGTTGAGTTTGTTTAAAAAGACGATTTTTTCAGTATTTTTGTTATCAAAATTATCTCTATTTCTTTAGGAATATAATTTAAAAACTTTTTTTTGTAAGAACTTACTTCGATAGTTAGATGCTAATTATTTGTATTAAAAACTACAGTATAAGTAATGTTGAATTAGGAGAAAACACAATGGCTTTAATAAAAATTTCTGATTATTATCCAGATTACAAAGACGAAATTTTTGGCGGCGATGACATAAAAGGAATGGATGTTTACGCCGGCAACTCCAATGAAAAAATCGGTACAGTCCATGATGCTCTGGTAGAAGAAGAAACCGGACGTTTCCGCTATTTGATCATTGACACCGGCGGATGGATTTTTGGTAAAAAAGTTTTATTGCCGGTGGGAACAAGCCGCATTGACTATGCAGCCCATCGCGTCTATGCCACTAATCTAACCAGCAAAGCACAAGCAGAAAATTTACCTGCTTTTGACGACCTGCGCCAAATTGATTATGACGAAGAAGAACAAGTCCGCGACATTTACCGGACTCCCCTTTCTAACACTCAGGGTGCCATTAGTGCAGCGCCGGTAACTCCTGCTTATGATCGCAACAGCTACACCTACGACCGCGAACCGAATCTCTACAATCTTAACGAGCAAAATCACCAAAATCTCAAGTTGTATGAAGAGCGCTTAATTGCGAATAAAAACCGCATGAAAGCCGGAGAAGTTGCTGTTGGCAAGCGTGTTGAAACTCAAACTGCTCGCGCTTCAGTGCCAGTGGAAAAAGAACGGGTTGTTATTGAACGAGTTACCCCCACCGATGCCGGTCAGGTTGTGACTCCGGGTACCGTTGATTTCAGCGAAGGTGAAGTGGCACGCATCGAAGTTTTTGAAGAAACTGCCGATATCCATAAAGAAGCTTATGTGCGCGAACAAGTGAATGTCCGCAAAGAAGTTGACCGCGATACGGTGGATGCCGAAGAACAACTCCGCCGCGAGGAGTTAGACATTAAAACCCAAGGTACTCCGATTGTAGATGGGCTTCGCTAATTTCTTAGCGATAAGCCACCGATAAAAACTTGTGACAGGCGGAGTTTTTGTTGCTCTGCCTGTACTTTTAAAAAACAATTTAAGGTTGGTGATTAAAATGATTGATAATTCTTCTGCTAAAGTTTTTGGGCCAGTAAATGGATCTGAGGGCTTGAGTGGCCGTATTGAACAATTTAGAAGTAGGCTTAATAATTTATTGGTAAAAGACTCTAATGGTCAAAAGTTAGGAGTTGTTAAAGATGTTTTTTTAGCTCCTAATGGCGAGATTAATTTAGTTGTTTCCCAAATTGATGCGGGTGAAAATTCTCGTCAGTTTTTATTGAATACCAATTTAATTAAAAAAATTGATTACGCCACTAGGTGTTTATTAATCAATGTGACGGGTGAGTATCTCGAACAATTAGGTGAAAGTTCCCCAACTCTTTTAACAGAAAATTCTAGCTTTTCAGAAAATAACGACAAACAGTTAGAATTTGATGGTCAAGAAACGATTCGTTTACTAGAAGAAAGACTGGTTGTTGAGCGTAAAAAGCAAAAAGTTGGGGATGTAATTGTTCGCAAAGAAATTGAAACCCGGATGGTGCAAGTGCCGGTGCGTCGGGAAAAGTTGATTGTGGAGCAAATTAGTCCAGAACACAAACAATTGGCCGAAATTGATCTTGGTGAAGGGGAAATTACGGGCCTTGATTTTAGTGATATTACTAGTTTAGAAAGTGGGCCGGTGGTAAGGGGAGATTTTGTTTCACCGCAAGTGGCTGCGCGAATTTTAAAAGCTATTGCTGCTCAACCTCGTCACGGATGTGCAAAGGTGCGAATTGAACTTGTTTTGCATGACTCTGAAGTGCGAGACAATTATCAAGAATGGTTTGATCGCTATTCGGATACTCGTTGATTTTTTGACAATTTTGCGGGTTGTTGCAAGGCCCAAACAAAGCTATTTTTTGTAGGTTTGGCTGGTGCTTGTGGCTTCCCGCCATTACTCATAAAAAAACGCCCATTTGTTGGGCGCGTCCATCAGGGTGCATTTATATTTTTCAAATTTACCTTCTTAGCTGTTTGAACTTTTAGCCTTTGTCAAAAATTTACGTTTTTATAAATTATTTGTAAATTTAATTAGTTGAGAAAGCTTTTTAGCAATACTGTGCTCTAGGGTTCCCCGAAAAACAAAAAACGCCCAAAACTGGGCGCGTCCATCAGGGTGCATCTACATGAATTCAATATAGCATAACGAGGGGTGATACCCCCCACGTTACTTAACAAAAATTTACATTTTTTTGACAGGGAAATTTACATATCATTGATTTGTTAATTTGTCAAGACCAGGAAAAATAACAAAATGACTCTGAATGATGCTAGAAAAGGCTTTAGCTAGACTTTTGAGTATTTTTTAAATGAAAAAAATAAGGTGGCCGCAATTGCTGTGGTTGCAGTGGTTTTAGGGGCTGGCATCAGCTAAATGTCTATATTTGTCGGCAAAAATTTCAATCCCCCTCGCCGTTTGTGGGGAGGGGGTTAGGGATGAGGTTAACTCTTACTGCGGACGCGATGACCAATATCGCGGCGGAAATACCGGCCCTCAAAGTTGATGCAGTCAACGGCGGCGTAGGCGGAAGCAAAGGCATCATCAAAGTCATGGCCGGTTGCTGTTACACCTAAAACGCGACCGCCATCTGTTACCACTTGACCATCTTTGAAACGAGTCCCCGCGTGGAAAACCACTGCCCCAGCAGCCTCCGCTTTATCTAGGCCGGTGATGGTATCGCCTTTTTTGTAGTCGCCCGGATAACCACCGGCAGCCATCACCACGCAAGCAGACGCGCCCGACTTCCAACGCAGGGGAACATCAGCCAGCCGGCCTTCAGCACAAGCCAGCAGTAAATCTTCTAAAGGCGTATCTAGTAAGGGCAAAATTGCCTGAGTTTCAGGATCACCAAACCGGCAGTTAAACTCCAAAACCTTAATTTCACCATTAGGAGAAATCATCAAACCAGCATAAAGCACTCCCCGATAGTCGATACCGCGTTCTTGTAAAGCGGCGAGGGTTGGTTGTAAAACTTGTTCTTGGACTTGGGTAAGCATTTCGGGGGTAACAATCGGCGCCGGCGCATAAACTCCCATGCCGCCGGTATTTGGGCCGGTGTCTCCTTCTCCTACTGCTTTGTGGTCTTGGGCCGGTAATAGGGGGACAATGGTTTTACCATCGGTGAGGGCGAGCACAGAGGCTTCCTGGCCGGTTAAAAACTCTTCAACGACGACACACTCACCGGCCAGGCCAAACTGACCATTAAAGGAAGCTTGAATTGCCGAAACAGCTTCCTCGATAGTTGCTGCGACTGTTACTCCCTTGCCGGCTGCTAAACCATCGGCTTTAATGACAATCGGTGCTCCTTGTTCGGCTACAAAAGCTAAAGCCGCATCCATCTCATCATCAGTGAAGGTGCCAGACTTTGCTGTAGGAACACCCGCATCCTGCATTAATTGTTTTGCCCAAGACTTGCTGGCTTCAATTTGCGCGCCGGTTTGCGTGGGGCCAAAGACAGTAATATTTTTTTGTTGAAGGTAGTCTGTCATGCCCATCGCTAGGGGCAATTCGGGGCCAATTACCACCAAATCTATTTGATTTCTTTCTACTGCTTTTCTGATGCCTTCAAAATCATCAACCATCAAAGGCAGATTTGTACAGCGTTCTAGGGTAGCAGTACCGCCATTTCCAGGAACGCACACCACTTGCTGAACTTTGCTTGATTGCAATAACTTCCATGCTAGGGCGTGTTCTCGCCCACCATTTCCAACGACTAAAACCTTCACAATCGTAGTTTCCCAAGCTTAATTTTACCGGCCCTGCTTGCTAGGGCGGGCGATTACATCTTATTATCCTAAGCCATTAGGGAATCTCGTTTTGAGTTTTTGTAACCGTTCTACAAGTTTATGTGTTGTAGGGAATATGCCGACATCTATTGTTACCGGTGCTGCTGGTTTTATTGGTTCTCATTTAGCGGAAACGTTGCTGAAAAGCGGTGAGCGCGTGATTGGAGTCGATCATTTTAATGATTATTATAATCCTGAATTGAAACGCAAAAATATTTCTTTTTTGGAATCTTACCCTAATTTTGAGTTAATTGAAGGGGAGATTTCATCATTACCTTGGGCGAATTTGTTGGAGGATGCGGAAGTCATTTATCACCAAGCAGCCCAGGCAGGAGTGCGGGCAAGTTGGGGGCAGACTTTTGAACTTTATACTGAGCGAAATGTTAATGCTACACAGGTGTTATTGGAAGCAGCAAAAAATACGCCTAATTTAAAAAGATTTGTGTTTGCTTCGAGTTCTTCTGTGTATGGAAATGCGGAAATGTTGCCGACTTCTGAGGGTGTTTGTCCGATGCCGGTTTCACCCTATGGAATGACAAAATTGGCCGGTGAACATTTGTGTAAAATTTATCATCGCAGTTTTGGGGTGCCGGTGGTGATATTGCGTTATTTTACGGTTTATGGGCCCCGTCAACGTCCAGATATGGCGTTTCATAAGTTTTTTAAAGCAGTGCTTGAAAATCAGCCAATTTCGATTTATGGCGATGGTGGACAAACGAGAGATTTTACTTTTGTTGGGGATATTGTGGCGGCAAATTTAGCGGCTGCAAGGATTGAGAAAGCGGTGGGAGAAGTGTTTAATATTGGCGGGGGAAGTCGAGTTTCTTTGGCAAAAGTGATTGATACAATTGAGGAAATTTCGGGTACAAAAATTGAGCGGAATTATTTAGATTCGGCTTTGGGTGATGCGCGTCATACGGGGGCGGATGTGAGTAGGGCGCGGGATATTTTGGAGTATCAACCACAGGTTTCTTTGGTGGAGGGTTTGCGGCAAGAATGGGAGTGGATAAAAAGTTTGTAGGGTGGTTTTTTATGGTACGTCTGCTTTTTGTTGTTGGTAGAGTTCTTTAAACCGGCGTTGTTGTCTATTATGGTCAACAATTGGGGCTGGATATCCGCAGGCTTTTCTTTCTAGGGGGGTGATGTTGCCGGTTAAGATATCCTTGGTGTTTATGCCGACTAATTCTGGCACCCATTGGCGGATATATTCGGCTTTGGGGTCAAATTTTTGGGCTTGGGTTGCTGGGTTAAAAATGCGGAGGGGTTTGGGGTCCATGCCACTTGATGCACTCCATTGCCAGCCTCCATTGTTGGCTGAAAGATCGCCGTCATATAGTTTTTGCATGAAGTATTTTTCGCCTATTTGCCAGTTAAGAATTAGGTCTTTTGTAAGGAAGCTGGCTACTATCATTCGGCAGCGGTTGTGCATCCAGGCTGTTTGGTTCAGTTGTCTCATGGCTGCATCAATTATGGGGTAGCCGGTTTTGCCTTCACACCAGGCTTGAAAGTGTGTTTCTTTGCCTTCCCAGGGGAAGTTTTTAAAGGGGTTTCTATAGGGCCCTTCGGCTAATTCTGGGAAGTTATAAAGGGCGTGTTGATAAAATTCTCTCCAGGCTATTTCTTGTTGCCAAGTTTGAATGCCGGTTCGCTGTTCTTCTGTTTGACATTTTGCTTTTAAGGTTTCGGTTGCTTGCCAAACTGTGCGGATGCCAATTGCGCCAAATTTGAGGGCTGCACTCAGGGTTGATGTGCCTTCTATGGCGGGGTAATTTCGGTTTGTATCGTAGTCAAAGATGGCTTGAGAGCAAAATTCATCTAATTTGAGTTTGGCGGGGTTTTCTCCGGGTTGCAGGATGAGGGGGTTATCCCAAATAAAGCCTAGTTCTTTGAGGGTGGGAAGAGAAGTTCCACCGGCATTTTTTGCTATTTCTTGTTCTGTTTCTGTGAGGTTTTCTGTGTTTTCTAGGCTGGGTGTGGGGTGAGATTTTGGTTTGCTATTCCAGTTTCTCCAAAAGGGGGTATAGACTGTGTATTTTTGGCCGGCGCCTGTGCGTATTTGGTCTGGGGAATGTAAGAGTTGATCCCAAAAGTTTTGAACTTCGATGCCGGTTTGTTGGAGTATTTGTTTGATTGTTTGGTCGCGTTGTTGGGCGTAGGGTTCGATGTCGTAGTTCCAGAATACTGCTTTGGCTTTTAGGGCTTTGGCTAGGGTGGGGATGGCTTGTTTGGGGTCGTTTTTTAAGATGAGGAGTTGGCTGCCGGTTTTTTGATAGTTTTGTTGGAGGTTTTCTAGGCAGCCTAGCATATATTTTACGCGGGCTGGGGCTACATCATCGCGTTGTAAGATGTTGGGGTCTAGGCAAAATATTCCTATGACTTTTGGGGTGCGTTTTCTGGCTTCTGATAGGCCGATGTTGTCGGTTATTCGGAGGTCGCGCCGGTGCCAGAATAAGATTAAGTTAGGCATGGTTTTTTTTTCACACAGAGGACACGGAGGGGGTTGAGGGTTTTTAGAGGAGGTTTAGGAGTTTTTTGTTGAGGTTTATTAGGTAGTCTTTGCCATAGGTTTTGTTTTCTAGGTTTGTGATGAGGTGTTGGGGGAGGTTTTGTTCTATTTCTTGGCTGGAGGCTGCGGCTGCTAGGGCTATTGCTGCTACTGTATCGACGTCGCCGGTGAAGTTTATACAGTCTTTTAAAAGTTCGCTCATGTTGTTATTTCTGGTTACGGCTGTGATGGCTGCTTTTACACAGCTTATTCCTTTTGTATCTACTTCTCCTTGCCAAGTTTCTGTCCAGTTACCGCTAATTTGTGTTTCTAAAAATTTAGCTAAATCTTTTTTTTCTCCCAGGTTATAAAGGAAGTAATGCGACATTAAGGCGGCGGCGCAAGCTGCGTTTATTCCGTCGGGGCTGTTGTGGGTTATGGCGGCTTGTATTGTGCAGTTTTGGATGACTTTTTGCGGGGTGGGAAATATCCCTATGGGGGCTGCTCTCATGGCAGCGCCGCTTTTGTCGCTTGTGCCGATCATTTGTTCTAAAAATTGTTGGCCGGTTTCGATTTTTTGCAGGAATTGATAAAATTTGCCGGCGTATCCTTGTCTGGGATCTCTTTTAAATACTTCGACAAATTTGTTGGCTAAATTTTCGGGTGTCCAAGGTTTTTGTTCTACTATTGTTTCTGCTATGGCGAGGCTCATTTGGGTGTCGTCTGTGTAACATCCTGGTTGGATTTTGTGGCGGGGGTGTTGGATATATTGGCTTAGGTTATTATGTTGTTTTATGATGTCGGGTTCGGCAAATTCAAAACCCGCGCCATAAGCGTCTCCTATTGCTAATTCTAAGAGCATTTTTACCTCTGTTTAATTTGTTTTTAGGCTTTTTATATCG
This sequence comes from Halomicronema sp., assembly GCA_036704045.1. GTDB lineage: Bacteria > Cyanobacteriota > Cyanobacteriia > Cyanobacteriales > Oscillatoriaceae > Ancylothrix. Next base: position 85,305 of record DATNQM010000003.1, on the reverse strand, counting down.
CTTTTTTAGTAGGTTGGGTTGAGGAACGAAACCCAACCTACAATTAAAATATTTTAGTTTAAAAATGGACGAGCAAGGAAAAAGCTGGATATTGATTTTGCATCGATGGGTTCTCCTGAGAGTATGGCTTTTTCTAGTTCTTGGGGGGTGAATAATACGGTTTCTATGTCTTCGTCTTCGTCTTGTTTGGGTGGTTTTTCTAGTTTTTCTAAGTCTTGGGCTAAAAATGCGTAAATAATTTCATCGGAGTAGCCTGGGGCTAATAAAAATTCGCCTAGTTTTTGCCATGTGCCGGCTCGATATCCTGTTTCTTCTTCGATTTCTCTTTTGATGGTTTCGGCGGGGTTTTCGTTAACTTCTACTGTGCCGGCGGGGAATTCTAAAATTCGTCCTTTGGCGGCAAAACGGTATTGTTTTACTAATACGAGTTTGCCTTCGGGGGTGACGGGTACTGCGAGGGCTCCGCCGGGGTGATGTATGCACTCCCAGTCTCCTTCTGCGCCGTTGGGAAGTCTGAGCCGGTTGACGTCAAAGTTAAATTTTCTGCCTTGATAAAATAGGCGTTTTTTTAAGATTTCTGCGGGTTCGTTTCCGAGGGGCATAGGTTGTTTTGGTATAATTGTTTTTCTTATTTTCTCATGTTTGGGTTGAGATTTCAATTTTTTTTAAAATTCCTGCTGTATCTACATTTTTGAGTAATTCTTCTATGGTTTTTTTTGTTAGAGGATCAATCCAGTTGGGGGCTATTTCGGCAAGGGGTACTAATACAAATGCTCTATCTTTCATCCGAGGATGAGGAAGTTGTAATTCGGGGGTTTCTAAAATTAATTGTTCATATAATATTAAGTCAATATCAAGGGTTCTAGCCCCCCATTTTTCTTTACGAGTTCTGCCAAATTTTGTTTCAATATCAAGGAGAGTTTTTAAGAGGGTTTGCGGTGATAATTTTGTTTTTAAAATGGCACAAGCGTTGAGATAATTGGGTTGAGGAGGGCCAACTGGGATGGTTTCATACAAGTTAGATATGTTTTCTATAGTTATGTTTTCATTCTGTTCTAAACTTTCTAAAGCTTTATTTAAAATTGTATGGGATTCTCCTAAGTTACTTCCTAGAGAAATGGCGGCTTTTAATGTTGGATATTTTGGTTCTTCATTGATATTGGTTGACATGGGAAAGTTTCTTAAATAAAAACATATTTATTTTAGCTGAAATTTATGTAAAAATATATTGTTAGCTTTGACAATTGATAACCTAATCAAAAATCTAAAAATGCAGCGTCCTATTTATCTTGATAACCACGCCACCACTGCGGTAGATGAACGGGTTTTAGAGGCAATGTTGCCTTATTTTACAGAACATTTTGGCAACCCAGCTAGTATTAATCATCAATACGGTTGGGTGGCGGAAGCTGCGGTAAAGCAAGCGCGACAAATTATCGCAGATGCGATTAATTGTACAGCGGAAGAAATTGTTTTTACTAGCAGTGCAACGGAGGCAAATAATTTAGCAATTAAAGGTGTTGCTGAGGCGTATTTTAGCAAAGGTCGGCATATTATTACATTGAAAACAGAACACAATGCTGTTCTCGATCCGTGTGAGTATTTACAAAAGTTGGGATTTGAGGTTACTTATCTGCCGGTAAAACCAGATGGTTTAGTGGATTTAGATGTTTTTGAAAAAGCCTTGCGTCCTGATACTATTTTAGTGTCTATGATGGCTGCAAATAATGAGATAGGGGTGATTCAGCCTTTAGCAGAAATAGGGGAAATTTGCCGAGAAAGAGGGGTTTTTTTCCATACGGATGCGGCGCAAGCAATAGGTAAAATTGTGTTGGATGTAGAGGCGATGAAAATTGATTTAATGTCTATCACCGGCCATAAAATTTATGCGCCTAAAGGTATTGGTGTTTTGTATGTCCGTCGCCGAAATCCTAGAGTACAAATTGCAGCGCAAATGCACGGGGGTGGGCACGAAAGGGGGATGCGTTCTGGTACTCTTTATACACCGCAAATTGTGGGGCTGGGTAAAGCTGTGGAGTTGGCAATTTATGAGATGGAAATTGAGGGAAGCCGGCTTAAAAGTTTGCGCGATTTATTATGGCAAAATATCGGTATAATTGGAGATGTTTTTCTTAATGGACATCCCGAAAAACGCTTACCGGGCAATTTGAATATCAGCGTTGCGGGGGTGGATGGACAGGCTTTATTATTGGGGTTGCAGCCGGTTATGGCGGTGTCGTCTGGTTCGGCTTGTACTTCGGCAAAAATTGCGCCTTCTCATGTGTTGAAAGCTTTGGGGGTTTCTGATGAATTGGCTTTTGCTTCTTTGCGGTTTGGAATTGGCCGGTTTAATACAAAAGAAGAAATAGAAATTGTCTCCAAACACGCTATATCAACAATTCAATCTTTACGGAAAGTTGGTGGAAAATGATTTTAGGCAGGGGATATTTCCCCCACCTTAATTAATCTTTTAAACCTCTACAGAATCAATATATTGGCTATCAACTAAAAAAGCGCCTTTTTGAAATCTCACTCCCCAATATCCGCCAGGGCGCCGGTCTAAAACTATTCCTTCTTCTCCGAGTTGAACAACATTAGGCGGACGTAACATTGGCATAGGATCGGCAGTTTTAAAATAGGCCGGTTGCATCATTAGTTTAACTTTTTGACCCACAGTAAATTCTTTTGTCATAGCTTTAAAATCCTTTGTATTTTTTGAAAATTTTACGAAGTTAGTAAAGGTTTTTGTCCTTTTAATACAAGGCTGTCATTAACTTTCTCCGATATTCTTTTGTTAGAGGGTTATCTTCTCCTAGTAATTCAAAAAGTGCTAAAATTGATTTTCTGGCCGCATCATTTTTATAACTTCTATCTTCTGAAACAATATCTAAAAATTTATCCAAAGCATCTTTATAACTTCCTTCAACGGCTAAACAAGCGGCTTGAGAAAACAATTTATCTAAATCGCTATCTCCAGGGTTTTTGCAAGCACGTTCTAGGACAATAAACTGTTTTAGGGCTTGGGCTTGGCTGTAAAATTGTTTTTCCGATTCAGAAATTAATGATAATAATTGTTCTGCTTTTTCCAGTTTTTCTGAATCAATATATAACTTAGCGGCTGATAAAATTAATCCTTGATTGTTTTTATATTCCTTAAGTAAGCTTTCCATAATAGTGCTGGCGGCTTCAAAATTTCCCCCTTCTATTTCAGATTCAATGGCATAAAGTCCTGTTTCTAAACCAGATTTAATATTATGTTTTGCTAAAAATTCTCGAAGTTGTGGTTCTGGTAAAACTCCTACAAATCTATCTATAATTTCTCCTTGATTCATTAAACGCACATCAGGAATTCCTTCAACTCCATAATCATGGGCTAAACTTTGATTATCATCAATATTAACTTTTGCTACTACAACATCATATTCTTGGGCAATTTTTTCTAAAATTGGCTTTAACATTTCGCAAGGCCCACACCAGGTCGCATAAAAATCAATTAACACAGGTTTATCAAAAGACTTTTGAAAAGCCTCGGCTTCAAAGTTGTTATTAATACTAATTGAATATCCCATTGTTTTCTCCTTTTTTGTTTCTATTCATCTTAGCATTTTTCCGTTCCAAGTGTTAACAATTAACTCGCAAATCATTTTTAACACATTTAAAGGTGATTTGCCTCACATTTTTTAGGCTATTTTATCACAAGTCTTAGAAATGTAAATCACACCTTTTCTGCCAAAAAATCACATAAACAAACCGATTTAAATCACCCGCGAATGTGTATTAACCTTGCATAGTAGATATACACAAATCAAAGAGATAAATTATGCCTACACCCACCGTCATGTCCGCAGTTAGCATCGAAGAACTCGTTCAAGAAATATTTTCCTCACGCAAAATTACCCGCAATACTCAGCAGAAATTTATGGGTGTCCTACTTTCTAAAAATACTATTAACTCCAGTGAACAAAGCCTTATTACTCGTGTTTTTGATGGTTTGCAAAAAGGCACGATTCGAGTAGTTGATTAATAAGAACTAGAGATTACATAAAAGAAAAGTTTTAAGCTTACCCTAAATAATTAATTTTAATCAAAATCTGGATCCAAACGTCCAACCTCAAATATATATTCAATTTCCTCCAATTATAATCATTAATAATTTAAACTTTTGGCAGTTCGTATCTGTTCAGAAAATGATAAGATTGATAGGCACTCCAAAAGGATTCTGCATCTATGACTTTACCTGTCGGAAATATTGCCCCAGATTTTAGTGTTAAAGACACCAACGGAAAAACTGTGAGTCTTTCGGAATTTAAAGGCAAAACAGTGGTTTTATATTTTTACCCCAAAGATGACACTCCTGGCTGTACAAAACAAGCTCAAAGTTTTCGCGATTCTTACGCTGAATACCAAGACAAGGAAATGGTAGTTTTGGGTGTAAGCCGCGATGATGAAGCCTCGCACAAAGCTTTCACAGAAAAGTATGGTTTACCTTTTCAACTATTAGCAGATACTGATGGTTTTATCAGTAAAGCTTACGATGTCGATGGCGGTGGCTATGCGAAACGTGTCACCTATATTATAGACAGCGAAGGCAAAATTTCTCAAGTTCTCGATAAAATTAATACCGAATCTCACGCTAAAGATATTTTAGCTAACATCGCCTAATTTTTCATTTTTTGGTGATTAGATAAAGGCAAAATTATAATAATTGTAATTTTGAACCTCTACTAATTACCAATTTTCTAACTAATTACTAACTCCAAAACTATGACTTTACCTACTGGAACAGCAGCCCCAGCTTTCACCGGCAAAGATACTAATGGAAACATCGTTAAATTATCCGATTTTGCCGGCAGAATTCTCGTTATTTACTTTTATCCTAAAGATGACACTCCAGGCTGTACAAAAGAAGCTTGTAGTTTTCGTGATAACTACAGCGCCTATTTAAGAAATAATATTGCTGTCTTAGGAGTTAGCCGCGATGATGAAATTTCCCATCAAAAATTTAGCGAAAAATATAGTTTACCTTTTCCCCTTATCGCAGATAGCGATGGCATAATCACTAAAGCTTATGATGCAGAAAAATCATCGGAAAAAGCTAAACGAGTAACTTATGTAATTGATGACATTGGGCGAATTACTCAAGTTTATGAAGGTGACAACCTTATCCCCGAAACCCACGCCCAAGATATTTTAAAAACTTTACTTTGATTGTATTAATAAAGCTGGTTTTTTCATAAATCGGCTTTATTAGCTATTAAAATATTTAACAAAATCGACCCAATATAAAACCTATGCACAGTAAAATATAGCTATCCTTAGAAGTTAGGTAAACAATAAAAATGACTGAATCAACCAACCTTCAAATATTACAAGACACGTTTTTTAAAGCCACACCGACAGATTCAAGCAGCCTTAGCAATAATCAAAAAGTACGATTAACAGCCGGTCAAACATTTAAAATTAATAACTATCAACTCATAAACGGGCATTTTAGAGTAGAATTAACAGCCCCTTTAGTACCAGTAGGAAATGTGGGCTATTTTTATGATAAACACGTTAAAATCACTCAAACAAATCCTATTTTTTCTTTAGTCGATCCTGCAAATATTCCTCCTGGTTGCAGCCTTTTAACTGTCAATCAAACCACGCAATTAAAAACTAAACCAGAAGACTCTTCAGAACTATCTTCGCGGCAAAAAATTGAACTTACTCAAGGACAAAACTTTTATATAACCGGCTACACTTGTCTTGAGGGGCATTTCCGCGTTAGTTTCTTAAAAGAAATTTCAAATTTTGGTAGATTTGGCTATCTTTATGCGCCCCATATTAAAATTCAAAAAGATGGTAAAATTGTTCCCTTTGAAACAAACCCTGTTATTTTAACCGTTCTGAAAACAACACTTTTTAAAAAGCGTCCTGTAGACGGTAGTACACTGAAATTAGAAGAACAAATTACCCTACCCGCCGGTTGGATATATGGCGTAACTGGCTATCAATTAGAAAGCGGACATTTAAAAGTTAGTATAACAGAAAATATCCCCGGATTTGGCAACACCGGCTATTTTTTCCCCGACTTTATTCAACTTAGCGAAGGCGGCAAAAATATCAACACATCTCCCGCCTTAACATATCAAAGTGCCACCGAATTTTTAGTTAAAAAACCTGCAACACTCACCGGCACTTTTGATCCAAAAAAAGTTGCTAATGTTCGAGTTTTAGCCGAAGATAAATTTGCCTTACAAGTAGCGTTAAACAAAAGCGCTGGAACCTGGCAAGTTATCTTAAACCAAGGCTTTCAAGAACCAGGGGCTAGGTGGTTACGCCTTCGCGGAAGTGACAGTAACGGCAGAATTGTTGCCAGTCAAATTATTAATTTGACTGTTAGCGATAACGCTATGACAGTAGGCAAAGAATTAACTTTAAAAGTACTCACAGATACCTTCTTTAAAACTGCCCTAATTGATGCAGACAAACTAAACAATCAACAAAAAGTTTTTGTAAAAGCTGGTCAAAACTTAACCCTTACTAAATACGGATTTGTAGACGGACATTTAAAAGTAACCCTCAATTCTGTCTTAGCCCCAGTGGGAACTTTTGGTTATTTTTATGAACCTCATATTCAACTAAGCAAAGGCAATCAAATCTTAAAATTTGATATAGAAGACCTACCAGATACCCAACTTACAGCCGCAATGTTGGTAACAGAAACTACCTGGATAAAAAGCAAACCCATTGATTCTTCTACCTTACCGGCAAACCAAAAAGCCGAATTACTTTTAGGACAAAACTTTGCAATCACCGGCTACGCTTGTCTTAAAGGACATTACCGCATCACCCTTGCCCAAAGTATCCCCAACTTTGGCAACATTGGCTACATTTATTGGCAGCATATACAACTTAAAAAAGATAACAACATCATTCCCTACGATCCCAAAGCTTTAACCGCAACAGTTCTTCAAAATACTGCCTTTAAAAAGAAACCAATTGATACAAGCAAATTAACCAATACAGAAAAAATAGGTTTGCCAACAGGACGCACTTATGGCATCAGCAGTTATGGTTTAGAAGAAGGACATATCAAAGTAGCATTTACCGAAGACTTTCCTAACTTTGGAAACACCGGCTATCTCTATCCACCCCACATCCAAATGCGGCGAGGTAATCAAACTTTTAACCCCTTTTCCAACCAAGTTGAGCTCAACGTTCCTCATTTTTCTCAACGGGACAACCCCCGGTTTTATTGGTCAACTTGTAACGTTACATCAATCGCAATGGCCCTGTATTATTATGGAATGCGAACAAGTTGGGGCGGACAACTAGAAGACGAATTACTGCAATGGTGCTTAAATAAATATGGAGAAGGTTCACAAACAGATCACAGCGTTTTATCGCAATTAATACGCGCCTACGGCTACAAAAGCACCTTTAATACAAATCGCACATGGCTAAACATTCAAACCGAAATTGTTAACCGTCGCCCTTGCATTTTGGCAGGCGATTTTACAGCCACCGGCCATATTGTTTGCGTCGTAGGATACACCCCACAAGGCTTAATAGTTAACGATCCTTGGGGAGATGCACTCACCGGCTATGCCGATACAGAAGGCGCAAAATTATTTTATCCCTATAGTTACTTAAACCGCGTTGCCGGCCCCGATGGCAATATTTGGGCACATTTTATTAGCCGATAACCTACTAATTTAAAAAGCGCCATACTCAAACAAAAACCCGGTTTTGCCTAATTTACCGGGTTTTTAAAAACTATTTATTGACTTAAGATAACACCCAACCGCTTGAAATTTAACAAGTTAAATCCTGTATAAAAATTGATCTCTTTGACTTAACTTATTAACTAACTTTTCTACATCAGCGGTTAAATTAACATTCAAAAATGCTCAATTATTACCCGTTTGTTGTTGCTGCATTTGTTCTAAACGTTTCAACTGTTCAGCATGAAAATTATCAGCAGCATTCCCAATATTTTGCTTTTGTTCTTCCGTAAAACCTTCCATATCTATCGGGCCCCCAGTTTGCGCCTGATGAATTAAATCCATCACATTTAATTTTCCATTACCGGCACCCGTAACAGTATCAATTTCATTGGTATTTTGCTGACAATTAGTTTGCAAAGCAGAAGCACCAGTACAACTTTGAGCAAAACTAGGCATTCCAAAACCCAAAACCATCATCCCACCCAAAAACCAACACTTCCAATTCATAACCTCACCTCAAAAAAAATTCATATCCCAACATTCTACCCCGAAACCACCCTCCGTGACCTCTGTGATTACCTCCGTGCCCTCTGCGTGAAAAAAAACCTACTTTTTAAAACACAGAGGAACACAGAGAAAGTATTAAGCAAAACTACGCCGTAAAAGAGGCTGAATTGCTACCAAAGCCACCAAATCAAACCCCAACAAAACCAACAAACAACCACCAAAAGTCACATCCCCAAAAGGGGCAGACATCACCACACTACTTAAACCCCAATCACCATTTAAATACAAATAGCGGATAGGTTCAATAGCATAACTAAGAGGATTTAAACTCGCTACCCATTGCAACCAATTCGGCATAAAAGAAAGAGGCGCAAGGGCTGTACTAGCAAACAAAAGCGGCAAATTAGTAACAAAAATTACCGCAATTAATTCAATATGCCCAGGAAGCGCAAAAGCTAAACCTAAACTTAAACCAGTCACCCCCAAAACTAACAAGAAAATAATCAGCGAAATAGCCAACAAACCCGTAATATTTGGCAAACCAGCCCCCAAAAAAGCCCCCGCCGCCACAATCACCGCTGTTTGAATAAAACCAAGCGCCAAAATAAAAATCGCCGACGCTACAACAATTGAAAAACGCGAAGCCAAAGGCGCAACAAGCAGCCGGTTTAAAAACCCAAATTCCCGGTCAAACATCACCGGCAAACCGGCATTCAAAGCCCCAGCAAACGCCGTAAAAACAATCACCCCAGCGCCCAAAAACTGCCCATAATTTACACCATCTCCAAACAAACCTTTAGGAGCATTTTGAAACAAAGCCCCAAACAAAATCAACCACATCAAAGGCTGAATTACCCCAGCAATTAACGTAGAAGGGCGACGTTTTAACTGAATAAACAACCGCTTCGTCAACGCTAAAGTTTCTTGAACAAACTCACCCAAAGGATTGCCAGAATCAATTTTTGCTTGCAACTCTATATTCCGCTGAGAAGTAGAAATAGTCGTACTCATTTTGTCTCCTTTTTGTCTCAAAAATTATCTTGCTTAATCTGAGGTTTTATCTCATATTTTCTTTCTTCGTCGCCTTTGGATCTCGTTTACTAGCCGCCGCCAACTCTGCATCTAGTAACGTTTTCCCCGTTGCCTCTAAATATACATCATCCAAACTAGGACGCGATTGAGCAATACCAAAAATCGGCAAATTTGCCTCCCGCAAAGCTTGCTGCACAGTCAACAAAGCATCACTCCCAGATGTCACAACCAAATTCAGCGAATTACCCTGAGCATTATTAATAATTACCTCCTTAACAAACGGCAAAGATTGCAACATCTCACTTGCTTTTTTAGCCTCCTCCACCGGCGAAAATTCCCGAATTCGTAAAGTAATTCTTTCTCCTCCCACCTTATCTTTTAATTCCGAAGGAGTGCCGGTAGCAATCACCACACCTCTATCAATAATTGCAACCCGATTTGACAACGCATCAACTTCTTCTAAATAATGACTTGTTAACAAAATTGTCGTCCCATTCTCGCGCAAACTTCGCAAAAATGACCACACCGCCATCCGACTTTCAATATCTAAACCCACCGTCGGTTCATCTAATACTAAAACCTCTGGTTGATGAAGCAAACCGGCAGCCAAATCAAGACGACGGCGCAAACCCCCAGAATACTTGCCTGTCAGCTTATCAGCCCATTCTTCTAAATCCAGCAAAGCAATTGCATTATTGATACGTTCCTTTGCTATTTTGCTTGGAATATGGTATAATGCCGCCTGCAATTCTAACAACTCTCTGCCGGTCAGCACTTTATCCAACGCCACCTCTTGCGCCACATAACCCAACAACCGGCGCGCAGCCTTGGGATTTTCCACCACATTTACCCCACAAACCTCAATACGTCCAGCATCCGGGTTAGCAAGCGTACACAGACAGCGGATCGTAGTGGTTTTACCGGCCCCATTTGGGCCAAGCAAACCCAAAATTTCTCCAGGTTCAATTTGAAAGGATACATCCTTGACGGCTTCAACCGAGCCGTAACGCTTTTGCAGCTTTTCGATTAAAACGGCGGGCGGCATAATTTTTTGGGTGTCAGCTATTTTTACAAAACTATACATTTGTCTGTCTCTATTTTAATCTACTCTCTCCGTTTCTAGGAATAAGCAAGGCTTAATTTAATATTTTTAATCTAAAATTTACCTTTAAAATCAGCTAAGGAAGTTGAGCATTAATAATGCCGATGTCATCCTAAAACATCAAATTTTTATCAACAATAAACAATCCTCAAAAACAAAAAAATAATCATTAATAGAGAGTAAAAAATAAAAACAAAAATTCACTCCAGCCTTACCATCAGTTAACATAATAAAAACCAGTCTACTAAATTTAAAATTACTTCTCAAGTTTGATCATATATATCTATGCTTTACTGTTCTAACATCAAATGCCCCAACCCTTTCAACCCAGACGGAAACAAATTTTGCCTTAGTTGCGGCACCGGCAACTTATCAACTTTATTCAGAAATCGTTATCACGTCATCAACCTATTAGGCGAAGGAGGATTTAGCAGAACTTATTATGCCTTAGATGCCGATAGAATGAACGATCCTTGTGTCATTAAACAATTTGTACCACAACTTCAAGGAACCTCAGCCCTCGAAAAAGCAAGCGAACTATTTAGACAAGAAGCCAAGCGACTTTATGAACTTGGCGAACATTCCCAAATTCCCCACTTACTCGCTTATTTTGAACAAGATAACCGCTTATATTTAGTCCAAGAATTAATAGAAGGACAAACATTATTAGAAGAATTAGAAACAGAAGGAAACTTTAGCGAAGAAAAAATTAGGCAGATTTTAACAGATTTATTGCCAGTGCTTAAAATTGTCCATGAAAGCAATGTAATTCACCGAGATATTAAGCCAGAAAACATCATGCGCCGGCAAAGAGATGGAAAATTAATGTTAATAGATTTTGGCGTTTCAAAACAAGTAACCGCCACGATTTTAGGACAAATAGGAACAACAGTAGGAACCCCCGGATATGTGCCCCTAGAACAAATGCGCGGTCAAGTTTTCCCCGCCAGTGATTTATACAGTTTAGGAGTAACTTGTATTCGCTTATTAACAGGCTGTTTACCCAACGAAAATGATAACTTATATGATGGAATTAATGGCCGGTGGTTGTGGCGAGAAAAATTGCCAAACTCGACAGAAATTAATGCAAATTTAGGAACAATTTTAGATAAATTAGTAGAAGATTATGTTAAAGATAGATACCAGTCAGCCCAAGAAGTTTTGGAAGCTTTAAACAGTTCAAACCTCACAAAAAAAAGCCACTCTACCAACGTTGACAACTTCATCTCAGCAGTAGGCATAGACTACAGAGAACTCCAAGATTTATTATCAGAAGGTAAATGGCAACAAGCAGATCAAAAAACAGCCGATTTAATGTTAGAAATAGCTGAAAGAGAACAAGAAGGCTATCTCTATCCAGAAGACATAGAAGACTTTCCCTGTGAAGACTTGCAAATTATAGATAAACTTTGGGTTAAATATAGTAATGGACGTTTTGGTTTTAGTGTCCAAAAAATAATTTGGGAAAAATTAGGAGAAATTACTACTGCTGAGAATTATGATTTAGATACCTGGTTTACCTTTGCGGAATGCGTAGGGTGGAAAACAGAAAAAACAGATTGGTTTTTGTTTTTTGAAATTGGAACAACATCAGAATGGAAAAATTATTATGAATTAATTTTTAGTGAAGACAAAGCCCCAAAAGGACATCTTCCCTGTTTAGGAGAGCCCTCCTTACGAGCCATAGAATTATTATCTATCTTTATTAAACTACAAGCTTGTCTCAATAATTAAAAATCAAAAATTTATGTAGTTGCGCCTTACTGCTAAAGCGCAACTACAAAAGATTACGAGCAAACCGGCATCAAACTTAGCATCCACAACATCTTGTCAGAAAAAGCCACACTAAATTGATGAACAACTGGCAAACTATCAACCACCATTCCAGCACACAACAACATCAAATAAAAAATCGAAAACTTAAACACAGACTTAGCAACATCCCGCTGTGAAGGATTTTGTAACAACTGCCAAGCCTTAAGGACAAAAACCCCACCCAAAATCACAGCAAACAGTCCATAAACCAACCCGCAAGCATGAAGCGGGAAAACCAAAAACAAACTAACCGGCACCAAAATAAGAGTATAAACCCAAATTTGACGAGCCGTAGATTCATCCCCCTCAACCACCGGCAACATAGGCACACCTACCGCCGCATAATCATCACGAATCATCATAGCCAAAGCCCAAAAATGAGGAGGAGTCCACAGAAAAATAATCCCAAACAAAAGCCAAGCAGCCCAGCTAAGATCACCCGTTACAGCAGCCCAACCAACCAAAGGAGGAATCGCCCCAGCAGCCCCACCAATAACAATATTTTGAGTGCTGTGACGCTTCAACCAATGGGTATAAACCAACACATAAAAAACAATTCCCGACATCGCCAAAAGCGCCGTCAACAAATTATCAAAAAACGTCAACAACCCAAAAGAAACAGCCGCCAAAGCAATCGCAAACAGCAAAGCATCACGAGGCTTAATACGGCCCGAAGGAATGGGACGCCAACGAGTCCGCTCCATAATATAATCGATATCACTGTCATAAAGACAATTAATTGTATTCGCCGAAGCCGAAGCCAAAGCCCCCCCTACAAGCGTCACAATTAACTTAAAAGCATCTAGTTCGCCCTCCGCTGCAACCCACATACCCGCCGCAGTAGTAATTAACAACAGCAAAATAATCCGAGGCTTTGTCAGTTGATAATAACTTTGCAAAACCTGGCCAAAATTTTCATGGTGTCTTGTAGCGGAATTTCCAAAAACTTCTTGCATCATCTTAATTCCTTTAAAAAAAGACCTGTAAAACTAAAAAACAAACAATCTAACAAAACCAACTCCTTACAAAAATCATCGGTGGTTTAAAAAACCTCCCTAAACTTCTTCTATCACCGGCATCACAGCCTTAACATCCCGCCAAGCAAACACCGTTGTAGCAACTAAAACCCCTAACAAAGCCGCCCCCATAGCCTGATGGGCCACCGTTAAAGGCTCAACCTGTAACCGTAAACGAAATGTAGCGACTCCCAGCAAAACCTGCAACAACAACAAACCCCCAACCCAACCGGCAAGCCGACGTAAATTTGGATGAACAGCAGGCCGGCGCCAAACCAAAACCACCACAGCCAAACTAGCCAAAGTAGCAGGTACAACCCCAGCGATGTGACTATTCATCACCACACACAACTCACCCGAACCAAAACATTGATGTAAAGCCCAACGAGAACCAACCAAAGCCCCCAAAAGACTTTGCAAATAAACCAAAATAGCCGCCGTCAAAGCGACCCAGCGGAGATTTCCCGCCGTCCCATTAGCCTTAAAAGGCAATAGCAAAACACCAATAGTCAAAAGGGTACAGAAAAACAGCAAAGCCGTGCCCAAATGAGCAGTCACAATATCAAACCGTAACAACTGCGTCACCGTCAGCCCACCCAAAACTCCTTGAAACCCAATTAAAAACACAGCAAAAGTAGAAGCAAAAGGAGTCCAAACCGGCAAAACACGACGATACCACCAAGATAAACCGGCCATCCACAGCACCCCCAAACCGATCACAGCCGCATCTAGCCGGTGGAACCACTCCAAAAACACCTGCAAATTCATTTGGGAAGCCGGCACCAAAACCCCATAACACAAAGGCCAATCTGGGCAAGCCAGACCCGCATTCATAACCCGCGTTGCACTTCCTACAGCCATTAATAGCCAAGTTGCAAAAGCCAGTTTCCAAACCAAACGGCGGATCCGATCTTGCTGAGCAACCTGAATATTATCAGGACTGCTTTGCAATACAGAATTCCTTGCATTTGGATTGATAGTAAAGTTCGCCATGCACGGTACCTCAGTATTCGTCCTAAAACAAAGTTAATAAAAAATTGAGCAATCACTCACTCTTGCCTAGTGCGCTTGAAATCCTGAACATATCCTAGAAAATACTTTAATATCAAGAACTTTAAACAGCCGAACTCTTTAGATTTTTTTTTAACTTGTTATTATTTCTTTACTTTTTCTCAAGGTCTGGGCCACTATTTATCAACGTCTGGGCCAAAAAAATTAAGATAAATAAACCACTTGCTACAATAACAGATGGTTGAAAAGCACAAAAGCCAACAGGCCCCTGCAACATTGTTAAAAAAAGACAAAAGCTGTCTTCCGAAAGCAAAATTCAAGGCTAGAGTGCTTTATTTTAAGTAAAGTCAGCCAAACTTCAAAACTCAGCCTCACCTTATCAAAGGCTTACCCTAGCTTGGTTACATAGACAACCTTCATCCCCGTAACCTTTAAGTTAACGTTTAAGAAGTTTTATCCCCTAGAGGTTTCAGAAAAAGCGTGAACATTCCAAACACAATCCTAACCCTGCTCGCCGGCATTGTAATAACGCTTGTCAGCCTGTGGTACGGTCAAAATCACAACCTCTTGCCGGTGGCAGCCTCCGAAGAAGCAGGCCACATCGATAGTCTCTTTAATGTAATGATGACTATCTCCGTCGGTTTGGTAATTCTAGTCCAAGGAGTGCTGATCATTTCCGCAATCAAATATCGTAGGCGGAAAGGCGACAACACAGACGGCCCACCAATACACGGCAATATACCCCTAGAAATTCTCTGGACAGCGATACCCGCCGTCATAGTTTTGGGTATTTCCGTGTATAGCTTTGAAATTTACAACGAAATGGGCGGCCTAGACCCAATGGCCTCCCACGATCACAGCGTTAATGTCGCCCATAACCACCAAATGAAAGGCGCAGCAATGGCGGCAACTTTAGGTGGAACAGAAGAACCGGCTCCATCCCAACCCAGACAAATTGCCCTGGGGATCGGCGCGTCTCCCGACAAAGAAGGAAAAACAGCCGACGTAGTAGTAAACGTCACCGGCCTACAATTTGCCTGGATTTTTGCCTATCCCGACTTGGGGATCACCTCTGGTGAACTGCACTTACCCTCTGGCAAAGAATCCCAACTCAACATGACAGCTAATGATGTCATTCATGCCATGTGGATTCCTGAACTACGTCTCAAACAAGATGTCATTCCCGGACGTACCACTGAGTTAAGGTTTACAGTTTCCAAAACCGGCGAATATCCAGTCATTTGTGCAGAACTCTGTGGCGGTTATCATGGCGCAATGAAAACTCAGCTAATAGTTCAAAGCCCCGAAGAATTCGATAGCTGGGTAAAAAGTCAGCAAGAAATTGCCCTTAATGAATCAATGCAAACTGCTGTAGCCGTTAGTCCTGCCGATATGTTAGAAGGCGAATATTTGGCACCCTATGCTGAGGAAATGGGCGTTAATTCCGAAATGCTTTCTCACTTACATAAGTAAAATTTTGCTTAACCACCTACCCCTTTGGTGGGCACAGTCCACCGTGCAGATAAACACTGATATCAAAATATGACAACAGCACAAGTAGACTTTCAAGAAGCAGCCAATGCTGGGGCCGAAGGTCAAGATCCTCAGCGAAAATGGCAGGATTATTTCAGCTTTAATACAGACCACAAAGTAATCGGTCTTCAATATCTGGTTACATCGTTTTTGTTCTATTTGGTAGGCGGTTCCCTCGCTACTGCGGTGCGTACCGAACTAGCAACCCCAGACCCGGATTTTGTCTCACCAGAAATGTACAATACCCTCTTTACCTTGCATGGCACGGTAATGATTTTTCTGTGGATTGTGCCGGCGGGGGCTGGGTTTGCTAATTTCTTAATTCCGCTTTTAATTGGCGCAAAAGATATGGCATTTCCGCGTTTAAATGCCGTTGCTTTTTGGCTGATTCCTGTTGGGGGACTTTTGCTATTAACTAGCTTTTTTACCACCGGCCCCCAAGCCGGTTGGACATCATACCCACCCCTAAGTTTACTTGGTGGGAAAGTTGGTGAAGAAATCTGGATTCTCAGCGTTTTATTGTTGGGGAGTTCCTCGATTTTGGGGGCTTTAAATTTCATGGTGACGATTTTAAAAATGCGAGCACCAGGAATGGGTTTAAATCAAATGCCCCTGTTTTGTTGGGCAATGATTGCCACCTCAGCCCTAGCCTTAGTATCAACCCCCGTATTAGCAAGTGCGCTAATTTTGCTGTCGTTTGATTTGCTGGCCGGTACTAGCTTTTTTAACCCCACCGGGGGCGGCGATCCGGTGGTTTACCAGCATATGTTCTGGTTTTATTCCCACCCAGCGGTTTACATCATGGTGTTGCCCTTTTTTGGGGTAATGTCGGAGGTGATCCCGGTTCATGCCCGGAAACCGATTTTTGGTTATAAAGCAATTGCCTATTCAAGTTTGGCGATTTGCTTTTTGGGTTTAATTGTGTGGGCACACCATATGTTTACCAGCGGTACTCCCGGCTGGTTGCGGATGTTTTTTATGATCGCCACGATGGTGATTGCTGTCCCCACCGGCATTAAAGTTTTTAGCTGGTTAGCAACAATGTGGGGCGGAAAAATTCGCCTTACCAGTGCCATGCTATTTTGTATGGGTTTTATTTCCACTTTTGTGATGGGTGGTGTCACCGGCGTCATGGTGGCTTCGGTGCCGTTTGATATTCATGTCCACGATACTTATTTTGTGGTGGCGCATTTCCATTACGTTTTGTTTGGCGGTTCTGTATTTGGCATTTACGCGGCTATTTATCATTGGTTCCCGAAAATGACGGGACGGATGTTAAATGAACCCTGGGGCGTTGTTCATTTTGTCTTAACGTTAATTGGCGCAAATTTGACTTTTATGCCTATGCACGCCCTGGGCTTAATGGGAATGCCGCGCCGGGTTGCTATGTATGACCCGAAATTTGCCGGTTTAAACATGGTTTGTACCGTTGGTAGTTACATTTTGGCTGTGTCAACTTTGCCGTTTATTGTCAATGCGATTTGGAGTTGGATGTACGGCCCAAAAGCGGGTAATAATCCTTGGCAAGGTTTGACTTTAGAGTGGATGACTTCTTCGCCGCCACCTATCGAAAACTTTGAAAGAACGCCGGTTTTGGCTACCGGCCCCTACGATTACGGGGTAGTTAAGGCTATGCCAAGAAGACGAGCAATTGCAGACATTGATGCTACTTCGCTTTGGAAGGGTGGTGTCAAACGTTTAAGTGAAGTGGATGTGCCTTTTGATGACCCCAAAGATGAGAATTTAGCTGCCGGTCCGGGTTCGATTTTACGCGCAAAACCTGACCCAACGGTTGCAGCTAATCCTGATCAAGTTGATGGTGAAAGTTAGATTTTTCTTGTTCCCAGGTTTAGCCTGGGAATGAGGAAAGGTAAAGTTTAAAACAGGATAAGATTCATGCAAAGCCCAACAATTGATGAAGGAAAAGTTGAGTTAAATTATCACGGTGCGGCTGAGACGCACGAACACGCAGAGGAACATCACGATTATCGAATTTTTGGGGTTTATGTGTTCCTAATTGCGGAAGGAATGATCTTTTTTGGAATGTTTGCGGCGTATTTAATTTATCGGGCAATGGCGCCGGTTTGGCCTCCTGAAGATGTGGAACGGGAGTTATTGGTGCCATCGATAAATACGATCATTCTGATTTCTAGTAGTTTTGTTTTTAATCGAGGCAATACTGCTATTAAGAAGAATGATGTTAAGGGATTGCAATTTTGGGGCGGGCTTACCGCTTTAATGGGGACTATTTTCTTGGCCGGTCAGGTTTACGAATATAGCGGGTTGGCGTTTGGTTTGACCAGCAATTTATACGCCAGTTCTTTTTATGTAATGACTGCCTTTCACGGTTTGCACGTTACTTTTGGTGTGTTGTTAATTTTGGCAATGTTGTGGCGTTCTCGCAAAGAAGGTCATTATTCCAGTGCTTCTCATTTTGGCCCGGAAGCATCAGAAATTTACTGGCACTTTGTTGATGTGATTTGGGTAATTTTGTTTTTGTTGCTTTATGTTCTTTAAGACAAAAATCTCAGATACCTAGCCATAAATCAATCTGCAATCTACGGTTTAAAAACTCCCCTCTTCACCCAAGAGGGTTTTTTTATGGTTAGTAATAAAATTTCCAGCCAATCGGCCCGTATTTCATTCCCAATTGTGCGTTATAAAAACTTAAGGTTATTACTTAAACTTTTCTTTAATTTCGATTACGCTTTTTACACTTTTGTAGGTACTATAGCTTAAGTGTGTGAAAATCAGAAAATACCAAAAATTTCGAGGATAAACTATTTGTATAGTTTACATTTATATGTATTATCTTAATTATTTATATTAAATTATACAAACAATGTTTTCTCTGATTAGGAAAATATCTGCATAGTATAGAAAATCATAATAAAATTTAAATATTTTTTTCTTTACACCCCCCTATTTTTCTTGATATAACAGCCTCAAATCCACCATTTCCAAAATCGTCTAAACAAAATAAGCATTAAGTTTTATTAAGTTTTTTTGAGTGGCATTCAAAGATCCCAGAAGGCTAAAAAGATATTGAACTTAATAAAGCAGATGTACGATTTTAGAAAATTTGGTAGTAAAAAAGTTCCCTTTTCCAACATTTTTTAAAGTTATGCCATCAATTGACCAAAACTTAATCAGCCCTTTGAACATTGAACCCAATGATTTTAAAGAAGAGTACTCGATATCCTTGAAAGACTTCTCTTCGGATAGATTGACTTCAAAGGGTAAAGTTAAAATCAGCAAAAATAATGGCGCAAATGGGCTTGAAGCGGATAAGGTAGATTTTTGGAAAAAAAAGGATAACGGCAGTTTAGAAGAACTAAATCTTGTTGGAAATATACAATCAGCATCGGGCCAAGAGCTATTCAGAGGCAGCACCATAGTTAAATTTCTGCCAGGTCAAACAAAATCTTCATCCATACAAGCGCCAAATACTCCTCTCTATGATGGCGTATTAAGCTTGAATGCAAACAGTTTAGAAATCCTAGACGATGGAGTGAAGATCCAAGGTGAATTACAAGCAATTCCGCTACTATACTACACCTACGATCGGCGCAAGAAAGAATTGGAGCAACTAAAAAATGTTTTAGGAAAAATACGTTCTCGCCTAGGAGAATTCGGCTCCACAACGCTTGGTGCAATTAAAGATAATCTTGATCTTACATCGGAAGAACAGCAAGCTCTAGGCGTGCTCGATAATGTTTTTCAGTTAGCAGCCAGCGAAGTCGTCACTATCATTAGCAAAATTTTAGAGACAGAAAGAAGCAAAGAAATCTTAAACTCACCCAAAACCGGGTCAGTTATATTAGAGCGCAACAGAAACAACGTCGTCGAACTTTCTGTAACCCCCCAAGGCTTCAACTTTGGAACAATCCCGTTGGGAGAAATTACCATTCCTAGCTATGCACAATTTGAAGGAGCAAGCGACTATTTTGGTATTTCTCCCTTCTTTAGCTTGCCGATAAAACTCACAGACGCGACTGCTCAATTTGAAAAAAATTCTGCGGGGCAAAAAGCTGTGATATTGAGAGGCAAAGGCACTAACGGCAATCTTGGTGACTTTCTTCCCTCCAGGGTAGCATCCGCAGGAGAGAATTTTTTCAAATTTTCCTACGACTTCAGCCAACCGGAAACCTACATTTCTATAGCCCCGGGAGAAACCCGTTATGTAGGCAAGTTTAGTGCCGAAGGAGTAATCTTGCCAAAACTCCTGAGCATCCGCAAAGCCTCTGCTCTCATAGATAGCCAGAAAAATACCTATGAGATTCTCGGAGAATTTGGTTTACCTTGGGCTAAAGATCTGATCGTTGGGGGATATTTAAAAATTCTTAACGGAAGCTTAGACGCTATCGCTCTCAAAGCTGACAACCTCAATGCACCTCTAGGTTATGGTGTCTTTTTACAACGCCTCGAAGGTGGAGTTAGTAAATTAGCCCAGGGCGGGTTTCCAACGATTTACGCCGGCACCGCCCTAACCTTTGGCAAATCCTTTGATATTAGCTCCATAAATATACCTTATATCGGCGGAATTGTGAAGGCAGGACTTGGTGCAGTTGCTGGAGTGAACGGTCAAATTTATACGGCTCGTGCTGACGCAGATGTGGGAATTGATGCAAGCCGTTTTGGGGGAAAGGGCAGCGTCAAATTTTTAGGAGGTGTTCTTGATGTAGGCGGAGCTCGCTTTTCTTTCAACCATAAAACAAAAGAAGCTTTATTTGATTTTTATCAACAGGGTTTAAGCTTCTGGGGCTTGGGGAGAATGGAGGGCAAGGGCCGTTATACCCAGAAGTTCAAAAGACTCGTATACAGGGTGGATACACTGCAAGCCGCACAAGAAGCTAAGGAAAATGGTCAATCGCCTCCAACGATTGATAAAAACAATGAAAAATATTGGATACAGCAGATAAATTTGGCTGGTTCCCTATCTCTTACAGTACCCAAGAAAGTCCCTAAAATTGGCGGTTACACAGTAGCCGGTGCTTATGGTTACTTCCAATTTATTCCAGATGATTACTATGGAAATGACTATATTAGCGTCTGGGCAGATATCAAATATTTACCTGATATTGGGGCTGAGTTTAAATTTGATGGGAGTTTTGAATTATTCACCGGCAGAGATGTTCGCCCCCTCAAAGCCGAGAAAGATGCAGTAGAAACCTATATTGACCAAAAACTTAAAGAAGAATTAGACCAAGTTATCCCTTCACCTTTCAAAAACTCCCGTTTACCTCTTCCTCGCACAGTAGAAGTTTCCTCAGCAGAAGCACCGGCCCCTGAAGCACCCGACGACCCAGCCCTAGCAGGCTTTGAGGAAAAAGCCATCTTAGACAATGCTGTAGTTGAAGCTTTTGACCCCGTAGATACACCCGAAGAAACCGATCAAATTGACGAAACCGTAGAAGAAATCACCGGCCCCTCCACTGAAGATTTCTTAACCCAAGAACCAGACGCAGAACTTGTCCCCTCAGACGCAACAGAACCCAGTCAAGAAGACGAAGACGAAGTTGGAATTTTCGATATCGAAGCTGCCAACAACAGCGAAGTCACCTATGGTGTCACCGGCGGAAAATACTTTATTTTTACCGTGTCTTGGGAAAACTCGGCCCCTCTTGGCAGCGTTCCCTTTGAAGTCATTGGCCCAGACGGCACCGTTTACAGCAGCGAGACTATCCCCATTGCCAACAACAAAGAGGAATACACGCAACCTTGGAAAGTCGGTATTATCGGAGAACTCAGCGATGACAAACGACTAACGATTTTAGTCCGAGAGCCAGAAATCGGCGAATGGTCGCTCTCAATGACCGATACAGATACGTTAGGTGCTTTGGAATACGGCGGCAGCCTTGATGCACCAGACCCAACAATTCTTTTTAACTCCATCGATTTTGACCCTTCCACCAATAACGTCAATATCAACTACCAAGCTGCCGACCCTGACTCTGAAGCCAACGTCACATTTTTCTACGACATTGACGGCACCGGCACAGACGGCGCACCCATTTCTGAAGAATTGGTAGAAAGCGACGGCCAAGGAAACTTTAGCTGGGATGTAACGGATCTTCCCAGTGGCGAATACTATATTTATGCGATGCTGCAAGACAACGACAACGCACCTCGCTTTGTCTATGCACCCAACCCCGTCAAGATCATTGAAGAAGGCAGCCTAGAACAAGTTAAAGATGTGGCGGCTTCTTCTGTGAGTGACGATACGGTGTTGGTATCTTGGCAGCCGGTGGAGGGTGCAGTTTATTACATCGTTGACTACGATGATGATGCTGCCGGTTCAAAAATTGACCCCATCGAAGATACAACGATGGTGGTGTATGACGATAACGTTGCCATTAGCGGCTTAAAGACTGGGGAAACCTACCGCTTCACAGTTACAGCAGTCAATGAACAGGATGATAATTCGTTGCCAAGCGTGCCGGCCATTGCTAAAGTTGGTGGCGGTAGCCTGGAAGATATGGCCCCTGATGAAGACGAGTGGGATGTATATGCTACACCAGGCACAACTTATACAGAAACTATACCAATTCCCTATAAGGGAAGTGTAACGCTGCTGGAAGCCCCGCGAGGTGTAGCTTTAAACCCAACCACCGGCGAATTTACCTGGGATGTTCCCACCGATGCCTATGGCTGGTACAATGTGAGAATCTTACAAACAGATCAAGCCAATCAAACATCAGTTTATGACTTTGATTTGTTTGCCGGCACTCCTCCAGAAGCAGAGGGCGATGTAGAAATGGGTAGCACCGGCAATGATAATCTCATTGGTAATGGTGATGATGATCTCTTAGCCAGCGGTGCAGGGGATGACCAGTCTGCCGGTGGTGATGGCGATGACGAGATGTATGGCAACGGCGGCGATGATCAGTTAGTCGGTGAAGCCGGTGGCGATGATATGCAAGGCGGACAGGGGAATGACTCAGCGTTCGGCGGTGCGGATGATGACTTCGTGGATGGCGATAACGGAGATGACAAACTCTACGGCAACGTCGGTGAAGATGAACTGATCGGCGGTGAGGGCAATGACGAGGTACACTGCGGCCAAGATGATGATATGGCCTTTGGTAACGAGGGTTCAGATCAGATGTATGGTGAGCTTGGCAACGATATGCTGGCCGGTGGCAAAAACAAAGACTTTCTTAACGGAGGGGCCGGTGACGATGAGATGTATGGCGGTATGGATGAGGATAGCATCAGCGGCGCTGTAGGGGATGATGTTGCCAATGGCAATGCCGGTAATGATTTTATCGATGGCGGAGAAGATAGTGATGAACTTTCAGGCGGTCAAGGGAATGATACTTTGGCCGGTGGTGCTGGGGATGATAATCTCTACGGCGATAAGGGAAATGATAGTTTAGCCGGTGGGGATGGTAATAACTTTTTGCAAGGTGCTAACGAAATAACCGGCCCAGAAATTGATACTCTCACGGGGGGTGCAGGGGAGGATTATTTCTCGCTGGGAGATGGTGCAGAACCGCTTTATAGTGCCTTTGGCAATGATGACTACGTTTTGATTCAAAACTTTGAATTTGACAAAGATAGCCTATTATTGCCTGGTAATCCTGATAGTTATTTGTTGATTGATATCACCCCTGAAAGCAATTTGCCCTCTGGTATTGGCCTGAGTTATGTCAATTTCAAGGGTGAGCAAGATTTAGTAGCAATTTTGGCCGGTGTTACTGACACGAACGCATTTACAGGTAACAGCTTTACTTTCTTAAATTCCCCACCAGAACCGGCCACAACATAACCATTGCAACTCAGTTAAAAACTCCGATAGGAGTAGCGTGGTTAAGTCATAGCGTTAATCTTCTTAAGGATGCGGTTAAAATAAAACCCCCTCTTCCCCAAGAGAGGGTTTTTTATATGGAATAATAAGAAATTTTGGGCCGGTGATAGTGATAAACTTTTTGTTCGCCTTAAAAGTTTTTTTGTAATCGAACCTATAACCGGCAAACATAGATGAATATCTAAATGAAATTACCTCTACATTCTTTAAATAAAAAAAACCTCCTACAGCCCACATCATTAGCATTGATCCCCATTCTCGCCCAACTCCTCAAAAACAAGCAAGACTTTGAAAAAGTGACTTATAATTAAAAATTACCCGTTTAAAATGGCGCTACAGACTCCCCCCAAACCGCCTATCGCAGCCAATCCCCCATATTAAAACCACCTAAACTTATTCAAACTATGTCCCTTCCAGCCGTATTACACCCAGAAATAGTAAATTTTATTCGAGAAATTCCCCAAAGCAGTCTCAAGAAAAAAATCTGGAACTGTATAGAAAAAGTGCGTCTACAACAATTTAATAGTGGCTTGCGAGTCAAAAAACTAAAAGGAATTTCTAAAAAAGTTTGGGAAGCCCGTATTACTAAAGCTTCTCGCCTTATTTTTACCTACGAAAAATCAAGAGAACCCCAAACCGGCATTGCTCAAATTTACATCGCAGTGCAAGATATTTGCCTCGATCACGATGATGTATCACGCAATGCCAAAGCCCGAAAAAGAACCCCTGATACCGAATGGTTAGACGCGGAAATTATCGAAACTATTGGCAATATTGAAAGCCCCCGCCTCACCGCCAAACAAAAATCTGCCCTGGAAATAGTGCGAGATCAAGAAATAACTTTACCAGCAGAATTTCAAGACGAATTACTAAGTAATATTCCCTGGCAAGTTATCGACTCGGAGGAAACTTGGCATCAAGCCATAATTGAACAAAATAGCGAATTACCCCTTAAACTTAGCCCCGAAGAATATCAACTTGTGCAGCTTCCGGGGAGTCTTTTACTATCAGGAAGTGCCGGTACTGGCAAAACTACT
Source organism: Halomicronema sp. (assembly GCA_036704045.1). Lineage (GTDB taxonomy): Bacteria > Cyanobacteriota > Cyanobacteriia > Cyanobacteriales > Oscillatoriaceae > Ancylothrix. The sequence continues at coordinate 60,730 of DATNQM010000003.1, read as the reverse complement.
GTCGCCCTTTATCGCCTACTCCAAAGTCTGCAAAGTTACCCGCCTGGAAAACGTCTTTACCTTGCCCAAAACCCTCTTTTAGTTGCCAACGCCCGCGAACAATTTAAAAAACTTCTTGGTAATAGTCATCCAAGCGCAGAAAGTATTTTTGAATTCAAAACCATGCGCGATTTATGCTTAGAAATTCTTGAAAATTCAGCCCAACCCTATCGCCCGGAAGATGAAGTGAATTTTCAAGCATTTTGGCTAATTTATCGCGCCCATCCCAAACGTAAACAATACCCAAGTGCTCTTATTTGGGATGAAATTCGCAGCATTATCAAAGGTTCCCAACTTTCTCCAAACCTTGATTTAATTGCCGAAAAAGATTACGAAAAACTAGGTAAAAAACGTTCTACAGTCATTCCCCAAAACCAGCGCCGCGAAGTCTATAGTCTCGCGGAATGGTATCAGAAAAAACTTAAACAAAATAATAGTTTTGATGAAATAGACCTTGCCAGAAATGTACTGCGTGTATTGAAACAAAATCCCCAACAATATCATTTTATTGTCTGCGATGAAGTGCAAGACTTCACTGAACTACATCTTGAACTTGTGCTGCAACTCGCCGCCGCTGGCGCTGATTTTTTCTTTGCCGGCGATTTAAACCAAACCATTAGCCCCAGTGGTTTCCGTTGGGAAGACTTAAAGCAAAAATTTTATCGTCAAAATCAAGAAATTCTGGAAAAAACTTTATATTTTAATTTCCGTAGTGTAGGTAGTCTTGTTTTCTTAGCAAATCAATTTTTAACCTTGCGCGGAAGACTCTTAAAACTTGGTTTAGCCGAGGTTTTTGAAAACCCAAAAACTACATTAGAAGAAGATAAAAAAACTAGACAAGCCGGTGAACCCGCCCGTTTAATTTCTGCATCTCCAACGGATCTTAAATACATCCTCAAAGAACTTAACCCTGGTGATGCGATCTTAGTTAGAACGGAAGAAGAAAAAGACAAATTTGGCACCGAGTTTCAATCAACCTTAATTTTTACTGTCGAAGAAGCAAAAGGACTGGAATTTGACACAGTTTTTCTCATCGAATTTTTTAATGCTTCCCAAGACCTTTGGGGCCGTTTTTTCCGTAATAATATTATTCCAACCAAAGAAACTCCTCAACTTCAATTAGAACTAAATCTCCTCTACGTTGCTATCACTCGCGCCCGCCGGATTTTAAACATTTGGGAAACAGAAATTTCTCAATTTTGGCATCAACCAGAGTTAAGCGCCTGTGTGTTGCCTTTAGCCCCGGAGTTAGTGCAAGAATCTCGTGAAGAACCTACCCCCAAAAGTTGGCAACAACGAGGTCTTTATTACTTCAAGGCGGAGTTTTTTCGTCAAGCTATTGAGTGTTTTGAAAAAGCCGGTGACTTGCTTAATAAAACTTGGGCTGAAGCTAAATATCTTGCCCAACAAAAAGAATATACAAAAGCCGGTGAATTGTTTGCCCAACTTTCGCAATGGGAAACAGCAGCCCGCTTATTTGAAAAAGATAAACAATGGGCAAAAGCAGCCGAGTGTTGGGCAAATACTCAAAACACAAATCAACAAATTCGGTGTGAAATTGCTGGTTTGGAAATTGCCGGTGACTGGCAATCAGCGGCCGAAAAATGGGAACAATTAGGCGATACAGAAAATGCTAAACGCTGTTGGCTAAAAAGTCCTAATGAAGCAAAAAAATATCAATATAAAGCCGAAGAATTTGAAGTCAAAAAACAATGGCAAAAAGCCGCCGAATACTATGAACTTGCAAAACTAAATCAAAAAGCTGCCCTCTGTCGCGCCTTAGAATTTGAGAAACGTCAACAATGGGAAAATGCAGCACAACAATATGAACTAGTTGGTAATTTAGAAAAAGCTAATGAATGCCGCGCCAAATTGCCTATCGAATACCCGGAAGATGCCGCTGCTTTTGGCAGAAGAGGCAATGAACGTCTCAGTAATGGTGACTATCATGGTGCCATTGCTGACTATAACGAAGTGATAAAAATTAAACCAGATTTTGGCTATGCCTATCATAACAGAGGGGTTGCTCGTCACCGGCTTGATGACCATGCCGGCGCCATTGAAGACTACACAAAAGCCCTTGAATTAGTTGCTATCCATGATATTAAAGCTGCTAAAACCTATGGCTATCGAGGGGCAGCCCGCGCGGCTTTAGGCGACCATCAAGGAGCACTAGAAGACTACAATAAAGTTATTGAAATTGACCCTTCAGAAATCAGCGCCTACAACAACCGCGCCGCTACTCGTCATCGTCTTGGGGACTATCAGGGTTCTATAGAAGATTACACACAAGTGTTACAAAAAGACCCTACTAATGCCTTGGCTTTTGGCAACAGAGGTGCAGCAAAATCTGCTTTATCTAATCATCAAAGTGCCATTGAAGATTTAACCCAAGCCATTAAATATAATTCTTCTTTAAATCAACTTTTTTATCACAGAGGTAATGCTTATTTAGCGATTGGAAATTATCAAGCTGCTATTCATGATTTTACTGCTGAATTACAACGCAACCCCGAAATTTCTCAAGTCCATTACAAGCGAGGTAATGCCTATTTAGCTGTTGCTAACTATCAAGCTGCTATCCATGATTTTAATGAAGAAATTAAACGTAATCCTGCCCATGCAGCTGCCTATAGTGACCGCGCTATTGCCCGTTCTAGTTTAGGGGATCATCACGCTGCTATAGAGGATTTAAACCAGGCTATTTTGATTAATCCTAATTTAGCTGCTGCTTACAATAATCGAGGTGCTGTGCGTCGAGATTTAGGCGATACGGAAGGTGCCCTAGAAGATTACAATAAAGCAATTAGTCTCAATCCTAATTATGCGGATGCTTTTTATAACCGAGGTGTTTCTCGTTCGGTTTTAAATGATATTGAAGGGGCGGTTTCTGATTGGAATCGCGCGGTGGAACTCAACCCAAATAATCCTCTTGCTTACTACAACTTGGGAGTTAGTAAAATTCAAAATAAAAACTATAAAGGTGCTATTGAAGACTATACTAAAGCCATTGAAATTGCCCCAGAATTTGGCGAGGCTTATTTTGAACGGGGATCAATTCGTAATAAGTTAAAAGAAAGAGTTGCAGCGATTAAAGATTTGCAAAAAGCAGCGGAAATTTTTACGAAACGAGGTGAAAAAGAAAGGGTAGAAGAAACAATGGCAAAAATCCATAAAATTAAATCTAAACGCATTATGGATAAGGTATAAAAAAGTAGTTTTTAAAAACCCGGTTTCTTTAAATAGGCGGGTTTTTTTGTCCTTTTATTACAAATATTACTGATAGCTATTAACTAGATTTATATTTTTAACCGGCCGAATTTAAAGTTTAAAAATTGCCCCGCGATTCAGTAAATCTTCTCTCAAGGCTGGAGTCATACCAACGTTTTCACCAAATCGGGCATTTTTGACTTTGGCGCCGGTGAAGTCTGCGCCGGTTAAATCTGCCCCAATGAAAAGGGCATCGGTTAGTTCTGCATTAATAAATTGAGCATCTCTTAATTGACTTTTATTTAGTTTGGCACCTTTGAGAATGGCATTTTTTAGATTGGTATTAAATAAAAAAGCCATTGTTAAATTTACGCCGGTAAGGTTTGTGCTATGGAGATTAGCATCACATAAATTGACATCACTTAAATTAGCTTCGCTGAAATTTGCACCACTCAAATTTGCCCGCCAAAAATTAGAAACTCGGAAATTTGTATTCACACAATTGGCTTCTACCAAGTTAGCACGCCGCAGAGTTGTACCGCATAAAAGAGCATCGCTGAGGTTAGCACTTTTTAGTTCCCAACCTTCTACTTTTTGATTAACAATTTCCCAAACTAAACGCCATTTACCGGCAAATTGGGTAGTTTCATTAATTTTAGCGCCGCGTAGATTAGCAGCAGTAAAGTCTGTGTTAGTAAGGTTTGCATCATATAAAATGGCATCATTAAGGGCAGCATTTTTAAGATTAACACCGGCCAAATTTGCGCCTGTTAAATTGGCATTTATTAAACAAACATGATGTAACTTTGCTTCCTGTAAATCGGCACCCGTCAAGTTAGCGCGGTTCAAACTTGCGCCATTGAGATCCGCTTGATGAATAGTTGCTTTTGTCAAATTAGCCCCGCTGAGATCGGCGCGGTGTAGCTTAGCATGATTCAGCGTTGCCCCTGTTAAGTTTGCACTATTAAGATTAGCTTCGCTAAGATTAGTATTGCTGAGGTCGGCATCAGTTAAATTACTACTGCTGAGGTCGCTGTGCCACAAATTGGCATGACACAATTGAGAAGTTGTAAGGGTTGCCCAGCTAAAATTCGTACGGCTGAGATTGGCTTTTTTAAAATTAGTGCCGGTTAAGTTGGCCAAATTCAAGTAAGCGCCGCTGAGGTTAACTCCCGTTAGGTTTGCATTGCTTAGATCACTGTGGCTGAGGTCGGCACAAAGCAAATAACTATAGCTGAGGTTTGCCCCTATCAAAATAATACTGCTGAGGTCGGCAAGAGTCAGATCCGCATTAGCAATGTTAAAACCGGCAAAATTTACCTGTAGTTGTTGTTCGTCTGGTTGAGCCAGTGCGGACAAAATCGATCCAGGGTCGGCATCATGCCGTAAAATGCTTTCTTGAAGTTTTTTAATGGAAGCTTCATCCGCCATAGCTAAACTTTGCCCAATAGGAATAGCGATTATTTTAATTGAACTTCATACAATTGCGTACTGCACGCTACGCGAACGGCTAATGTCATCCTTGGCTCACATTTTAATTTGTTCAGCAAAGCACTTTAGCACCTCTTATAAAAATAGCCCCAATTAACACCAGCGTAGACAGTCACCGAATTTTTAACTTATTCTTCAAAAAAAGCACCTCTTTCTCTAAAGTTTTGTTTAATTTGCTCAGAAATACCCCCATTGTTGCCCAAGAGAGTTTTGACTAAAATTGCCCCTTTCAATTCAGCCCGCGTTAAATCAGCGCCCCTTAAATCCGCACCGGCAAAATTAACGCCACTTAAGTCAGCATTTTTTAAATTAGCACCATTTAGGTTAGCACCGGCCAAAGAAGCCCCACACAAATAAGCACTACTTAAATTTGCCTCACATAACAAAGTGCCGGTCAAATTAGCATTACTAATATTTGTTCGTAAATCTGCCCCAGTTAAATTACACCCTTCTAAATTAGCTTCCGCCAAAGAAGCATTAACCAAAACTGCATAACTAAGATCCGCAAAAGCTAAATTTGCCCCCGCCAAATTCGCCAGAGTTAAATTAGTATGATGTGCCTTAATACCTGCTAAATTTACCCCTTCCAACTCCGCATAGCGCAAATCTAACTCGCTTAAATCAACTCCTGCCAAATCCTCCACAATATTTAGGCCAAATTTTTCAGCCAAACCGCCTAAATCACCTTCTCCCTTCAACAAAAAATCCCTAAAAATTTTCATTTGTTGCCGGTGATATTCCCTCGCTTTTTCCGCTTCTTCTTTTTGCTGATAACAAAATCGAAGATTTCCCAAAGATTGACCTTCCATTAGCCGATCATTGGTCACTATTGCCAAACTTAATCGCTTTTCATACCACTCAATTGCTTTGTTTATATCCCCCATTTGGCAATAGGTATTACCCAAATTCAACAGAGCATTTCCTTGGCCCTTCACATCTTCAATTTCCTTAGAAATTCCCAAATGTTGCTGATAACAATTCAGCGCTGATTGCACATCTCCCAAAGCTTGATAAGCCGCCCCTAAATTTCCTAAAGCAGCGCCTTCTTTACGAGGATTTGATGTTTTCCTATAAATTTCTAGCGCTTCCTTCCACAACTGCAATGCAGTTTCAAACTCACCGGCCTGATATTTAGAAATTCCTTGTTTCAACAATAAATCTGCTGTTTCACTCATAATTATCTTGTAAATTTTTGCTCTTTTTTACCTGCGCGACGTGCCTTTATTTAAGGTTCAAAAATCGCATTTTTCTGAATTAAATCGTCCTGCATTTCTTTAGAAATTCCCGAATCGTGACGAAATCTTGCTCCCTCTACCTTCGCACCGGCTAAATTCACACCGGCCAATTTTGTTAACATCAAACCGGCCTCTTTTAAATCCGCATCACTTAAATTAGCATTACTTAAATCCGCATCACTTAAATTAGCATTACTTAAATTAGCCTCACTTAAATTAGCCCCATTTAAATTAGCCCCACCTAAGTTTGCTAAAGCTAAAGAAGCCCTATGTAAATCTGCATTTTGCAGGTTAGCATCACTCAACAAAGCACCAGAAAGATCCACACCGGCTAAATTTGCTCCCCTTAAATTTGCCCCACTTAAATCCACATCACTCAAAAGAGCACCCCGTAAATTAATACCCTCAAAATTGCCATTACTTAAATCTGTACCTTCTAAAGAAACGCCCAATAAATTTGCCCCAGCTAAATCAACTAAAGGATTTAACCCCGCCAATTTTGCCAATTCGATAAAATTATCATTTTTAGCATCTAAAACTTGCGTCATAGTTTCTTCTAAACTAACGGTTTCTATCTGTTTATTTTCAGTATTTGTATTTCCTATATCCGTCGAATTCGGCCCTTGATAAATTAAAGTCTGCACCCAACTTTTGCCATCAATTTGTTTGTTTTCTAACAACCAAAGAGCCAGTTTTGTTTCTAAAACTGCGTGCTTATTAGGACTTATATCAAAATGCCATAAACCCTCAGCCCCAGTAATTTTTAGAAAAGCCGGTGAAATTTCAAAAAATGTTTGAATTTTGGCAGGAAAACTCAATAATTCTATGGTGGCAACCTTGAATTTCTCCAGTTTACTTTGGTTCAAGTTTTTCGGCAAATAAAATTCCCAAGTTGGTTTATTTTCAGCCTCAATAAAACTGACTTCACACATTGATTTTGCATTGCTATTTTCTTCGGAAATTAGCCTAAAACTCTGCTTAGATTCTTGACAAGATGCTGCGACAAGCTTAGCATTTTCTAAGTTGAGTTTTAACCGGCCTCCCGTCAAGGCATATTTTACATAACCACTCATCAAAGGTTGGCAAGCTTCTTCAAAATTGATAGTTACATACAAGTCGATTTCCTGAAAATTGGCCTCAGAGGCACTTGTAGGGGTCAGTTCCATCAACAGGCAATCTGTTTGTGGTATTGGTGAGAGTGGTGGCTGCATAATAAATTTTAATAGGCGGCGACAGAATTTACCTAGTCTGTAAATTTACCACGAGCCGACCCCTCTACTAAATTTTTTTTCAAAAACTTTAATAGTTGGCTTTTTTTGTTTTTAAAACCTGTCTTTTCTGGCTAATCATCCAACTGAGAACAAACCAATTTTGTCCCTTCTCTTAGAGAAAACTTCCACAGTTCACAAATGGCCCTTTTTCTATTTAAAAACACCATTCAAAAAATTAAAAATATCTGTTTATAGCCAAATCATACTTTTAAAAATATAGTTTAAATGATCCCACAAAATCCCAGCATCTTCAACAACTATCACCCCAGCCAACTTTTATACCAAAAAAAATTAAGGGCACTTTCTCCATTGGAGAACGCCCTGCATTGGCTTATTAGACATTGTTTTTATCTTTCGCCCGGACTAGCGACTAAGCACGAGGCAATTGATTTGCTTGGACTTCATCGATTCCCACTTCAGCAGAAACACGGCTAAGCATTGATTGCTGGCGGTTTTTAACATGGTGTTGTTGAACCATCATACGCATACGGGCTTGTTCTTGAGTATTCATTTTCTGATTCTCCTTTTTTTATTAATAGCATCGCTCAAAAATTTGGGCGAAATTTAGCTCATTGTTGCATTAGAACGGTCGTAAGAAACATTGAAACCAGACATCGGTTTGCCTTGAATATTTGTCCAATAATCATCAGCCTCAATTCCCACTTCAGCTGCTACACGATTTAGCATCGACTGCTGACGGTTTTTGACTTGGTGGTGGTGACGCATCATCAAAGCGCGGGCTTGTTCGTCTGACATAATCGATATCTCCTGATTTTATAAAATTTATAGTCGGGGTTGTTTGTCCACATTTTTAATATAACAGACATTTCTGTATCTATTTTTACAAAATGTCATTTTTTTAATAAAACTTAATATTTTTGTAAAGAAGTACAAAAAAACCCCGTTTCCGCCATAAACGAGGTTGCTTAGACAAACAGATTCAACTTTCCTACTCTCCCATCGCCCCTCCTTACTCGCTATGGTGGCGATATTCAATACTGATGTAGTGATTGGTGACTGCCAAAAAACAACAAAAGACTTTTGAATGATGGCCCATCGCCAAAGCTGATTACAAAGGCCGGTAGACCTGATAGTTAATATTGGGGAAGATATTATCTATGGACTCAACTTTTTCTAGCCAACCAGAATCTACTTTACCGATTTTGATTTCTTCGTACAGTTTATTGAAGCGCATCAAGTGAGAACGAGTCCGACGCACAGCATAAGGAACCATTGTGCCGGTACGCATAATAAACGCCCAGTCAGAAGATTGGGCCAAAAGTAACTCCCGTGCAGCTTGGTTAAGGGCGCGGGATTCCAGTTCATCTTCAGGTTCTCGTTTGCTGAGTTCAATCATCCGCTCGGCCGCTTTATGGAGATGAGGATAAACCCAAGCGTTGGTTTCATTAAGCCAATATTCGTGAAATCCTTTAAAACCCCAACTAGATTGAGCAGGGCGAGCAACTTGTTGCGTAGGATGTGCCTTCAAATAATCAGCTAAATGAGTCATTTCATAGCTACTTTGGTCGTACCACGATTTGCGGAACAAGAAATCAATAAACCAAGGGCCCTCATACCACCAATGACCAAACAACTCTGCATCGTAGGGAGAAACAATAATCGGTTTGCGCTGCATCAGGCTATAGAGATGTTCAACTTGCCGTTCCCGGTTAAACATAAAGTTGCCGGCGTGTTCGGCCGCTTTTTCTCTGGCCCAATAAGGATCGTAAAGTTGTTTGTCCGACAATCCTAGTCCGCGACCGGTAATTTTGTGATATTTAATGCCCACATTTTTGCGCTGACCATTCGGCATAATGTAGGGTTTGATGTATTCATATTCGGCTTCCCAGCCTAAATCTTTATAAAATTCTCGGTATTCCGGGGCTCCGGGGTAGCCGACTTCGCTTGACCAAACTTGCTGAGAAGATTCGTGATCTCGTCCAAACGAGGCAACTCCGCACTCAGTATAAATAGGGGCATAAGTACCAAATCGTGGTCTCGGCCTTGCATAGAGGACGGCGTGGCCATCATTTAGGAAGTATCGCAAACCGGCATCGGCCAGCATTCTCTCTAAGCCTTCATAGTAGGCGCATTCAGGCAACCAAATGCCTTTGGGGGGCCGGCCAAAGGTTTCTTCGTAATGTTCACAGGCAACTTTAATTTGCGCCCAAACCGCTTGGGGGTGCATTTTCATTAAAGGTAAATACCCGTGAGTGGCTCCACAAGTTATGATTTCTACGTTATTAGTTTTGGCAAAAGAATTGAATGCTCCTACTATGTCGCCTTTCTTTTCTTGCCAATATTGACGAGCTTCATTGAATTCTTTGGCGTGGTGTTCAGCCAGATAGCGAATATGGCCGTTGTGGTGGTTTCGTTCAACTTCTCGTTCTGCAAGTTCTTGCAGTTTTGCCAAATGTTCGCTGTAGCGTTCTTGCAATAAGGGGTCGCGTAGCATTGACACCAAGGGGGGTGTCATGCTCATAGTAATTTTAAAGTTTATGCCGTCTCGTTTTAAGCCTTCAAATATTTGTAATAGGGGAATGTAGGTTTCTGTGATGGCTTCGTAGAGCCATTCTTCTTCTAATACATAGTCACTTTCAGGGTGGCGGACAAAAGGCAGGTGGGCGTGAAGCACGAGAGCGAGGTAGCCGATAGCCATAAGAGTTCCTTTAGGGGGTGTCGCAGCACTGGGAAAAGTTTACAGTATTTTCATATTTTAAAACTCCATAGGCGCTCCGATTCTTTTGATTTTTTGATTTTTGATTTTTGATTTTAACAAGGCTGTGAGATAAAGGAGTTGGGGGTTTTGATCAAAAGTATTATTTTGGGTTTGCATGATATCAATAATTGCCCAACACATAACGTTATCGGTTTTAATAGAAAAAAGGCAACCAGAGGTGTCTTGGTTATTTCGTTGGCAATTTGGGACTATTTGCTGCTATTTAAGCCTTAGTGTCGATTGAAGGTAAATAAGATAAAAGATAAGATTTGAGGTTTAAGGTTTACTGTTTAAAGGTTTTGCAGTTTTTAGCTTTGGATGATTGAATTTTTAGATCAATAGTATTTTTGTTTAAAGTAAAAGTGTTTTTTTAGTTGTTAGGATGCTAGGTTAAAAAGGGAAAGTCATGTTAATAAGCATCTATTTCTGGAGTTTTTAAAGTTATAAATATATTAAAGTTGATTTTTAATACGTTTAATTATATGTTCACAAGCTTTGTCAGAAGTTTGATATTTTTTTTGGTGGCCAATTTATAGACAAAAAATCTTAGTTTACATTTGTATTCAAAAAGTCATTAAGGCTGTTTGTCAAGTTTTCAGGCTTTTTTGGCTTAACTTTTTGTTAGAAGTCTTAGTTTTGCATCCTGGGTACTGAAGAACCAATAAAGTTTTTGAGAAAATTTGTTTTTTTATGAAAATGGGTGCCGGTTGTTGGGCAAAATAGGTTGAGTGAATTGTGAAGGGTGCATCGAAGCGGGATTTTGTGACGCTGACAGCCCTCATTTGCTCTCAGATGGCCTTTTTGGAGGTGATCTGAGTTTGAGTTATCGATGGTAAAGAATTTTAGCTTTACTGTCAATTTAGTATAGGATGTAACCGTTTTGCGGAGTTGTATGCAGTCATCTAAGTCGTCGTTACAAGAAGTTGTGGATCGTATTTTTTCTAGTCATAGAATTACCCGGAGTGATCAACAACTTTTTATGAGAAGTTTGTTATCTCAAGATAATTTGTCTTCTTATGAACTACAACAAATTGACCGAGTTTTTGATGCTTTGCGTCGGGGTTTGCTGCGGGTGGTTGATTAGTTATAAGATTTTTATTTTTTGAGTTAAATAGTTGGGATACAAAGGCTGGAATGGATTAAGGAAGGTTTAATTTTTCAATAAAAAAACTAAAAAAAAGGTGGGCATCGCCCACCCTACGGTTATGCTATTGGTATTTCTTGTAAGGCAAGAATTATTTCTTGATGAAAGGCTGGGTTTAAGGGTTTTTGGGTTAGTAATTCTAGGGTTTTTGTTGTGGATGGGCCGATTATTTGTTTGATGGCTGCAATGGCATGAAGTCTTACGCTTTCATCGCTATCAGAAAGTAAATTAATTATGCTTTGTAGGGCATTTTTATTTTTTAATTGTCCTAGGGCTAAGGCGAGGGTTGATTTAATAGTTGAATTTTGAAGCAGGGGAGATTTTGAATGTAAGGTTTGGCTAAGAGTTTTAGCTATTTGGGGGGATAAATTGGGGTTTTGAATACGTCCTAAAACAGCGATAATTTCTTTTGTTAGGGTTGGTTGACAGGAAGTTTTTTGAGTTTCGCTAAAGAGGGTTTGTGCTAAGTATTCTAATGCTTCTGGAGTTGCCATCCACCCTAAAGACCGGACAATTTCTATTTGCAATATTTCGGGAGTTGATGGAGATTTTAATATATCAAATAAGGCTTCGGCGGCGGCTGGTGTTTTGATTTTTGCTAGGGCGGAAGCGGCTTCTCGACATACATCTAAGTTAAAATCCCAAAGACGATTTTTTAGGAGTTTTACGCTTTCTTCTGGTGTTATTAAATCAAGGCATAATCCTATTCCGATGGTGGCTTCTTTTCGGACTATTGCTGATGGATCGTTTAGGGCTTCTATTAACACGGGAATAGAGGAAATATCGTGAAAACTATAAAGGGCTTCGATGGCAAGACTACGGATATCTGGATGGGGGTCTTTGACTATTTTTAGGAGGGGTTCGATAATTTGAGGATGGCGAATTTGAGTTAAGGATTTTACTGCAAATAAGCGGCTTTCTTCGTCTGACAATAGGCCGGTTAAAGCTTCAATTGCCTCGGTTCCCATGTTGGCTAAGGCGTTGGCTGCCATTGCGTTTAATTCTGCCTCTTGGGAGGTTTTTAAAACGTTGACTAGGGTTTCAATAACTTGGGGGCAATTAAATTCGGCTAAAATTCGACTGGCAAACCAGCGTAATTCTGTATCACAGTCTTCGTCTTGGATAATTTCAATTAGGGTTTCTAGGGAATTTGTGCCAAAATTTGGGATGATTTTAGCAATTTCCCAACGTTCTTGAAAGTCTCCATTTTCTAATATTTGTAATGCCCAATTTAGTAAGTTTTGTTGGTGGTTTTCGGTGAGGTTATTAAGTTTGTTTTGTGTTGGATTTTCTTTTGCTAAAAGTTGTGGCAAGTATTGCAGAAGTAATGACCAATTGGCTTGATCGGCGGCTAGGGTGGCTTGTTCTAAGAGACAATCTTGCAACATAGTTAAATTTGCCTGTAAAGGTGGCTATTTTTTTTCTACGCGAAGGCGTTAAAAATACTACTTTAGGGTTAAATTAGCGACATTTGTTTTGGTTGATGTAAAGTTTTCATTATAATTATGCGAATAACTCATAAGAAGTGAATTTGTAGTTAAAGTTACAATTAAAATTGGTTCATATTGTGAGTACCTCTTATCTGTTTGGATGAGGTACTCTGGGGCTTTTTATACTGTTTTTACTAAAATTGAATCGCCTTCTATTTTCACAGCATAGGTTGAAAGAGGTTGAGTTGCCGGCCCTTTTAAGACTTTTCCATCAGTTGCAAAGTCGGAGTCGTGACAGGGACATTCAAAGTGTTTTTCATCGCTTTTCCAAGTGACAAAACAGCCTTTGTGGGTGCAAGTTGGGTTAAGGGCTAAGACTGTTTTGCTGTCTTGGGGATTGCGAATTACTATAACTGGTTTATCTTTTGTTTGTTTGTTGAGAATTTGACCGCTTTTGTCTAATTCTGTTAAAGTACCTATAGTTAAATATTCGTTACTGCTTGTAGGGGCCGGTGTGGTGTTGTTTGCAGATGTTTGCTCTTTACTTTCATTGGTACAAGCGGCAATGACGACGGGTAAAAAACTGGCAAGTGTTCCAATTCCCACCCAGCTTAAAAATTCACGACGTTGCATAAATTTATTCCTTTGTCAAGTATTTTTTTGAGGTGTTTTGTGAATTTGCTGGAATTCCTTTGTGTCTTATCAGGCGCTTGTAGCCAAAAAAGCAGAGTGTTGCTTGAATAGACGGGGTTTTTAACAGCAAATAGATTTACCTTATTGATTTTGGCATAGATTGCTGTGGTATGCAAAATATGAATACTAAGTTTTTAATTTTTCATAATAGGTGACAATTTGTAGCCTACAATACCATTAATAGTTGGACATTTTTTTAAAGTTATAACTGTAGGAAAATTTAAAACTTCATGCCGCTGACCGCTCAAATTGAACAATCGTCTGATAATACTATGATCGCAGAAACTTCTCCCATTCTTGAAGAAAATAAGTGTATGGGTAAGGTTTATTTGGTAGGGGCCGGCCCTGGTGATCCGGGGTTGATGACGTTGAAGGGAAAGACGCTTTTAGAAAGTGCGGATGTGGTGGTTTATGATGCGTTGGTTAGTCCGCATATCTTGGAGATGATTAACCCAAATTCTCAGAAAATTAATGCGGGAAAACGTAGTGGTCGGCATTCTTTGTTGCAGGAAGAAACGACACATTTGCTGATAGAATTGGCGCAAAGTCATGCGGTAGTAGTGCGGTTGAAAGCGGGTGATCCTTTTGTGTTTGGTCGCGGTGGTGAGGAAATGGAAGATTTGGTGGCGGCTGGGGTGCCGGTGGAAGTGATTCCGGGGGTGACTTCGGGGATAGCGGCGCCGGCTTATGCGGGTATTCCTTTGACTCATAGATCCTACAGTTCTTCTGTTACTTTTGTTACGGGTCACGAATCGGCGGGTAAGTACCGGCCTGCTGTGAATTGGCAAGCAATTGCTCATGGTTCTGAGACAATTGTTATTTATATGGGTGTGAAGAATTTGCCTTATATTGTTGGGGAGTTAATGGGGGCGGGATTAAGTGGTGAGACGCCGGTGGCTTTGATTCGTTGGGGAACTCGACCGGATCAGGAAGAGTTGTTAGGAAGTTTGTCTACAATTGTGCAGAAAGTTGAGGAGTCGGGTTTTGAGGCACCGGCGATTGCGGTGATAGGAAATGTGGTGAATATGCACAGTGTTTTGGGTAGTTGCAGGCCGATGGTTTTTGAGTGAGTTTTAGAGATGATGTAGGCGGAGATAGGCTGGGTTTTTATTAATGCTTTTGTTGAAAAGCAAATATCAAACATAGTTGAGAATTAATTTTTTTTCTCAAAATTTCTCTAGGTTCCTAACGTTTCTTTTTTTATCGTCAATACTAGATCCATTCATCAGCCTATAGCTTTTTTTAAATAAATATGGCGATCCAAAAACCCGGTCTCTTTAAGAAACCGGGTTTTTAAACACTAGACCTATGCGCGAAAATATTTCTGACCCCACCCGTTCCCTCCCCTTCTTCTTAGGGAGGGTTGGAGTGGGGTGCAAGGGGGGACGGGTGGGGGGTAATTAAGGGGGGTGCAAGAGGTCTACTATTTTTCGATTTCAAATAAAGCTTCTTTATCATATTTATATTAATAAGTCAAGTAAAACACTACAAAGAATTTTTGTAACGAAATGTAAAAACTGCATGACTCCTATGCACACAAACCATAAATCGCAATATTTTGTAACAGACTATACGAACTTAGAAGATTGAAGCCTTTAACTTTATGAACAACAGGTTACAAAATAACCACTCTGAATAATTCAACAAAAAACCACACAACAATTCCCAAACAAAAAACCCGGCCTAAAACAAACTGCATTTCAACCTTTCGTTAAAACCTATACAAAATAAGATGGCCAACAGCGATATAAAAAAGCAATAACAACTGAATAAAAAAGCAGCCAACCAAACCGCAGATAAACAAATAGTTCCTTTACACATTAAACAATAGGTAAACCTATGACAGTCGCAGAAACTCCCACAGCTACCCTCAACAAA
Source organism: Halomicronema sp. (assembly GCA_036704045.1). Lineage (GTDB taxonomy): Bacteria > Cyanobacteriota > Cyanobacteriia > Cyanobacteriales > Oscillatoriaceae > Ancylothrix. The sequence goes on along the minus strand of DATNQM010000003.1, from coordinate 45,620 downwards.
TTTGAAAAATTCAAAGCCGAAAAAGACGGATTAGCTGTTAAAAACGAACTGGATTATTTTGCCAGCATTGGCTGGGAAGCAATGGATGCAACAGATAGAGAACACCGTTTAAAATGGTTAGGTGTCTTTTTTCGTCCCGTCACTCCTGGCAAATTTATGATGCGTTTACGCTTGCCAAACGGCATCTTAAATAGCCAACAAATGCGAGTTCTTGCCGATATTATACAGCGCTATGGTTCCGACGGAAATGCAGACATAACAACCCGTCAAAATATACAACTGCGCGGGATACGAATTGAAGATATCCCCGAAATTTTCAACAAAATGAAAGCCGTTGATTTGACTAGCATTCAATCGGGGATGGATAATGTTCGTAACATCACCGGCAGTCCGGTTGCAGACTTAGATGCTAACGAACTTATAGATACCCGTGAACTTGTACAAAAAGTACAAGATATGATTACAAATAAAGGTGAAGGCAACCCTGAATTTAGTAATCTTCCCCGTAAATTCAATATTGCCATTGAAGGCGGACGCGACAACTCAGTTCATGCCGAAATAAATGACATTGCTTTTGTACCAGCTTACAAAAACGGCGAACTAGGATTTAACGTAGTCGTTGGTGGTTTTTTCTCCGCTAAACGTTGCGAAGCTGCTGTGGAGTTAAATGTCTGGGTTCCACCTAATCAAGATGTTGTAGACTTATGCCGCGCCATCTTAATTGTATATCGTGATAATGGCTTGCGAGCAAATCGTCAAAAAGCTCGTTTGATGTGGTTAATTGATGAATGGGGCATTGAAAGATTCCGTAGAGAAGTAGAAGCAGTATATGGCCGGCCCCTCGCTACAAAAGCAGAAAAAGATGCCATTGACTGGGAAAAACGCGATCATTTAGGTGTTTTTAAACAAAAAAAAGCCGGGTTTAATTTTGTAGGTTTGCACGTTCCCGTAGGCCGGTTATTTGCCGAGGATATGTTTGAACTTGCTCGTATTTCAGAAGTGTATGGTAATGGCGAAATTCGTCTAACTGTCGAGCAAAATATCCTGATTCCCAATATTCCTGATTCTCATTTAGAAGCTTTTTTAAAAGAGCCAATTTTAGAGCGATTTTCTATTAACCCTGAACCCTTGAGTCGGGCTTTAATTTCTTGCACCGGCGCACAATTTTGCAACTTTGCTTTAATTGAAACCAAAAATCGCGCTGTGGCGATGATGAAAGAATTAGAAAGCGAAGTCAGCCTAACAAAGCCGGTGCGAATTCATTGGACTGGTTGCCCTAATTCTTGCGGACAGCCTCAAGTTGCAGATATTGGTTTAATGGGTACAAAAGCCCGGAAAAATGGGAAAGCTGTCGAAGGGGTAGATATTTATTTAGGTGGTAAAGTTGGCAAAGATGCTCACTTAGGAACCTGCGTAACAAAAGGCATTCCTTGTGAAGACCTCAAGCCGTTTTTGCGAAACCTTTTAATTGAAAACTTTGGCGCAAAATTGATTGAAGGTGTTGTAATTGATACAGAACAAAAAAACAACAGCAGTGACAATCAAGCCGAAGTAAAAGCAAAACCCGCTACCATTGTTTTAGCAAAATCTGGTAAAGAAATTGCAGGCAATAGTGGAGAATCAATTTTAGAGATTGTTGAGCGGGCCGGTGTAGAATTGCCTAGCAGTTGTCGCGGTGGAAATTGCGGAACTTGTAAACAACAACTGCTAGAAGGCAATGTGGAATATGACTCAGAATTGCCGGCCCTTTCTATCAGCGAACGTCAACAAGGCATAATTCTTGCTTGCAGCGCTCGTCCTGTTGGAAAAGTTGTCATAGATGCCTAAAAAAGGCTGCTAAATTACCCAAAAAAAACTGCACAATCCCATAAGGAATAATAGAAAATGAGTAAACTGTCTCGTCGTAAATTTTTGTTTACCGCTGCGGCGGCCACCACCGGCACACTTTTAGCACATGGTTGTAGCACCGGCCCTACCAATAGTGCAAAAACAGCGTCTTCTGGGGCAGCAACAACACCCGCAGTTAATATAAATCCGGCCGATGCACCGGAAGTTAATACGGCTAAACTTGGATTTATTGCCCTGACAGATTCGGCACCTTTAATTGTTGCTCAAGAAAAAGGTTTGTTTGCTAAATATGGCATGACAGATGTCAAGGTAGAAAAACAAGCATCTTGGCCGGTGACAAGAGATAACTTAGAAATTGGTTCTAGTGGTGGTGGAATTGATGGGGCGCATATTTTGACACCGATGCCCTATTTAATGACCTTGGGACAAACCAAAACAAAACAGCCGGTGCCTATGTATATTTTGGCTCGGTTAAATACAAATGGACAAGCAATTTCTTTAGGCAATACCTACAAAGATTTAAAAGTTGGACTCGATAGCACACCCCTCAAAGAAGCATTTGCAAAAGCCAAAGCCGAAGGCAAAGAATTAAAAGCTGCTATTACTTTGCCTGGGGGTACTCATGATATGTGGATGCGTTATTGGTTGGCTGCCGGTGGCATAATTCCCGATGAAGATTTATCTGTAATTCCTGTTCCACCACCCCAAATGGTAGCCAACATGAAAACAGGTAACATGGAAGCATTTTGTGTAGGCGAACCTTGGAATGCACAATTAGTTAACCAAGGGGCCGGTTATACAGCATTTGTAACCGGTGAATTGTGGAAAGACCACCCAGAAAAAGCCTTTGCAATGCGATCAGATTGGGTAGACAAAAACCCCAAAGCAGCCAAAGCTTTAACAATGGCAGTTCAAGAAGCACAACAATGGTGTGACAAACCAGAAAACAAAGAGGAAATGTGCCAAATTATTTCCCAAGCAAAATGGTTTAAAGTGCCCGCAAAAGACATTGTAGAACGTTCCAAAGGCAATATTGATTATGGCGATGGTCGCACCCAACAAAACTCACCATTATTGATGAAATTCTGGGCAGATAATGCTTCTTTTCCCTACAAAAGTCACGACCTTTGGTTCCTCACAGAAAATATCCGCTGGGGATATATTCCCGCCGACACCAAAACAAAAGAATTGGTCGATAAAGTTAACCGGGAAGACATTTGGAAAGAAGCCGCTAAAACCCTTGGTGTCACCGCTGCCCAAATTCCTACCACCTCTTCTCGTGGTGTAGAAACATTCTTTGATGGCGTAAAATTTGACCCCGAAAAACCCGAAGAATACCTGACCAACCTCAAAATCAAAAAGGTTGCTTAATCCTAATTATCTACCTCTCTCGTTACCAGGTTATGCCTGGTAACATCTCAGACAAAAAAAGCCAATAACGCTAGTTTTTTACTCTAGTTCTTACCCCAAAAAACCTCATAATCCGCAATCAAAATGACAGTAATTAACCGCAAAGCAAACAAAACTATCTGGCCGGCCCCTGTTGCCAAATTAATCAGAAAATACGGCTCTCAAGTTATTCGTCCACTGGCCGCTCTTTTCGTTATTCTAGTGATTTGGGAACTACTTTGTCCCCCCGGTTCCAAAGGATTACCCGGCCCTTGGCAAGTCCTTCAAGACACCTGGGATCCCTACATTATTAACCCATTATTCGATAATGGCGGAACCGATAAAGGCTTAGCCTTACAAATTTATGCCTCCCTACAAAGAGTAGCCATTGGATTTTCACTTTCCGCCATAGTTGGCATTGCATTAGGAATTGCCGTCGGTATCAACAAAGTAGTTTACGAATCTGTAGACCCCATTTTCCAAGTATTGCGTACCATTCCTCCCCTAGCTTGGTTGCCCATTTCCCTTGCCGCATTTCAACAAAGCAACCCCTCCGCAATTTTCGTAATATTTATTACATCAATTTGGCCGATTATTATTAACACAACAGTAGGCGTACAAAACCTACCAAAAGATTATCAAAACGTTGCCAAAGTTCTCCAACTATCCGGCCCTGAATATTTCACAAATATAGTCTTTCCAGCCACCGTTCCTTACATTTTTACCGGCCTCCGAATTGGCATCGGTTTATCTTGGTTAGCAATTGTTGCCGCTGAAATGTTAGTCGGTGGAGTTGGCATTGGATTCTTTATCTGGGATGCTTACAACAACTCCCTAATTAGTCAAATTATTATCGCCTTGGTTTATGTTGGTGTCGTCGGTTTATTACTAGACAGACTCGTAGCTTTCATCGCTTCAATTGTTGTACCCCAAGAACAAAAATAAACACCACCCACTTTCCTCTTATGTAGGGGCGGTACCCTTCCGCCCCAAACAAAATAAAGTAGCCCTGGCCAGTCTTAACTCTCAAACCTCAACTATCAACTATTCTTCTCAAAAAATATGTCAACATTTTTAGAAGTAGACCACATCGATAAAGTTTTTGATCTCCCAAATGGCAATACATATATTGCCCTAAAAAACATAGAACTAAAAATAAAACAGGGTGAATTTATTTCCTTAATTGGACACTCTGGCTGCGGCAAATCAACACTATTAAACATGGTGGCCGGTTTAGATAGCCCCACCAAAGGCGGAGTCATTTTAGAAAACCGCCAAATAAAAGGCCCTGGCCCTGATCGGATGGTGGTTTTTCAAAACTATTCCCTTTTACCTTGGTTAACAGTCCGCGAAAACATTTCTTTGGCAGTAAATCGAGTTTTAAAAGATTTACCCAAAGGCGAAAAACGTTCCATTGTTCAGCATCATATAGACTTAGTAGGACTGCGCCACGCCGCCGATAAACGCCCAGGCGAATTATCAGGAGGAATGAAACAACGAGTCGCCATTGCACGGGCCTTGTCTATTCGTCCCAAAGTATTATTATTAGATGAACCCTTTGGCGCTTTAGACGCTTTAACAAGGGGTGGTTTGCAAGAAAAGTTAATGGAAATTTGCCAAGAAAGTCATGTCACCGCCATAATGGTTACCCATGATGTAGACGAAGCCCTATTGTTATCCGACAGAATTGTGATGTTAACAAACGGCCCAGAATCTCATATAGGACAAATTTTAGATGTCAATATTCCCCGGCCTAGACAACGCTTAGAAGTAGTTAATCATCCCAGTTATTATGCTCTGAGAAACGAAATTATTTATTTTCTTAATCAGCAAAAACGTGATAAACGTCGCAAAGCTCAACCAAAAGCTGCACCGGCTATTATTTCGCGCAATGGTTTAGAAAAAGTTAATCTGGAATTAGGCTTTATACCCCTCACAGATTGTGCCCCATTAGTAGTAGCAAAAGAAAAAGGCTTTTTCAAAAAACACGGCCTCGAAGAAGTGAATCTTTGTCGAGAACCAAGCTGGAAAGCCCTTTCAGAAGGAGTCGCCACCGGCCGATTAGATGCAGCCCAAATGGTCGCCGCGATGCCATTATCCATGACTTTAGGATTGGGTGTGACAACACCAGTGCCGGTTGTAACAGCAATGGTTTTAAGTCGCAACGGCAACGCCATTACTCTCAGCAAATCTTTATTAGAAAAAGGCGTTCACAGCTTAAAAGACCTCAAACAATATATCAGCCAACCCAATGAAAGATTAACAACTTTTGGGATGGTACACCCCGCATCAATGCACAATTTAATGCTGCGCTATTGGTTAGCATCTGGAGGAATTGACCCAGATATTGATGTCAACCTCAATGTCATACCACCGGCTCAAATGGTGGCAAACTTAAAAGCAGGAAATATTGACGGGTATTGTGTCGGAGAACCTTGGAATTCTCGCGCTGTCCATGAAGATTTAGGATTTGTTATTGCCACCGACCTTGATATTTGGCCAGGACACCCCGAAAAAGTCCTTGGATTAAAAGAAGAATGGGTCAATCAACACCCCGAAACCCATATTGCTTTAGTTAAAGCACTTTTAGAAGCCTGCGAATATTGCGACGATCTCCGCAACCGCGATGAAATTCTTAACTTACTTTGCCAACCTCAATATGTTGGCTCAGAAAAAGTTTATACACGAAACGGTTTTGCTGCACCATACAATTATGGCACCGGCCAACCGCCCCAAATCCTCCAGCGGTTTAACCAATTCCACGTCGAACAAACAAACTGCCCCGGACGAGTCGAGGGACTTTGGATATTAACCCAACTTGCCCGCTGGGGTGTGACACCTTTCCCCAAAAACTGGTTAGAAATTCTTGAACGAGTCCGGCGTGTAGACTTGTATGCAGAAGCCGCGCGGCAACTAGGATGGCCCGATAATGAACCAGACCGCCGATGCTTTGAGTTATTTGATCACATGGTATTTAATCCAGATGATCCCATCGGCTATTTGCAACGCCTCTCTATTCACCGTGATATCCGCATCGAAGAAATCATCATCGATGAAAGGGCCGGTGAAATTAAGCAAAAAACAGCAGCCTAAATTTTTTGCGACCCATCGTCATCGGTCGCATTTTTCCTACATCTTGCGAGGGTTAAAAATAAAAAGCCACCAACCCTAGCCACAAGCATCAAATCAACAAAACTTCTCTGCCAAAAAAGACACTTTCACAGCAAATTATCCATTCATCCTCACTCACACCCAGACCTATGCAAACAACACCCAGCAAATTAACCAACCCCACCGACCTACCGCAGGAGGCGACTCTTAAAAAAGATTCTTTCCTCGTCATTAACAATGTTTCCAAGGTTTACCCAACTCCAAAAGGCCCCTACACCGTCCTTGAAGACATCAACTTCACCGCCACAGAGGGAGAATTTATTTGCGTAATTGGTCACTCTGGCTGTGGCAAATCAACCTTGCTTAATATGGTGTCTGGTTTCAATACCCCCACCACCGGCGAAGTTACCCTCGAAGGCAAACTAATCACCAAACCGGGCCCCGATAGGATGATGGTTTTCCAAAACTATGCCCTTTTACCTTGGAAAACCGTTTATGAAAACGTCTATCTGGCTGTAAAAACAGCTTTTCCTGAAAAATCTAAAGAAGAAAAAGATAAAATCACCCGCGAACATTTAGAAATGGTGGGCCTCACAGAAGCCGCCAATAAACGCCCTACACAAATTTCTGGCGGGATGAAACAACGAGTCGCCATTGCCCGCGCCCTTTCTATTCGCCCGAAAATGTTGATTTTAGATGAACCTTTCGGCGCTTTGGATGCCATTACTAAAGAAGAACTCCAAGAAGAATTACTACAAATTTGGCGCGAGTACCGAGTGACGGTTTTAATGATCACCCATGATATTGATGAAGCGCTGTTTTTGGCAGACCGGCTGGTGATGATGACCAATGGCCCCCATGCCAAAATTGGCGAAGTGTTGGAAATTCCTTTTGCTCGTCCTCGTGTTCGTTCGCAAGTGATGGAAGATCCTCGGTATTATGAATTGCGAAACTATGCTTTAGATTTCCTCTTCCGCCGGTTTGCCCACGATGAAGTCCCCCAAGAAGACATTAAGCCTGTTAAAGCAGCGGTGCCTTCTGTTGTGCCTTCCGGGGTGCCTTCTACTGTGCCGGTGGTGCACGCAAACACTACACCTACACCAAAAACTATGTCCACTCAAGAAAAACACGCGGGCCACAGGGATGCGATGATTGTCTCTACTGCAACGGCTGCTCTTTTTGCTTTGGGCGGTGCTTTTTATGGTTTGTCTCAGTTAACTGGGGTTAATAAAATGGCCTCCACACCGACTGTCACTGAAACTGTGGCCACATCTAGCCCAACAGAGACAGCGGTTTCAACTCCCACGCCGACAGCGGTTTCAACTCCCACACCGACAGCGGTTTCAACTCCCACACCGGCCGCCCTCTTAACTACAACACCGGCAACAGAAGAAAAACCTGAAACAATTAGCGATCCTGCCAAACTTAGCGAATTAAAACAAAAGCTATTTGACAGCATCAATCAAGCTTGGCAAACTAGCCCCACTTTTACTGAAGATTTAATCTATCGAGTCAAAGTAACGCCTGATGGCACTCTTGCAGCCTTTGAACCTACTTCCTCCGCAGCCAAAGATTTTGTTAAAGAAACACCTTTGCAAAGTTTGGTGAAGTCTGGTGGAAATGTTGAAACAGTGCCGGTGGCAGACTTTGAGGTTTTATTCTCTCCTACTGGAACCCTAGAAATTAAATAAAAAAACCAGCATCACCGAACCCCCTTCCCCATAAGAGAAGGGGGGAAAAGACCCACCCCCTCTCTTCCCTCTGTGTCCTCTGTGCCTACCTCTGTCTCCTCTGTGTGATAAAAAACCCCTGCCTCTCAGCCAACAGACAAAAAAACACCGACCTAAAATCATGTAAAAATAGCATTTCCAAAATGCAATAGGCTCATCTTTATTAAAATTTTGTAAAAACTTATACCAATTCACCCTTTTAATCAACCTACCTTTAAACCATCAGCAAAAAATAACCTCCTTTGAGGTCGTCAATGAAAATAGACCAAACCTAAAAACCAAAACTGCTAGGAAATTAAATTGTTGCCGACAATGCCAAAATCACAAATTTAACCATGAATTTATAAGGAAATAAAGACTCTTCATCCCACACATTAAAACCATTGGCAACAGCAAAGCACAAAATTAAAACAACCCAAAAAAGTACATAAAGGGAAAATATACAACAACGAAATACAGAAGAAATAAAGTTTCAGCTTTTAAAGTTTTTGCCTTATCAAATAAAAAAATACCCTACAAAAGCTCAAACTAATTTTTTATCACATCGTCCTCCTAATCTTAGCTGTGGAAGCATCTTAAATGTTAAAAGGCTTACTTTCATTTCAAAACAGATACCGCATCCTTCACCTAACTTGGTTTGCGTTTTTCCTAACTTTTGTTGATTGGTTTAACTTTTCTCCGTTTGCCAGCACCATTGGCAAAGAACTAAACCTAAGCGATCCGCAAATCAAAACTCTTTTAATTTGCAACCTTGCCCTTACCATTCCTGCCCGAATTATTATCGGGATGTTGCTCGATAAATTTGGCCCCAAAATCACTTTTTCTGCCCTGCTAATTTTTTCAGTAGTTCCTTGTTTTGCCACCGCAATTTCACAAAACTTTGGTGAATTGGTGGTTGCGCGCTTACTAATGGGAATTGTCGGTGCCGGTTTTGTTGTCGGTATTCGGATGGTTTCTGAATGGTTCCCCCCTAAAGAAATTGGTATTGCTGAAGGAATTTATGGGGGTTGGGGAAATTTTGGAGCTTTTGGGGCTGAATTTGCACTGCCCATACTTGCCGTTGCTATTGCTGCTATTTCCGGTGGGCAAACCAACTGGCGCTTAACTATTGCCCTCACCGGCATCATTTCTGCTATCTATGGCGTAATATATTTCCGCAACGCCCTTGACACACCGCCTGGCAAAACTTACCGTCGCCCAAAACGCAGCGGGGCAATGGAAGTTACCAGCCGTAAAAGCTTTTACGCGATGATTTTAAGCAATTTTGGCTTAATTTTTGCCCTGGGCTTATTAACGTGGCGTTTAGCTCAAGGAAACATCGGTTTTCTAAACACATCCCAAATGTTTGTGGTTTGGTTATTGTTAGGCTGCCTGTTTGGATACCAAACTTTAAAAGCTTGGCAAATTAATAAAGAAATGCTGCAAGGGATAAAAACTTATAGCCCTGCTGATCGTTATCAATTTCGTCAAGTTGGACTGTTGGAATTATGCTATGTTGTGAGTTTTGGCAGTGAATTAGCGGCTGTTTCTATGCTGCCTGGTTTTTTTGAAAACACCTTTCAATTAGATCATGTTACGGCTGCAACTATTGCTGCAACTTATCCTTTTATGAACTTGGTTTCGCGTCCAAGTGGAGGGTTAATTTCTGATAAATTAGGCAGCCGTAAATGGACAATGACAGTGCTTTGTGTTGGTATTGGTATCAGTTATCTACTAGCCCAAAGTATTAACTCTAGTTGGTCAATTCCGGCGGCGATTGCTGTGACAATGTTCTCTGCTTATTTCGCTCAGGCCGGTTGTGGTGCTACCTACGGTATTGTCCCCCTAATTAAAAAAGAAATTACTGGTCAAATTTCAGGAAATGTTGGTGCCTATGGCAACTTTGGTGGTGTAGTTTATCTAACTTTATTTAGCTTAACTGATGCCTCTATTTTGTTTCAAACAATGGGTGTTTGTGCGCTGATTTGTGCCAGCTTATGTGCATTTTTCCTCAAAGAACCTTCTAACTCTTTTTCCGCCCATTTTGATGAAGAATTCGTGGGGCAGATGGAAACTCCCCAAGCTATCCCGGTGATGAACGAAGATCACCCCACCATTCAGTAATTTTAATCAACAAGTCCTCAAATTAAAATCAATTGTAGGTTTTAATTTCAGGACTTGATAATTTATGATTTTATTAAAGCCGTAAACATCAAACTATGACTGACTCAACGAAAACTCTCTGTCCTTACTGTGGTGTTGGCTGTGGCTTGGAAGTATCGCCGCCGGCTGAATTAGGCAAGCCGACAAATCGAGATGCTAAAGGCAATCCCATCTGGAAAGTTCGGGGTGATCGTTCTCACCCTTCGAGTCAAGGTATGGTTTGCGTCAAGGGTGCAACTATTGCTGAGGCTATTGATAAAAGCCGGTTGTTGTATCCCATGATGCGAGATTCTCTTGATGAAGAATTCCGTCGGGTAAGTTGGGATGAAGCATTAAATGCCATTGTTAACCGCATTCAAAGTGTCCGCTTAAATTATGGGGTGGATGGAATTTGTATGTATGGTTCTGGGCAATTTCAAACGGAAGATTATTATGTAGCCCAAAAGTTAATGAAAGGCTGTCTGGGTACTAATAATTTTGATGCTAATTCTCGTTTATGTATGTCAAGTGCGGTGGCAGGTTATATTCAAAGTTTTGGCTCGGATGGCCCGCCTTGTTGTTATGATGATTTAGAGTTAACTGATTGTGCTTTTCTAATTGGCACTAATACCGCCGAGTGTCACCCAATTATTTACAACCGGCTCCGTAAACATCACAAAAAAAATAAAAATGTCAAAATGATTGTGGTTGATCCGCGTCGTACCACTACAGCAGAAGATGCGGATATCCATTTAGCTATTCGTCCCGGTACAGACATTGATTTAATTAATGGTATTGCTCATCTTTTGATGCGTTGGGGAATGTTAGATTCGGCATTTATTGATGAATGTACTTCTAATTTTTCTGATTTTGCCGAGGTGATTCGTCATTATCCGCCGGAATTGGTGGCTCGCAAATGTGGCATTCGTATGGATGAGTTAGAACTTGCAGCCCGTTATTGGGGCGAGTCCAAACGGGTTTTGTCGATGTGGTCGATGGGTGTTAATCAATCTTCGGAAGGTACGGCAAAAGTTCGCAATATTATTAATTTACACTTGATGACCGGCCAAATAGGTAAACCTGGTAGCGGCCCTTTTTCTTTGACCGGCCAACCAAATGCTATGGGGGGTAGAGAAGCTGGTGGTTTGGCTAATCTTTTACCAGGATATCGTTTAGTAAAAAACGCCGAGCATCGTTCTGAACTTGAAAAATTGTGGGGTTTAAAAGCCGGTCAAATTTCCCCAGAAATTGGCTTAACTGTGTGGGAAATGATTAAAGGTTTAGAAACAGAAAATGTGGGTTTTTTGTGGATTGCAGCCACAAACCCTGCTGTGAGTATGCCTGATTTAGAACGGACAAAAGCTGCTTTAAAAAAATCTCCCTTTACTGTCTATCAAGATGCTTATTATCCTACAGAAACCGCAGCCTTTGCTCATGTTTTGTTACCGGCTGCTCAATGGGGTGAAAAAACCGGCATTATGACGAATTCTGAACGCCGCGTTACTCTATGTTCTGCCTTTCGAGAGCCGGTGGGTCAAGCTCGTCCAGATTGGGCAATTTTTGCAGAAGTTGGTCGTCGGCTTGGATTTACGGATAAGTTCCCCTTCACCACTTCCGCTGAAGTTTTTGCCGAATTTGTAGGCTTGACAAAAAACCGACCTTGTGATATGTCTGGCTTGTCTCACGAATTGCTAGAACAAGAGGGCCCCCAACAGTGGCCTTTCCCAGCGGGAATTCGGCGCACAAATTCGGAACGACTTTATACCGATTTTCGGTTTAATACACCGGATGGAAGGGCTAGGTTTGGGGCTTATCATTCACGGGGTTTGGCGGAACCGCCCGATCCTGAGTATCCTTTGGTTTTGACGGTGGGCCGGCTTTATGGCCACTGGCACACACAAACGCGCACCGGCAGAATTGAAAAAATTTGCCAAATGCACCCTCAGCCGTTTTTAGAAATTCATCCTCGTGATGCTCAAAAGTTGACAATTCAGGAGGATGATTGGGTTGAAGTACGTTCTCGGCGTGGTTGGGCAAAGTTTCAGGCAAAAGTGACTTCGGCAATTTCTCCTGGGACGGTATTTGTGCCAATGCACTGGGGGGCTTTATGGGCTGACAATGCTGAAGCTAACGCTCTGACCCATCCAGAAGCTTGCCCGGACTCGAAACAACCAGAATTAAAAGCTTGTGCTGTAAGGGTTGTGCGTGTTGGGGCGGAAGTGAAGGAAACTGTAGAACAAGTAGTCTTTTCTTCAATTAGCTAAAAGGAGGGCAACTACAGGGAGATTGCCTCTATTAAGAAAAATGACCAATAACACATAACAAATGACAACCTTTTTTGCCTTTGAAGCTGATTTTGTGGATTCTTTACGCTGCATTCCAATGGGAGTGCGGTTAAAGTTGGATACTTGCGGTATTAAATTAAAATTGCCCCAGTGGAATAAATTTAGTGAAGTAGACCGGCTGGCATTGGTAGAGATGCCTTGTATGTCCAAAGAGGAAGTAGAAACCTATCGCCAGTTTTTGCAGAATTTAGTTTTGGAAAAAATGGGAACAGAGGCAAGCGAATTGCCAATTGAGGAAAATCCGGCTTGGTTAAATGAAGAAAATGTGCCTGTTTTCGTTGTAGAAAAGGCAGCAGAATTAAATGTGAATTTGAGTTTAGAAGAATGGCAAAACTTGAGTCTTTTACAACGTTTTGCTTTGATTAAATTAAGCCGTTCTGGTCACGAAAATAATAATTTTTTACCGGCACTGAAAGAATTTAACTTACTTGTGTAACAGTTGTGGTAAGTTATTGTTAAAAATTTATGTTGGATAAATGAAAAAATATATTTATCTGCATGGCTTTGCTTCTAGTCCTTCGTCGGTGAAGGCAGTTAAAATAAAAAAACGTTTTGCTCAATTAGGGATTGCTTTAACAGTTCCTGATCTCAATCAAAATGATTTTTCGGGGTTAACTTTAAGTCGGCAACTTAAACAAGTGGCGGCCGAATTTGTACCAGATATACCCACTGTTATTATTGGTTCTAGCTTTGGCGGTTTAACAGCGGCTTGGCTGGGGGAAAAATACCCGCAAGTGGAACGTATTGTTTTATTGGCACCGGCTTTTAAATTTGTTAATCATTGGATGGCTAAACTGGGTAAAGAAAAAATACAGGAATGGGAAAGCCAAGGTATTTTGCCCGTTTATCATTACGCAGAAAAACAGATGTTGCCTTTGAAATATGAATTTTTCAAAGATTGCTCTGAATATAAAGATGCCGGTTTGGGGCGAAAAATTCCTACATTAATTTTACATGGAATTTATGATGATGTGATTCCAATTCAAGCTAGCCGAGATTATGCAAAATTACGAAATTGGGTGGAGTTGGTAGAGTTAAATAGTGATCATGCCTTGGGTGATGTGGTGCCGCAAATTTGGCAGGAAATATGCCGGTTTTGTGAGTTAGAGGCAGAAATTTAATCCAGCCTGAGAGTGGGCTATAGGGGGAAATTGAGTGAAGATTTTTTACAGTTCAGTGTTTTTCTGGTTTCGATTTTAGGGAAGGTTGGTAAGGTGGGGGAGATGTAGATGTAATTTTAATCACACCAAACGGGGTGGAAAAAACACATCTAGCTGGTGAGACGGTTTAGCGTAGAACTTATGGGTTCATGCGATTATGCAACTATCGTGATCAATTGCTTTGGTTTCAGAAAATGTCAAACTTAAAAAGAAAGTTAGTGTTGTTAATGTTTGCCCTATCTGCCATTGAGGTTGGTTTTGTGTTGGGGAACTCTCCGGCAGTTGCGGAAAATACTTCATCTTACAATGGCTGGGCGCTTGATTGTAGCAGTGGCACTTGTACCCGTAGTTATGTAGGGGCAAATTTGGCTACTACTTCGCAAAAAAAGTCAATCCCTGAACCGAATTTAATGTTGGGAATTTTGGCTGTGGGTGGAGTGATGTTTCTGTGCAGAAAAAAGCGCAATTTTTCACCTATTGGTAACAAAAAGTTAAGTTGAGTAAGTTAAGATGGGCTATTTTTTGGGCATTGATGGTGGCGGAACCAAAACGGTGTGTGTTTTGATGGATAAAACCGCTAATATTTTGGGGCGTGGAGAAGCCGGTGCTTCTAATTATCAATCGGTTGGTTTAGAAAAAACTGGCTTGTCTATTTATAGTGCTATTGAGAAAGCTTTAGCAAGTTTTTCTAAAAGTTTAAAGGGCGTTGAAGTTGAGGGAATTTGTTTAGGTTTGGCGGGGGCTGGCCGTTCTGAAGATGTGGAAGTTTTACAAGGGTTGCTGAGAGATTTACAAGAAAAAAAAGAGTTACCTGTTATTTGGAATTTAAGACCAAATTCAACGATTATTTGTAATGATTGCGAGATTGCTTTAACGGGTGGTGTGGGTGAGCCTGTTGGGGTTGTGGCGATTGCTGGGACGGGTGCGATTTGTTATGGACGTAATAGAAAAGGCGAGACAAAAAGAGCGAGTGGTTGGGGTTATATTTTGGGGGATGAGGGTGGTGGTTATGATATTGCTGTTAGGGGTTTAAAGGCGGTTGTTCGCAGTTTTGATGGACGGGAAAAGCAGACAATTTTAACGGATAAGTTAATAGAGAAGCTGGATTTAAAGAGTGTAGAAAATTTAATTGAGGTGGTGTACCGGCGCGGTTGGGGAGTGAAAGAAATTGCCGGTTTGGCGGTGGTAGTAGGGGAAGCGGCCGCGGAAGGAGATGGGGTGGCAAATGAGATTATTAATGAGGTGGTGGAGGAGTTGGTTTTGGCGGTTAAAGTTGTTGGTGAGAAGTTGTTTTTAGTGCCAGAAAGTTTTGATGTGGTGACGGTGGGTGGAGTGTGGCGAGGAATAACTGATTTACGGGAGAAGTTTGTGGGAAAATTGGCAGAAATTATGCCGAATGCGAGGGTAATTTGGGCGAAAAATGAGCCGGCTTTTGGTGCGGGTTTGTTGGCTATTCGTGGATAATTTCGCGGGGGCGGGCGAAAAAAATATCAATCCAGCGCCCCAAAAGCGATAATAAAAAAGATGCCTTTCATAGCCGATGCCATGCAGACACGCGACCGCAACATTGAAACTCTCTCCAGCCAAGACCAAAGACCGGCCCGTACCGCGACAGTCCACCGCACCACCGGCGAAACCGATGTCCAAGTATCCATCAACCTCGACGGCACCGGCACTTGTCATTCCCAAACCGGCATCCCCTTCCTTGACCACATGATCCATCAAATCGCCTCACATGGATTAATCGACATCGACGTGCGAGCCACCGGCGACACTCACATCGATGACCACCACACTAACGAAGACGTCGGTATAACCCTCGGACAAGCCCTCACAAAAGCCCTCGGAGACCGCAAAGGCATCGTCCGTTTCGGCCATTTTGTCGCCCCCCTCGATGAAAGCCTCGTCCAAGTTGCCCTCGACTTTTCCGGTCGCCCACATCTCAGCTACGGTTTAGAAATTCCTACCCAGCGGGTCGGCACTTACGATACTCAACTTGTGCGAGAGTTTTTTGTTGCTGTTGTCAATCACTCACAAATGACTTTACACATCCGTCAACTCGACGGCATTAACTCACATCATATCATCGAAGCTACCTTTAAAGCCTTTGCACGGGCAATGCGAATGGCCCTCGAAATTGACCCCCGCCGCGCCGGCACCATCCCCAGTTCTAAAGGCGTTTTGTAACACCGTTCCCTGGCTACACTTAGCCTAACAATGCAGCCAGGGCTACTTAACTAGATAAAAATAGAAAAAATGACGATTGACAGCCAACAAATCATGTTAAATTTCCTACGTTCAGACTTAAATCAACTTCGCGCCTATACCCCCCACCCAGGCGGCAGTGATGGTGAGCCGGTGTCGGCAATAATTGACCGGCTTGATACCAACGAATCTCCCTATGACTTACCCTCAGAAATTAAACAAAAACTCGCATTTAGCTTTGAAGAAACTATCGAATCAAACCGCTATCCTGACGGCGGACACACAACCCTAAAACAAAGTATTTCTGAATACGTCAACGAAGCCGGTGCTAACATTAATGCTGCTAACATTTCCATAGGCAACGGTTCCGACGAATTAATTCGCTCAATCTTAATTGCTACCTGTGTCGGTGGTGAAGGCTCAGTTTTAGTAGCTAACCCTACCTTTTCCATGTATGGAATATTAGCGCAAACTTTGGGCGTGCCAGTAATTACAGTGGGGCGAAATGAATCAAACTTTGAAATAGACTTGCAAGCTGCCCAGCAAGCAATTGAAACATCCCAAAACGTGCCGGTGCGAGTTGTATTCGTTGTACATCCCAACTCCCCCACCGCCAACGCCTTAAGCCAAAACGAAATAAATTGGCTAAAAAACTTACCCCAAAATATCCTCATAGTCATCGACGAAGCCTATTTTGAATTCAGCCAAACTACCCTAGTCAAAGAACTTCCCCAACATCCAAACTGGATTATTTTACGGACATTTTCTAAAGCCTTTCGCCTCGCAGCACACCGCATTGGCTATGCCATTAGTAGCCCGGAAATAATTACCGTTTTAGAAAAAGTCCGCTTGCCCTATAATTTGCCTAGTTTCACTCAAATAGCAGCCCAAGTTTGCCTCAGCAACCGGCAATTTTTATTATCGGTAATTCCCGAAATTATCAACCAAAAAAATCAATTAATTTCCGAACTTTCGCAAATGCCAAAACTGCAAATTTGGCCTAGTAATGCTAACTTTATTTACCTACGAATCAAAAACACAGAAAATCAAGAAGAAAGCCTTACCAAACTAACAGCAGAACTAAAAAAACAAGGCACCCTAGTAAGGCATACCGGCGGGGGAATTCGTCTCACCGTTGGCACACCAGAAGAAAACACCCGCACTCTGCAACGCTTACAACAAATTTTGGATACTATTTTCTAGCCTTGAAAAACAGCCACAATGCCAGCCAGTCAGGCGTTTTGGGGAAAATAGACATCTTTGTCTGTCTCACGATTGCCAAAAATCCTGATAGACAACCGGCACGAACAGAATAAAATGAGAGTGCTTGAATTTGCTTAGGTAATAACAATTTAATCTAGGTTTTCCGCTATGCCAAAAGTCATCAAAACCCTCAGAGAGACTGTTTTTAAACAGAAACCGCTACAGTCAGCTGATCTCCCAGAGTCCGAAAAACAAATCATAAACCCGAACCAACAATTTGAACTGCACTCCTATGCAGTCGTCCGCGATCATATTCGCTTTGCCCTAGCCAAAGATACTATCAAAGGCTTTAACACATGGTATGCCTTTTCGCCACACGTTCAAATTTCTGATATCACTAATACTAATAAAGTCTCCGTCGTTGAACCAAAACCAAGACCTGCATCTTTCCGGTTGGCAGTTCCCTATAAATCTCAAATGGATAACTGGTATAACCCCACCGGTGCCTGTAATGTTACCTCCATAGCGATGTGTTTAGAATACCTAAAAACACCACGCCGTAAAAGTTCTGGCCAATTTGAAGACGAGTTATATCAATATGCTATCAACAAAGGATATAGCAGATGGGAAGGGCCAGATTTAGCGAAGATTGTCAGAGATTATGGCCGTCAAGACAAATATACTAGAGCCGGCACCATTGAAGGAGTAAAAAATTGGATCGCCGGTGGCAACCCTGTAGTTATACATGGTTACTTTACATCCTTTGGACACATTATCGTAGTCGTTGGCTACGATGAGGACGGCTTTATTGTTCATGATCCTTACGGTGAATGGTTCCCCGATGGCTACCGTACCGACCTCAGCGGAGCCTATTTACATTATTCCTACCGTCTAATTCGTCGTACCTGCATCCCCGATGGCGAATTTTGGGTACATTATATATCTCGCTAATTAGTGATTTCTCAAAACTAAGGGCAATCTTCCTAGGGTTGCCCCTTTCATTTGACTTGTTACCAAAATATCGACTCCCCATACCTAGCCCGATAAAGCACCAAAAAAAGGTAAAATTAACACCCAACCAAAAATTTAAACTCGACAATTTCAGATGACTTATTGCCTCGGTATTGTGTCTCGTTTTGGTTTAGTAATGGCGGCAGACTCTCGCACAAACGCTGGAGTAGATTACATTTCTACTTACCAAAAAATGTTTGATTTTTCTAATCCAGGCGAGCGAGTTTTAATCATTTGTACCTCTGGCAACTTGTCTATCACCCAAGCCGTTATCACGATGTTGCGAAAAGATTTGCGAGTGCAAGAAGAAGTAAATTTATACAACTTGCAAAGTATGTATGAAGTGGCTCGCTACATTGGCAGCAAAACTAGACAAATTATTGAACAGGATAAATCTTGGTTAAAACAAGACGGTATTAACGCTCAAGCAAGTATGCTCCTTGGCGGTCAAATTAAAGGCGAAGACCCTGAACTTTATATGATTTATACTCAGGGAAATTGTATTCACGCCACCAAAGAAACACCGTTTTTACAAATTGGTGAAACCAAATACGGAAAGCCAATTTTAGATAGAACTTTAACTTTTGATACGCCCTTGGAAGCGGCGGCTAAATGTGCTTTGCTTTCGATAGATTCTACCATGAAATCTAATATCTCTGTAGGGCCACCGATTAATTTATTGCTTTATGAACGTGATAGTTTTGCCATTCGTCACCAGCTGCAATTAAGGGTAGGAGATCCTTATCTTGCTAAAATTCGCAAGCTTTGGGAAGAACAAGTAAAAATGGCTTTTAATGATATGCCTAATATTGATTGGCAACATCAAGAAAAAAGCGAACCAGATCAGATGATAGATTAGCAATTTTGGTTGGGCTTCATAACCCAACCAGCCTCTTTCCAGTCTCGTAAAATTGGCATAGTTTCGTATTGTTCGGAACGGATCATCTCTTTGTTTAAGCCTTGAGGACGTGGGTAAATTGTTTGGGTTTCTATGACTTCAAACGGTGTAATAATCCAATTTAAAGGCCAGTCGTGAGCCTCCATTAGTAACCTAGAATTTTCTACAATTTGCAAAGGGTGAATAGCCGTTACAATCGGTGTAATGCCGGTAATTAAATTCAATTCAGCTAACATTGCCAACTCTAAATCAGCAAACCCTGCACCCTTGCCCATTCTTCCACCATTTCGCGTCACGGCAACACATCCAACAGTTACTAAATCAATAGGCTGCATTTCTTCAAAACTTACTAACCGGCCATAACTGAGCGCTTTTTGAGCAATTGCTGCTTCCTCCAAACAAATAGAACGCTTTTGCAAATTTTCTGCGGTTAATTCCACAAAACACCGGCGCGTTTTTAGTTGGGGAACCGCCATATATAAACATTTTCCATCTTGCAAAGCCCGCAAACGTATAGGCATACAAGGAGAATCAGGATTACATTTAATCACATTTGCTTTTTGCCAAATTGACAACCCAGCGAGATTTTCCGCTGCCTTTTCGCAACCCTTAAAATTAGGAATATGGCCCTGGGGGTTGCGCTGACAAATATTTTGTTTTTTCAACAAAGACCAAATTTCTGCTCTCAGCCGGTCTTTTTGGTAGTTACGTCCTTGCCATTTATTACTGGGAGGAATAAACATTTTTTGGTTATGCTACAGTGCAATAAAATATTAACAAAAGTGTTAACCAATAATAGCAAAGAGTCTCAAATATGCTAATTTTAGCCCTTGATTTTGGCGGTACAAAACTTGCCGCCGCAGTTGTTAAAAAAGGTGATACCTATTTTCAATCATACCAACGTACCCTCTCTCCACCGAACAGCAACAGCACCACCGATATACATATCATGTCTTCACTAGCTAACGAGTTATTGAAAGGTCATAAACCGGCTGCTATTGGTGTGAGTTTTGGCGGGCCGGTGGATTTTAAAACCGGCACAGTTCGCCTTTCTCATCATGTTGATAGTTGGGAAAATACACCCCTCAAACAGATTCTTGAAACGCAATTTAAAGCCCCTGCTATCGTTGATAACGATGCCAATGTTGCCGCCCTTGGTGAACACCGTTATGGGGCCGGTATCAATTACGAAAGCCTTTGTTATATCACCGTCAGCACCGGCGTAGGTGCCGGTTGGATACTTAATAACCAACCTTGGCGCGGTAGTACAGGAATGGCCGGTGAAATTGGCCATACCGTCGTTGACCCTTCTGGCCCTCTTTGCCTTTGCGGAAAGCGTGGATGTGTTGAGCGTTTGGCCTCCGGCCCCTACATGGCCCAACAAGCAAGAAATCGCTTACAAATAGATTTGAATTGCGGGCATATTTTGAGGAAAGTTAGTCAATATAACCTCGAAAATATTACAGCTTTGCTAATAAATGAAGCCGCCGAAAAAGGTGATCCAGTTGCTATAGAAATTTTAAGAAAATCCGGTTGGGCTTTGGGAGTTGCCATTGGTAACGCAGCTAATTTAATTAACCCTCAACGATTTATTTTAGGAGGCGGAGTTACAAAAGCCGGCCTCGATTTTTGGGAAACATTACAACAATTTGCTCGGCAAACAGCTTTACCCGAAGTAGAATTTGAGATTGTCTCTGCTGGTTTGGGTGATTATGCCCCGCTTTGGGGTGCTGTGGCTATGGCAGAAGACTTATTAAATCATCCCAGAAATTAGTTATAAATTTTGTCAGCAAAAAAAATTCTCTCTTCCTAAGCAAAGAGAGAATAAAAAATAAAAAACTGAAATTTTAAAAAAATTATATTATCAAATCCTAAATTTAGGATACACCGGCCGGTATTTGTTCAGATTGAGGAGATAAAATCATAACCTCTTCTAACTCTTCCCACGCTGGTTTAAAAGGAGACACCGCTAAAGAACAAGCTTTCCAACTTCCTTGTACCTGCACATCAAGTTGCTGACAATAACCGCCTCTGCGTCCTTCAATGTCATAAAATCGGCAGTGGCGGCAACTTGAAGCCAAACTTATGCGGTTATTCATAAAATTTTTTAAAGATGAGTGGGTCTGTATTACAGTATGAACCTTATTCCCCAGTCGATTGGTAGTTTAGATATCATTTCACCACCTCAAATATTAAAAAATTATGTAATTTTAAATAAAGGCAAAATTTAGTGATCCCCGTCACATTTTCCTAGCGATCTCGTTCAGCAAAAACCTGTGGCTGTCTTCACACAAATATATTTAAAAGCCGGCTATGTACCTAGAATGATAAAAAGCCGGCCTAACGATCTAAACCTAAAAATTAATTGATTCCAACATTTTCCATAACTGCAAGTCAGTAAAATCTTCAATAGTTAAAGAAGCCCCAACTTCTATCAAAAGAGCCGGCTCATGACTAGAAGTAACCCCCACTGTAAAAATTCCCGCATCGGCAGCCGAACGAATTCCAGAAGGAGAATCCTCAAAAGCAATAGCCTCTGAAGCCGAAATACCTAAACGCTTCAAAGCCAATAAATAAGGCGCGGGATCAGGCTTACCCATTGGCAACTCTGAAGCTAAAATAACTTCTTCAAATTTATCCGCAACCTTCAAAACATCTAACATAAACTCAGCATTGGCTCGCGGAGCATTTGTCACTAAAGCTAATTTTAAGCTTTTATCTTCCACCCATTGCAATAAATCCCCTAAACCAGAAATAGCTTCAAGATCGCCCGCAATACGACGAAAATAAGCTTCTTTTTCTTCTGCTACCCTGTCCCCTTCTTCCCCAGAAAGCTGAGGCAAAATATCCCTAACAATTAAATGATTAAGTCTGCCACTAATTTTACTTTTATAAAACTCATCGTCAATTTCTAAGCCATAGTCTCGCAAAAAACCTTGCCACGTCAAAAAATGGATCGGGTCAGTATTTGCCAAGGTTCCATCTAAATCAAAAAGAACAGCTTTTAACATATAGTTGATTGTTCACTAGTGCATCGTTTATTTTTCCTCTTTATTGTCAAAAAAACAATACCCTTTAAATTAAAGCTGTATTGCTAAATTAAATTTAAAGACGTTTTCAATGCTTTTTTACCCTATCCTTTACTTTTAAATTTGGTTGGGCTTTATAGCTTTTATTTGAATACAACAAAGACAGAGAAAACCTAAAGCCTTCTCTGTTTATACCAATTTAAAAAAATCATGCAACCCCCTCACAGGGGGTCGAAGAGTGTTGCATAATTTTGGATGAATGGTATTACTTATGAGTTTTTTAAAACGTTTAAAACCAATTTCCACAAAGAGAATCAACAACATTGATAGGTTTGTCTTGATTTTTTTCTCGGCAAATTAACACTTTTGCTAATCTCTGCTCAGAATAAAAACGATGAGCAAACCATCCCAGCGGCAAACCTAAAACTAATGTCCCTAAAATGAAACCCGTAATTAAACTTTGAATTAAATTATTTCTTGTAATGGTTTTTTCTCTCATTTTGATTTCCCTTGTATAAACTCACCTTTTTATAAAGAAAGCAGATTTTTAAACAATAAACTTCGTCCAAAATGCTTATTTTGGCAAATATTTAACTCTACCAATAGAAAGGATTTTACAATTTAAACTTTAGACCTTAAAATTTAACAAGCGAGTTACCTAAAGCATCTCAGGCTTTTAATAACTATAATTTTTTAGGCCAAATTAAATTATCTATCTTTTCAACCGAAAACCACCTCAGTCTGCTAACGTCTAAACTTGGTGAAATCATCGATAATCGAGGCATTATGTTAAATTACGATGTCATTGTCTGCGGAGCAGGGCCAGCCGGTGCAACCGCCGCCGCCGCCGCCGCCAGTCAAGGCTTAAAAGTCGCCCTTTTGGAAAAACAACCCTTACCTCGCCACAAAACCTGCGGCGGCGGGATGCCGATCGTAGTTGGAGACATCCTTAAAAACATTGCACCGGATGCTTTTGTGGAATCAAAAGTTAGGTATATGCGCCACACTTGGATGTTTAATGACGCTTACCTAGCTGATATCAATCCCCCCGGCACATCGCCCGATATTTGCCTGTGGATGGTACAGCGGTCAATTTTTGATAATGCCCTTGCCCAACGCGCCGCCGAAGCCGGTGCCGATTTACGAGATAATTTAGCAGTTAAAAGCATCGAAATTGAACCAGACGGAGCCATAGTGAGAGCCTCATCTATAAAAACCGGCACCAATTTTGAAGCCAAAGCTAAACACATTATAGGAGCCGATGGTGCCAGTGGTATCACTGCAAAAATTGCCAATTTACGCCGCAAAAAAGAAATGGCAATTGCTATTGAAATTGAACATCCGTACGACTGGAAAAATAATCATATTGATGTAACTCCAGAAATTATACATTTAGAGTATGGAGCAGTTAAAAATGGTTATGCCTGGATATTTCCTAAAGCAGATCACTTAAATATCGGGGCCGGTTTATTTAATCAAGGCATCTGGAAATCTCGCTCTAATATTGAAATTCGCGCCGATTTAGAAAAAGCTATTTTCAATTATTTAGAGTTATTTTCTATTCCCTACCAACCTGAAAAAATGCGCTTTTATGGTCATCCTTTGCCCCTCTGGCAAGGCAAAGAACAACGCCACACGCCCGATGAGAGAATTTTATTAGCAGGAGATGCCGCCGGTTTAATTAATCCTCTCTTTGGTGATGGCATTTTACACGCCATTAAAAGCGGGTTAATTGCTGGTGAATGCGTTGCTCAAAACGATGTCAAAAATTACAGTCAGCGCATTAATACAGAATTTGCTCCTAAATTTGACCCCGCCTCAAAATTATCGAGTTTCTTTTATAAAATGCCCCATTTATGTTATCAATACGGTGTTAAACGGCCGAATGCAACCCGTATAGCTGCTCGGCTTTTAATGGATGAACTGGATTTTAATGATATGGTGGGCCGGTTTATGGGGAGAGTTCGTAAAGCTATGATCGGCTAAGTTTATTAGGGTGATTTTATCTTTACCAAATCCCAATTATTAAATTCTCAATCCCTAAAAAGTTGTTTGGTGTCCTATCCCCACCAAATAACTTTTTTATACCATTTATCCAACCCCCCTAGCCGCCCTTGAAAAGAGGGGTTTCATTCTTTTTTAAAACTGGTATTACAATTTTAAATAACAGAAAATATGAGTAAAAATATATTAAAAATATTAGATAGTAATGGTCACACGCAAAACAAAAATATCAGAAAAAATTTAATGAAAATATCAGAAAATCAAGGAAGAGGAATCTTCCAAAATTGTTGGGGTTGAGATAAAGGTTGACGAGTAAATTTATAATCAAGCTTATCATTTTTTAAAAATTCAGTTTCCCAAGCTTGTAAGCTAAAATAAGGCTGCCGATTAATATCATTAAGAGGATGACCAGCTAACTGTAAAATAGTAGTTTCTAATTGTTGAAATTGAAAATTAGTTAACTTCTCTAAAAATTGATGAGGTTGGGAATGATACTGAAAAGCATCCTCCGGTGTTAGAGTAAACAAAACATTAGATACATTACAACCTTTTTGATAATTTTTTACAAAACATAACACCGTTTCCCCCTCAACTCTTCCCACAGTTAAAAACAAATTATCCAAACTTCCATTATTTTTTACAACCACATTTGTTAAACGTTCAGAAAAAAGATTACAAGCAACAGCCGCCGGCACATTAGGCGAAAAATTATTACGATGCCACATAAACAAAGCAGCTTCTCTTTCGCCTTTTTGAGCAACCGTAATAAAAAAATCAGAGCCATAAGGAAGACATTTAAAAACCGTCGATTGATATTGAATTTCTAGCACCCTAACAGGAGACACAAAAGATTGAGCAACAGCTTTATATGTCCCTGACACATATAAAGTTGCCATTGCTACAACAAAATTAGTCAAACACTTAAAAATCATTAAAATAAAACCAAACTTATCCCAAATAAAGGGCTATACTCATAGTCGTTAAAAAAATCCTAGAGTTCCGCCTTTACCCCACCCCATAAACATTCAAAGTTAGCATTCCCAGCCGGTCTCACCCCCCAGACAAGAAATGAATATAATACTTATCACCTTCATAAAAAACAGTTTTGGCCAAAAACAAAGCAGACGATGGCTAAACCCCCCATCAAAGCTCGTTTTCTTTACAAATTGTGATAAAATTAAACCTAACAAAATAAGGATTTACCCTACCCCTCCTCAGACTGATCTTTTCAAAACTTCCCCCCTAGCTAGATAATTCCCCCCTGGCAAGGACACAAAACCCTCAAAAAACCTTCTGGCTCAAACAATAATAACAAGCAGCCAGACTTATCAACCGATGGTTATATTCATCACAAGATAATGCAATCCAATGTTAATGACCTAATAGAATCATTAGATGTCCTGGTCTGGGAAAAAAATCCAGCAACCCTTGAATTTGTCCATATCAACCCACCCACGGAAGTTATCTTTGGCTATCCTACCACCCAGTGGTTAACAGAAAAAAACTTAATTGCTAACCACATCCACCCCGAAGATATCCAAAGATTTGTGGAATTTTATCAACAAATTTGCCACAGTTCCAAAGCCCAAGAAATTGAATACCAAATTTTCGATTCCAGCGGTAAAATACTTCGCTTAAGAGATAGAGTTAAAGCGATCAAAAATCAAATAGGGCAAACAGAAAAATTGGCTGGTTTCACCATTAAAATTAGCGAAAATTCAATCCAACCATCAAACCAAGTCCAACAAAAACAAGAACAATTTTATCCCAATTTTGACAACCTGAGTGATGGTTTTGTCATCCTTAAAAGCATTCGTAACCAAAACAGCAAAATAATAGACTTCAAAATTGAATATATTAACCCAGCAGCCTGCAAAAATAGCCAACTGAGCAAAGAACAACAAATAGGAAAAAATTTATGTGAGCTATTTCCCGAATACCGTAACCTAGAAATTTTTGATGAATACGTTCAAGTAGTAGAAACCGGCCAACCCCTAAGCAAAGAATACATAAATTATCCACCAGAAAGCAACAAAAAAAACCATTACCCCGCCTACAACCTTAACGCCGGCAAATTAGGAGACAGCCTAGTAGTAAGCTGGCAAAACATCACAGAATCCAAACAAATAGAACAAAAACTTCAACGCTACCAAACAGAATTAAACAAAATTCTTGATAACATTCCTATTATTATATCCCGCCTTGATCCACAACTGAGATTTTTATATATAAACGCCCCCATTACCCACGCCACCGGCCTATACCCAGAAAACTTTATAGGAAAAACCCATCAAGAAATCAGCTGTTTTGCAGGAAACTTTGAGCAATGGCAGCAAAAATATCAACAAGTATTAACAGAAAAAAAAGCCCGAAAAAGTGAAATAGAATGGAAAACCGCCAACGGAGAAACCCTTTACTACTGGTGTCAAATTATCCCCGAACTAGACCAACAAAACAACGTTGAAAGCCTCCTAAGCATCTGCTACAACATCACCGAACAAAAACGCTCCCAAGAAAACCTAAAAATATATAGCGATCTAGTCAAAAACGTACCCCTATCCCTAAGCGTCTGGCAACTAGAAAACAACAACGACCCCGGATCATTTCGCCTCAAAGCCTGTAACCCAGCCGCCAGCGAAGAAACAAACATCAACCTTCAAAACTACCTTGGCACCACCATTGCCGAAAGTTTTCCAGCCATCCTGCAAACTTCATTACCAGAAAAATATGCCGAAGTTCTCCGCACCGGCATCACCAAAAACATAAAAGAAATTTATTATCCAGACCAACACCTTCTCAGTGGTTACTACTCCCTCAAAATATTTCCCCTCCCCAACAACTGCATAGGCTTAGCCCTAGAAAACATCACAGAAAGAAAACAACTCGAACAAGCCCTACAAAAAAGCGAAGAAAAATTTCGTCAACTTGCAGAATTCATGCCCCTAATTGTTTGGTGCACCACACCAGACGGAGCCATCAGCTATATCAACGAACGCGGATCCTCCTACACCGGCCTAAACCGAGAAAACTTACAAGGCTGGGGATGGCAAACCGTCCTACATCCCCACGACCTACCAACCACCCTCCAAAGCTGGCAACACAGCCTACAAACCGGCCAGCCCTACAAAATGGAATACCGGCTGCGCCAACATTCCGACCAACAATATCGCTGGCACCTGGCGAGAGCCGAAGCCATCCGAGACGAACAAGGCAACATCCAAGGCTGGTTTGGAAGCTGCACCGATATCCACGACAAAACCATCACCACCCAAAAAGCCCAATTCCTTGCCGAAGTCACCCCCCTCCTAGCAAACTCCCCCGACATTGAAACCGCCCTTCCATCCGTAGTCAAACTAGCCCTACCCACCTTCGCTGACTATTGCGCCATCGACCTAGAAAAACCAGACGGTAGCTTCCAACGAACAGCCGCCAGCACCAATAGCCAGTCTCAAGAACTTTTCAAGCAAATTCAAGAGCGCTTCCCCAACAAAGGCAACCCAAAAAACCGGCTCTCCAAAGTCTGGGAAACCCGCCAACCCTACCTAGTTCCAGAACTCACCACCGAACACCTCCAAGCCTGTGCCGCCGACTCTCAACACCTCGAAGCCCTCAAACAATCAGGCATAAAATCCCTCATCAGCCTACCCTTAATTGCCCGCGATCACCTGCTGGGAGCCATCCATTTTGCCACTCTTACCGAGGGAAGCCGGTATAACGAAACAGACCTAACATGGGCCCAAGATATTGCCCGCCGCATCGCCGTAGCCATCGACAACGCCCTACTTTATAAACAAACCGAAGAAGCCGAACGCCGCAAAGACGAATCTCTCGCCCGTGTCAACGCCCTACTTGAAGGCGCACCCATAGGCATTGCCTTTTTTGACAGGGAACTTCGTATTGTCCGCATGAACAACTTTCTCGCCTCCCTCAACGAAATACCTCCTGAGCTAGCTATTGGACGCGTAGTTGATGAACTAATGCCACCGGCCCAAGCAGAGTGGATCAAAACCCGAATGCAGCAAGTGTTAGACACCGGCTTCCCCCTCCTCAACCTTGAACTCACCGGCCCCAAAGCATCCACACCCGAAAAATTAGTCCACATGGTCGTCAACTACTATCCAGTAGCTGGCACAAACGGCGAAATTATGGGCGTTGGTTGTGCCATAGCCGACATTAGCGACCTCAAACAAGCCGAAATAGCCCTCCGTCAAAGTCAAGAACGTTTCCGCATTGCCCAAGAACTCTCTTTAGATGGATTTATTATTCTCCGTAGTCTGCGAAACCAAGAAAATAAAATCATTAATTTTGAATGCGAATATCTCAACCCCGCCGCCGCCAAAATTCTCCGTAGCACCGTCGAAGAACTAGCCGACAAAAAACTCTTAGACTTTCTGGACGGTTTTCAAAGCAAAGCCTTATTTGAGCGCTACCTAGAAGTTTTTGAAACCGGCATTTCTCACGACCTTGAAATTGAATACAAATTTGCCAATACAAACGGTTGGTTCCGCAGCATGGCCGTTAAATTGGGTGATGGTGTCGCCATTTCCTTAACCGACATTACCGAACGCAAACAAGCCTCTCAACAACTGCACCGCCGTGAACAAGAATTTCGGGCCTTAGTAGAAAATTCTCGTGATATTATTGCCCGCCTTGATAAAAATTTACGACATCTTTATGTTAACCCCGCAGTTGAACAAATTACTGGTATTTCTCCTCAGAAATTAATGGGCAAAACTTATGCAAAATTTGGATTTTCTGAAGAAATATATCTCCACTGTCAAGACACTTTTAGACAAGTTTTTGCTGATAAAAATCAAAAAATTATTGAGATTGATTTAGACACGCCCACCGGCCGCCGGTATTTACAAACCCGCATTGTCCCAGAATTTGCCTTAAATGGAGAAGTTGAAACCCTACTATGTGTTAGCCGCGATATTTCTGAACTCAAAAAAGCAGAAAAAGCCCTCCGCGAAAGTGAATCTCGATTTCGTCGCGTTTTTTCTTCTAACATGATGGGCATGGGATTTTGGAATAAATCAAGCGGCGTTATAGAAGCCAATGATGCCTTACTAAATTTAATCGGTTATACCCGTCAAGATTTCCTATCAGGAAACATGAATTGGGGAAAAATAACGCCAGAAAAATATAGACATTTAGATCAAATTGCTATTGAAAATAGTTCGGAAAATTCTATCTGTCCGGTTTTTGAAAAAGAATATATCCGCAAAGATGGATCCCTTGTGCCGATTTTAATCGGGGGCGCTATGTTAGAAAACTCTCAAGAAACTGGGGTCTTTTTTGTATTGGATCTCAGTGAACGCAAAAAAGTAGAACAAGCCTTGCGAGAAAGTGAAGCTAGGTTTCGGACAATGGCAGATAATTCACCGACTTATATTTGGATGACTGACAGCAACGGTCACTGCACTTATTTTAACCGGCCTTGGTTGGAATTTAAGGGTTATTCAACGCTAGAGGAATCTTTAGAAAAAGGTTGGTTAGATGAAATGCACCCCTCGGATATTGATGATTCCATAAAAATTTATTTGAAGGCTTTTAACGCCAGAGAAAGTTTTGAAATGGAATACAGACACAAACGCGCTGATGGAGAGTATCGCTGGATATTAGACACCGGCGTGCCTTTATATGCACCGGATGGTAGTTTTCTCGGTTATATTGGCTCAGGAATTGATATTACTGAACGCCGGGAAGCTGAAGAAAGACTTTATGAAACAAATTTAACTCTCAATCGTTTGATTCAATCTTGTCCTTTAGCAATTACCGTTTTTGATTTAGAAACTGGTATTGTAAAAATGTGGAATCCTGCGGCAGAAAGAATTTTTGGCTGGACGGCAGAGGAAACTATTGGTAAGTTTATTCCTAGTGTTTCCAGAGGAAATTTAAACGAATTTTTAGCAAATATTGAAGTCGTAAGAGAGGGGGGTGAACTGGCAGCCAAAGAAACAAAACGTCTTCATAAAAATGGCAATTTTGTAGAGGTTGCAATTTGGGGGGCGCGTCTGGTGGATGCTAATAATAATATGAGTTGTTTGTCAATTATTGCGGATATTACTGAAAATAAACGCCTCGAAGCTGAACGCAATCAGCTTTTAATTCGTGAACAAACTGCCCGCGAACAAGCTGAAAAAGCGAACCGGGTTAAGGATGAGTTTTTGGCTGTTCTTTCCCACGAGTTACGTTCGCCTTTGAATGCAATTTTAGGCTGGGCACAGATGCTTCGTTCCCGGAAGTTTAATGAAGCCATGACGAATAAGGCGCTGGAGACTATTGAGAGAAATGCTCGTTTACAAAGTCAATTAATTGAAGATTTGCTGGATGTTTCAAGGATTTTGCGAGGCAAAGTTTCTCTATCTCTTTCGCCGATAAATTTGGCAAGTGTGATGGAGGCTGCGGTGGATACGGTTCGCTTATCGGCAACGGCTAAGTTAATAGAAATTGAGCGTTTTATTCAGCCAAATTTGGGTATGGTGGCTGGGGATGGAGGCCGGTTGCAACAGGTGTTTTGGAATTTAATTTCTAATGCAATTAAGTTTACTTCTGAGGGGGGAAGGATAGAAATTCGTCTTTCAAAAGTTAGGGGTAATGATATTGAGACTGGTGAAGAGGAGGGTATTATCCATGCGGTTCCTAAGTTTGAGTTACCGATGACAAATTTTGCCCAAATTCAAGTTATTGATAATGGCAAGGGTATTTCTAGGGAGTTTTTGCCATCGGTGTTTGAATACTTCCGTCAGGCCGATAGCTCTAGCACGCGGGCACACGGAGGTTTGGGGTTGGGCTTGGCTATTGTTCGTCACTTGGTAGAATTACACGGCGGGATGGTAAAGGCATATAGCAAGGGAGAGGGCTATGGGGCGACGTTTACGGTGTGGTTGCCGTTACTACCTACTAAAAATAGTGGTTCTTTTTCTGAGACTGAGTTGTTAAAAGAGGATGTGAGTTCTTCTGATGCTTTGCTGAGGGGCCTGCAAATTTTGGTGGTGGATGATGATAATGATTCTAGGGAGTATATCGCGACTGTGCTTGAGCAGGCCGGTGCGGTGGTGGAAAAGGCTGTGGATGTGAATGCGGCTATTGTTTCTCTTTGTCGGGTGAAACCGGATGTGCTGGTTAGTGATATAGGAATGCCTGGTCAAGATGGTTATACTTTTATTCGTCGTGTAAGGGCGTTAGAGGCTGAATGGCGGGGTAATATTCCGGCGCTGGCCCTTACCGCTTATGCGACGGATGATGACCGCCGGCGGGCGTTAGAGGCCGGTTTCCAGCAACATCTTTCTAAGCCGGTGCAACCTAATGAGTTGCTTAGGATAGTGGCCGGTTTAAGCGGCCGTTCTGGGTATTTGTAGAGAGAAAAAATCAAGATTTATTGGTATTAATTACTAAGTTTTGATATCTCTTTCTGTGGGGGGAAGGCTTGGTAAAAATATTTTTTGATAATAATTTTAGATCGTATATTTTCTAAAGTAAATGAGGAAAAAATGGATTTTAAATATAGGTGGAAAAATGGCAAGCCGCCCAGCAGAGATTATGCCGCCCAAGCAGACTCACTGTTAGATGAAAGCCAGTTTAGTAATGAAAAAGACCGGCAGTTTGCTGAACAACAAGCGCGGAAACATTTAGGTGTTCCTTTGCAAACAGGTGATGGTAAAAAATCTATTTTGCCGAAGTAAAAGACTCAAGAAAACAAAGAAATGGGGAATGTTTTTTAGTTGGTTTGTAGAAACATTCCCTTTGTTTTGTTTCGTGGAAGATGAGTATTAAATTTTGTCTGTCTGGATAGGAATTTGTTGGAGTTTGGTTTCATAAAACCGCTGGGCTGCATAACCCAAGGTGTAAAATATGGCAGCATTACTACCAGCCCCAATAGCAACTCCAGCCACCGGCACATTTCGCAATACTCCTAAACCTAGTTTGAGGGCTTCGGAACCGCCTAAACCTAAGCCAAAAATTGCTAAAACTTCACCTTTGCGCGCAGGTACTGTTAAATCCATACCATAAGCAGCAGCAATTTGATAAATCATTTCGGCTTGCAGTTGGGTAGTAGCGGCAAGATCAATGGCTAAAAGTGCTAAAGCTATGCCCGGAACTAAACTACTTAGTAAACCAATTCCGCCGGCTTGTAGGGCTTTTTCGCTAATAATTCGACCGGCTATTTGAGAGGGGGTTTCGGTGGGGTTTTCTTGCTGTAATTTTTTGACAGCAGCTTCAGCTTTTGTGACATCAATTTGCCCGACTAATCCCAATAACCACTCGGCGCGAAATAATTTAAGGGTGTTTCTGACAACAGGATTTTCACCAATGAAGTGCAAAACGCGACCGGTTTCTTCTGTGGTTTTTTCAAAAATTTCTCGCGCTTGTGTACTGGCGGTTTCTGCATTGGCGGCCGCTGAGTTGATGCTTTCTGTTATGATTTTATTGAGTTCTTCTAAAGCTTTAGCACTTAACTCACAAACCGGCGCTGTTTGGTTGTTTTTCGAGGCCGGTTCGTTGTTTTCAAAAGAGTTTTGTTGTGAATTTACCATGATTTCGCTTTCTGTATTTCTCTATTTTTGTGTTTTTAGCCTAGCGAGAAAGCGAGGGTTTAGGCTTGTATCTGATGGTAGAAAATTTTGTTTAAAAGGCTGATTTTTTTACCTCCCCATTTTCTCAGCCCGAAAAAACAGACTATACTTAAGGGCTTTTTTAATGGTACAAGTATATATAACAACCAAGATGATAAGGTGAATGATACAGAGAGTTTTTTTAGTCCACCACTCTAAGTAGACCTCGTTGCAGGGCTTCAAAAACACGATTAATTTTAATTTGGTCTTCGAGGCTGATACAGGTTTGAGAAAGTAGGGCAGACATAAACCGACGTTGATCAAGGCGTGTAATGCGGTGAGAGGTAAAAATTCTCTCAATGACTTGATCGAGACTATCTGAACTTAAAGATGCTTCAGTTTCCATCATGGCTTTTATGTCTCAACTTACATTTTTATTTTACTCAGTTAAATAGTTTGGCGGGTGCGATCTATATCTACGCTAAAGTGTGATTTTAGTCACTGCTAAATGGACACAATTTATAGTTAATGTTTAACAAAGAATAAGTTTAATAAATAATAAAAATAAACTCACTTTATGTGATAGGATTGTGCGAAGGCCGGTGTGAGGAGTAGGGTTCAAACCAGCTTTGTCATCAATGGGTTAGATGAGGACGGTTGAAAAGCCAAATGGTGACTGTGGTTTTTCTCCTTTCTTGGAGGTACAAATAAATGTAAAAATAAAGTGTTTGAAAAAGGAAAATTGTAAAAGTTATGTCCAAGATTGATAAATCTTATGCAATTATTGGCACCGGCGCCATTGGTGGTTTTTATGGGGCAAAACTCCAAAATATAGGTTTAGATGTGCATTTTTTGCTGCATAACGATTATGATCATGTGCGCCAAAATGGGTTGGTGGTAGAGTCTCCCGAAGGTAATATTATTTTGCCCCAAGTAAAGGCTTATAAAAATGCCGAAAATATGCCTAAATGTGATGTAGTTGTTGTCGCTTTGAAGGCAATTAATAATGCTATTTTGCATGATATTTTACCGTTTATCTTAAAGGATGACAGTATTTTATTGCTATTACAAAATGGTTTGGGTGTAGAGGAAGAACTAGCAAATTTTCTCGCAACAATTGATAAAAAAGCGAAAATTATTGGAGGAATGTGTTTTGTTTGTTCCAATAAAGTTGGGCCTGGCTATATTCGGCATTTAGATTATAGTTCTATTACGTTAGGAGAATATTTACCAAACTATCAATCGGCCGGTATTACAGAAGAAATGAAACAAATTGCTGTAAATTTTGAGCAAACAGGAATTCCGATAGAGTTATGCGAAGATTTGCTCTTAGCAAGGTGGAAAAAACTAATTTGGAATATTCCTTACAATGGTCTTTCTGTGGTTTTAAATGCTAGAACTGATGAAATAATGAGTAGTCAAGATATCCGAATTTTAGCAGAAGAATTAATGTGGGAAGTTGTGGAAGGGGCTAAAGCTTATCAGCGAATTATTCCCGAAGCTTTTGTTAAAAAAATGTTGGATCATACCGAAAAAATGAAACCATACCGGACAAGTATGAAGTTAGATTATGATGAAAAAAGACCCCTAGAAGTTGAGGCAATTTTGGGAACACCTTTAAGAAAATCTCAGGAAGCCGGTGTTGAGTTACCAAAAATTTCTATGCTTTATAGACAGCTAAAATTTTTAGATCAACAAAATCGCGCGAAAAAATCTCAACAAAAACCCTAAAACTTTTATGAAAGAAGAATATAAAAAATTAGTCAGAGATAGAATTCCTGAAATTATCCGCGAAGCAGGGAAGGAATGCAAGACAGAAACTTTTTCAGAAATTCAATACAGCTTTGCTTTGCGAGACAAACTTATTGAGGAAGCTTTGGAGGTGAAGGCAGTTTTAAATGATGAAGATTTAATTAAAGAGTTGGCAGACTTGTTTGAAGTAATAGAGGCAATTTTACAGGAAAGCGGTATCTCAAAAGAGGCTGTTTTAGCAGAACAAAAAAAGCGCCGAAACGAAAGAGGCGGCTTTGAAAAGCGGATAAAATTAATTTGGGTAGATTAGGTGAATTTGGCATGGATGACGGGCAAAAATTGTTGGAGATTGCGGAAGTTTATTTTAAAGAAGTAGTTGCCCATAAGGCGAATATTATAGATAGCGAATCAGCAGCACTACGAGAGGCTTTAAACGGTTTAGGAGAAAGAAATTTGTTGGCTTTACGCTTAGGAGAAATAAGCGATGTAGTGTTTCGGTTATTTCAAGAAATGGCTGCAAGGTATTCTGGGGCGCTGGCTTTTTTACAAACACAACATCAGTCGGCTGGTGGGATGATTTTTAAAAGTGAAAATGAAGCTTTAAAAGCGGAATTTTTACCACATTTGGCTTCAGGAAATCGTTTAGTTGGGGTTGGTTTTTCTCAGTTGCGACGTTTAGGATATCCGCTGTTAAAAGCATTGCCGGTGCCGGGGGGATATGAGTTAAATGGGTTTATTCCTTGGATTACAGGATTTGATTTTTTTGGAGACTTTATTAGTGGGGCAATGTTACCCGATGGTAGGGCTGTGTTTGGCATGATGCCCTTTAAAGATAGTCAGCAAAACAGTGGGGGGAAATTAATTTTAAGTAAGCCTATGGATTTGGTAGCAATGGCATCCACAAATACAGTATCCGCAGAAATTAATCATTGGTTTTTAGAAAAAGAAAAGGTGCTTTTTGTAAAGCCGGCTGGGTGGATTCAGGAACAAGATAAAAACAATGTTTTACACCATAGTTTTTTCGCTTTGGGTTGTGCAAAATCAGCACTGGATATTATAAAAAAAACAGCAAAATTTAAAGATTTACCGATTATTTGGGAAGCCCTAAAAGCCCTGGATGGGGAATTTAATAACTGTCGAAGCGAAATTTTTAACGAGAGCGCACACAATGGCTTACAATTAAGGGCGTGGGCAATTGATTTAGCAAGCCGATGTGCCACTGCTGCCGTCACGGTTTCTGGTGGAGCGGCAAACCACAAAGACCATGCCGCACAGCGGGTTTATCGAGAGGCGCTTGTCTTTACGGTTTCTGGACAAACAACAGCGGTGATGGAGGCAACTTTGTGCCGGTTAGTTCGTTAAGAAAAGTGGAGAAAAAGTGATTAAAAAGTCTGCTCAGTTTTTGGGAATTTTTTTAATGACACTTTTTGTATTTTTTGGATTCAATACAAAAGTGCAAGAAGGGAAAACTGTTCAATGTCCCGCTCTTCAAGTTTCTACAAATACGGTTTCAGAAGTTGGTAACATTGGAAATAATCAACGAGGTGAAACTTATTTAAATGGCGTTTGGCAATTTGAACCGGCTATGGGAGAAGCCCAACAACCACCGGCTGATGGTTGGGGAATGATTCAGGTACCCGGAGATTGGCGCAGAGAATATCATCCATCTATCCCAGGAATTGTAAAGCGAGGCACCGGCATTGCTTGGGATAATTTTGATGGAAAAAAATTATCAAAAGCTTGGTATCAAAAAACAATAAATATCCCCCAAAATTGGGATAAACGACGCATTGTATTAGATGTAAAAAGAATTAGTACAGATGCTTTAGTTTTTGTCAATGGCATTCAGTGTGGCAGTGTTAATTCTCCTTATGGCGCGGTAGATATTTCTACAGTTGCTAAGGCCGGTCAAGAGATGGTATTGAGCTTATTAGTAACTGCCACCACCGAAGAGAAAGAAACTACTGTTATTATGGGGCCAAATGAAGTTTATAAAACAGAAGCAAATTTAGATTCGCGGGGATTAATTGGTGAAGTTCGCTTATTAAGTTTACCCGCTGGCCCCTATATTAGTGATGTTTTTATTCAGCCTTCTACGCGTAATAAACAAATTAAATTAGATATAGAAGTTAGCGAATTTAAGTCTACTGGCCCAGTAGAACTTATTGCTAAAATGTTAAATGAAAAAGGCAAAGTAGAAAAAGAATTTAAAGCTACAGCAAACCTAAGCGCAAAAGATAAACAAATAGTTCAAGTAGGATGGAATTGGGAAAAGCCCCGCCTTTGGGATATAGAAAAGCCCAATTTATACACCATGCAGTTGCAAATCAAAGGCCAAGGAATTCAGGATCAATACGATCAAGAATTTGGGTTTAGAGAATTTTGGATAGAAGGGAAAAAGTTTTATTTAAACGGCACAGAAATTCGCTTGCGACCAACAATGTATGATGACACCTGGGCGAGTGGAATTCCCGAAGTAGCAAACCAGCTTATTGATAGTTATATTTGGGCTGGATTTAACATTGCAGAATTATGGCCTTGGAATCAAAATGAGCGCGGAAAATGGCATTTTAGAGAAATTTTTGCCGAATGTGCAGACCGCAAAGGCTTTCCTTTAATGGGAACAGCTTTAAATATGACTAATTTAATCGAACGTGATCAATGGAAATCGCCCGAAATAAAACAAGAATGGGAGCAAAAAATGCTCACAGACTTACGCAGATATCGCAATCATCCCTCAATTTTACTGTGGGCAACTAACGCCAACTTTTTTGGTCATACAGACGATCAAAATCCGCAAAGAATTGGCAAAAAAAATATCCAAGGAACGGTTACAGAAGTCGAAGATAAACGTTTAAGCAAAATTGTACCCTTGGGAGAAGAAACAGCTAAAGAAATTAAAAAATATGACCCCACTCGCCCCGTCATGTTTCACCAAGGTGCAACAGTAGGTGATATTTACGCCCTTAATTCCTACTTAAACATGATTCCTTTACAAGAACGGGAAGAATGGCTTTCTGAGTGGGCAAAAAATGGAAATATGCCCTATATGGTGGTCGAATTTGGCACACCTTTACACGCCACAATGATGCGAAGCAGAAGTGGATTTAGAAAAGCCATTGTCAGCGAACCTTTGATGACAGAATTTAGCGCAATTTATTTAGGAAATCAGGCTTATGAATTAGAAACACCGGCCTATCGAAATAAAATTCGCGAGTTATTTGTTGGAAAGCAAGAATATAAAAGCTGGCACATGAATCAAGAGTTAGATTTTGCACCGGCTTTTCAAAAAGTTCTCCAATTATTTAACACAAATACTTGGCGAAGTTGGCGAACAATGGGCATCACCGGCGGCATGAACCCCTGGAATGATGGGCACGGATGGCAAGTTTCTGAAGCAGGAAAACAAAAACAAAGTTTAGAACCTTTTGTAGCCGGTCAAAGAGGTGTTTATTTACCCCAACTTCCCAAACAATTTATCACTAAATTTGAAATGGAAGCCCATAACACTCAACCAGGGGGAATTGCCCTATTAGAAAATAATGGCCCTACCCTAGCTTGGATTACAGGATCTCCCACAAGTTTTACAGAAAAAAACCACAACTTTATCCCTGGGCAAAAGTTAACAAAACAAGCCGCTTTGTTGAATGATACCCGCAGCAAACAACAATTTTCTGTAGACTGGCAAATAACAGTAGCCGGTCAAAATATTAGCAACGGACAAAAAACAGGCAACCTTGAACCGGCCCAAACTTTATTTATCCCCATAGAAGCAACCTTACCTAAAACTATCAATAACGAAAAAATCGAGGGAGAAATTATTTTAAAAGCCAAAATTGGCAACCGTCAACATCAAGATCGCTTCCCCTTCCGTGTATTTAACCTCGAAAAAAATCCACCCAAAGATAGCCAAACTTTAACAGTTTTTGACCCCGTTGGTAAAACCAGCCAAATGCTACAAAAACTAGGCTATAAACTTAAAACATGGGATGGAAAAGAAACCTCCAATCTTTTAATTATTGGCCGAGAAAGCCTATCCAAAAATCAAAAATTACCCGGAAGCTTAGAAAATTTCCTCAATAATGGTGGTCAAGTTATTCTCTTTACCCAAAACCCTCAATGGTTCCAAAAAACAATGGGTTTTCGCATTGCGCCTCATTTAAGCCGACGCGTTTTTCCTATCGACAAAAACCATCCAATTATTAAAGGTTTAGACCAAGAAGATTTGCGCGACTGGACAGGAGAAAGTACACTAACCGAAGCCTATCCTAATACCCTCAATGGTGGTGTTAAAAGAAATCCTCATGGTACACCTTGGTATGGATGGCATTGGGGAAATCGTGGTGCCGTTAGCAGTATTCCTATCGAGAAACCCCACAATAGCGGATGGCGAGCAATTTTACAATCCGAGTTTGATTTGGCTTATACGCCACTCATGGAATTAGAATATGGCAAAGGCAGGCTAATTTTAACCACCTTAGATTTAGAAGATCATTATGCCCTTGATCCAGTGCCGGTTAAACTCACAAACCAGCTTATTAACTATGCTAAAACTGCAAATTTATCTACAATTAAAAACCAAGTTGTCTTAATTGGTAGTGACACAGATGCACAAAAATTAGATGCTTTAGGAGTCAATTATACCCGGTCTGATTCTTTACCCTCCGAGACAAACTTAGTAATTATTGGCACAGATAAAAATGTCAAAGACCAGTTTTTACAACCTTATCTAAATAAAGGCGGCAAAATATTTTTTATGCCCCGTAAATTTCCCTTAGACGCCTTGGGTGTGCGGTTAAAAGAAGTTAGCAACTTTTCGGGCATCATTTCACCTCCCAAATGGCCGGAATTTAACGGTCTTGATGTAGGAGATTTGCGTTCCAGAACAGCCTATAATACAAGTCTAATTACCTCTGGTGGCGAAATTGGTGCACAGGGTTTATTTAGCCGCTTTACAGTTGGCAAAGGCATTGCCCTTTTCTCGCAAATGAACCCCGAAGATTTACGGGCAGATGAAAATACTTATTTGCGCTATACTCGCTGGCGACAAACACGGGCAATTGCTCAACTTATGGGCAATATGGGTGCAACTTTTAAAACCGATAATACAGTTTTAAAAAGTTTAGATAACAACTCAGAAACATCACCTAATTATTATCATCCCGACTATCGCAATGATTTTGATTTAGGCGATGATCCCTATCGTTATTACCGCTGGTAAATATTTCTAAGGTGGGCAAGAAAAGCCCACCTTAATTTTAGCGATTAAGACTTAGCGGTTAACAGTTTTATATCACTAAAATTAATATCCGTAGTAGTTTCTTGACCGGCCTGAAAATGACGAATTGTTTGATGAGTAGGAATATAATAATCTCCTACTTTTTTATAAGTATCCTTGTATTCTATTTGTTCGAGCTC
Source organism: Halomicronema sp. (assembly GCA_036704045.1). Classification (GTDB taxonomy): domain Bacteria; phylum Cyanobacteriota; class Cyanobacteriia; order Cyanobacteriales; family Oscillatoriaceae; genus Ancylothrix. The sequence continues at coordinate 5,838 of DATNQM010000003.1, read as the reverse complement.
ATCCCCAGTTTGGATATAGTGAAAAGACGCACGATAGCGCGTACCTAAATAGCCGGTTGGCGTATCCTCCCATTCCAATAAATCCACCTTAACAGCCACCGCCCCCATAAAACGATTTACCTCAATAATTTTTCCCTCTTTAACTTGATAATAAGAAGGGCTACCTTTACCGTGTTGATCAATTTCAACCGCCTCATTATTAGAAGTTTTACCAAAAGTAAAAGTATGCTCTTTGTGAGCAACTTTAAAGGGAAGGGTACGCCGATGAGTAATCAGCATCCGCAATTGATCACCAACCGTACCCCGAAATTTAGCGTTTTCAATGCCGGTTAATTCTAGGCTTAAATCAGAATTAATACGAGTTTTAGCTTCATAAACTTCTTGCTTTTCCGTAACTTTAATAGTAGCCGTATAACCCGGAAAATGATCGTCCCAAGTATAGCGACTATTATAAGCATTGCGGAAAACTTCAAAAGCAGCTGGATCTGCATCTCCCACCGTACCCATTTGAGCAAAAGCCGGGAAATTTAACCCCCAACCTGCTACTATCACAAGCAAGATAAAAATTAACCGTTTGAGTAATTTTTGCATGATTTATAAAGAATTAGAGCAACATTGATCCTCTAGCCTAGAGGATAGGTTCACTGGTATTACAATTATTTCTCAAAGTGAGCCGGGAAAACCTTAATTTTTTACCTTTTTGCCTATCTAATTCCAGGTTTTTGCCCCAATTCAATTTTTTAGTCTAGCACAGACTTTTTAAAAGGTCTTGTTCTTCTAAATCAGAAGAATTCATAAACTCTGTATGTTCTGCCATCAAATCAGCATGACCACAATCTAAAGATGATATAAATTGAGATTCTAGCAACACAAACTGCTCTTTAACAGGGCTATAAGCAAAAACTTCGCCGGTTTGAATGTTGTAAACCCAAGCATGAATATGTAATTTACCGGCCCGCAATTTTGCCCTAATTACTGGATAGGTTCGGAGGTTTTCAATTTGTGTTAAAACATTTTCTTGAATCGTCACACTAATCAGCGAATCTCCTGAATGTTTCGGATAATTATCTTTAATAACCCGCCTTGTTGCTTCTGCTTGTTTTAACCACTCATAAACTAAAGGCATTTCTTCCGCCAGTTGTCCCAATTGCAACAGCCCTTTCATTGCCCCACAATCTGAATGTCCACAAACAATAATATTAGTAACTTCTAAAGCATGAATTGCATATTCTATGGCTGCTGCTTCCCCTCCATTTGTCGCGCCATAAGGAGGGATAATATTACCGACATTCCGCATAATAAACAGTTCTCCCGGTTCAGTTTGCGTAATTAAATGAGGGTTAATCCGAGAATCCGAACAAGTAATAAAAAGTGCTCGCGGATGTTGTCCCAATGATAAACGGGCAAACATTTCTTGGTGAGTATTAAAATATTTCGTTTGAAATTCATGCAAACCTTTAATTAATCTTTCCATTTCTTTTTTTTGTTGATTCAACAAATCTTAGTTTACTCTCTATTGCCACTCTTTGTAAAACCCTTCAATTTCTCTCAATGCAATCTTTATATAACTCCTATTCAAAAACTGCAAAAATTAAACTCTTCTCTTAGATTTTTAAGCAAAAAAGCTTACCTAGGGCTCTTTATTGTTAAAAACGTAATAAAAATTTGATAAATATATTTAAAAATTTTCAAAAATTCACAAGAGTTTTATTAGCCTTTTTTGTTACAACCAATACACCGCTTTTTAAAAATCTCTTAATTTAGTATATCAAAATCTTTATTTCTTCAATTTATTATTCCTCATCTTTGCCTTACCTCAATGCAAAGCTATACTTTTAAAAATATAAAAACTCTTACTTTTGAGCAGACAACTATTTTTTTATAGCCAACTGATAGAAAAAGCTTAAACTAAGTTAACTTAATAAAAGACTTAAATTACCAACAACCAAAAACCCCATTTATGACCATAATTATAACCAACGACGACGGTATAGAAGCCCCAGGCATCAAAGCCCTACAAAAAGCAGTTAACCAACAAACAATCATCGTTGCCCCCACACAAGAATGGTCAGGATGTGGACATCGCGTCACCACCACCCAACCCATAGAAATATATCCTCGTTCACAAAGCGAATATGCCATCACCGGCACCCCTGCCGACTGCACAAGAATAGCAATTACACACCTCTGTCAAGATGTTAAATGGGTACTAGCAGGAATTAACGCCGGCGGCAACATGGGAACCGACGTTTATATATCAGGAACCTGCGCCGCTGCCCGCGAAGCCGCCATGCATAAAATCCCCGCCATAGCCATCTCCCACTGGATAAAAAAACCCCTAATTATCGATTGGGAATTAGCCGCAAAATGGACAGCAGACATATTATCAAAACTCTTCACAATTCCCCCAGAAACCGGCACATTTTGGAACGTTAATATACCCCACATAGAACCAGGAACACCACAACCAGAAATCGTTTTTTGTCAACCATCCATAGACCCCTTACCAGTCAAATATCACATCGAAGGAAACAAACTTTCTTACTGTGGAGAATACAGCAAAAGAACCCGAACCCCAAACACAGACGTAGACATTTGCTTTTCTGGAAAAATCGCCATCACCCAAATACGACTTTAAAAAAAACCAGACACCCATCTGAGTTATAATCTGAAAACCCAAAAACCAAGTCAAAAAGGAACAAAAAATGCGTATTTTAATTATGGGTGGAACCCGATTCATCGGAGTATATCTCACCAAAATTTTAGCTCAACAAGGCCACGATATAACCCTATTTAATCGCGGTAAAAAACCGGCACCCATTGACAATATCCGACAAATACATGGCGATAGAACCGATGCAAATCAAATCAAAGATAAACTTGCAAGCGAACAATTTGATGCCATATTTGACAACAACGGACGAGAACTAAGCGACACCCAACCCCTCGCAGAAATCTTTAAAGGACGCATTCAACACTTTATTTACATGAGTTCTGCCGGTGTTTATTTAAAATCCGATCAAATGCCTCACATCGAAGGCGATCCTATCGATCCAAAAAGCCGGCATAAAGGCAAAAACGACACCGAAACCTACCTAGCAGAACAAGGCTTACCTTACACCTCAATTCGCCCTACCTACATATACGGCCCCCAAAATTATAACGACCTTGAAGCCTGGTTTTTTGACCGCATTGTGCGCGACCGGCCCATCCCCATCCCCGGCACCGGCAACAACTTTACCCAGTTTGGACACTGCCAAGATTTAGCAACAGCAATGGCAGCCGTTTTAGGCAATCAAAAAGCTATTTCTCAAACCTACAACATCTCAGGAGAACGATACGTTACCTTCGATGGATTAGCCAAAGCCTGCGCCGAAGCTTGCGGCAAATCTCCAGACAGCATCAAAATCATTCATTATGACCCCAAAAAATTTGACTTTGGCAAACGCAAAGCCTTTCCCATGCGCGTTCAACACTTCTTTGCCAGCATCGAAAAAGCCAAAAACGAGTTAAATTGGCAACCTCAATATGATTTAGTTTCAGGACTAAAAGACTCTTTCCAAAATGACTATCTGCTATCCAAACGCGACCAAGCAGAAATTGACTTTTCTTGCGATGAAGAAATCTTAGCAGCCACCGGCAACTAACCACACACAAAAATTATCCCCATTCCTAAAATCCCAGGGCTGTGCAGAAATGTCGGCCCTATTTTTGGTCTTAAAAAATCACCGATTATATAAAAATAGCAACCCTATTTTTGCTAAAAAAAACACTCCATTAAAACTTCATTTATTATCCACTAAGTCCCCAGCCCTATCGACTTGCCCAAAAAATTCCACTCCATCCACCTCCCCCCTTTCAAACTTTCCTCATCCTGTGTCCTCCGTGTGGTCGATAATGGGATAGCCGCACCGATATGGGGAAACATCGCGGCTTGTACCTGAACCCCCCCTGGATTAAGATTCATGCAACTGCGAAAACTCCTACGTCGCACAAAAATTGTAGCCACCATTGGCCCCGCCACTAGCAGCCCAGAGGTATTACGGGCATTGATCGAGGCCGGTGCTAACACATTAAGACTCAACTTTTCTCACGGTAGTCACGACGACCACCAGCGCAGTATCCGCTTGATCCGGCAGACTTCCTTTGAACTAAACCAGCCCGTCGGCATTTTACAAGACTTACAAGGCCCAAAAATTCGCTTAGGCCGGTTTGAAAATGGTTCCATCGTCCTCCAAAAAGGCGATCCATATATCTTAACCAGTCACCCAATGCCCGGAAACCAGAAAATGTCTTGTGTCACCTACCAACCTTTGGCCGATGAAGTGCCAGAAGGGGCCACGATTATGCTGGACGATGGTAAAGTCGAGATGCGCGTCGAAAAAGTTGACCGCGCCGCCAAAGAGTTGTACTGCCGAACGGTAGTCGGCGGCCCCTTGTCTAATAATAAAGGTGTTAACTTCCCTGGGGTTTATCTTTCAATTAAGGCATTGACTGATAAAGACCGCCAAGATTTACTTTTTGGTCTCGATCAAGGCGTTGACTGGGTAGCCCTTTCCTTTGTCCGCAACCCCGAAGATGTCCTTGAAATCAAGGAAATTATCTCCAATGCCGGTAAACAAGTGCCGGTGATTGTCAAAATTGAAAAGCACGAAGCCATTGAGCAAATGGAGGCGATTTTATCCCTCTCCAATGGTGTTATGGTGGCGCGGGGCGATTTGGGAGTCGAGTTGCCGGCAGAAGATGTGCCCATTTTGCAAAAAAGACTGATTGCTACTGCCAACCGGCTAGGCATTCCAGTGATTACGGCCACCCAAATGTTAGACAGTATGGTGAATAACCCCCGTCCTACTCGTGCCGAAATTTCTGATGTGGCCAATGCAATTTTAGACGGCACCGATGCGGTGATGCTTTCTAATGAAACGGCGGTGGGTAAATATCCGGTGGAGGCTGTTGAAACAATGGCCCGGATCGCTGTTCGTATTGAGCAAGAAGAAATTACTCAAAATGTAGCCGGTTTGGAAACTAAGGGTCGATCAATTCCTAATGCTATTAGTCAAGGAGTTGGGCAAATTGCTGAACAGCTTAATGCGGCTGCAATTATGACTTTAACTAAAACCGGCGCTACTGCTAGAAATGTCTCGAAGTTTCGCCCCTATACTCCCATTTTGGCGGTGACTCCTCATGTGGATGTTGCCCGTCAATTACAGTTGGTTTGGGGTGTAAAACCTTTATTGGTGCTAGATTTACCTTCTACTGCCCAAACTTTTCAAGCGGCTATGAGTGTTGCTCAAGAGAAGGATTTGGTTTCTGATGGTGATTTGGTGGTGATGACTGCTGGTACTTTGCAAGGGGTGGCCGGTTCAACAGATTTAATTAAGGTTGAGGTTGTAACTGCTGTCTTGGGTAAGGGTACGAGTATCGGTCAAGGTGCTATTAGTGGTCGTGCACGAGTTGCCAACTCCCCTGCGGATATCAACAATTTTAATGCTGGTGATATTTTGGTTGTCCCCCGCACTGGTGCTGAGTTTGTTGAGGCTATGCGAAAATCGGCCGGTGTGATTACAGAAGATGACAGTCTGACTTCTCATGCCGCAGTTATTGGTTTACGTCTGGGGGTGCCGGTGATTGTTGGAGTCAAAAATGCTACGAAAACAATTCGCTCTGGGGCTATGTTAACGCTGGATATGCAGCGTGGTTTAGTCTATTCTGGCGTGATTGGTCTCAATCAAAATGGCTTAACTCCTTAAATTTTTTGCGGATTGCTGGATACAATTTCCAGCAATCATGCTATAATTAAAAATTGTGAATGCCGATGTAGCTCAGTGGTAGAGCACT
>DATNQM010000002.1:0-111205 GCA_036704045.1 Halomicronema sp. | reverse complement strand
ACTCGGTCGTGAAACTCTGCCGCGGCGATGATACTTGACGGGTTGCCGTCTGGGACAATAGCTCGGTGCCTGGTTCCTTTTTTCCATCTACTCAGAAAAACCTTTTATCTCTAACGATAAAAGGTTTTTCTTTTATTTTCTGATAAAATATTAGAAAATAAATTAGGCCAATTTAGCTGATTATTTCACTAGTGAACTGAAAGAAAAATATCTGGTATTTCTCCATAGTCATGAAAAATAAGGCTTTCACTCTCTTGATAAAGTATCCGTTATACTCATAAATAAAATACCAGATTCCGACCATATGATTGGAGAGCTTTTTCTTGGCTTGTTTAAAGCTGGTAGCCCCATCCGGTTGTATTCCGAGATAATCCGATGCAATGTACTTTTTCCTACCTGCTAGTAGGTTATGAGCTAATTTCTCCGCTGGGGGTGGGTCTACTAGGGCATTATAAATTAGAGAGCCAGTGCTGTTTTTTGATTGATTTTTCAGCTTTGTGATGACGCTGTTTCATTTCTTTTGCACTGAGATATTTAGCGGCGGCACTATAGGTTCCCATCGATTTACTTCGAGAATACAGCGAACTCTAGTTTTCTAAAATAACTCATTTTCAGCTATTTTTTGATCTTCTTGCTTAGCTCACAAATAACAAATGAAGTTTATTTTAAGGGATGATTTTCTACGAGTAATTTTTCTACTCTTGCTTCATCAATACGGGCGGCCATTTGTTTTTCTTCGTGTTCGTCGCGGATATTTTTGCCTAAACTGAGGGTTGATCCTACGGTGAAAACTAAACCCATTCCCATACAACTTTTAATCCAAGTATCAACCGGCAAATAGAAAATTCCGATGCCGGTGGAGCCCAAAGAAACAACAAAAGATAACCAAGCTTGAATTACCTACGCGGCGCTATGAGTTTGTCTGGGACTAGAATTAATGGATGGCATAATTTGTGAACCTGGGGGTGGTATTTGAGGGGGGTAGTAGTTGTTAAGTTGATTGTGGTTTGGTTTGCTTTTGAAACAGTAATTAGTATTAACAGTAAGGTATAAATATTTGAAAAAAGCAGGGGGCCGATTAAAAGCTAGTGACAGAAAAGGGGAGTGCATAAAAGAATTCTACTTCAAACTTCAGTGACTTATAAAGTAGCAATACCTCTTTTTAAAGCAGAAATAACAGCTTGAGTACGGTCATTAACGCTTAATTTATTTAGAATATTATTAATGTGAAATTTGACAGTGCTTTCACTGATGTGTAAAGTTACACTAATTTGATGGTTGCTGTTACCGGCTACCATGAGTTGTAATACTTCTAATTCACGTTCACTTAATGGGGCATTGTTCATACGTTCTGCTAGTTTTGCTCCTACGGTTGAAGGGATGTATTTTTGACCTTTCGCAACAGTACGAATAGCTGTTAAAAGTTCAGTTGGGGAAGCATCTTTAAGTAGGTAACTTTTAGCACCGGCCCGCAACCCCCGATAAATATCTTCGTCGCCATCATAAGTAGTTAAAACAATAATTTGAGCAGAATTTACTTGATTACAAATTGCGGTAATGGCCGTCACTCCATCCATTTCTGGCATTCGTAAATCCATTAATGTTACGTCGGGTTGATGTTGATTAAACATGAGGACTGCTTCTTTACCGGTGCTGGCTTGGGCGACAATAGTTATATCGGGTTCTTGTTCGAGTAGAGCAACTAAACCTTGTCGGACGATAGGATGATCATCAGCTATTAAAATACGAATGCTATTTGTTATGTTGTTCATTTTTTTAGGAGGTTGTTTCAACAATAATCTAAATAATGAATAATTTAGGGCAAGGGAATTAAAATAGTAATCTCGGTACCATTGACCGGACTGCTGTTGATAGTTAATTGTCCTTTTATTCGTTCTGAACGTTCTTTCATACCTAAAAAACCAAAGCCATTTTTTACGGTAATACTTTCTGAATCAAAACCTTGTCCGTTATCTTGAACACGCAAAAGAAAGTGGGTACTTTCATACACTAATTGAATTTTAATGAGGTTAGCTTTTGCATATTTAAAGGCATTGGTCAAGGCTTCTTGCCCGATTCTGAGGAGGTTATTTTCTACTTGTACGGAAAGGGGATAGGGGGTGCCAATTACTTCAAAAATAACTTGAGTTTCTGTTGGGGAAGACATTTGTGCGGCTATTTGCTGAAGGGCGCTATGTAAATCGCTATTTTCTAATAATTGGGGGCGTAAACCTTCGACAGAACGCCGGGCGGCTGCAAGCCCATAGCGCGCCAGTTCATTGCTGGTTTTGAGGTGTGAGATTGCTTGTTCTGGGGCACTTGGAATGGCTCTTTCTGCCGCTGTTAAAAGGAGGATGATGCCGGTGAAGGCTTGGGCAAGAGTGTCGTGAATTTCTCGCGCTATGCGGTTGCGTTCTTCAAGGATATTTTGGTCGATGAGTTTTTGGGAAAGTCGTTGAATTTGTAATTGATTTTCAATGCGAATTAACACTTCTTGATCGTGAAAAGGTTTGGTAATGTAGTCTACTCCTCCCAAGGAAAAGCTTTTGATTTTATCCGTAATATCTTGTAAAGCACTAATAAAAATTATGGGAATATTTTGAGTGCGTGGACAAGATTTAATGCGTTCACAAACAGCGTAACCATCCATATTTGGCATCATAATATCAAGTAATATTAATTGCGGTAATTTAGACTCAATAAATGCGAGTGCTATTTTGCCGCTGGGGGCGAGATGAACTTTATAACCGGCATTTGAAAGGATACCATTTAACAAATTTAAATTATCTGGATTATCGTCTATAATCAAAATACTTTCTTGATTAGAAAATTGAAGTTTGTTATTCATATTTTTGTAGTTACTTTATCAGTTAAATTGAGTATTTCTTCATATTTAAAAGTTTTTATGCAGTCGGCAATGGCGTTACCTAACGGTTGATTTATAAGGCTAATTTGAGAGATGACGGTTTGCATAAAATCGAGGTCAAGATTTGTAATTGCTTGCTGGAGGTTGGTTACTAATTCTGGAGGTAAGGCAGAAAAAGCTGATTTTGTTAAAATATGAGTTTCTATTTGATTAATGTTTTGGTGGGGTTTGGTTTCTTCCCAGATAAATTTTACTCCGATATGTTTTTCTAAGGCTTCAAAAATGCTAGTGTCGCGGAAAGGTTTGGTAATACAATCATCACAGCCAGCGGAAAGAATGACGGCTTTTTCTTCATCAAAGGTGCTGGCTGTTACGGCGACTATGGCAGTAGATTGCCCTTTGGTTGTAGCTTTTATTTGTTTGGTTGCTTCGTACCCATCCATCACAGGCATTCGCATATCCATAAAAATTAAATGAGGTGAATGTTTTTCCCACATTTCGATGACTTCTTGGCCGTTACTAGCTTGGCTAAGTTCAAATTTAAAAGGAGTAAGGAGTTGAATTAAAAGTAAGCGATTGTCGAGCCGGTCGTCGGCAATTAAAATACGATAGTTAAGTTGATTTGGTTGTAGAGATATTGCTCTGCGTGTGGGGGTGTAATTTTTGAGATAATCGGAGTTGGCTGGGGATATTTTTATGTTAAATTTAAATAATGTTCCGCGTCCTATGGAAGACTTTACGCTGATTTTTCCTCCTAGGAGTTCTACAAAAGAATTAGCGATTGCTAAGCCTAAGCCGGTTCCTTCTTGAGATTGCCGACCTGTTTTTGTTTGGACAAAGGCTTCAAAGATTTTGTGGATTTCATTTTCGGCTATGCCGATGCCGGTGTCTTCTATTTCAAAGTGCAAATTTTGGGTGGATGGGTCGTTTTTTACTCGCAGGGCGACACCGCCTTCTGAGGTAAATTTGATGGCATTTGAAAGCAAATTAATGAGTATTTGACGTAGTTTTATTTCATCGGTTTGGACATATAAGGAAACGCCTGGAGTGCGTTCAAAGAGTAAGTTTAAGCCTTTATTTTTGGCTTTAAGACGAAACATATCTTCAATGTCATCTAAAAGTCGGTGGAGGTCAAAATTTGTTTCGTTAAGGGTAATGCGACCGGCTTCTATTTTTGAGAGGTCTAAAATTTGATTTATTAGGGTGAGTAAGTGTTCGCCGCTGCGGGTGATAATTTTAAGGTTTTCTTGTTGTTCGTTTGTGAGGTTTGATGAGCGATTTATTAGTTGTGTAAAACCGAGAATTGCGTTGAGGGGTGTTCGCAATTCGTGACTCATGTTTGCAAGGAATGTGCTTTTTGCTTTGTTGGCTTCTTTTGCAGCGTCTTCGGCGCGTTTTCTTTCAATAATTTCCCGCTGAAGTTCGAGTGTGCGATCATTGACTTGTTGTTCTAAAGTACGGTTATAATCTGCTAAAACTTGTTCGGCTTTTTTGCGTTCGCTGATGTCGGCAAAGGTGGCTATGGCATAATTAATTTTGCCTGTTTCATCGACTATTGGTGTGCTGGAAACTTCTAAGGATACAATTTTATCAGGCCGGTGTAATTCCAAATCATCTATTTTGACAGTTTCACCGGCCAAGGAGCGCAGGATTGGCATTTGGTTAGTTGGGTATAATTGATTAGTTCCTGATAAATAAACTTGACCACTTTCTGCAAATTGAGCGACATTTAGTTGGGGTATATGATTGATGCCGCTGAGTTGGTAAGCAGAAGAATTTGCGTAGGTAACTTGGCCGGTGGTGTCAATGACTGTTACGCCAATTGGCATGGCATTAATAAATTGTGTGAGCCGGTTTTCGCGTTCTTTTACTTTTGCATAAAGTTTAGCGTTAGTAAGTGCGATTACAGCTTGTCCTGATAACAATTGCAATATTTTTAAACGTTCGGGAGTAAATGCTTGGGTGGCAAGGTTATTTTCGAGATAAACAATTGCAGCCAGTTGACTTTGATTCATTAAAGCGGCACATAAAATAGATTTAGGCTGATATTTTTTGATGTAAGGATCGTTGGTAAAGTTGCCTTCACGAGTGGCATCATTTAAGACGACATTTTCCTTTGTTCTGGCAACATAATTAATAATTGTTTCGGAAATTTCAGGGCAATTTTGTACGGGTAGGGAATGCAATACTTTTATGGGTTCATTATTAAGGCTGCCTTCTGCTTCAATTAGCAAGTTATGCTGATTTTCTAAGATTAAATAGCCTTTTTGAGCGCCGACATTTTCCATAATAATTATCATCAATTTGGATAGTAATTTATCAAGGATAATTTCTCCTGATATTGCTTCAGAAGCTTTCATTAGCGTATCGATATCTAAGGAAGAACTGGAACGACTGCCAGTGGTTGATGTGGTGGGGGAAATGTCTTTAATTGCAGGTTTGTCGATAGTCAGTAATTCTGGATATCGCGTTTCTAAATCTTTGACTTTTGCTCTTGCACCCCAAAGTTGATAGCAATAACGAGACTCTTGCATATAAGCTTTGGCGGTTAATTCTTTGTTTATGGATAGGTAGAATTTGCCGGCGAGTTCGTAGGCGAGTGCTGCTTCATTAATGTACTCATTTTCTTTGGCAAGAAAAATGGCTTTGTCGTAATGTTCCATTGCTTCGAGAAATTGCTCTAAAACTCGTGCTTTTTCCGCTTCTACTAAATACCATTTATGCTTAAAATTCATGGGAGCACTTTCAGCCCATTTTTGCAAATTTTCTTGATTTTTGTTGACTTTTAAAAGCAAAGTTTCTTGTTTTGAATTTTCGGTTGATGAATAGATAGCAAGTTGAGCTAAAGAATCATAGAAAAAAAACACAGGCACATAAATTAAGCCAGGTAATTCATGTAAAGATTGTTCGGTAGCAGCGGCATTTTCTACAGCTTGTGTATAGTTTGCAAACAAATAACATAAAATTAATTTATTTAAAAATAAGATACAAAAATCAAGACGAGAAATTGCTGATAAATTAGTCAACTCTTCTTCAGAATGATTCCCTGTGTTGTGAATTATATTTATCAAAGTCAAGAAGACTTTACGGTTAAAAGATAAATAATTATTTAAACTTATTCTTGAACTTCCTTCAGTTATTGTCTGACTATAAATAGCTGCTTCATGTTCTAGCTTTGTTAGTTCTAAACCACAAAAATATGAATGCTGTAATTTATGAAAAGCCGCAGCAATTGCATAAGATAAAGCCCCCGTTTTTATTCCGGTTAAATTAGCTTCTTCCAACAGGGTTAATGATTCTCTAAGATGAGATTTTCCATGAATCAGACGTAACCCAACTGAAAGAAGTATATTACTTTTTAGTTCTTGACTATTGAACTTTTTTAGGAGCCTTAAAGCTAAAACTCCATATTCGTAAGCTGTTCCAAAGTCTTGAAATACTTTGCTTGAAAGAAAACTGTAACTGGTGTAAGCAAGAGAAGCGGAAGGAGTATTACCATATTTAAGAGACAACTTCATTAGTTCGCAAACAATTAATGACCATAATTCCGGTGAAACTATATAAGTAGACGAAACAATTTTTGATAATATACGCATTACTGCCATAGCGTGGGGATCTGTCATTACAGGTAAATTAATAAGATTTTCTATCTTTTCCTTTTTCAAAGTTTCCCTTATTTTCTCTAGGCGTTGTTGAATATATAGTGTAGTAGGAGAAACAGGAAAAGATACTCCCAGTAACTCTAATGCTTTTAAACCATTTTGAACAGTTTCATGAAAATTTTGTTGAGCCATGCAAGCCTGGATTTTAACTTCATAAACTTTTACTTTATCCAAAATATTTTTAGCGTTTTGAAGAACCACATTTATGCAGGTTTCCATCTGCTCAAAATTTAGACATAAGTGAGCGACTTCGGCGGCTTCTTGATACAGTGCTAAAGTTAGTTCATACTGATATTGCCAACTATCACTTGCTAGTAATCTTATGCCTGTATTTAAGTATTCTTGTGCAGCATTAGAAGCTATGGCAGCTTTAGCTTTTTTCCCTGCTATCAAATTTAATTTAGCTAATTCCTCTTTTTCCGCCTGATTATAAATTAAATTTAAACCGGCATTCAGTTGATTAACAATATCAAAAATTTTCTCTTCTCGCTTATCACTGGAAGTATTTGCCAGTAAAAGTTTCCCGATGTTCCAATGAACAATTGGTCTATCTTCTTCGGCAATTAAACTGTAAGCTGCTTGCTGAATTTTATCATGTACAAACTTGTATTCTAGCCCTCGATTTTTTGGCGATTTTTCGGCAATTGCTAACTCAACATCTCCCATATTTACCAAAGGTATAGTTAAGCCTTCTGCTAGGGCTGGTTGTAAATTTTTGATGGTTTCTTCCAGATTTTCTTCACAAATTAGAGCCAAAATTTTTAAATCATATTGATTGCCTATACAAGCTGATATTTTTAAAATTTCTTGCGTTTTTTCTGGCATTTTCTGAATTTTATCTGCCATCAATTCTACAACATTTTCTGTGAAACCTCGTGCTTGAATTTGTCCGATATCCCATTGCCAACCCCCCTGTATCCCCGTTTGGTAAGGGGGATACAGGGGGGTGGGGGTAAAGTCAAAAACTAACAATTCTTCCCTATACAAAGACTTGAGAAACTCATTTATAAAAAAGGGATTTCCACCAGTTTTTATAAGCACTAAGTCTGCCAGAGTATGCGTTTTTTCTGGTAAACAATTCAGACTATCAGAAATCAGTTGATTAATGCTGGATAAGTCTAAGGGCGATAAAAATAAACGGCATATAGCGCAGTTATATTTAACCATCTCATCAACAGTTAAATTTAAGGGATGAGTTTCGGAAACTTCGTTATCTCGATAGGCTCCAATCACAAAAAGTCCGGGGGAAGATGCACTCATCAAAACCTGCATTAGTTTTAAAGAAGCTGCATCGGCCCACTGTAAATCATCGAGAAATAAAGTGAGGGGTTTATCTGGTTTTGTAAAAACTTTAATAAAGTTTTGAAATGTGAAATTAAAGCGGTTTTGTGCTTCTGTAAGGCCGACTTCTAAAACCGGTGGTTGTTTGCCAAGGATTAATTCTAGTTCAGGGATAACTTTAATAATAACGCTGCTGTTTATCCCTAAAGCTTCTAATAGTTTTTCTCGCCAATTTTGCAGGCTGGTTTCAGGTTCGGTTAATAGTTGTTTGATTAAGTCTCGAAAGGCGTTAAGAATGGCACTGTAGGGAATATTTCGCTGATATTGGTCAAATTTGCCGCTAATAAAATAGCCTTTGCTTTGGGTGATTGGTTTATAAAGTTCTTGCACTAAAGCTGTTTTGCCGGTGCCGGAATATCCACCAATTAAAATTAGTTCACAACCGTTTTTTACTCGGTCAAATGCACTCAAAAGCGTAGCAACTTCTGTTTCTCTACCGTAAAGTTTTTGGGAAATTTGGAATTTTGTGGAAATATCTTTCTCACCTAAAGGGAAATTGGTTATAAGATGATTTGTCTTAAACTGTTGTCGGCATTTTGCTAAATCTGCTTGAATTCCTAATGCACTTTGATAACGATTTTCGGCAGTTTTTGCCATTAACTTGAGGACGATTTCTGATAATATTGGGGGAATTTCTGGATTAATTTGAGAGGGTGGAGTGGGGTTTTTGGCGAGATGAAAATGGACTAATTCAAGAACATCGTCTGTGGGAAAAGGGAGTTGGCCAGTGAGGAGTTCATAAAAGGTGACACCAAGGGAATAAAAGTCGGTGCGATAATCAAGAGTTCGGTTCATTCTGCCGGTTTGTTCCGGCGACATATAAGCTAAAGTTCCTTCTAAGATGTTGGGGTTTTGTAGTGTCGGATTTTCTTTTGTTAGTTGAGTTGAAATGCCAAAGTCAATGATTTTTAGTTCGTTAGTTTCTTGGTTAAAAACAATGTTAGAAGGGTTAATGTCTTTGTGGATAATGTTGCTATTATGGATTTGTTCTAAACTTTGAGTTGTGGCGATGGCGATGTTTAAAAATTCGGGGATAGTGAAGTTTTTTTGCTGCATCCAATTTTTTAAAGATTCTCCGCCAAAGTCTTCGATGAACATGACAAGAGTGTTTTGATAAGGCTGTAAGTCGTAGGCTTTGATGCAGCCAGTTAAGTTTAAAGATTTTGTAATATTATATTCGGTACGATAGCGAGCGAGTTCTTGAGGGGTAGGATAGTTTTCTTTAAGAATTTTTAAGATGACTGGCTCTTTGTTGTTCAGTCGGTTTGCTCGGTAGACGAGGGTGTTGGGACTTTCGTAAATTTTAGATGTAACTTCAACGCTTGGAAAGGTTAGCATAATGCAAGCTTTCAAGATAGGGAGTACAAGGATTCTGCCTATTTGAATGAAGCTAACATAAGTTAGTATTCCCAGCTTGAGGGGTGTCAACCCCTAGGGTAAGGAATTTTGACAAAAATTCGTGGCTGGTAGAAGCAGGTGATTGAAGTTGCCGATATTTGCCGCCGATATTTGGTAATATTTGCCGCCAATATTTGCCACCGGTTGAAACCGGCGTCTACATGAAAAAAACCCCCTCCGGGGGTTAGTTCAATTCTTTATTTAGTCCGTCAAGACTTATTTCATGTTTACATCCGGTTTTAGTGGCGAATTAACCGGCTTCTACAAAAAAAACCAAGGGGTTAGTCAAATTCATTATTTAGTCCGTAGGACTTGTTTCATGTAGACACCGGTTTCAACCGGTGGCGCTATTCAACCGGTGACGAATTAACCGGCTTCCCTGTAGCAACAACTTTCTCAATAATATCAGCGACTTTCTTAACTCCTCCACTGCGTTGAATTGCTTTTTGTAACTCGACGGCTTTATTTTTATAAGACTCTTCAGTTAGCACTTTTTTAATAGCCGAATAAAGTTTCGGAACGGTTAATTGTTTTAAGGTTACTACTTCACCGGCGCCGGTATATGCAATCCGCGCTGCGACTCCTGGTTGGTCATTTGCTATGGGAATTGCTACCATTGGTACATCATTTCTCAAAGATTATAAGGTTGTATTCATGCCGGCATGAGTAATCGTAAGAGTGGCTTTTTGTAGCAGTTCTAATTGTGGTGCATAGCCAACAACTATCGAGTTTCCTGGGAATTTTGGTAAAGATTCTGGAGTGGTACTGCCTCCGAGAGATAAAATTAATTGAGCATCTAATTCTTCACAAGCTGCGGCGATGGTTTGAAAAACTTCGAGTAAGCGATTTTGAATTGTTCCCATTGAGGCATAAATTAAGCGTTGGCCGGTTAATTTTTGAAAGGGGAAAGGTACAGGTTTGCGGCTGCCGGGGTTGTGATAGGGGCAGGTGAAATGGAAATGTGGGGGTAAATTTTGGCGGGGAAATTCAAATTGGGCCGGTTGTTGGCTAATTTGAGCGAGTTTGGAGTAATAATCATTGGGGTGGGTGTATAAAGGTAAATTCAACTGCCGGCGATATTCGTTAATCCCTTCTCGCAGGGGTTTTGTAAGTAAAGTGAGGAGATTATAGGCGAGTTGATTTCGTAAGCGAGATATGGAATTTGGATTATATTGCCAGGGGGTACAAAAGGGAGGAATTGTGGTTTCTCGATTGAGAATTAAGGCGCTGCAAATTGTTATAAAAGGAAGGTTTAAAAAGTCAGTAATTGTGCCTCCTTCGAGTGTTGCTTGGTCTATGAGTAAGGCGTCTACACCGGCTTTTTTAATGGTGTCTGGTGCTTCTGCGACAAGAACAGCGGCAGCCTGGGAAAATAATTTAATTGTGTATTTGAAGGCTGGGAGTCCGCTGAATTTTCCGAGTTGTGTTAAGTGTTATGCTGTTGAGCCGAGGGGGAATTCTTTTTCTCCTAATGGTTGGAATTGTAAGCCGCTAGTTAGGGTTTTTTCTTGAGCATCAAGGAAGTTAAATACGGTGACTTGATGGCCTCGATGGAGTAGTTCACGGCCTAATGTTGTCATGGGGTTGAGGTGGCCGGTGAATGCGGGACAGAGGATGCCGAAGTGGGTCATTTGGGGTGGGTGCCGGGTGAAGTTTAACTTGTTTTAACCTCAGTTCGGGTTAAGCTGACTGAGGTAAAGCCCACTCTAAACAAAGTGAAGGTTTCTTGGGTTGATGACAGTAAGCAATTAAACCACACAAGACATTGACCATAAAATTAACGGGACTACGATGACGATAGTGTTCTATTTGAGAAATATTTTTAAGTTGGTCAATAATAGTCTCAATAATTGAACGTTTACGGGCAAGAAACTTATCAGTAAGGCGCATCAAATGATTCTTCATGTTGCGTTTACTCTTGGCAAAAAACTCAATTCCCCATTCTGTAAACAACTGGGTAGCTAACTGTTGAGAAACGTATCCTCGGTCTGCAAAAACTTTCCCAAATAAATCCTTGAGTAAATCAACAACAGGCTTGCGGTCATCAACATTACCAGGAGTGATTTGAAGGTTAAGCAATTCACCTTGTTCATTGACCACAAGATGTAACTTGAAACCAAAGAACCAATCGACAGAAGTCTTAAAGAGTGCAGCTAAATCTTTAAAGACACGGTGTCGCGAAATCCGGCGATTGTGGCAAACCTTGAGACTGGTCGAATCAATAAAGCTGATGCCGCTACATTGGCCAAAACAATGTTTCAGGTAAACACATAGCGGCAGCAAGGTTGATGGTATCCATTCCACGAATCTTTGATAGCTAGGTAGCCCCGGAAACTCTGTTCGCCAGTACACACATACATGGTCTAGGTAGTATTGCTTGAAGTTCCGATAGTGATTTTGATGAAAAGCAACCATTATTGTCATCACCTCACTCAGGCATAAACTTCGCTCTCGCTTCCTTCTCTTAAGGTCATGCTTTAGTAGTGTTTGCTGCCACTGCCCTTCAAATTTTTGACAGAAGTCATCTATTTGGCAAAATAAAGCATCTAAACTGGACATAGGATGGGGGTTGCTGAATGTTTGTGTATATTTTTCAGCTTACTTCCCCTCTCCCTTTCTTAGCAGCTTTTCCATCCCTCTCTATCCAGAATCTCCCCATTCTTCTGTTGCAGGCCAACAGCTTTAGCTGAATCTGCCTCTGGGTTTGTGAGTCAGCCTTGCTTATCCCGAACTGAGGTTGTTTTAGCATTGAATGGCCGGTGGGAGGGGTTTTTTTGGGCGATCAGTCGATTTTAGATTTGGTATTTTAGATTTTAGATTGGACTCCACAGCTTAGATTTGAGATTTGAAAAGCCAAAACAAGTTTTCCAGTCAATATAACCTGTTCGATAATATCAGCCGCTTTTTTCACACCGCCTGATCGCAAGCTCACTTCTTGCATCGATGTCGCCCTTTGTTTGTACGACTCTTAAGTCAGCATTTTCTCAACTGTTGATCAGACTTTAGTCACGCTCAATTGTTTCAAGATGTTGGGTTGCCTCGCGTCAACCCAACCTACAAATTCGGCGATTTGCTATTCTAGAGGGATTGATTCCCACAAGGCTGGAGTATTCGGTGGAATCCAGTTATCTGCATAAACCGTATGTGACTGTCTGCATCTGTATTTTTGATCCTGAAATGCTATTTTTTCGCCTAGTTTATAGTAAGTATTCAGTGCCCAAAGTTTCAATTTAGGTCTTGCCGATTGATTAACTTTTTGGCCAAAAGACCCATTGATATAAACTTCAGCTTGTTGTTGATTCCATTGTGAAGCATTAGCGATATTTGTTTTGTTGTCTAATAGGTTTTTTCCAATAGACATCTCCAAAAAAGAATCTGAAACCTTTGCCGTGTCTGGACAACAATCTAGTTTCTGGAGAGGTCTAATAGCTATTATTGAACCCCTGTTGTTGCTTGCTTTAATTCCATATTCCTGTTTAACTTCTTCTAGTTTTTGTCTAAGAATTGGTTCAGCGACACCACAGATGGTTGATAGTCCAGGCAAACTGGTTGCTAGCGCAAATATTACACCTAGCGCCAAGGAAGCTGCATCTGCTTGATTGTCTTCGTAGGAATGTATTAAAGAAGGAATGGCCAAGCCAATGCCAGCGCTGACAGATATTTTCAGAAACTTCCGTCTTTTAACTGAAAAACCATTATTATTTGCCATAAATGAAATAGCTCCTGTTAGTGAACATTAATAAAAAGTAAGACAAACAAATCATAAATATTAACCTTCAATTAAATGATACTCCTGCCCATTCACTTCTAATTTATATTCAAAATTTTCCCATTTGAAGGGATTGACATTAACGGTAACAATAACTGTTAAGCTATTATTGGAACACAAATCTCTGCTAACCCCTTTTACTTTGTAAGTTCCCAACATATTAACTCTCTCTTTTTTGAGAGATAAATTATTAACAAGCAATTCAATTTCAAAAAACCCTTTAATAAAAAGAAACAGAATGTCTATCTTATTGCGAGCAAACAAAACTGGCGATAAATTGACTTCAATCAAGTTTGAACCAACATTGGCATATTTGCGGTCTCTTAATAATCCCATAAAACCTCCAAGTTCACAATTTCTATTCTATGAGAGCACTCTTTCAAAGAACACTCTATTTTAGTTTAGTTTTAAATTAGCCAAATAGTTAGTTTGCAACTAATCCTCAGTCGGGGTAAAAACCTGTAATTTTGGCTAGGTGTCGCCCTAAACTACACGCTGGCCAATGCTTCGCTTAAGGACGGATTAAAACAATTACCTCTCCGCAATTTGATAATTTATTCGGTGCAGTAGTGAGCGATTTCTTGCCGCGTGTAATAATTTTATTTTAGAATTTTGACGATTACTGGTTCCCTGTCGAATGCTCACAAGGCTGACATAAAACTTCACATAACTGATCTAAACTCTCCCTTCTTTGTTCAATCAATATTTCACTAAGTTTCTCTAAGTATTCAATATTACTTGAACTTGCATTATCCATCTGATCGTGACCATTATCAGCACTTAATGGAACTTGGAATCGATAGTAGTTTCGATCATCTCCCTTAGTCATCATTAATTGATTAAGCTGATAAGCAACAGATTCACTTTGTCCATCAAAGACAATATTCAGTAGAGGAAGTGCCCATTTGAGTTGTCCCCAATTCTTTGCGTCTTGATATTTGTACTTTCGAGTTAACGATCCAGTACCTAAAGAGACAACAAGTATGTCATCTCGATGTAGTTCATGTCCAGTTTTTCTCTGGTAAGAAATCATTGTCTCCATCAGGGCTAATGCAGTGGGATTATTTGCAAAAATACCACCATCTACCAAGGCATAGTAATCTTCTGAAGTCCGATGAACTGTTTTCAGCTTATAGGGAGGAAAGAATGTGGGTGCAGCAGAGGTTGCCATTGCTGCATTAACCATTGTGAACCCTCTACATATTTTGCGACTCTCTAAGCATTCGGTTTCTTCTGCTTTATAGTTGCTTGTAAAAAAAATAGGTGTTCGCAATTCGATATCATAGCTTGTAATAAATACTTCTTTTAAAGCATTCTCAATCCGAGCCTCACCTAAAAGACTGGTTAAAACTTCGTGCTTGTTTACAGGATTAAACTTCGGCTGCATTAAATCATCTATCGGAGTTGGGATATATTCGCTGAAAATTTTATTTCCATACTTCCGATAAAAATTTATTAGTTCAGCAGCAGTATATTCTGCTTCATAATTACTCTCAGAATCGGAATTACGCTTAGTCAATCCTAAAGCTAAAATTCCTCCGGTTGAAGTACCAGCAATCATATCAAACATGGTGTGGATTTGTTTTTTTGTTTTTTTCTCAATGTAGTTAAGAAGTATAGCGGGAATCATCCCCCGAATACCCCCTCCATCAATTGAAAGAATTCTTTTCTTAAACGTCTTGGAAACCATAGATTTTTACTCTCAAATATTGTATTAGTGTGGATGCTGAAATCAATTTATGTTGGTTCCTATCAAGGTAAACCTAATTGATTCCGTAACTCTTGGTCATAGTGCGCTGTTTCCCAGTTTTGGGCAGTTTTGACCTGCTCTGGAGTTAGGTTTTTAGCTCCATTGAGATGGGTTCCATTGAGGTTGGCTCCATTGAGATTAGTTCCCTTGAGATCAGCACCATAGAGGTGGGTTCCATCTAATGATGCTCCACTAAGGTCGGTTTGACTAAGATTGGCATCCTTTAACCATGCCCCATCAAGCTTAGAACCATTCAGGTTGGCTTTCTTGATCCAAGCTTTTTCGAGGTTCGCTCCACTAAGTTGAGCTTTTTCCAATTTAATCCCCTCTAAATTTGCTTCTGGAGCCTTCAGTCCTTGCAAACTAACCCCATCTTTATTCAGGTTTTGCAAAGCCTCTATTCTTCCTCCACTACTGTTCTGATTTAATGCTGAATTAATAACCATCCATGCTTGATAGTGTGCCTGCTTCTGTCGTTGTGATCCTTCCCAAAAATAGCGACCCAACCCAATTACAACAGTTATTACTATCCCACTCTGTATTAATTTCACAGATCCCTTGCGGAGCAAAGCCCATTTCTTCTTTGTAGGTAAGTGCAGCGCCCACTTAGCCCAAGTAGTAGGTATGTTTCGCCAATTCTTAATTTTAGGGTACGGATCGATAGGTTCTTCTGACCTGAGATCATATAAACGACGATAGATGTCTATCTCCATATTCAACCGCTTTGCTTCGCACACTAAGTCATACTCGCGCTGTAATCGGTCTGGCCCATCGTACACTCTCGCAAAACTTTCTCGCAATTCCTCAATATTTGGTGTATTTTTGTTCATAATCGCCCCAATTTCTTCACTCAATCCCAGCTTATAACTACCTTCAATTCTTCAGGATTATGATGTTGAAGGAAGGTACTTTTGTCGCAGACATCATCAAAGGGAAATCCATAAACTTTCTTATCTATGCTGTGAAAATGCCAAAACTGTGCATAGTAATTAGCGGGAGCATCTTTATAATACACCTCTGGATTACAGCGATTTTCTGGACTGCCCAATATGTGCATGTTGAGCATAGTGCTAACTTGAGATTGAATCACCTTTTCAGTGGCATCGCTTTTAGCAAATACCCCCGCACAGTCAAAAACTTCGGCAGAGGTGGGATAGCCAATTGTATATTTCATATTCAAATCGCCATCCTTTCTAAAGACAAAAATATTGTTTTCTAGCTTATTGACCTGTAGAATTTTTGCCGATGATGACAAAGTAAATCTCCTCAGAGGAATATTTTACTCGTGTATTATTAATGAATGAAAATTTCATAATGTTCGCTCTGTCAAAAATTGAATGGCTGGAATGAGGGGGAAAAGCTAAACCTTATGATTCAAAAGCTTTTCCCACCAAATTATTGTGGTGTGGCAAAAACTTGTGTCCAATAGTATGTATAGTTAACTTCGCCGGTATCGTTGGCTAAGAAGTAGTAACCAACACCTATTTCTTGGAAGTGAGGATTAAGAATATTAGTGCGATGTCCATCACTATTCATCCATGCTGTTACTGCTTCGTCTGGCGTGGAGCTTCCGGCAGAAATGTTTTCGCCAGAATATGATGATTTATACCCTTGTGCGCTAATGCGATCGCCTATCTGAGAACCCGTTGAACCTGTGTGAGAGAAAAAGTCATTTAATGCCATATCTACACTATGCTTTTGTGCGACTGCTCCTAACACCGGATTGAATTTTAAAGGTGATAAACCAGCTTGAGAACGCTCAATGTTAGTGAGTTCTACAACGCGAAAAATCGATTCTTCGTTCATAAAAATTACCTCTTCAATATGCGGTTTTCGACTTTACATCAAACAATTGACGGTGATCAGTAATTCAGTTAAACCTTCTGCTTATACTCCCCTTGTTCATTGAGATACCAAAGTCCATAGTGTCCTTCCGCAGAAAATTGTGACTTATTACTTTTCCAAGGTTCGTCAAATGCCTCAAAAAAGTAAGTTATCACCTGATTTTCAAAAGCCCACTTATCAATTGCTTCATAATAAGCAAGGAGATTTACCACATTATTATCTGTGTTGTTAAAGCTAACTCCCTCTGATGGCCAGCCAGTTTCACCAATCATCACCTCGCATTGGAGATTGATGTCTGAAACGGCTGTTTTGATTTGATAAAAAGCCTGACCTACTGCATTCACACCATCTTGAGGTGTGACAGAGTGCGAAGGTGGATAAAGATTGCATTGGATGAAATCGCAATTCTGAATAAGTGCTTTTAGCTCGTTGTAATAGGCGCTGTGAGGATTAGCAATTTCACCAAAGGTATTCGAGCGAACACCCACTTTAATACCGAGATTGTGCGCTTTTTCCTTGTTAGATAAAATCATCTGATTGACCGCATTTGCTTTGTCAGCATCACTGACGTATTCATTGGTAAAAACAAAAGAAGTCACCGTATTGGGGTAAGAAGTGTTCGCTAAGGATGCCGCAGCAAAAGCAGCATTGATTTCTGCCTGTTGATGCACTGGATTATCCTGCTGAAATATTCCCTGAGCTACCTCAATTACAACCCTGCCTGTTTGTTGATTCATTTGTGCAGCAGCACCAGCGACGTGACAGTTGGAATCAAGCTGATTCCAAGGTGTTGTGGGCAGGTAATAGCCTGCATAACCCATGCCATAGGTGCTGATTTTGTTGAACTGGGGTTTGATCGCCTCCAGCATCTGAACAATATCCTGCTGACTGTATGAGTTCCATAATCGATTGATCAAACCAATATAAGGACTAAAGGCTACACCAAGAAATTCAGACATAACGATACCTCCATCTTGCAATTAGATGTATTTTGTGCAAGTGTTCCAGATCAGTTGTGCAGCGCTTCCAGAACACTTGCTAAAAACTTTTTGACAGCAACAAAATTCTTAGTAGTGCGCCATGTTTTCGCAATAAATACTCTCACCCATACTGACACCCAACATCTCGCTAAAACGCTTGTAGAAACCTACCCTGTCGTTAACCTTGTCATTAGTAGGAATACTACATTCAAGACCGCCATTAATGATGTTGATAGTCATACCAAACCCAGGCGCACGTCCCTTGCTGGCATCGTCAGCAGAGGGTGTCCAACCCCCAGTCATTACTGCGTGACAAGAGGGTTTGGGTGGTTGCGGGGTCATCCAGAACCACAGAGCAGTTTGGAAAGCAATCACTCCATCGGTCTTAACTAAGTCAGGATTATTAAGCAAATCGATACCTAAAGTTTGACCGACTTGACCGTAATTGTAATTCCACGACAGTTGTATTGGCCCGCGACCGTGATAGGAGCGACCAGGCGCACAAGCATAGGTAGGATTCGATGGATCACAGTATTGACTTGTGGGATTTTGCTCTTCAATAAAGTGCAGACCCCAAGCAAAACGTCCACCAGGAGCAGCATCCCAGCCTCCCGTCGTTTCGTGGGCAATATTTGCTAGGAATGCGGCAGCCTCCTGTTTGCGTTGCTCATCTGAACCTTCGTTGCAAAACTCTGGGTATTTTTGAGTTGCAGTTACCAGACTGTCGTAAGTGTACAGAGCATTACGGTTTGGGAACATGGCTTCATAAATCTCAGCGGAGATGATACTTGCCAAACCATTACCTCCTGGCAAATTGACAGATCCGTTAGGAATACATATCTCCTGACCTGGTTGCAAATTGTTAGCATCATTCTCTGTCAATGAGTTGCCATCTGGTTTTTTAATTTCATGCCAACGATTACCATCTCCCAATTGTTGCTGGGCGATTTTATAAGGCGTATCCTCAGCTTCTACTATGTAAGATCTGCCAACTGTACAAGACATAAATAGCCTCAACCTTGCTAGGTTTTTCAAATTTCAAAGTAACCAAAAAGCTTTTCGATTATTTCTGCTTGCGGTTCCTCTGTAAACCCACTCTACACAAATACACCCAAGGAAGGGGCTAACCAATAGTTAAGTTTTCCATCTATACAAATCGTCAGTTTCCACCTCACCCCCCGTCAGCAAACCACCTAAACTTTCGGCTAGGTATCCAAAAACACCGGCCCAACTTCACTTCACCCAACCGTCAACGCCAAATCATAAGCCTTACGATGCTTTTCAACCTTAAAAGCACTACAAAATTCAAAAAATTTGGAAACCTTATTTCCAAATTCCAATTGCTTCTTTTTTCTAACAATCTATTGTTACGTCTTGCTGAAACTGACTACCAATATCTGAAATAGAAATAAAATACCTCGAAGTTTGTCTCTCCTATTTTTGATAATCGCAATCAGCACCCGTTTTCCCTCCCTGGCGTTTTCATTTTTGTTTGAAAATTTCCGTCTAACCGAGTTTCATGAATTTTTCTATGCTAATATGGCTGGTAGTGAATTAATTGTCATTACCACTTCACAGATATTTACCGGATAATCATATATTCCACAAACTTGTAAAATTTTGGTATTTCCTATTAGTCATATTCTGGGATAGTGCAGCTTAGTATGAATAGAAAAAAACAGAAAATATTTAACGAAATGGAAGAATATTAAGAAATAAATAAACTATAAAATCATATTTTATATCTTATCCCTCTTCACCCAAATAAAAATATATAAAACCTATCTAGTTGCATTTGAAAATTGATGTTTTCAAAATGAAATTTACAATTATCAAGCGCCTCTTCAAACTTTTCTTTAACTTCAGCCTCTTGAATTTCCCTAACTTAAAAAACTATAGGAATTTTTCCTGTATTGTTTAAAAACCCTATTTCATCAAAAATCTAACATTTAAATTTTTCAATTATAATCTAAAATTAATACCTAAAATCAAAAATCTAATATTTAGGTCAATAAATCAATATGCCTGAAGTTGATTATCTCCGTATCAGTTTAATTGACCGCTGTAATTTTAATTGTCTTTACTGTATGCCTGAAGGAGAAGAGCTTGATTATATCCTTAAACAAAACCTGTTAACAAACTCGGAATTATTAACGTTGATTCGTGATTTATTTATTCCCCTTGGCTTTCAACGTTTTCGTCTCACCGGCGGCGAACCTCTTTTGCGTCCTCATTTAGTAGAACTTGTCCGCGAAATCTCTAGGTTGCCACAAACCCGCGATTTATCCCTAACCACTAACGGGTTTTTATTAGCTCCTTTAGCAAAAGACCTTTATGATGCCGGTTTGCGACGTATTAATATTAGTTTAGACTCTCTCGATCCTGACACATTTGATTTTATTGTTGGCAAACCGGGCCGGTCTCGCTGGGCCGATGTCTGGCAAGGCATTCAAGCGGCCCACAGTATCGGTTTTGACCCCTTAAAATTAAATGTGGTTGTCATTCCTGGGGTGAATGATTCGGAAATATTAGACTTGGCGGCTTTAACCATCGACCGGCACTGGCACGTCCGCTTTATCGAATTTATGCCGGTCGGTAATAGTTCACTATTTAGTGAACGTGGCTGGATACCTTCTCAAGAGTTACGAGAATCAATTCGCCAGCGTTGGGGCTTAGAAGAATCTCAAGTTTTAGGTGCCGGCCCGGCAGATGTTTTCAGAATTCCGGGGGCCCTCGGTACTTTAGGTTTTATTAGTCAAATGTCAGAATGCTTTTGCGAC
Organism: Halomicronema sp.; assembly: GCA_036704045.1. Classification (GTDB taxonomy): domain Bacteria; phylum Cyanobacteriota; class Cyanobacteriia; order Cyanobacteriales; family Oscillatoriaceae; genus Ancylothrix. The sequence continues at coordinate 90,814 of DATNQM010000002.1, read as the reverse complement.
CGCTGTAACCGAATGAGACTTTCTGCTGATGGTTGGTTGCGGCCTTGTTTGCTTAACGAAACCGGCCAACTTGACTTGAAAAGTGCTTTGCGGGCCGGTTTACCCTTATCACAATTAAGGGAAAAAGTCAAACACTTATTAGAAATTAAACCAGAAATTAACTTTAAACAACGTTTTACCGGCACAGGAGGAGGCAACTATAGCCGTACAATGTCCCAAATTGGAGGCTAACTAAATTAGATAAAGGATTTTAGATTTTTGATTTTTAGCCATGCCAAATCTAAAATCTAAAATCTAATATCTAAAATTAATTAGGCTTTGCGAGAGTAGTATTCAACCACCAGCAACTCGTTGACTTGTAGAGCCACCCATTCGCGCTCAATCAAGCTATTCACCTTCCCTTCCATTTTGTTTTTATCAAACTCTAAATGGCTTGGAGTGTGAGCTAAACCAGGATTAGCTAGATTAGCTTCAACCAACTTGCGAGAAGCTTCCTTATCTTTAACGCGAATTACATCACCAGGTCTGCATTGATAGCTAGCAATATCGACCGAGCGACCGTTCACCAAGATATGACCATGATTGACCAACTGACGGGCACCTGGAATAGTCGGGGCCATCCCCATCCGAAAAACCGTATTATCCAGACGCATTTCCAGCATTTGCAACAACACCTGACCAGTCGAACCGGTGACGCGGCGGGCCTTGCGGACGTAACGCAGCAATTGCCGTTCTGTCAAACCGTAATTGAAGCGGAGTTTTTGCTTTTCTTCTAAACGGATGGCATACTCAGACCGCTTTTTGCGGTTTTGGCCATGTTGGCCAGGAGGATAGGCTCGTTTAGCCTGTTTGCGAGTAAGTCCGGGTAAGTCGCCTAGACGGCGCACAATTCTGAGGCGTGGGCCTCTATAGCGTGACATGGAGTTTCCTCTTTCTATCCTTTGCTAAAACTTTTAGGCAGAACTTCTATTATAAAGCTTGAACCGGCATACTTCCAACAGTTAAGCTGAAATCATTTTAAGGCCGTTGTCACAAAACTTACTATGAGCCGCCCTATTTTTTCCAATTTTCCCACAAAAAATCACCCAATCCACAGCAAAAACGCAGCTGTAAAACGGCTGCTGCGGCTGATGATGGCAGTTTTGCCAGCTTCTGCTGGTCTGCTGGCATTGAGTCCCCAAGAACCGGCCAATGCAGCCTACAGAAATAGTTACCAAAGATGTGCGGGTAAACTAATAGATGTGGGACTGGCTCCCGAACTGGTGACAGTTGCTTGTGCCAGTGCTCTTAACCCTAATGAATTGGGCAGTTGTGTCAAAGACATCCATGATCAAACCGATATCACAGCTATTGATGCTCTTTCCACTTGTGTCCGAGTCCGCCGGCCCGAAGATTTGGCAACTTGTGTAGTAGATATAAGCGAAGACTCAGACGCCGGTTTAGCGCCGGTTGTCTTAGAAAATTGTCGCCGCAGTTTGTTGCCAACTCGCTATTCTCAGTGTGTGGTAGGTTTAAGCCGCAAAATCGAGATATTGCCGGTGCAGGCAATGGCCACTTGTATTGATGCTGCCGACCGTCCTGGGCCTTTTGACCGTTCGTTTATTCCAGGTTCTGAGTTAATCCCCCGCTATCAATTGCCGGCAATACCGGCTCTCCCTGCACCAGACTTACAACTCGTCCCCAAATCGCCCTAAATATACCAGGGGCGGTGCAGGGATGCCCCGCCTCTACGTCCAATTCCCTTATCAAAATAAAGGAGAAAACAATTGTGGATGCCGGTAAACAGCAGATTTTAGTTTATTTTCTCGAAGAAGCTAAAGAACATCTTGATACTTTAGAAAAAGGTTTCTTGGAACTGCAAGCAACCGTCACCGATTCAGAAAGGGTAAATGAAATGTTTCGGGCTGCCCATTCTGTCAAAGGAGGTGCAGCTATGTTGGGATTTAATAGTATTCAGCAAATTTCCCACCGATTAGAAGATTGTTTAAAAATTCTCAAAGAAAATCAACAACAAATCAAAGTAGATAACAAAATAGAGTCTTTATTTCTAAAAGGTTTTGATGCTCTCAAAGAGTTACTAGAACGCTTGCAAGGGCCCTTTGGTTTACGAGATGACGACGCTATGCAAGTGGTTAATGGTGTAGAACCGGCTTTTACTGAATTACAAGATTATCTCGAAAAACAAGTCGTTGATGAGGATGCAGTATCTCCCCAAGAACTTGCCGAAAAGTCCATTGCTACGCTCAAACAAATGTTGCAAATATTCAAACAAAAAGAAAGTGCCGCCAATCGTCAAGAATTGCAGCATTTATGTACCCAACTTAGCGAAATTTATCCAGAAATAGAATCTTGGCAAAAAATTGTTAAAATATCTCAAAAATCCATTTCTTACCAACAGCATTCTTTTTTACATTTAGCAACTTTTATCATCAAAGAACTCAAGCAAGCAACAGACTTAATAGTGGCCGGTCAAAGCGATAAAATTAGTGCATCTTACAGCTTACAACAGCTTGCAGCCGGTGCACCGCCATCTGGATTTAAAGAAATTGTAGTGGTAGTAGAACCAAAAGCAGCAGCTAAAGCTTTGTTGAAATCCTTTAACAAAGAACAACTATCTCAAATCGTGAAATTAATTTCCCGCACCTAATAAATATTAGTAGGTTGAGTTTAACTGCCAAACCCAACCTACTAAAAGATTTTTTTGAAAATATCTGTATGTAGTTGCACTTTCACAGGAAAGCGCAACTACATATTTTTAAATCAAAGCGTTATTGATGATGATCATTTGCTGACCTGTACTGGGAGTACCTAAACTATAAGGAGCAGTAGCACCAGGATCAGTTAATCCCATAACAATCACATCCACATCAGGGCGTGCTGGGCGGGCTGCATCAATAATTGGAGTGACAGCTAAACGAACCTCACCTATACCACTGCCCACCGTAATTACACCGCCTGGGTTGCCGGCAACATAGTCAGGGAAGGAGAAATCTACACCCGGTCGGGCTGTTGTATTAGACCCAAAGGTGTAAGGTACAGTTAAGCTGGGAGTTAAATCACCAAAACGTTGTAACAAAAATTCTCCAGGCACCGGCGGAGTTGTCGGGTCAGTAGGACTGGTTTGGAAAGCCGGCGATTTACTTGGATAAAGCAATAAACTCGGTTTTTCGTTATCCAAAATCGAAACCGAGGCTCTTTTTGCATCCGGTTTAATCGAATAAATATTTGCGCCACTCCCCGGATTTAAAGAAACCTGCACCGTTTTTGTCGGTTCTGCCACAGTATCGTCAATGACATTAACATCGATTAATTTTTCCGACTCACCTGGATTAAAAGTAACAGTGGTAGGTAGTGCTGCATAGTCAGCACCGCTGGTGGCACTGCCGCTGACAGTATAGCTAACAGTAACAGTCCCAGTGGTAACAGGAGTGCCGGTGAAATCTTTTCGGGAAATTTTAAATTGACCAGATTGGGCTGGATCGCCTGTCAAAGTTTCTTTACCCGATGGAATCGAGGCTGTAATTTCGATGATTTGGGAATCCGCATCAACAACCTCCACCGTAGCCGTATTAGCTACTGGGTCAACAGTATAACCTGCACCGGCAGCCACATTAACCTTTACATCTCGGTTGCCTGTAGCAGCCACATTACGGATAGGAGTCACATCCACCGTAGCCGTTGCTGCACCGGCCGCAAACGTCACAGTTTTAGTTAAAGCTTGATAATCAGTACCCTCTACTGCCTTGGCATTTTCGGTAGGAGTAGTAGGCGCAGCAGTATCAACTGTGTAACTGATCGTCAAAGCTTGGCTGATATCAGGCGCTGTGCGGGTAAACGTCAATTGGCCCAATTGGTCAGCAGCGGCCAGGTTAGGATTTTCATCAGCCCTAGGGTCGGTTGCTTCAACTTTAATTGTCGGAGTGCCGATGTCTTGAATATTCAAAACCGCCGATGCTCCTGCGGTGGCCCCACCAGTAATATTAGTAACGTTAAGGTTTGTACTGACGAGCCCAGAGGGAACAGCGTTGAGGTTAATCAACGGTGTAATGGTTATAGTTTTGTCTGCTGTATCCCCATCGCTAAAAACAACAGGAACAGAGGCGGTAGTGTTAACGCTGGCAGCAGAATTTGGATCAGCAGAAGCAGTCAAAGTAATATCGGCTGTAATTTGGCCTTGGCTGCCGCCGGTACGCTTAACAACTATAGTTTGCACCCCAGAACCGTCTTCTTGGATAGTGTACTGAGTAGCGCCAAATTCGATAGTCCCTGGAGTGAAGGGATTAATACTGACGGTCGCGGTAGGGTTGACTCCCAGGGTTGTATTAGTTGGGCTGGCTAATAACAGGTTAAAAGTTTTTGGGGTAGTGATTGCGTTGTTGTTGTCACTATTAATTGTGAAGGTAACGGTTTTGTCCCCTGTCTCACCGGCAGCCCATCCCACAAAGCTGGAGGTTTCGACGTAATCTGTACCTTGCTGGGCTGTGCTGGGGGTAGCGGTAACGGTTACGGACGCTGGGGCTGCGCTGTTGCCACTACGAGAAACGGTCACTGTCAGTGTGGTGGTGCCGGTGGCTGGTTCCGAGACTGTGTAGGTGCCGCTACTAAAGCTGACTATGCTGGGTTGGGGTTGAGGCGCTACACTGACGGGTACTTCCGGCAGTTCTGGCAAGAAGTTTGTCCGGGTAACTGCTGCTCGGCTGGTGTTTTTCAAGACAAGTAAAAACTGGCCGGTGATCGTGTCTTGAATAACGGTGTCACTAGCATTTTGATCGGTGCCTTGAAAAATATTAAGGGTTTCGTAGGCAAGGCCAGGTTGTAAGTAAACAAAGTCTTTGTTGGTTTCAAAGTCTAAAACCACGTCTACTTGGGCAATTTGAGTTGTACCAGTATTGGCGCTTAGGGAAAATACGTCGGCACCCTCATTACCGGTCAGCAGGTCAAAACCGGCCCCTCCATCAATGGTGTCGTTACCTTGTCCTCCATAGATACTGTCGTTGCCTTCATCACCCATCAGCGAGTCATTGCCGGTGTTGCCATACACCATATCGTCGCCTTCTCCACCACTGGCAACGTCGTTGCCTGTGTTACCAACAACGGCATCATTTCCCTTATCACCAAATAATTCGTCGGTTTCTGCGCCGCCATAGATACTGTCGTTGTCCTCTCCGCCCCTGATTTTGTCATTACCGGTGTTGCCAAAAAGCAGGTCTGCGCCTTGATTACCGAAAATGTGGTCATTGCCGGTGCCGCCTAAAGCTGTGTCGTTGCCAACTCCACCAATAATTACATCTTGGGCAACGTCGTTTCTTAAACGCTGTTCTAAGGGGATGACTGGTTGGCCGGTGCCAGGGTCTAAGGCCGGTGGGGCGTCTTGGGGATCTCCTACTAAATAATCGTTGCCTTCTCCTCCTTCTAAGGTATCGCTGCCTATGCCACCGGCGAGGGAATCATTACCTTTATCTCCACTCAGGTTGTCGCTACCTTCTCCGCCATCGAGGGTGTCGTTTCCTTCTCCGCCATACAGGGTGTCATCTCCTGTGTTGTCGTAGAGTTGGTCGTCTCCAGTGTTACCAAACAGTAGGTCGTTATCTTGGCCGCCATAAAGTGTATCGTTGCCGTTTTTTCCTAAAAGAATATCATTGCCGAGGTTGCCCCGCAGTTGGTCGTCCCCTTCGTCGCCTACAGCGTAGTCGTTGCCTTCGTCTCCCCACAGGTTATCGTTATCTTGGCCGCCGTAAAGTGTATCGTCGCCGGATTCTCCATAAAGGTTATCGTTGCCGCTATTACCATATATTTCTTCGTTGCCGATATTGCCGCTAATGTTGTCGTTGCCGTCTCCTCCCAACAAAGAGTCATTACCGCCATTACCGTTAATTAAGTCATCTCCAACAAGCCCTTCGATGGTGTCATCTCCAGGCGAACCAACTACAAAGTCACTTTCTGGAGTTCCAATTACATAATCACCGCCCGAAAGATCAACAAGGCCGGTACCTGATGTAAGTCTAATTACTGCCATTTTTTTATGCTCCTAAACGCACCAAATCTGATTAAGCTAAAACCGTCAGTTGTTTATTATTCAAGATTTCTGCCCAATTGAGAAAGCAGTTTTGCTGAATACCGATAGCTTTAGTCTGGTCTAAGCTAGCCGGTTAAGCTGAATCCTGAAGTTTTTTCTATTAAGAAACTCCTTTTTGTGGTTAGGAGTTAGAAATTGTCAGATTTTATTCTGAACATATAAGTTTTGTTGATAAATTTTGTAAGGCTTAATTCTCCTTTTTTAGTAATTTTTGTTGGCGGTTGCCTTTGTTTTTTCCGATTCACTGACATTTGCCCTGTGAAGGCTGTTGTCTGTGTTTTCTACAGGTTTTTCTGCTGCTATTCTTGAAAGGATACCCTACCTTCTGTAAAAACCGCTCAAACTTTGTAAAATTTTTTTAAAGTCTTTTAGGGATACTGATAGGGTGTTTGGCCTCCTTAAAACTATTCAAGGTTTTTAGTTTGAGTTGTTTTTAAAGTTGTTAGGGTGAGTGTGAATATTTTTTTGATTCCCACAAAATAGAGGGTAGAATTCATGATTTTCTACCTGCTACTCCTCATTTAAGGGAGTAAATTTTTTAAAACTTTTGCCATGATTAAAACCTGGTTGACGACGTTTTAAAAATAAAGTTCCTAATGGGGTATTTTAGGCTGGGGTTCGCTAAAAGGCAAGTCTTGATTTATGGCTTCAATTTCTCTTTGTTCCATTTCATTGATTTCGCAAATATAGGAGCGCAAAATTTGTCTGAGACGAGGGTTATAGAAGTGGTGAACGCTATGGTTTGGGGTGGCTGGGAAACCACGTCGTTTTTTGTGTCTACCACCGGCACCAGGGTCAAAAATTTGAATTTTGTTATTTATTGCCCATTCAATGGGGGTGTAATAACAGGCATCAAAATGGAGGCAATCTATTTCTTGAGAGCTACCCCAGTAACGTCCGTAAAGGCGGTCTCCTTTGGTAACACAAAATGACATTCCTAAAGGCATTCTGTCATCTAATTCGCTATAGGCACAAACAAAAAGTACCCGATGTTTATAACTGTGATGAAGTTGTTCAAAAAACCTTTTTGTTAAATATTTACTGCCCCACCACCCAAATTTATCGCAAGTATTTTCATAAAAATGATACATTCGAGAAAACAAAGCATGGGGAATATCGTCACCCGTGAGAGTAACAAGGCGGAGCGAAGCTTTTTCTACAGCTTTGCGTTCGCGTTTAATGTTGCGGCGTTGGTTGGCGTTAAAAGTTGCTAAATAGTCATCAAAGTTTTGGAAATTGTTATTTTCCCAAATATAACTATGATGTAACCAAGTAGTAAAACCTTGACGTTCAATAACAGGACGCCACTGAGGATCTACATACAGAAAATGAACTCCAGAAATTTTATTTCGTTCGCAAAAATGATTAATAGCATTAACCATTAAAGCAGTGATTTCATCTTCATCTAAATGAGGAGCAATTAAAAAACGGTAGCCTTCGGCTGGGGTAAACGGAGACATTCCAAGCAATTTTGGATAATACTCAATGCCAAGCCTGCCCGCTAACTCGGCCCACTGCTGATCAAAGACAAATTCGCCATAACTGTGAGACTTCAGGTAAAGGGGAGCAGCAGCTATAAGTTGGCCATTTTGCCAAACCGTTAAATGATTAGGCAACCAACCGGCCCTAGATATGGCAGAGCCGGAGGTTTCCATATTGTTGAGCCACTCCCATTCTAAAAAAGGAGTAGCCAGGGGCAAAGCTAAAGCATCCCACTCGGCTTGAGGAATTTCGGATATTTTGCTAGTCCAAGCAAAAGAGTAGCCAGCTTTAAGGGGTTGCACCATTTTCTACAGGGGGCAGAGTGTTCCACTATAGGGTAAACTAATCGCCTTCTCGGTGGAGCCTGTAGTGTAAAAAAACTTCATTGGCGATGGGTTTTATTTCCATTAATTCTAATCGCGGTGCCATTTCGGTAACAAAGCCCTTGCCATCCACCGGCGTTGGAGAAGTCGCCCCACCAATAATTAAAGGGCAAACCGTCAACCAAAGTTCATCAATTAAATCTTCCGCCATAAGCGACGAAATTAACTCACCCCCTCCTAAAACAGCCAAACGGGAAATTCCGTTACTATAGATTTGTTGCAAAGCTTTAGTTAAATCTATAGCTTTCTCTGGAGTGTCACAAGCTATTATTTTGTCAAAGTACGATTGGTTTTTCCACAGACTTTCACCTTTTGTTGTTGAGACTAACCATCGAGAAACCGGCTGCTGAAAAAATTTTAATTCCGGTTTAAGATGGCCGGTGCGAGAGCAAATAATTTGCACTGGTTGTGGAGACAAACCCGCGCTGAGCCGTTCTTCCAAAAGTTGAGGATCAGTAACTCTCATCGCAGAACCACCGGCCAGAAGCGTTCCTGATCCCATTAACACCCCATCCACCCCAGCCACTTGTTTTTCAAGGTGAGCCATATCTACAGAAGAGCCAAACAGAGTAGGAGAGCGCCTATAGTCAGAAATTTTTCCATCAGCGCTAATTGCTAAAACAACAGTTGTTAGAGGTCTTTTCATATCAAATTGTAGAGTTTACATTTTAAAGCTTGAAGTGTGTTTAACAAGGTAAATTAAATATTTCTTGCTTTTAAGTAATGCAATTATAGAGCAAAATTATCTCAAAATTAAGGATTTACGAAAAAAACTTGTTTTCCTTATGCAACTATTTTGTGGATCTACATTCAGCGATAGGTTGTAAAAAAATTAAAACCGCCAAAAACCTGCAACAACATTAACTGCCAAAAAATTAGCTTTATGATGATCACAAATCAATGGTAAATCCCGCATCACTAGCCCCTATAATTAGGATGGGATGTTAGATATTGAAAAGTAACCAAAGCGTCAATGACCGTTAGGTCGGCCCTTGCTACTTTATCGGCAACCCGTTAACTTTTTGCCTGAACCCTTGAATTATGGTGGATGGATGCCTAATCTATCCGGTTTGTTGAAAAAAATATTTTGGCCGACAGTTGGTCAAACCTCGTTTCGCCGCATTTTGCTGTCGCGCATTCTGTTATTGAGTGTGCCGGTTTTGCTGTTGGGTGAGTATGTGACCTACCGCAAAGCTCGTTCGGGCTTGCTAGAAACAGCCCGTCAAAACCTCTCAGAAAGCGCTCAGAGAAAGGCAGAGAGAATTCAAGACTCTATAAAATCTCTCTCCGCAGGGTTATTAACAGCGACTCAAACTACTGCTTTGCAGTCAGGTTCTCCTGAAATATCAAAAAAGTTTTTAGAGCAGCTAGCCCAACAGTTACCAACGCCTATCCAGTGCGTTCAATTGGCCAATCCCGTCACCGGCAAAGCGGTAGTTAGCACTTGTGGTGATAAGTCTCTGGGAGTTTTTGGCCCTTCTGTTTGGCCGGCAAAATTTGTAAATGCGACGGAACCGGCAACTTATGTAAAAGTAACAGCCGTTTTGCCAGAAAAATCTTCCCCTACAGATTCTCAAAATAATATTAGCGGCGAAAGTAAACTAAGTTTGGTGTTGAGTGCGCCGGTTTATGATGCCCAAACTGGCGAGTTGCGCTACGCCCTCAAAATTCAGTCGGCTTTGTTGGCACCAGAAAGCGATAAACCTAGGTCTCTTTCTGGCTATACAGTGGTAATTCGAGAAGATGGTACGATTCTTAATCACCCAAATGCTTCTCGTGTGGGGCGCAATATTACAGAAGAAGAAGATGCCGCTCGTTTGCGTAGCATTATGACTACGGCTTTATCTGGTAAAACAGATTTTGGGCATTTGTTTGGTTTTGAACGCAAAGGGGTGGAATTATTAGCCGGTTATACGGCGCTTTCAATTCCTCTTAGCAATACCGAAAGCCAGCGCTGGGTAATTTTAGCAGTGACTCGTTTAGACAATGCTCTGGCCGGTCTTGAAGAAATTCAACACGTTTTAGTAACTTTGATTTTAGGCTTACTAGGGGCAAATTTAATAGCCACCCTTTATCTATCCAAAGATTTAGCCCGTCCTTTAGAAAAGTTGGGCTTTTATGCTATGGCAGTACAAGCACGAGGAACATTTGAACGCATACCCCATAATTTCAGAATCCGAGAGTTTAATCAACTTGCTGAGGCTCTTGATAGTATGGTAGAGCGTTTACTGGCTTGGGCTGACGAGTTGGAGACGGCTTGGAAAGAAGCTAAAGTTGCTTCAGAATTAAAAAATGAGTTTTTGGCTAATACTTCTCACGAGTTGAGAACGCCATTAAATGCCATTATTGGCTGTATTCGTTTGGTACGAGATGGCTGCTGTGATGACGAGGAAGAAGAAACGGAATTTTTACAAAGGGCTGATGATGCCGCAATTCATTTGCTCGATATTATTAATGATGTACTGGATATTGCCAAAATTGAGGCAGGTACGTTAAGTGTTGTCATGGAACCGATGGATTTAAATAAAGTTTTGCAAGAAGCGATTTATTTACAACAAAGTCAAATTCAACAAAAAAATTTAGAGTTGGTTTGGCAGCTTTGTTCGGAAACTGTGACTGTGGAGGCTGATCCGGCAAAGTTAAAGCAGGTATTTTTAAATGTAGTAGGAAATGCTATTAAATTTACAGATGCTGGCAGTATTAAGGTTTCTGTCCAAATTGAACCGGCCCATCTACCAAATCAAATCCATGAATCAAATGTAGTGGTAAAAATTCAGGATACCGGAATTGGTGTAGACCCAACTCAACAACACCGACTTTTTCAACCATTTGTGATGGTAGATGGTACCCGCACTCGTCGTTATGGCGGTACCGGCTTGGGTTTAGCTATTTCTCGTAATTTAATTGAGTTGATGAAAGGTAAAATTTCTTTATCTAGTGATGGTCCTGGTCATGGGACAACGGTTGAAATTAAGCTACCTTTGGTCGATCTTAAGCCTTTAAATTCTTTGTCTCATGCTGATTCTAAACCGGCTTTGGAAAGCACAAATATCCTGGGGGAATAGGGAAAAGTTAGATGTTTTGTTGATTTTTATTAAACAAAATATATCTCTTATTTTGAATTTAATTTACAAGAGTTATTTTTTCCCTTTACTGATTTTGATGAGAAACGAGAAGTTTTTAAAAACTTTTTTAGCGCATCTTTCTATTTTTCCTGTATTCGGTCGCTTTAAAATTTAGACAAGTTTTCTAAGTAAATAGGTCTGCCTTTTTCTTGCATTGATTGAGTTAGGGCGCTGAGAATTTGGACGATTTGAAGCCCTATCCAACCAGAGGATATGGGGCTTTGAGTGTTGTTTTGAATACACTCAACAAAATGATTACAAACTTCGGCTAAGGGCTCTTTATTTTCAGGTTTAAGGCTTTGACAATTTAAATCATTATTTTTTAATAAAGAGCTATTTATTTCCAGATTTGTTGTATATAAATTCAAAGAATTTTCTGTTTGCATTTCATCAAAAATTAAGCTGCCTTTGCTTCCCAAAATACTAAGACGTCTTTGTTTGTCAGGGTTGCACCAACACATATTTATTGTCGCCATAAAACCGCTAGGATAAATTAGTTTTACCCACACTAAATCAGCCATTTCTGCTGAATTTTTGTCCTTTAAAAAAATGCTGCCGGTGGCTTCTACAAAATGGGGAATTTCTCCTAACCAATGGTTGAATATACAAATATCGTGGGGTGCTAAATCCCATAATACATCTACATCTTGGCGCACCGGCCCTAAATGAGTTCTGGTAGCACTTCCATAGCGCAACTCTCCAAGGTTTTGCTGTTGGATAATTTGTTTACCAAGTTGAATGGCTGGATGAAATAAATAAGTATGATCTACTATTAGTTGCCGGTTTTGCATCTCGGCAAGTTTACACAGTTGTTTTGCTTCTTGAGAAGACAGAGTAAGAGGTTTTTCTGCTAATACATGATATCCCTGTTTTAGAGCATCGCTAATTAGGTGATAATGGGTTGAGGCTGGAGTTGCAATAACAACAGCTTGTAAATTAGGTAAATCTCGTATCTGTTGCCAATCTGTTGCTAAAATTATGTCTTCTTGTAGTTGAAAATTATCTTTGGCGGTGCGTAAGAGTTCAGGATGCCGGTCTACTAAAGCCACAATTTTTACTTGGGGGTGGTAAAGCAAGTTACGCACTAAATGAATTCCCCAGCGTCCTATCCCTACAATCGCAATGTTTAGGGGCAGTTTTTTATAACTATTCATAAAAACTCATCATAAAATATTAAAGCCTGAACAGAAGAAAAATTACCTAAAAAATTGTTAAAAAATCCCTCTTTAATAAGGGATTTTAGCTTGACAAATTCCTTATTAATGTGATATGATAAACTTGATAAGGAAGAACTATCGAGCAACAAAATCTTTTATTTTTTATTTACCGATCCCCTTCTTGTAAAAAGAAAAAAGCCTCACGAGCAGCGGCTTGTTCAGCAGCCTTAATAGACCGGCCCTTACCCTGACCAAGCAAACGTCCTTGCAAGAAAACTTCCGCTGAGAAACGTTCTGCATCATCGTGAAATTGACGAACTTCGAGGACTTGATAAACAGGTAAAGCCTTATGACGGCCTTGCGTCCATTCTTGCAAAGCAGCCTTATAATTTTGACGAGCCGGATCGTTTTTAATTTGACTAGCAAAAAGTTTAAAATGACCGTCCAACCAAGGACGAATCAACTGGAGATTATTGGTACTTAAAAAAAGCGCCGCAAGCAAAGCCTCCAAAGCATCAGCCAGACGAGTTTCTTCACCAGCCCTATCATTAGCAGCACTGGGAGAAAGTAGCAGATAGCGACCTAAAGCGTAACTCTCAGCAATTTGAGCCAAAACTCGGTCACTCACCAACATAGAACGAATTGCAGCAAACTCACCAACTGGTGAGTCCGGATAAATTTCATATAACAACTGAGCCGCAGCTAAACGAACAACAGCATCGCCCACAAACTCTAACTGATCATAATTTTTGGTTGGAGAGACTGTAGGGTGAGTCAGTGCTAAATCTAAAAGATTCCAATTCAGAGGATCTTTTGAGGAGAGACCGAGTTTTGCGACTAAAGACTGAAGCTGTTTTTGACGGGGAGGGTAACTTAGAGTCATTAACTGAGAAACAAGTTTTGGTATCACAATATTTGCTATTTCAGCATAACTCTTTCCACCACGCGAAAAAGCAGAATAAGCAACCATTCGATAATGCTGAAAAAAATAAAAAGAGAGTCAGACATAAGCCGGGTTCTGTTCTCATAACTATATTCTAGCTATGAGGGCGGTTATCTATCTAGGACGGCTGTTACCAGACGTCTCAAGCGGTACATTAAAACAGAGCGGGAAAAAGACCAACCCTAGCCCCTCCGACCTTGCTTCCAACCGGGGTTTACCGAGCCAGCGCCTCTCGACGCTGCTGGTGCGCTCTTACCGCACCTTTGCACCCTTACCAATCTATCTTAAATTTTTACAATTTAAATTGATTGGCGGTATCTTTCTGTGGCACTATCCTCACGGTCGCCCGCACTGGGAGTTACCCAGCAAGTTTGGTCTTTCGGAAGCCCGGACTTTCCTCAAACAGGTGAATTTCACCCATCTGCAACCGCCTCGCTGGCTCTCTTGAGTTTTAGTTTATCATGGGTCTGTACGGAAATAACAATCGGATTTACTCAATGATATTTGTTTGATTAATTATTTTGAAACTGGTTAATTTTTGATTTTTTAAATAATTTTAAAAACAAAATAAATATTATTTTTTTGACATCCAAGGTAATGCAGCAATCCAGTCAAGACGGGTTACATTTAGAGGGCAAGATAAAACATAATACTCCTTAAAACCGGCTGCTGTTAAGGGAGCAGATAGTTGCAAAGTTAAGTGTAGTATAAGGTTCGCAGCAGCATCAGGTCGGTTCACCGGCTTTGATTTAAGCTGCATTGAAGAAACTAAAGGCAAAGTTGGCTCAAAACTATCTGTTGTAGTATCACGTTTGAGAGATTTTTCTGTGGTAAATTTTTCACTAAGAATTTTCCCAGGAGGAATTAAACTTTTTACCTGCGACACAAAAATATCAACTTTCATACCAGGAGAAAGTCTTACTAATCTTTGAGAACGCCGGTTCACATCTATTAAACAAGAATTTTCCCAATCCAAATAAATATCTTGGTCTAAAAAATTATTTTTTATTTCAATTTCAATTTCTTTAAACTTATTTATTTCGTAGCGAGGAGAAAGATTAAATTTGATTTCTATCAAGTCCTGTAAATTTTGAGATTGTAGTTCTCGGTTAAAAGTATCACGATCAAACCTTACATATATTTGTTCACCCAAAGAATTAATAGACTGGTATAAGATCCACGTCACCACAATCAAATATATTGTTAAAATAAGTTTATCAGAATCAGACATTATTAAACTCCACAAAAATTAAACTTTTGGGACAATCAATAAAAACAATTATTGTAATATGTAATTATTCAAAATTAAACATTAAAAAACCTTTAAACTACTATTATAAAAAGCTTAGAGAAAAACATAAAAACTTAGGAAATGGGTTGTGTAAAAAACAGAACACAACCCCTAAAGAACAAACCTAAAACCTTTTATTCTTCTACTTTTATTTTCGTTGAAAAATCCTCGAACCAACCTCTGCGCCAAAAAAAGTAAACCAAACAAGCAGCAATCAGAAACATTGATCCTAAGCAAAGCGGATAGCCCCAATACCAATTTAACTCAGGCATATTCATAGGAGATTTGTCTGTATTAAAATTCATTCCATAAACACCAGCAATAAAAGTTAGAGGGATAAAAATGGAAGACATAACCGTGAGAAACTTCATAATTTCATTCATACGATTGCTGACAGAAGAAAGATAAACATCCATTAAACCAGAAGTCAGTTCTCGGTAAGTTTCTACCATATCCATAACTTGGACAGTATGATCGTAACAATCGCGCATATAAATTCTCACCGAAGGACTAATCAACTGACTACCATCTCGAATTAAAGAATTTATAGCATCGCGTTGCGGCCAAATAGCCCGTCGTAAAGCTAATAATTCGCGGCGAATTTGATAAATTTTTTCCAGAGTTTTACGACTCGGATTCATCACCACTTCTGTTTCCAGTTCATCAATACGCTCACCATATTCTTCTAACACCGGGAAATAGCCATCGATAATAGCATCTAAAAGCGTATAGGCTAAATAATCAGCCCCTTGTTTGCGGATAATACCTTTATTAGTGCGAATACGCTCTCTCACCGGCCCAAAACAATCACTTTCCGGTTCTTCTTGAACACTCAGCAAATAATTTTTTCCTAAAACCAAACCCACTTGTTCTATCCAAAAGCCTGATGTTTTTTCTCTTGGCATAACCATCAAAGCAATTAGCACAAGTTGGTCTTCATAATCTTCTACTTTAGGACGTTGAGGAACATTAACAACATCTTCTAAAGCCAGAGGATGTAAGCCAAAAACTTCACTTAACTGCCGCCATGTTTCCTCATTACCTAAACCTAAAACATCAACCCAAGAAACAGACTCGGTATCAAGATAGTTACTACAAACTTGGGGGTCATTAATTTGTAAACGTACAGCTTTATTATCGTTATAGTCTATCAAAACAATATTTGGCGGAGGAGCATTTTCTTCGAGATCCAGAGTACCGGGGATAGCACCTGGTTCATCATAATAATACTCAAAGTAATCATCCTCTTCTTCTTCGTCTGGGGCTGCGAGATCAACCGAGGTGGGAGATAAACGGTGTTCTGTCATCTGGGGATACCTGCATCAGCATTCTCTGCCAATCTTAAGCAATTTTCGCCCGACGTCTCGGTATTAGAGAATCTCTTTTAAGTTAAGTCTTGGTTAACTGGGCTTGAAACTTGGGGTGTAGGGTTCTGCGTCAAAAATTAGTGGGGTGGTGGGCAAAGCCCACCAAGGGAAATTACATCATGCCGCCCATGCCGCCCATGCCGCCCATGCCGCCCATACCGCCCATGCCGCCCATGCCGCCCATACCACCCATATCAGGGGCAGCAGCAGACTTAGGTTGGGGTTTTTCCACCACCAGCGCTTCAGTGGTGAGAATCAAACCGGCAATAGAACCAGCATTTTGTAAAGCAGAACGTACAACTTTTGCAGGGTCAATAATACCGGCAGCAATTAAATCTTCAAACTCACCAGTAGCGGCATTATATCCAACGTTGAATTCAGTTTCGCGGACGCGCTCAACAACAACGGAACCTTCCTCACCGGCATTATCTGCAATTTGACGCAAAGGAGCTTCTAATGCTTTAGCAAGAATTTCTGCACCGAGTTTTTCTTCACCATTTAAACCGGCTTTGAATTCTTGTAACTTTTTCGCCAAATGAATCAAAGTAGTACCGCCACCAGGAACAATACCTTCTTCAACCGCTGCTTTTGTAGCATTCAAAGCATCTTCAATTCGCAATTTACGATCTTTGAGTTCGGTTTCTGTCGCTGCACCTACTTTAATAACTGCAACACCACCGGCTAATTTAGCAATTCGTTCTTGCAGCTTTTCTTTATCATAATCAGAGTCGGTTTTTTCCAACTCTTTCCGCAATTGAACAATACGTTTTTGGACATCAGCTTTATTGCGGTCGTCGGGGTTTGCCACAATAGTTGTCATGTCTTTAGTAATGGTGACTTTGCGAGCCACACCCAACATATCAATCGTAACAGTATCGAGGCTAAGACCGACTTCTTCAGATATCATTTGACCATTGGTTAAGACGGCGATATCTTGCAACATCGCTCTGCGACGTTCGCCAAAACCAGGGGCTTTGATAGCAGCAACACTTAAAACACCTCTAGCTTTATTAACAACCAAAGTTGCTAAAGCTTCGCCTTCTAAATCTTCAGCAATAATCAAAAGTGGCTGACCGGCGCGGGCAATTTTTTCTAAAACCGGCACCAATTCTTGAATCTGGCTAATTTTTTTATCAGCAATCAAAATCCGCACGTTTTCGTATTCAACGATCATGCGTTCTTGATCGGTGATGAAATAAGGCGAAATATACCCCCGATCTAGTTGCATCCCTTCGGTTATTTCAACTTCGGTGGCGAGAGATTTCGATTCTTCTACGGTAATTACACCGTCTTTGGTAACTTTTTCCATTGCTTCGGCCAGCATTTTGCCAATTTCTGGGTCATTACCGGCGGAAACTGTAGCTACTTGTTCAATGGCGCTACCTTGGATCGGTTTGGCAACGGCTTTGATTTCTGCGACTAGGTACTCAATGGCTTTTTCAATGCCAATTCTCAATGCAACGGGGTTTGTGCCGGCAGCAACGTTTTTTAAGCCTTCACGGACGATTGCTTGGGCTAAGACGGTGGCTGTGGTGGTGCCATCACCGGCAATTTCTTTCGTTTGCTGAGCAACTTCTCTAATTAGTCTCGCGCCGGTGTTTTCGAGGGGATCTTCTAGTTCAATTTCTTTGGCAATCGTGATCCCGTCGTTGACGATTTGCGGTGCTCCGTATTTTTGCTCTAACAATACGTTGCGGCCTTTTGGCCCCAAGGTTACTTTTACTGCGTCGGCTAGGGCGTTGAGTCCGCGTTCTAGCGCCCGCCGGGATTCGTCGTCAAATGCTATTATTTTGGCCATATTGGTTTTTTTACCTCTCCAATTAGTCAATTTAGCACTCTAAGGTATTGAGTGCTAATTGAGATAGTCGTGAACTCCGAACCAAAAGAGGTGATAGTGGTGGTTTTTGAATGTGGGGATGATTTTCTAGTTTTGGGCAGTTTTTTAAAGTTTTGGATAGTTTTTGAGGTTTGGGATAGTTTTGAAGGTTTAAGCGCGTTTTTTAAAGGCTTTCAGAAAGTTTTTAAGGCTATTTCAAGAATTGATAAATCAGACCGAAATTTGTCCTAAAAATAACCACTTTTGTTGAACTTAAAGCATAATTTTGCCACTAATTAAAAATTAATAATTTTAAAACCCACTCCTAGGGCCAATATACAAACTAATTCTCCTAATTAGAAGGAAGAAAATCATAATTGGTAATAAAAACTTAGATATTAAAACTAAAAAATATAATGGAACTTTTTTCTAACTATATATTCTTTATTGATTCGCCGCACCGGCATATTCTCCTAATACAGAAAATAAATTGCTTTAACTCCACTACCAGATAAATCTTTTCCGGATCACCGAACTACTAATCTGTATGTGGGTTCAGCGATTTTAATTGACAGCACAAACACTCCTGATTTTATCTGAGCGCTTTGAAACATCCTGAAATTCGTTCCTCCTCCATCACTTTTCAAATTATGAAAAAAAATGACATTGCTCATTTACCCCACTCCAAAGTTGGCAAACCTTTTTGGGCAAAAAGTTTACAACTAGGATTATTACTACCTAGTCTATTAGGATTTTTTTTAGTAACAGCACCGGCTGATGCTGCAAAACTTCAATCATGGCGATTTGATGCTAATCAAAACCGGCTTTTCTTCACAACAAATGGCCGTGTTCAACCGAAAGCACAAATGATTTATAACCCTGCGCGCCTTGTAATTGATTTACCCGGTGTGACTTTGGGGAGGCCGAAAATGGAACAGATGGTTGGAAGAGGGATAAAATCAGTAAGAGTTGGGCAATTTAATTCGCAAACAACGCGAATGGTTGTGGAATTAGCAGATGGTTATACTCTTGATCCGCAGGAAGTAAGATTTCAAGGTATTACTCCTCAACAATGGGTAGTAGAAATTCCCACACCAGAACGTACTAATCAAGTTTCTCGACCGCCCGCTTCGCTACCAGTAGCAACAGAAAATATTAAAGCTGTAACTTCACTAGAAAATATTGAAGTTACCCCAGAAGAAATAATTTTTAGCACTTCTGGAAGAAGCCCCCAAGTTGATGTTAAACGGGCTGCGGATGGTTCTTCAACAACCATTGATATTAGGGCTACAACCTTATCGCCGGATATGGAAAATAATTTTCCCACCAATGTAAATGGTGTTAAAAATATTAATGTTACGCAACTAGAAAGCTCTCCGCCAATGGTGAGAGTTACATTAGAAACAGAAACAGATGCGCCAAATTGGAGAGCGCAAATAGTTGCCGGTGGTGCAATTTTAAAACCCGATTTTGGTAATGAACCGGTGGGTGTAATTCCGCCGGTAAATCCCCCTGTAACGCCACCACGAACTAGTAATCCGCCGGCACCTTTACCACGTCCTAATAATCGGATTGTTATTGTAGTTGATCCGGGTCATGGAGGAAAAGATCCTGGTGCTGTTGGTTGGGGTAGAATTCAAGAAAAGGATATTGTTTTAGATATTTCTCGTCAGGTAGCAAGCTCGCTGGAACAGCAGGGAATTCAAGCTATTTTAACTAGAAATGATGACCGAGAAATTGACCTGGAACCAAGAGTGCAATTAGCAGAACGAGTAGATGCAACTTTATTTGTTAGTATTCATGCCAATGCTATTAGTATGAGCCGGCCTGATGTTAATGGTTTAGAAACTTATTATTACAGTAATGGTTTGGGTTTGGCTAGAACAATTCACAATAGCATTTTGCAAAGTGTGGATATTAAAAATCGCGGTGTCAGACAAGCAGGTTTTTATGTTATTAAACGAACCTCAATGCCGGCAGTTTTGGTCGAAGTTGGATTTGTAACTGGTAGAGAAGATAGTCAAAATTTATCAAATCCAACTCATCGAACAAAACTAGCCCAAGCAATATCGCGGGGAATTGTCCAGTATCTTCAACAAAGATAAAAACGCCCTAACCTGTAGGGGCGGTGCCCCCGTGTCCGCCCTTTTTTGGGGCAACCACAGCCACCATTTGCCCCTACCGGCGTACCCAACCATTAATAGTAAACCGACTATCTGTAAATTCCTGTGAAGGACAATGCACCGGCAAAACTTCGTGCATATACCGGCTTAAGAAAAACACAATACTATTATTGCGGGGGTCTACTGTTTTATAAGAATCAGCTTTAACATAATAATTGTTGTGAATTTTACTATCATAAATTACTAATTCTCCCCCGCTAAAAGGTTTAGGTTCTCGATAAAAATAATAGACATAAGTTAGAGTTCGAGTTGCTGTTTCAGCGCTGCCATTATCGTTGTGGATCTTGTAATAATTTCCATCATTGTGTGCCGTTAGTTGCGCTTCAATTTGAGAAATTTCAAAATTAGGAATAGAAAATTTGCTCAAAATTTCTGGCACTACTTTACGCACTCGTTCAATCATTAAATCGGAAAATTCTGGAAACTGATGTAATACCCATGATTTTCGATAATCTGCGGCGCCGGTTGAGGTTGTTGTTGTGGTAAAATCTGCTTGTTTTTCGGCGACGAATTTTAACAACTTATTCAATTCTTTAGCTGTTAAAAAATTATCAATTTGGACAAAATAAGACGGTAATACCTCTAAGTTAGGACGAGGAGGTGAGGCATTTTCAATTTTTGGAGTTGCCGGTGGTTTTTGCTGAACAAAAATCGGCGGTTCTGTAACTACTCCTACCAAATGATCACTAGGGAAACACAAAGCTGCCCGATTTTCTTCTATAGGAATTTGAAATAAAGTACCTGTTTGCTGATTTTGAGAACGCGCTACTAAAACTTTTAATAAATTTTCTAGTAATACTGCATCGGATTTCAGCCAAATTGTGTATTCATAGCCGCCGAGTAGTAAAAGTTTAACTTTAACGTCTTTTGATTCTAGTTCAGTTTGCATAACTTACAAATAAACCATTTGTTATGGGTAAGTATTGCCGCCGCAACGATTTAAAAATCATTGTTATCGGCGGCAAAATTAACAATTAGTGCAAGAAATGACGAACCCCAGTAAATACCATCACAATGCCTAATTCATTGGCAGCTTTAATGGAATCGCTATCTCGCAAACTTCCCCCTGGCTGAACGATAGCCACAACACCGGCAGCCGCAGCGGTTCTTACGGTATCATCAAAGGGAAAAAAGCCATCACTTGCTAAAACAGCACCCATCGCCTTTTCTCCGGCTTGTTCTAAAGCAATTTTTGCAGATCCAACGCGATTCATTTGACCGGCACCGACGCCCAAAGTTGTCCGGTTGTTTGTTACGACAATAGCATTTGATTTAACGTGTTTACACACTCTCCAAGCAAATAACAACTCCTCAAGTTGATCTGCTGTTGGTTGGGCTTCTGTTGCTACTTGCCACGCTTCGGGATTTTCAATTGCATCATCAGAAGCTTGGACTAAAAAACCACCTGCAATTGATTTTATAGTTTGGGCGGGGCCGGTTTGTAAGTCGGGTAATAATAACACCCTAACTTTTGATTTACTTTTGAGAATTTTCTCTGCTTCTTCATCACACCCCGGCGCCACAACGCATTCTAAAAATGTTTGCGTCAGTGCAGTTGCTGTTGCCCCATCAATGGGTCGGTTGAGGGCAACAATGCCGCCAAATGCTGATACAGAATCGGCATTAAAAGCTTTTGTATAGGCTTCTTCGAGGGTATTTCCTAACGCAACTCCACAGGGATTAGTGTGTTTAAGAATTGCCGCTGCTGGTTGATTTTCTTCTCCAACAAATTCGGCAATAATTCTTCGCGCGGCTTCCAAATCAACTATGTTGTTGTAACTTAATTCTTTGCCTTGCATTTTTGTTGCTGTTGCCCAGCCGGTGGGTGTGTGGCCGGTTTGATACCAGCCTGCCGGTTGGTGTGGGTTTTCGCCATAGCGTAAAGGCTGAATTTGTAGCCCAGAAATTGTTAAGCTATGGGGCAATTCTGAGGCTTCTTCACTGGCGGTGGGAGTTGTGGAAGGCGTTTGCTGTGCTGCTAAGTAAGACGAGATGGCTCGGTCGTAATCTGCTGTATGGCGAAATGCCGAAATTGCACATTTTTGCCGAAATGTCAAAGATGCTTCGCCATCATTTTGACGCAATTCATGTAAATATTGCTCATATTGGGCCGGTTCACACAAAACGGTCAGGTGGTGGTGATTTTTGGCCGAAGCCCGCAGCATAGCAGGGCCACCGATATCAATTTGCTCAATGGCATCGAGGAGGGTGACGTTGGGTTTTGCAATGGTTTCCTCAAAGGGGTATAGATTGACTACTACTAAATCTATGAGGCGAATATGATGGTGTTGCAAGTCCGCTTCATCTTGGGGCAAGTCTCGGCGGGCTAAAATGCCCCCATGGATGCGGGGGTGGAGGGTTTTGACTCGTCCGCCTAAAATTTCGGGAAAGCCGGTGTAATCAGAAACTTTGGTGACAGGCAGTCCAGCCTCTTTTAGAGCGTGTGCCGTACCGCCACTGCTGATAAGATCAAATTGAAATTCCTCTACCAAACTGCGGGCTAGGTCGATGAGGCCGGTTTTGTTAGATGTACTCAGCAGTGCTAGACGTGCCATCGTTTAGAGATCCTTTTTACAATTCAATTATTTTCGGTTGCTTTATAAGAATAAAACAAGCTTGGCTGGGTTTGTGTAATATTAAGGATTGGAATTGGGAATGGGTGAAAAGGGGAGAAAAAATAGTCAATGCTTAATCAGGTAAAGATGGCAAAGGTGCGACCCGATGATGTCTTGCCAGGAAACGATGAAATTTTAACAAATAATTTAGATTTTGGCGGCGAGGTTATTCTAGGGACTGCTGATAATGAAAATCTTAAGGGTACTTTTGGTAATGATACTATTTATGCCTATGCTGGTAATGATATTATCGAGGGTTTAGATGGCAATGATTGGCTTTTTGGTAATGCAGATTTTGATGTTTTGATTGGTGGTAATGGAGATGATGTGCTGGCGGCCGGTAAAAATAATGATACGCTTTTTGGAGGGGCCGGTGTTGATTTATTGTTTGGCAATTTAGGTAATGATACTCTCAATGGTGGGGAGGGAAATGATACCCTTGCGGGGGGAAAAGATAATGATGATTTGTTTGGTGATGAGGGCGATGATTGGTTATCTGGGGATTTGGGAAATGATTTTTTAACCGGCGGTAAGGGTAGGGATTATTTTGTTGTAGGAGTAGGAAAAGGCGGGGATTTTATTACCGATTTTCGGAATAATGAAGATATTATTGTTATCAGCGTCGGTTTAAGTTTTGGGCAGCTTTTTATTGATCAGTTTGGGACATCGGTTCGTATTTCTTTTAATGACCCTCGTGAAGTTTTAGTGACTCTAAATGCTTCAATTGCTAATCAAATTAGCGTTGAGGATTTTCTGTTTATTTAAGGGTTATAAAAAAGTTTCTTGTTTTTTAGTTTTCTCTAGGTTTTGGCCCTTTCCATCTGGAATGGGAAGTTTTTAAAAACAAAATGTTATAATAATCTTAAATTTTCTAAGAAACATCTTAAATAGAAATTAACTCAATTTTATAACCTAAGATAGATTTAACTCCTACAAACCTATGTTTATCTTTTCTGGGAAATTAGATAAATAGCAAGAGCAATAAAAACGTATTTTATAGACAATAATTGTATTAAATAAACCAACTTTTTTTAAATTTCAAATTTTCCTAACAGCTTTTTTTAAATCCTCTGTTTGGAAGAGGCTGCTATTCACCTTTAGGCTTTAAGATTGACAAATAATACTTTTTTAGGAGACAAAATTTTGTCTTTACAGTTTATTGATATTCCCCCCCAAACCGGCAACTCACCCACCGGCTTAATGGTGGTTTTGCATGGGTGGGGTGCGAATGCAAATGATTTAGCATCCTTAGTTCCAGAGGTTAATCTGCCAGAATTCCAGTTTCTTTGTTTAGATGCGCCATTTCCCCATTACAGTGTCCAAGGAGGCAAAGCTTGGTATAGTTTGGAACGATCCGATTACCAAGGTTTGGCAGAAAGTCGCCAAATGTTAGGGGAATGGTTAACAACTTTGCCAAAGATTACCGATATTCCCCTCTCACAGACTTTTTTGTGCGGCTTTTCTCAAGGTGGCGCCATGACTCTTGATGTGGGAGTAACTTTACCTTTGGCTGGTTTAATTTGTTTGAGTGGGTATTTACACGCAGAACCACAACCAAAACCAAAACCATTACCACCGGCTTTAATTATTCATGGCAGACAAGATAACGTTGTGCCAATTAGAGCAGCCCACCAAGCACGAAACATTTTATCAGTTTTGGGATCTCGTGTTGAATATGAGGAGTTTGATATGGGACATGAAATTCCTATGTCAGTTTTACCTGTAATCCGAAATTTTGTGATGCAAGTCATGGCTGAGGTATGCTGAAAAGCTTAGGATAGAAAACAGAGTTGGATCTCTACAAAGGGGCGACACAAACGAGGGAGGAGCGATGGTAACTTCAAGCATTTCTTTACGGGATATCTCAAAGCTGACACCGGCGGATGTGGCGCAACTGGCGGCGCGTTTAGAACACGATGAGTATAAGGATGCCTTTGAGGGATTAAATGATTGGCATTTGCTACGCGCTATTGCCTTTCAGCGTCCTGAACTTGTAGAAAATTATCTACACCTGTTGGATATGGAAGCCTACGATGAGGCGTAGGTTTTGCCGGTTATTGGTCAAGTGTCATGGGTTTAAAATCAAATTCTGACTTCTTGACCAATGACTTTAAGTTCTCTATCTAAAATCTCAATTTTCTTTACATTGCGTTACATTAATAAAGTCTATAAAACAAAAGCTTTTACAAAGATGAGTCAGTAAAAATTGAAAAAAAATTAACTAATAAAAGTAAAGTTTTTTATCAAAAATGGTTGACCAGAAAAACGGGTGATATATTAATAGATGAAGCGAGGAAAGCTTCCCTGGCAGATAAAACAGCCAAGTTAAAGTTAAGTTGAGAGGTAAAAAGCGCTGTTAAAGCTACATCTGTCTCGTAGATCGAACGACAACACCCAAGCAAAACCCTAATATTTCCTCAAGTAGTAAAAAGGGAGTGCTGCAACTGACGTTATATATTCGAGTTGAGTAAGAAAGGAAGTCAGTGCAACTCTAAGTAGAAAACAAAAGGGAGGAAATCACTTAGCAGGTAAAGCCTTGGGTGTTGTTGTTTTTGGCATTTTTAGAGAATTTGTCTCTACATGATGATATTGGCTCACACAGAGAACACAGAGGTTTCACAGAGGACAGAGAGGGTACTGTCGTTTTTTTGGCTTTGTTTGAGGGTATTTTTCTGTTTCTTGTCTAGTGTGGTTGCTTTTAAAGGTGCTGTCTTTAAGTTTGATTAATATAATTAACTGGATTTTGGCTACTCCATTTTAAGGGAGGAGTGCATTTAATAATTTTTGCATCTGCATCAGACAAACCTACAATTAGTCTGCTATTTTCTATTCTTGTAGTTTTAGAGGCATCAATTGATGCTTCTAGCATCAATGAACCATCCCAGTTAAAAATTTGTACCTTTTTGATTTCGTTTTCTTTTCCCTGCTCAACTTTCCATTCACCACTCACTCCTGCTGTTAATAATTCGAGTAAGTTGTCTCTGGTTCTGAGGCGAAGAATTAGGCTGCTGGTCATGCTTTTACCCACTAAAAAATTAAGGCATTTTTCAAGTAATTGTTTTATTTTTTAGGATAATTCATAATCTGACTAAACTACAAACTAAACATTCTAAAAAACCTCTGTGTCCCTCTGTGCCTACCTCTGTGTCCTCTGTGTGATAAAAAACGCCTCCTCAGATCGCAGTTCTGGTATCCTAGTGTCTACGGGCGGGTTAACCAAAAATAAACACACCCTTGATAAAACGGCCCTTCGGGCGCTGTTTTCAAGACAAAAGAGGCAAACACCCAACCACAACCACGCTCACAAGAGACCGATGCCGTGAGAATAGCGAGACGATATGCCTAGAGCACCCAAAGTCCCAAATTATTTTTCCGTCCACCTGATGATGCAGGGAGGACACCGTGAAGAAGTGCAGTTTCCAACGATCCAAGACTTCCAGAAGTGGTATAGCAGCGAAATAGTACCAAAGTCGGCGTCGAATGATTTTATCAACGTACCGATAAAACATATTCAAAATGAATATATGGTTGTACGTCCGTCTAGCATTTTAGCGATTCGGGTGCAAGCTGTGTACACTTCAAGCGTAGACCGAAACTACGACGAATAATGCTTAAGCTGGCTTTGGCAATGGGGGGGATGGCTTTGGCAATACCGCCTTTTGGTTGGGTAGCTTTATCTGCTATTCCCACACAGCCAGTAATAGCCCAAAATTTACAATCAGGGGATATATTGGGGTTTGATGAACAGTTGTGGGGAAATGAGAACTCAGCAGCAGACCGGGAGGCTTTACTAGAAGCGATTGATTATAGTTTGCAGTATTTACAAACCCCCGCCGCAGCCAAAGCTTACCAGCAGTATCCAGCCGGAATTACTCGCCAAAAAATACAACAAAGTTTGCTGCGATTTCGTGAATTGTTGCAGCAGTCAAATTCTCCAGAAGAACTTCAAGCTTCGGTAGAAAGGGAATTTACCTTATATCAACCGGCAGGGAATAGCACAGTTTTCTTTACTGGCTACTACACACCTTTTTACGCGGCCAGCCGGACTCCGAATGATTTATACCGTTATCCTCTTTATCGCCGGCCTCCAGACTTCGGGAACTGGCCAAACCCTCACCCTACACGCGCCGCCCTCGAAGGTATTGATGGGACAGGAGGCCGTTTACGCGGTTTAGAATTGGTGTGGCTGCGGGATCGTTTAGAGGCGTTTTTTGTTCATATTCAAGGTTCTGGTTATCTGCAATTAACTGATGGAACTACAATGGCGGTGGGGTTTGCCGGTGCCACCAATTATGCTTTTACGAGTATTAGTCGGGAATTGGCAAGGGATGGAAAATTACGTCTTGATGGCTTAAATATTCCGGTATTAACAAATTATTTTCGTGTCAATCCAGGGGAATTAAGTAATTATTTACCGCGTAATAATCGGTTTATTTTTTTTACGGAAAAGGCAAGCGCAAGACCAACCGGCGCTTTACAATTGCCGGTGACAAGTGAACGAAGTATTGCAACAGATAAAGCGATAATGCCGGCGGGGGGGTTGGCATTAATTCATACGAAGTTGCCAATTATCAACGAATATGGACAAGTGGAACAACGTTTAGTTAGTAGATATGTACTCGATCAGGATGCTGGAAGTGCGATTAAAGGCCCAGATCGGGTAGATTACTATCAAGGAATTGGCCCACAGGCATCTGCTAGAGCAGGTGTGACCGGTTCAAGGGGCCGGTTATACTACCTGCTATTAAAGCACCATCCTCGGCTAAGTTCTGCAAAAGATGCCGGTGGGTAATGCCCACTCTACTCAAGGCTTATGGATACAACGTTTGATATTACGCTGTTAATGGTACTGACTGTTTTGGCAGGAATTGCAGCGCAAGTAATCGCCAGTTATCTCAAGGTTCCCAGCATTGTTTTTTTGTTGCTGTTTGGGATAGTTTTTGGTTCCGATGGCTTGGGAATTCTTCACCCGCAATTGTTGGGTAATGGTTTAGAAGTCATGGTTTCCCTTTCTGTGGCATTAATTTTATTTGAGGGGGGGCTAAATTTGGAATGGCGAGACTTGGGGGAAGTTTCGAGTAGTTTACGCAATTTAGTGACGATTGGTACCTTAATTACTTTGATGGGTGGGGGAATGGCTGCCCATTGGTTGAGTGAATTTCCCTGGCCAATTGCGTTTTTATATGCGTCTTTGGTGGTGGTAACGGGCCCTACGGTGATTGGCCCTTTATTAAAGCAAGTTCAGGTGGAAAAACAAGTTGCTACTTTACTTGAAGGTGAAGGGGTTTTAATTGATCCGGTGGGGGCAATTTTAGCGGTTTTGGTGTTGGATATTATTTTAAATGGGGATGCGGATCCGCTGAAGTTAATTACGGGTTTGACGCTGCGATTAGGTGTTGGGGGATTGATTGGGGCTGCCGGTGGTTGGGGGTTGGGTTTTTTTCTCAAAAAAGCGCAGTTTCTTTCGGAAGAATTAAAAAATTTAGTGGTTTTAGCTGGCTTGTGGGGTTTGTTTGGTTTGGCGCAAGAAATCCGCAGTGAGGCCGGTTTGATGGCAACGGTGGTGGCGGGTTTGGTGTTGCGTTCGGCGTCGTTGCCAGAAGAAAGATTATTGCGCCGATTTAAGGGGCAATTGACGATTTTAGCGGTGTCGGTTTTATTTATTTTGTTGGCGGCTGATTTGTCGTTGGCAAGTTTGGTGGCGTTGGGTTGGGGGAGTGTTTTGACGGTGATGGTTTTGATGTTTGTTGTGCGTCCAATTAATGTTTGGAGTTGCACAATTAATAGTGAGTTAAATTGGCGACAAAAGTTGTTTGTTTGTTGGATTGCGCCTAGGGGTATTGTTTCGGCTTCGGTGGCTTCTTTGTTTGCAATTTTGTTAACTCAAAAAGGAATTAATGGCGGTGATTCGATTAAGGCTTTGGTGTTTTTGACGATTATTATTACGGTGTTTGTGCAAGGGTTAACGGCTGGTTTTGTTGCAAAATGGTTGGGTATTACGTCTACAAAGGCAACTGGGGCGGTGATTGTGGGTTCTAATCCTCTTTCTAGGTTGATTGCGCGGCTGTTTAAAGAAAGGGATGAAAGGGTGGTTTTGATTGATACAAATCCAGAGGCTTGTAAGGAGGCGGAGGCGGAAGATTTGCCGGTGTTTTTGAGTAGTGCTTTGGATACAAAGGTTTTGGAAGAGGCGGGTATTGCTTCGATGGGTACTTTTTTGGCGATGACGAGTAATGGGGAGGTAAATTTTGTCCTGGCGCAGCGGGTTTTTGAGGAATTTCATCCGCCTAGAGTTTTGGCGGTTTTTCCTGGGGAATGTGGGGGAAATTCTGCTAAAGTTCAACAGGCTTTTATGCCAGAGGTGTCTTGTAAAGTTTGGAATGAGTTTATTAATGATGGGGAGGTGAAGTTAGGAGAAACGTTGTTAAAACGGGCGGGTTTTGAGTTTCAGGAGGCGCATTTGCAGGCTTTGATTCGTTCGGGTGAGTTGGTGCCTTTGCTAAGGGAAAGAGAGGGAAATTTACAGGTAATGCCGGCTTGTGAGGGATGGCTTGTGGGGGATAGGATTATTTATTTGCTGCATGATCCGAAACCGAAGTTATTGAAGCGTTTATCGGGGTCTAATTCTGTGCGTTTGAGTTTAGAAAAGTTGCCGGAGGTTGAGGAAATTCCTATGCCGGCGGGGGTTGGGGAAGGGGATTAAAAGATTGATGATTTTTAGATAGCTGCTATTTGAGTTTGTTGAATTTTTGTTGCCAGGAGATTGATAATTTTTGAGTTTAATAGGATTTTTAAGATTCTCCTTTCATTTCGTCTATTTCAAACCAATCTACAAATACACCGGCTAGGGGAATTCCGATGAATATTCCTAAAACTCCTGCTGCTTTTGCCCCAATTAATAAGGCTAAAAAGACAATGACGGGGTGTAAGTTTAGAGAGTTTTGCATAACTCTAGGATAGATAATATTATCTTGAATTTGCTGTAATACAATACAAGCTAGTAAAACTTTTAAGGCTAACCAAACATTTTGTGCCAAGACAATAAACGCGACTAAAGCAATGCCTAAAGTTGCTCCAATGCCTGGGATTAAGTCAAATACTCCAACAATAGCTGCTAAGGCTAAGGGAAATTTAACCTCGAGTAATAGAAAGACGATGAAAGTTGAACAAATTAGAAAAAGCATTAAAGTTAATTGGCCTTGAAAAAAGCCTAAAAAGTTCTGTTCAACAATTCGATTAAGCCGCAGGTGAAGGTTGCGGGGAATAATTTTTAAAAGCAGTTTCCAAAGTCTTTTTCCATCCATTAACATGAAAAAAGACACGACCATAATTAAGATAAAGTTGAGAACGTTGGCGAAGAAAATTTGTAAAACTCCCAGACTTGCAACGAGACCGGTTAAGGTTTGGTTGCGGAGTTGTTCTTCAAGGTTTCGCAAGTTTACATTGAGGTTTCTTGCTCTCAAAAATGTTTCTACTCGTTCGGAAAGGGGGGTAAGAGCTTTGATAAATTCTGTTACGCTGTCTATGAGTTCCTGTCCTTGAGAAAGTAAGGAAACTCCTACTGTTACGGTTAGTCCTCCTAAGATAATTAAACTTAGTAAGAAAACGGTGATAACTGCTAGATTTCTTGGCATAAACCGTTTCATCCAGCGAACCGGATAATTTAATAAAAAGGCAACTATGGAGGCTAGTGTGAAAACAACTATTACTGTTTCAAAGTAGGATAATAGCTGGAGTAGTGCCCATCCTGATGCAAACAAAAGCAAAAAACGCACTAAACTAGAGTTTGTAAGCATTTCCCAGAAGTTTTTAGTGGCTGGACTGGTCATTTTTTTAGGGGTGAAATATATTAATGATTTGTTTAAAAAATTTGGTTTGGGTTTGGTTGTGCAGGTTTTTAGTGATAATATAAATCCCTTGCTCCCGACTTAGCCTGAGTTTAAAATAACATTCTGGCTGCTAAAGTAAATCTATCGCTTGGTACATCATGGGGGGATGTTTTAGTGAAGTTAAACCGGCTTGAAGGATGATAAAAATCTAATGAAGAATTGAAGAGAGGCTGATGATTTGTTTATTAATTTTTTTTGAGAAGTTGGCCTTTTTGGAAAGATGTTGAAAATTTGACAGCAAAAATGAGCGTTTTTTGATATTGTAAATAGTCTGAGTTTTGAGGATCGGCGGGTTGAAAGACAATAAAAAGGGGGCTGGCGCAATTCGCCAACCCCACGCAGACAAGAGGCGATAGTTTTTTTTGCCTACAGCCCGTTACGGCCCCAAACTACCATCGCAATTGAAAAAGTGAAGACGGCTAATAATCCAGTCCAGCCCAATGTGAGAATATCCATAGCTTTGCCTTAAGAAAAACCAATCAAAATAACTGCAATCCTTATCTTAAGTCAATTGGAGCCGTTTAGGATAACTTGACATTAAACGGGGCGTTATTGTTTAAACCTGATACTTGAAGTTTGAAATGACTGTACAAAATTCTCCAGAACTTGATCTCAATGCCGAAAGAATTGAATCTCTCAAAGCGGGTATCATTGCTGCTGTGGCGTTGTTTGTTGGGTTTGTGGCCACCACCGGCCTCAACCAATTTTTTTTAGCAAGGCATTTTTTGCCCCTAGAAAGTTTATTGATAAGTAAAATTAGTTTTAATTTGTTAATCAGTATTGCTGTTGTTTTGGTAAGCGGTTTTGTGTTTGGGATTACCTACCGCTATGTTATTCGTGAGGATAAAAATTCTCATCTCCAAGAAGGGGCTGTGTTGGCTTTTGGATTAGTGCGGGGTTTGGCCCAAATTGATACTGGGTTGCTATTGAACATGGATTTTTGGCCGTTAATTGTTTTGGGGGTGGAAAGTTTGCTGTTGTTTACGATGGGCCGGTTTGCTTTAGATTTTGCGTTTCATTCTCAATGGGTTAAATTGTATCGGGGTTAAAAAAGTGGGAATTAGGAAGAGTAAAAGGATGTAATTATCAGTAATTTTGGTTGGGAAAACTTTAATTAATTAACGTTTAAAAGGAATTTCAATTACAAATTCTGTTCCCAAACCAGGCTGAGAATAACAGGATAAACTACCGCCATGTTTTTCAACTACAATTTGATAACTAATGGATAAGCCTAAGCCGGTGCCTTTTCCTACCGATTTTGTAGTAAAGAATGGATCAAAAAGCTTATTTTTAACTGTTTCAGTCATCCCCATGCCGTTATCACTAATTTTGATGGTTAGGATTTCTGAAGATTTTTTTTCTGTTTTAATGGAAATAGTAGGAGTCCAGGGAGGAGAGTTTTCTTGATTGTTAATTTCGGTAGTATCAAGGTATTCTTCTAAAGCATCTATTGCATTGGATAAAATGTTCATAAATACCTGGTTCATTGACCCTGGAAAACAATCAATGAGGGGTAAATCGGCATAATTTTTAATAATTTGAATTCGTTGGCGAGTTTGATTGCTATTGCTTCGTTGCGGTGCCAAGCGATTTTGCAAAATCATTAAAGTGCTATCAATTCCTGAGTGGATGTCGGCTAACTTTCTGTCTGATTGATCGAGGCGAGAAAAATTACGCAAAGAACAAACAATTTCTCGAATTCGTTCAGCGCCAACTTTCATAGAATCCATAATTTTTGGTAAATCTTCGACTAAAAAATCAATTTCTGCGAGTTCGAGAGCAGTAATAATTTCTGCCGCAGGTTCAGGATAGTAGTGGTTATATAATTGGAATAAATGAAGTAGTTTTTCTACATACTCGCTGGCAAAAACTAAATTGCCATAAATAAAATTGACGGGATTATTAATTTCATGGGCAACACCGGCTACTAATTGTCCGAGTGATGACATTTTTTCGCTCTGAATTAATTGGGTTTGTGTTCGTTTTAGTTCTTGTAAAGTTTGTTCTAGTTGTTGAGATTTTTCACGTTCTTTTGCTTCGCTTTCACGAATAGCAATTTCGGCTTTTTTGCGTTCGGTTAAATCTTGAACAACGGCTTGAAAAAATTTATCTCCTTCTTTTAGTTCCAGGGCTGTTAACCAAACTTCAGCGGGAAATTCTGTGCCATCAAAACGCCGATGTACCCATTCAAAGCGATGATTTCCGTTTTCAAAAGCTTTACGGATAAATTGATTAGCTTTGATGAAAGATTCTTGACCATTGGGTTGATAAGGTGGGGAAAGATCGGCAGGATGAAGCCCCGATAATTGTTGAGCGTTATTACAACGGAATAATTCAACAGCGGCGGTATTTCCATCAAAAAATCCATTTTCGTCGCCCATTAAAACTGCAATACTTGTTCCTTCATAAAGGGCTCGGAATTTGTGTTCTGAACGCTGCAAAGCAAGTTCAGCTTCTTTGCGATCTGTTACATCCATAAAAGTGCCAGCCATCCCGACAAATTCCCCGATTTCATTTCGCAATACACCGGCTTGACAAGTAATCCAATGAATACTATTATCGGGCCAAATAATCCGAAAATCTAAGCTATATTTTACTTTTTTAGCAACAGCAGAATCTATGATTCTTTTGACAACGGGCCGGTCGTCGGGATGAACACACAACAGAAAATTATCGTTATTATTTAACAGGTTAGGATCGACTCCAAACAAAGATTCTATACCCTGTAAGTAGTAAGTTTTATTAGTTTTTTCATCCCAATTCCAAAGTCCCATACGGCCGGCATTAATGGCTAAACGTAACTGTTCTTCACTGTCTTTTAAAGCTTGTTCTGCTTGGACACGTTCGACAATTTCTTGGCATAGTTGCTGATTAGCAGATTCAAGGGCTGCTGTACGAGATTGCACTAATTCTTCGAGGTGTTCTTGATATTGTCTCAAGGCAGCTTCGGTGTTTTTGCGCTCGGTTATATCCAGACAAGTACCAAAGACTCTAATAACTTGATTTTCGTTGTTAAAAACGCTTTCTCCAATAACATATAGATTGCGAACAGAACCATCGGGACGGATAATTCTGTGTTCAAATTCGGGGCATTTTCCTATATTCATCGCTTCTGTAACGATGGTTTTCCACATTTCTAAATCATCAGGATGAACGCGCCGCACAACTTCGTCAAAAGATGGGTTAACTTCGCCGGGTTGAAATCCATAAATACGATAAAGTTCATCACTCCAGATCAGTTGTTGAGTGAGAGAATCAAATTCCCAACTACCAACATGAGCAAGTTTTTGTGCTTGGGCAAGGTTGGTTTCACTTTTACGAAGAGCGAATTCTGCAAGTTTTTGGTCTGTAATTTCTGTTAGTAAACCATCCCAAACTATGTCTCCGTTTGGATAAAGTTCTGGACGCGAGGCGGCGCGCACCCATTTAATTTTGCCGGTGGCGGTAATAATTCTTCCTTCCCAATTCCAGTTTTGTAAGTTTTGTGCAGATTCGGTGATGGATTCCATTAAATTATTTAAATCATCGGGATGGATATTTTCTTGAGAAGAAACTTTTAAAAGTTCTTCTGGTTCCATTTCATAAAGTTCGCGACAACCGGCACTGACATAAGTTAATGAATGATGCCCATTACTTTGTAGTCGGTATTGATAAAGCATTCCTGGGATGTTAGTGCTTAATTTTTGATAGCGTTGTTCACTGGCGGAGAGTTCTGCTTCTCTACGTTCTCGATCTATGGCAATACCGGCTAGGTGGGCTGCTGTTTCTAATTGTCGGATTTGTTGCTCTGTCGGTTTATTAGGTTTAGTGTCATAAATAGCAAAGGTTCCTAATACTTTGCCGGTGATGGAAAAAATAGGAAATGACCAACAAGCTTGCAGTCCAAAACTGAGGGTAAAATCTCTAATTTTTATCCACAAGGGGTCTGTGGCAATGTCATAAACGATGATGCTTTTCTTAAAATAGGCGGCGGTGCCGCAAGAACCAACATTTGAGCCTATTGCTATACCTTTTATGGCTTGATTGTAAGCATCTGGGAGGTTTGGGGCGGCTCCCATAAGCAGGTGTTTTCCCTCAGCATCTAGCAGCAATATTGAGCAGCACATTCCTGGAAATTGACCTTCTATCATCTGGGTGATAGCGTGGAGAATGTCTGCAACTTTTGTGCCGGTTGCTATCATTTCTAAAACTTCTTTTTCACTTAGGTTTTTTGCAATTTTTTCTAAGGTTTTCTTTTCTGTTAATGATGCTTTTGTTTCCTCTTTTTGAATATTTAAATGAGTTGGTAATTCAATATTTTTTTGTGGGTATATTGTGGTTAATTGATTATTACTAGAGTCAATATTTAACAGAATGATGCCACCAATTTGACCATCATCTTGCTGCCAAGGTTGCATTTGCCAATTTTCCCAAATTTGGGGAATGCCGGTTAATGCTTTTGTAAATTTTTCTTTCCATTTAGCAGGAAGTTGGGGAAAAATTTCGCTGTGAAAGCAACCCAGTAGGTTTTGTTGTTCTAAATGGTGGGTGTTTAACCAGCATTCAGATACTGCTAGGTAGCGCATTTGACAGTCTAACATTGCTACGGAGGCTGGAAAATTTCTTAAGAAATTTTGGAATAATTCTTGATGATCTAGGGCGTACATAAGCTTGGATAATATTGTAGGTTTTAGCTGGATATTTGTTATTAGACTTTTTAGGGAAATTAGAAGGTTTAGGTTTTTAAAAACCTTTCTGAAAACTGTTTATGTATTCACAATTTTTGCAATTTCCTTAAGCTTCACCCTGAATTTTGTCTGGAAATTTAAATTCGTTAATTACGAATTATAGGCCCTATCGTTGTCAATTTTTTTGATTAATTAAAGCAGCATTTAACAGTTATAAAAGTTAGGTCAAGAAAGGAAAATTACTACTACCGGCCCCAAGAAAAGAAACTAAAAAACAGTTTTTGACTCCAGCTTTAATTGATACCTCAATTAAGTTTTTATTGCCTAAATAATCTGCCCGTTGTCCTTCTATGGTATTAATAAAGTAATCCATCGGTGAGCATTGTTGCATATATTTTGCCATTGCTGCAACATCTAAAGTATCCCCTAATACAGTTTTTAATCCGATTGATTGTAATGAAGTTTTAGTTGTTTGACTGTTAAGGAGGTCGGTGATTTTTTGGTTGTGTTCGCTTAGGCTGTAGCAGAGTGGAAACCCAACATCGCGACTGGTATCGCCTAACAAAATATGGCTTGTGGTAGTCATTTCTGGTTTTTTAAAAAGATTATCCTTTTTTTGGTAACATAACCCTAGCCGATTTGAAAAGTGTTTTGCCCGAAATTTATAATTTCAGACTGACAAACCCCCAAAACGAAAAACGGTGTTTTTTGGCATATATTTTTTTCTTTAGCCAAAATCTATGACTAATCAGATATTTTTTTGGGCAATTATATTTATGAAACTTTACAAGCCACCACAACTAACCAATTTTGTGATTCACACGGCAAACCAGAAGGTCGGTAATAATGGTCTATTACTTGAAATCCTGCTTTTTTAAGGCAAGGGGCGAGAGTTTCGTATTCCCAACCTGCAACATAACGATAGCCGGTGGAACGCACGCTGTAACCTTCCCCATTACCACGACACATTGACATTAAAATTGCACCTTTGTCTACTAAAGATGTATGTAAATCTTGCAATACTTTTATCATCAAAGAACGGGGAACATGAATTAAGGAAGCATTGGCAAAAATGCCATCAAAAGTTTGAGGGGGTATATTTAAACTAAAAAAAGATTGGTTCCAAACTTCACAGCCAGAATACTCTTTTGCCATTTCTACAAAAGCGGTAGTAGCGTCTAATCCAATAACCGTATGACCGGCCTTTTTAAAAGCTAATAAATCTCTTCCTGGCCCACAGCCAAGGTCAAGAATTTTACCTGGATTTTTTGGTATAGCCTTAATTAAGGCATCCCGGTTTTGGGAAACATCATGATCAAGAGTCCCAAAGCGATATTGTTCTGCCGTTAACTCGTATTCTGCTATCGTTATTTTTTCGTGGTCTTCCATGATTATTTAGTGCGGTTTGGGTAAATTTATTGTTGATTTTTTCCTTGTTCAAGACCTCTTTGGATTCCCCTTTGAATTCCTTCTTGGAGTCCTTCTTGGAGTCCTTCTTCGAGAATGCTTTGATAAAACACAGATTCACGCATAATATCACTCCTGAATAGTTGTTGAAGCAACCTTTTGTCAAACCTTAAACCGGCCAAAATACCAGCACAAGTTGCAATATTCTGACGTTCTGATACTGGTTCAATTTTAACGACTTGTTCAGCCACTTGAGAAAACAATCTTTCAGGGTCATTGCTTCGTGCTAAACTAGCAAACGGCAGCAGTGCAGGATTAGCTAAAAACTGTGCCGGGTCTTCCAAAGCCGAATAATACGATATTGGTGGGATGTGTTTCTTTCACGATAAATTTCGGTAAAAGCCACCTCAGAATTTATCCTACTTTAACTCAGCTAACAAAACCCCCTAAAACTCTTATAATTTTTGATTGGTTACTGTTGTAAAAACAATAAAAAAGATTGAATTATTCCCACAACAACTCCTAAAATTCCTCCTAAATTAACAATAGCTTGCAACTCACTTTGGACAATTCCTTGAATAGCCAACTCTAAATCGGCCGCTGACGTAGCCTTAACCCGTTCAATAATCACTTCATCAATATTTAAAATTGGAATTGCTTGGGCAACAATTTTCTCTAAATCTCTCTCTAAATAACGCTCTAAAATTAACGCTAACTCCACACTAACCAACTGCAAAGATGTACTCACCACAGCGGAAGAACGCAAGCGGCTTAAAATTAATTTAGCAATATTTTCCCAATCCAAAGAATCTGTTAAACCCTGCAACAAATCTGTTCCACGAGTTTGAATATAACTACGAATACTATCTCTAAAAGTTTTTCTTAACTGGCGAACAGTAGAAACCGGCAAATTTTGCAGAGATACATTTTGCAGCCACTCTTTCAAACGAGAACGCATACTCAAAGATTTTATTAACTCGGCTAAACGGGCATTAGCATCTTCTTTTTCATCTAAACAAAATGTCCGCAACCGAGTTAAACTATTCCTCAACCCAAATAAATTTGCCACAACCCAATAGGTTCCGCTAGCTTTTTCTCTAAAACCTTCATCAATAACTTGAATATTGCGATCTGTCAAAAAATCCACCAATGCTTGACGCAAAACATCTGGTGGAATAACAACTTGCAATAACCAATCGGATAACTGACCGGCCTGAGATTCAGTTAATTGTAACTCTAGCAAAACCTGGTCAAAAACTTGATTAAGTTGATTCTCTAAAAAATCCTCTCTGCGTGCCAAAACTTTCAAAATCCGAGGGAAAGATTGACCAAGCAAATCTCTAAGAATCCCTGCTATAATTTTTGCAGTTTTTTGTTCGGTATCCGATTTTACTTGATCTAAAGCTAATTGTAATAACCATAAAATTGCCGCTTCAATACGTTCGGTTTGCAACAAACGCCGCGCTAATTTTTGTAGGGCTTCTGGTGTCAGAAGTGACCCCATAATCGTATCTGATATTTTCTTTGCTAACCGTTCTTGGTTGGCAGGAATTAACCCAGGAGTAAAAGGTAATTGCCGACCAAAAGCATAATAAGCACGATAGGGACGAAATAACATTTTAATGGCTATATCATTAGTGAAATAGCCAATAATTCCACCGGCCACTGGCGGCGTAATATAAATCCAAAGATTAGTCATTTGTCAATAGTCAATAGTCAAAATTAAAGTAAAAACAGAAGGGCGAGGCCCATACCATTCTTAATGGTCAAAAGTTAAAAGTCATTTGTCCATAGTCAAAATAAAAAACAGGCAAATGACTATTGACAAATAACCCTTGATAATTATTTTGTAACTACCAATACTCCCATCATGCCACCGGCGAGGGGGTAATGGGTAGCTTTGCTATAACCGGCTTTTTCGGCTAACCGTACTTGTTCAGGGCCGGTAGGAAATTTTTCTAAACTAGGAGTAATATAGGCATACTCTTCTGTAAGTCCAAAGGTTTTAGCCGCCGGCACCACTAAACCATTCAAATACCACTGCTGGAAAGTTTGCATCATCGGGTTGGCAGGCCGGTGAAAATCTAACAAAGCAGCTTTTGCACCAGGCTTAAGAACACGGTACAACTCTCTCAAACACTGAGGGATATCCGTCACATTTCGCAACCCATAACCGGCCGTTGCCGCATCAAAAAAGTTATCGCAAAAAGGTAAACTTAAAGCATCAGCCTCGATCCATTCTATGGGCGCAGACGGATATAACCAAGGTTTTTCTCGTTTGTCTGCAACTTCTAGCATTTGAGCAGAAAAATCAACCCCACAAACCCGACCTTCCGGCCCACACTTTTGAGACAACAAAACCGCTAAATCACCACTCCCACAACACAGATCCAAACACACATCTTTCGCACCGGCACCACTCCAACTAACGGCCATTTGTTTCCAGATCCGGTGTTGACCAAAACTTAACCAATCGTTTAGGCGGTCATAAACTGGTGCAATACGGTCAAAAAGTAATTGTATTTCACTCATAGTTAATTGTGCATAGCTAACAGACGATCTTTCCCCGAAGTCAACCTGGTAGGAAAAAGGAGTGCAAAAAATAAATTTTTTTATTCAACTTTCGAGGCGATAACAAGCAGTAGGCTTGAAAGCGTTAATCACATTACCAAATTTTTGTCAACCCTTTCGTGATAGAAATCACCATCAGGATGTGATAAAAAAAATTTACAACAGTGATGGTAATCGCTTCAATTCCATCACATTTAAGGGCAATATAGATTCGGGGAAACAAATTCCTCTCCACCCAGCACTTTACCGCACTCAGCGTTCTAATTCATCCTTTGAAAGATAAAAAATTAAGTACGCTAAATCCGGTATGCGGCGCTCAAACTTTGTAGATAAAGCCAATGCGGGTAATTTAAGCCTTACCGCCAGAGGAAACCAAAAATGAAAGTATCTAATTATACCATACCCAGAGTCGTAGTTGCAAGTTGGGTAATGCTGAACCCAGCAGACACCACCTCTGTTGCCACAAAAGCCGATCATCCCCAGAAAAAATCTTTTGACGTTTTCAAACCACTGCGCCACTTGCTTGACAATATCGAAGTCAAAGACGCAAAATTTGCTCATTGGTTGTGCAGCCTAATTCCTGCCCAATGCCCCTTTGAACGTGATATTAAAGTATTTGGTCATACCGTCTTTCACATTCCGCCAATGTGCAAGTTAAATCCTGTCTATGATGAAGTAGTAGCACTTCGTTTTCGAGCTCTTTGTTACCTGGCTGATGTGTGCAAAGAAGATATCTCCTGCTATTGTTAAAAAATTGCTGTGTTGGGAGGTTAAACACTTATCCCAAGTAAGAGAAAGGATGTTAAAGCTTGCATAATGAAGCTTGCATAATGAGAAATTTCACTTCAGTTGTTTTGTTTCAAGCCGTACTAAGTTTTTTAGGTTCTTGAATTTCAAGATCCACTATTCACCGCTATAGAGAAGATAGATACTTCTTGGCAAATTTACAGTTTTTAGTTTTTCAGTTTTTCTCGTTTACTTAAATGTAGGGGCCGATAGTTTGCTTTGGCCCCTTTGTTGTCGCTTCTGTCAAATAACGCATAATTCAGATGCGAGTAGCGGCATATAGCATTTTTCTATCTGCTGACCCCCTTGAACCCCCCTTGCTCCCCTTATTAAGGGGGGTTGGGCGGTTGAGGGGTTGGGGAGTTATTTTTGTACTTGATATGATTGAGAAGCGCTATAAATAAATTTACAGTGCTTCACACAAATGCGATTTGGTGCTTTAATAGCTACCAAAGGCAATAACACACACGGCAATAAATTATTCCGTGCCAACAACGCAACTTGCTGTTATGTCTATAAACCTATAGCTTCATCTAGGGGGGGTGACACCATGAAAATTCCTGATTTTTCCCGGTACGGTTATCATGTAAACCAAGTCCTTGAAACTAATCAGAAACAACGCCGCATCACCTACCTGGCAACGGATCTTAAACAAAAGCGACAAATCGTTATCAAACAATTTAAAGGTTTTCAAAGCAACCGAGAAAGCTGGGATGCCATTAAAACCGAAATTCAATTACACCGACGCTTAAATCATCCGGGGATAGCAGGGTATCAAGAAGCCTTTAAAAACCCTGCTGGTTTGTATTTGGTAAGAGAGTATAAAAATGCGTCGCCGGTGGCTTCCCCACAAGAATATTCAGCAGAAGAAATTAAAAAGATAGCCATTTCTCTTTTAAAGACTTTGGTGTATTTACAAACCCAAACTCCGACTTTAATACACGGGAATATTAAACCGCAAAATATTTTAATTGGGGAAAATAACGAAGCTTGTTTGATTGATTTAAAATTGAATGAAGAGGCTGCAAATAACGCCATAGATGAGTTTCAACCTCCTGAAAAATCAAGCGGAAATCTAACAAAATCATCGGATTTATATAGTTTGGGGATGACTTTAATTTGTTTGATGGCCGGTGTTACATCTCTAGATGTGG
The DNA here is from genome assembly GCA_036704045.1 of Halomicronema sp. Classification (GTDB taxonomy): domain Bacteria; phylum Cyanobacteriota; class Cyanobacteriia; order Cyanobacteriales; family Oscillatoriaceae; genus Ancylothrix. The sequence goes on along the minus strand of DATNQM010000002.1, from coordinate 49,902 downwards.
CAAAAATTACTCGTGGAGATGGACGGATAGATTTAAAATCTTTATTACCTTCTTTGAGTGAAAAATTCTGCCATTGGTTAGAAAAAATGATTCAACCAAACTCAAAAGATCGTTACACTGATGCAGCGACAGCGTTAGATGCCCTGAAAAAACTCGATGTTTTACCTTCCTTTTTTGAGAATTTTCAACGGCAACTTTTGAGTCAAATTAACTTTAACAAGTAGATGTAGAGGGAACCGTCAGCCTTGATTATTTTTTAGTTTTTAAAAACCTTATATCTCTTAAGTTTTTAATAGGGGTTGTCAATTCCTATATTAAACGAAAAGCCGGGTTTTTAAAAACCTTATTTTGTTATTCAAATAATTTCAAACGGAAAAAATCAAATATTTTAGATGATTTTGGCGTGTTGAGACTCTACATTTTGTATTCCAAATAAAGATTGCTATATACATCCAGGAGTATTTTTTACTTCATAGCAAAATCTATCTGCGTTTAAATAAAATGAAAAAAAAATACCGAAAAACTATTTTAATTGCCGCAATTATTTCTACTTTAATTGTTGGCATTTATAGCCTTTTGCAAGGTTACAATTACCTCACAGCCCAAGAAACAAACTCCATACCACTTACTCAAAAATGTGGCAGTAAAAGCGCCGGTCCTACCGATAATCCTATCATTAATTTTTATGGAGAAAACACCTATTCTTGGACAAAAGAAATTAAATGGAATTGTGTTTATAACATCAAAGATTTTCCAAGTAATTCAACTCTTGAAAGCTTTAATAAAGCCAGAGACGCAGCCGAAAAAAACGGTGGAGGAGTGGTTTATTTTCCCTCTGGTATTTATAACTTTTCTGACAACATTTATCTAAAAAACGGCGTTGTATTGCGAGGAGAAACACCAAAAAATAAAGACGCCAAAGCAGAAAACTATCAACCTCCATCTCAATTAGTTTTTCCCAAATATGAGCCAAATTTAACAGGGGCCGGTACGCCTAATAACACCGCCTTCAAAAAAATTTACACGACTAACCCCAACACCGATAGCAATATCGGATTAGTCAATTTAGATATTAATAGGGCCGGTGTTTATTGGGAAGCTGATGTTGATAGCGGGAAAAACAAAAACATCTTAATTTTTGGTATTCGTAACAACAACGTTGCAGATTTTTCTCCCAACGTTCCTAACACCGAATATCAGGAAAGTTGGATGCGATATTCTCACCGCTTTGCAGCCAATATTAAAATAAATGGTTATGAAAATATTTTAGTTGCCAATAACCGAATTAATGATAACATTACCGATAATTACGACCAACCAGCCTATAAAATTAAAAGCTTAAAAAACAATCAAATTCTCACTTTAAACGTCCCTTTTAACTATACCAATCATTACGGAGTTTCTATTAACCGTTCCAAGCCCAAAGGATTTAGTTTAGCCGCCAATTCTCAAACCGAACCCGGACTTTTTAGAAAAGGCATTGTTATTACAGATAATTGGGTTTACCACACAATGCGGGTGGGAATTCAAGCATCAGGAGATGGGTTAATATTACAAAATAATATTATCAAAGACCAAGCAAATAAACAATGGTGGACTGACCCCACCGGCACCAAACAAGCCCAAAATTCAGTTACTTTAGAAAATCGGGCTATTGATTGGTCGGGGTGGAATGTTAAAGTTGAAGGAAATAACTATGAAGTTTACCGGCACAAAATAGGTGATAGCAAATACCTAAGCGTTGATGGGGAAGGTATTTTAATCCAAGAATGTTGTGGTGGTACTACAGTTAATGGGGCAATTATTGCTAATAATTATGGAAATTCGTATATCGGTTTTTACAAAGTTCCAGAAATTAAAAATGTCGAAATTAGGGAAAATAAACTCTTGACAAACATCACCAATACCCCATTAATTTTTGTCATGGCAGATACCAACAAAAATCGTCACAGACTGGACAATGTGCGAATTGAAAAAAATATAGTAAATGGCAGTATTTTAGCGAAAGGAAGTTTGGGTGGAAGTAACAATATAATCCAAAATAACACCGGCAATAAAACCGGCAACATTGAAACAAGTTGTCATGTTAATGTTAAAGACAATTCTGGCTTTGCGGTTAAGCAGTGTTTTTAAAGGCTTCCCATAGCAATGAATGGATGGCTTAATCAATTCTTCGGGTGAGGTTGGTGATTTTGGGATAACACTTTTGGTAAAATAGATTGAGATTAACAGTTTTTGACTGAGGAGGTTTGCTGTTTATACTCGTCCTTTAGCTCGTTTGATTGAGCAATTACAACGCTTACCTGGTGTCGGGCCAAAAAGTGCCCAACGGTTAGCTCTACATATCTTAAAACGTCCCGATAATGAAGTGCAAGCACTTGCCCAAGCTTTACTTGAAGCTAAACAACAAGTGGGAGTTTGTCAGCAGTGTTTTCACTTATCCGCAGAACCAGTTTGCGAAATTTGTAGTAACTCTAACCGAGATAATTCTACAATCTGTGTGGTGGCAGATTCCCGCGATGTTATTGCTTTAGAAAAAACGCGAGAATATCGTGGAAAATATCATGTTTTAGGTGGCGTTATTTCTCCTATGGAAGGAATTGGGCCCGAACAATTAACTATTCAACCATTGATTAGACGCATTAGCCAAGAAAAAACAAAAGAAGTTATCCTCGCCATTGGACCCAGTGTAGAAGGAGAAACCACAACTCTTTATATTGGACAATTAGTGAAGCCTTTTACAAAAGTTACCCGTATTGCTTTTGGTTTGCCAATGGGAGGAGACTTAGAATATGCCGATGAAATTACTTTAGCGCGCGCTTTAGAAGGCCGGCGGGAGTTAGAATAAAGCTAAATTAGTTAAATTAAATTTAGCGAAAATCAATAGATTTATCGGCACATTTATTCCAATTTTAAAATAGTTTATAAGCCCTCTCTATGTCGAAGTCTCCACCGGCATTGATCGGGCAATTTTATTACCAGCAAACTTGGTTAAAAAAAGCTATTAAAAAGCATCCCAAGGGGCCCCTTAAGCTATCGGCAATTACGGCGTATTTGACCTGTAAAATAACGTTATGAATACTATTAAACCCCGTTCCGGCTATACCCTACCAGTCTTCGCCACCGGCGCCGCCCTAGCCGCACTCCAACACCTCCAAAACCCCAACCAACCAATTTCATCCGTCAAGATCAACCTCATTGAACCCAACGAACTCGCAGAAATTACCATCGAACAAGTCGCCAGTCTATCAGAAAACACAGCCCTTGCCATCACCCGTAGCGACCCAGGGGACAACCTCGACCTTACCCGAAATACACCGATTTGGGCAAAAATAGAAATAGAACCCAACACACCACCCGAACTTATCATCAAAGGCGGCGAAGGCATAGGCCGGCAAACCAACCTCAACAACCAACCCGCCATCTATAGCTACGCAAAAAACCTTCTCCAAGAAAACCTCAAACCCCAACAAAAAACCACCCTCACCATTATCCTCCCCGAAGGCCGGTTTCTCGCCCAGCGTACCTCCAACAGCGCCTTCGGAGTCATTGAAGGGCTTTCCCTACTTGGTACCACCGGCATCTCTCAACCGCACAGTTCCCCCGGCCAATTAGATATTTTTTCTCAAGAACTACAAAAAAAAGCTTGTCAATTTGACTCTCTTGTGCTATGTATTGGCGAAAACGGCCTAGACTTAGCGAAAAAAACCGGCATTTCCCCAGAAAAACTAATCAAAACAGCTAACTGGTTAGGGCCAATGTTAGCCCTCGCCGGCACCAGCAAAGTCAAATCAATATTATTATTTGGATATCATGGAAAACTAATCAAACTAGCAGGCGGAATCTTTCATACCCACCACCACCTAGCCGATGGAAGAATCGAAATTATCACCGCCCACGCCGCAAAAATTGGCTTACCCACAGAAAATTTACAAACAATTTTTCAACAACAAAGCGCCGAAGACATCCTTAAATATTTACAAAGCCTAGAACCAAACGGCACAAATTGGCTCAAACTTATTTATCAATCCCTCGCCGAAACCATTGATATCCGTTCCCAACAATACATCCACGACTTAACAGAAACCAAAGTGCAAGTAGGGACAATCATGTTTAACCGCCAACGAGAAATTTTTGTAAAAAGCCAAAATGCCGAAAATTTACTACCCAATTTTTGTTAGTCTAATTGAAATATCGATCTTATTGATATCTCAAAAAAGAAAAATCTCCCCTTTTTACGAGTATCCACAGTTGTTTAACCTTTGTTCTGTCAAAAATTGCGCCAGAACAATACACCAACCACTACAGCGAAGAACCAGGACCCCCCGCCGTGACAGTAGAAACTCAAACTCAAGAATTACCCATTGTTGAAACGCCTAACGAGTCGTTAAAAGATCGCGGCATGATTGTAATATTAGACTTTGGCTCCCAATATTCAGAACTCATAGCTCGCCGCATCCGAGAAACACAAGTCTATTCAGAAGTTCTTTCCTACCGTACTACCGCCGAACAATTGCGAGAAATAAATCCCAAAGGAATTATCCTCTCAGGCGGCCCCAACTCAGTTTATGATAACGGTGCTCCTCATTGCGATAAAGAAATCTGGAATCTGGGGGTGCCGGTTTTAGGCGTATGCTACGGAATGCAGTTAATGGTGCAACAACTTGGCGGCGGTGTTGAACGCGCCAAACGCGCCGAATACGGCAAAGCTTCCTTACTCATCAATGACCCCACCGACTTGCTCACCAATGTAGAAAACCAGTCTACTATGTGGATGAGTCACGGAGACTCCTGTACTGAACTGCCAGAAGGTTTTGAAATTTTGGCCCATACAGAAAACACTCCTTGCGCCGCAGTAGCACACCACGCGAAAAAGCTGTATGGTGTACAGTTTCACCCCGAAGTCGTCCACTCTGTAGGTGGTTTAGCTTTAATTCGTAATTTTGTTTATCACATTTGCGGCTGTCAGCCAACTTGGACCACAGAAGCCTTTGTTGAAGAATCAATCCGCGAAATTCGCGCTAAGGTTGGAGATAAAAGGGTTTTGCTGGCATTGTCTGGCGGTGTAGATTCTTCGACCTTAGCATTTTTGCTGCATAAAGCCATTGGGGATCAATTAACTTGTATGTTTATTGACCAAGGCTTTATGCGGAAATATGAACCAGAACGCTTGGTTAAATTGTTTCAAGAACAGTTCCATATTCATGTAGAGTATGTGAATGCTCGTGAAAGGTTTTTGACGGCGATTGCCGGTGTTACAGACCCCGAAGAAAAACGCAAACGCATCGGTCATGAATTTATCCAGGTATTTGAATCAGAGTCAAAACGTCTTGGGCCTTTTGATTATTTAGCCCAGGGAACACTTTATCCTGATGTTATAGAATCGGCAGATACTAACGTAGACCCCAAAACCGGCGAACGGGTGGCTGTGAAAATTAAAAGCCATCATAATGTCGGCGGGCTACCAAAAGATTTACGCTTTAAGTTAGTCGAACCGCTGCGGAAGTTATTTAAAGATGAAGTCCGAAAGGTTGGCCGGTCCATTGGTTTACCAGAAGAAATCGTGCAGCGTCAGCCTTTCCCTGGCCCTGGTCTGGCAATTCGTATTTTAGGCGAAGTTACGGCGGAACGGTTAAATATTTTGCGCGATGCTGATTTAATTGTTCGTCAAGAAATCAACCGCCAGGGATTTTATCATCAATTATGGCAAGCTTTTGCTGTATTGTTGCCTATCCGCAGTGTTGGGGTAATGGGTGATCAGCGGACTTATGCTTATCCAGTGGTGTTGAGGTTTGTGTCTAGTGAAGATGGCATGACTGCGGATTGGGCAAGGGTACCCTATGATTTACTAGAGCTAATTGCGACACGCATTGTTAATGAGGTAAAAGGTGTTAACCGTGTTGTGTACGATATTACTTCTAAGCCGCCTGGTACCATTGAGTGGGAATAGCTGTTTGTAGGACTCTTTGATGGTTTGCCCACCATTTTTTACCTGATGTTTTGGTATTGGTGGGCAAAACCTACGGATATTTTTAGTGGTGTTCTACATACTCTGTGGAAAACTTGCAGAAAACTGTGGAAAACTCGGTTTTGCTGTGGAAAACTAAGCAAAATTGTTAGCTATTTAACACTGATTAGGCGTTTTATCCGAGTGAATAAAACGTGCTAAATAAGGGTTAGTCTGAGGGAGACTCATAGGTGATATGTTCGGAGTAGTAGGCCGGTGGTTCAACATGAATGAGAACTCTCGCTGGGTTATATTTGTTTTGTAGGAGGGTTTCTACTTCTTCGGTAATGCGGTGTGCAGTTTCTACATCCCTTGCATTAACTATCATGTGCATTTCAATAAAAACTTGCCGGCCTACAATGCCGCGAGAAGTGATATCGTGACAGTTGACAACACCAGGAACTTGCATAACTAGGTTGTAGATATTTACTGGATCAATGGCTACGCGATCAACTAACCAAGGGAGATTTTGTTGCAAAATATTAAACCCGCTTTTAAATACTAAAATCGCCACTGGAAAAGCTAAACCTACATCTAACCATTGAAGTTGTGGGATATTCCAGACTTTTCCTTGCCAAATACCAATCAAACCAGCCACTACTAAAACTGTAACCCAAACGTCACTCATCGTGTGTTGGGCATCTGCGATTAAGATACTACTACCGAGAGTCTGGCCGGCCTTGCGTTCATAAAATGTCACGAAAATATTGATTCCCAAAACCAACAACAATAGCCAAAGTTGTGAGGGTGATATATTTATTGCCTTACCGCCTGATAAAATTCTTTCAACGGAACTGCTAATAATTTCTAAGCCGGCTATTGCTAGAAATGCAGCAATACCCATAGCCCCAATGGCATCAAATTTTAAATGTCCGTAAGGGTGGGATCTGTCTGGCTGGGGCGAGGCGAAATGATTAGTGACTAATCCTAAAATATTATTGCCGCTATCGGTGAGGCTGTGCAAGGCATCGGCAAGTAAACTAAGGCTGCCGGTGATATATCCAACCCCTGCTTTAATAGCCATTACTACTAAATTAAGAAATAAAGTAATCAGTAATACTCTGCGAACTGCTGCGCGGTTATCTGTCAGCATACATTCTTTCCTTTGTTTTATAGAAAGTTGTCTATTTTTTACTTTAGACTTGCTTTCAGATTTTAAAAATATGCTTTCAATTATAGCTTTTTCAAAACTTCTTAGTCAGATTATTATTTTTTTTTAATTTCTAGGGTTTTAAGGGAGGGGGTTTGTTTTCAACAGTTTGGTTTAGGTAGACAATTACTATTGCGAACTTCTCTCATTTCTGAAGCTTGAAAAACTAACCTAAAATGTTGATTTATTTCTTGCTTAAGGAATTCATCAACTAAACAAATGTTGTTGAAAGTTAGGTTTTTAAAACAATAATTTAGGTTACTGATGGTAAAATTTTTGCCAGTTTACATTGGTTTTAATCTGTTTAATTTTTTGATGGGCGGTGACAGTTTTGTTGCGGATATTTGAGACTGGCTGGGAGTTGGGCTTATCTGAGAAGTTACAAAATCTAAAAGATCACGAAATAATCACAATTGCCGTTAATAATAAAGCTATACTAAGAGCGCCTTTTATACGCTAAATTATTTAGGTGATTTTTTCTAAGTTTTGTAAACTGGCTCTGGACACCTTAGAATTTATCGGTTTTAATATTGCTGAAGAGAAAAATTTTTATGGCAATTCACCTCGCCGTTTTGCCTCAAGCCTATACCTAAAAGGGAAATCACAAAAAAAAGTAAAAATCTAACATTTTTTAGAATAAGATGGTAAACCCATTGTCTTTGAAAAAATAGGTTTTTAAAAACTATTTTTGCCCTTAAAACAACTGATTTTATTTTAAGAAAAACGACTAAGTGAGAAATTATCAATTAAATAAAAACATCCAAACAATGAACAAAAAACTAGCCGCATTTTACCATCATATACCTGGACGAGCCTATCTTCTGATTTCAATTTTCATATTTGCCGCCTCAAATGCCATCATTAAAGTCATAAATAATCTGGGAGAACAACACCCTATCAACGGTCGAAATCCTATCTCTTTTTGCAATGTTTTATTTGCTAGTAACCTCATAGCTTTCTGCGTTTTGATCGGTCTCAATTATAAACAATGTAGCCCTTCTCAACTATCTAAACTGACCCTACCAGACTGGGTTTATATCATTCTAATATCAACTCTCTCCGGTGCCCTAGCCCCAGCCATGACATTTATGGCCCTTGAACTCACCACCGTGAATAACGTTATTTTAATTGGTAGAATTGAACCACCGTTAGCACTATTTTTAGCAATTATCTTTCTAAAAAATAGAGTTGGACGCTTCACCATCATTGGCTCAATTATATCCCTCATTGGTGTCTCCCTCACCATAATTTTACAACCCAGCAGTAGCGACATTATCCAAACAACAATACCCATGATTGGAAAAGGAGAATTATTTGCATTAACCGGCGCAATTTCTCTGGCTATCTCCACCATTTTTAGTCGTCTGGCTATTAAGAATATTACCCTAGGGCTTTTTTCTACTCTTCGGGCTGCCCTCAGTTTGATTATCTTTTTTTCCGTTGTTATTATTCGTTTCAGCCCCCAACATTTTATTGATGTCGCCTCGCCTTTTTTGTGGCAATGGATGTTAATTTATGGAGGAGTAATTATTGTTGGTGGTCAATTATGTTGGTTTGCCGGCCTAAAAACCTCCACCGCAGCCGATGTATCCTTGGCAAGTTCCTTTACTCCTCTAGCCGGTGTATTAGCAGCATTTTTAATTTTAGGAGATGTCCCCACCACCGGCCAATATATTGGCGGTGTCGTTATTATCCTAGGAATTCTTCTCAATCAACTGGATCTTAAAAAACAATCTCAAACACAATTACAGCCCTCCAAAATTAACTCAGCCAAAGAGTTAGATATGGAAGTAGGATTTAAAGGAATGTAAATTTCATCACCGGCGTAATTCACAAAAAAACAAATAACTAGCTGATTTTTGTCAAAACTAAACAAAAGAAAAGCCATCAAAGTCACAGCTAATTATCTACATACATAGTAAAACTTTCTCCCTAAATCAACACACTTAAAAGCCTACAAAGTCAAAATTGAATCCGTCACCGGCCCAATAAACGTACTATTAGCAACATCTGACGGAGAAACATTAAAAACCACCGCCAAAATATCACCAGTTGGCCCCACTTGAATCACCGTATTGGGCCCCGCAGCCCCAAATACTAAATCCGACAATAATAAACTCCCTACTACCCCAATTCTATCCTCCCCCACAACAAAATCACTCACCTGATCTGCCACCGCAATATCCTTTTTTCCTGCCTCCGTTTCCGTCCGAAAAGCAAATGTATCTCTGCCACTTCCACCAATCAAAGTATCATTACCAAAATCGCCTATTAAAACATCATTACCATCACCTCCCGACAAAACATCATTATCTCGATTTCCCCGCAACAAATCATCGCCACCTTCCCCATTTAAAACATCATTTCCTAAATTTCCATTCAAAAAATCATTGCCATCTTTTCCAAAAAGTTGATCATTATCCCTACCTCCAAGCAACATATCATTTCCCCCATTCCCCACCAATAAATCCATTCCCACATTCCCATAAATTACATCATCATTAACACTTCCTCCTACGGTATCATTACCATCAAAAGACCTCACCCCACCCAAATCTTGAGCCAAAGAATTAGGAGACAATTGTTGAATTAAATCATCTCCAAAAGTTAAATCAAGATGTTGGTTTCTTGCCCCTCCAACCGCAGCCCTAGCAGACATAGACTTAAACAAATTTAGCTGATTAACATCATTAACTAAAACAGAGAATGGTAGCGGGGCAGCTAAAGACAAAAGATAATTAGTATCCGAACCCCCATTAAATAAATCCGACCCATTATCTACCAAAACATAATATCTTCCAGCCGGCAAAGGAATATTAATTTTATCCTCCGCCACACCCGAATTTGTAGAAGCCAAAATCAACTCATCCTCATCCAAAATTCCATTATTATCATCATCCCCAAACAAACGTAAATTAGCATTTTGACTCAACTGATAAAGCAACCCACTAAAATCTGCCGCAGCCCCCAAATCAAACCTATAAAGATCCCTCGTATCTGCTTGACCCACAAACTCATTAAAAAGCACCGGCGGACTTCCCAAAAATCCAATATTTAAAGCCGTATTTACCGTATTTCCTGCCAAATCTTGAATGCCGGTTGTTTGATTTGATAAACTTAACGTATAATTAGTATTAGACGTAAAAACATTAGTCACCTGCGCTAAATAAACTCCCGCCCCCAACAACCCACTAATTCCTTCATTAGCCAGCCCCAAATTTGCCGATCCAGTAATTAACTCATTTAACTCAGCTAAACCATTATTATTTCTATCAAAATATAAATAAAGATCAGCATTATCACTTAAATTAGTTAACTCCACCGTCAATTGTCCCACACTATCCAAACCAAAACGATAAATATCCTGCGGAGCACTCACCCCCACAAACTCATTAAAACTTGCATTTCCTACCAAAAAACCAATATCATAGGTTGCCATAATCTCAAACACTCAAAAACTTAGTTAAAATTATAAAACCTTCACAAAAAAATCCCCATCCCCATGTCAAATCATTTAGCCAACTCTAAAAGCCTTTACCTCAGAAAACACGCCGACAACCCTATTAATTGGTGGCCTTGGTGTCAAGAAGCCTTACAAAAAGCCGCATCTGAAAATAAACCAATATTTCTATCAATTGGTTACTCCAGCTGTCATTGGTGTACAGTCATGGAAGGCGAAGCATTTTCTGACCAAGAAATAGCAGACTACATGAATGCTAATTTTCTCCCCATCAAAGTTGACCGCGAAGAAAGACCCGATATTGACAGCATCTATATGCAAGCATTGCAAATGATAGCCGGTCAAGGCGGTTGGCCCTTAAATATTTTCCTCGCCCCCGACGACCTTGTTCCTTTTTATGGAGGAACTTATTTTCCCATAGAACCTCGTTATGGACGGCCTGGATTTTTGCAAGTGTTGCAAGCATTACGCCGTTTTTATGACAAAGATAAACCCAAACTCAACTCTATAAAATCAGAAATATTAGAAAACCTTAAAACATCTGTCAATTTATCCTCCTCTTCACTCACTCAAAACTTGCTATATAAAGGCTTTGACACAGCCACCACCATCATCGCCACCCCCGTTTACGGCCCTGCGTTTCCTATGATTCCCTACGCAGAAATAACCCTCAGAGCAAGCCGATTTGAAAATAAAGAAGAATTTAAACACAACCCGAAAAAGGCAGCCTTACAACGCGGTTTAGACCTCGTAAATGGAGGTATTTATGATCATGTTGCCGGTGGATTTCATCGCTACACCGTTGACCCCAACTGGACAGTACCTCACTTTGAAAAAATGCTCTACGACAACGGACAAATCGTAGAATATCTATCAGAATTATGGGCAAGCGGAAACAAAGAACCGGCCATTGAACGAGCCATAGCCGGCACCGTAGAATGGTTAAAACGAGAAATGAGCTCCAACACCGGCTACTTTTACGCCGCCCAAGATGCAGACAATTTCTCTCATATCGAAGCCACAGAACCCGAAGAAGGAAATTTTTATGTCTGGAGTTATAGCGAACTCCAAGCAAACCTCAGCCGCGATGAACTAAGGGAACTTGAAGATGTTTTTACCATTACACCAGAAGGAAACTTTGAAGGAAAAAATGTCTTACAAAGACAACATAGCGGTCAACTTAGCAAAAACATAGAAACAACCCTCGAAAAACTTTTTGAACTGCGCTATGGAAGCCGCCCAGAAGACACCCCAATTTTTCAAGGCGCAAGAAATAACCAACAAGCCAAAACCGCCCACTGGCCAGGACGCATTCCCCCCGTCACCGACACCAAAATGATCGTCGCCTGGAATAGCCTAATGATATCAGGTTTAGCCAGAGCATCCGCCGTTTTTGGCAAAATCGAATACCTACAACTTGCCATCAAAGCCGCAGAATTTATCCTCAAAAATCAATTCATAGAAAACCGTTTTCACCGCCTCAACTATGATGGCGAAACTTCAATTTTAGCTCAATCAGAAGACTACGCCTTTTTCATCAAAGCCTTACTAGATATCCATCAAGTCTCACTAATTGATCCATCCTTTTCTTCCCATTTTTGGTTAGAAAATGCCCTCAAAATTCAAACCGAATTTGATGAATTTTTGTCAGCAGAAGACGGTGGTTATTATAACACAGCCAGCGATTTTAGTCAAGATTTATTAGTACGAGAACGCAGTTATGTAGACAACGCCACCCCCTCCGCCAACGGCATTGCCATTGCAAATTTTGTGCGACTTGCCGAACTAACCGAAAACCTAGAATATCTGAACAAAGCCGAAAAAACCTTACAAGCCTTTAGCAGCCCAATGCACGAAGCAACGCAAGGATGTGTCACCCTATTTAGCGCCCTTGATTGGTATCAAAACCACACCCTAATTCGCACAACTTCCCAACACATTCCCCAACTTATCAAAGAATACACACCCACAGCTATTTATAAACTAGAAACCGACTTACCACCGGGTAGCATTGGCTTAGTATGCCAAGGTTTAACCTGCTTAGAACCGGCCACCAACATGGAACAACTGAAAAAACAAATCGAGGAAACCCAAACAAAAAATTAACCATAACCTATCGCATCCCCTAGCAGGATGCGATTAAATTATAAACCGGCTTTGGTAGGCGGAATTTTTTCAAGAGCAATCAAAGCCTCAATAACAGACTTAACAATTGGCGCACCTACCGCGCCGCCACTACCGCCCACCGGCTCATCTACCACAGCCACCACCACATAACGGGGAGACTCCGCCGGCACCACCGCCGCAAAACTAACCACCTTTGCATAATCAGAATAGCCCCCAGAAGCCGCCGATTTTTGAGCCGTGCCGGTTTTGCCAGCAATGCGATAACCGGGTATTTGCGCCGCCGTGCCGGTGCCATCAGTAACAACTTTTTCCATCATCCCTATCACCGCCTTAGTAGTGCTAGGCGAAAAAATTTCCTCACCCCCTTCTAGTGTTGGCTGCCAATAAAATTTGTCCTCACTATCAACCAAACCTTTAACAACATGGGGAGTAACCAATTTGCCACCATTAGCCAAAGCGCCATAAAACTCTACAAGTTGTAGAGGAGTAATAGCAAAACTTTGTCCAAAAGCCGTAGTAGCCGCATTCACCTTACCGCCCAAAAACTCTTTTTCGCTTAAAATTTGACTTTGCCCAGCAAACGGTAAATCTGTAGCCAAAGTTGAACCTAAACCCAAACGTACCAACCACTTATAAAACACAGATTGCTGCATCGAAAAAGCCACCTGTGCCGTGCCCACGTTATTAGAATATTGCATCACTTCCGTCAGAGAAATGGTACCACGACCGGCCCCATCAGCATTACCAATAGTCGCCCCATTCACATAAAGCTGTCCACTATCGTACACCACCGAATCTGGTTGAACTGTCCCCGCTTCCAAAGCTATCGCAAAAGTCAAAGGTTTAAAAGTAGAACCAGGTTCATAAATATCCGAAACCGCCCAATTCTTAAAACGAGACAAATCATAATTAAAATACTGATTAGGGTCATACGTCGGTTCGCATACCAAAGCCAAAAGCGAACCATCCAAAGCATCCATAACAATCACAGTTCCCCGCTTAGCTTTAAACTCCGTCATTTTTTCACTTAAAGCCAAACGAGCCGCTCGTTGTAACCGGCTATCAAGCGTCAATTGTAAACGCAACTCATCAATAGCCACAAAACCCGGAGTATGAGGCGGAACATTTCGCCCCAACAATTGAGAAAAACTATATTCAACACCGGCTTGAGGGACATTTTCTGCATCCACATACCCAACCACCTCCGCAGCCAAATCTTGGTAAGGGTAGAGACGAGCATAACTATCCAACAACTCTAAACCATCAATTCTCAATTCCACAATTCGGTCTCGGACTTGTTCAGCCAAAAACTCCGATACTTTGATTCCCGTTTTTTCTTGAGCAAATAAAGCAATTAATTCTGACTTCGGGCGCTGCAAAAGCGGTGCTAACTTTTCTGCTACCTCAGCCTGGGGCTGGTTAAACATCATCGGGTGAGCATAAAGCGTATAAACCGGCCTGTCGATAGCCAAAAAATTACCTTGACGGTCAATAATTGGCCGACGTGGGATCTTGCGCGTAGGCGCAACTTGTTGCTGAGCCAGCGCCCGTGAACGGAGATCCGAACCTTGGAAAACTTGCAGACTAACTAAATTTAAAGTTAAACCTAAACTCCCCGCCAACAAAATTCCCCAAACCAAAAATAATCGAAACCGTCTTTGTTGAATTGACACTTCCATACCTTGACTTGAAGCCAACCTATCCAAACGGCGGCGGCTTCTTCGTTGGAGAGGCTTTTGTTGGTTTGAAGGGATGCCGGTTTTGCCCTTACCCTTTCGCCTAGCGTCTCCCTGGGAAGTTGAATTGTTTCTCACAACACTTAAGCGCTGGTTATTTTTACGCCCTTTAAAACGGTTTAACTTTGAGTTTGGGGGTGGAACCGCATCCATTATTTTCTTGCCTGTATTCTCACAAATAATTATTCGTAACCTTGGGGGTTTACTAACATAGCGTTCTAAATTAACGCATTTATGTTTATTCGGATTTTTTCAAAAAAACTGCCCATTGCTAAAATTTATTTTTGATCGCAACGCAACTTTTAGTAACCAAGAGGAGCCGAATCGAGGTCATCGGTAACTGCTTGAGCGGGCTGGGAAGGAGAAGTGGGTTGAGGGCGTTTTGGGGCCGGTTCGAGAAACAGCATTTGAGAAGGACTTGGTTTTACCAAACCACTCCCCGGACGTTCGGCTAACTTAGCAATTTGATTTTTGAGAGTTTCATTTGCTGCGATCAATTGCCGCTCATCCCGCCGTAGAGAGCTTAATTTTAGAGATTCTTGTTGCCATTTTTCCTGAGAGTAGACAGTAAAGCCATAGACACTCAAACAAGCTCCCGCCAAGACAACAGTTAATATCGATGAAGCTTTTTGTGCGTCTATCAAAGAACTCAACCACCCCGGAGTCTGTGTCGGCGAAGGCATCATTTGTACGGTTTGTTCACCCTTGGAAACCGAAGCTAAGCCTGTTTTTTTTCTGTCTATGGCGGTGACTTTGGTATTTAAGCCAGAATTGTCAGGTTTTGTTCTCGGTTGCAGCCGTTGGCCAGAAAAAGACGGTTTAATAGCAGCAGTCATAGAGTTGTCCTATAAAAAATAACTATTTTTGCAGCGCTCGATCTCCCTGGAATTGATGAGACCTTTACAATCGCTCAGATCGAACCGGTGGGTATGGGAAGTAGAAATGAATCTCCACCATCCTAGCAGAGAGGCTGTTTTTCTCTGGGAAAAATTCAATCTGGTTATGAGAGGGGGAAAACCGCCCTAAATAAGTATGTTGACTTTTATGAAATTTTTGGTTAAATGAAGTATCTTATTCATCTAGCGGACTCCAATTTGGGCTGCTGTTGGTTGAGGTTTAGGTAGAACTTTTCAGTTTATGCTAAGTTCTTCGCTATAGTAGATGCACTCTGGCGCTCTACTATAAGGTGGCTAAGACAGCGCTACTACTTACCGGCCGGTGCTAACGTGCTATTTTCCGGCAAGTGGGGTGTTATTACTTAGCAGCCGCTCTTCAACACTGATAAACTGCTGATTGTCAACTTAGTTAGGAGGTAACGTCCTTATCCATCCGCTCTGTTGGGTGGCGTAAGTGTCGATTTATTGGTCTATGAACAAAAAATTACTTGCTTTGGTTTTAAGTCTTGGTTTGGCCGGCTCTCTGGCTGCTTGCGGTGGCGAAACTACCACAACCCCTGAAACAACTCCGGCTGCAACTCCGGCTGCTCCGGCTGCAACTCCGGCTGCAACTCCGGCTGCTCCTGCTGGTGCTAAAACCCCCGCTGCTGGCGAAAAGACCGAAAAAACTCCGGCAGCCACACCCGCAACCAAAACTCCTTAAATTTTTGGCTCGCTCCTCACTTTTTTTGCGAGCTATTTAGAGATCGTGTTTTTTCTCGGAAGTTTAAAGAGCGTTTGCTGTGGCAATCGCTCCTCTCCACTTTCTTGATGGGTTGTTCCATCAGTTTTTTATTTTTCTGTGTTGAACCCAACAGCGCAAAAGAGCTAGTGTTGTTTTTGAAAAATTCAAGCCTAGCTCTGTTGTATGGGTTTATTGTTTTTGTTATGTTGTTTGAGTTGAGTTGTTAGCAGTTTTTTGTTGGATTTTTTGGCTGGCTAATTAATGTTGCTTTTACAGTTCAGCACTTCTCATTATTGCCGTAAGGCTCGTTTGGCTCTGGGTTATAAAAAGATTTCTTATGCGGTGGAAAATTTAACTCCTGGGTTTCATAGTTTGAAGTTGAAACCGCTTACGGGTTTGACGACAATGCCTGTTTTACTTCCGCAATTGGAAAATGAACAGGCTGCCATTGGAGATTCGACACAGATTTTTAAGTTTTTGGAACGCTACCAGCCTGAGCCTTCTTTGTTGCCGGTTTCCCCACAGCTACAGGGTGAGGCTTGGATGTTGGAAGATTGGCTTGATGAAAGTGTTGGTGTGGCAACTAGGTTTGTTTATTATGATTTTCGTGCCGGTGCTGGTAAGTCGATTGATGGGTCTTTTTTTAGTCAGTTGGTGATTGGGGTTGTGCGTCGGCAATATAATATTAATTCGGCTTCGGTAAAGTTGGCGACAGACCGCTTGGATAAGGCTATGGAGTTTTTGGGGTGCCGGTGGCAAAATTCTCCTTTTTTGGTAGGAGATAATTTGAGTGTGGCTGATTTGGCGGCGGCGGCTTTGTTGAGTCCTTTGGCAAGAATTCCACAGTATAAAGAAAATTATCCTCTTTTGATGCAGCGTATTGCTGAGATTCATGATATTTGCAATGAACCTTTGCCTCCGGGGTTATAAAGTCTAGTTCGTTGAGAGAATTGAATAATTTTTTCTAGTCATCGAAAAGTATTAGATAGAGATTTTTTGCTTTTTTGTAGCATTTTGGTGCTTTCTTAACTCAGTTAAGCAGGCTATTCAATATCTTTTTCTGCCATTGAAAGATGATATCTATTTCAAAAGTCAGCCTACCTGATCTATCTACAGAGGGAGACGTTATCTTTTTACCTTGTATTAAACTTACCTTAACCTCACTAAAACAGTAGAAATTAAAGCCAAAAAATTATGTAATAGGGCAGAGATAAACTGGCTCTGGCATTACCTAAATCTCTGTTTATAGGGGGTAAAACTTTTTACTAAATCATTCAAAAAAGTGCCATGAAATTTAAAGTTTCCTTATCTCCTTGGAAGGTAACACGGGTTTTGCTGTTTGTAGTTTTTTCCTTAGTAACGCTTTCTTATGTAACACAATTAAGCCGTTTTTTATTACCTAGTTACCCTTTAAAATATTACATCCAAAGTTTATTTCATGTAGATTCAGAGTACAATATTCCTACGGTTTACTCAGCCTTAGCTTTGCTATTTAGTGGAATATTGCTATGGTTGATTAGTTCTGCTAGAAAACAAGATAATTCTCGCTATGCAAAGCATTGGAGATTTTTATCTGGGGTGTTTTTCTTTCTGTCTTTTGATGAGCTTTTTCAGTTTCATGAACAGTTGATTTCACCATTTCGGAAATTCTTAGGAGCTAGTGGTTTTCTTTATTTTACTTGGGTTGTTCCGGCAGCTTTTCTGTTGGTGATATTGGGTTTATCTTATGTGAAATTTTTAGGTCATTTACCGGCCAAAACTCGGACTTTATTTCTTTTGGGCGCTGGACTTTATATTGGCGGTGCCATAGGTGCAGAACTAATTGGCGGAAACATGGCTTTTGAGGAAGGGATGGAAACGCTAGGATACCAAACAGTAGCTACTTTTGAAGAACTATTTGAAATGCTGGGAATTGTGACTTTTATCCATTCGTTGTTGTCTTATATTAGCGATTATCTGAATGAGGTAATTGTGCAAGTAAGAGTTGGGAAGGAATTGGCCGGTTTCCCACAAAAACAGAGAGAGGAATTAGTGTCTCAAAGCAGTTATTACGAGTAAAATAAGTATGAAAGGCCGGTGAGAGGACAGACCCATGAAAAAGTTTGCTGTTATCTGTTTACTTTTATGGTTTGTGGGTTTTGTTTCACCGGCAAGGGCGTTACCACCACCAGAGGATGTACCAGAAGAAGTGCTGCGGACAGAAATTTTTACAGAAGCACGTTCGCCATTGGATGGTAAGCCGGTGAGTGCAGCGGAGTATATTTTAATTCAAGAACAACTACAAAAAGGGCCGCAAGCAGCAAAAATTAGCTCGGATCTTCAGCATCTTATTTTCTTGTTGAGAGTAAGGGGTTTTTTAAGGAATATTATTCCTTTTTTCCCTTAAATATATCCGCCTTCATCAGCGTTAATCTGCCCTTTAAAAATTTAACAAACCGTCAACTCGAAAAAAACTATCTAAAAATAGCTGGTCAGTTGTGAATTGTGAATTGGTGTCTGAATGACTTAATTTTTGCCAATTCTGTATTACGACTGACCAATATTTTTGACAAGATTTAGAGAGAATGATCTTGACTAAAGTTGTAGATAATTTGGGTTTCGAGTTGTTCGCAAACCGAAGATGGTAGCTGTTTTAATAAGCTGTAGTTTTGACGGTCTAGGTCGGCCGTTAAGTGGATGAGGGGGTCGTTACCGCCGGTAGAAATTAAGAACTCCATGCGGGCGACTTGGGGCAGCTGGCTGATTTTATCGAGAATTTGGGCAAGAGATTGGAGATAGGGGTGGTTTTTTTGCTTGTACCAGTCGGGGGCTGCCATACCGGGTTGATCGAGGCCAAAATGCACTGCTACTGAGGGTTTGCCAAACAGGGGTAAAATTACTGGCCGGGCTTCTTCTCGCATCAATAGATGGTGATCTACGGCGTGGGAACGCATTTTTTCAAGCCGGTTATAGCGTTCTGGGCGGCTGGGTTCGTCGTCCCAAAAAATCGCAACGGTTGCTAGGTAGGTTTGTAGCAACATATGGCCGAGTTTTTGGGCTTTGGTATCGAGATAGAAGCAGTTATAGGGGTTGGCTTCTATGAGTAGGGGTACGCGGTCTACAATTTCGATGCCGTAGCCTTTGAGACCGGCAATTTTGCGAGGGTTGTTGGTGATCAGGCGGATTTTTGTGATACCTAAATCATTGAGCATTTGAGCTCCCATACCGTAGTTGCGGAGGTCGGCGGGAAAGCCGAGGCGTTCGTTGGCTTCTACGGTGTCGTAGCCTAGGTCTTGGAGGGAGTAGGCTTTGAGTTTGTTGACAAGTCCAATGCCGCGCCCTTCTTGGCGTAGGTAAACTATTACTCCTTCGCCAACTTGGTCGATCATTTTCAGGGCTGCTTGCAGTTGCATTCGGCAGTCGCAACGTAATGATCCGAGGGCGTCGCCGGTGAGACATTCGGAGTGGACTCTTACCATGACTGGTTTTTCGGCAAAGTCTTTGGGGTCGCCTTTGACGATGGCGACGTGTTCGGTGTTGTCGAGGAGGTTTCGGTAGGCGTAGATTTTGAATTGGCCGAATTCTGTGGGAAGGAGGGCGACGGTTTCGCGTTGTACGAAGCGGTCGTGTTTTAGTCGGTAGCTGATCAGGTCGGCGATGCTGATGATTTTGAGGTTATGGCTTTGGGCGTATTCGATGAGTTCGGGTAGCCTTGCCATTGAACCATCGGGGTTTTGAATTTCGCAGATGACTCCGGCGGGGTAGAGGCCGGCAAGCCGACAAAGGTCTACTGCTGCTTCGGTGTGACCGGCCCGCTGGAGTACGCCGCCGTCTTTGGCCCGTAGCGGAAAGATGTGTCCGGGTCGGCGGAGGTCGCCTGGTTCTGAGGATGGATTGAGGGTGATTTGAATCGTCCGGGCGCGGTCTTCTGCGGAGATGCCGGTGGTGACTCCGAGGTGGCGTTCACCGTCGATGCTGACGGTAAAGGCGGTTTGGTCGGAGATGTTTTTGCTACGGGAGACCATCAAAGGGAGGTCTAGTTCGTCGAGGCGTTGGCCGGTCATTGCTAGACAAATTAAACCTCTGGCATGGATGGCCATGAAGTTGATCATGTCTGGTGTGGCGAATTGGCCGGCGCAGATTAGGTCGCCTTCGTTTTCGCGGTTTTCGTCATCGACGACTACTATACACCGGCCTGCTTTGAGTTCGTCTAGGGCGGTGTCGATGGGGTCAAATTTGACGGGTTGTCTTATGGGATTTTGGGGCGATTGCACGGAAGAGTCCAGCTATTTACTCGTAAAGTTTTCTTAAGCTTATAATATTTTCGATTTTAGCCCGTTTGTGGCTCTGGGGTAGGGGTTGGTTGGGGAGGAGTTGGGGGGTAGGGGTGGCCGGTGTATAATTTTGAGGGTTATGTTGTTGATATTAGGCAAAAAATAGTAAGAGGTAAGTTATGCAAAGAAAATGTTAGTTGTTTGGGCAAATTGTCTTATCAAGCACCGAACTGTGTGATTTATTAGGGTGATTGCCTAGAGGATGTCGAGACTGTTAAACAAGTGTATGGAGCTAAGTTTTAGAAGCTACTACAAGTCTGAAATAGAAAGTTTCTAAAGATGATAAAAAGACTTTATGGCGTTTTTTTAGCTGATTATGGGAAGCTAAAACTCCTTGTTATAAAAGAAAACTGGTTTTTATAAACTGTTTTGGTAGATGAAATAACAGGTACTAAATCTGATTTAAACCCGGTCTTTTTCTGCAACTTCTGGATTTATCTTTGAAGGTTTTATTTTAAAGCCGCAGTTGCGATAAAAATCTCTATATTGATTTACTCAATACTTTTTAAGAGTTGGCTGGCGGTTATGTCTAATGCTTTGCCTAAATCAGACAATGTTGAAAATCTCCCTGTTTTGTTGACCTCGTTCTATACTGCCGATATAGTTGCGGTGAAAACCGGCACCTTAAGTTTTTGGTAATTCTGCTAACTGTTCTTGAGATAGACTCTTGCTAGTCTTAATTGCCTGACTCTTTCACCAAATGCTTTTAGTCTAAACTTTTTGAGGTGAGATCAAAAAACATAGGCTGATGGGGCGTTTTCATTTAGCCACTATGACTGTGATGGCCGAAATTTCCTAAAAACTGTGGTTCCCCGTAACGGTTCACAGAAGCCAACCTAATATAGAATTCAGCAAATACCGAACGAACGTTAAGCAAAAAAGGGTTAGGGAGTAACTATTATGAATGATTCGCAACGGCTACGAGTGGGGATTGTTGGTGCTTCGGGCTATGGCGGGGTGCAGTTGGTACGCCTGCTGATGGATCATCCTAAGCTGGAGTTGACTTATCTGGGGGGTGACAGTAGTGCTGGTAAGCCTTTTTCTGATTTATACCCCCATTTAGGTCATTCTGTATCACAAATAATTGAGCCGGTGGATGTGGAGGTAATGGCAGAACGTTGTGATGTGGTGTTTCTGTCACTTCCAAATGGGTTGGCTTATAAAATGACTCCTACTTTGTTGGAAAAAGGTTGTAAGGTTTTGGATCTTTCGGCCGATTATCGTTTTTTTAATTTGGATACTTATACTGCTTGGTATGGTGGAGAACGTACGGATAAGGATACGGCAGAAAAAGCAGTTTATGGATTACCTGAGTTATATCGAGAAAAAATTAAAGAAGCGCAGTTAGTTGGTTGTCCGGGGTGTTATCCAACTGCTAGTTTATTGGCGCTTTCTCCGCTTCTTAAACAGGGTTTGGTTTTGCCAGAAACGGCGATTGTTGATGCAAAGTCTGGTACTTCTGGGGGGGGGAGACAGGCGAAAACTAATTTGTTGTTGGCTGAGGCTGATAATTCTTTGGGGGCTTATAATGTGGGGCGTCACCGGCATACTCCTGAGATTGAACAGATTTGTAGTGATTTGGCCGGCCATGAGGTTTTGGTACAGTTTACTCCCCATTTGATTCCGATGGTGCGGGGTATTTTGGCGACGGTTTATGCGACTTTGCGTGATCCAGGGTTGGTAAGGGAGGATTTGTTAACTATTTATTCGGCTTTTTATCGTTCTTCTCCTTGGGTTAAGGTTTTGCCGGCGGGGGTTTATCCACAAACTAAATGGGCTTGTGGAACTAATATTTGTTATATCGGGGTGGAGGTGGATCCTCGTACGGACAGGGTGATTGTGATGTCGGTGATTGATAATATGATTAAGGGGCAGGCTGGGCAGGCTATTCAGTGTCTTAATTTGATGATGGGTTGGGATGAGACTTTGGGTTTACCTCAGATGTGTTTTTATCCTTAGTTGTTGATGAGAGAAAGCTAATTTTTTAGTTTTTTTGTTAATAATTGGGGGGCTTGGGGTGATGTGGGTAGAGTTAGGGGCCGGTGCATTTTTTAATGCTATGGTTTGTTTTTGAAGTTAAAGGCGGTTGCTTTTTTTTTCAATTAAGCGACCGCTTTTTTGTTTGATAGTAAGTAAGCTTAAGTATTTGCTTTTTATATCTAGCTTGGGTTTTTATTTGTTGTTAAATAAATATACTTTAAGTAGAAGCACATAACTACTGGTTTTGTTGGGTAGAGTAGCGCAACCCATCAAAGCCCCTCAAAAGTTGGGTTTCGTTCCTCTACCGAACCTACATTACTTTGAATTTAATTAATATGTTTAGTTTCTTTTTGGTGTTTACTGGTGTGAGGTACTACTTGATGGCTTTTGAGGGTTATATACCTAGAGTTTTAAGAGGAAGGTAGTTTATGGGACTACTAAAATACATTTTTTTCTCCCAAGACAAAATTTTTGGGTTTTTGGTATATTTATGACAATGGACTCTCTACCGGCTTGGTTTTTATATGTTAACTACGCTACGGACGAGTTGATAAATAGGTCATACATACATAGATAGTGATTTTTTGCTGTCTTCAGGGTGTGGAATTTGTTAATTTTTTTAAAGTCTGTCGCCAATTATACTATTAGTTTATCTGTTTCCAATTATGCCTAATTTTGTTGAAAATATTGCCAGCTTTTTACCGATTCGTGCTTTAAATTGTTTTGCTGCTGATCCTACTCCTCTTTCTTCACCGGCTAGTGGATCTTTTGAGGCGGCGGTGTTATTTGCGGATATTTCTGGTTTTACTGCTTTGACAGAACGTCTTGCTCAAAAAGGTGCTGTGGGTGTTGAAGAATTAACGACTCATTTAAATGCTTATTTTGGTCAATTAATTGAGTTAATATTGGCACATGGAGGGGATATTGTCAAGTTTGCTGGGGATGCAATGTTGGCAATTTGGCCGGCGGAAAGTTTTTCTTTAGATCAGGCGACTTATTGTGCGGCGCAATGTGCTTTAGCGATTTTAAATGATTTGGGTGAATATCAAGCGGCGGATGCTCAGTTACGATTGCATATTGGTATTGGGGCTGGGGAGTTAAAAGAGTTTTATATTGGTGGGATGAGTGGCAAATGGGAGTATGTTGTGGCGGGGGAACCTATTAGTCAAGTGGCGCTTGCAGAAACGGCGGCGGGGATAGGTGAAGTTTGTTTATCTTTGCCGGCTTGGGAGTTGATTAAAGAGCATTTTGTTGGAAAGTTATTAGATGAGAAGGTGGTGCGGTTGGAGGGGTTTAATTTTTTGAGTTCGGTGGCGGATAGAAGGTTTTTAAATGTGGGTAAATCGGGTTCGTTGGTGATTTATGATGGGATGCGAAAACGATTAGAAAGATATGTAAGTTTGGGGGTTTTGCAACGGTTAGAGGCGGGTCAAACTGATTGGTTAGGTGATTTGCGGCGAGTGAGTGTGATGTTTTTAAATTTGCCGGGGATGGATTATGGTGCTGAGGGGGCTTTGAGTTTTGTTTCGGAAACAATTAATGTAATTCAAAATACTTTGCAAGTTTATGAGGGTACTTTAAATAAGTTTTTGGTGGATGATAAAGGTAGTACCTTGGTGATTGGTTTTGGTTTGCCGCCGTTTTCCCATGAGGATGATCCGTTGCGTTGTGTGATGGCGGGAATGGTGTTGTTGGAGAAGTTAAGAGGTTTAGGGTTAGAACCAAAAATAGGGATTACTAGTGGTACTTGTTATAGTGGTGTAATTGGTAGTGAGCAACGTCGAGAATATACGATTATTGGGGCGGTTGTGAATTTGTCGGCGCGGTTAATGCAGGCGGCAAAAAATGGGATTTTGTGTGATGCTAAAACGTTTGAAATAACTAAGGATAGAATACAGTTTGAGTCTTTAATTGCGATAAAGGTGAAGGGTAGAGAAGATGCGGTTACGGTGTTTTCTCCGATTAGTGAGTTACGGAAAGATTTGCCTTGGTGGATGGCGGAAAAAGGGGTGAAATCGATTGTTGGGAGAGAAAAAGAGCGGTTATTGTTGAAGAATAAGTTGGAGGATTTAAAACGGGGTGTTTCGGGGCTGGTTTTGATTTGTGGGGAGGCGGGAATTGGGAAGTCTTGTTTGATAGAAAATTTGCTTTTGCAGGCGCAAGAATTGGGTGTGGGGAGTTTGGTGGGGGCGGGGGATGCGATTGCTCAATCAAAGCCTTATCATGCTTGGAATTGGGTGTTTAGTCAGTTGTTAGATTTGTCGTTTTTACCTGATTTGGAGGCGAAAAAACGTCAAGTTTTAGATTTGTTGGAAGATGAACCTCAATGGTTGGAAAAAGCGGCGCTTTTAAATAGGGTTTTGGATTTAGATTTGCCGGATACGGAAGTATCTGCTGGGCTGGTGGGGCAGCAACGGGCGGAAGCGACGCGAGATTTATTGGTACAATTGTTGCAAGATTCGGTGAATCGTTCTCCTAAGTTGCTTGTTTTGGAGGATGCTCATTGGTTGGATTCATCAAGTTGGGGGCTGATTTTGGCGGTGGCGCAGAAGGTAAATCGTTTGATGATGGTGGTTGGGACGCGTCCGATGGGTGAGCCGGTGCCGCAAGAGTATGAGGAATTGCAGAAAATTGAAAGTGTAGAATATTTGCATTTGGAAGCTTTGCAGGCTACAGATACTTTGGATTTGCTTTGTCGGCGTTTGGGTGTAAAGAGTTTGCCTGATTCGGTGGTGGAGTTGATTGAGGAAAAGGCGGAGGGTAATCCGTTTTTTACTGAGGAATTGGCTTATGGTTTGCGAGAGGCGGGGGTGATAGAAATTCATAATGATGAATGTCGAATTGCTGCGGGAGTTGGTAATTTAAATGAGCTCAATTTTCCTGATACGGTGCAGGGGGTAATTGCTTCGAGAATTGACAGGCTTTCTCCTAGTGAACAGCTTACTTTGAAAGTGGCGAGTGTGATTGGGAGGTCCTTTGGATTTCGGCTGTTGCGAGATATTCATCCGATTGAGGATGATAAGCCTGAGTTGCCTAGTTATTTGATGAAGTTACAGCGGTTTGATTTGACTCCGATGGAGACGCCAGAGCCGGATTTGGGGTATATGTTTAAGCATATTATTACTCAGGAAGTAGCCTATGGTTTGATGTTGTATTCGCAGCGCCGGCAAGTGCATGAAACTTTGGCGTTGTGGTATGAAAAAAATTATGAGGAGTTGTCTGGGTTTTATGCAGTTTTGGCGCATCATTGGAGTCAGGCAAGAGTTGCAGATAAGGCGATTTTTTATTTAGAAAAGGCGGGGGAGCAGGCGGTGCGGGCGCACGCTTTGCGGGAGGCGGTGCAGTTGTTTACGGAGGCGTTGGATTGGTTGGAAACTTTGCCGGATACGATGGAGAGAAAAGAGCAAGAGTTGCGGTTGCAAATTGCTTTGGGTTCGCCGTTAATGGCGATTAAAGGTTATGGGGCAATTGAAGTCAAAAAAACCTACGATAGAGCCAGAAAACTTTGTCAACAAGTTGGACAAGAATCGCAACTATTTTCTATTTTAAATGCCTTGGCTGTGTCTTATTGTACTCAATCGGATTTTCCCGCTTCTCTGGAATTGTGTAAGCAACTTGAAGCTTTAGCTCAAAGTACGCAAGAGCAGCGATTGTTCCCATTATTTTCTAATTCATACACTTTTAATTTCTTTCATTTGGGTGAATTTAATCAAGCGCGATATTACGCAGAGTTGGGAATATCGACTTATCAGCCAGAAAACCATGAGTTTTATATGGCTAAATATGCACAAGATCCGGCAATAGGGTGTTTCTTGTTTGACTGTATGGCTAACTGGTTTTTGGGGTATCCAGATGTTGCTACCCAGCGGAGTGAAGAAATTATTACTCTAGCTCAAAAATTATCCCATCCGTTCAGCTTGGCTTATGGTTTTAACTGTAAGGCTTGGCTGGCTTTATATAGTAAACAAGTACAAAAAGCTTTACAAGAAGCGGATGCGTTAATGGCTGTGGCTGTTGAAAATGAGTTTCCTTTTTTTATGATGTTATCAAATTTGATTCGGGCTTGGGTTGCCATCCAACTCGATCAGCCAGAAGAAGCAATTAATCAAATTGAGGAAACTTTAAAACTGTGGAAGTCTATAGGAGCAGTTTTAGCTCGGCACTGTCATTTAACATTCTTGGCAGAAGGCTATGCTAAAGCCAGAAAACCGGCAGCAGCATTAGAAATTTTGGCTGATTGTGTTGATGAAATAGAACGGACAAAAGAGTGTTTTTTTGAAGCTGAAGTTTATCGTTTGAAGGGGCAATTTTTGTTAGACTTAAACCAAGTGGAAGAGGCAGAACAAAGTTATTTAAAAAGTCTTGATGTGGCACGCCAGCAACAGGCAAAGTCTTTAGAATTACGCTCTAGTGTTTCTTTGTGTCGCTTGTGGCAACAGCAAGGCAAAACAATGGAAGCTAAAACTTTGCTAAGTGAGATTTATGGTTG
Organism: Halomicronema sp.; assembly: GCA_036704045.1. Taxonomy (GTDB): domain Bacteria; phylum Cyanobacteriota; class Cyanobacteriia; order Cyanobacteriales; family Oscillatoriaceae; genus Ancylothrix. The sequence continues at coordinate 23,020 of DATNQM010000002.1, read as the reverse complement.
GTTTACGCAGGGTTTTGATATGCCAGATTTAAATACGGCGCAACAATTGCTTAGCGAACTTTCTTAAAAAAGTTGGAAGAAAAAGCTGGATAAGAATTTTTCGCAGCTAAGATAATAACACTCAAGTAGCAGTAGGCAAATGGCTGCATTTTTTAAATACTTGAACAAAAAAAGGTGTTATGAATCAAAAATTGGAAGCAGTGTCTGAGGTGTTTCCTCGTTCAGTTTTATCAGTAAGTCGCGCTGAATTTGGAGACAATAAAGAGTCGCAAGAAGGGAAACAATCAGCGCTGAAATTATTTGTAAAAGATAATAAAAAAATTCCAGAAGATTTGCAGGGTCATGTTTTTATTATCGGGCCGGTGGGGTCGGTAAATTCTCATAATAAGCCTGGTACAGAAATTGTTTTCCCTGCCAGTGATGGCTCAACGGCTCTTTATAATGGCGATGGGATGGTTTATCGCTTAGATTTTAATGATATTCCGGCGGGAGTGAAATTTTCTTCTGCTTTGATGAAAACTCCCTGTTATTATGCGGACATGGCAACATTTCAGCAGAAAAAATTTAAGTTTTATAATTTAGGAATTTTACGTTTTTCTGAAAAGTTGGGAGCCAGAAATCAGCTTAATACTGCTTTTTTACCGATGAAGTTTTCTGAAAAAGAAGGTTATCGTTTGTTGGCAACGTGGGATATAGGCCGGCCTTACGAAATTGACACGGAAACTCTGGAACTTATCACGCCTGTGGGGAGTAATTCGGAGTGGCGTCCTATGAATCCTTTAATGGCTGATTTACCTTTACAACCGCCTTTCCCTTTCCCTTTAATTCAAGGTTCAGCGCATCCTTGTTTTGATTTTAATACAAAACAAATGTTTACGGTTAATGCTGGCCGGTCTTTAACCACATTTATATCACAATTACGACCAGTAATTTATTTGATTTTGGATCTTTTAAGTTTGATCCGACCTCACCCTCCCGAAGATATTATCATCCAGCAACCAAGAGAAGCAGAAGAGGAAAAACAAGCAACCTCCCAAAACATTTTTGAGAAAATTATCGCTTTTTTTAAAAGCTTAATTTTAGCCATTTACAATTTACTCCAAGCCTTCAATCCTTTTAGTAATTTTACCTATTTAGTACGCTGGGATGGTAAAGGAAATCTTCAAAAATGGAAACTCGTACAAGCAAACGGCTGTCCGGTAAAAATTGAGCAAAGCTTACATCAATTTGCGATAACGGAAAATTATATTATCTTGATAGATACAGCATTTAAAATGTTGGTAGAAGAAATATTGCCGGCGGTGCCAGGGAAAAAATATAAATGCGCCGAGAGATTGTTAAGGAATTTAATAGACAAGCAACAATTAGCAGACAATCGTGTTTATATTGTGCGTCGAGATGATCTAAAATCAGACCAGAAAAAAGTTCGGGTGAAAAAAGCGAGCATTCCTCGCGGTACGAATCATTTTATCGCCGATTACAAAAATCCTAAGCAACAAATTACTCTGCACATGGCAAATATGGGTACTTGGGATGCAGCGGAGTGGATTCGAGATATTGATGAATCAGTGTTTAAATCGGGGGAAATTGAGAATTTAGAAAAACTTTATGGGGTGATTATGGGCCCAACGGATATAAGCCGGCTGGGATGCCATATTGTTAATGGAGAAACCGGCGAATTAATCCGCTCAGATTTGACGGGTATCTACGAAAATTGTAACTTAAATAAATCAGAAGAAAATCAAGAAGAAAAACCCTATTGTCAGTACACTTGGGGGCCGGCATTATTTACTTGTGTGGATACATCAAAACCTTTACAAGATATTTACTGGAGTTGTTTAGGATGTTGGCCGGAGTTACTAACAAAACACGGTTTAAAACTGTACAAAAACTTTAAGTATCGAGACGTACCAGAACATGAAGTTATTAACTTAACAAAAGAGGGAATTCTATCAAACTTACTACGCTTGCATATTAAGCCTTTAACGAGTGTTAGCGGGTCGGAAAATCGTTTAGAAATTCAAGATGTCTATCAGTTTCCGAGTAATTCCTTTGGGACTTCACCGCAGTTTGTTCCTCGTGCCGGTGGGACTGGAAACTCAACTGATGGATATATTGTTTGTGTGGTGCATCATGGCACAGATGAGCAAACAGATAATGGTAATGAAATTTGGATTTTTGATGCAGCAAATCTTAAACAAGGGCCGGTTTGTCAGCTATGGCATCCAGAACTTAAACTCGGTTTTACAGTACACACAACCTGGTTACCAAAAATTAGTAAACGCACAGCAACTTATAATATTCCTGTTGAGGACGATTATAAAGATTTAGTTGCAAAACAGCCGGCGGAAATTCAAGAATTATTTGAGAAGGAAATTTACCCGCATTTTAAAAGAAAACCCACCGACTGATAAGAATTGAATCTCGACAGGTATTGAAAATACACCGGCAGTTAACTATCGTGGGAAAATAAAGTAAACGCATAAACAACCTACGATGACAGCCGACAACATATCAAACTTCGAGCCAAACCAACCGGCACAACAGCTAATTTTGCCCCAAATAAAACTTCTAACGATGTTTCGTTTGGGGTTATTTCAGATGGGGTTAGGCATTTTAGCTGTCTTAACCTTGGGTGTGCTCAACCGCGTAATGATTGCCGAGTTAGCTATTCCCGCCACCATCACCGCCGCCACGATTACTGTATCGCAATTTGTGGCGCCTTTAAGAGTTTTATTTGGGCAAATGTCTGATAGTAAACCGCTGTTTGGAACCCACCGCACCGGCTATGTTTTAATTGGGGCGGGTTTATTTGCTATTGCCTTGTTTTTTGCTGTTAGAGTTATCTGGCAATTAGGCAATGTTGTTAATAGTTCCGGTGGTTGGGTTTGGAATAGTCAAACCCTTGGTTTAACTGCTCTTTTAGCAGGGATTTTTGCCCTTTATGGCACAGCAACTTGCATTAGTTCTACCCCATTTTTTGCTTTATTAGTTGATGTTTCGGAAGAAGAAAATCGCGGTCAATTAATTGGAATTGTTTGGTCAATGATGACGGTAGGAATTGCGGTGGGAGGTATTAGCAGCAAAGTTTTGTTAAAAAATTTAGAAGATACTGGGGCTTCGTTAGAAACGGTGCAATCTGCTATTAGTAATTTGTTTTTAATTGTGCCGGTGATTGTCTTTGGTTTAGCGGTGATTGCTACTTGGGGAGTAGAGAAAAAGTATTCCCGTTATTCAACTCGCGTCAGCACAAGTAACCGCGATGATAAAATTACATTAGGCATGGCAATTAAAATTTTGACTGCAAGTAAACAAACCGGCCTATTTTTCACATTCATGTTAATAATGAGTGTGAGTTTGTTTATGCAGGAAGCAGTTTTAGAACCCTATGGTGGGCAAATTTTTGGAATGTCAATTCCTGAAACTTCAATGTTAAATTCCTTTTGGGGAATTGGGATGTTAATGAGTTTAAGCGCCACCGGCTTTTACTTAGTTCCCCGCTTAGGAAAACGCAAAACAACTCAGTTAGGATGCTTGGCAACTTCTATAAGTTTTCTGTTAATTATTTTGGCGGGATTTAGTGCTAATCAAGGTTTATTAAAAGCGGGAATGGTTTTATTTGGATTGTCTGCTGGAGTTGCGACAACGGGGGCGTTGAGTTTAATGCTAGATTTAACTGCTGCTGAAACTGCCGGTACTTTTGTTGGGGCGTGGGGTTTGGCGCAGGCAATAGCGCGGGGAAGTGCTACAATTTTTGGGGGAATTGTATTAGATATTGGTAAGGTTTTGTTTGGGGTGCCGGTGCTTGCTTATGGTAGTGTTTTTGCAATTCAAGCAGTGGGGATGTTGTTGGCAGTTTGGTTTTTAAATCATGTGAATGTGCAGGAGTTTAAGGATAATGCTAATGCGGCTATTAAAGCGGTGATGGAGGGGCAATTAGATTAGTTTTTGCCATCAATATTGCCACCGATATTGCCATCAATATTGCCACCGATATTGCCACCGATATTGCCACCGATTTAAATCGGTGGCTACAGGAATTTAACCCCTTACGGGGTTAAAAACTGACAGAGAAAAATGGATTTTATACAGCCATGAATTTAAAAGTGGCTAAACAAATAATCAAACGCCCCTTTGGGGGTTAAAAACGGAGAATTTGGTTGAGGAAAATGAATTTTTTTACAGAAATATTGGATTTTTGCGATACAATTGCCGGAAAAATTAGCAAGCAATTATTAGACGATTTTGGCAAAGTGCAAGCGGATGAAAAAGCGGATGGGAGTTTAGTTACTCGTTCTGATAAATGGGCAGATATTGAAATTACAGAAGCAATTAAACGTGCTTTTCCAGCACACGGCGTGCTAAGTGAAGAGGGCGATCATGTTTTCCCAGAAAACGAGTATTGCTGGATTATTGACCCTTTAGACGGCACCACAAACTTTGCTAGGGGTATCCCCATTTGGGCAATTTCTATGGCCTTATTTCATCACGGAAGGCCGGTTTTTGGCTATGTTTCTTTACCTCCTTTGGGGCAAACTTTTCATGCTTTTTCTGACCAAGCTTTTTTAAACAAACGCCCCATTCATACTAGCCAACGTCCACCAGGAAAAAATGAATTTTTTAGCTTTTGTTCGCGCAGCATTGCCTCAATTGAGCATCCATTTTCGTGCAAACTCCGAATGTTAGGAGTTGCGAGTTATAACTTTTTAAATGTGGCGGCCGGTTGGACAGTGGGAGGAGTTGAAGCAACCCCGAAAATATGGGATATTGCGGCAGTTTGGACAATTGTAAAAGCGGCCGGTGGTTGTTGGGTTTCCTTGGAATCAGAAACTCTTTTTCCCTTAGAATCTGGCAAAGATTATAGCCGCAAAAATTACCCAACAATGGTAATAAGTAAACCAGAATGGGTAGCGGTTTTTAAACCTCTCATTAACATTGAAAAATTTGGATAGTATGCAGATAGCCCGCCATTATAGAAGCCGGTGGGCTATCTGTATTTATCTGGATTTAAATTATCAATTTTGCCAGAAAAAATCAGCCACCGGCCCATCTTTTAAAGGCCAATCTTGTTGAGGATTAAGCAAAATAGAACGCTGAACAAAATTCGGATTATTAACACGCCGCATCACCCGACTAGGAATACCATAACCATAAACAATATGACCCTTACCGGCCAAAACTACCATCTGATAATCGGGGTTATTTTGAGCGAAATTTGCAATAGTTTCCGCCATTGTTTCATCCCACAAAACTTGGGCGAGAAAAAAATTATCAAAATTGGTACTATTACCATGACCGGCCCCTGAATGTTGTTTAAAAACTTCCATCGCCATATTTTTATATGCCTCATTATCCGTGCGAATTTCGGCATTTGAGGGAATATATATGCGGTCTTGTGCGGTTAAACCTTGTAAACCACCCCGCGCAACTTTTTGGGTGACTTCCGTCGGCGTATTTAAAGCCAAAACCCGCAAATTATTAGCCTTTGCAAAACGCAAAATCGGTGCATATAACTCCCAAGGAAAACCCCAACGTTTGTTATATTCGCTTTTTTCAAAAAACTCAATTTCGGTAATTTTTCCTGCCAAATAATCATCAATTACCTCTTGAAAAGGTCGCTGAAACATCTCCATTGCGATAGCAATTTTGGGATTTTTGCTGTGTAATTGCTGGATTATTTGTAATTGTGCTTTGTGGTCTGCTTCGCTGTCGTGAGTTTCTCCTAAATAGACAACATTGGCTTTTTCTAAAATCGGAAAAAACTGGTCACGGGTGTAAATTTGTTGGGAAGGAGATGTGATATTTTGTGCTTCTGTGGGGCCGGTGCATAGCAACAAAAAACCCAGAGAAAATGCCCAAATTTTAGTAGTTTTCATTTCTAATTTTCAATAAAATGTAATTATTTGTTTTGGAGAGGTCCCCAGGAAGGAGACATATCAGAACCAGGACTATTACTTAAATTAGTAACATTTGAACCATCAGAATTCATTACATAAATTTCCATATTTCCATCACGTTCTGAATGAAACACTATTTTAGTTCCATCGGGCGACCAGGCAGGAAATGTATCAAAATTTGAATTATTTGTTAAATTAATAACATTGGTTCCATCAGAATTCATCACATAAATTTCGCTATTTCCATCACGTTCTGAAACAAAGGCAATTTTACTACCATCAGGAGACCAGGCCGGTGAAAAATCTGCTTCTTTTGTATTAGTCAATTTCACCACATTTGAACCATCTGCATTCATCACATAAATATCATCATCATCATTATCTCTATCCGAAGAAAACGCTATTTTTTGACCATCAGGAGACCAAGTAGGAAAACCATCACTGGCGCGGCTATTTGTAAGGTTAATTAAATTAGTTCCATCAGCATTCATAACAAAAACTTCATAATTTCCATTACGATAAGAATCAAAAGCAATTTTGCTGCCATCAGGAGACCAATCAGGCGAGTAATCACCACCTGGATGTTTTGTCAAATTCACTTGATTTGAACCATCAATATCCATTAAATATAGTTCAGCATTGCCATCTTGATCTGATAAAAAAACAATTTTATCGCCCTTTGGTGACAACATTGGTAAATTAGGCATAGGAGAGTTATTTGTAATTTTTGTTAAGTTTGATCCATCAGGGGCTATAGAATAAATTTCTCGTGTACCATTGCGATCAGAAACAAATACAATCCGGCTTTGGTTTGAACTTTGCGCCATCCCTAAATTTTGATGACCTCCCATTGCCAAAACTACGCCTAAGCCAAATACTAAAATTAAACGCAAAATCGAGAGATTTTTCATAATTTTATCCTCATCACAGTTTTTATATTAACAGATGGAGAAGATTTTTTCTTCCTTGCTTCTAAAAAATACATTCTATGAAAATTATTCTATAGGATTTTTTTTGAATCAGCAAAGCCAAAGCATCTTACATTACTAGATAGAATTCCAGCAGCAGTCCAACTCAAACATCCTCAAGTTAATTTATGCTATCCTTAAACCTTGGAAAATATCTAAGCCTAGAAGAATTTTGTACTTGTACGCAAACTTACAAAAAGTATCCTAACTTTATTAATCCCTATCCAGAAAATATTGCCGAAACAATCCCCGCTTTAAAAAGTCTCAACGAAATAATTATTGACCCCATTATTGATAACTTTGGCTGGGAAAATTTTAAACTTACCTACGGTTTTTGTTCTCCAAGTCTAAAACGATACCTCGACAAAAAAGACCCGGAAACCGGCCAAAAAAACGGCAGAATTGACCCCAGCCGCGACCAACACATCGCCCACGAAATTAATAAAAAAGGGCAATATTATTGTAGCCGGTTAGGAGCAGCTTGTGATTTTTTAATAGTTAACAAATCTAGCCAAGAAGTCGTAGACTGGATATTAAACAAACAATTGCCCTTTGATTCCATTTATTATTATGGCAAAACTCGACCCATTCATATCAGTTATGGCCCCCAACACAAGCGAGATATCTGGGCATTTAATGACAGCCAAATGCCGACAAAAAAAGGTATGGAATCGTGGATAAACTTAGCAAAACAAATTCCTAAATAATAGGCATAACTAGGAAAAAATCTTACTAAAAGTCTTTTAAAAATCTTCATTTTCAGTTAATTCTAAAGATATTTCTGGTGAATTAACCACCTCTTTTTCCGCAGCCCGATTTTGAGCTTGACGCGCCCGCATAGCCGAACGCAAAAGCTTAACCTTATAGGGGTCTGCATCTTTTTTCCAGCGTAATTGATAATTGATAATTACCGCACAATGGTCTTCCAAACATTTCAGCCAACCGCTACGATTACTAATAACAGAAAAGTCATCAAATAATCCCCAATTTGTCTCTTGTCGTGTTAACTTAGCAAACTTTTCATAAAACGGATAATCCGGCATTAACAACTTATCTTTTTCGTGAAGAATCGGCGGATTATCTTGCAAATTCCAGCTTTGATAACTAACTCTTAAATCTCGTAAATCCACCTGCATACAAGTTTTTAAAAATGGATGGGGTTCCTTATCAAAATCAGGATAAAATAAATAAGAAATCTTAGGAATCTTCGTACTCAACTTAATCACATTAAACTTTTCTAACCGGCCTATTGTTCGACTAGCACAACCTTCATAAACCCGCAATAAAGGTTCAAGAAACTCTAACGCTGAAACATGAAACAAAAAAGAATTAGGCCAAATTTTTCCTACCGAACTATTTTCACAACTTTCTCGGATAATATTAAGATGACCAATACTAAAAAGCAACGCATCAGCCTCCCTACAAGCTTGCTTATAGCTACCAAATAAAGCTTTAATATCCTCCTTAGTTTCAAAATTTAACTCGACAGGCTTCGGACGTCGGCTAAACCGAGAAAGAGCCAAATAAACCAGCAAATCTTCCCGTCGTTTTTGGGTAATTGTCTCCCATTCCTTTATCTCAGTTGCCCGCAAAATCACATCAAAAGCACGACGAAAAGTGCCAAATTCTGCCTTAATTTCCACCTCTGATGCTAATTCTCCTTTGGCCGGTAAACGACCCCTTTCTGTAACAAATTTCATCAAAGGTGTAAGCAACTCTTGATAATCTTCAAAACGTTTAAAAACCTTCTCAATTCTTGGCGTAGTTGTACGAGATCGAAACTTCAAAGCCTTATAAACTTCTGCTTCTCCTTCATCTCGAAACACAAAATAAATCCCCAAACCAATCGGAATAGAATCCACTTCTAAAATCTGGTCAATATAAGTTTTCAATTCTTCTTGTTCATAATACTTTTGAAAAGTATTCCTACTCGTAATAATTCCATCTCCATAAACCATCCAACCTTGTTGATAATTATCAACCAAAATTTGAGCAGAAACAATCAAAAGCTTTTTCGTTAAATCCCACGCTTCCCGCAAAGCCTGTTGGCGTTCTGCCATATCTTCAATCACATTAATTACATAACCAATATTGACAATATCTGCCGCTATTTTGCCATTTTCAGGAAAATAATAAGGATCCCAACCTTCACTTTTATAACCCTTTTCTTTCAAGCGGTTAACATCACCACCATAACCACAACCATAATCAAAAAAAGTAGTTTCTTCTGTAAATAAATTAGCCTCCAAAGCCGTCCTCACCGGCTTAGATAAACTGCTACGAACCATCGCCGCCTTATGCCTATCAATTCGCAAATTTAACTCTTCCCAACCACAATCAATCCGACAAACCAGCCAATGATTATTAAAAGCAATTTTTTGTGAATTCAAACGTTGTTGCCAGCCGATTTTCATTCCAATTCCGCGCGTTTCATCCAACAATCCTAACAATTCTTCTTGATGAGTTAACTCCGCAAAATCCTGATAACAGGGATAATTAGGCATTACAAATGTTTCTTTACGGTGTAAAACCGGCGGATTATTCGTATCAGCATAATCTCGACTTGTAACTTCTAAATTTTCCATACCCACCACCATACTAAACTGTAAAGCAGGATGCGGGTCTTTATCAAAATCTGGATAAAATAAATAAGAAATTTTTGGCTTATCTGTTTGAAACTTAACTAACGTCACTTTTTCAGGAAAACCGGCCGCAATAAAAGCTAATTTCTCATACAAACGCAACAAAGGATCCAGAGAAAAAATCCCAGAAACATGAACATAAAGCGCATTAGGTAAATGTTTACCCAGCGGCGAAGCCTCACATAACTTAGCAATAATACCCGGTTCTTTTAACCGTTCTAACATTTCATCAGCCAACAAAATAGCCTGATGATAACTATCAAAAAAAATACTAATCTTTTCTTGTAAAGCTAACGGCAAAACTTCAAAATAAAGACGTTCTTTAAAATTAGAAGCTGCCAAATCAATAATAACCGCTTCCCGTTCCAAGCCGACAGCTTCGGCTTTACTAGAAAAACTATCAGGGGGTGCAAAACTGCTATCAGTCATGGCCGGTTTCCTGTGGACGTGCGCCCTATCATCTTCTACCTCCAATCATCCCCCTTTCTAAAACACAATCTTTAATATTTAAGGAAATCTTTTTAATTTATTATTTTCCTCAGAGGAAAAACATTTGTTTCCCCTATCTCTAGCCAAAACAAATCTACAATCAGACATCAACACAAAAAATACTATAAAATTCCCCAAAAACCTAAACATCATCTTCATACCTCAGAAATTAATCCAAAAAACAATTTACTTTTGTCAACAAATAAAAGCCAACTTAATTGTCTCCAATACCTCAAAACAAACAAATCAAAAAAAACACGCTACAACTAAAAAAGGAAACATTACAAAACCATAGAAAATGGAAACCACAACCCTTGGAAAAACCGGCCCCACAGTCACAAAACTAGGCATCGGCGCCTGGTCATGGGGAGACAAACTCTTCTGGAACTATGGCAAAGACTACGGCGAAGAACAAGTCAAACAAGCCTTCCAAGCCTCTCTCGAAGCCGGCATAACCTTTTTCGACACCGCCGAAGTTTATGGCCCCGGAGAGTCAGAAATTCTCCTTGGAAAATTCATCAAACAAACCGGCGCAAACGTACAAATTGCCACAAAATACGGCCCCTTCCCCTGGCGTTTCACCGGCGACTCAGTTACAGAAGCCCTAACCGAAAGTTTAAAACGATTACAACTCCCCCGCGTCACCCTTTACCAAGTTCATTGGCCCTTCACATTTTTAATGAGTCAAGAAACCTTGATGAACGCCCTAGCCAACGAAGTAGAAAAAGGAAGAATAGAGTCGGTTGGTGTTAGCAATTATTCCGCCGAACAAATGCAGCAAGCACATCAAATATTAGCCAAACGAGGCATACCTCTAGCAGTAAATCAAGTGCGATACTCATTACTAACCAGACAAATAGAAAGCCAAGGAATCCTAAGCACAGCAAGACAACTAGGCGTAACCATATTAGCCTACAGCCCGCTTGCCCAAGGCTTACTTACAGACAAATATTCACCCGAAAAACCACCAACCGGCCCCCGCCAATGGGATGCAAAGTTTAGTAAAGAAGGATTGCAAAAAATTGCTCCCGTTTTAGAATTATTAAGAAAATTTGCCGAAAAATATCAACGCACACCGGCACAAATTGCCTTAAATTGGTTAAAAGCCCAAGAAGGAGTAATACCCATCCCCGGAGCCAAAACAGCCAAACAAGCCATAGAAAATGCCGGTGCATTAGGCTGGCAATTAAACCCCGAAGAAATCGCTCAATTAGAGCAAATTTCAAGACCTTGGTTGCACTAAATCCCACACTAAAAAAAACCGGCTATCCTAGCTAAATCTCAACACCCATCAAAAAATCCTCCCCAAACCCGGTTTCTTTCTCTTCCTAAAGTTAAAGAAACCGGCTATCTACCTCAATAACCATCAAAAAATCACCCCACAAACCCGGTTTCTTTCCCTTCCCAAAGTTAATGACAAAATCACAAAAAAACAATGACAAAAGACATCTTAAAAGAATGGGGTTTCACCCCTGAAGGTTGGCGCACCGGCCAAAAAGGAGAATACTTAGTATTACTACAAGGACTATTACTTGTAGGATTTTTTTGCATACCGGCCTACACACCAGCCACTTTAAAAATCAACACACCCAATTTCAACACAATAATTTTGATAACAGCCGTTAGTTTAGCAATAACAGCGGGAATTTTAATAATCAAAGCCCTCCTAGACCTAGGCAAAAACCTAACCCCCCTACCCCAACCAAAAGAAACAAACCAACTTGTTCAAACCGGCACCTACAGCATCGTCCGCCACCCCCTTTATAGCGGCCTAATCATCCTCAGCTTAGCCTACAGTATCTATCAACAAAGCCTCACACACACACTTGGCAGCCTAATCTTATTTATTTTCTTCGACATCAAAGCCAACCGAGAAGAAAAACTCCTCAGCCAAAAACATCCCCACTATTCCGACTATCAAAAACGAGTTAAAAAACTCCTCCCCAAACTCTATTAAAAACCCCAACTCAACAACCAAAACCCCAAACAAAAAAACATCAACATGACACAAGAAACCATCCAAATCGAAGGAAAAACCTACATCCTAGCCGAAGAAAACCCCATCCCCGAATGGCCGGCCGTCATCAACGAACAACCCCAACCAACCCTCACCCTCAAAGACAACGACTTATTCCTAGTCACCGACAGCCTAGGAAACATCGCCGGAAGCTTAAAAGACGACTGCAACAGCAGTATGGGCTTATTTTGTTGCGACACAAGATTCTTAAGCCGCCTAGAACTACAAATCGAAGGACACACACCAGTCCTCCTCAGCAGCACAGCAGACAAAGGCTTCGGACTCACCGTACTCTGCACAAACCCCCGCATCGAAAACCACCTTTCCCCCGACACCCTGGGAATCAAACGGGAATTAATGCTAAACGGCGCCTTATTTTCCGAAATAGAAATCACCAACTACAGCACAGAAGCCGTCAGCTTTCAAATCAGCCTCAGCTTTAAAGCCGACTTCGTAGACTTATTTGAAGTCCGAGGATATGGCCGGCCAAAACGCGGACAACTATTGCGAAACCTACCAAACATTGACCACAAAAAACCCGCAGAAGAACTAATCACCGTAGGCGCAACCAACAAAGAAATCGAAAAAGAATTTGCCAACTACACAACCCCCCTCAGCCAAGACCAAGAACTGATTTTAGCCTACCTCGGACTAGACAATAAACTAACAGAGTCGCGCATTCGCTTTGATCACCACCGCCCCGACTACCTAAAAGGATACACAGCCGTTTGGAACCTCAATTTGCAACCGCATCAAACCGAAATCATCGGCTACCGGCTGCAAATGTTCATCAATAACCGGCCCGCCTCCGTCATCAACCCCCCCGTCACCCTCACCCAAGCAAAAGCCGCAGAAAGCCAAGAAGAACAACTCTGGACCCAAGAAAGCACCGGCATTCGTTCCGACAAAAACACCTTTAACGAAATCATAGAACGCGCCGAAGAAGACCTCTACATTTTGCGTCAAACCTTCGGTAAACACACAGCATTATCCGCAGGCGTTCCTTGGTTCTCTACCCTCTTTGGACGAGACTCAATTATCGCCGCTTCGCAAACTTTAATGCTAAACCCAAAACTAGCCCGCGATACTCTACAAATCCTCGCAGAATATCAAGGCAAAAAAGACGACGAATGGCGAGACGAACAACCAGGCAAAATATTGCATGAAATTCGCTACGGCGAAATGGCCCGCTGTCAAGAAATCCCCCACACTCCCTATTACGGTACTGTCGATGCAACACCTCTATGGTTAATGCTATATGCCGAATACTTTGCCTGGACAAATGACAAAGAACTCCTCGATAAACTATGGCCCAATGCCCTCGCCGCAATGGAATGGATCGACCGAAACTGTCAACAAACCGGCTATCTTTCCTATGACCGGCAATCCAAACGTGGTCTCGATAATCAAGGCTGGAAAGACTCAGGAGATTGCATCGTAAATCGTCACGGACAACGCGCCACCGGCCCCATAGCCCTCTCGGAAGTACAAGGCTATGTTTATGCCGCAAAAATTCGTTTAGCCGATATTGCCCGCCTCAAAAAACGCCTCGATTTAGCAGATCGTTGGCAAGAAGAAGCGCGGGAATTAAAACAGCGATTTAACCGCGATTTTTGGATAGAAGATTTAGATTTTTGCGCCCTTGCTTTAGACGGAGAAGGTAAGCCGGTAGACAGCATCACCTCTAACCCCGGTCACTGTTTACAATTGGGAATTTTAGAACCCGAAAAAGCCCACAGCGTTGCCGAACGACTCCGCGCCCCCGATATGTTTAACGGATGGGGAATCCGCACTCTTAGCAGCAAATCTCCTGCCTATAATCCAATGGGATATCACATAGGATCAGTATGGCCCCATGATAATTCTTTAATTGCTATTGGGCTGCGTTCTCTAGGTTTTGTAGAACAAGCTATCGAATTAGCAGAAGGGTTATTTGACATGACCCGCGTTCAAGCCTATAAACGTCCTCCTGAACTTTTTTGTGGCTACGAACGTCAAGATAATAACAGGCCAGTGCGTTACCCGGTTGCTTGCTCGCCGCAGGCTTGGGCAACGGGCAGTATTTTCCAACTGTTGCAGATGATGGTGAATCTAGTTCCCGATGCACCAAACAATTGTCTGCATATTATTGACCCTAGTTTACCGGAAAGGATTAATAAACTTTCTCTCTCAAATCTCAAAATCGGTAACACAATTCTTGACCTAGAATTTGAGCGGTCTGGCACCAGTACAGCTTGTCGAGTTAGCAAAAAAAGAGGAAATTTACGAGTTGTGATAGAAGCTTAATTATTTCCCTCGAAAAAACGTCGAAAAGGCAGAGAATATTTAATCTATGATTCTCTGCTTTTTTCGACGTGACTTTCAATAAAAAGCCTTAAAAACAATGAATTTTGTTATTGGGTATTTTAACACAAAAATTGCTTTTTTAACAGAGGTTCATAAAATTTTTGCAATAATGCAAAAGTTGTACTTTTTTATGTTTTTTGAAAACCTATTTAGATAAAATGTATCTAAAGGAATAGTGTAAAAAAAATTGTAAATTTTCCTGTTACCACCCCCCAGGACTGCTAACAATTATTAGGCAAAAGTACATTCCTCCCGTATCTTAAATCCATCGCAAAAGTGACACCCATCATGCAATCATCCCCCTGGTCTATTGTTGAATCTGAATTCTTGCCCCGCCAACTCCACAGCAAAGAAACGTTATTTACAATTGGAAATGGCTATTTAGGCACACGCGGCAGTTTTGAAGAAGGCTATCCTGGAGCAATGCCGGCTACCCTTGTAAATGGCTTGTATGATGCCATTCCCATCTGTCATACAGAGTTAGTAAATTGCCCCGATTGGCTGTCTTTAATTATCCGCATCCAAGGTGAATATTTTTCGCTTAACTCTGGCGAAATTCTCAGCTATCGGCGCTGTTTAGATATGCGTCGGGGTCTGCTGATTCGTGATGTCCGTTGGCGCAGTTCTAAAGGTTATACTTTCGATTTTCACTTTGAACGTTTTGCTAGTATGGCTGATGATCATATCCTAGCTTTGCGTTGTGAAATAACACCAGTTGATTTTGTTGGTTCCGTTGATATTCAAGCTAGTATTAATGCTTATTCCGATAACCAAGGAATGCGTCATTGGGAGTTTGTTGAACAAGGCGACGCAGAAAACACAACTTGGTTAAAATGTCGCACTCGTTCTTCTCATATTGATTTGGGAATTGCTACTAAATTAAATGTGCTTTATGAACGGCAATTATTTGCTGCAAAAGCCACCGGCATCGTTGGTTATCCAACTTTAATGTCTAGTGTTTTTGTTCATCCAGGCAAAAAAATTGTCATTGAAAAATTCGTTAGCGTTTATACTACCAGAGAAACTCCTGACCCTCTGCAAGCTGCTCAAGAAAAACTGACAAGTATGCCTGATTGGCATATTTTACAGCACTCCCACGAAGTAGCTTTGCAAAAATTATGGCAAAACAGCGATATCGTGATTGAGGGTGATATCAAAGCCCAGCAAGCTGTTCGTCATGGGTTGTTTCAACTTTTAATCGCAGCACCTCGTCACGATGATCGTGTAGGAATACCTGCGAAAACTTTATCGGGTTTTGCATATAAAGGTCATAATTTCTGGGATACAGAAATCTTTGTTGTACCGTTTTTAACTTATACTCAACCACGCATTGCTCGGAATTTATTAACCTACCGTTATCACACCCTGGCCGGTGCGCGTCGCAAAGCCCAAGAAAACGGTTTCCAAGGTGCAATGTTTGCCTGGGAAAGCGCAGATACAGGCGATGAAGTGACACCGCGTTGGGTTCCTTCGGCGGAGGGTAAAGAGTTAGTCCGCATCTGGTGTGGGGATATTGAATTGCATATTAATGCTGATGTGGCTTATGCCCTTTGGCATTATTGGCAAATTACAGGCGATGATGAATGGATGTGCAATTATGGTGCAGAAATTCTCCTTGATACGGCGGTTTTTTGGGGCAGCCGTGTTGAAGAACGCCAAACCAGTGATGGTGTACGCTATCAAATAACTGATGTTATTGGCCCGGATGAGTACCATGACCGGATAGATAATAATGCTTTTACTAACCGGATGGTACAGTGGCATTTAGAAAAAGCCCTTTCTGTGCTTGACTGGTTACGTCAACACTACCCAGAAAAAGCGGCAGAGTTAAATCGCCGGCTTTCCCTTACTCCCCACCGGCTAACTCGTTGGCAAGATATTATTGACCGGATGTGGGTGTCTTATGACCCTCAAACCGGCCTCATCGAACAGCATGAAGGGTTCTTTAAGTTGCAAGATATCAACCTCGCTGCAATGGAACCTCGCACTAAGTCTGTCCAAGCACTTTTAGGCATTGAAGGTGCTGCGGCCACGCAAACGCTGAAACAAGCTGATGTTTTGATGTTGATGTATTTGCTGCGCGAACGTTTTGATCGTTCGACGTTACAGGCAAATTGGGATTATTACAATCCCCGTACCGATCATACATTCGGGTCGTCGCTTTCGCCTGCAATTCATGCAATTTTGGCATCTGAGTTGGACGAAACAACTTCTGCTTATGAGCATTTTATGCGGGCAGCTTTGGTGGATGTCGAAGATGTGCGAGGCAATGCAGGTGAAGGCATCCACTCGGCCAGTGCTGGGGGTGTTTGGCAGGCAGTGGTGTTTGGTTTTGCCGGTATTGTGATCACGGATGCAGGGCCGGTGGCTAATCCAAATTTACCTGCCGGTTGGACGCGGTTACAGTTTAAGCTGAATTGGCAAGGCCGGTGTTATGAGTTTGACTTAAAAGCACACAAAGGCACACAGTCACATTTTCTCGTTCATCCCCTTACCAAAAATTTCATTCAAGGTGTCATTTTTGACTTGGATGGAGTGATTACTGATACAGCTAAATATCATTATTTAGCTTGGAAACGTTTGGCCGACGAAGAAAATATTCCCTTTGATGAAGAAACAAATGAGCATCTGCGCGGTGTCTCTCGTCGGGATTCCTTACTCTATATTTTGGGTGATCGCCAGGTAAGTGATGAGCAGTTTCAAGACATGATGGAGCGCAAAAATAACTATTATGTCGAGTTTATTAAGGATATTTCACCGGCAGATTTATTGCCTGGAGTTGGTGAATTAATAGATGAGTTGCGCTCTCATGGTGTAAAAGTTGCCCTTGGTTCTGCTAGTAAAAATGCACGGGATGTAATTAAGGCGTTGGAAATTGCCGATAAATTTGATGCCGTTGCCGATGGCTATAGTGTAGTTCATTCTAAACCGGCCCCCGATTTATTTTTATACGCTGCCGAGATGTTAGGATTGTCTGCCAAGGAATGCGCTGTGGTGGAAGATGCGGCGGCGGGCATAGAAGCGGCGCTGGCGGCGGGGATGTGGGCTGTTGGGTTAGGGCCGGCCGAACGAGTTAAACAAGCTCATGTCATTTTACCGAGTTTGGAGGGCGTTTTTTGGGATGAGTTGCTGGCTCGCTTACTCGCTGTGGCTGGGATATCAATATCTGAAGAGTCGGAGTTAGTTAAAGCCGGTTAATTTATAGCAGTTTTCAGTTACTCTCAACGAGAAAATTAGTTTTTAAAAACCCGGTTTATTCAAGAAGCCGGGTTTTTTATATTTGATTTAGAAAATGGGGAAAAAGGATTTTATTTGTCTGTGATCCGAAGACTTTTCTAGCATTTTTCTGCCTGTTAAATACCATTAATTATCCTTCCACCCCTTAATAAAAAAAACTTTAAGCAGGTTATTACCCCCTTAATAAAGGGGGATATTTTTTGTGTATTTCATTTCATAGAAAAACGCTGTAACTCTGTCTGCTGAACACATAAATGGTTAAGTAACTATTAAAATAAATAAAAAAATAAGGGGTTATTAACAGATAACCCCCACCCAAAAAACTCTGCCAAATTTGCTTTTAATCTTCTTCACGCACCTCATTTGTCGTCCCCGGAGAAGATTTATAAAGCGCATCCAACTGTTGACGCGCATCCTCTACTGTCATTGACTTCATTACCAAAAGCGGCTCATTGACAAAATTCCCCGCCTCATCTAATAATTCTGGATGAGGTATGCCCCGAAATCGGCCCCCAGTAGAACGCGGCATTTGAGAAAAAGACCTTTGAGAATCTGCACTCAACGTAATTAAACTGCGAATTAAATTCGCCACCGCCACAATTGCCAGCGTCGTAAATGCTAAAATGTAAAGTAAATGTAACATGGCAGCCTTCCTCCAAACAAAACAGCTTATCTGTAAATAACAACAAAAATTTTAAAACGTAGTCTCTTATTATCCCTTCAATGGAAACAGGAGAGCAACGATCCCTAGACCTCTAATGTAGAGCCTCCCCAGAACTTTGCTCAACCCACATCCTTTATTATCCGTTTTGGGATTTTTCCATGCGGTTTCGCATAGAGACTTGCCAACATTCATTAAGTAGCTTATGCCAAGGTATCAACACATCCATTTCTACCCCTACTTGATTATTCGTAAGCTTTAAAAGAGTTTTTGCCGTTTTAACTTCACCTAGAGCCTGCATCACCCTTGCTAGCAGGTCAGCTTGTCCTTCCGCTCCTAAAAAACCAATTTCCTCAGTTTCCAGCAACACCTGGGAACGATTAAACCAATACACAAAATCGTCTAAGAGCGGTTCTAATAAGGTTTTGAGTAAATCGGGTTCTGGCAGATTGGGATTGAGCATAAGTTAAATATGAGTTGCTAACCTAACTTTATCTTAACTTACTTTACAAAAATTAACATTTACCTGAGATTTTATTTAAAAAGGCTTCACAGACAAATTACTCTCAGATAAACTATTGACAAAAAATACAAACAATGGTAAGCATTCTCAAAAAAATAGGCAAAACAGCTAAACAAATGAAGCAACCACAGAAAAGCCTAAAAACTAAAAACTAACAATCGGTAAGATAGAAAAAGAAACAACCAAAAAATAGATAAAATTTGAAAGGTTAACCGCCAATGGTTCAACAGCCAATGCCTAGCTCATCCGTCTCTGAACAACCGCAAAAAATCCACCTACCCCGTACCGGCGAATCAGAACAACTAAAAAAAATTCGTCACACCGCATCCCACATCATGGCGATGGCAGTGCAAAAGCTGTTTCCCAAGGCACAAGTAACAATTGGCCCCTGGATTGATAATGGCTTTTATTACGACTTTGATAGTCCCGAACCTTTCAGCGAAAAGGATCTCAAAGCCATCAAAAAAGAGATGATAAAAATCATCAACCGAAAACTACCAGTCATCCGCGAAGAAGTCAGCCGAGAAGAAGCAGAACAACGCATCAAAAAAATCAACGAACCCTACAAACTAGAAATTCTCTCCGACATCAAACAAGAACCCATTACCATCTATCATTTAGGAGAAGAATGGTGGGATTTGTGCGCCGGCCCGCACCTCGAAAACACCGGCGAAATTAACCCCAAAGCCATCGAAATTGAAAGCGTAGCCGGCGCCTATTGGCGAGGAGACTCCAACAAACAACAACTCCAGCGCATTTATGGTACCGCCTGGCAAACCCCCGAACAACTCGAAGAATACAAACGCCGCAAAGAAGAAGCCCTAAAACGCGATCACCGCAAACTCGGTAAAGAATTAGGCTTATTTATATTCTCTGATTTAGTTGGCCCTGGTTTGCCATTGTGGACACCAAAAGGCACCGTTTTGCGTTCAATTTTAGAAGACTTCCTCAAACAAGAACAACTAAAACGAGGCTATTTACCCGTTGTCACTCCCCACATTGCCAGAGTTGATTTATTCAAAACTTCTGGACACTGGCAAAAATACAAAGAAGATATGTTTCCCATGATGGCAGAAGATGAGGAAGCAAAAAACCTAGAACAAGGTTTTGTAATGAAACCCATGAACTGCCCTTTCCATATCCAAATTTATAAAAGCGAGTTACGTTCCTATCGGGAATTGCCCATGCGTCTTGCCGAATTTGGCACCGTTTACCGTTACGAACAATCGGGAGAATTAGGCGGTTTAACTCGTGTTCGCGGCTTTACTGTTGATGATTCCCACTTATTTGTTACCCCAGATCAACTTGATGATGAATTCCTCAAAGTTGTCGATTTAATTTTGTCTGTATTTGGCAGTTTACAACTCAAAAACTTTAAAGCAAGGCTGAGTTTCCGCGACCCGAATTCTGATAAATATATCGGTTCTGATGAATATTGGAATCAGGCAGAAAATGCTATTCGCAAAGCCGTTGAAACTTTGGGAATGAATTATTTTGAAGGTATTGGCGAGGCGGCTTTTTATGGGCCAAAACTTGATTTTATTTTCCAAGATGCCTTAGATCGAGAGTGGCAATTAGGAACGGTTCAGGTAGATTATAATTTGCCAGAACGTTTTGAATTGGAATATGTAGCAGAGGATGGAATTCGCAAACGCCCTGTTATGATTCACCGTGCACCGTTTGGTTCTTTGGAACGGTTAATCGGGATTTTAATTGAGGAATATGCGGGGGATTTTCCGCTGTGGTTGGCACCAGAACAAGTGCGTTTATTGCCGGTTTCTGATGAGTTTTTACCCTATGCAAAAACGGTGGCTAGTCAAATGCAGTTGCAGGGAATTCGTGCAGTGGCAGATAGCAGTAATGAACGTTTGGGTAAACTAATTCGGAATGCCGAAAAAGAGAAAATACCTGTGATGGCGGTGGTAGGTGCCAAAGAAGTTGAATCTAATTCTTTGAATATCCGTACTCGTGCTTCTGGGGAGTTGGGTTTGTTGGCGGTTTCTGAAGTTATGGAACGGGTGAAAAACGCTAATAGTAATTATAGCAATTTTTAAGGTTTTGGCGGGTGAGATTCCCGCCTACTTTTTTAGCTTTTTATGAATCTTGAAGACTATCAATGGGAAATTTTTAAAGTTTATAAAAATGCCTTACGCTATATTGGCGTAGATTTTTCTCGTGAAGATGTTCAAGAGGCGCTGGAATATTGCTATGAGGGCATGGAAGATGCTTTTCAAGCAACTATTTCTTACTGGAAACATAAAAAGGAAAACATCGAATATCCGACGGCATTTTTAATTCAAGCTTTACAGGAAAAATGGAAAGCTTACGAATGGGATCCAAAATGGTTACTTGATGAACGTTTTAAAAGTGCTTGTCAAAAATGGTGGGATGAAGCTGAGTTTTATTGGGGCTGTGAGTGGCGCAATTCTTTGGTTGCGGATGTGGTAGAAAATTCCCAAGGTTCGGATTATATTCTATTTATGAATGGCAGAACGTTAAGACTTTCAACGGCAGAATCTTGGGGTTGGAAGAAGGTTTTAGATTATGCCCAAGGCGAATTTTGATTTTTAAAACCCTTTTTTAATATGGGTTTGGTTAAGTTAATTAGAGTTACCAAAAAGCGGAAATATCTTTAATGCCGGTGGTTGGTACAAAATAATTGAAATTAAAAATTATACCTTTCTAAAAGGGCCTGTAAAAGCCAGCGAACGCCTAGAATGGGCAAAATTTATGGTTGATTTCTCTTGCTTACTTCTCAAAGGTTACTTCTGGGATTATCATAGAAAATTGGCCTAAATAATAATTTTTTTATGTCGTCTATTTCTACTGTAACTGTCACCGTTCCCGCTACCACCGCCAACATGGGGCCAGGTTTTGACTGCATTGGAGCAGCCTTATCCATATATAATCAGTTTAAATTTACGCGGCTTGATGCCAACAAAAACTCAGAAAATGAGCCGGTTTTAGAAATTTATGTCAAAGGATTAGAAGCTGAGGGCGTTAATACCGACCACACTAATCTGGTATATCAAGCTTTTCTTAAGTTTTATCACCATATCGCCCAAACACCACCGGCCCTGCAAATTGATATTCAGCTTGCTGTTCCCCTGGCGCGAGGTTTAGGTAGTTCGGCTACTGCTATTGTTGCCGGTTTGGTGGGGGCAAATGCTTTAGCCGGCAACCCTTTAACCCAAACTCAAATTATGCAATTAGCAATTTCAATGGAAGGGCATCCTGATAACGTTGTACCGGCCCTTTTAGGAGGTTGTCGGTTGGCTGCTTGTGATGAAAATAACCCCCAAGATTGGCAAATTTGCGAGATTTCTTGGCATCCAGAAATAGTGCCGGTGGTGGCAATTCCGAATTTTGAACTTTCCACCAGCGAAGCACGCCGTGTGCTACCAAATGACTATAGTCGTGCAGACTCTATTTTTAATATTTCCCATTTAGGTCTATTAGTGCGAGGCATTGAAACTGCAAACCCTGACTGGTTGCGTGTCGCCCTCCAAGATAAAATTCATCAACCTTATCGGCAACCTTTAATTGCTGGTTATCAAGCTGTTTTTTCGGCCGCCTTAGACAGTGGTGCCTATGGTATGACGATCAGTGGTGCCGGCCCAACTCTACTGGCTTTGTCTCCCCAAGCTAAAGCTATTGCTGTTCAAAAAGCAATGATAGAGGCTTGGAAACAAAGCGGAATTGTACCAGACGTGCAAATTCTACAACTTGATCAGGCCGGTGCCTCTATCATTGCTTAAAACACCGGCGGGCTTAAAGCTGAACTTGACAGACTGAACAAAACATGATTCTGTTTTGCAAAGTAGGGGCGGTGCCTTCAGTGGTATAACCCCACCTCCTGTTCAGCAAAAATTCCGGCCCCGACTTTGGTTAATTGTTTTTCGCTTGACTGTTGATTTGTGGTGGAGTCTGCCGGTGTTTGGTTTAGGGGTAATTCCAGGGGTAAAAACGATTTGTTTTGATGGGAAATGGGGATAATGTTTTCGTTGTTTACGATTTCAAATTGTTGCCAAGTTTTCATCGAAATACGTTTAGCCCATCGCCGGGGTTTGCCGTCTTTTCGCTGTTGAGTTTTGCTTTGATAGATGGCGAAAGCGCGATAGGTTGGTTCTGTTAAAACGTAGTGGCCGCGATGCTTTACTTTTCGAGTGCCGGTGGTGACGCGAATTTCGATGAGTTCCCAGTCTGGTGTTTGTAGGGATTCTTTTAAGGCTGCTAGATT
>DATNQM010000001.1:0-42959 GCA_036704045.1 Halomicronema sp. | reverse complement strand
AAACCTGAGTGCTGATTTGTAATCAGCCTGTCATGGGTTCGAGTCCCTTCACCAGCTTTTAGCAAAAAACCTGAGTGCTGATTTGTAATCAGCCTGTCATGGGTTCGAGTCCCTTCACCAGCTTTTAGCAAAAAACCTGAGTTAGGCATAAAAGCGACAAACGCCTTTATAGTGGTGCGAAGAAACCCATAAGCTATAGTCACACAAAAATGCTTAGGATAGAGCAAGCGCGATTCGGGAAACTTTTATGACAGAAAGATTTGAACCTCCCGCCTTACCACCCTCTGTGCGGCGTGTGATACCGCAGTTTCGATTTTTTGGCTGGGCTAGTTTTTGGGTCCAATTAGTATTAGCTGTGATTGCCAGCTTAATTTTTGTATTTGCCGGTTTTTCTGCCAGTGTCAGAGCACCCGGTGGCGGCACTGCTGCTAATAGTGCAGGAAGTGGGCCCGGAATTTTATTTGCCGTTTTAGGATTAATTGCTTTAGGGGTAAGTATTTATTGGTCTTTTAGATATACTCGCCTTGCCTTACAATTGCAATCAGCTAATCCTAATCTCCGACCAAAAAGAGCCACCGCCGCCAATTTGTTACGCCAAGGATTAATGTTAAATTTGGCAGGAATGTCTTTTAGTTTAATTGGTGCAGAAGCAATTGCCGGGATTTTATTTGGGAAAATTTTATCACAACCGCAAGGTGGTTTTGTGTTGAACGATCCCTCAGCTTATACGAGAATTATTCAGCCTGTAGATATCTTTGTGGTGCTGGGAAATACTCATATCACTTTTGCTCATTTTATAGGCATTTTGACTTCTTTATGGCTAATTACTTGGCTTAATAAAGATGAGGGATAATTAGGCTTTGTCTCTTTGGGGTTTTAATGGGGTAGGGGTCGGTTAACTTAGATTTATAGCAGCCAAGCAATAACGTTTATAAACCGGCCCCCACTAAGCCAAAATCTAATAAAATCTTACCCCTTTTTTTGTGAAGAGAAAGGGGAATTTATTTATTTAATTCAGCATTAATGAGGTTGAAGAGTGATAGACGATAAACTTATAGCTATTAGTTTGTTTGCTGGGGCAGGGTTTACAGAAGTGGCGAACGTTTAAAGAGGCGGTTATGGGATTAGAGGATCAGTTGCCGGAATTGGTTAGTTATTCTGAGGGCCGGTTAAAATATTTGCGGTTGTTAAAAGCGGGGCAAAATTGGCGAAATTTACCCGATGAATTGAAAGCGAAAGCGATGGGAGGTGCTTATAATTCCGGTGGAGGAAAGGTAGGTTTTTATCGTCGGCTTTCTTGGGATAAACCGGCACCGACGGTAACAACAAGTCCCCATCAAAAAGCGACAGATATGTGTCATCCAGAGGAGTTGCGTCCGTTGAGTGTGCGGGAATATGCGCGGGTGCAAACGTTTCCTGATGATTGGGTTTTTTATGGTTCTGTTGTGTCAAAATACCGGCAGATAGGAAATGCGGTGCCGGTTGTTTTTGCTAAGGCGATAGGCGAGTATTTGGGTAAAATTGTGCGGGGGGAGAAAGTAGTAGCGGAGCTATTATTTTAGAAACCCCTTTTTTATAAAAAACATATAGTCCAAAAAACTTTAAAAAAAAACCACCCCTCACCATCAAAATAGCCGGCAAAAGCCGGCTTTATTCCTAATTCTATTACCACATCACCCAAAAACTTCTATCTTATCTCCCTACCCAAAGGAGGCGCCGCAGCAGCACCAAAATTCACCCGACAACCAATATTAAAAACACTTGCACTACACTCCAAAGGCACCACCTGATCATTCAAAAGCGCCGTACAACTAACATACTTATCCCCATTAGTATCTTTAATCATACACTCAATAGGCTTTGCCCCCGAACGCTTTGCCCAACTTTTCATCCCCCACTCCGCAACATTATGTTGCCAAAAAAACGTCACCAAAACTACAGAAATAATCACTCCAACCAAAACCGAAACACCCAAACCAACCTTAAATTGCCAACTACTAAACATATTTCCTAAACTCATTTTTACCGTATCCACACCAGCAACAAAAACATTCTCCTCCACCGGCTCAGGAGTAGTAGTCACCACCACCTTTTTCTCCACCGGCTCAGGAGAATTCGTAGTTTCTTCTTGATTTACCGCCATAAAAACCTCCCTTTTCTCAACTTTTTAAAACAAAAGGCTGAAAACTCACCTTAAACCACATTATATCAACCCCCCCTCAAAACCCACATACACCAACCGACAGAGACTCACCCCATCTACTCAAAAACCACCGTCTTATTTCCATACACCAAAACACGATTCTGCAAATGTAAACGCACCGCCCGCGCCAAAACCATCCTCTCTAAATCCTTCCCCTTGCGAATCAAATCTCCCGTATCATCCCGATGACTTACCCGTACCACATCCTGCTCAATAATCGGCCCAGCATCCAACTCCGCCGTCACATAATGAGCCGTCGCCCCAATAATTTTAACCCCCCTTTCATAGGCCCTTTCATAAGGATTCGCCCCCGCAAAAGCCGGCAAAAAAGAATGATGAATATTAATAATCGAAGAAAAATCACCCAAAAAATCCTTCGTTAAAACCTGCATATACTTAGCCAAAACCACCAAATCAATCTTATATTCCCGCAACAAATCCAACTCCCTCTTTTCCGCCTCAACCTTACTCTCTTTATTAACAGAAACATGAAAAAAATCAATACCAAACTGTTCTGCCACATCCCTTAAATTAGGATGATTACTAATTACCAAAGGAACCTCCGCCAAAAACTCCTTAGCCCGCAGACGCCAAAGCAAATCTAGCAAACAATGATCCTGACGACTCACCCAAATTGCCATCCGTCGCACCGAATCAGAAAAATGCAACTCCCAGCGAGCATTTAACTTATTTGCCATCTCAAAAAAAGCCGGCCCAATTTCCTCACGCCCCAAACCAAAACCGTCCAATTGCCACTCCAACCGGCTCAAAAACAAACCCGCCGCAAAATCCGTATGATGGTCAGCATGAATAATATTCCCCCCATGAGAAAAAATAAAATTTGCCAGCATCGCCACCAAACCCCGCTGATCGGGACAAGACACCAAAAGGGTAGCAGTTGGACTACTCATAAAACCTCAAAAAAACAACAATTCCTTCCTATTCTCCCCCACATCAACATCAACGCAACCAACCCTTAAACCATCCACAATTCACCCATCACCTAAACACAAACCGCCAAGTCCTCTAACATCCCTCCCCAGCCATAGAGAGAAAACCTACACAAAGCAGTAAACTAACAAACATCCATCCTAAACAAATCATAGTGAATACAAACTTAAGCTTTGTTACAAAAATTATAATCGCCTCCCTCGCCATATCCACCGGCATAAAATATGCTGGCCCTTACCTAAAAATACCTCCAACATCACTCAACGTCTCAATAGCAGTATTTCTACCAAGCATCATCCTAGCCATCATCTTCTTTTGGCGTTCATTTCAACAATCAGAACAGCAGTAAACCCCAAAAAAATCTTCCATTCCTTACCCTTTTTTCCTCAAATTTGGAGTTAAAAACGTGCAACTTGGTAAATGGATCGGCCTTTTAGCCCTTATACTTTCTTTGTACATACTTTGGCAAATACGTCAAGTTTTATTATTAGTATTTGCTGCCGTTGTATTATCAACCGCCTTAAACCGGCTTGCCCGTAGAATACAAAAACTTGGCATTTGGCGAAGCCTAGCCGTAGTCTTCTCTGTATTAATTTTTATTGGCATTCTATTTGTATTTTTTCTAATCATTGTCCCCCCCTTCATTGCCCAATATCAAGAACTAACCACAACCAAACTACCGGAAGTAGCAAAACTCCTCAATACTTGGCGCAATCAACTCAGAACAATTATCCCACCCCAACTAAACCAATATCTGCCAGATATCAACACTTTAAACCAACAAATACTCCCAGATATTCAATCTTTAGCTACACGATTACTTAATAGCTCCTTTGCCTTTTTCTCTAGTTCTTTGGGAGCATTAATTAACTTTTTACTTGTCATCATTTTAACTCTAATGCTCCTCGCACAACCCATCGCTTATAGAAAAGCCTTTGTGCGACTTTTTCCCTCTTTTTACAGACGCCGAATTGAAGGAATTTTAGACCGCTGCGAAGAAGCATTAGGACGCTGGATAGTTGGTGCCTTAATTAGCATGACAGTAGTAGGAGTTTTAAGCGTCATCGGTTTATCCGTGTTGCACGTTCAACTCGCCCTTGCTCAAGGAGTTTTAGCCGGTCTTCTTAACTTTATTCCCAATATTGGCCCCACCCTCAGCGTCGTTTTACCAATGGGAATCGCCCTTTTAGATGCTCCTTGGAAATCCTTGGCTGTACTAATTTTATACTTAGTAATTCAGCAATTTGAAAGCAACTTTCTTACTCCCTATGTCATGGCTCAACAAGTTGCTTTATTACCAGCTATTACTCTTTTATCTCAAGTCTTTTTTGCAAC
This sequence comes from Halomicronema sp., assembly GCA_036704045.1. GTDB lineage: Bacteria > Cyanobacteriota > Cyanobacteriia > Cyanobacteriales > Oscillatoriaceae > Ancylothrix. The sequence continues at coordinate 38,470 of DATNQM010000001.1, read as the reverse complement.
ATTTTTTGGGTTTTTAGGCTTTTTACTTGCCCTACCTCTTACTGTAGTGGGACAAGTTTGGGTACAAGAAATACTCATCAAAGATGTACTGGATAAATGGCGAATTTCGCCAGAGAAAGAAGCAGCCCTAGCCGCTGAACCTCTAGGAGACCAAGGATATGAAAGAAACGTTGAGCCAGTTTATTTAAATACCCTTAGCCCTCAGCATCCGCCGCATCAACTTACCCAATCATCAGAAAAAGAAAACTCTCAAATAAACAATGTTTCCAACTCTGTAGAAAACAACGAAGACAAACAATCACAATAAACTAGATAATCCTGGGTTTTTAAGAACTTAGGATTATCTAATATTACTAATAAGTAAATTATCTGGGTTGATAGGTGGTTAAAAACCTAAAGCTTTCAAAAACAAATCCAGAAAATGTAAAAAAACTATTTATAAATCAGATTTAGTATAAATCATTGATTTAAATTGTACTCAGAAAATCTAAAAATATAAATAAAAATCCATGCGTACTGTTCCTGAAATTAACGAAAAAATCAAACAGAAAAAAGCTGTAGTTTGGACAGTGGAGGAACTAAAAACCCGCGTCGGCGAAATTGGTATAACTGAAGCCACCAAACAAGTTGATATTATTACCACCGGCACCTTTGAACCAATGGAAGCTTCCGGGGCTATGATTAATCTTGGCCACACTGACCCCCCGATCAAAATTCGCCGGTGTTGGTTAGATGGAGTTCCCGCCTACTCAGGCTTTGGCGCCGTAGATTTGTATTTAGGCGCCAGCCAAATTAGCGAAACCGCAGAAGCAGAAGAAAACCGCAGCGCCAGCGCCCAACCCTTGCGAGGCGGTGGGCACGTCATTGAAGACTTAATTGCCGGTAAAGCCATCCACCTGAAAGCCACCGGCTTTGTTACCGACTGTTACCCCCGGTCGAGTTTCGAGACAACCATCAGCCGCGACCGTATCAATCAATTTTATTTATACAATCCTCGAAATTTATATCAAAACTTCATTGTAGGAGTCAACGGCGGCGACCGCACTTTATATACCTATCTTGGCCCCTTACAACCGCGTTTAGCTAACGCTGTTTACTCAAACACCGGCGCCCTTTCCCCCCTGCTAAATGACCCCGATTTGGGCCTTGTAGGCATTGGTACACGCATATTTTTAGGGGGGGGAATTGGTTATATTGCTTGGGAAGGTACACAACATTTTCCTCTGCAAAAACGCCTTCCTAATCGTACTCCCATAGGGCCGGCGGCTACTGTTGCATTAATTGGGGATGCAAAACAAATGAATGCAAAATGGGTGAGGGGTTGTTATTTCCGAAATTATGGGCCGTCTTTGATGTTGGGGGTAGGAGTACCTTTGCCGGTTTTAAATGAACAAGTGGTGGCGGGTTGTGCTGTTAAAGATGAAGAATTAGTGGCGCCGGTGGTGGATTTTTCGATTCCTCGGCGTGTGCGTCCGACATTTGGTTTAGTTAGTTATGCACAGTTAAAAACCGGTCGCATTGTCATAGAAGGGAAAACGATTCGGGTGGCGCCTTTGGCGAGTATTTATTTATCGCGCTGTGTGGCTTTGGAGTTAAAAGAATGGATAGAAGAAGGGAAATTTATGTTAACTGAGCCGGTGGCTAATTTGCCGACAGATCGGGCGTTTTTACCTCAAGATGCGTGGGGTGGAGAAATGGCTTTAGAGTAGTTTTAAAAGGCCGGTTAATGGCGGCTGATGCGGTTTTTTAGGGAATTGATTTGTGCTGGATATTGTGCCTGGTGGTTTGGAGTTCCACCGGCAATTTTTGGACGGTGTTTTGTTTGGTCTGGTGCATGGCGTTTTTAATCGTCGGGTTAGTAGCCGCCATTTTTTCGAGGATTTGTTGTAGGGATTCTATGTTATTTTTATCTTTGAAAGAGGGAAGGAGGCGCGTTTTTTGCGCCTCAGTTTATAGGGGGGTTAAAACGGTTGAGAAAGGACTATTTTTTGAATTTCTGGAAAGTCTCCAAGATAAAAGTAAGCCGCAGCTTGGTAAATTATTTCTGAGCGAAAAATGCGGATTAAAATTTGGTTGTCTGTTAAAGTTGACCAATAATCGCAGGCTTTTAATTCTCCTTGCCAACCAAAATCAGCACCCAACAACGCATGATGATACTCATGCAAAAAGCGATATTGCAGGTTTGTTTCTTTGTCGCAAACGCCGGGGTTATGGTGATCTACGGAAATTTTGATGGTGCGATTTTTCTTTAAGTCTGTGAAGAGTTCGGCTGCGGTTTTGTAAGGTTGGCCGGTGATTCTTTGTTCTACGATTCCTAGTTGCTTGACTTGTTGATAGTGCCGGTGTATCAACTGGGCAAATTTTTGTTTGTCTTGAGGTTTCAGCACATCTCCTTTGCCTCTAAGATAGTGACGCGCTAGGGTGGGTATGAGTTTTTCTTGGCTGTAAGCTTTAGCGAAATATGTGTACATTTTCAAAACCTTTCTAAATAGACAATTTCACTATTGCATGGGGTTTTTCACAGGAGTTTAAATGGGAATGAAATATCTTTTAGTGGATGGGAAACTGGGAAGTTAAGATAAAATTTTCACAAGCTTTGTCGGAAATGTGAACTTTTTTTCACTTATCAGCAGAGTTGAATAAAAATGTGAAATAAATATCACCTGATCAGTAACTCTTTAAAGGGTATGCTAGGTTAACCACAACTATGAAGTTAAGTTATTCAGCACAAAGGCAGATAGCAATATGGATGAAAAAACCTTTAACCAAATCTATACTAAAAAACTGACTACCAAACAAAACGAAGTTTTAGATGCTTGGCTGGATGGTAAATCAGAGGAGCAAATTAGAGAAGAGATGGGGGTGAGTGATGGTTCTAGTATTAGGAAACATATCAGCGCAATTTGTGAAAAATTCGGAATAAAAAATGAGAAAGAAGAATATGAAAAACTACGTCCTGAGTTAATCGATTTGTTTATTCAATATAAGCCAGAATTAGTCGCTAGCAGCTTAATTGAAAAATACGGATATCAGGTAACAGCAACCTTGGAACCTCCTGATGGGCCGGTGCGTGCCAAATCTCACTTTTATATAGAACGCAGACAAATAGAGTCTGAGTGCTATCAAAACATTCTACAACCAGGCTCTTTGATTCGCATCAAAGGAGCGAAAAAAGCCGGCAAAACCTCTCTTTTAAATCGCCTCATTGTGCAAGCGAAACAACAAAACTATCACATAGTCCGCTTAAATTTTTTGGATGCTGAAACAGCATTATACAGTGACTTAAAAGCCTTTTTGGATTGGTTCTGTCGGCAGATATGCAACCAACTAAAATTACAACATCCAGCGATGGATTTTAGCAAAAATATATTGGTTGATTGCAAAACATTTTTTCAGCAAGAAATATTAGAGGCACTTAACAACCCTATTGTTTTAGCAATGGAAGAAGTAGATTGCATTTTTTCCTACCCCATTGCTGTTGAGTTTTTTACGCTTATTCGGAGTTGGTTTGAAGAATCTAAAAAACTAGAAATTTGGGAAAACTTGCGAATGATTTTGCTACATTCTACCAACATTTATGTAAATATGAATGTTAACCAATCTCCCTTTAATGTTGGCTTGCCCATAGAGTTATCAGAATTTACCCCCGAAATGGTGAAAACTCTGGCAAAGCGCCATAATTTGCCTTTGCAGGCCGGTGAAATACAATCTTTAATCGAGATGATTGGCGGTCATCCTTACCTCGTGCGCTTAGCGTTTTATCGCTTGGCTCTACGTCAAGTCGACCTCGAAACTCTCTTGCAACAATTAAAATAAAATGGCGGCATTTATCAGCCTTATTTGCAGTCTCAATCTGCAACTTTAGACAACTATTCTCAACTTAAAGAAGCACTCAAGCAGGTAATTAATACGAACTTGCCTGTGCAATTAGAGGAAAAATTAAAATTTCAGTTGTTAAGTACGGGTTTAGTCAAGCTAGATGGGAATAAAATCATCCCTAGCTGCCAGTTATACCGCGATTACTTTGCTTGTGAATTTTCTTACTTAAACTAACAGGAGATGAACAATGACTTATCAATATAAAATCGGTGGAAGTTTAGAATATCAACATCCTACCTACATTCAGCGGGCTGCCGATAGCGAACTTTATGAAGCTTTAAAAGCCGGAGAATTTTGTTATGTATTGAACTCTCGGCAAGTCGGTAAGTCTAGCTTGCAGGCGCAAATAATGAAGCAGCTACGCCTCCAAGAAAACTTTAAATGTGCAGCCATTGATCTCACAGATATTGGCAAAGACGTTACACGAGAAGAATGGTATTTTGGAATTTTAAAATCCTTAGTCCGGGTTTTATCCCTCTCCAAAAAAATTAACTCAGACGAGTGGTGGAAGCAACGAAAACTTTTATCGCCTATGCAACGGTTGAGGGAATTTTTAATTGATGTCTTATTGGTGGAATTTACCCAAAAAATCGTCATTTTTATCGACGAAATAGACTCAAGTTTAAATCTAACTTTCACCGATGATTTTTTTGCAATGATCCGAAGTTTCTATAATAACCGCTCGATAAATCCTGAATACAAGCGCCTGAGCTTTTGCCTATTGGGAGTTGCCATGCCTACTGATTTAATCAAAGACATAAAAAGCACTCCTTTTAATATTGGCAAAGCCATTGACTTAAAACCTTTTAATGAACATCAAGCGCTGCCTTTAGCCAAAGGTTTAGAGGGAATTGTGGAAAATCCTACTCAGGTTTTGCACCAGATATTAACATGGACGAGTGGGCAACCTTATTTGACACAAAAACTCTGTAAAACTGTTGTAGAAAAAGCCGATTCTCCCAGAGTTAATTTTGAAAAAATCGTTAATGATTACATTATCGAAAATTGGGAAATTCAGGATGAGCAATCTCATTTAAAAACAATTCGGCAACGCTTGATATTTGACTATGAAGACCGCAAAGCCCAATTGCTCGGCCTTTATCAAAAAATTTTGCTGTCGCCTGATCAAAAAATTCGAGTAGATAATAGTCTTGATGAAATGAAGTTACGATTAACAGGATTGGTGGTGGAGAAGGGAGGCTATTTGCAAATTTACAACCCCATCTATGCTCAAATTTTTAACCTCGACTGGGTAAATCAACAACTTGCGGAACTCTGCAATTTTCAAGAAAATATTAATGCTTGGCTGCTTTCTAACCGCACGGATGAATCTCGCCTGTTGCGCGGCAATGCCTTAGAAGAGGCGAAAAAATGGGCAAAAGGTAAAAGTTTAAATGATTCTCAAAGAACTTTCCTTGATGCCAGCCGCGACTACGAAATTCAAGAACTAAAAAAAGCCAAAGAAAAAGCCAATCAAATCATCAAAGCTTCTCTTGAGGCGACAAAAATTGAACGAGCGGGTATCCAAGCCCTGCGACTTTTTAATCCAGGTAAAGAATTGCACGCCCTGCGAGATGCCAAAAAAGCAGGCGAAGACTTACAAAAATTACGTCTAACCTGGAGATATTTAATCAAAGATGAACCTGAATTACCAAAAGAACCTACAACTAGCCCCCTCTTAGCCTTGCAAACTATTCTCAGTAAAATTCGAGAACGGCATATTTTCACCGGCCATACTAGGTGGGTAACAAGTGTGTGTATCAGTGCCGACAGCCGCTATCTGGCGACGGCTTCCTATGACAATAGCGCCATTCTCTACAACCTCCACAGCGGCGAAAAACTCCACAGATTCACCGGCCACACTTACGCAGTAACAAGCGTGTGTATCAGTGCCGACAGCCGCTATCTGGCGACGGCTTCGGTTGACGAAACCGCCATCCTCTACAACCTCCAAACCCACGAAAAACTCCACACTTTCACCGACCACACTGACGAGGTAAATAGTGTATGTATCAGTGCCGACACCCGCTATCTGGCGACGGCTTCGGATGACAAAACTGCCATCCTCTACAACCTCCAAACCCACGAAAAACTCCATACTTTCACCGGCCACACTGGCTGGGTAAGAAGCGTGTGTCTCAGTGCCGACAGCCGCTATTTGGCGACGGCTTGCTGTGACAAAACTGCCATCCTCTACAACCTCCAAACCTGCGAAAAACTCTACACTTTCACCGGCCATACTAGCTGGGTAAGAAGCGTGTGTATCAGTGCCGACAGCCGCTATCTGGCGACGGCTTCGTTTGACAAAACTGCCATCCTATACAACCTCCAAACCGGCGAAAAACTCCACACTTTCACCGGCCATACTGACACGGGAAATAGGGTGTGTATAAGTGCTGACAGCCGCTATCTGGCGACGGCTTCGGATGACAAAACCGCCACCGTCATCCTCTACAGTCTGGAAAACGGCGAAAAACTCCACACTTTCATCGGCCACACTAACGGGGTTCATAGTTTATGTATCAGTGCTGACACCCGCTATCTGGCGACGGCTTCATGGGACAATACTGCCATCCTCTACAATCTCCAAACCGGCGAAAAACTTCACACCTTCACCGACCACACTACAGGGGTAAATAGTGTATATATCAGTGCTGATAGCCGCTATCTGGCGACGGCTTCCTGTGACAAAACTGCCATCCTCTACAACCTCCAAACCGGCAAAGAACTCCACACTTTCACCGGCCATACTAGCTGGGTAACAAGTGTGTGTATCAGTGCAGACAACCGCTATCTGGCGACGTCTTCGTTTGACAAAACCGCCATCCTCTACAACCTCCAAACCGGCGAAAAACTCCACAGATTCACCGACCACACTGACGAGGTAAATAGTGTATGTATCAGTGCTGACAGCCGCTATCTGGCGACGGCTTCCTCTGACAATACCGTTAAAGTTTGGGATTTGGATGGGAATTTAATTGCTGATTTCATCGGCTATCAGGAAGGGGAGCAATTTATTGAGGTGAGAACTCCCGCCTTGAGTGTCGCTTTTACCCCCGATGGCAAACATTTGGCTGCCGGGTATGAAGATGGTGTGGTGAGGTTGTGGCGCTTAGAAACTTTACCCGAATTGTTAGACAGAGCGCGGGAATGGTTACGCTTTGATTAGCGCGAATAAAAATAGCGAAAAAATCAAACTAACTGACAATTAATAACTTTTAAAAACTCAGCCACCCAATTAAAACCGGCCCCTATTTTTCCCTTATCAAAAATCATTTCCCCCCTTCCCATCAACGAAGACAGAAAGGGGGGAGATTTAATTATCCAAAAACCCCAAACCCCTTAACTACCACTAGGAGTCTGGGGAGGCTGACGCTTAATCGGCTTTGGCATAGGAGCCCTGGGCTCACCACCAGGAGTCTCCACCGGCCCCCCCACCTTACGCGGCGGGCCACCCGGTCTTTTATTAAACGGAGGCCGGCCACCACCACCACCAACGCCCGGTTTACGAGGCTTAAACGACTTCCTCGGCTTGCCAGGAATCAAACCAATATCATCACCCTCCTGAATCACCAGCGCCTCACCTTGCCTTTGTACCAACAAATCCCAAAAATGACCCACCGCCTTAGTCGGCACCTTGCCCTTTAACTTCAACTTAAAAAATTTCGGCTTATCCACCGGTTTGCGCGGCGCTTGGCGAATCTTCACCACCAAACACTCCTGGTCAACCGACTGAAAAATAACCTCACCACGAATCGAAAAATAACCATCAATAACCGCCGTCTGTTCATCAGGATTAGGAACAGTCTCTTCCGGCGTTTTTGCCAAAGTTTCCGGTTCCCAAACACCAAGAATTTGAGTATGCAAATTCCCGTCATTTTGACGAGTCCGAGGATAAACCACCCACAGATGCTCTTCCTCCAAATTCAAGTGGTTTTTAACCAAACTCATAATTCTGCCCAGCAGAACCGCATCTATAACAGTCCCATCTGTTGTCAACAAAATCCCCTGAGTAAACTGGCTAGCAGAAGCAATATAACGACCCTTCACCAAACCAATTGCCCGATATTGCATCGGATCACTAGGGGGCGGAATTGGCAAACCTCGACTCGTAGGCACATAATTCTTCAAAGGCGCATCTTCCTGAGACTCTTCACCCCCATCGGCAGCCTCAGTTTGATTGCTCTCTGGTTCGCTGGTTGATCCCCCAGAAGCAGAAACAACTTCAGGAGCACTTTCCGACACCACCTTTACCTCTTCACTACCTACAGTAGTGGTACTTTCAGGTGGTGTTGTTGATGATGTTGTAGCCCGCTTTTTTTTGGGCTGTTTTGGCTCAGATGCAGCAGAATCAGATGATTGAGATAAAGGATCTGGAAACATACTCATAAAACCTCTGGCGGAGACACATTCCCGATGTAAATTTATTCGGGATCTGCAAGTTTTCTTTCCTAGTAGTCCCAGACAAAACAGCCTAAAACTTTTTGTTATCAAAAAAGCCAAAGAACATTTTGACTTTGACCACTAGGTTTATATCAAGTTCGTTTGAACACCTATATTATCTGCTTTTGGCTAATGATTCATAGCAATTTTTTGAATTCATATCTGAATCACCCATCGCGCACATAGACACGAAAATATCAGCAGGATAATTTAAGTCTTCAATACAAAAAGATAGGCGATGCTTGCTGTTGACTTTTTTTGTTGGCGTAAAGTCCCGTAGGTAAGTGATGAGCTAACGATGTCATCAGAAATAAAAAATAACAGCCCACAGTAAACTCCAATTTTAAGACACACAGTTACAGAGCATCAGTCAGCTTATTTTACTGAATGCAAGGAAGCCCAACCACTATCAGCAAGGTTTGTTTTAAATCAGCCTCCAGGTAGTTGCCCCCAGCCTTCAGTGACTTTCAACCTTACCCAAATAATGGACATCAATCGAATAATATTCCAAACCCAGACAATAGACTTGGCCACTGGTTTGTTTTCGAGATATCTAAGGGGATTACTAAAACAGTCTAGCAAGCGGCCTACAGCTTCCCTAGGGGAAGCTACACGAACAGGCAGCCTAAAAACTGGTCTATCTTAACTCTGACTTCTGTCCCACTGCCCAGTGTTTAGAGGCCCAAAGGGCTAAAAATCATTTTTAAACGGTTCTAAAAATGTTTGTACCCTGCCATCAGGCCGTAAAACTACTCGAATTCGAGGGGGTTCAGCACCTTCTATCGGCGAGACAAAAGGTTCATTTGCCAAAGGCATCCCTGTAATATCAATCATCCGTCCAGATGTCAGCCCTCTAGGCAAAATTTGCCGAATTGACCCATCGGCATTTAAAGCTAGGGTGTACTCTAAAGGCTGCGTTAAAGACGCTGGTGGCTTCCAGCGTTGTTGAAAATAATCTTTAGCTTGGTCAATTTGGATGTTGATATCAGAGACGGCGCTGGTTTCTGGCTTAGCTGTCTGATTGTTTTCTGGCTGGGAGGAGGAAGCCTGTGGAGGTACAGCAGCCACCGGCCCATTTTCTGGCCCTTTTTCTGGTAATTCAACTATCGGCAATTCTGGAGGTAGTTCTCCAATTTTTGGGGCTGCCGGTGCCGGTGCCGTTGAACGTCCCTGCGGATCATTTACAGCCCCATTGCTAGGGTTCTGTTGCGTTTTTGAAGGGGCCGGCGTAGGGGCTGGGGGAGTTGTCGCTGAGGGTGTTGTTACGCCTGTAGAGGATGCAATATCTGGGGCAACTGTAGGGGCCGGTGGCGGTAGATTCGGAATGGTCACTACAGGCGGTGCCGGTGGAATTGAGGGCAGGGTACTATTTGGGGGTGGAGGAATTTCTATGCCTACACTACCGGCTGCCGGTGTGTTCTGATTAGATAACGGGGCTTGTCCTGGTACCGCTGTAGCTAAAGACTGCATTGGGTTGCCAAGAGGTGGTAGTTTTGGTAATTTTTCTGCCGGTGTTTGTGGTGGTGGCGGTGGTGGTAGCTGGGGTGCCGGTGCAACTACTATGGGTTGAGGTTGGTTAGTATTTTTCTTTCCTAATGTGGCAGCTGGAGTATCTACCGATTGCCTTGTAGCTGTTTGCACACTAGGACTGCGATTTAAATTGGTTGTCACCGCCGCCGTTACACCGGCCGTTAACACAACCACAGCGGCAGTTTTTGCCCATTCTGGCCACTTGAACACGGTTACTGGTGATTTCAAGTTTGGTAATGCCATTACAGCATTGCTGTATTCTTCCAGAGCACTTGCTAAATCAAACAATTGCAACATTCCCAAATTTACCACCGGCCCAGATTGTTCGTTTGCCAGCGACCCCAAAAATAACTCGTGTGATAGCAAACCTTTGGGTTGTAAATAAATTCGTTCGGCACCAAATTTGATTGGATTTTCGCCTTTTTCAACGGCCCGTAGCGATGCTGAGGTTTTGTCTGGAAGACTATCTTTTTGCCACATTAAACCGGCTTCTGGGCTTGCTGATCGCATTGTCGGTATTGCTTCTTCTGCGGTCTCATGGATAGAATTGTTTGACACACCATATTCTTGATTTTTTGTCAATAATTCAAAAGACTCAGAATGAGATTGAAGCAAAAAAGACTGAACATAGGTACTAACAGCCTCATACAAAGCCTCTAATTGAATGCGATCTCCCTGAATAGAAATGTGCATTTCTTCAGGAAGTTGAGGAGCATCAAAATACAAATTAAACTGCAAATTTTGTAAAACAGGCCGCTGTGCCCACTGCGACAAAGGCGAAGTGTTTGCCGTAATTTCTAAGGTACAGGTGGGAGGCGTAAATTTTTGCCGAATCATGGGATTTTATATTTAAAGGTTGCCCCATTTAAGGGTTGTTGATTAAACGATCCAAGCCTAAAAAATTGCCGGTTAAGTAATTGCGTTGCGACTGCGGTCAAGCAAAGCTAACCAAAGCCGGCGCTCACCTCCCTGGCCAGTATAAAACAACAAATCAATTAAAAGTTTAAGGGCTAAGTTCATTAGCTTTTGACTGGAGAGAGTTTCGTCATCTTCCATTCTTTCTTGATAAGTATTACAAAATTTATCGATATAATCCCCAAGTAAAGCAGAGTGATGAGGAGGCCGGTTGGCTTGAGTAAGTTGTTCCAAAAGTCCAACGGCGCGACGAATTAATTCTTGGTGTTGTTTAGCCAAATAACAGCTAATTAAAACTAAACCGCGAGCTTCTTCCACATCAAGTTTTTTGCGACCGCCACTACCTTTGCGGATGGGGTTAGATTGGCGGAGTCGCCACAGAGAAACTCTATCAGCCACCATTGTTTCAATATTCAATTCTACGGCAGCCCGCAGCATAGCGTCGGAACCAATACCCGCGATACTTTCGAGGGCCAGTAAAACTAAATCTAATTGGGTTTTTATATTATCAAGTTGGGCCGGTTGGGGGCCGGTGGCGGGAATTAAATTCTCCCATTCGGGTTTAGAGGCGGGGGTTTTAAGAGTTTGGTGCATAGCTTTTAGCAGAAGATCACGAGGTATGGAGGAGTGGGTAGTTTTCGAGAAGGGGGGAGACTCGGTGGGGATGCGAGTAAGCCTCCCTCTCCCTTTTAGCGCAAGCGCAGTTCCCAAATATTCAAATACCAATTACATAACTTCTGTTGCCGGAGTGTCCCACAAGGAGGGAAATTGTAGTTGGGGGACAGTTGGGCAGGAAAAAGGAAAAGTTTTGCACTTTACCCAAGTCATGTTTACTGCAAAAAAGCCACCGTAACACCGGCCCCCCCCTCAGAGTTAGCAGCAAGTTCATAACGGCTGACTTGGGGATGACGTTGTAAAAACTCATGGACTCCCTGACGTAATTTGCCGGTTCCCTTGCCATGTACGATCCAAAGAGCGCCGCTGGTAGGAGAAGCCTCAACAATGGCTCGTTCGAGTTCGCTTTCGGCATCGCTAACACGGCTACCCCGGATATCAACGGTGTTTTTAGAAGTGCGAATGGTAGGCAATTGTAGAGGTGCTTGATCTGGGGTTGAGCCGAGATTAGCAGAAGTTGGGGGGTTTTTGGCTTTAACCGGCATTTCTGCTTTTTCCCCGTCTAGTGATTCAACATCGGTTAAAGAGACGGTCATTTTCATAATCCCAAAACGGACTGTTAATTCTCCGCTGTCATCAGGAGCACTCAGGACTTCTGCGGTTTGTCCAAGGCGGGGAATGCGAAGCCGGTCGCCTACCTTGGGCAGAAAGCCTGGTTTAGGACGTGCTGGACTGGTGCGAGAGGGTAAGTATTGTTCGGCAACTTTATCAATGCTGGCGGTGGCTTGTTGAGTTGCTTGGCCGGTGGGGTTGCCTTGCTGAAGTCGGCGAATGACACGGGCGATTTCGGCTTTGGCAGTAGAAATGGCTTCTGTGACGGCGACTTCTTGAGAGAGTTTTAGTTGTTGTTCGCGTTGTTGCAGTTCTGCGGATTTTTGGGAAAGTTCTTTGTGGAGGCGTTCGGTTTGTTGAAGAAGATCGGCTGCTTCTTTGGCTTTGGTTTCTTGGTTGCGCCGCGATTGTTCTAAACCGGCAATGACGGAGTTAATTTCTTCGGCGCTACTGGCTCCGACGCGACTTTGGGCTACTTTGACAATATCAGCTTTTAAACCAAGCCGTTGAGCTATGGTAAGGGCGTTTGACCGGCCAGGAATGCCCCAAAGTAGCCGGTAGGTAGGGGAAAGGCTGACATCATCAAATTCGACGGAAGCGTTTTCAAAGCGTTCGTCTTGATATTTCAAGGCTTTGAGTTCGCCAAAGTGGGTAGTGGCAATGCTAAGGCCAATATGAGAGGCGAGATATTCGAGTAAGGCTATGGCAAGGGCGCTGCCTTCCGAGGGGTCTGTACCGGCACCTACTTCGTCTAGTAAAACTAATGAGTGGGGAGTGGCGGCATCGAGGATGCGGCTGATCCGGCGGATATGTCCTGAGAAGGTGGACAAACTTTGCTCAATTGATTGTTCGTCGCCAATATCGGCTAAAACTTGGTCAAACCAGGGTAACTCAACGGGTTCGCGTGCTGGGATAAAAAGGCCGACTTTGGCCATCAGGACAGCGAGGCCGAGGGTTTTGAGGGTGACGGTTTTGCCGCCGGTGTTGGGGCCGGTGATGGCAACAACGCGAATTTGCGGTTGAATGATGATATCCACCGGCACTACTGATGTCCCTTGTTCGTGTTGTTGTTGCCAAACCAAGAGGGGATGGCGCAGTTTTCGCAGAGTGATGCGATTTTGGATTTTAGATTGGTGTTTTGGGTGGGGGGTTTTTGGTTTTTCAGGGGATGGGAATTCTTGAGAATCTATTTTTGTGTCTGGTTCTTCTTGCCATTGTATAAAGTGCGGCGGGTTGGCTTCTAACCAAAAACTATAGCGAGCCTTGGCTGTGGCAAGGTCTATTTGGGTGGCTATGGTTAAGAGTTTTTCGAGATCGGGTTTGACTTGTCCAACAAGCTGGCTGAGGTTACGCCGAATGGCTTCTTCTTCTGCTAGTTCTTGTTTTTCTAGTTGTCGTAGCTGGTTGTTTTGGTCAACGATGGCGTGGGGTTCAATGTAGAGGGTTGCACCGGAGGCGGAGGTGTCGTGTACTATGCCTCGGATACTTTCTTTATGACTGGCTTTTACGGGGATGACAAAGCGATCTCCCCGTTGGGTGATTAGTTGTTCTTGAACTGCGTTTGATTGTCTTTGGAGGATTCCTTGTAAGATTTGATGAATTTTGTCCCTTACAGAGCGGAGTTTGTTACGAATTTCTCCAAGTTTGGGGCTGGCTCGGTCGGTGACTTTGGCTCTTTCGTCTATGCAGCGGTGGATTTCTTGCTCGATTTCTGGATAGGTTCGGGCTTCTTCGACTATGCTCGTTAGCACCGGCACTTGTGTTGAATAGTTGTCTATGGTTCGCCGCAGCTTTCTTACTCCGGCTAGGGTTGTGGCTATTTCTAAGAGTTCTTCTCCCAATAGCACTCCTTGTACCTCAGCCCGTGCTATCGATTCTCCAATATCACAAATTCCATCAAATGTCAACCCTGATGGCAGTCTAGTTTCTAGTTCGTAGGTTTCTTTGGTTTGGGCGAGCAGGTGTTGAGTTTGCTCTAGGGTATCGGGTATAACAAGTTGAGATGCTGCCTTTGTGCCGAGTTTTGTGGCTGCAAAGGTGGCTAGGTGTTGGCACAGACGCGGCCATTCGAGGAGGTCTAGGGTTTCGGTTTGAATCAAAGCTTCAAAGCTGAATTTTGACTAAGGGTATATATTAAGCAATTTTAAGCTTTGATGGCCTCGTCGTGTGCTTTGCTGAATAGATTTTTTGGTACTGTGGGTTTTGTCGTGGAATTTTTGGCTTTTTACGTTTTGTGTCTATTTTGCCAAAATCTCATTTGGTTTTAAGTGAGATTTTTCTTTTGGCTTGCCGGTTACGCAGGAAAGGGGATTTATTTTCTTTTGCCTAATTTTTTTTAGGGACTATACTCGCTGGTTCCCTAAATTTTACACTGAGTGAGTTTTTTACCCTCAATCGCATTCTCTTTTTTTCTTAGGCATTTGACATTTTGACATTTTGATGATGTTTATTGGAAGAGCCTTGAGGTAGTAATATCATTGGAATGCCAATCAAAAAAATGCCGATGGTTAAACCTACTGTTCCAAAGGCTTTGATTTCGTTGCTGATATTTTTGATAGTGGATTTCATAACTACTCCTTTGTTTTTCTCTGGAAGATGATTTTTATAGTAAAAAAGAAAGTGGAGATTATTTCTCTTTTAATGATTTGATTTTTGTCGGCCTTTTTATTCTTTGCCCCACCTGTGCTTCATTCAAATAATGAAGACTTACGGCTGCTGACTGAGGAGCTTTTTTGAAGACGATCTGCTTAAAAGTCTAATTTTTTGTTTGGATAAAATTGATTTTTTTAGCTTTTGTCTATCTATTCATACTCTACAATAAGTTTTTCTTTGTCGGCATCCGCAAATTTACGGAAATTTTGTTAGTTGTAAAAAAAATGTATCGATTTTTGCGTAAAAATAACAATCAAGTTAACAAGAGTATAGATACTAGCAAATTATAAATATGTTAGAAAATTTTTTTGTTGGCCAAATGAGTAAATTTTGATTGTGAGTGGGTTGACTACAGAAAACTAAGCTTTCTATAGTGGCCGTCTTTTTCTTTTTGGTTTGCCGGGCAAGGAACCAAAACTACCCGCGATCCATGCGGTTTCTTCGCCTGGATCTAGATCGGGTTCTAAATAGGTTTTAACAAGAATTTCAAGCTGGCTGAGCCGGTCTAGGTCAAAGTTTTTGAAAAAATCGTCCAATGCTTGCTGGTCTTGCTTGGTTAAAGGTATCCGGTCGGCTTCATCAATTGTTGTAAAGCTTAGCATGGCGCACCTGTGTAAATGGCAATCTGGGCTAATTACACTTTAGGCTTCTTCGCCTAGTTAATGCCTCAGTTGATTTACTCATTTTGAAAATATTGGTTTGGTAAAGGTACTGCGGAGGACTGAGATAATTATAAAAGTGGTCAGTCGGAGTCTAGTGGAACGAAAGTTAGATCCCTAGGCATAGGAAAATAGGTTGTTGTGGAATGTTTTTTAATTTTTGGGTGAACTGCTGGGTCGGTTGTGATATCGAGTTGGGATAAGGAAAAGGTTTGTTATTAAAATTGCGCCGCCTCTCACCGTTAAGCGCAATATCAAAGCTTTAAAAAGTGGTGAGGGGGACGCAAGTGGAAATTACTTATAAGTTGTAGGTGGTTTTTTTTAAGGGTTAGTTTTTGGCTGCGCCTAGGGGAGTGGGTTCATAGAGGTATTCAAACCAGTTTCCATCGGGATCTCTTCCGTAAAAAGAGGCTGTTCCGTCTCGGTGATCGTGTATGGGATGAACGTCTAAACCTGCTGCAACTGCTTGCTGATAGGCGTTTTCTATTTCTGTGCGGTTGTTAAAGATAAAGCCAAAATGGGGCCCTGCGTGTTTGTAATGTGGACTTAGTAGGGCTAGTCCGTCTTCACCGGCTTTAAGATATGCCCAGTCTGCATCTTTCCAAGCGACTTGCATTCCTAAGTTTTGGTAAAATTCTACTGCTTTTTCAATGTCTTGTACGCAGATTGCTACATGACCCATCCGTTTTAATTGCATAAGGCTGGTTGTTTTTGTTTTAGGTGTTTCTTCAGTGTTTATTTTATCGCAGTTATTTGTCTGTCTATGGGGGCTTGGTAAAAGTTTTTGGTTTTAAGTTTTTAATTTAAGGTAAATTAAATGTAGAGCAATAGATTTGAAAAGAATCTAGGCGTGCTTAGGTGATGATTGGCAAACTATTTGTTTGTTAGGTATGAATGGTTTTAGAGGATTGGTGGTTAAAAAAGTGTTTTTTTGGTTGGGGAAATTGAAGTTTTTAGGGTTTGAATTTTTTAAATGCAGGGGGAAAATAAAGCTATTTTTTTTGTTCAGTAGGTCTGATTTTAGATAGCTTTCTGCCTCTGGAAAGTTAAAATTAATCCAAAGATGGTAGTAAGAATTTTCAGGTATTGGGATTAAGAGATGGTGATTGTTGTGTGTGGTGGGTTGGAGTTAGAGGAGGGTTTGGGGCTAATAGGAAGGGGGAGGATAAAGAGTTTTGCTGTTGTGATTTTAGGTTTTAGTAAAAAGCTTAGGGAGATAGGGGATGATGGAGAAGAGGTTTGATTTTGGGATGTGTTTTTTAGAAGAATGGGAAAATACAACAAAAAATCCCAAAATATGATAGCCTAGCCAAAATATAGTCTTGGGAACGCTTACGAGAGTGGACATTTCAATTGGGCGGGGCAAAACGGCTCGCAGAGCATACGGCATTGATGAAATCGCGCTAGTCCCTGGGGCTAGAACAGTCGATCCAAGTTTAGCGGATACACGCTGGACTATTGGCGGTATTGAGAGAGAAATCCCGATTATCGCTAGTGCTATGGATGGGGTGGTTGATGTTCAGATGGCTGTTAAACTGTCTGAACTAGGGGCGCTGGGAGTGCTGAATTTAGAGGGCATTCAAACCCGTTACGAAAATCCTGATCCGGTGTTAGATCGTATTGCTTCAGTGGGCAAAGATGAGTTTGTGACGCTGATGCAAGAACTGTATGCTGTGCCGGTGAAACCAGAATTGATCGAACAGCGAATCAAGGAAATTAAAAGCAAAGGTGGTATCGCTGCGGTTAGTGCTACACCGGCCGGTGCAAGCAAGTATGGTGAGACGGTGGCGAAAGCCGGTGCGGATTTGTTTTTTATCCAAGCCACAGTGGTTTCAACGGCACACTTATCTCCAGAAACGGTTACGCCGCTAGATTTAGCGGAGTTTTGTGCACGGATGCCAATTCCAGTGATTTTAGGCAACTGCGTGACTTATGAAGTGACGCTTAACTTAATTAAAGCTGGGGCTGCTGGAATTTTGGTAGGTATTGGCCCTGGTGCTGCTTGTACGTCTCGCGGTGTGTTGGGCGTTGGTGTACCACAGGCTACTGCTGTTGCTGATTGTGCGGCTGCACGGGATGATTATTTCCGCTCGTCTGGAATCTATGTTCCAATTATTGCCGATGGCGGCTTAATTACGGGCGGTGATATCTGTAAGTGTATTGCTTGTGGTGCCGATGGGGTGATGATTGGTTCGCCGTTTGCGCGGGCTAAAGAAGCCCCTGGTCGTGGTTATCACTGGGGTATGGCAACGCCTAGTCCGGTTTTGCCTCGCGGGACTCGTATTCGGGTGGGTTCTACGGGTACTCTGGAGCAAATTTTACGCGGGCCGGCTCAGCTTGATGATGGTACGCATAATTTGCTTGGTGCTTTGCAAACCAGTATGGGAACACTGGGTGCAAAAAATATCAAAGAAATGCAGCAAGTTGAAGTGGTGATTGCTCCTTCTCTGCTTACTGAAGGTAAGGTGTACCAAAAAGCACAACAGTTGGGAATGGGTAAGTAAACTTGCTTACCACAAAAATAATTAAAAAATTCCCTGATTGTGACGGAATCGGCCAAATGAGCCGTTAGAATAGAATTGAAGCGGAGACAAATGTTTCCGTTCACTCCTCACACCACACTCCGCCCGGACTGCTGTTCGGGCGGTTCCTTAATTTAAGAAGACGATTTAACATTCTCTTCATCAGCCTACACCCGTGTTGTGGCGCTGGATGATGGTAGAATGACAAACTTAAAGACACCATTGATAGGTAAGGATTCTTAGGAATGTCATCAGCAGCACCAGTTACAGATGCAACGTTTAAGCAAGAAGTCCTAGATAGCGAACTTCCTGTTTTAGTAGATTTTTGGGCTCCTTGGTGTGGGCCTTGTAGAATGGTCGCGCCGGTTGTGGATGAAATTTCCCAGCAATACGTTGGCCAGGTTAAGGTTGTTAAGGTTAATACCGATGAAAATCCGGGTGTTGCTAGCCAGTATGGCATCCGTAGTATCCCCACTTTGATGATTTTCAAGGGGGGTCAGCGGGTTGATATGGTGGTGGGTGCGGTTCCTAAAACGACTTTGGTACAGACTCTGGACAAATATCTCTAAGGGTTTGATTTCAAGAAGTTCTATTTAAGTGCACAAATTTTTTTATTGCCTCGCTTTAGCACCAGCTTCGTGAGGCTTTTTAATTTCTGATTTTTTATGGTTTGCGGTGGGTATGGTTTTTTGTGGATTAGTGGTTTCTTTGGACAAACTAGGCATAGGGCCGCGAGAGAACGCAAGTGTGGGTACAATGAAACAACTGATCAAGATTGAAAATTTATGGCTATTTCTAGTTCTCCGTATATTAATTCAGGTGATTCGCTCTATGCCGAAGTTTTAAGTTTAATTGACCGTCTGCCTAATGATCAGTACGGTAAGTGGATTGAGCGTTCTCTTAGTACAATTGTGCGTCTGGCTGGTAAGGAAATTGACCGTTTGGACTGGAAAATTTTATCGGCTTCTCTGCATGATATGGAGAGGGCTTTTCAACTTTTTTATCCGTACCGTCATGTTCGTAAGGTTACGGTTTTTGGTTCTGCGCGGGTACCGGAAACTTCACCAGAGTATAAAACCGCTTTTGAGTTTGCTCGCTATGTGACGCGGGAAGGGTTTATGGTGATGACTGGTGGCGGTGGCGGAATTATGCAGGCGGGAAATGAGGGGGCTGGTTCTGATTCTTCGTTTGGTTTGAATATTTATTTGCCGTTTGAACAAGGGGCAAATCCTTATATTACTGATGATTCTAAGTTGATTGAGTTTAAATATTTTTTTACTCGTAAGTTGTTTTTTTTACGCGAAAGTGATGCTGTGGCTTTGTTTCCAGGGGGGTTTGGCACGCAGGATGAGGCTTTTGAGTGTATTACTTTGAGTCAAACGGGCCGGTTTGGGCCGGTGCCTGTGATTTTGATTGATCCTCCTGGGGGCGATTATTGGCAAGATTGGAATGCGTTTGTGAATAAGCAACTTGTCCGTCGTGGGTTGGTTTCACCGGCCGATACAAGTATATACACAATTACGGATAATTTGAATGTTGCTTGTGAGGCGATTAAAAGTTTTTACAGAGTATATCATTCCAGCCGATATGTACAAGATAAATTTGTGATTCGCCTTAAGTGCGAGCTATCGGATGAGGCGGTGGAGCAGCTAAATGATAATTTTGGGGATATTTTGGTGAAGGGAAAGATAGAAAAAAGTGCTGCTTTACCCAATGAAGTTGGGGATGAGACGTTTGATTTACCAAGGCTTGTTTTGTATTTTAATCAGCGCGATTTAGGCCGGCTTTATCAATTGATTGCGGCTATTAATCAGCTTGGGGCTAGTTCTTTGATTTCTTGTCACCCTGAAAAGAAATAATGGTGAATAGGACTTTTTATGAGGTCTATTTAAATCGATACAATTACTCGGTATTTAGACCATTTCTGAAAAGTTTGGAAGGGGTATTTAGGCTGGGTTCAATGATTAATAACCCAACCTAATTTTTCCTTTGAAAATATTGTGTGATTTAGGAGATGCTTGTTTGAGAATTGTTAAAGGCACAATACCAAATCTATAAAATACTGCTACACATACCTCCTAAACCCCCTTTATTGGGGGACTTTCTAAGGGTGAGTTTATAGCATTTTTCTATCTGCTGAGGTACGATTGAACCCCCCAACCCCCGCTTATTAAGGGAGGCAAGGGGGTATGATTGAAAACCGCGATAAGGGGTGCGGATTCCTTGATTTGTAGTAATAATTATTATTAAAATTGTTATAAAACGCTTTAAAAATTAGTGTAATAATTACCTATTTAATACTCCAAATTTATTTAAAATCATGGGGGCAATTTCGTTGATAGGCAATACAAAAGAAGCTGCATTTAGGGCAATGGCTTCTTTTGGCATTCCAAAGACGACAGAAGTTTTTTCATCTTGGGCAATAGTTATTCCACCAGCTTTATTTATTGCTTGCATACCATCAGCGCCGTCTCTTCCCATGCCGGTGAGCAAAATTGCGATAGCTGAAGCGCCGTATATTTTGGCGATAGAGTTAAAAGTGACAGTTACAGAGGGCCGATGACCGCTAAAAGGTGGCGCAGAAGAACAATTAAACCGGCCTTGAGATGTGAGTTCTAAATGATGGCGTTCTGGAGGAAAATAAATAGTACCTGGTTCAGGCAACTCACCGGCTTTGGCAATTTTGACTGTCATCGCACATTCAGAGTTTAACCAATCAACTAATCCCTGTAAAAATCCCTCACTTATATGTTGTACACAAATAACTCCAACTGGAAAACTAGCAGGAAGACTGGTAAGAATTGTATAAAGAGCTTGTGGCCCGCCGGTGGATGCGCCGATGGTGACAATTTTGAGGGGAGTGGTGGAATTGGGTGGAGTGGAGAAAAGTACGGCCGGTGTTTTAGAAACTGTGGTTGTAGGGTGGGAGACTGTTGAACGAGTAGATAATCCAATTCCAGGAGTAACTCCTGATCGGGCGCTTCCTGGTTTAGTGGTTGTAGTGGTTTTAGTAGTAACAGTTGTAGACTCGCTTGCTGCTGGTTTGCGACGGCGGGTAAAAACAGCTACTCCACTAAGAATTCTAATTTTACTAATTAATTCAGTACGAATTGTTTCATAATTTTCGCCAATGGCACCACGAGGTTTAGGAAACACTTCAACGGCACCGGCTTGAAGTAATTTAAAAACATTATGGGTATTTTCTGGCTGAACGGAAGAACTAATTACTAATATTGGACGGGGAAATTTGGCCATAACTTCTTGGGTAAATTCCAGTCCATCCATTTGCGGCATATGTAAATCGGTACAGATAACATGAGGTTGCAAATGAGGAATCATGGCTAATCCTTCAGTGCCGGTGCGAGCACATCCTACGACGATAATATCAGGAGATGTGCTAAGCATTCGTTTAAAAATTGTGGTGGCAACGGGGGAGTCTTCTACTAATAAAACTCGAATCATTTAGTTTGGGTTTTGGGGGCTGAAATATTGGGTAAGTGTTATTTTTTATTGAAAAATGTGAGTCTTTCTATTATTTGGATTACTTTTTTTAGGAATGACATGGAAACGAATTACAAATATAGAAAGACAGATGACAAGCAACAAAAATACCACGTTAGATGAGAGGTTTAAATGAGCCTTTTTAAGGTTTCAATAAGTACCTCTTGGTTAAAGGCATTTTTTGTGATATAGGCAGATGCACCGGCAGAAGCACCTCTTCGCTTATCTTCATCGGAAGCTAAAGAAGTTACCAAAATGACTGGTAATTCTGAGTATTCTTTATGTTGGCGAATTTTTTCGGTTAAGCCTAAGCCGTCAAGATTGGGCATTTGAATATCAGAAACTACTCCATCAAAATTACGTTCTTTGAGTTTGTTGTAGCCATCCAAGCCATCAACTGCGGTAATGACTTCATAACCGGCACTTTCGAGAATTCGTTTTTCTTGGGTGCGGGTGGCAATAGAATCTTCTACTAATAAAATAACTTGTTTTCGTTTGGTTGTCTCGGTGGGGGGTGCTGCTATGATGTTGCGGAATTGTCTTTGTACAGATTTCATTAAATCTTGGGGATTGAGAACCACGCAGACTTCGCCGGTGCCGAGAATAGTTGTTCCCGAAACATTCCTTACCCGCTGTAATAGTTTGCTTTGAGATTTCAAAACTACATCTTGCTCATCAAGTAAAGCATCTACTATCAAACCCAAGCGTTCTTGTCCGACTTTAAGAATAATACAAGACAAATTTTGATTATTACTCAAAAGGGGGCTGTCGTTGGATATGGGTAACTCTAGTAAATCTGAAAGTCTGGCAATAGAAACTGGTTGATTATCTAATATTATTGTGTCTCTTCCTTCAATGGTAAAAATATGTTCTATTGGTAAAAGTCGAGCCATTTCAACAAATTCTACAGGAATTGCGTAGGGAACATTATTAACTGCTACTAGCAAAACATGAGCAGTTGCGAGAGTGGTACAAAGTTTGAGGCGCAAGGTGCACCCTTTACCTGGGGTTGATTCAACTTGAATTGTGCCTTTAAGACGTTCTACATTTGTCCGTACTACGTCTAAACCTACGCCTCTTCCAGAAACTTCAGTTACAAAAGTTCGAGTTGAAAATCCCGGAGAAAAGATAAGAGATTGAATTTGATAATCACTAAGGCTGGCAAGTTCTTCTTCTCGACAAACACCTCTTTTAAGGGCAGTACGTTTAATAGCTTCGATGTCTAAACCTCGTCCATCATCAGAAATTTCTAGGATAATATGGTTGGCTGTTTGATACCCAGATAAACGAATGGTTGCTGTTGGTGGTTTTCCTGCTGCAATGCGTTCATCTGGTAATTCAATGCCGTGATCTATCGCATTTCTGATAATATGAGTTAGGGGGTCTTTCATTTCTTCTAAAATGCGTTTGTCTGCCCTAGTTTCGCCGCCTTCAATAATTAATTCAACTTGTTTTTCTTGTTGTCTGCCTAAGTCTCTAACTAGGCGCGGAAATAAGTTGAATATTGTTAATAGAGGCAACAAACGAAGGGTGCGTATTCCTTCTTCAAGTTCTGAGGAAATAACATCAAGTCTGGCGCTGTCTTCATAAAGAGAACTTTTGAGGCTTTCTACGAGGTTTCCTAGTTCTTCGAGGTGTTCTTCATAGGATTCATGTAAGTTTTTAATTTGGTTAATGGAGTTGACTTTATTAGTTCGTTGAATTTCGTCTAAGGTGAAGCGATTAATAAAAATATCGCGGCTCCATTTTTCCCACAAACTAACAATGTTTTCAATTTCGCTAAGTCTGTGAGCAACGCGAATTTTAGTAACGGTTAGTTCTCCGCCAAGGGTCATTAAAGCATCAAGATTTCGAGTTTCAACACGGATACTTTCAATACGATAGTTGTCTGTATTTGGATGATGAGGTGCGTTTTTTTCTGTGGGTTGAGAACGGGGAATTATTGTGATTATATCTTCGTTTAAAGTGGGTAAAGTTGCAACATTTGGCTGGGTAATTGGCTGGATATTAATATTACTAGGAACTCCGCTAACTGCTTCTGAAACCAGTTCTCTTATGTTTCCTAATAACTCTGACATTTGATCACAAATTTTGGGTGTTATAGAAATTTCTCTTTTTGTGACGCTGTTAAGAATATTTTCTAGTTGATGGGCTAGGGTACTGATATCGGGTATTCCTAGCATTCCAGCATCGCCTTTTATGCTGTGGGCTTCCCGCAACATTTCTTCTATTTTTTTTGCGTTGTTGGGGTTTTTTTCTAGGTAAAGTAATCCTTCATCTAGTTTTTGTAAATGTTCTTCACAGGCTATTTTAAAGGTGGTTCGTAGTTCTTCGTCTTGAATATATCGACTACCTTTTTTAATTTCTGGTTCTGGGGTTATTGGGGCTGTATTTTTAACATTATCTGCTAGTTCTGAGGGTGGTTTTTTGGTTTTTTTGATTTTAGTTTCTGGTACAGGTTTAGGGAGTTTTAAAGGGGGTGTTTGTTCTTCGGTTGGTACGAAATTTGTCGGAGGGTTTATGGGAGAGTTTTTGAGTGGGGTTTCAAAAAGCTCTTCGGTGATTTGTTTGGGGGGTTCTTTCGTTTCTTCTAGGGATACTTCTGGTGCTGGTGTGGGGGTAACATTAGCTCCCATTAATTGAGCAAGGGCATAAAAGGTGTTGACTCCTGGGGGGATGCCGGTAACTGCTTCTTGGAGGAGTCCTCGTATAGCTGCAATACCGGCAAACATCCTATCACAGAGAGCGGGAGTAAGGACTGTTTCTCCTTTTTTGATGCTCATTAATAGGTGTTCTAGTTGATGAGAAAGAGTCCCAATATCTTTGACTCCTAACATATTGGCATCGCCTTTTAAAGAATGGGCTTCTCTCATCATTTCGGCTATTAAATTTGGATTATCTGGAGTTTTTTCTAAAATTAATAAGCCTTCGTCAAGTTTTTGTAAATGTTCTTCGCTGGCAACTTTAAAGGTAATTCTCAGTTCTTCGTCTTCTATCATCATGGTTTATCTCCTTTTATTTTTTGCCGATGGTATTGTTGAATTTTTTTGGGGTTTAGATTTTCTAGTTTATCTAGTAGAATTTTTATTCTATGGGGTGTTTCGCTTTTTTCGTTAATTATTGATGTTGTTTTGTTTTTTGCTTTAGTTAGGTGAGTGTTTTGGGGACTACCATAAATTTTTAGTAAAAATCCCTTTGGCAGTAAAATTTTTAGAGGTTTTGGCAAATCCCTTATATTAAAAGTTCCCAAAATATTTAGGTTAATTTCTAAATCCCTGATTTTGCAAAAAAACTTATTTGGCATTTACAATGTCGCTTAATATTCTAGCTGAGTTTCTTTGCTTAATAGTTTACTAATCATATTTATTTTATCTTTTTTGTAAAATGATGGTTATCTATTTATATTTTTGGGCTGTGCTGGCTGCTGAGGGTGTCTTGATAGTATTATAGATACACCTCTGAAATATTTCGCTGTTGTGATATTTCTTAAAATTTAACAATAATTCTCTCTTGGGGCTAAAAGCTTTTGCTGACTACAGTTTTTAAGTGTAAACTATACAATCTACTATCTAAGATACTAAAAGTTTGTGGGGGTAAGGCATAGATGAATTATATTTTTCTCTCTTAGGAAAGATCGACAAAGGATGTTTTAAGATTAAAGAATAAAAATGTCTCTTGT
This sequence comes from Halomicronema sp., assembly GCA_036704045.1. Classification (GTDB taxonomy): domain Bacteria; phylum Cyanobacteriota; class Cyanobacteriia; order Cyanobacteriales; family Oscillatoriaceae; genus Ancylothrix. Next base: position 13,463 of record DATNQM010000001.1, on the reverse strand, counting down.
AGTCTGAGTTGGTTAATTTTTTTGGCTTTTGATAATTTACTTTTTATGAATCCAACGCTGTTAGGTAATCGTTATCGTATTTTAGGTTCTTTGGGCTCTGGGGGTTTTGGGGAAACGTTTTTAGCGGAAGATACTCATATTCCTTCGGGACGACGCTGTGTAATTAAAAAGTTAAAGCCGATGGCTGGTGATCCTAATGTGTATAGGATGTTGCGAGAACGTTTTGGTCGAGAAGCGGCGATTTTGGAGCAATTGGGTGAGGGTCATAATCAAATCCCTCGTTTATATGCTTATTTTGAAGAGGCTGGTAATTTTTATTTAATTCAAGAATTTATTGAGGGTCAAACTTTAACACAAAAGTTACAGTCTGAAGGCATCCAATCTGAAAGTATGGTGCGCTCAATTTTGCTTCAACTTTTGCCGGTTTTGGCTTTTGTTCATAGTCAAAAAATTGTTCACCGCGATATTAAACCTGATAATATTATTTTTCGGAAGCGCGATAGTTTGCCGGTTTTAATTGATTTTGGTTCGGTGAAAGAGTCTATTAATACTGCGTTAAATTCTGGTAATTCTGGGCCTTCTATTGTTATAGGAACTCCCGGTTTTATGCCGGCGGAACAAACTGCGGGCAAGCCTATTTACTCTACTGATTTATATGCTTTGGCGTTAACGGCTATTTATCTGCTTACCGGCAGAATTCCTCAACAGTTAGATAGTGATTCTCGCACGGGTGAGATTGTTTGGCGGCAGTATGCGCCAAATCTTAGTTCGTCTTTTGCTGCTGTGCTAGATAAAGCTATTCGTTATCATCCTCAAGATCGTTATAGTTCGGCGCAAGAGATGCTGAGTGCTTTACAGTCTTTGGCTGTGGGTGTTGGGGTTACTTCTCCGGCTGTGGGAATACCTGTTTCGGAACGGGAGACGGTGGCTGTTTCTCCCGGCGCCTATGGCTATGCTCAGCCGGTGCCGGTGTCTAACAAGAATAATTGGCTGAAAGCGTTGCTGGTTGGCGGTTCTTTAGGTTTGGTGGCTGCTTTGGCAATTGCGGGAATTCGTTCGGCTTTACAATCTCCCTCGCCGACAGCGACTCAACCGGCTGCTGTGGTTACGCCTGTTACGCCTACACCGGCACCAACTCCACCTAGACCGGCATCGACTCAAAGGCCAGTCATTACTCCTACACCCACTCCACCTGCTGTAGTTTTTTCGCCTACACCGGCGCCAACTCAGTCTCTGCCAACGGAACCGCCTTCACCAAGTCCTGAAATACCACAAAATCATGATTTTGTCAAGACACCAAACGAAAATGCCAATTCAACCAATAATAATGAAGTAAGCCAAGCAAGGGTGCCGGGGTTACCAGTGGGGACATCGGAGGCGGTGATTAAGCAAACCTTTGGTTCACCTACAAAAGTATCTGATGGGCTGTGGGAAAATACAGAAGCAATGCTTTATGTAGTAGAGCCAAATCAAATAGATTTGGGGTTTATTATTGACCGAAATACGCGACGGTTGAGACAAACTGAAGCTTCTTTTGCTTCGTCGGTGAGTGTAGAAGAAATGCAAAAAACTTTAGATGGGATGGCTGGTGGGCAAGTAAGTGATGAAGTTAAAACACAATTGAGGCGTGTTAAAGAAGGCAAGCGAGATCAATACAGATTTTCTAATGGCAATTGGGATGGAATTATTGAACGAAACGAAAAAGATAGAACCTATATTGCTGTGTGGGAAGCAGATTTACACTATTAAAGCTTTAACAAATTTTTTGCCCATTAATTTTAAGAATTTTTATGGGCAGAAGATTAATTAAAGTTTTTTGAAAAAACTTGAGAAAATACAAAGCCCACCAATCAAAAAGATTCTGGTGGGCTGGGCATGGAAAACAGATTAAATTACTTGACGCTTACTTTAGCGCCAGCTTCTTCAAGCTGCTTCTTCGCATCTTCGGCTGCGTCTTTGGCAATAGCTTCTTTGACCGGCTTGGGAGTTGATTCTACGAGGTCTTTGGCTTCTTTCAAACCAAGGCCGGTGAGAGTCCGCACAACTTTGAGCACAGCGATTTTCTTGTCTGCGGGGACGTCTTCGAGGATAACGTCGAATTCGGTTTTTTCTTCAACCGGCTCAGCAGCCGCAGCACTAGGAGCAGCCATCATCATCATACCGCCGGCGGGAGCAGCAGCGCTGACGCCAAAAGCTTCTTCAATTTGCTTAACCAAGTCGGCAGCTTCCAACAAGGTCAAAGATTTAAGCTTCTCTAAAATTTCATCGGTGGTTGCAGACATGGAAATAGCTCCTTTTTGGATTTACAAACAAACGGAATATTCGAGAGGTTTTAAGAAACAGCTAATAAAATTAGGCCGCTTCTTTGTCTTTTTCGGAGACAGCTTGAATCGCACGAGCCAGCGAGGCTGGAACTTCGTTGATTGCGACTGCGAGTTTTGTTGCAACGCCATTGATAGCGCCTGCAATTTGTGCAATAAGCTGTTCTTTGGAGGGCAAGTCTCCGATGGCTTTGATGTCGGCTTCACTTAAGAGCCGGCCTTCCATTACACCACCGCGCAATTCTGTTTTCTTGCTGGCTTTTTGGAATTCTTGATAGGCTTTGATAGCGCCACCAATATCATCTTTGACCACCAAGAAGGCGGAAGAACCTGTTAAGATGCCTTCCATTGCTTCCCATTTAGAATCGCCTTGGATGGCGATGCTCATAAGGGTGTTTTTGGTGACTTTGCAAACGGTGCCGGTGGGGCGTAGTCGTCTGCGGAGGTCGGTAATTTCCCCTACGGTCAGCCCTTTGTAATCGATAACGACGACGATTTGCGCCTCACTTAAAGTGTGTTTGAGGTCGGCGATAATTTCGCCTTTACCTGCGCGCGTTCTACCCACTTTTTTTCACCTCCTTTTATAGGTTGGTAGCAGCTAAGGGGTTTTTTTGATGCCGGAGGTTAGAGTTGAATTTGTCAGTTTTTTTGACAATTGGCTCTAACGGCATCGTTCCAAAATGGGTTTAACCAATGGCTGTTGAATCCAATCAAAAACCCCGGTCATCTTGCCGGGGTTACGCGCGCCTGCAATGTCGTGCCGGTTTTTTTTAACTCAGCATGGGATTGTAGTGTGCGGGCGTTAACCTCGGCAGGAAATTAAGCATTTGGCTCCTGCTGTCTTTGGCTTGGCCTGTTACAGGTTTGGATTTTTGATTGCCAACCTTAGATAGTAGACGGGTTTTGATGCTTTGTCAAGTGTAATTGGGGATTGGTTTTTTAGGAGATGTTTTTGATTGTTTTGACAATTAAAAATTCCTAATTGCCAATTCCCAATTTTTAGGTTTTAGGCTGCTTCGTTGAGTTTGAGGTCACGAAGGGCGCTGATATCGATTTGGATAGCCGGCCCTTGGGTGGCGCTGATGTAGAAGGTGCGCCAGTACCGACCTTTGGCTCCAGAGGGCCGGTTGCGGTCGATGGTTTCTTGTAGGGCTTTGAGGTTCACGAGGAGGTCTTCGGCGGTGAAGTTTGCTTTGCCAAAGAGGACGTGAACGATACCGGTACGATCTGCACGGAATTCGAGTTTACCGGCTTTAAATTCGGAAATGGCGCTTGCCAAGTCAAAGGTAACGGTACCGCCTTTGGGGGATGGCATTAAACCACGAGGGCCAAGCAGTTTACCAAGTTTTGCAACTTGGGGCATGACATCGGGGGTAGCTATAAGTTTGTCAAAGTCCATACGGCCTTTTTGAATTTCGTCGATCAGTTCTTCGGAACCGACGATATCTGCACCACCGCGTTCTGCTTCTTGGACTTTTTCACCGCGTGCGATGACGGCGACTCGGACGGTTTGGCCGGTGCCTTTTGGTAGGGCAACGGTTGTCCGCAGTTGTTGGTCTGTATATTTGGGGTCGATCCCTAACCGAATATGAGCTTCTGCGGTTTCAACGAATTTAGCTGTTGCGGTTTCCTTGAGCAAGTTAATTGCTTCGAGGGGTGCGTAGGGTCGTGCTTCTACTTTTCGGAGAAGTTCTTTTAAACGTCTGGATACTTTTTTTGCCATTTATGTCTCCTGGGGTTGGTGGCGAGGTTTTTCCTCTCCCCCGTGATGGGTGATTAGGGATTAGTGATTGGGGACTGGGAAAAGGTCAAAGTTTACGGTTTAAACTTTTTAAATTTTTCAGTCTACCTTCACTTTTCACGTTTCACTTTAAGCTTCAACGACATTTACGCCCATGTTGCGAGCGGTGCCGGCGACAATTTTCATGGCGGCGTCGATGTCGTTAGCGTTTAAGTCTGGAAGTTTGGTTTGGGCAATTTCCCGCAGTTGGGCTGTGGTAATTGATCCAACTTTTTTCCGGTTTGGTTCGCCTGATCCGCGTTCAATTTTGGCGGCTTTGGCGATTAAAACGGAGGCTGGAGGTGTTTTGAGAATGAAGGTGAAACTTCTGTCTTCAAATACAGAAATTTCTACCGGCACGACTAAGCCTGCTTGGTCTGCGGTTCTGGCGTTGTATTCTTTGCAGAACATCATAATGTTAACGCCGTGCTGACCTAGGGCCGGCCCGATTGGGGGGGCTGGGTTGGCTTTGCCCGCCGTGATGGCCAATTTAATGACCGCGACTATTTTTTTTGCCATTGCTAGACTCAGTTCTGTTTCTGAACTTGGTTAAATTCCAATTCTACGGGGGTTTCTCGTCCAAAAATGGAGAGTAACACTTTTAGTTTGCTGCGTTCTGGGCTTACTTCTATGACTTCGCCTTCAAAGTCTTTAAAGGGTCCAGATAGCACTATTACTTTGTCGCCCACTGCCATGTTGATTTTCACCACTGGCTCTTGTTCGCGGGCTTGCCGGAATATTCGTTCTACTTCTGAGTTGGATAGGGGTACGGGGGTAACGTGTCCTCTTCCTCTTCCGTAGCGGCGTTTTTGTTCGGCTCCGACAAAGTTAATAACGTTTGGGGTGTTTTTTACTACTTGCCAGCTATTGTCATCCATCGCCATTTTCACTAACACATAGCCCGGAAATACTTTTTCGTCGGACTGTGAGCGTGAGCCGTCTTTTCGGATTTTAATTGCCGGTGTTTGCGGGATTTCGACTTGGATGATTTTATCTGCGACATCAAGGGTTTCGATGCGCTGTTCCAAGTTGGCTTTTACCCTTTTTTCACACCCAGAGGCAACCTGCACAGCGTACCAACGTGGATCTTTTGTCACGTTGAGTTCTGGCATTTCTTGCGTCTGATTTTGTTCGCTTGTTTCGTCCGATGCAAACATCATCCAAATACCTGCGTTGAGGCCCAGCTAAAGAAGTTATCCACCAAATAAATGAAGGTTGCAACGAGCGTTACCATTAACAATACTGCTAGGGATTCGCTGATTACTTGCTGCCGGGAAGGCCATACGACTTTTCCCAGTTCTTCTTTGGTTTCATCAAAAAATTTTACGAGGCTAAACCCTGTTGAGGTTTCTTGCTGTATTTCGGCTTCGTTTTTTTTGGCCACAATGACTAACCTCTCTCTGTGTGCGGCGCCCGGCTTTTTTTCCGAAAGTCCCCCTGGCGCGATGTTATTTTTTTAACTTTCAGCCGTACAAGAGGAGCTTTGCCTTTTTGAACCGTTCTCATAATAATCCTACCCGAAGGTTGACGTTGTTGGTGCTTTCACACCAAGCCCGTGTTTCCTTTCGGGTAGGATTTTTAAATCGGTGGTTCAGCGCGCCCTGGAAGACTCGAACTCCCGACATCAGGTTTTGGAGACCTGCGTTCTACCAACTGAACTAAGAGCGCACAGGCGTTTTGCTTGGCATTTTGCCTTTGCCTTATCTAGTATAACCCTCTTTTTAAAATTTTACTAGACTGCCAAGCGATTTTTTTTTATTTTTTTTATGTGAGGGGCCGGTTGAAGCGTTGTTTAAGTCTGGTGGCTTTACCAACGCGGTCGCGGAGGAAGTAAAGTTTGGCGCGGCGGACTTTGCTGCGGCGCAAAATTTGGATGTTGTCGATGCGGGGGGAGTGGATGAGGAAAACTCTTTCTACACCAACTCCTTGAAAAATTCGGCGGACGGTGATGGTTTTGGTGAGACCGGCACTGCGTTTGGCGATGACGGTGCCTTCGTAGGGTTGGATACGCTCTTTTCCGCCTTCAACGATTTTGACTGAGACTTTTACTGTGTCTCCGATTTGGATGTCGGGGAGGTTTGTTTTTAGTTGTTCCGCTTCTATGGAGCGAATTATTGCTTCAGCGTTCATAGGGTTTCAACAAGATACGGCCTCTTATTATACACCGACTAAGGGGGTGAATTGATTTTTTTTGAAAATTTGGCCGTTAGGGATTGGGAAGGGAATTTTTTACAATACTAATAGACTAAATAAACTAATAGTGTTTTGTTGTATTGATGGTGGTGGTGTGACGATGACGGATAAAGATGATGCTGGGCCTAAGCAGGTAGGGGCTGGGGAGTCGCTAAATACGTTGAAAAACCGACTTGGTTCGTTTTGGGATGATGCGGGGACAAAAATCAAGAAACGGTTGCCGGTGGATCAGGCGACGCAGTTGGTTATGCAATGGTTTAGTGTGAGTGATGAGCGTTTGGCTGAGATTTTAGAGAGGGTGAGATCGGAGTTGCCAACGACGGAGGCTTTGTTGATTGGGAAACCGCAGGCGGGTAAGAGTTCGATTGTGCGGGGTTTGACGGGGGTTTCGGCGGAGATTATTGGGCAAGGGTTTCGTCCACATACGCAACATACGGAACGTTATGCTTATCCGTCGGAGGATCTGCCGTTGTTGGTTTTTACGGATACGGTGGGTTTGGGGGATGTGAGTTTGGAGACGGAGGGGGTGATCGGGGAGTTGGTGGGGGAGTTGAAATTGCCTAGTAAACGGGCTAGGGTTTTGATTTTGACGGTAAGGTGTACGGATTTTGCGACGGATAGTTTAAGGGAGGTTGCTGTGGGTTTACGGAAGCAGTTTCCTGAGATTCCTTGTTTGTTGGCGGTGACTTGTTTGCATGATTTGTATCCGGCTGATGTGGTGGATCATCCTGTGTATCCGCCTGCTTTTGAGGAGGTTGTGCGGGCGTTTGAGGGTATTAAGGAGGGGTTTGCGGGTTTGTATGATGGGGCGCTGATGGTTGATTTTACTTTGGAGGAGGATGGTTATAGGCCGGTTTTTTATGGGTTGGAGGCGTTTCGGGATGGGTTGGCGGAGTTGTTGCCTTCTGCGGAGGCGGGGGCGATTTATCAGTTGTTAGATGAGAAGGCGGGCCGGGATTTGGGTAATGTATATCGGGAGGCGGGGCGGAGGTATATTTTGCCGTTTGCGATTATGGCGGGGGGTTTGGCTGCTGTGCCTTTGCCGTTTACGACGATGCCGGTGTTGACGGCGGTTCAGGTTTCGATGGTGGGTTTGTTGGGTAAGTTATATGGTCAAACTTTGAATCGTTCTCAAGCTGGGGGGGTTGTGAGTGCGATTGCGGGTGGTTTTTTGGCACAAGCGATAGGTAGGGAGTTGGTGAAGTTTATTCCGGGGTTGGGAAGTGCGATTGCTGCTTCTTGGGCGTTTGCTTATACTTGGGCTTTGGGTGAGGGGGCTTGTGTTTATTTTGGGGATTTGTTGGGGGGGAAGGTTCCTGATCCGGAACGAATTCAGGGGGTGATGCGTGAGGCTTTTGAGGGGGCTAAGGCGCGTTTTAAGGGGGTTAAGGGGTGAGGGAATTTTAGGCGGCAAAGTTGTAGACGGGGGTTTCTACAAACCGGGTTGGTTGTTCTTGGTTGAGGATAATTTGTTGCAAGCGTTCTACGGTAGATGGGGAGAAATATTGCTCTCCTGTTTCTGGATTGACGCGGGCGGGTACGTTTTCAATTAAGAAAATTTTACCGTCGATTTCTAGGGTGTAGGTGATTTTTTGTTCGATTAAGTTTTCATTGTTGTTCATGGTTGGTTTTTCTTTGTGTAAAATTATTGTTCCATTGATTGGGGTCTGGTTGATAAAGGGTGATTATTTTGATTAGGGGGCGAGAGGGATAGGTACATTGAATGTGAATAGGGCGGTTGCTTTTGGTGAGTCCATTGATTAGGCAGCTAGGGCCATATTTATCGTTGGGATAATCTTCGATGATTTGTCCGGTTTCTATTGCTTCTTTAAGTTCGTGAATTTGTATTTTACGCAGAATAGACTGGTCAACGGCGTGGCGAGAGAGTTCAAATTGATCTGTTGCTATTTTTTGACGTATTTGTTTAAGGAGAGATAGCATGGGTTTATTATAGCACAAATTTATTTGGTTTGGAAGTTGTTTTGTATCATTTTTTTGGGTACACCGGCTGCGATTTTGTCGAGTTCTTCGATTTCGTTTTGGTCTAGTTTCCAGCCAAGTGCTCCGATGTTTTCTTGGGCTTGTTTGAGGTTTTTGGCACCGGGAATGGGGATGGTGTTTTTACTTATGCACCAGTTGATTGCGATTTGTGAGACGGTTTTGTTTCGGTTGTTGGCAATTTCTGTCATGGTGTTGAGTAGGGGTTGTATTCCTGGTAGCATTTTCCCAAATGCTAGGCTTCTAATTCCTTTGGGAAGTGGGGTATTTGGGCTGTATTTGCCGGTGAGTAATCCGAGGGCTAGGGGGCTGTAAGCGATGATTTTTATTCCTAGTTCGTCGCAGGTTTCTTTGAGGTTTAGTTGGGTGATTGGGTAGGTAGATAGGAGAGAGTATTGTACTTGTAATGTGGTGATGGGGATGTTTCTTTGGGCGAAGATTTTATGGATTTGTTTTAGGCGTTTTGGGCCGTAATTTGAGAGGCCGATGGCTTTGACTTTTTGTTGTTCGTAGAGGTCACAAAGTGCGTTTAAAAGGGGGATTTCTTGCCAGGGTGCGTAGTTGGCTGTTGACCAGTGCATTTGTACTAAGTCGATGTTTTTTTGGAGGCGTTGTGATGAGTTTTCGGCGGCTTTTATAAAGGAGTTTCGGGTTAGTCTCCAGGGGTAAGGTGCGAGTTTTGTGGCGATGCAGATGTTGTTTTGGTTGGGGCCGTGATATTGTTTGGTGAATTGTCCGAGTAGTTGTTCGCTGCGTCCGCTGAGTTTGCCGGTGCCGTAGGAGTCGCCGGTGTCGAATAGGGTGATGTTGTTTTGGATGCAGAGGTTAAAGACTTGTTGGAGTTGTTCGTCCATGTTTTGATTGTATCCCCAGAGGAGCCGGTTGCCCCATGCCCAGGTGCCACATCCCATTATTGGTAGGTTTAGGTTTTGTTGGTTTTGCATTCTTGGTGTTTGGTAATGGGTTTATGGTTAGTAACTAAGTCCTAACTTTATAAAAAATAATATTTTACGTCCAATGTGATTTAATCCAATCTTCGATTTCTTGGCACTTTGTAACATTTTTGAAAAGATTAGCAATGTATGAGTCGGGGTAAAGTTCATTAATAGCAGAAATTGTTAATTTAACTACACGATGAGTTACTTCGGGAACTTCACTAATCAGGGGTTCTACAGACTTTTTTGGATCATTAAAATTGATAGCGGTCAGTTGATTGAATACTTGTCTAGCTAAAAATCGATTTCCATGCACAGGTAACTTTGCTTCTTTGCCTTGTAAATTATTTTTTTCTAATTCTAGGCTCTTTTCAATTTCACGATGTATCTGAACTAGACGCCAGAGTTTAAGACTGGAAAGGCTTGGATTAAACAAAGCTTTATAAGGTTCTTTCGTGACATCCTCCCAAAGCGCGCCTATGCCGCTTTTTGCTTGTACCGCATAGGAAAGCTTAGAGTAACAGGCAAGAGCGACTGTTGCTTCAGTTAAATAAAAACCTTTGTTTATATCTGGAAGACTATATCCCGCTTTGTAAACATAGTCAATTCCGTCTATCTTCAATTCATTTTGTAACCGTTCTTGTTCTGGATCTAGTGAAACAAAGTCTCGGTTTTCAATACGATTTTGAGTATTTGTTGTTCGCGTTATACGACGGGCAAAATCTTCCGGGCAATTTTCAAGAGATATAAATTTAATCATCACAGTTGCCCGCTCCACGTTCTCAGGTGATTTCGCATTTGCGGCGGCAATTGCTCCTACTGTTTGAGCGCCATTGACAATAGTGACATCTTCACATACAAATGTACTACTATCATTTGAAGAACCACCTATAGGCTTTTTCTTAATTGTTTTGCATAAGGCCGTTATACCGTTGTTTAAATACCAAAAATTTTCTGGTTCAGAGGACAAAGATTCAATAATTCCTTGGTTAATTTCTGTTTTCAAAAATGAGCGAATATTTTTGTCAAATAGTCTTGGATGATAATCATTCCACCACTTAGCAACGTCACTGGCTGCTACACGACCATAGTATGCAAGAAATGGTTCTTTTATTTGTCCCCATTCTTTTAATACAACTTCTAGGTTGATTGGTTTGCCTAAACCATCCTTAATCACGCTATATAAGTCTTTTTGCTGAAGAACTTGTAATTCAAGAACATCTGAGGAGTCATTAATTTCCTTCATAAAGTCATTGAATATTATTTCAATTTCTGGACTTAATTTCGCTGCACCTGTGTGAGCAAGTAACATAACAAAACGCGTCTCTGTGTTATTCATAGCTTTGTCAATCTCTGACCAACGATTTTTTATTTTTTTATTAAAGCGATCAAATCTTACATTAATAATATCTCTTATCCCTTGAATAAATTTATGGCTATCTCCGCTGTCAATACTGCCTAAACCATCCTTATGCCACTTGGCTTGTACTAAAAATAGAGTTTTTTCAATTTCATCAAAGTAAATGGCATCAAGACCGTTATCTTGATAGCCATCGGTTATACAAGCTGCTGCTTGCTCTGGAGTGATATCAGTCATGGCCAAAATTGCAAATGCAGCAAGCGCGCGAGTAAGGAAAAGAGATTCTTGATCTGATGGTGGTTTATTGGAAAAATCACTAATATCTATCAAGTTTTTAAAAAGAGATTTGAGCTTGGCCTCTATTTGACTAATGTGTATGATGCTCATAATTCAGCTAAAAGTATTGTAAGGGTGTCAAGCAATAAGAGTAGAAATTTTAGGGATGGGATACTGTCGCTTTGACTGGTATTATCCCATTTATGTAAGTTTAGAATAGATTATATCATTGATGTTATATAAAAACATATATGGTTATAGTCAACTCAATCCAAAAGTTTTAAGGAGATGCACTTTGTATTTTCCTTTGCTTCAAGTAGTGCGATTATTACGCTTAAATGGCCCTAGTGCTAATATCATACCGATATGAGGTATCTTAGAGGCGTTTGCTACAGGAACTTGCCCCCTTGATAGTGAAAACATAAATAAAACAATGACTCTCCAAGAACAACTAATGCAAGAAATTAACAAATCTCGTGATTTCCTTGTCGAAGAAGTATTAGACTTTTTCTTATTTGCAAAACCTGGCAGAAGCCAACCGACCGCATTAGAAGAACCGAAAGAACCCCGTCCTTTTGGACTTGCAGCGGGAGAGTTTACAGTACCCCCTGACTTTAACGATCCATTACCTGAAGAAATTTTTCAAGACTTTGAAGGAAGCTTATAACTAATGCAATTATTATTAGATACCCCAGTTACAGCTTATCAAATCGCTCTATTTTTACAGTAAAGTAGCCGGTGTCACAAATACAGTAAAATTATAAACCAACCGGCCCCTAACCTTTTAACCTATGTATTGCGATTACCTGGTTCAAATTCTCACTGCTCGCGTGTACGATGTTGCTCAGGAAACTCCGCTGGAAGTGGCTCCAAACCTGTCAAAACGCCTCAATAACAACCTCATGCTTAAACGTGAGGATATGCAGTCTGTCTTTTCTTTTAAACTGCGCGGTGCCTATAACAAAATGGCACAATTACCACCTGATATGCTGGAACAAGGTGTGATTGCTGCTTCCGCCGGCAATCACGCGCAAGGTGTGGCTTTGGGTGCAAAACGCCTCGGTACTCGTGCGATAATTGTGATGCCTGAAACTACGCCTCAAGTTAAAATTAATGCGGTGAAAGCACGCGGCGGCGATGTGGTTTTGCATGGTGATACTTATGATGATGCTTATGCCTATGCTCGTCAGTTAGAAGCGGAAAAGAATTTAACTTTTATTCACCCGTTTGATGACCCGGATGTGATTGCCGGTCAGGGTACAATTGGTATGGAAATTTTACGGCAATATCAAAAACCAATTCATGCTATTTTTGTTGCTATTGGTGGCGGTGGTTTGATTTCTGGGATTGCGGCTTATGTGAAAAGATTGCGTCCTGAAATTAAAATTATTGGCGTTGAGCCGGTTGATTCTGATGCGATGAATCAATCTTTAAAGGCCGGTCATCGGGTGCGTTTATCGCAGGTTGGATTATTTGCAGATGGTGTGGCTGTGCGGGAAGTTGGGGAAGAGACTTTTCGGCTTTGTCAGCAATATGTGGATGAGATTATTTTAGTTGATACAGATGACACTTGTGCAGCGATTAAAGATGTTTTTGAAGATACAAGATCAATTTTAGAGCCGGCCGGTGCTTTAGCCGTTGCGGGGGCAAAAGCTTATGTAGAACGCGAGCAAATCGAAGGTCAAAGTTTGGTGGCGGTTGCTTGTGGTGCAAATATGAATTTTGACCGGCTTCGTTTTGTTGCAGAACGTGCGGAATTAGGGGAACGTCGGGAGGCTATTTTTGCTGTTACTATTCCTGAAAAACCGGGTAGTTTGCGGCGGTTTTGTGATTGTTTGGGAAGACGAAATTTAACAGAGTTTAATTACCGTATTGCTGAGGAGAAAGAAGCACATATTTTTGTGGGGGTGCAGATTCAAAATCGGGCGGATGCTGTGAAGATTGTGGAGAGTTTTGAGGCGCAAGGTTTAAGGACGATTGATTTAACGGATGATGAGTTGACAAAGTTACATTTACGGCACATGGTAGGGGGAAAATCACTGCTTGCTCACCATGAATTGTTGTATCGTTTTGAGTTTCCTGAACGTCCGGGTGCGTTGATGAAATTTGTGGCTTCTATGAGTCCGAATTGGAATATTAGTATGTTCCATTATCGCAATAATGGTGCTGATTATGGGCGTATTGCTGTGGGGATGCAAGTTCCTCCGGGGGAAATGCAGGAATGGCAGGCTTTTGTTGATTCGCTTGGTTATCAGTATTGGGATGAAAGTAATAATCCGGCTTATAAGTTATTTTTGGGGTAGGTTTTTTAGGTCGGTTTGGGGCCGGCCTAATCTGGAAAATTTAGGTTTTTAAAAACTGCATTTTATACCATTTCTCTAAAGTTATGCGACAGTAGATAGTGCCAAGCGAATATAATCCCATCCTACAAGAGATGCTATTTTTTGGGCTGGTAATTATTCAATAATAGTTCTGACTTTTTCTTTCAAAGCATCTAAATTATCATAAATTCCCCAAGCTAATTGTTGTTTTATATAATGCCATACTCGCTCAATCGGATTTAGCTCTGGGCTGTAAGGTGGTTGAAAAATTAGTAAAAC